>NZ_LMUQ01000052.1:75701-107177 GCF_009765865.1 Acidisoma sp. L85
CGAGCCGCGAATCGCCGGGCGCGCTGATGAAGCCGAGCGCCGTGGCGGCGGCGAGCAGCGCGGCCGCGTCCGACACGGAAACACCGCCGACCGCAAGGCTCTTCCAAGGTGTGGGCCGAAGGCCGCCGTCGCCATATTCCCGGGCAAGAGCGCCAAGGGCGGCCAGTTGCTCCACCCGCATCTGACCAAAGGGCGGCATTATCAGGACCGCGCCCGCAAGCCCATCCACACATGCAACAAACCCGAGCCGCGACGGTCCCGCATGACGGGCCGGGCCGGGCCGGGCACGTCCGACGAACTCAGCCGCGAGACCGAGTGCACGAGACGCGGCATCGGCCGCGTCCAGCGTCAGCGTGTTGCCACCGCAGCGCAATTCCCAACGGACCGCGCCGCTAGCGCGGAGCATGATGTCCAAGCCGAGATCGCCGAGCGTCAGCGCGCCGCCGCCGTCCAACAGAAAGCCGAACTTGGCGGGCAGGCCAGCGAATTTCGGATCGGCCAAACCATGGCGGATCGCACGCGCGATCTCCGCCGTCTCCGCCGCGATGGCCGGATCGGCGCCGAGCAGCGGTGACACAATGATATTCGCCCGCGCCTCGATCGCCTCATCCGGATCCGCCGCACCGGCGGCCAGCATCGCCTCGGTGAAGGGCGCGATACTGTCCGGGCGCAGGCCGCGAATCTGGAGATTGGCGCGACTGGTCACTTCGATCAGCCCATTGCCGTGCCGTGCCGCCGCCTCGGCCAGCGCCGCGATCACCGGCTCCCCAACGACACCCTCGCGCGGGCGGATGCGGGCCAGCCAGCCGTCACCGGATTCCATCGGCCGGAACAGGCTCGGGCACCAACCGCGCTTCAGCGCCGCGCTCATGAGGCAAGGCTCGCGGCGGTGCTGTTGCGGCGCGGACGCCAGAGGTCGCGCACGACCGCATCCCGGAAGCGGGCGACGAGCGCCGCATGGGCCGCGGGATTAGCCTCGGTCAGGAACAGGGAAACCTCGGGCGTGCCCAGCGTCGCGTCATGCAGCAGATCGAATTGCGCGTCGAAACGGGTGGGGAGCATGGCGGCAAAACCCGCGAGCGTTTCGACACCGCGCACGATTTCGGCGGCGCCGCGATAGCCGTGACGCATCATGCCGGCGATCCAAACGGGATTCGCGGCGCGTCCGCGCACCACGCGCACGATCTCCTCGGCGACGAGCCGCGCCTTGGGCGCGTCGGGGCGGCTGGTATCCAGATGATAGAGTGCGGGGTTGTTGCCCAGCAGCGCGGCGGCGGCGGCGAAGCCACCTTCATGCGCGGCATAGTCCGTGCTTTCCAGGATATCGGTCTCGGCATGATCCTGCGGATGCACGAAGGCCGAGGCGCGCGCCAGCCGTAACGCGAGCCCGTCGCTTTCGGCCTGACCCTCGCCGCTGTCCCAACTGGTCGCGGAACCGGCGAGATAGGCGTGTCCCGCGTCCCGCGCTTCCAGCGCAACGCCGCTGCCATAGGCGCCGGCGGCGGGACCGAACACACGCGCCCCAGGGCTCGCCACCAGCGGATTCCAGTCGGGCGCCTCGTCGCGTGCCGCGACCGCGCGGGCGGCCTGGTCAAAAAGGGAAATCTGCGCCGCGAAGGCGTCCCGAAACAGGCCCGAAATCCGCAGCGTCACATCGACACGCGGACGGTCGAGCACTGCTAGGGGCACCACCTCGAAGCCGGAAACGCGGCTCGACCCCGCGTCCCAGAGCGGCGCAACGCCCATCAGGATGAAGGCGAGCGCCAGATCCTCGCCACCGGTACGCATCGTGGCGCTACCCCACAGGTCGAGCACCAGCGCGCGCGGCCACTCTCCTTGCTCCTGCCGATGCCGCGCGAGCAGCGCCGCCGCAGCGCGTTCGGCGAGTGCCATGGCGGAGCGTGTCGGGATCGCGCGGGGATCGAGCGTGGTCAGGTTGCGGCCTGTCGGCAGCACGTCGGCGCGGCCGCGAGTGGGCGCACCGGCGGGTCCAGGCGCGACGAACTTGCCGTCGAGCGCGGCAAGCAGCGCCGTCATCTCCGCTTCGGCACAGCCATCGAGCCGCGCCAACAAGCTTTCCGCCGGCTGGCCGCAGGACTGCGCCAGCGCCGCCAGCAGACTGTCGCGCTGGGTCGGAGGGGGCGCCGTGCCGAAGACATGGAGCCCGTCGCGGATCTGCAACTCCTTCACGTCGCAGAGATAGGCGTCGAGCCGGGAAAGCGCCGCGTCCTCGCCCTCCTCCGCCAGCTTCACGCCGCTTTCGGCGAGCAGACCGGAAGATGCCGCCTCCTCCAATATCGCGCGGCGCAGGCTGACGGCACGGCGGCGGTCGAGACCGTCGGCGGCGGCGAATTCGTCGATGAGGCGCTCGAGTTCAGCGGCGCGACCATGTAGCCCGGCGGTGGTGACGGGCGGGGTCAGGTGGCCGATGGTCACGGCGCCCAGCCGGCGCTTGGCGGGTGCCGCCTCGCCGGGGTTGTTGACGATGAAGGGGTAGATCACCGGCAGCCCACCCATCAGCCGCACCGGCCAGCAGTCGGCGGAAAGAGCGGCGGCCTTGCCGGGCAGCCATTCCAGCGTGCCGTGGGTGCCGAGATGGATCATCGCATGGATGCCCAGGGTTTCGGTCAGCCAGCGGTAGAAGGCGATATAGGCAGCCGAGGGTGGCGCGGCGGGATCGTGGTAACCGGCCTTGCGGTCACCGCCCTCCGCCCGGTCGGGCTGGACGGCGACGATGATCTCGCCGAAGCGCAGCGGCACGGTCGCGGTCGAGAGGCGCCGGGCGATGGTGGCGGAGTCGGGGATGGCGCCGATGGTGAAGCCCTCAGCGGCCAGCCGCCGCAGGATGGCTTCCAGGCTTGCGAGGCTGTCGAGGCCTACGGCATGGCCGATCTCGTGCCGCGTTCCGCCTTCGGCCGCGCCGGGATAATCGGAGAGGATGATGGCGATGCGCCGTTCGGCACGCGGCGTGGCCGCCAGTCTTACCCAGCCGGCGGCCCGGTCGGCGGCGAGCGCGATGCCTTCTGTGTGAGGCACCAGACGGGCGACGCCCTCGGTGTCGCGCTCCTTGAAGGAGACGGCGGTGGTGAGCAGCCGCCCATCGGCTTCCGGCAACACCACCTGCATGGCGAGATCCGCCTGCGAAACCCCTCGCGAGGAGGCGTTCCAGGCATCCCGGCTGCTGCCCGCCTGGATCAGCTGCAACACCGGCACGCCCGGCGTTTCGAGCGGCGAAGCGGCATCGCCGAGGCGGGCGGAGAAGCCCGTCAGGTTCAGGACGACGGCCGGAGGATGGGCCGCCAGGCTCTCGCGCACGAAGGCGATGGCGGTGGGGTTCTTCAGGCTGTCCACGAAGAGGGCGCGAGCGGCGATGCCGCGTGCGGCGAGGGCGTCGGCAAGCGCGGTGACGGTCGCGGTCTCGCCGGCGAGGAGATGGGAACGGTAAAATACGATGGTGGCGGTTTGAGCGACACTCGTCATGCTCGGCGAGGGACATACCGGGCAACAATCCACCGTCATCCTCGGCGAAGGCCTAGGATCCACGCCTTCGGCTTCACCGCCACAAGCAAGGCGTGGATCCTCGGCCTTCGCCGAGCATGACGTGATGGGCCGTGTCGGCCACAGAAACTCGCCGAAATCGGTGAGCAGCTCCGCAGGTTCCGGCGACCCGCGCCAAATGCCAGCCGCGCAAGCCGCCGCGACGAAAGCGCGGGCCATGTTCGCGGCGCCGCCTTGCCTCAGACAAAGGTCAATCGCCGCCCGCGCAGACTCCGCCATCGTCGACAGCGCCGCTAGACGCGCATCCTCTGGCCCGTCACCCGGCAAGACTGCCAGCGGGATGCCCTCGGCAAGACAGGTCGCGGCGATTTCCTCCGCGCCGTAGCGCCAATAATCGAGGCCGCCGAGCAGCCGCAGCACGACCACGCGCGCCGGTGCGACCAACCTTTCGCACAGAAGATCGACGGAGAGAGGATGCAGATACCGCCCGATCCGCTCCGGCCGCAGCCGCGGGAATTCTTCGGGCAGGACAGCGGCATGTGCGGCGGCCAGATCGCTGTCGGAGAAGGACAGGAACAGGATCGGCGCGGCCTGCCCACCGGGCTCCACGGCCGCCTCGCCTTCCTCCAGCCCATGCGTTTCCCGCAGCAGGAGGTGCATCAGAAACCCGAACGTCGAAGTCGCGGCGCCCCGCTCACCCGCGCACCGCCGCAGTGATGGCCGCCTGATCCAGGCCCTTGCGGCCGATCACCACGATCCGGCCGGTCCGGTCCTCGCCGGGCTTCCAGGCGCGATCGAATTCGTGGCGGAAGCGGAAGCCGACGCCCTGCACCAGCAATCGCAACGGCTTGCCCGTCACGCTCGCGAAGCCCTTCATGCGCAGCACATCATGCGCCTCGGCCGCAGCTCGCAACCGGGACACCAACGGCTCGGGCGACGCCGCCTCGGCGACTTCCACCACGAAACTGTCCCAGTCGTCATGCTCATGCGCGCCATCGACCGCGTCGTGATGCGACGGCCGCGACGCCAGATCATCCTCCGCCCGAGCATCGAGGCCGAGCAGCACGCCGAGATCGACCTTCCCCTCCCGCGCAGGCACCACCTTCACCCCACGCGGCAGAAACGCCCTGATACCGGCGGCGACATCAGCAATCGCCAGCCCGTCCATCAGGTCCGTCTTGTTGAGCAGCACCAGATCGGCGGCGGAAAGCTGGTCCTCGTAAACCTCGGCCAATGGATTATCGTGATCGACGGCGGGGTCCGCCGCCATCTGGGCCGCTACCGCCACGGGATCGTCGGCGAAATGACCGGCGGCGACCGCCGGGCCGTCCACCACAGCGATCACGCCATCCACCGTTACCTGGGCGCGAATGGCGGGCCAGGAGAAAGCCTTCAGCAGCGGCTTGGGCAAAGCGAGGCCCGAGGTCTCGATCACGATATGGTCGGGCGGATTTGGCCGGTCGAGCAGCGCTTCCATCGCCGGCAGAAACTCATCCGCGACCGTGCAGCACAGGCAGCCATTGGACAGCTCGACGATCTGGTCGGCGTCGCAGCCCTCGATGCCGCAGCCTTCCAGCACGGCGCCGTCGATGCCGAGCGCGCCGAATTCATTGACGATCACCGCGATCCGCAGCCCGCGCGCATTCTCCAGCAGATGGCGCACCAGCGTCGTCTTACCGGCGCCGAGAAAGCCGGTGATGATCGTGGCCGGAATCCGCGCCTTCATGCCGCGGCCTCCAAGGCCGGTATCCGCCCGATGATGACGTTCTTGAGGCTCGCCGGCCGCCGGGACGGCAACACCGCCCCGCTCGCGGTAGCGGCGTACGCGGTCGCATAGGTGATGAGGTCGGGCGCATGGTCGGGGGAAAGGCGCCCGAGCAAGTAGCCCCATTTGCCCGGCGCGGTTGCCGCCACGCTGCAACCGTCGTCGCAGCGCGCGAGGCAGGTCACCGGTTTGAGCACAAACGGCTCATCGCCCTTCAGCAGACCGGCAATACGGTCGTGCAGAATTTGGCCGGACCGCGGCTCGTCCGGGTAGCCGCAGGTAACGCAGACATGCAGGCAATTCTCCGCCACGTCCCACTCCTTCGTCGCGCCCTGTCGCCGGACGGAAAGCGGGGATGCGGTCGAACGGAAAGGTTCGACGGCGGATGCGTATCCCGCCGAGGCACCCCGCCCGGAAGGAAGACTAGGGTCGTGCGATGGCAGGTCTCCTGGCTCGCGGATCCGATCGCTTCCGGCCTTCCTTCCCAGGCGTCTCGCCCAGTGGACCTTGGCCGGCAGCTCTCCGCTTACAGTTGCGGGGGCAGCCGCGGCATAGGGCGAAAGGCCGCCCGCACCGCATTCCCTTTTCATCCACCTACCAGCAAGCTGATTGGTGGAACCATCACGGCTGATCTAAGACGCCACTCCATGGCCCGTCAATCTCACGCCCCGCTGACCCTCGTGCTTGGCGGCGCCCGCTCCGGCAAAAGCCGCCACGGCGAGTCGCTGCTCGCAGCGGTGCCCGGCCCGCTGATGTATCTCGCCACCGCCGAGGCCTGGGACGAGGAGATGCGGCTGCGCATCGAAACCCACCGCGCCCGCCGCGACCAGCGCTGGACCACGATCGAGGCGCCGCACGATCTGCCCGGCGCTTTGGCTTTGGCCGGCTCGCGCCCGGCTCTGGTCGATTGCCTGACGCTATGGCTGACCAACCTCATGCTCGATGCGCGCGATCCGGAAACGGAAACCACGCGGCTGGAAACGGCGCTCGCCGCACGGGAGGCGCCGACGGTGCTGGTCGCAAACGAAGTCGGGCTCGGCATCGTGCCCGAGTCGCGGCTCGGCCGCGCCTTCCGGGATGCGGCGGGGCTGCTGCATCAGCGTCTGGCTGCCCGCGCCGACCGGGTGCTGTTCATGATCGCGGGCCTGCCGATGGTGGTGAAATGAGCGACACGGACCCCGCCGAGGCCGAACGCTGGCGCGCCAAAATGGCCCGCCGCAAGGAAATCCAGGACGCCGAGGTCGCGGGCAAGACCATCGAGCGCGGCTTGCTCATGGTCCATACCGGACCGGGCAAAGGCAAGACGACGGCGGCGATGGGTCTCGCGCTGCGGATGCTCGGCCGTGGGCGCCCGGTGGCGATCGTGCAATTCATCAAAGGCGCCTGGAGTACCGGGGAGCGCACCGCCCTCACCCGTTTCGACGATCTTCTTGCCTGGCACAGCATGGGCGAGGGTTTCACTTGGGAAACTCAAGACCGCGAACGCGACATTGCAGCGTGCAAGCGGGCCTGGGCCGAGGCCTGCGTCCAAATGGCGCGGCCCGAACTTGGCTTTCTGGTGCTCGACGAGCTGTGTATCGCTTTGCGCTATGACTATTTGGCGCTCGACGAGGTCTTGGCGGCTTTGCAGAGTCGCCGCGAGGATCTGCATGTTTGCGTGACAGGCCGCAACGCGCCAGCCGGTTTGGTGGAAGTGGCGGATCTGGTGACGGAAATGCAAGCCGCGAAACATCACTTCAAGGCTGGCGTGAAGGCGCAGGAAGGCATCGAGTTTTGAGCGCAAGCGCGCGCGCGACCGCTTCCATCATGTTGCAAGGTACCGGCTCCAGCGTCGGCAAGTCGCTGCTGGTGGCGGGACTCTGTCGTGCGCTGACGCGACGGGGATTTCGGGTTCGCCCGTTCAAGCCGCAGAACATGTCCAACAATGCGGCGGTCACAGCGGAGGGCGGCGAGATCGGCCGTGCCCAGGCATTGCAGGCATTGGCCTGCGGCGTGTCGCCTTCCGTTCACATGAACCCCGTGCTGCTCAAGCCGCAAAGCGAGATCGGGGCGCAGATCGTGGTGCAAGGCAAGGTCTTCGGCCAGGCTCGCGCGCGAGACTATCAGGCCATCAAGCCGCAACTCCTTCCCCGCGTGCTGGAGAGTTTCAGCCGCCTGCAAGCCGAAGCCGATATCGTTGTGGTCGAAGGGGCCGGCAGCGCCTCGGAAGTCAATCTCCGCGCCAGCGACATCGCGAACATGGGCTTCGCCCGTGCCGCTGATGTGCCGGTGATTCTGGTCGGCGACATCGATCGCGGCGGAGTCATCGCGAGCCTTGTCGGTACCCAGACCGTATTGGATGCCGATGACGCCAAGATGATCCGGGGCTTCATCGTCAACCGCATGCGCGGCGATGCCTCGCTCTTCGATGCTGGAATGCGTTTCATCGCCAACCGCACCGGCTGGGCGCCGCTCGGCCTTGTGCCCTTCTTCGCGGACGCGCATCGCCTGCCTGCGGAAGATGCCGCCGATCTGCCGCGCTCCACCACGCCGCTTGGCGCCAAGCTTCGGATCGCCGTGCCAGTTCTGCCAGGCATCGCCAATTTCGACGACCTCGACCCATTGCGGGCGGAATCCTCGGTGGCACTCCTCATGTTGCGGGACGGCGCGCCTCTGCCGCCGGAGACCGATCTCGTCATCCTGCCCGGCTCGAAAACCACGATCGCCGATCTCGCGGCCCTGCGCGCCTTTGGCTGGGACGCGGATATCCTGGCGCATTATCGGCGCGGCGGCCGGGTGCTCGGGCTTTGCGGTGGCTACCAGATGCTCGGCCGCCGCATCGCCGATCCCGAGGGCATCGAAGGCCCGCCCGGCGAAACCCTCGGACTCGGCTTGCTCGATGTCGAAACTGTCCTGCGCGGGTCCAAACGTCTCGCCAGCGTGACCGGCCGCACGAACGCCGATGGCGCCGCCTTTCATGGCTACGAGATGCATATGGGCGAGACCACAGGCCCCGATACGCATCATCCCTTGGTGCAACTCGCGGATAGCCGAATGGACGGCGCGACCTCCGCGGACGGTCGCGTGATGGGCAGCTATGTCCACGGCTTCTTCCAGCACGACACCCAGCGCGCCGCGTGGCTCACCCGTTTCGGCGCCACCGTCATCCCGAAGAGTTACGCCGCGGGAATCGAATCAGTGCTCGACGCCTTGGCAGGCCATCTCGAATCCCATTGCGATATCGCAGCAATTCTGGCGATCGCGGCATCCGGCTACCCTGCCGCCGCGTAGAGAGTATGTGGACGGCAGAGGCCGCCCCAATCTTTCACGCGAGGACCAAAACCGTGGCGCTGGCCTACCCTCTCACCATGCCCGCGCTTGCGCGGACGCCGATACGAGGCAATATGCCCCTTCGGCGACCGTCGTATTCCGCGCGGCGCCTGCGGGAGAGCGTCACCCTGGGCAGTCTCGGCAATGATACCGGGAATAGCGGCGAATCCACGCTGCGCGCGCTGCTCGAGCGTTGCGCGCAGGGCGACCGCCAGGCCTTCCGAACGCTTTATGATATGCAAGCGCCCCGCATGCATGGGCTGGCGATGCGCATCACCCGCGATACCGCCTTGGCCGCGGATGCGACGCATGACGCCTTTATTCAGGTCTGGCGCCAATCCGTACGCTTTGATCCGGAGCGCGGCGCGGCGGGAGCCTGGCTCACCAGCATCGTGCGCTATCGCGCCCTCGACATCGCGCGGCGGCGAATACGCGAAAAGCCGGGCTACGAGCCGCCGGAGCAAGAGGACGAGTCACCCGACGCACTGTCACAGATGATCAGCAGCACCGAAGGTGCCGCGCTGCATCGTTGCCTGGACCAGCTCGAACCTGATCGGCGCAAGCTCATCCTACGCGCCTATGCGGATGGTTTGTCTCATAGCGAGCTATCCGAATCGATGGGCACGCCGCTTGGCACGATCAAGTCGTGGATCCGCCGCGCGCTGATCGCCCTCAAAGAGTGCCTTTCGCCATGAGCGGCGTGGCGGAGGAAGACGATCTGCGCGCCGCCGAATATGTTCTCGGCACGCTTGACGAAAGTGAGCGCGCTACCGTCGCGAGGCGCGCAGAAACCGATGACGTATTGAATTCCGCAATCGCCGCCTGGGAAATTCGGCTTAGCCCCTTGGCGGTTCTGGTGTCTCCGGTCACGCCGCCGCCTGAGTTGTGGCGGAGGATCGAGCAGTCGCTTGGTGCGCCCGTCGTTGCCGAAGCGCGTCGTCCCGCGCGGCGGAGTTTCTGGGAGAGCCTCGGATTCTGGCGTGGCGTTTCGGGTGCCGGCTTCGCTTTGGCAGCCGCGTTGGCCGTGCTCGTGCTGCTCAGGCCGGTGCCGCCTACCGGGCCGTCCGCGAATCTGCCATCCGCGAGCGCCGTACTCGCCGCCTCCCCGGGCGGACCCCCGGCATACTTGGCCGAGGCGGATACCAACGGCCGCCTGACGCTTCATCCGCTGACGCATGTGGCGGTGGCGTCGGATCGAGATCTCGAACTGTGGGCGCTCCCGGTCGGCGGCACGAAACCGCAATCCCTCGGTGTATTGCGCGCGGCGGGCGGGGTGGCGACTTTGCCTCAGGCGACTCAGGCGGGAATGCAGCTCATGGTGAGCCTGGAGCCACGAGGCGGATCACCAACCGGGGCGCCGACCGGTCCGGTTCTCTTCGCTGGGCGTTTGGCACGGCTTTGATGGCGACCGCATTCGTGGTGTCTGCCGCACCCCCGGAAAATTGAATATCCGGCCCTTCCTGTGGCGCTAGAGCAAGCGTGGATACCCGGCCTTCGCCGAGCATGACGGGGTAGAGGCGACGCGCGTTGGCACTTCGTCATCCTCGGCGAAGGCCGAGGATCCACGCCCTCGCTAGTCTAGTCTGCGAACATGCGGAATGTCCGCGTTTGCCAGGACGACGCGCGTCCAATAACGCAGTCACCAGCACAACAAAATGTCGGGGCGCCTCTGTGAAGCGCCCCGACCACCGACATAGAAATCGATGCGGCCAGGAAATTCCGGCCGTCTACCTTTAAAAATTTGCTGCGTGCTGATCAGGCCGGCATCAGCACGTGATCGATCACCTGGATCACACCGTTCGACTGCTTGACATCAGAGATCGTGATGTCGGCCATACCGCCTTTGCCGTCTTCAACGACGATATTGTTCGGGCCGTTCATCATGAAATGCAGCGTGCCACCCTCAAGGGTCTTGAGTGTCGCCTTGCCGCCGCCCGCATGAATGATGTGCTTAAGCGCGGCCGTCGTGTAGTCACCCGATACAACATGATAGGTCAGGATTTTCGTGAGTGCCGGCTTGTTCTCCGGCTTCACCAGCGTCTCGACCGTGCCAGCCGGCAGATCGCCAAACGCCTCGTTGGTCGGTGCGAACACAGTAAATGGACCCTTGCCGCTCAGCGCATCGACAAGGCCTGCTGCCTTGACGGCCGCAACCAGTGTCGTGTGGTCGCCTGAATTCACCGCATTCGCGACAATCGACTTATTGGGATACATCGCCTGGCCACCGACGACGACGGTATGAGCCATGCCAGACGATTGGGCGAGCGCAGCCGAGATTGTAGCCGGCGCGACAAGGCCGGTGCTGACAGCAACGATTGCAAGGCGAGCGAGATTCTTCATGGGCCATCCTCCGAAAAGAGGCGGCCCGTTCGGCCGCACACACCATCGCGAGACGACGGGCATTCGGATGCGGGCGAGACGTAAATTTTTTGGAGTGGCTTGGTGATCGGGCGCGCGCCCCAGTCTCCCCGCGAGGGAGCACATTCGGCGAGCTACTCCTGGCGCGGGACAAAACAAGCCTGCGGATATCTCCCGTATTTTCTAACAAAGAAGCCGAGCCACTCATGATTCTCGAGCCATCTGTAAGCTTGTTGTGACATCTGCGGCGCGATCTCACAGGTGTTGTGCCAAAAGTAAGGATACGTAACCAAGGTCTTAGGATAGTCGTATGTAAGCAAGGTGTTTGCGGTTTGGCGGTGCATATGGCTAGGGAGTGGCCACTCATCCGGCCACCAGATGGGTGCGCAAGATCTGTGCAGTCGGCCCAACTCGTTTAACATCGTAGTGAAGACGGGCCGTTGGAGCGGCGAAACATAGCGCTGAGCCTGCGGCAATGTCGCATTGAGGGCAACTTGTGGCATCGAGACAGATCCCACAGACTGCTGCAATGCCCGAGCGAATGAATCTCCGTTCTCCGCATAGCCTTGTTCGTAATCCTGTGTTGCATCGGGTAAAGGACGCGTTCCAGGTGGCGGGGAGGTCCCAGGCATACTGCTATCTCCGTTAAGCGGAACGGCTATAACGCGAATGCTGTGAATCTAATTTAAACGATACCTGACCGGCGTTCACCAGTCGGCCTCTTAAAACCCAGGCTAATATGCGCTCCGTCCTTGGACGAGAATTGTCTCGTCGAGCGGAGCGCCGATCAATCTTGCTCTGACGGACCTGACGAGGACTCTAGGGGCTGGCCAAGTAGTTTCGTCGAATGATGTGGCGGCTTGAAGTCTTCGAGTTGGTGTTGCAGCGCGTCTAGCTCATGATCGACCTGCTGCTCCTGGCCCGGGCTGCGGGGAATGCCGGAACCGGCTGTCGGCTGGTGATCGAGCCCGCCCCAGACATTCGCATTCTGTGCCGGCTGCGCCTGCGCCGCCACCGCGAGCAGCAGAGCAAGCCCCAGGCCAAGCCCAGCCGCCAGCCATGGCGTAGGAGACGTTCGCGAAGCGGCGACGGCGCGAGCGTGAACTGGGTGTCGCATGACGAGGCCTTTCAGGAACGAGGTCCAAAAACATATCCTGCCATAGTGACGCCCGCTCAAGGGCTTCCAAGTATGGCGAGCAGGCCTTCCCGAAACGTGGGGTAGCGCCAGCGGTAGCCCAGCATCCGCTGAGTCTCGGCGCCGCGGACCCTGCGGCTCTCGTTCCAGAAGCTGCGACCGATCGGGCTCATCGCCTTGACGGCCGTCTCGAACGGTATCAAAGGCGGCGGCGGCAGGCCCAGCAGCCGGGCCGCCGCCTCGACAACGGTGGCCGGTTCCGCCGGCAGGTCATCGTTGAAATTGAGAACGCGGACGCCCGGCGGAAGCTCCTGCCGCATCGCCGCCACCGTTCCCCCGGCGATATCGTCGCGATGGATGCGCCCGAAGGCATGGCCCGGCTTGTCGATCCGCCGCCCGCCGCCGGCCCTCACCTCGTCCAGCACTGACCGGCCTGGACCGTAAATCCCCGCCAGGCGGATGAGATCGAGCGCCACGCCGCGAGCCGCCGCCGCCGCCTGCCATTGCAGCTCCGCCTCGCGCCGGGCCGTGGCGCGGCGGGACCTCGGGGCCGGCACGCTTGCCTCGTCCACCCAGTCCCCGCCGCGGTCGCCATAGACGCCGGTCGAGGAAAGATAGCCGATCCAGCGCAACCCCTCGGCCGTGGCAATGGCCTCGCCGTAGCGCGCGAGCACCGGATCCCCCGCCTCCCCCGGCGCGGCTGTCGCGACGATGTGCGTCGCTTCGGCCAAAGCCGCGCCCGCTTGCTCGAAGGGAATGAGGGCGATGCCGGGCACGCCCGCATGGCTCGAATCGCGACTGGTGCCAGTGACCGCGAAGCCGGCCGCCGCCGCGGCCAGACCGATCGCCGTGCCGCTATAGCCGAGACCGAAAATGAGCAGCCTCGGCGCCATCCCGGCGGTCACCGCGGCTCAGAAATCCAGGTCGGCGTAATGGGCGGGCGGCGCGATGCCGACCATGCGGTCGCCCAGGATGGGCCGGAAACTGGGGCGCGACTTGATGCGCGCATACCATTCCTTGGCGGGCGGCGAGAGCGACCAATCCACCTCACCCGCGAAATCCAGCGACGAGAGATGCGCCGCCGCCGCGAAATCGGCGAGAGACAGGTTTGCGCCCGCCAGCCATTTGCGCGTCTCGGCGAGATAGCCCAGATGTTCCATATGCGTCTTGAGATTGGCATAGCCGACGCGCAACGCCCCGGTATCCGGCTGGCCGCGCCCGGCGATGCGTTTCATGATCTTCTCGCCCAGCAGATGGCGGGTCACGTCATGGTTGAATTTGAGGTCGAACCACGCGACCAGCCGCCGCACCTCCGCCCGCTCGGACAGCGTGCGGCCGATGAGGGAAAGATCGGGATAGGCCTCGTCGAGATATTCGCAAATGGCCGAGGATTCGGAGAGCACCAGCCCGTTCTCATCCGCCAGCACGGGCACCGAACCCGCCGGATTGATGTCGAGGAATTCGTCCCGCCGCTCCCAGGTCTTTTCCAGGCGCAACTCGAAGGGCAGGCGCTTCTCGGCGAGGACGAGGCGCACCTTGCGGCAGAATGGCGAATGCGGAAGGTGGTAGAGAACGCGCATGCGACCGAACTATCCCAATTCTGAGAGCGGGACCAGCGCCGAGGCGCAGGTTTCTGTACCTCTGCCGGAGGCTTCCGCCAGCCTGCCCCAGCGCGCCTGGCGCTCCGGCCGTTTCGAGGACGGCTTACGCGCTTTGCCCGAGGAGACGCCAGTCGCCATCAGCTACAATCGGCTGTCTCACGCGGTCATGATGGCGACCCCCGGCGATCTCGCCGACTTCGCCCTGGGCTTCAGCCTCAACGAGCGGATCGTCGATCGGCCCGACGAGATCGAGGAGCTGGAAATCCTGGCCGCCCCGCGCGGTGCGGTCGAGCTTCGGATGTGGATTGCCGAGGATCGCATGGCGGCGCTGGACGCGCGGCGCCGCCACCTGACCGGGGCCATGGGCTGCGGGCTTTGCGGGCTCGAGAGCCTGGAGGAGGCGACCAAGCCGCCACCGCGTGTGCCGGATGGTCTGAGGCTGTCGGCTGAGGCCATCATGGCAGCCTGCGCTTCGCTGGCGCCGGCACAGATCCTCAGCCAGCGCACGCGCGCGGTGCATGCGGCGGGCTTCTGGACCGAGGCTGAGGGTTTGATCGCGCTGCGCGAGGATGTCGGCCGCCACAATGCGCTCGACAAACTGGCGGGCGGGCTGATCGCCCGCGGCCGCGGAGCCTCCGACGGGGTGCTGGTGATGACGAGCCGGATTTCGATCGAGCTGATCCAGAAGGCGGCCGTGATGGGGGTGCAGATCCTGGCCGCGGTCTCGGCGCCGACGCTGCTCGCTGTGCGCACGGCCGAGGAAATCGGCATGACGCTGATTGGTGTCGCGCGAGAGGATGGCTTCGAGGTGTTTGCGGATAGGGGGCGATTGGCGGGCAGTCGGTGCAACCACCGGTCAGGTTGCTAGCGGCGCTTAGGATCCGTATTCCCCGGGGCGCCACAGCTTACCAAGGACTCAATCCCCGACAACAGCGAGAATATTTAATCGACTATCTCTGGAAAGCAGATGCTGAGGGGCAACTGGCTCAAGATCTGTATTTCACTTGCTCAATTCACGATGATGACGGCTTCCACGACTACACATTCATTCTTTCGAAAACCACGAGCGGAATAGTTATTCAACCAGTCAACGAGTATGCCGCCTGGCCGCGTCGTCCAACAGGTGTGTTTGTCTCTCAAGGTTATGCAGTTTACAATAACACGGATCCTGCGAACCTGACGACCGCCCAGCAGTGGAATATGAACCAGATTATTTACGAGGCACTCTCGCACGTTTCTCGGAGGTCTTTTCAAACGTAGTCGTCGCGGCAAAGCGGCTGATCGAATCCTCGACGCCTGGCGGGTTTGCGCCACAGTCGTAAGCTCGTCGGGATGTGTCTTTGTCAGAATTCTAAGCCACCGACCGGGTGCGGCTTAGTTCGTCAAGTGCTACGCCTCCAACATTGCTTCAGGCGTGTTCAGATTGCGGAAATCACCTGATTGCAACGCAGGATAGTCACAAGTCGCGACTCTGAGGCCCTTGGTGAAGCGGCGAATGGCCAGCGCCTCCGCCGCTCCCACCACGCGGCGCAGCGACGCCTCCAATTCCGGCTTCCACCAGGCGCAGGCATAGTGCGCTTCGCCGCCGCAAGTCGCATGCGCCACCTGCGCATGCCGCGCCTTGGCGGTCTCGGACAGTCGCAGGACGATATCAGCCGGCAGGAATGGGCAATCCACCGGCAAGCTCACGAGCCCGCTGCTTTCGGGATGGTGCTGTCGCCGCCAGGCAAGTCCCGCGAGCACTCCAGCAAGCGGCCCACGGCGATCGGCAAATGCATCAGTCAAAACCGGGAGGCCGAAGCGCCGCAAAGCCTCCGCCCCGGCGGTATCATGCGCGGCGATCGCCACTGGCCCTGCGATCGCGAGACGGTCTAGCAGATGGGCCAGCAGCGGACGCCCTCCGAGTTCCAGCAGCGCCTTGTTCGCACCACCCATCCGCCGCCCAGCACCACCGGCAAGAATAACGATTGCGGGTGTCATCGTAAAATATCCGCCGCCGCCACTGCATGATCACGAATGAAGGCCGCGATGGCCTCGATATCGTTGATTCCGTAGACAGCACCATAGAAATTCGGAAAGGCCGTCTCGGTCGAGATAGCGATTATCCTGGGATCGTCAGGATGCAGCGCCGGCTTACCATTTACAGCGCGAAAAACTTCAAGCTTAGGATGCGGATCACGCTTGAAACCCTCGACGAGCACGAGATCCACCGGCGAAAGTCTCCCGAGCAGCTCCGCCAGTTCCGGCTCCCGAGAGTCGCGCAGCTCGTGCATCAGCGCCCAGCGGCGGGACGAGGCAACGAGCACCTCGCTCGCGCCAGCCTGCCGATGCTCCCAGGAGTCCTTGCCCGGCTGGTCAATGTCGAAGTCATGATGGGCATGTTTCAGTGTCGACACGCTCATCCCCTGCCCGATGAGGCATGGGATGAGCCGCTTCAGCAGCGTCGTTTTACCGGCGCCGCTCCATCCCGCGAGGCCGAAAATCCGCATCACGCCGCCTGTTTCACCTTCACCGGCACAGACTTCGCCGCCGGTGTCTTGCTGCCCTCGGCATAGTGGCCGATCGGCACCAGCGTATTCGCCTCCGGATAATAGGCGCCGACGCAACCCAGCGGAATATTATAGGGCGTCACGCGGAACCCACCCTTCTCGCGATGATGCCCGTCGGTCGATTGGGTCACCAGGGAAATGATCTCGCCTTCCGCGAGGCCCAGACGGCCGATGTCATCGCGATGCATGAGAACGACCATGCGGGTGCCCTTGATCCCCCGGAAGCGATCATCATAGCCGTAAACCGTCGTGTTGAACTGGTCGTTGCTGCGCAGCGTGATCATCCGCAGCACGTCCGGCCCAATCTCCGGCATATCCGGGTCCTCCTCAAGCGCGCGCGGCGTGATGATATTGGCTTTTCCGTTCTTCGTTTTCCACTCGCGGTGCCGCGCGGGGAGTTTGCGATGAAACCCACCCGGTTCCCACATGCGTTTCTCGTAGTCATGGAAGATCTCGGGATAGGTCTCACCGATCGAGGTGCGAATCCGGCTGTAATCGTCGATCCACTGGGTCCAGGGCACCAGGGGATTCGGATCAAGCGTCGCCATGGCGATCTTCGCCACCAGCTCGATCTCGCTGACAAGATGGCGCGAGGCCGGCCGCCTCACGCCGCGTGAGCCATGGATACAGGCGGAACTATCCTCCATCGAGAGACTCTGCGGCCCAGTCGCTTGCTTGTCTATCTCGATGCGCCCGAGCACCGGCAGAAGATAGCTGATGGCGCCCGGTAACAGATGGCTTCGGTTGAGCTTGGTCGCGATATTGACCGTCAGGCGCATCTGCCTCCAGGCCCCCTCCATGCGCTCGGTATCCGGAATGGCGCGCGCGAAATTGCCGCCCAGCATGACGAAGGCCTCGATCTCGCCGGCCAGGATCTTCTCGCAAGCCTCGACGGTATTGAGGCCCAAGTCGCGCGGCGGCTCGAAACCGTATTGCTCGGCGAGCTTATCCATCGGCACGAGCTCGGGCTTCTCCGTGATGCCCACGGTGCGCTGGCCCTGCACATTGGAATGGCCTCGCACCGGGCAGATACCAGCGCCGTCGCGGCCGATATTGCCGCGCAGCAGCATCAGGTTGACGAGCATCTGCACGGTCTCGACACCCGCGCGATGCTGAGTTAACCCCATGCCGTAAATGCCTATGGCGGCTTTAGACTTCGCGTAGGTCTCGGCTGTCTGCACAAAAGCGGCGCGGCCGAGGCCGGAATGCCGCTCCAAATCCTCCCATTTCTGCTGCCGCAGCCACACGACGAATTTCTCCAAGCCATGCGTGTGCTCGGCGATGAAGTCGTGATCCAGCACCCTCTCGCCGCCACTGGCTTGCGCGGCGTCATCCATCTGCACCAGCCATTTGCAGATTCCAGCCAGCGCCGCGAGATCGCCACCGGCCTTGACCTGATAATATTGCGAACTGATCCGTGTCTCATGCCCAGTCAGCATCTCGGTCGGCGACTGCGGGTTGGTGAAGCTCTCCAGCCCGCGTTCGCGCAGCGGGTTATAGGTGATGATCGGCACGCCGCGTTTGCTGGCTTCCTCCAGCGGATGCAGCATGCGCGGGCTATTGCTGCCGACATTCTGGCCGAAGAAGAAGATGCAATCCGTCTTCGCGAAATCATCCAGCGTCACGGTGCCGACCGGCACGCCGATGCTTTCCGGCAATGCCACCGAAGTTGTCTCATGGCACATGTTGGAACTGTCGGGCAGGTTGTTGTTGCCATAGAGCCGCGCGAAGAGTCCGTAGAGATAGCTCGCCTCGTTGGAGGAGCGGCCGGAACTATAGAACACAGTATTGCGGCGATCCCGCACGGACCTCAGCTCTCTGCCGATCTCGGCATAGGCTATCTGCCAGGAAACCGGGCGATAGGTGTCGGTCGCAGGGTCGTACCGCATCGGATGCGTCAGGCGGCCCGCCTGTTCGAGATGATACTCGTCCCAGCCCAGCAATTCGGTGACTGTGTGTTTGGCGAAGAAATCGGGCGTCGCGCGCTGGGTGGTGATCTCCCAGGCAGTCGCCTTGGCACCGTTTTCGCAAAATTCGAAAGGCAGCGGGGCCGCCGGCTTAGGCCAGGCGCAGCTCACGCATTGAAAGCCATCAGGCTTGTTTTGGCGTGCCAGCACCAAAGGGCCGCTCAGCGGCACACCTTCCCGCGCCAAAATCTGACCGAGGGAGCGCGCTGAACCCCATCCGCCGGCCGGTGCGGTATAGGGCCTGAAGCTCTCGTGCCGAGACATGGTCATCTCCTCCGGGCATAGGCGTGGCCGGGAGTTGGGTTGCGTCTCCATTGTAGCAACGCCCGGCGGCACCACATTCGCGGCATCGCGGAGGATAGGGCCATGGTGTCCATCGACTACATGATCGCCAAGCCACCTCCGCCCTCGGCGATGCGGCGCCTGTTCAACCAGCGAGCCATGCCAGTGGCGATCGATGCGGCGATGCGGGTTGAAGATGCGGTCCACATGCTGGGCCAAAACACCCGGCAGCGGCCCATTCTCGCGCTCTCGCTGGCGGTCGGCGCAGGGGTGTTGCTGGGCGCGGTTTGGCCCCGCCGAAGCTAAACGCCACCCCTAACCCCTCCTTGCAGGGAGGGGAGATAACGGCGTCTCAGCTTACCCCGTCGCCTCTGCCGGCGCGTCGCTCAGCGAGTGAGGCAGGTAGCGCACGTAGTCCTTCGGCACGACCTGCCACATTGCAGCAAGCGTCTGGTCCCAGTCGTGCAGCAACATCGCAGCGTAGCGGCTGGAAGTTTCGTGCACATGCCGCTCGACCAAGCCCCGTAACACACCCTCCCAATACGCGGATTCGATACGCTGCCATGTGATCGATTCCGGATTGACGCGATTGCCGAACAACCCGTCCTCGTCATGCACGAAGGCCACCCCGCCGGTGAAGCCCGCACCGAAATTCTCGCCCGACTTGCCAAGGATCGCGACCACACCGCCGGTCATGTATTCGCAGGCATTCGAGCCACAGCCCTCCACCACGGCGGTAGCACCCGAGTTCCGCACCGCGAATCGCTCGCCCGCCTGCCCCGCCGCGAATAACTGCCCCGCCGTCGCGCCATAAAGGCAGGTATTGCCGATGATGGTGTTGTTCTGGCTCTGCATCTTCGAGGACGGCGCGGGCCGCACCACGATGGTCGCCCCCGACAGCCCCTTGCCGACATAGTCATTGGCATCGCCAATAACCTCCAGCTTGAGACCCTGCACCCCGAAAGCGCCCAGCGATTGGCCGGCCGAGCCGCGCAGTCTCACGCTCATATGCGCCGGCGGCAGCGCCGACATGCCGTAGCGCCGGGTGATGAGCGAGGAGAACTTCGTGCCGATGGCGCGATGCGTGTTCCGGATATTGTATTGCAATTGCATCTTCTCGCGCCGGTCGAAGAAGGCGCCCGCATCCGCGATCATCTGCGCATCCAGCGTTTCCGGCACCGGATTGCGGCCTTCCAGCGTGCAGTAACGCGGATAGGGTCCGGGATCCGCCTGGGCGAGGATCGGGTTGAGATCGAGATCGTCCAGGATGTCGCTGCCGCGGCTGACCTGCTGCAACAGATCCGTCCGCCCGATGATGTCGGTCAGCTTGCGGAACCCCAGCCGCGCCAGGATTTCGCGCACCTCCTCGGCGATGAAGGAGAAGAGGTTGATGACCTTCTCGGGTGTGCCCTCGAACTTAGCGCGCAGCTTCTCATCCTGCGTGCAGACGCCGACCGGGCAGGTATTGGAATGGCACTGCCGCACCATGATGCAGCCCATCGCGACGAGGGAGGCAGTGCCGATGCCGAACTCCTCGGCGCCCAGCATCGCCGCCATCACGACGTCCCGCCCAGTCTTGAGCCCGCCATCCGTACGCAGCTTCACGCGATGACGCAGCCGGTTGAGCATCAGCACCTGATGCGCCTCCGACAGCCCCATCTCCCAGGGCAAACCGGCATATTTCACGCTGGTCAGCGCGCTGGCGCCGGTGCCGCCGGAATGGCCCGAGATCAGGATCGCATCCGCCTTGGCCTTGGCGACGCCCGCTGCGATCGTGCCGATGCCCGAACGTGAAACCAGTTTCACGCAGACACTTGCATCCGGATTGATCTGCTTGAGGTCGTAGATGAGCTGCGCCAGATCCTCGATCGAATAGATGTCGTGATGCGGCGGCGGGCTGATCAGCATGACGCCCGGCGTCGAATGCCGCAGCTTGGCGATCAGCTCCGTCACCTTGAAGCCGGGCAACTGCCCGCCCTCACCGGGCTTGGCGCCTTGTGCCACCTTGATCTCAATCTCGCGGCAGTCATTGAGATAGGCCGCCGTCACGCCGAAACGCCCTGATGCAATCTGCTTGATCGCGGAGGAGGCATTGTCGCCATTCGCGCGCGGCTTCGAACGCTCCGGATCCTCGCCGCCCTCGCCACTATCGGAGCGGGCGCCGATGCGGTTCATCGCAATGGACAGCGTCTCATGCGCCTCTGGCCCCAGCGCGCCCAAGGAAATGCCCGGCGCGATCAGGCGCTGGCGGATCTCGGTGATGCTCTCCACCTCCTCCACCGGCACCGGGGTCAGCCCATCCTCGCGGAAATCGAGCAAGTCGCGCAAAGCGACCGGCGGCAGGCGGCGCACACCCTCGGAGTAGCGGCGGAACATGGTGTAGCTATCGGTCGCGACGGCCGTTTGGAGCAGATGGATGAGCCCGCCATCGAAGGCATGCGACTCACCGCCGCGCCGCATCTTGTAGACGCCACCGACAGGAAGCGTGACGACATTCGGCGACCAGGCGACCTTGTGCAGCTCCAGCACCTTGCGCGCTATGCCAGGGAGACCAATGCCGGAGATGCGCGATTGCATGCCGGGGAAAAACTCGCCGACCAGCGCACGGCTGAGGCCGATCGCCTCGAAACTATAGCCGCCGCGATAGGAGGAGATCACGCTGATCCCCATCTTCGCCATGATCTTCAGCAGCCCTTTATCGACTGCCTTGCGATAACGCCCCACCGCCGTTTTCAGCGGCATGTCGCCGAACAGCCCGCGGCGATGCCGATCCGCGATCGACTCCTGCGCGAGATACGGATTGACCGTGGTGGCACCTACACCCACCAGAACAGCGGCGTAATGCACATCCATGCACTCGGCCGAGCGGATATTAAGGCTCGTGAAAGTCCGCAGGCTCTGGCGCACGAGGTAGGTATGCACGGCGCCTGTCGCCAGAATCATCGGAATCGGCGCGCGGTCCGGCCCGACATGCTCGTCGGTTAGAATGATGTGGGTGGCGCCGGAGCGCACACCCTCCTCCGCCTCGCGCCGGATGCGATCGATCGCGGCACGCAAGCCGGTCTCGCCCTCAGCCGCCGCGAATGTCGCATCGACCTCGACGACGCTGGCCCCCAGCTTCGCCCGCAATGCGATGAATTCGGCGGTCGATAGCATCGGGCTATTGAGTTGGAGGATGTCGAACTGATGCTCGTCCTCGTCCAGCACATTGCCGAGATTGCCGAGCCGGGTTTTCAGCGACATCACCCGCGCCTCGCGCAGGCTGTCGATTGGCGGGTTGGTGACCTGGCTGAAAGTCTGCCGGAAGTAGCAATGCAGCCCGCGATAGCGATCCGACAGCACAGCGACCGGCGTATCGTCGCCCATGCTGCCAGTGGCCTCGTTGGCGTCGAGCACCATGGGGTGCAGGATGCTCTCCAGCTCCTCCAGCGTGGCCCCGATCGCGAGCTGGCGACGGCGCAGATCCTCGGAGGAAAGCAGCACAGGCTCCGGCGCGTCGGTCTTGATGAGGTCGTCGATGCCGACGATGCGCTTCGCCCATTCACCAAAAGGCGCGCGGGCGGCGAGCGAATCCATGATCGCGCCATTGTCGTAAAGGCGCGGATGGTCGAGGTCG
Source organism: Acidisoma sp. L85 (assembly GCF_009765865.1). GTDB lineage: Bacteria > Pseudomonadota > Alphaproteobacteria > Acetobacterales > Acetobacteraceae > Acidisoma. Next base: position 97,782 of record NZ_LMUQ01000052.1, read on the forward strand.
ACCGCGATCATCTGGCCGGGACCGACGCGGCCCTTCTCGACGATTTCCGCCTCATTGAACTTCACCATGCCAGTTTCGGAACCGACCACCAGCAACTGGTTCTCGGTCACCGCGTAGCGCAGCGGCCGCAGCCCGTTGCGGTCGAGACCCGCGATCACCCAGCGGCCATCGGTCGCGGTGATGGCGGCGGGACCGTCCCACGGCTCCATCACGGCGTTGCAGTATTCGATCATCTCGCGATGCGCCGCCGGCATTGCCGAAGTCGCGCCAATCGAAGGCGGGATCATCATGGCTTTCACCATCGGCGCCTCCCGCCCGGCCCGCACCAGCAGCTCGAAAACATTGTCGAGCGAGGCGGTGTCGGAGCCGCCGGCCTGCACCACCGGCTTGATATCCTCCATGAAGGAATCGAGCAGGGTGGAGGAGAGCCGAGTCTCGTGGCTCTTCATCCAGTTGATATTGCCGATGACCGTGTTGATCTCACCGTTATGGGCAAGCGCACGGAACGGCTGCGCCAGCTTCCAGGTCGGGAAGGTGTTGGTGGAATAGCGCTGGTGATAGATCGCGAAGCGCGACACGAAGCGCGGGTCGAGCAAATCCGGATAGAACTCGGTCAGGCTCTCGGCCAGGAACATGCCCTTGTAGATGATCGAGCGGCAGGACAGAGAACAGAAATACAGGTCCGGGATCTGCGCCGCGATCGCCTCGCGCTCGATGCGGCGGCGGATCACATAGAGGTCACGCTCGAATTCGGCCTCTGGCACGCCGCGCGCGTTCCACAGCATGATCTGCTCGATCTCGGGCCGTGTCGCATTGGCTTTCTCGCCGATGCAGGCGACGTTGATCGGCACCTGACGCCAGCCATAGATAAGATAGCCGCGATTGAGGATCTCGGTTTCCACGATCTGCCGGCAGCGTTCCTGCGCGCCGAGATCCGTCTTGGGCATGAAGACCTGACCGACCGCGATGCTGCCGGGGCGCAGCTTCGCGCCGCCGCGTTCGACAGCCGCCGCGAAGAAGTCTTGCGGGATCTCGATATGGATGCCGGCACCGTCACCGGTTTTGCCATCCGCATCGACCGCGCCGCGATGCCACACGGCCTTCAACGCATCGATGCCAGCCTGCACGACATCGCGCCGGCGCTTGCCATCCAGCGCCGCGATCATCCCGACGCCGCAGGCATCATGCTCCTGCGTAGCGTCATAGGTATCGGCAAGCGTGGTCGTGTTGCGCGCCCAGGCGTCGAGGAATTCGGCGGCGGTTTCCTGCATCTCGGTCATGTCACGCTCCTCGTTCTCGTACTGATTGGGGTAATCGGAATGCTCCCCAATCCATCCGTCATGCTCGGCGAAGGCCGAGCATCCACGCCTTACCTTTGTGTCGCAGGCAAGAAAGGCGTGGATGGCATGCCTTCGCATGCCATGACGCCAGATCGTTACTGAATGCTTAGCCCTTGAGCCTTCAGCTTCGCCTCGTCCTGCTGCAACACCTCGGCCCCGGCCTGCTGCACCCAAGCACGGCCGGTTGCGATCATCTGCTGCGTCAACGCGGGCGTCAGCGATTCCAGCTTCTGTCCTGCCGGCGTCTGGTAGAAAGCGAGAATCTGCTGCAACTCCTCAAGCGTGAATTGCTGCGCGTAGATCGTCGCGACGCTCGCCAGGAAGCGCGGCTCGCGGGCCTGCAAGTCGGGCACCACGATCTGGTCGACGATCGCGCCCACCTGATCCTCGGGCTTCTTGTTGCGCTGTGCGATGCTCTGCACGATGACGAGGCGAACGCCCTGCATCGCCGCATTGGCGACCTGGTTGATTCCCATCGCCTGCACGACCTGGCTCGCGACCTGCAGACTATCGGCCGAGGGCGTGGTCTGCGCCACCGCACTCACGCCGCCGACCAGCACCATCGCGCTCGCCAGAAGCAAGCCGCGCGGGAAACCGAGGCGCATCATGCCGCCACCGCCGTCGTGCAGGCGCTCTTGCGGATGAAGTCATGCACCTGCGCCGCCGCGTCCCGCCCATCCTTGATCGCCCAAACGACCAGGCTGGCGCCGCGCACGATGTCGCCCACAGCAAACACGCCGGGCAGGCTGGTCATGAAGCTGCGGTGGTTCACCTTCAGCGTGCCCCAGCGGCTGATCTCCAGCCCCGGCTCGCCGAACATGCGCGGCATATCCTCGGGATCGAAGCCGAGCGCCTTGATGACGAGATCGGCCTCGACATTGAAGTGGCTGCCCGGCAGCGGGCTGACCGACTGCCGGCCGGACAGATCGGGGAGGCCGAGATGCATCCGCACGGCGCGCACGCCCTCAACCTCGTGGTCGCCCGTAAAGGCCTCGGGCGCGGAGAGCCACAGGAACTCGACGCCCTCATCCTCGGCGTTCTTAACCTCGCGCATTGAGCCCGGCATATTCGCCTTGTCTCGGCGATAGAGACACTTCACCGAAACGGCGCCCTGCCGCACAGCCGTCCGCACGCAATCCATCGCGGTGTCGCCACCGCCGATGACAACCACGCGCTTGCCCTCGGCATTGAGCAGGCCGGAATCAAACTCGGGCACCACATCATCCAGCCCGCGACGGTTCGAGGCGGTGAGGTAGTCGAGCGCCGGAACGATGCCGCCAAGCCCGGCACCCGGCCCGCCGATGTCGCGCGCCTTGTAGACGCCCGTCGCGACGATCACCGCCGCGTGACGCTCGCGCAGCTCCGCCATCGAAATCCCGCCGACGCCGATTGCCGCGCCGAGATGAAACTGGACGCCGCTCTCCTCCAGATGCTTCCAGCGGCGAAGCACGACGTCCTTCTCGAGCTTGAATCCCGGAATGCCATAGATCATGAGGCCGCCGACGCGGTCGTAGCGATCATAGACATGCGCCTGATAACCATGCTGGCGCAGCATCTCCGCCGCCGCCAAACCGCCCGGCCCCGCGCCAATAATACCGATGCTCTCCGGCCGCTCCATGATGGGCCGTACCGGCTTCACCCAACCCTGCTCGAAGGCGGTGTCGGTGATGTAGCGCTCCACGGCGCCGATGGTGACACTCTCGAAGCCTTTCTCGATGACGCAATTGCCCTCGCAAAGCCGGTCCTGCGGGCAGATGCGACCGCAGATTTCGGGGAAGGTATTGGTCGCCGAGGAAACTTCGTAAGCTTCCTCCAGTCGGCCCTCGGCGGTCAGCTTCAGCCAGTCGGGGATGTTGTTCCCGAGCGGGCAATGGATCGAGCAAAAGGGAATGCCGCATTGGCTGCAGCGGCTGGACTGGTCTGCCGCGCGGGCCGGATCGAAGCGGCGATAGATCTCGTCGAAATCCTCACGGCGGATGGCGACCGGGCGCTTGTCAGGTGATTGTTGCGGCAGGTGGACGAATTGCAGCATGCGCTCAGCCATGGCGTACCTCCACCGCGGACCCCGCAGGTCCACCCCATCCCGATCAGCTTTTAGACGCCTCCCAAACTAAAAGTCACTATTCGTGACCCATTTTCGACGCATATCACGGTTTCGTGAAATGATGTGCGTAAAAGCCGCCTGATTTAGGTCCGATATGGACCCATTAGAGATCCGCGTGCTTGATCGTGCGATCCACGGGGTCATAGGCGCGGCCGCCCTGGCGATAGCGGGCCAAATAGGTCGGCACTACCAGCTCCATCGGCTTCGGTATGATACCCAGCGCCTCCAGCCCGGGCAGTTCGCCGCTCGCGACGTTATCCTGGCCCAGCATTTCGAGCTGGTCGGTGGTCAGCAGCCGGCCCGGCAGGCGTTCGAGGATCCGCGCCTCGAACCGCGCGAGCTTCGGCGACACCTCGAACAAGGGCCGGTGACGTTGCGTCACGCTGAGGATATAGCGCAGCACCTCGCGGAAGGTGAGGACTGTGGGTCCGCCAAGTTCATACAGGCCCGGCGCCGTTGGCGACAGTTCCAGCGCGGCGATGATCGCCTCCGCCACGTCGCCGACATAGACCGGCTGGAAGCGGGTATCGCCGGAGATCACCGGCATAATTGGCGAGAGTCTCGCGAGGCCGGCGAAGCGGTTGAAGAACGCGTCCTCGGGACCGAAGACGATCGAGGGCCGCAGGATGACGACCTCCGGGAAGGCCGCGGCCACCGTGATCTCGCCACGGGCTTTGCTCCGGGCATAGCCGCTGCGGCTATCGGCGGCGGCACCGATCGCCGAAATATGCACCAGCCTCGGCACGCCAGCTGTAAAGCAGCGTTCGGCGATGAGACGCGGACCGCTCGTATGAACGCGCTCGAAATCGCCCTTGCGACGCTCTGCCAGGATGCCCGCCAGATTGACGACGAGGTCGGCGCCCATGACGGCCCGATCGATCCCGGCCGAATTGCCCGGCGAAATATGCAGCGGCACAATTTGTCCGACTGCGCCCATAGGCTTGAGCTGGCCCGCCCGCTCGACGTCGCGGGTCGCCAGCCGGATCCTGTAGCCTTGCCTCGCTAGACGCTGGATGAGATGGCGGCCGATGAATCCGGTGCCACCGAAGATCGTCGCTATTTTGCGCGTGTCGCCGGCCATGAGGACCCCCATCCGTCTTCTTAATCCATGCTTAGGCAGAGCCGGGCCTGCCCTCAAGGGCACGTCTTGGTTGACGCCCGCACAGCCGCAGGATACATGCCCCGCCCACCGCAGCTTGCCCAGGTGGCGGAATTGGTAGACGCGCAGGTTTCAGGTACCTGTGGCCGTAAAGGTCGTGGAAGTTCGAGTCTTCTCCTGGGCACCAGCAGCTCCCGACCCTCCGATCGCTGGCGGATAGGTTCGCTCCGGCGTGGTGGCCGGTCAGGCCGTGGCAGGCTCGGACAAGCTTCCCAGTGGAGTTTTGTTCTTCGGCGGCTGGCCGAGACAGGCCGGCCTGAGCATCTTCGCGAAAACCAGCCATAGCGCCAGGGATAGCAGCGCGAACGACCCCAGGATCGTGAAGGTCACGCTATATCCTAGACCCTGCGCGATCCAGCCGCCCAACATCGGGCTGAGGGACGCGCCGATCCCCTGCACGGTCATCACCGCGCCCTGCCCGACATTCACCCGGCCCGTACCGTTCAGCACTCGCGCCACCATGCCGGGAACCGCGACGCTTTGCAGCCCCGCGCCGATGCCGTCCAGCGCCTGCACGGGATAGACGCCCCAGGGCACCAGAAGCTGCGAGGCGAGCAGCCCGCGGATCGGCAGCGCGATGAAGGTGATCAACATGATCCACCAGTAGCCCTGGCGCTGCGCCATCCGCGTCGCCACGATCGAGGCGACGATCATCACCGCCTGTGCGACCACGATGGTCTCGGCCACGAAGACCGTCGGATTGCCCTTGTGCGTTCCCGTCACCGCCAGCCCGTATAGCGGCAGCATCGCGCCATTGCCGAGATGGAAGCAGCCCAAGGCCGCCGCCAGAATCAGCAGCGGCTTGTTCCGTAGCAGCACGGTAAATCCGCTGACCTTCTTGCCCTCCTCAGCCTCATCATTGACTCCACGCGCCGCCGCATTGTCGATCGCATCGCGCGGTATTAACGCTACGGAGGCGATTGAGAGCACCGCGAAGACAACTGCTAGCCAGAAGATCGCCGAATAGCCAAACCGCCAGCCGAGATAGCCGGAGAGGCCGGCACCAATCATATTGCCGGCATGGTTGAACGCCTGGTTGCGGCCATTCTGCCGCGGGAACCCAGCCTGGCGCACAATGCCCAGAGTCATGCCAGCGACGGCAGGACCGATTGCCGCCCCCGCGATCGCAGTCGCCACCTGCGACAAGGCGATGATCCAGAAATTCTGTGACAACAGAACCAGCAGCGAGGCAATCACCGCGCAGGCGCCCGGGATCGCCACATAGGCGCGCTTGCGCGAAGTCGCATCCACCAGCGCGCCGAAGGGCACCGTCATCAGCATGCCCGCGACGCCGCCGAGCGTCATCACCGTGCCGATCATCCCGCTCTTCCACTGATGGGCGAGCAGGAAAACGCCGAGGAACGGTCCGATGCCCGACTGCATGTCGGCCATAAAGAAGTTCAGCGCTTCAAGCGGGGCCGTCACACGACGGGAAACGGCATTTGACTCAGGCATTCGGCCTCCATCCGGACCACCGTTTTCAGATGGAGGCTTTCGCCAAACTACCAAGCGAAGGCTCGCGTTTCCGTGATTTCGAATCGCTAGCCCGCACCCATCCGCCGCAACACGCCATTGCCGCGAATATAGTGATGAGAAAGCGCCGCGAGCGCGTGCATCCCCGCCAGACCGATGATGCTCCAGGCGACATAGTCGTGCAGATGAATGACTGTCGTGCGGGTCGCGCGATCCAGTGACAACAGCGGAGAAATCGGGACAAGCCAGAAGATCTTCAACACCCGGCCGCTCCCCGCAAAAAGCAGGCCCAGCGCGATCTGCACCGTCAGCAGCGCGTAAAGCAGCAGATGCATCATCGTCGCCGTCAGATGCTCAGGCCGCGACAGAAAACGCGGCAGGCGTCGGCCATGGCTGAGACGCCAAGCCAGACGAGCGACAAAAATCATTGTGAGAAGCACGCCCAGTGAAATATGGAGCGACTGCATGCCGCGTCGCAGCGGCGTGCCATGCGGGACGAAACCCCAAATCTCAGCAAGCGCGAAAAGCGAAATTACCAGGGCAGCGGTCGCCCAATGCAGCGCGACCGTAAAGCCATCATACCGAACGGCCGGAGCTGTATACGGGCCAGAGGGCGGTCGAGGAATCGCAGTCGCGCTCATGACCCAATCCTGTTGATGCGGGGGAATGAAGCCGGCGCGTGCTACGCGGGCGTGTTGGCCAACCGTCGCGCGATCGATTGAGCGAAGGTAGAAAGCTGCTCCTTGGGCTGGCGGCCAATCAGCATGAAGGCATGCCCGGCAAAAGACCAATAGGCGACGTTCAGCCCCCGCCGCCGCTCGGTATCCACAGGGGCGCCCGGAAGAGACGATTGCATGATGCACAGCGCCGTCGGGCCGTATCTCGCATCGAGATACAGGATCTGCCCCAACGCCTTGCCGTCATATTGCAGAAGCTGCGCTTGTTTCAACGCGATGCCGGGAAGTGCGATCGCCTCCGGCCGCAGGTCGGGCAGCGCTATCCCGGACTCCACTACCCCTAGCTCCTGAGCGCGCTCAGCCGCGTCGTCCGTCATCACCGCGAGCGTCTGCGGCGTGTAAAGCTTCAGGTATTCCGCAACCGCCGTGCGCCAGTGGGCATTTCCCTCGGCGCCCATGAATCCGCCGACGACACGATCTCCCAAAGCCCCGACTGCAAGAAGCGCCACACTCGCCGCGATCAATCCGCGACGGCTCCGATGCGAGCGAGAGGAAACCGCGACCTTTGCGGCCGTCACCCTCGCCAACATCGCATCGAGGCTGGCCGCGGGCGCGGCGTCCAGCAGCGGCGCGAAGGCCTCCTCATAGGCAAAGTTGCTGCGCGACAGAAAATCGTAATGCGCGGACAGCGCCGGATCGGCGGCCAGCCTCTTCTCCAGCCGCTCCCGGTCCTCCGCATTCAGCTCACCATCGAGATAGGCCACCAGCCGGGCGTCGTCCGACTGGCCGATGTCCTCATCGCGGCTCATCGCGCATCGTCCTTAAGCGCCAGCTTCCCGCGCGCGGTGGCAAGACGGCTCATGACCGTTCCGATGGGGATCTCCAATATCTCTGCCACCTCGCGGTAGCTCATGCCTTCGACATAGGCGAGGAATACCGTCGAGCGCTGAGCCTCGGGTAGCGCTTCGACCCGCCGCAGCACCTCATTGGCCATCACCTGATTCTCGGCCGCCGCGAGCCCATCGGTGACCAGCGCGGTCTCGGCATCCACGAAACCTTGACCCATGCGGATGCGGCGCGAGCGCACGTCGTTGAGCCAGATCGAATGCAGGATGGAAAAAAGCCAGCGGTCCAGCCGCGTCCCCGGCTCGTACTGGCCGGCACGTTCCAGCGCACGGACGCAGGTGGCTTGGACGAGATCCTCCGCCACGTCAGAATTGGCCGACAAAACCATGCCGTAGCGCCAGAGCCGCCGCAGATGCGTGCTCAGCCCCGCTTGAACCTCGTTTTTCATTCCGCCTATCGGCCTAGGCGCTGGCGATCGCATAGGGACATCCGCGTTAGTTAGCGGCCTAACGATACCACGGCGCGCGCCCTGTCGCGTCTGTTTGTCGAACGGGACACGACTATCGGGCGACCACTTGGCTATCGACATGCGATAGCTCTTTCCATGGCCGTCCGCTCCTCCGGCGCTAACCGATGCAGCTGCAAACGAATTCGGAACGAAACCCAGGCGGCGACCCGTCGATCCTGACCATTGCCTTGTCCGGAAAGAAAGCTGAAAGCTTGGGGCCCATCTTGGTGTTTTCCTGATCCGTGCGGCTCACCACAGGAGAACACGCGGGCACGCGCTTTATTCAGCCTCAGGTTGCGGCAACTTGGTCGGCCATTTCGGCGCGGCGCTGGCCGAGCGGCTTTTCCGGCCCCTCGGTGGTATCGCGCGCGGTCTGATGCTCCATCTCGGCGTTCAACTCGGCGCCGATCAGAACGACGGTGGCGGATAGCCACATCCAGGTCATGAAGCCAATCACCGCGCCGAGCGAGCCGTAGGTTTTGTTGTAGCTCCCGAAATGTGAAACATAGAAGGAGAAGGCGAGCGAAACGATCAGCCAAAGGATCGCCGCGGCCACGCTGCCCCAGCTCACCCAGCGCCAGCGTGCTTTCGCCCGGCTAGGGCCGTATCGATACCCCAAAGCGAGGAAAACACTGATCGCCACGATGAGTACCGGCCAGCGACCGAATTCGAGCAACAGCGCTGTGGCTCCGCCTAACCCGACGAATTTTAGCACTGCCGGCAATACCACGATCCCGGCAAGCGCGAGGATCAAGAACAGGATCGTGCCCAGCGTGAAGGCCAGCGAAATCAGGGTCCGCCGGATATAGCTGCGCTTCTCGCGCTCGCCATAAACAACGTTTAGGGCATCGAACAGCGCCTTCATCCCGGCATTGGCACTCCAGAGCGAGGTCAACAGCCCAATGATGACGCCAATGCCAAGCGCCTTGCTGGGGCTCGATGCCAGGGATTTGAGCTGATCGGTGATGATCGACATCCCGCCGCCAGGCATTACGCCGGACAGCGAGGTCACCTCGGTCGATAGCGTCCTGGGATCGGCAATCAGCCCATATAGCGAAACCAAGGCGGCAAGCGCGGGGAAGAGCGCGAGTAGCGCATAAAAGGTCACGCTCGCGGCTTCGGCCAGCACGGAATCCTCGCCGATTTCGCTGAAGACACGCTTGAGAATCTGGATCCAGCCACGCGGCGGCAATTCGGAGGGAACCTTCGCGCCCCGACCCGTCTCACCGCGCGACCCGCCAGGTTCCATCGTCACACCCCGAGAGCCCGTGCTTCCATCGGCGGTCACG
>NZ_LMUQ01000052.1:107283-156853 GCF_009765865.1 Acidisoma sp. L85
CCCCCTGCCGATCGCCGCCACCGGCCTTGTCGAGCCACAGCCCGAATAGCGCGAGGCCGGTGACGAAGCCGATGTTTCGCGTGAGGTTGGATGCCAATAGATGCTCCCCGGCCGAATGCCGGGCAAGACGCCGGCGAGACGGCTAGGGACTTGTGCCGAGGCTCTCGCCCGACAAGGCCGAACGGAGCCGCGAGCGTGTCACACGCTGGTCACGTCCCCTTGTGGTCGATCGGCGTGATGGTGTGTCGGTCGCTTGCACGGCGCGGTATTGCGAAGCCGCCACGCGAGACAAGATGAGAACTCCAAGAGACCGCCAGGACCGCGCCGGTCCCGGCATCCAACAGGAGGCATCCCATGAGCGATCAGACGACGGAAGGCACCATCAACGACCTTAAGGGCAAGGTGAAGGACGCAGCTGGTGGCCTAACCGGCGACGCAGCGACCCAGGCCGAAGGGAAGGCCGATCAGGTCATCGGCAAGGCACAGGGCGCCATGGGCGACGCCGCGGAGAAAGTTTCTGGCGCCGCGAGTTCCGCCGCTGACTACGCCTCGGATCTCGCCAGCCGCGCGGGCAGCAAGCTCCACGGAACAGCGCAAACCGTGAAGGAAGGCGCCGCATCGGCCGGCGGCCGCATTTATGAAGCGGGCGCGCAGGCTGGCGACTATGTCGGCTACGCCGTGGAACGCCAGCCGCTGCTTTCGCTGCTAGGCGCAGCCGCGGTGGGCTACTTCATCGGCTATCTGGTGCATTCATCCTCAAGCCCCTTCGCGCCCCGCCGCTCGTTCCGCGACCGCTGGCTCTAGCCTTTCAGCTCGGCTGGGGTTGCCATTGGCCGAACTGCGCGACGCGGCGTGCGGGGCGAATGGCGACCAAGCCGGGTCGTTAGCCGATCCGTTTGCGGAGCGAGCGTAGGCGTCCGGTGGCATAGTCCACCGGCGTTGGCCCGAGGGGATAGTCACCCCGGCCAGCCTCAAGCGCGCTCTGAATGACATCGATCGCCGCAAGCGCCTCCTGCCTTGTGAGCGCGCCCTTGGTAATCATCGCCAGAAGTGCCGCTTCAGCCACAGCACCCGCATAAAGTGCATTTCCGAGCGCGATATGCCCGGATGCATCGAATTTCGACATCACAATACTCTGGTTTTCTCCGAAACTGAGAATGGCATAGGATCTTGACCACGGCTCTTCGTCTTTTGTGACGCAATCTTGATGTCCAAACGTAAGCCCTGGCCTTTGCGCTGATCACCCCGCCTTCGTTTCGGGGGTGATTCGTGCAATTTCGGACATTTCGGACTGGATCATCCCCGGAGTGCGGAATCGGCCACCACGATGAGATGCGGATGGCCGATCAGCGCCGTCACTGGCCAAGCCGGGTCCGGACGGCCGGCGCGTAGCATCGCCAGGGCCTCGGCTTTCGCCACACCTGTCACCAGCAGCAGCACGCGGCGAGCCTTCCGCAGCATGCCGATACCCATGGTCAAGCCATCGCGGGGCACCGTGAAGCCATCCTCGAAATACGCCTGATTGGCGATCCGCGTGGCCTCGGTCAGGGGCACGCGGTGGGTGCCTTGGTTCCAGTCGGCGCCCGGCTCGTTGAAGGCGATGTGGCCGTTGCCCCCAAGACCCAGGATGGCGAGGTCGAGCCCGCCCTGGGCCGCAACCGCCGCATCATGCGCCGCCGCTTCGCCCTCGAGGTCGGGCGCATCACCACGCAAGAGCCGCACCCGTGCGGGGTCGATCGCCGCACGGTCGAGGAAATGCCGATGAAGGAAAGCCGCGAAGCTATGCGAGTCGGCCTGCGGCAACCCGGCATATTCGTCCAGATTGAAGAAATGCGCGCGGTTGAGCTGCACCTCTCCTGTCGCGGCGCGCTCCACCCAACGGTCATACAGGCCGATCGGTGTTGAACCGGTAGGCAAGGCTATGGCCGCTTCAGGCATATCGTCGATGACGGCGGCAGCATGGGCCGCACCGCGCTCGGCGAATTCCTCGGGGCTATCAGTCCATTCAAACAGCATCTGTCATCCTCATCTGGCGGCGGCAACTTAGGCCGCCGCGCCGGTCAAGGCGAGGCGTCGGGAGTAACAAGCGCATGCTCGATCAGGGAATCTCATTGCGTCGTGCCGATGACAGCGCCGCGGCAACGCGACGATCTGGAACCAACCACATCAAAGCGACCGCCGCGTAAATCAGGTAGGCAAGCGCGGGCAGCACGAACGACATCACGATGCCGCTCAGGTATAGGATCGGCGAGACTTTCCCTTTGACGTCTCGCCCAAGCGCCTGACGCAGCGGCGATTCCTCAGCTTGCGAACGGATGATTGCCGCTTGCATGATATACCAGGCTGTTGCGCAAGCCAGTAGCGAAGCACCGTAGACCGCCGTCGGGACAGCGGCCAATTCATGTTCCCCAAGCCAGGCCGTGGTGAAGGGCACCAGTGACAGCCAAAACAGGAAGTTGAGGTTCGCCCAAAGCATCGCGCCATCGACCTCGGGCGCAAGTTTGAAGAAGTGGTGATGGTTGTTCCAGTAAATCGCCACGTAAATGAATGACAATACGTAGCTCACGAACACAGGCCATAATTCCGCGAGCGCACGTAAGTCGGTGCCTTGGGGCGCTTTCATCTCAAGCACCATGATCGTGATGATGACTGCGACGACTCCGTCGGTCAGCGCCGTCAGCCGTTCAGAACCCATCTCTCATCCGCCCCGACGTATGGCCCAGGTATCGTCTCAGTCGTCGTCATCGCCGGCGGCGAAGACTTCCACGTTCAAGGGCAGAACATGACCGAGCCAGGCGGCATGGGTCGTGTGGTCCGTGAGATCGTCGCCGGTCTCCGGATGCAGCAGCACGTCGAGCCCCTCGCGATTGAGCATGAGCCACGGCGCCAGGCTCGGAAAGAGCGAGACGGGGAAAGCGATCTGATACATCGCCTCGGTATGCGGCCCGACCGGCTTGGCATGCCAACGACCGAGACGCGCCTCAGGGAACAGCGTACCGACCGACTCCCGCAGCCGCGCCGCGGCGTCCTCGGTGACGCCCGGCTGGTAGTAGATGTGCGCGTGATACTCCGTGATCTGCGAGGGATCGGCCATGGCGAGCTCCTTTGGGTGCTTCGCCCGTAGCTTAGCGGCACGTTTCAGCGCCGGACAGCCGCCATCGCGATGGTCGTCGGCGCTGCGGGCCGGTCGGACCGAGCCGCCGCGGCCTCCGCCAGAATGGCGCGGCGGGTGGCCGACTGGGCCGCGAGGCTGTGCTGTCCGAGCAGCGACGCCCGTCCGGCTTTCGCCAGTTCGAGCCTACGGGCGGGTTGCCGGATGAGCTTTGAAAGCGCGTGGAACCAGGCCGCCTCGTCGGCTGCCAGCAAGGTGCCCGGCAAAGCGGTGCCATCTGCCGCCTGGTAGGCCGGCATGTCGGAGGCGACGGTTGCAAGGCCCAGGGCTCCGTAGTCCAGCAGCTTTATCGACGATTTGCAGCGGTTAAAGTCATTGTCGGCGAGCGGTGCTATTCCGATTGCCCAAGGCCGCTGCGACTGCTGCGCCGTCAGCCAGGCGACGAAAGCCGGGTAGGAAAGCCCGGCCCGGTGCGGCACCTCCGCCCGCTTGACGAAGGGCGGCAGATCGACCGCACCGACGATGCCGACGAGTTCGATGGAGATTTGCTCCGCATTTTACAGGTTCCAGGCTGTTCCAGGCTGTCCCAAATAATCCACCTAAGCCTTTGTAAAATCATCCGGTTACGTGCCAAAGTGTGTCACGCTGTTTCCTAGTGACGTGGCCGAAAGGGTATACTAAAGTGCATACGAATTGGAGCGTATACACTTTGTCACTTAATAAGCTCAGCGCCCTCAAGGTTAAGAACCTCACCACTCCCGGCATGCATAGCGACGGAGGCGGGCTCTACTTCCATGTGCGCAGTCCGACCCAGCGGGCCTGGGTTTATCGATTTAAAAGGGATGGGCGCGAATATCGCATGGGCCTCGGCTCGGTCATCGACGTATCCCTACGCGAGGCTCGGGATGCCGCCGCAGAGGCCCGCAAGCTCAACCGGCAGGGTATCAATCCCATCGAGGCTAAGAAGACCCAGCGGCTCGCGGCGGAAGCCGAGCGGGGCACGCACACGTTCGAGCAGGTCGCCCGCCTGTATATCAAAGACAACGAAGCCGCGTGGCGCAATGCGTTGCATCGTAGCCAGTGGTCCACGAGTCTAGAGGCCCACGTCTTCCCGGAAATTGGTAACTTGCCGGTGGCGGGCATCACGGTGACCGAAGTCCTGAAGGTTCTCCAACCGATATGGCCGGAAATCTCCGAAACCGCATCACGCATCCGGGGCAGGATCGAAACCATCCTCGACTATGCGAAGGCCCGTGGCTGGCGGAAGGGGGAAAACCCCGCCCAGTGGAAGGGCAATCTCGCCAGCATTCTACCCAAGCCTTCCAAGATCAAAGCCGTTCAACACCACCCGGCGTTACCCTGGAAGGACATGGCCCCCTTTATGGCCAGCGTGAGAGAAGAGGCAGGCACCCCGGCGCTCGCCTTGCGTTTCTTAATCCTGACCGCCGCCAGACTTGGAGAGGTGCTTGGCGCTACGTGGTCTGAGGTCGACCTGGAAGAACGGGTATGGACGATTCCGGCATCTAGGATGAAGGCAAAGCGCGAGCATCGCGTGCCCCTCTCTCCCCTAGCTGTGGCACTGCTACAGGAAATGGCCCAAGCGGGAACCGAGGCGGGCGCCTTCATATTCGGTGGCCGTAAACAAGGTCGGCCGCTCAGCAACATGGCCATACAAGAACTGTTACGACGCATGGACCGTGGCGACATCACCGCCCATGGCTTCCGTAGTTCATTCCGTGACTGGGCCGCCGAGGCCACCGATTATCCCGCCGAAGTGGCCGAGATGGCGCTAGCGCATACTGTCGGGAACAAGGTTGAGGCTGCCTATCGGCGCGGCGACATGTTCGATAAGCGGCGCGGCATCATGGAGGACTGGGCGAAGCACTGCGGCGGCTGACGATTCTCCGCGCGGTCAACGCCACCGCCTCCCCCATTACGAAGAGTCATCCACGTTATCCACAGCTTGTGATGAATCGTGCACCTTCAATTTCGACGGTGGCTCGGCTTTCCAAAGGTCTGTCAGTCGAGTCGGCCCACCAGAAACATCAATGTTTTCTGTAAGTTAGCAACGGGAAGGCTCCGTAATGCCTCCGCATATCGCCATGCACTATAACTAGTTGCCCAATCGGCCTTCCGGGCGACAAGATATGGTATCGCCGCGTCGCTTGCGAGTCCGTGAGTTTCACGGACGATACCGCTCTAAAACGAATACGACCCCAAGTTCGTAGCTTGGGGCCGTTTCATCGGGGCGGTCCTGCAATGGAGACAGCTGTCGCAGGTAAGGGTAAGGCCCCGCCGTGTTCACAACGGCAAACTAGGGGTGTGCGATTCCCTAAGTCAAGGCGGCTGTTGTGCCTGATGCCATAGGAGGACACCTTGGCACCTATACGAAAGCCTAGCCCAGACTTGCCGCCGTCCAAAGTTCCGACGATCAAGAAGCGCATCAATCGAGGTGAGTTCCTGCACCGAATCGCGGCGGACTATGACGTTAACCCTGGCCGCATTTCAGAAATAAAGACTGGAAAGCGGTATCCGGAAATCCCCGCCGCTCCGTAGCGAATGCTGACCGGTGGGTGTCGAGACAATCGGCCCCACCGGATTACGGGTCAGCAAACAGCAAGGGGATTTAGGCGATGAACACTGCCACTTACCAGGGAGCCGTATCGGCGTCACAAGCAGCAGCAGGGATGAACGCTGCACTCCGCAATTCCCGGCGCTTGCTTGGAGACGCGGAACTACTTCTGTCAGCCGAGCGCTGGGCTTCAGCAGCGTCCCTGGCAGTGCTGGGACTGGAAGAAGCTGGCAAGATGTCCGTCATCCGAGTCTTGTGCACCACGACGGAACCTGCCGCACTCAAGAAGCAATGGAAGGACTACCATCTCCATCAGGCAAAGATGGAAGGCCCTATAGGGTTTAACCCCGATGGCAAGGTGCTGACAGCGCCGAATGACTTGAAGGCAGCCATAGCGGAACGCACTAAGCTGATAAAGCAGATCGACAAGATTAAACAGAGCGGGCTCTACACCGATTGCTATCCTGATTCATTTGGCAAGCCTTATTGGGTCGAACCGGTGACTCAGGTCACGGAAGATGCAGCGCGAGATCTTGTAGCTATCTTGTCGAAGTTGCTTTCAGATAAACCTGACGTATCCGTGCGCGAGATGGAACTTTTTCACGAGTACATCAGCCCGGCACTCGATGATTTGGATAAAAGTAAGAGACTAGTGCGGTGGATGGTGGCAATGGAAGCCGAAGGGTTGATGTCTCGTGATGAAACCGAGAACAGGTTGCGTCGCTTCTATGACGGTATATTTGGGGAGGGATGGTACGACACGTTCAACCAAAACAAGCCCTCGCCGCCACGGGTAACGCCGTGAGTATCTGATGATCACGAAGATAGAGGCCGCACGCCGCCAACTAGAAGCCGCGATTAGACTGGTCGCCGCCGAAGAGGATGAGCTTGCTGTGCACACGCTCACCATGGCTGCATATGGCGTACTGACTGATCTCGCCAAAGGCAATCTCACATACGAGACTGATCTAAAGCCCCATGCCACCGCACTTGGCAAAAAGACACTCTACGATACTGCCTCTTTCCTGAAGCATGCCGATCGCGATCCACAGGGCACTATTGCAGCCTTCGCGCCGGAGGAGAACGATTGGCGCATCGGTTTCTGTCTAGTGGCATATCGCTTCCTAGAAGGATCGTTCACGTACACAATGGCTGCTTTCCATCACTGGATGTTGATACGCCATCCAGATCACTTCCTGCTGGAATATGATGAAGACGAAGGGCTTGAGAAGTTGTATCGAGACGCCATTGGATTCCTCCGTGAGCACGGGCGAAGCGCCGAGTTGCGTGGATTGAATTCCTTGATCGGAGCCTGCAAAGATGGGCTGCTACCACTAGACGCGAATCTATCCCGTCGCTCTGCCCCGCCTACGCAAGGTAGTGAGTAAACTACTTTGGCAGCAGCACACGGGTACAAAGAGAAGGTCCAGGATCAACGTCACGCGCTCCTACGAGCCCGCCCATCCATGCCTTGTCTACCAGTAAGATCGTAGAGAGCCGCAGCGCGCAGTTTGGCAAACACCCCGTCGAACGAGGAGTCACGATGCTACGATACCAGTGGGGCCGTCTGAACAAGCAGCAGGTCGGAGCCTACTGCGAGTACTTCGTGAAGATGGAGCTAACGATGCACGGGTTCCAAGTCTATACGACCGAGGTCGACGATAGAGGAATAGATTTTGTCTGTCGCCATGGTGCCGGCCCTTTTTTGCAAGTTCAGGTGAAATCGGCTCGCGCATTGCAAAATGTGTTCATGTTCAAATCTAAGTTTGAATTGGCCGATAACCTCTATCTCGCTCTCGGTCTTTTGCTTTCCGACGGAGACCTACCTCAACTCTACTTCATACCGTCCACGGCTTGGCGAACGCCCGATACCTTGTTTTGCGGCAACGACTATGGTGAGGGACTAAAGAGCAAGCCAGAGTGGCGTTTGAACCTTTCTCTTCGGAACATGAAAGCGCTTGAGACATATCGATTTGAAAGCACGATCGATCGACTAGTGCTGAACGGTTGGACCACATGAACCGGCAAATGGCCCATGCCTTCGAGCGACTCCGTGCCACACGCAGAGTTGAAGCCGACCTCTATGCGAGACGTTTCTCTAACGCCGAAATGGTGACGACCCTTCAAGGGTTGGTGTGAAATGGTGAACACCGTGATTGGCGCCGGGCTCGAGGACGATGAAGACGTTTGGAAAGCGTTGGAGTGGTTTGCCATTGCAAGTGGCAAACCCAGTGTATTCACCGAGCGGCTTTCAAATGCGCAGCAAGCGTATCGGGCAGTGACTGCGGCAGCCGATTCCTTCGGGCAAGATCCAGGTCTGGAGACGATAAGCCAAGATGTTGTTGGAGCGTTCCTCGCACAAGCAAAATCGCTAATCGATGACCGTCGCTCCTATGACATTGCGCTCGGTTCACGGATTGTCCCGTGGGTCAAACAGATTGGCAGGAACGCTCATCTGCTAAGGCAAATCCCTGGCGCAGTCGAGCGCGCGGCCCGTATGTTACGAACGAAAGCAGTAGCGCCCGATGGTGCGATGTTCGAGTTGCTGATGGCGTCGAACTATGCGGCCAATGGTTTTGACGTTGCGTTCATTCAAGAAGCCAAAGGGCAGGAAAGAACACCGGACCTGCAATTATCGCTTGCCGAGTTGACTGGAGTGGCGTCAGTGGAATGCAAGCGGCTCGGGCGTGGAAAATACGACATGCAGGAGCAGGCTACCCACAGGGAGATATTTCGGAGCGCGGCAGCGTTGATGTACAATTGCAGGCTGTCGGTTCATCTTGATGTGACTTATACAGAAGAGCTCGAGGCGATCCCAAGCCGTTATCTAGAGGAGCGCCTGATGCGTGTTATCTCGAGCGCGATCATCACACCGAACGGATACCCTTGGAAGGATGATTTCGGGTTCGGCGTTGTAAAGCGAGCCAACCTGCCGGCGGTGCACCGAGACATACATGACAATGGCAGCCTGTACTTCGGTACAAAGCTTGCGCGGCTTCTGTGTGGGCATTCCGTGCGCGAGACTGGGTATCACCTGGCGGCTCAGGCCGATCCTGACGAACTAGACCCACGATTCATTCGTTCGATTAGCTATGGCTCAGTCGTCACTTGGCAGTGTGCCGCACCTACCGCTATTGAGAAGAAGGCCCGGTATGTCAAGACGAAATTAGTTGAAGCCGATCGGCAACTTGAGGCGCACGGCCTTGGAATCGCACATCTGGCAATGGATATGGAATCGCAGTGTGAGTCTTCAGATCTTCGAAGGACGAGAAACATTGAGGCCATTCAAGCATTCAAACCTTCCACAGCACTCCTAGCAGTTTACCTCCATTACCTAGTCCCGAGAATATCCGAGTCCCACTCGTGGACCGTTGATGAGACGATCGACCGTTTTGGCCCGAGGCCAGATCTAGTTCCCTCTTTGGCTGTCTTTCCGGGTTCAGCGCCCATCGGCAATGACCTGCCCGCGTGGAGACAAGAGACTTAGGATTCGTTCGTTTTTCGTTCTTTGTCTTTTACAATTAGAGTTTCTCGAAAGAATCAAATGGAGGAGTGGCACCACATCGCCGCCCGCGTGGAATATAGTTACGCATCCACTTGAAGCTCAATAGATAGCACCTCCCATTCCGCCAGACCTTCGTCCTCGCCATCCGTGAAGCTTCGCGCGGTGACTGGAGCAGCAAGGTCGGGAAAGTCGCGCAGTTAGTCGATTACGCATTGCCCGGATCGCTAACCCAAGGGCTGCGAGACCGAGATGGGTGGCAAGCGGTCGTTGACGACAACAGTCGGCATGTTTTAGCATTGGGGAGGTGGGTACGCGCCCGTTGCTGCCATTCAACGCCAGTCTGCTCAATCCAAAATTAGTTATTGGCGACCGGTTTCGGACGTGCTTGGGAATGACAGGGCCCACAACAACTTCGTTGGTCGGCTTCGAGGCGCGATGGCGCACAGCGGACGCTGATTCAGCAATAGTTTCAGTCAGACATGCTTAACCGGCTATAGCGATCATGCTGCGTCTTGACCACCCCTCGCTACCGGAGATGCAATTTCGGTGGCCGCAAAAACCGCTATGGGCACCGGCTCAGTGCCCATCATCATGTGATAATGTGGCCCATGCCCGGTCGCTTCGAAAATGCGCCTGAAGACGCCGAGATTGGCGTCCACTGTGGCGGCATCACTGGAGACGTAGAGATCATCATGTGTGCTGTGCGAACCGTCATTCACCCATGAAAAGAGCGATGCGCAAATCACTTTATCACGGCCCTCAAACTTCTCGATGATCTTGTCCTTGTTCATGTTGCCGAGGATTTTGAAATAGTTCTCCAGAATGCGGCGCAGCGTGTTCCGAATGGTGAGGTTGGAACGATTCTGGTTGCGCACCTCGGACCAGAGCAGCTCGTAGGATGTCTTGATCGGATTGTGATCGAAGGATTCCAACGTCGAGACATCATCGATCTTCTTTACGATCCAGAATGTCTCGTGCGCGCGGCGCTCTCCCTTCCGGTCGGGGTCGAACGACACCTCTTTATGGAAAAAAATGTTGTGGGTGAGCAGGAATACCTGGCGGATCAAGCTGTTTCGTGCGTGGCTCAGCTCGAACACTCGTTTGATCAGGCTGGAGACGATGAACAGGATATCGCTGTCTAGGCTCGAAACTGGATCGTCGAACACGATGACGCGGTTGCTCGTTATTCCGGATTCCGAAACGCTGCCGCGGATCAGATGGTAGAAATAAAGGAAGCTGACGAATGTCGTCTCACCCTCGCTCAGGGTCCTGACGGCATTGCTGCCGTCAAGACGGACGATCTCATACAGGCTCTCCTGGTCGCCCGCGGTGGCGAGCTTGAAGCCGCGAAAGCCGAATGACGCCAGCAGCGCATTGATCTCGGTTACGGTGGGCTGAACGCTCGTGATGCCCTTCTCGAGATCGCGCAGCGTTTGCCGCGCGATTGCAAGGTCACGACGCTTGGTTGTCAAGCTCATTTCGATGCCGCTGATTGCGGCGTCCACCGACTTCTTGCTGGCATGATAGGCATCGAGGGTGCTCTTGGCCTCTTCCAGCAGAAACCTCCAGATCTCGGCAGTGAGCATCGTCTTTTGATTGCCGATATCATTGACGGCCCGGTTGTGTTCGGTAACAGCTGTGTTCGCAGCCTTGAGAAATTCCCCCACCTCGGCGAATAGGTCGGTGTTGTCTTCCACCGTGATGACAGCGCTCGGCTCTTTCTGCTTTCGAGCGATATGTTGCCCATTGAGCGCCAGGCGCGCGGTCACACGCTCCACAAGTCCGACTAGTTGATCCACATCAATGTAGCGTGACCCGTCCTGCAAGATGCTCATGAGCGCTTGGAGGTAGGCTGCGCTCGCCGCCTCATATCCTGCAACGAGACGCGCGATATCCGTGATGTCGCGATCGTAGGCTTCGTCGAAATAATCGCCGATGCGCTTCGCGAGATCGGCGTCGACATCCTGCTGGCAGAATGGGCACTGCGGCGTGCTTTGTTCGAAATAGCTGACGCCTTGCTTGATCCAATCACTGTTGCCGAGGCGGTCGATCAGACCGGCGATATCGAAATCGCCCCGACCGACGACCTTTTTCGTCAGGATTGGCAACGCCTGCAGGCGGAGCAGCTCGGCACTCTCGGGCACACGAACCGTGTTTTCGCGCGCAAGCCCCTTTTCGAAGATGATGGCGACACGTTTCTTCAAGTCATAGAGCGGAAGAACCCGAGCCTGATTGGAAGCCCATTCGCTCAGGATTCTGTTGCAGAAGCTCGCCTTAGTGCCGCGTACGCCTGTGAAGGCGGACTGAAAATCGGCATCATGGCGGTTTCTCAGCTTCCAACATTCGTTCTCGATATTCTCCCGCAACGTCGACCGCTCCCCGAGCTTGCCGCTCGCACCATCGCCTCCACCGAGCGAGGATTTGCGTGAGGTGATATCGCGCTCGATATCTAGAACCTCGCTTCGCGCCTGCTCGATCTGATCCTGCACGGTCGCGTCGTGCTCGCCCAGCGTGAAGATGCCGGGCAAGCTGGACCGGAAATTGCGCTCCACGAAGTCGGCATTATAAATGAGGCACTCGAGAGGCTGTTGATTGGCCCAGTGGATCGCGCAGGCTGGATGATCTTCGGGGGAGGCGATCACGCGTGAGATGCTGGTCTTTCCTGAGCCGTTCGCGCCGTAGATGAAGTTGATCTTGCGAAGCTGGCCAAGACTCTGGCCTTCCGCGCTGTAGCTAGCGCATCCGGCGATTTTTATTCCTTCAATCAACGCAACCCCCTCTTTGCCACCTCCTTGCCTTGGTTGAGTGGCAGACACACAAAATACCTTCAGCTCCTATCGTTGGGCAAGGCTGGGCGAACGGTCACAGCAGTCTTTCACAGCAGTATGCTGTTTCCAGAGGCGTGCGATGGTCGATCTGGCGATTGGCACTGATAACGCATTCCGGTCGGCGTGAACCGGCTATTGATCTCGCCGACGTAAAAGCGAGGGCGCCGGAACCCCGGGACACGAAATTGGCCCGAGAACGGTCGCAGTTGGTCGGAAGGTGCCAGTAAAATCCAGGGCCAGCCATGTCCTCTCTCTCTCTATATTTGGCCCAAGGGCGGTCTGTCCGCTGTCGGCCCATGTCAAACATAGGCGGCGTTTCGTCCAATCTCGTAGGTGGGTCGAAAGCCGCCTGTCAGTCTGCAAACGAGGAACTTGGTTTGCAGCCTAACCTGGCCGGGTTCGAATGGCAGGGTGAGGAGTGCGCTTTTGTCCTGAAAATCGAAGCCCGGCAGGCCGGTCGCCTAGCCTGGTAACTATTAGACGCCCACGCGAAGCGCAACGGATAACACTTCCCATTCCGCCACCCCTTCGTCCACGCTATCCGTGAAGCTCGCCACGGTTACCGGAGAAGCAAGGTTGGGAAAATGATAGACAGCGTTGACGCTATGCGGGCCGCGTCCGAGTGTCCAATGGCGGTGCCAGCCTCACCCATTCGTCCGGACATGACGCCAAGGCCATATGCGCAGACGGTCCAAGGCCTGCCGGGGATGGCGCCTCCCAGCTCATGCCGTTCCAGCATCTCGTCCAGGGACTCCGAGTTCAGGATCGACCCGGAAAAGAGGGCGTGGAGCAGCTTGGCCGCGTCCACCGTGGCGCCGATCAAGCACCCGTGGTAGACCCATCCAGGATGATAAAGCCTCAGAGCAGGCCAGAACACATCCGACATATCGCTTGGCGTGACCGCGAGACGAACCGAGGAAAGTTCCAACGGCGCTATGACCAACTCCCGCAGAGCCGTCGCGAGCGGAAGGCCCGTCGCTTCCTCAATTATCTCTCGAACAAAGAGATAGCCGACGTTACTGTATGCCCACCCGGTTCCGGGCACGAAATCAAGCCGATCGCGCCCGACAGCTGCCAGCAAGTGCTCGCGTGACCATGGCGGGTCACTGTGGGCCACGGCGTCGTGGTAGGCCTTCAATGAGCCGTAGTTCGGCACACCTGCGTGATGTTGCAGAAGCTGCCGAAGCGTGTAGGGCTTGCCCGGTCGAAGCGCATCTAGCTGGAGGCGTCCGTCATCGACCAAGCGAAGGGTGCACAGGGCCAGCACAGTCTTGGTGAAACTCCACCACGGGAAGAGGGATGAGACCGATCCCTCGGAACCAACCAAACCATCGGCGGCGATCCACGCGGAATGAAAACTGGGCGTCCTCATGTGAAGATGATCGCGTCTAACGCCCGGTAGATCAATGTTCAACGTCCAAGGGAAGTGCTTCGAGCGCAGCGCAGACGAGGTGTGGCCACTTGCGCGAGTGGCGGCTGGGGCCGAATGGTATCGGCCGTCACCCAGCTTAATAGAAGGCATCCAAATGTCACTAGCTGATCTATTCCAGCGACGCCTCCCGCTCAATCGCAAGGAAGTATATTACACTGCGACCGTACTTCCTTGCATTATTTGCGCGGACGACTTTGCGCATTTTCATCGTCTCTGGCCGTTGCTAGGCATCGATGCGCCCCCGACCAGCGTGGCGCCGCATTCGACGAACATTCAATTCTTGACCGAATATAATTTCAGGGATTCGATCTATTCCGAACTGCATAGGGAACGCTTTTCCGAGGAGCTTTCAGGCGACACACCCGACATACTGATCCTGGTCGACGGACCTTCGCCTCTAATGGTCAGCATTGAGGCGAAGATGTACGACACGATCAGTGCCGGCAACCTGATCGCCCAACTGAGGCGGCAGCGTGAGAGAGTCCTGCAGCCGATTATGAAAGCGTTTCCAGGGATGCGGCTGTTTCAAGTAGCTTTGCTCCCGGCAGGGATACCGATCGAGCCGGATGCGCTCGCATCAGTGAAGCTGCTGCACTGGCAGCAAATCCTGGCCGCGTTTGAAGATATCGGGAGCGCGTCATATTTCCTGGGCGTGCTTCGCCTGGCACTAGAAAGCTACGAGGCTTTGCGAAACGAAAGGTTAATCTTCGGAGCCAACAAGGAGGCATCCATGACGGGTGGCGAGATCCTTAAGCATCATACCGACGGTACCCTTGAGTTCAGAACTATGGGGCGCTTGGGCGGTATCAGCGGGATACGTTTAGCACATGATCTAGCCACGGGCCGCTGGCGCGAGCAGCTTTACGAGCTGAGCATACGGGAGGAGGGGCTCACCAACTGGTTTGCCGTCGAAGACTTCGTTTCGCAGGTTCGCATGGTCCGCTCGGACGTATGAGGAACGCAGGCCGAACACATTTGACCGTAACTCTGGATATTGCAAACCTGCTCCCGTTAAGAAGGGCGAGGCAATGCGTACAGTTATCACAGCTAGGGGGGGACTATCCGCGGACGGGTTGTTGGCCACACCCATTGCGAACGAGCCCCTCCCACTGCCTACGCCGTAACCCCGGAGAGCGAGTGATCACCAGTTTTTAGGACCGTGGATCGAGTTCGAAGCCGCACTTGCCGCCAGTTTCCGGGCGTCCGCGTCCATCCCAGAGAGGGTGAGGGAGAAGAATGAATTGGACATTCGAGCGTGCGGCAGGTGGCTCGCCACTTGCTTTCCGCTTCGTGACTTTAGCACTCCGAGGCCCGACTGCGGGCAGTTCGCCTCCGCGAGTGTTCGAAGCCGATGGCGTTCATCCTGACCATGGGCGTACCACTAATGCAGGATTGCAACAGTCTTAGTTTTGGTGTAGCAATCAACAATTAAGCCAGCGTATATTGATGGCCAGCGGCCTGTGGGAACTATTATGTCTCCTGACCTAGAAGATTTTAAGCTGCGCATGCTCGCACATGCAAAACTGGTTGCCAGTCGGGCTCCCAAAGTAGAGTCCGAGGCAAGCACCAATGCCTCCCTTGTCCAACCGTTCCTGACGACTCTCGGATATGACGTCTCGAATCCCGATGAGGTATCGCCGGAGCATCATGCCGATTTCTCCGAGAAATATCAAAATAAGGTCGACTATGCGATCCTACATCTAGGAAAGCCGGTCATAGCTATTGAATCGAAGCGCGTTGGCGCTGCAATGAGGGATGATCGAGGTCAGCTGCGCAGTTACTTTAATGCCTCTCCGACCGTTAAGCTTGGCATTCTGACTGACGGACTAAAATACGAGCTTTACGCGGACTCAGATAAGCCAAACATGATGGACGAAGTCGCTTTTCTGCGGCTGGATCTCTCGGAAATCGCTAAGTCTGGAACAGTTGATGATATAACGCTGGAGGGAATTTCAGCGATCCGCAGCGGGCTGTTTAACCCAGAAGACGTGGGCGCGGAAGCAAAGCGAAAACTGCTGTTTGAATCAATAGTGCAGTTGATTAAGCAATTCAAAACTAAGCCGTCGGACGACTTCATACGGTTCGTGCTCGATCGCACTGAAATGGGTAGCAAGCTCAGTAAGATTACCCAGAAGATTGTCGACGCTAACCGAGATATTGTGCAATTGGCGATGGAAGCCTTTGTAGCGCGAGAGGCGCTTGCAAGGCTAGGCTTCGCACCGAAGGACGTTGTTCGTGCTCCCCCTGACCATCACGAGCAAGCATCGGGCACAAGCGAACAACTCGCAGTGCCGGTGGCTGACGGTGGAACGCTCGCGCCAACAGAAGGTGAGGTTCGGGCACTCACCTACGTTAAGAACAGACTCTACTACCTTGTTCGTAACGATGTACTTTTTGGGGAAATCGACAAGATTGCTTATCGTAAATCGAAGACATCGTTCCGAGTATATTATGACAGACCGAATAGCGGATCACTGTTCGACTACCGGGAGCGTAAGGACGGTGAGGCCGTTCTGCAGTTTCCTGGTCTGGCAGTCGAAGATGTTCCCTTCGGAATCTCTCCGGCCCTAGATGATTTTCTTCTCAGGGCGTTTACCAAACGCGTCGGCGACGCCGGTGTTTCATTTGAGACACAGCCTCTCCTCAGGGCAATCAAAGGTGGGCAGTCGGCTGCCGCGGATGCATAGTTAGATCGTTGGATCTACATAGAAGCCTTTCCTGGCGCGAGACCAGTAGCGAACCGAAGCAGCAACCGGGCTAGTTGAAGGGATATGTGAGCGACGGCGCTGCGCCCCCCTGTCCACATCTTCGCGTCCCGGCAACCTCCAGTTCAAGGAAGGGCCATATCGAGCGTGCGATCAAGCCTGCGCTCGGGGCGCTAAGCCAATAAGGGCAGACCCAGATGTTCTGAGAGGCTGCGGCTCCCGGTGTCGTTCATTGTGCAAATTGCACAATGAACAATTGGCCCTTGCGTCGAGTTTATGGCCGCATACCGTCGCGGCGAGCTGCTTCACCTGAAATCAAAGCGCCGCGGTGATCCTGACTTGAAGATCAGGCCCCACGCGTCTGAACCCAAGCAGCCGCGCCGCCGTGCGGATGAGATCGGCGACTTCGCCTCCAGCGTTGTCATCCCGCGCAATCGTCAGCGCGGCCTTGATCTCAAGCATGGAGATACACGCTGCCTTTAGGGTGGCCCCGCTCTCGGCGGAGCGATCCCTGACCGGGGGCGCCCCCGACTGTTCGAGGGTGAACCAAAACGATTCGTGCGACAGGAGGTCTCGGTCCAACGACTGCGCTCGCGAGAGCGCGGATCGTGTCGCGGCAAGGATGCGCGATCCGGCCTTGTCTTTGCCGAAGCAGGCGGCAATCCTCCGCGCAACTTCGTCCACGTGAATCGGCCCTTCGGCTGAGATGATGCGCTTCGCCAGATCAGCCAATGTCGAAACCGCAACCTCGTGAGGTTCTTGCCAACTATTGACGGGGAAAACCGCGCGTTGATATGAGGGCATCTGCCTCGCAGCGAACTCCGGAAGTTCGAACTTAGTGACTTCTGGTTCGGCTGATAGATTGGATGTCTGCCGCGACTGGTTAGCGCCAGTTATGCGGACTCCGTGCTGCGCAGCCTCCCGAGCGTCAACTAAGGCTTTGTGCAGCCGCTCGATCTCCGCTCGTCGATTGTAAAACCAATCGGTGCTCCAAACTCGATGGAAGCACCACCCGAGATGCTCAAGCACGTCTTGCCGTAAGCGATCTCGCTCGCGTGCCCATAGAGCACTATGATATGTTGCGCCATCGCACTCGACCGCGAGAATATATGTGCCCGGCTTCTCAGGGTGGCGAACGCCAAGGTCGATTCGGAAACCAGCCGATCCTACCTGCGGGTCAGCAAGGAAGCCGTAGCCTCTAATGACCTCCGCGACGTCCTCCTCAAAAGCGGAGTCTGCCTCAAGGCCTAACGGCGAACTCTCTTCGAGCCGCCCATTCTTTGCGAACTCGAGAAAGCGCTTGAGGATGCGAGGTCCTTCACCTTTTGTCCGGCTTACATCGATGTCGCCAGGCTCAAACGAGGCAAAGACCTCGCACCGTACGCGCGCCCGTGTAAAGAGCACATTGAGACGACGTTCACCCCCCTCTCCGTTCACAGGACCGAATGACATGCTGGTGAGCCGACCGCCCGGGACGACCGGTCCATAGCCTACGCTGACCAGGACCACGTCCCGCTCATCGCCCTGCACGTTTTCGATGTTTTTTATGAAGACGTCTTCAGCCTGACCTTCCCGAAGGAAAGTGTTAAGGGTAGCGTCGCTGCGGCGAGCAACCTCGAGAAGCTCGGTGATGAGGTTACGCTGGGCGAAGGAGAAAGTCACGATCCCAAGCGAGAGAGATGGATGGGCGCGGGCATGTTCCGCTACGCGGGCGACAATCGCCGCGCCCTCCCTTCGATTGTCCCGCTTTCCGCCCTTGTCATAGACGCCATCCACCTGCGTAAAGCATAGACCATACGCGGGATCCTCTTGAAGAGGGGACGGAGGTAGAACAAGACCACTCTCGTAGAACTCTCGATTCGAAACCTCAATCAGCGACGGATCGCGCGAACGATAGTGCCACGTGAGCATCCTTGAGCTTAGACCACGCGCCTCGCAAAGCGTGAGAATGCTCTCCATTGAACCCAACTTCGCCGCGCCCTCGAGCAGGTCGGCACCTGGATGTTCATCGTCTCCCTCTTTATCGTCTTCCTCGTCCGCTAGTACCCGGTCAAAAAAGGACGAAGGTGGAAGCTGCTTCTTGTCTCCGACGACCACGATCTGATCGGCGCGTGCGATCGCCCCCAGCGCATCCTCGGGACGGACCTGTGAGGCTTCGTCGATGATCAAAAGGTCAAAGGAGATTACTCCAGGCGGCAAATATTGCGCTACGGAGATTGGGCTCATCAGCAGTACCGGCTTGATCCGCTGGACGGCCGTACCCGCTCTCTCGAACAGCTGGCGAAGCGCGATTTGCCCCCGCTTCTTTCCAATCTCTCCCCTGATGACCTTCATTTCGCCCATTGCACCCTGCGGAACTTGGCTGAGATGTCCGGCAAGGATGCTTACTACATTGTCGATCAGACGTTGCCGCTCGAGCTCGGAGAAGGTCTTAACCAGGCCGTGCCGCTTCACCATGCTTATGTCGGCGAGCACCGGGTTTTCCTCAATAGCCAGTCTCCAGAGGTGTTCGGCTCGCGCGAAGCGCAATTCAGCGGAAGCCGCGGCGCCGTCCAGCACCCCTGCGCGCATGCGCTCGGCGAGATCCGCAACACCAGCGGCGTGAAGGGTGCCGTGCAAGCGTGCGAGCTCCGTCCACGGCTGGTAACGGTCGATGCCCTGTGCCATCTCCCCAAAACGGGCAGCCAGGCCGACAAGATCTGAACCGTCCAGCCCCTCACGGCCCAGCACGGTTGGATCGAGGTTGAGAAGGTCGGCGGTCTCTTTTAAAGTGGGGCGCGCCGCTGATTCTGCTTCTCGCAGATCTTCGCGCAGCGTCACGAGCGATTCAGCGGCGCCAGCAAGTGACAGCATTAAATCGCACGAGCTTTGTATCGCAGATCGTGACAAGCGAACGCACCACTCCGCAATTGACAGCAAACTTGTGAAATTCGTGCCCTCATTGCGCCACTCACTGCCTAGTGTTTGGCGGCAGTAATCGGCTTGGTTACTCCACAGGGTCTTCATCAGCGATGTGCGAGCTAGTTGATCAACAAGTTCAAGCCGCTCGCCGGCCGTCTTGGGAATTGGATTACGCAGTAGCCCTGCAAGCTCGCGAGATGCGCCGCGGTACGCCCCGCCACATCTGGCAAGGAAGGATTGTGCTCCCGCGACGAGCGGACCGCGCAAATTGGAGACAGTCGCATCAAACGCGGCGTCGACGAAGATGGTTTTGGCCTGACCGTGTGCCTCCTTCCATTTGGCTCCAGCTTGCAGGGTTTCTTGAAGCCGAGGCAAATCAGACGCTGACAGCATCGCGCGAGCTATCGTTTCCGCGCCAATGGGTATTCCTTCGAGACGCTCCAGAAGATCATTCAGAGGTCGTAGAGTAATCAACGCACGTGGAAGTTTCAGCGCAAGTGCCTCAAGCGGCTTATGCAAAGCGACCGAAAGCGATTCGGCGCCTCGCTTCGCCCTACCCAATAGAGGACCCAGTCGGGCAAGATCCACGGGCTGGAGATTCAGATTTCGCGTGCCGGCAAATGGATGGGCTTCCCAGCGCCCCTCAACCGCGAGAAGATGACCATATCGCTCAACGACCATGATCACTCGAGCCTCGTCCTCCTTAGTCATCGCAGCGAGAGCGTCGGTAGCCATGCTGGGAGGTGCGTGACCCGCCCCGATGTACCGGGCTTGGCGGCCGAGCACGCTATATGCTGTCTCGCCCGTGGTGCCGAGTGGTCGATGCAGGGCTTCTGCAATTACGTTCAACCGGTCCCGTACACCCGTGAGAGCGACCGGCGCGGTCGGCACTTTGGGAACCGCGCTACCTTCACTGATAGTACGCGCTAGCTCGCCAAGGACCGTCTTCTTATTCGCGGTCCTCGAATGAAGTTCCAGGCAGACGTCGCGCAGGCCAACCTTTACAAGTCGGTCATGCACTACGGACAGCGCCGCCATTTTCTCAGCCAGAAAGAGCACGCGCTTCCCGTCTTTGGTGGCCGCGGCGATGATGTTCGTGATCGTCTGCGACTTGCCCGTCCCCGGCGGCCCCTGGACGACCAGATTGCGGCCCGCCCGGACCTCTTCGATCACCTTGGCTTGAGAAGCGTCAGCGTCCACGACATGGAAAAGCTTTTCAGGCGGCAGCACTTCGTCCAAGCGGACGCCTTTGCCGAAAGGTTCCTCTAGGCTATCGAAGCCCTCATAAAGGAGGCCTCGCGTTAGAGCATGCGACCCCAGCGCGCCTTCTGGCCAGGAGTCGATCGCCAAGTCGCGAAACATAAGCAACTTGCTGAAACTAAAGAAGCCTAGCTGGATCGCGTTCGGCTCAATCTTCCAGCGTTGACGTTCGGCAATGACGGCGTCGACCTCCGCGAAATAGTCGCCAGGCTTCCAGTCTTCATCGACCTTGAGTTCGGGGAGATCGATTCCGAAGTCATCCTTCAGCCTCTGTTGCAGAGGAAGGTTGGTGAGCACGTCTTCGTGACGCGCACGGATGTCGTAGGTCGAAGTGCGTGCATTGCGAACCAACTCCGCAGGAAGCAAAATAAGCGGCGCCTCACGGGGAACGCTGGAGGTCTTGTCCTCGAACCAAGTAAGAAAGCCCATTGCAAGGTAGAGGATGTTAACGCCCGATTCCTCTTCAGCAGTCTGCGCCTCGCGGGCGATCTTTAGCAGCTTCTTCAGTAGCGCCTCTCGGCCTAGTCTCGTTTCGAGATGCGCGTCCGTGTAGCGCTCCTTGTCGAAGCCTTCATCCGTTGAATCAGCATAGGAGGTCCCGCTCTGTTCTTCTTCTTTTTCGCTGCCGATTGCGAGAAACCGCATCGTCTTGCCATCGGCGAGTAAGGCATGGACGTCATTTGACTGCTCGTTCACAATGTTGAGGATATTGCCTCGGCTATTGGAGCGATTGACATGGACGAGCCTGTTCCGCGTCCCAGTCTCGACAAGGCGCCTCCGTGTTTCATCGAAGAGCCTAACTACGCTGGACCCTCCCCACTGATCTGCCGTCTTTTGCTCAACTACCGTTGTCGCCACTTATTCGCCCCCGACGACCTTGGCCGCCTCAAAATATAGCAACGCCCTAATATGTCGATCAGGCAGCAGATGAGGTTCAATCCTCAAAAGAGGCTAGATCGAGACATGTCTGTGGGGCCGCACGAGCCGGTCCCCCTCAATAAACTAAACAGCCGCCGCAGTATGCTGCCACCAAATGCTTTTCGACGCCAGCCAAACCCCATTCAGTTGCGACGAGTAGCGGTGAGCCGCCATCTTACCCGCCTCATGCGGTCACTTTCAAGATCAAGCAAAGGAAAGGGCGAAGCCTAAACAGTGAGCCGTAGAAGGAAAGCGAAGCTCCAGCCTGGTCACCGCCGTTATTTATCATCCTTAGTGTCGTTGTTCGGTTGGACAACGCCGGATGGGATAGCCACATCATTGCGGTGGGCAGGTCGCGATTAGAGATGAGAAGCCCCTTTGGATCCCTTCAGGCTGCGCGGCTAGCAATCTAGAGGCGACATCTTCGGACCACCTCCGCGCTTGAAGCAAAAGGATACCCGCTCCTTTCTGGCGCTATCGCCTTGCGGCGTATAATGGGCTTCGCAGTGCGGCGACACCGGCCCGCATCCTCAAATCGTTGATGCGCACTTGCTGGAGGTGTTGAGAACTCGCTTCGTCTCGAGTTGACGCGGCGCCCTGCGGTTGATCAACCTGTTGTGCGCGCCCAATTTCCCTTTCGATCGGTTTCGCGGGTTGACACTGAAACACGCCTGGCGCTGCCGACGTTTCCTCTCTAAACTTCGCGGTGCTCCAAAGGAGTCATCTCTCTGCTGGGCAAAGATGAGGGCATATCCAGCGCTGCGAGGGATAGGTGCCCGGGCCAAGGGCAAGCCGACAAGGCTATGTCCCATCTAAGTCTAAGGCATCGATGACTGGAAGCTGGGTCCAGGAATGACATGAAGCCGATGCCCTGGAGAAAGAGGAGACTGCCGAACACCAGCGACACAAAAATGCGAGCGATGAGGTGGAAGAGTCCCGGTTTGCGCCATGCGGGCCGCTGGCCAACGCTTTGTAGCTGAAACCAACGGCAACCATCCGACAGTGCTAACGATTGGTTCGAGTCCGACAAGCTCATCGGAGTCTATGCTCAGTAGCTATCTCTGAAATAAGAAGGGACTCGGATTGGCGGCTGTGACTTGCACTTTCTATGCAGTCGGATCTGTCCTCAGAAACAGCAAAGTGTCCGACGATTCCAACAGCCAAACTCGATCCGCGGGATGTTCAGCTCGGACGCAAGAGCGGTTTCCGAGTCAGGCGGCGAGGCCGTGCTCTGGCGCAGCCGCGGAAACGATTTGCGAGAGTCCCTCTGCAAGTTCCGGATATTTCCTCATCAAATATCGTTCTACCTCAATATTTCTTAGGAGCTTTGCTATGTAGCCAGTCGCAACGAAGAGGTCCAGTACCGCCTCGCCGTATGAATGCTCGATGTTTCGATAGTCAGCCTGTAGCGCCTCAGATTCACGGTTCATTCGGGTAAGTTGCTCTGGGGACAACGTCTTTCTTCTCGTAGATTGGACATCTTTCAAATCAGTAGCGCGTGTGCCAGATAGCAGTGCCCGAGCGTATGTGGACGTCAAATTCCCACCCGCGATCATGAGCTCAGCCACGGTGATCTGGCGAAGCGGCTTCATTTTTCTGAGTGAGGAGAAGACCTCCGCACCGACCATCTTGTCCTTAAGCAATTCAACCACCTCGGGACATATTCCATTCAGCAGTTGTCGGCGCATATTTAGGCTTCTGAGA
The DNA here is from genome assembly GCF_009765865.1 of Acidisoma sp. L85. Taxonomy (GTDB): domain Bacteria; phylum Pseudomonadota; class Alphaproteobacteria; order Acetobacterales; family Acetobacteraceae; genus Acidisoma. Next base: position 130,221 of record NZ_LMUQ01000052.1, read on the forward strand.
TCGATATTTAATGCCGCAGCAATGCGAGATGCCTCGACGCCGCGCTCTAACGCGCGGACTATCATCAAGTGCTCCTGAACAGTTGCGAGATGGTTGACCCTCTTATTGTAGGTAAAGCCTTCGTCTTCGGTCGCAATGAGACACCTTGCTTCTTTTCGTCCAAGTTTATGCAAAACTGCCAGTCGTATGTGACCGTCTAAGAGGAGCCACCGCTCGGGGAATCCCACGAGTGGCGAGACTACTAGCGGTTCCACCAGCCCCACTTCCTTGAGCGATGCTTCGACCCGCCTAAACCTGGGTGAGCACCTAACTCGCGTCGTGATCTGTCGCGTAGGCAGAATCGCTTCGACTTGCAGAAGGCGGGTTCTCTTCTCAAATGTTGAGGATACCTGCTGTGTCAACGACTAAACCTCCGCCTCGTGTAGACGGTCTACTAGCTGCTTGGGCATGGTCTCTAGGTCCTCGGCTCGAAGCAGGGTCATGAAGTGTTCGTCTTTGACCAATGTCTTCATTGTGGTGAAGATTATGAGCAATCTCTTTTTAGCTAACTCAGATTGCCTCGCTAGCGCTCTTTGCCTCTGCGTCTGATCTTGATACGCCCTGATAAGTGCGGTCGCTGTTACGCGGCTCGCACGAGACTTGCCACTCGGGCTGTTGCACAGCGATCTACCGAGGGAATTGCGCGCCTCGATGATTCGACGTATGGCAACGATCTGATTGCCGGGTAAGGCTCTCGTTTCGTAGGCCTCAGCCAGAGCACGCTGAACATCTTCGTCTTTTGCCCGCATTATCTCGATCGCAATGCCGGGCGGGATAACACCTCGCTCCATTGCGGATAGAAGGCGTTCCTCCCCATTCGCAAAAAGAAGGCAAATCGCCGACACGTATTCAAGACTAAAACCGGTTTTTCGGGCAATTTCGATGGGCGCATATCCTCGCTCTACTAGTGAGCCGATCTCGCGAACAAGTTCTAGAGGACTGTGCTTCCTTCGAGCAAGGTTTTCGACAAGGCTCATTACCAAGCAGTCGTTGAGAGTGGCGTCCACGATAAGACACGGGATGGTTGTCTGCCCCAATTGAATATAGGCCTCGAGTCTTCCTTGGCCGCAGACAAGGTCAAATCCAGAACGATCTGGACGAGAACGCACGGTTATCGGCTTTTTGAGCCCAAGTTTAGCGATACTTTCGACCAGTTCGCCAAAGGTCTTTCTGTGGCGAACTCTTGGATTCAAGACGGCGATACTAGCGATCGGCAAGTCGTGCACGGGCAAAGAATCACCGGTCATCCTGCCTCCTGATAGGGATATGTTCTGCGATGTCGAACAGCTTGCTCATATGGTCAAATCGCAAAGCATCCAGAAACAAGCCGTTCTTTTCTGACAGCCTGAGTTGCCCACCCCCGAGGATCCATCGAGGAAGGAAATAGAAGTCTCTCGATTCGAGGTTACCCGGCGCCATTCTTACCGCTATTGTTAAGTCCGAAGGGAACCGAGAGTCGAGTTTCATATTCCAACGATGGCCGCCATTTGCTAAGGTGCGGCATCTCATTACGGCGACTGAAACGGTAAACTCATCATTGATCCGCAACAAATCAGTTCCGCTATCTCTTTCAATGCTGCTTCCAGAGCTGTGAATCCCGTCTATCAACTCGGATATAATCGTTGGATGCAGAATGCGAAGGCGCTGCTTGACTTCGATGTACTGGTAGTCGCGGTCGGTATGGTATCCGATGAGCGCATACGCATTTGCCAAACCATCGAATCGTCTTCGGTAAATTGTGCTCGAAGGCATCTCCTTTTGCTCGTCTATAAGCACGCGCGAAAGACGGCCAGCTTTGTCCAGTAGCGCTCTCAGGAGCGTCAACATTTCGTCATCCGTCCAACGTCGAGTGCGTCGACCTACAATGCTTTGAGCTCGCGAGAACATATCTGCATCGACAAGTGGCGTGAAGGCACCCGTGGCTCTTACCCAATCCTGCGGAGGATTTCGTGTCTTTTTCTGCTTCAACTTCGCGGAAGTTCTATTGTAAAGATTGTTCCCTAAGTACTTCTCGTTTGTTAGGATCTCGTGCACAGTGGCGCGGCTCCACTGGGCCGAGTCGCCCCTTCCGACCTCTTCACTATTCAAAATCCCCGCAATTCCGCTCTCGGTTAGTCCTCCGCTTGTGAAGAGGTGGTAAATCCTTGACACCGTTTCGACCTCGATCAGAGGACCGGGAACTAACACTACGCGGTCCGTCTGAAGATGCTTCCTCTGACCACGCAGTAACTCGCCTTTAGGTACAAGGTGTTCGTCCACGAGTAGTCGACGAAGGCCATAGCCCGCAACACCCCCCTGCCGAAATCCCAGCGAAATGAGCCGGGACGAACCGAGGAAGACTTTTTTAGACAGATCTTGACTATAGGCGCCTGACATGAAGCGCTTGAGACCTTTGATCAAGGTCGACGACATGCTACCGTCATTCTCGAATTGTTCGGCACAGTAATGTATATTGACCCCGTAACGCTTGCAGAGGTGCTCGTAGTAGGCGCTCTCGTCGGCGTCTTGAAAGCGTCCCCATCGACTAACATCATATACGAGGACGACTGTGAAAGTTGCACGGCGACTCTCCACATCAGCAATGAGCTGCTGAAGCGCGTCTCGTCCTCCGAGATTTAGACCACTGCGGCCTTCGTCAGCGTAGGTGCGAACAACCTCCATGCCATGACTCGCCGCGTATGCAATTAGCGCAATCTCTTGGTTCTCGGCGGAATATTTCTGCAAGTCAGTCGACATTCGCACATAGAGCGCAGCTTTGATTGCCTGGTCTAGGTTCTTCACACGTTTAGAGTTCAGCGGGCCAGACACGGTTGCTCGTCACCCTTCCGACTAACGCGTTCCGCGAGCGACAATTACCCCGCCATCATCACGGAGGGACTACAGGAATGTCGTTATCTAAGTTGGACCTAAAGATTCCGGGCAGCTCATCTCGGTCTACATTCGCTGGTGCGATGGCAAAGGCGCTCAGGGACGGCTACGGGCAGCACACTTCGGCAATCAAGACGGTTGCGCGCTTAACGGGCTCCCACGAGAGAGCCGTTAAGAACTGGTTTGCCGCTAAGAACGGTCCTCGCGGCGATCATCTCGTTCTTCTGCTGAAGGAATCGGATCATGTCCTCGCGGCTGTGTTGGCGCTATCAGGCAGAAAGGAAGTACTCGGAGCGCTTCAGGTAACTGCCGGGCGGGAACTCCTTCGAGACATGCTTAGGCAGCTGGACGAGCTAACCAGTTGCAGAGCGCAAATCCCGCCGGCCTGACGATCTTTCCCGCTTCGATGCCGTTGGATTTCTCTTTGGATGCAGTCTTAGCAGTGCTCTGCCGCGTCAGTCGTCAGGAATCAAACTAGCTCGATTTGCAGGGGGGAAGGTGCTCGCTACCTTCCGTAGCCGCGCGCTCATTCAGGCATCATCTCGCGGACCGTTGTGCCGTCCTGGCCAGTGTCCTGCAGATCGATAAGCGGACGCGGCGTCTTTACGCGCGAGCTGATAGGGCGTTAGGATCACCGCAGGTAGAGCAACTGCGTCAATAACCCGCAGCGGGAAGGAAACTGATGAAAACGGTTGTGGGCATCGAGACACTGGAGCGCTCGGAAGCGTTTGCCCGAGCGGCGTGGTGGCTTTGGATTGTCGCGACGGCTGCTCTCTTGGTGATGGCCTCGCTCGAGTTCGTCGCATCATTGTTGAACACTGCGAGCGTCGACAGCGGCGACGAAATGGCCCGCGCCGCAATACTCTTAGCGTCCGCCGCGCTGGTCTATGTCGGCGGACGCGCTGCACGGCACGTCATGGGTGACGACTAGGCCGCCTGGTCCTGGAGCGTCCCGTCAATCTCATCCGCCATCGCCAAAATCATCTGCGCCGGGGTCGAGGCGAAAGTAAACGCGCGCCGCAAGGCTCGAAGTGACGCCGAGCGGGCGAGCGCTCTGTAGGCGCCTTGGGAACCCCGCTTATCGCTGAGGTGCCGGCCGGCCAGACCGCAACGTGGCGAGGCCGCGCAGCTGGGGTTGTCTGACATTCACACCATTGCCCAGGAAGGGCCGCAGGAGGGACAGATTCCCCTTCTACTCCTGCTCGCCTAATCAGGGGTGAACGGGTTGGTTGTCTACACCTTCTACCGTCTGGGTACGGCTGGTCATGTGGTAAGCACCGGTGAAGTTGCGTGCGCCGATGACGCGTCCGCACGCGAGGTCGTTGCGCTGTCTTTAGCCCCGCAAGAGACGGCCGAACTGTGGGAGGGCATCCGCCACGTGGGCAAAATCACGGGCGCCGAACTACCCGGTGGCGAATAGCTCATCCAAAAGTATTAGTCGCACGTAGGTAAGGCAGAGCCGTTCCATATGGAGCCAAGCCATGCCGCGCGCCCACAATGCTCTATCCCCACAAGCCGTGCTCACCGGGCTTTTGCGATACCTGGAAGGCTCGGGTGCCCTAACCCAAGAGGAAGGGCAGGCGATCGTAGTCCGCGCCAATCTCCACCGCATTCATGAGGGAACCGATAGGACTTTAGGCGCTTCCCTGATCATCGACAGCCTTCTTCTGAAACTCGACAGGCTTCCCATTCCTCCATCGGAAGGCTCACGATGAAGAATAATTACAGTTCAAAATATTCCTGGTCGCCATGTCAGCCACGGGGTTGGCCATCTCAGGCGTATGCGCGGTCCTCAAATCGTACGGCATGCTCTAGTAGCGCCGCCTACTCTTCTCTTAGACGGGAACTGGCATAGTTATGGGCGGATATGCTGTTGGATGGCTTCGCCCTACCGAAAGGCCTGCTAGAACTGCCGCGTAAGTCTCCGAGCAGTTGTAATTAAATACAGGCGGTGGATCGGAACACACAGCTATGTTGCGGTCTTGTGAGAGCACCCGTTGTGCGGCGGTTACATGACGGCGCTAAGTCCGAGCGCGCGCAGATGGAAGTGCGTACACGGGACAACAATCGGCATGGCTAATTACAATTTCTACCGCACCGCTGCGGGTGGGCGTCTCGCATTGGCGAGCGAAGTTTAGACTGCTGGTGGCGCCGACGATGTATCGGCACGGTCGGCGGTAGCGAAGGTGTTGGCGCCACGGGAGACCGCCGAACTTTTCGATGGCAGCCGACACGTCGGTCGAATCGAAGGTGCGAAACCTCCTCGGGAAGGTGATCCCCGGTAACGCCAAGCCGTCCGAGCCGCTCCGCCGCGCTGTCGGCGGCTGTCCCCAAGGCTAACGCGGGGGGGGGGCGCCATTCGTCATCAAATCCGAACCACTGATCTAATTGCGGTGATTGATGCTCACGAAACTGTGAGGCGGCTCGCTAATCGGTCACAATTAGATCACTTAGAGGCGAACACGTTACGGAACGATACAATCCATGGCCCAGCGCCCTCGCGACGAAGAGGCAACTAGCGACAAGCTTCTTTTGGGGCTGCTTAGCAGCGTCCTCGGGATGGTGCGAACGAAAGACCCCGACCTTTCTATGCGGCAGCTCGCGGTGCTTTTAACCGCCCATACCGCCGAAACGCGGCAAACCGTTCGGGGTCTCGCGGCGGCTCTTGATGTCAGCAAACCAGCAATAACGCGGGCGTTAGACAGACTTACGGAACACGCCCTGGTGCGCCGGGTCATCGATCCCGGCGATAGAAGGTCGGTGCTGGTAGACGTGACGAAAAGCGGGCACGCGCTAGCCCGCAGCCTCGGCCGCGCCTCAGTTTGAGGCAAATCGGACCATGATTCCCGAGATGTGACTCCCCCGGAACGTAAGTTCCCGGTATGTTCCCCCATAAGCGAACTCATATATGTGCCGGGTATGGACGATGACGCGGACGTACGAGCAGCGGAAGGCGAGCGACGCCGCAGGCGGGGCCAAGAGGCCTTGCGCGAACCTCTCGGAAAATGGTCGGGCTGGCGCATCATTGTCCAGTGCCCAAGCCCGTCATGCCCCCGGCCACGTGAGCTACCCGTCGAAGATCTGATTGAGGCGATGGGCAACGCGACCAAGGTGGGGTCAGTCGTGCGGCGGTTAGTATGTGGGAAATGCCGCGCCCGGCCGAACTGGGTTACCCTTGCGCACCACGTGGCAAGATATCCCTTGCTCGGAGATCGGCCAGCAGAATAAAAACCCGCAGTCTAAGGATTTGAACCTAGCAGTCCGAAGTATACATGTGAGATGTATACTTCTTGGCAGGCAATTATATTACCTCAAGTCCCGCGAGAGTCCACTACGGTCTTTCGACAATTTAGGCATACTTAAGACCGTCTTTATAAGTATTGGGGATTGCTGCAATATCATTGCCATAGCAACCCACCAACAGTAGGAGTTATATTATGTCAGACATAACAACCGCCATCACGAATCCCGCGCCCCCTCCGCCCGCCAGTCTTCTTGGCAAGGCTCTGGACGTGGTAATCGAAGCCCTTGAGTCCGGTCTGCCTCCCGACAAGGATACTTTCGGCAAAGCATTGGATGCTGCCCTACATGCCCTGGATGCCGAGGAATATGACGATTGCCCCGCCCTCATCCCCCGGGATGGGTGGCGCATTATCGATGACTTGCAATTCGAACTTGAGCCCGCCGAGCCCACCGGGTCATGCTGCGGAGATGGCGCGACGGCGGGGAGGCTGCCGTCCTAATCATGGACGTGACGCCTTATCCCGAAAATTCCGAGCCCGCGCGGATATGGCGGGTACTGAAACTGCCCAACACCCCGGTCATCACGAAGCGGCTGGGCAAGGCATTCTCCTGCGGTGGGCAAGCCGATGTGTGTCTGCGCTTGTCCCGTCCCCTGGATGCCTCCGAGCCGGAAGCGGTGGCGCTGCTGGATGAGCTGGACGCGATGGGTTTCCGGTGTCGGGTTATTCGGCGGCGGCGGCGCGGGGCGGTTGGCGGGTGACCTAGACGCTAACAGCGTTCGACGTAGAAAAGCCGCTCGCTGAGCGGCTTTTTCGTTGAACAGGGTAATCACGCAATACGGTTGGAGTTGAGGCTACAAATCCCCGTAATCCACAAGGCGGGGCATCAAACCGCAGTACGTTAACTAACCGGATGCCTATCTGAGGCGAATTAGGAAGTGCAATAATTGCGCATCTGCTGCGACTCGCGGCGTACTATATGTAGCTGTCAATTTGCGACTTTAGGCACAAGATCAGGTGTTGACGGTGGTCCGCACTAGCCGGACGGCTCTTCATTTGTGAGCACGTTTTTTACCTCGCAAACCTGAATTTGAACGCGGAAGGACATCTTGCGTGGCCGATTTCTTCGAGATCGATTTTCTAGAAGTTCACACAGCCAAAAGTGGCGACGCAATTGGAATTAGATATGAAGTGGGTGGCAGTCTTTGCATTCACGTGGTGGATGGAGGCTATCAGGCAACGGGCGAAAAGCTTGTTGCGCACATCAATCAGTTCTACGACAGACCAGCCTTTATAGACCACGTCGTAGTGACGCATCCCGATCAAGATCATGCAGAGGGCTTGCAGGCAGTTATTGAGAGTTTTGCAATTGGGACTCTCTGGATGCTGCTGCCTTGGAACTATGTTGATGAGTTGCTCCCTAGATTTTCCTATAGCAATCCGGAAAATCTGAAGAGACGACTACGTGAGGCATATCCTTATCTTGCGGAGTTGGAGAAGATCGCGAACCGCAGGGGTATCAAAATTTGTGAACCCCTACAGGGAGTCAGAATAGGCGAATTCACAGTCTTATCTCCCACTCGGGCACGATACCTGAACTTGGTGGCTTCATCTGCCAAAACGCCGGAGGAGACGGCTCACGACAATATGCTAGTGCGCGCCAGTCAGTTCGTCTTCGATGCCGCGAGGGCCACAACAGCGTTCATTCGAGCCTCCTGGGGGCTTGAAGTGTTTCCCCAAGATGGTACGAGCAACGAGAATGAGATGAGCGTTGTACAGTTCGCACGTCTTTGCAATCAGACCATCGTATTAACTGCCGACACCGGTAGGGATGGGCTGACCGAAGCCGCCAACTATGCACCTGCTGTTGGCTTAACACTCCCCGGAGGCGTGAACCGTTTTCAGGTCCCGCATCACGGCGGGCGCCATAACGTATCGACGGAAATCCTTGACCGCTGGTTTGGAGAGCGCCTGCTGAGCCCTCCGGCCTCAGGATTGGAAAGCTTCACAGCGATTGTAAGCGCGGCAGAAGAGGACGAACAGCATCCGCGCAAGGTGGTAAAGCGGGCGTTCATACATCGGGGTGCAAAGCTCATCTCAACCGATGACGGCAGGGGCACCACGCGCACGGGCCACAACGCACCTGCCCGAGCCGGCTGGAGCGCAGCGATCCCGGTAGCTTACCCCGAAGACATGGAAGAATAGCCTTAGGTGGCATGGGAACAGTTTCTAACCGCGAGCGGGTTTGACCGCTACGACCGGATAGCTCGCATATCTCCAGCCCTCCTCTGTTTGTTGCCTACGTTCGTGGTCATACTCCTCTGGCTCCCCACGGTCTGGACATTACTGGGTAGCCTTGTCTCGCTGGTCGTAGGGTGCGGATTAATCTACGGCCTTGTTCAATTCGTTCGATACCAGGGTCGTAGAGTGGAAAAGAAGCTTGGCAACAAAGTGGGAAAGGCGAAGACCGCCGCCCTACTTAGCCACGCGGACCCGCATATTCCCGCGACGACGAAGGCTCGTTACCATAGATATTTGAGGAAGCACGGGCTAGAGGTGCCTGATCTGGAGCAGGAGAGGGCGGACCCCATTGCTGCATCGGACAGCTATCACTCTGCTGTGGATTGGCTACTTGAACACACTCGGCCAAATACCAAGAGTTCCATGCTACATAGTGAGAACATCACATATGGCTTTCGTAGGAATCTACTCGGGCTAAAGCTCGTCGCGATATTGCTGACCCTGATGGCATTGGCAGGTAACACTTACTTCATCTGCGCGCGATCTGATCAATCTCAGCTGATCGCCGGAATTATAGTCGAACTCTTTCTGTGTGGCACGTTGAGCGGCTGGCTGTGGGTAATTAACTCCAGTTTTGTTGAAGATGCATCGCTAGCCTATGCACAACGCTTTCTAGCTCAATGCGAGAAAGCGAAATAGCCTCTATAGCCATTTCGGCACGTATTGCCCGGCAGTGTGAGAAATCGATATCGCAATTACGATATATCGCGTATTATAAGGGAAACTAGTGAGACGGAAACACTTGGATCGGCATCGGAATGGATTCGACTCCACCGTCCCGCCCGTGTATATTGGCACGGTATTAAGCGGGAGGCATTTCATGAACGGCTACGACAACCACCCCAATGACCGCGAGCCAATGAACTTCGTCCAGACGTGGTTCGCATGGCGGATCGTCGCCTTGCTGTGCAGGGTGGCAGCCGGTGCGCTGGTGGTAATCTTCGGCATCTTCGCGATTATTGCCGGGGGACTCTTCGGGCAAGACGCGGAAATGGGCGTCGTCTGGGCGATGTTCGCCGCACCAGTAGCGCTCTTCGTTGGGGTATGCATCTACACATTGTGGCCGAGGGAGACATCGCGTGAGAAGTGGCTCCGTCAGCAAGCTGCCCGCCCATGGGCACCGGAGCATGCCGAGCCGTGGAAGTCCGCGAACCCCGTGCAACTCGGCCAGCCCGCACCGCGCATGTCACCGGATGCCGCATACGACTTGAACGAAGCCACGTGGCGGACGCGGGTCGAGCCAACCTTCACGTTGCGCCGCTGACCTAATCGCCTACAACTGAATGCCGAACGGCCCGCCCTAATCGGCGGGTTTTCTTTTACCGGGGGACGATGGGGTTGGGCCTCTACATCGCCCCCAGGCTTTTCACCATATGGCGAAACTATCGACCCCGGGGTGAGGCCCCACCATAGTAACCGTCACCCAGGGGCTTCGCCTTTACGGCGAAGAGGATTAAGTCACTACGTGGCGAGCATGTGTGCGAGCGCGTTGGAATAGATGTCCGCTGTGTCGTAGTCCATGCCTACCTCCTCCATCAGATACAGACGAAAGCCTGAAATTGATCCGCCCAGGGCTTTCCGTACACGGTTGCCGGGTTGCCGTAGCGAAGGCTGGAAGGCCTTGCGGTAGTGGGCAATCAACTGTTCCCGATTGCGTGGTCGTGGGGCGGAAGCGCAACGGATAGATCCATTGCTGAACTCTATAATCATGTCGATAATTTCCTGTATTAAGCTTGCTTCGGACCGGGTCCGCGTGCCCCGCCTGGGCGGGTGAATTCTGAACTTTCGTGACCAGTCTTGAACCCGTGGAAGCCGCCACCGCCGAAGCTGTTACCGCTGGGGTGCTGAGTCCAACCCTTGTCGTGACCGCCACTAATTTCTGCCATAGCTTTTTGCACGGCGCTTGCGAATGCTGCGACAGAGTCCGACGCGGTAGCAACGTTGCCCGCAAGAGATATAACGCTGTCACCCAGGCTACCGCCGAAGGTCGCATCCGTGGTCTTGAATACCTGCTCTGCTACACCCATGTCGAGGGTCTGGGCTTTAGACAGCAAGCCATTTTGCGCGAGGTTTAAATTCCCCAGGTTATCGTATGCGGCACCCCAAAGCTGGCCATATTTACCGTTTCCACCGCCGTTGTATGCGAGCGCCGTTTGCAAGGCGCTTTTGCCGCCTTTTGATTTCTGCTTCCAGACCTCTGCACCGACTAAGGCTCCGACACGTGGGTCACTCTGCACTTGGTCCCAGGTTACATCGCGGTCGATATAGCCGTTCTTCTGGCCATCGTTGAAGGTGTCGCGGGTCACTTCGAGAATCCCGCCGTGCCCACCTTTGCTCGCGTTCGGGTCGTTGCCGAAGTTGGACTCTACCGCTGCCGTAGCTAGCAAAGAACGTGGATCAACGCCCGTCGCCTTCGCCGCATCCATAATGGCCTGGAAGTTGTAATCGCTGATGCGCCCGTATTTCACGCTTCCGGGGACGTCTGGCAGATTGCCACCACTGGGCTGCGAAAGATAAGCGGCGACGTCACTCACCGGCATGCCGCTCATACTGGCGATGGCAGCTGTCTGCGCGGCGCCCGTGAGCCCCATTCCACCAGTATACTGAATATCCGCATCCAGCATCTGGCTCGGTGTCAGCATACTCTTAATCGACGATGCATAAGCTAGCACGTTTCCTTGCTTCGCGGCATCTACGGCATTGGAAATAAGGTAGGATTGTTGCGGCGTGGGTGTTCCACCTATGCCCAGCTGCTTCGCAACGCCCGCCGCCGTGGATTGCATCCCGCCTTTTTGGTTAACCCAACGCTGCAAGGCCATATTGCCGATGGTATTGCCACTATAGCCGAGCGAGCTGGACTCGCCGGAGAGGCTGCTCATAGCTGAGAGGACACCCGAACCGTCACGCATATTGGCAGCACCGCTACCCGCGAGACGGCCCCATAGGTTCGCGAGCCCACCCGGATTGATATTTGCACTGCCGCTGCTCGCCGCGATTTGCAGCATCCCTTGCATGGTGTCGGCGACCTTCGAGTGGTCGAGGCCGAGGCTCGTAGCCTTCGCCATCACCCTTTGTAGTCGGGAAAAGTACTTGTCCGTGGACGCGTTGGAGTCACTGTCTGGGCTGTTCGTATCGGCGTCGGCACTAGCCTGGATGTAAGACGGCCCGAGCAATGTCTCGTATTGGCCGAGACCAGCGGCGTAACGAGACGCACCCAAGCCGCCGAGATACGCCGTCTGGTCCGCCTGGGCGGAAGCGGAGACGACGCCGCGAAGCATGCCCGCGCTATCCCCCCGGTTGCCATAAGCCGAATAAATGTCGAGTGCCGATTGTGGACCTAGCCCGTAACGCGACTCCCACGGGAGCGGCCCGGTTCGGTTGAAAAGCGAGTTGCGCAATGCATCCGCACCATAGCCACCGGCATTTCCGATAGCCGAGGTCCCACGCTGATACGCCATATATGGCGCGGCCTGTGACAGCATGTCATCGATCATGCCGGAGACCTTGCCCGGCAAATTGTAGGCTGCCTTGAGCACGTCAAAAGCCGCGAGCCCGCCGATCCCAATTGGCCCAAGGGCACCTGCCTCCAGGCCACCCGCGAGCGAACCGGCTTCACCGAACGTGCTGGCGGCACGGCCGATGCCACCTAGCCCACCGGAACGACCTTCGAGCGCACGACCCGCCTGGGACATGCCGTAGCCGAAATGCCGTCCGCGCCGATAACGTGGACCGGGCGGACCGGGACGGTTGGCGATGTCATAAGAGGTGTTATCGCGGTCCGCGTTGTAGCGCATCGCGTGATACGATGCGGCGGCACTGCGGGAGTCATACCGCGCGTTCTCACGGCTCGCAGCAGCGTATGTCTTCAGGAAATTCTGGTCGGCTTGCTGCTGTCGCTTAGTGCGGGCATCGATGCTCTTGTTGTGGTAGTCTGCCTCTTGTCGCTGCTGGCGGCGACGCATGTTGTGGTTCTGGTCTTCCCATCGAGCTTCTACCTGCGCATGCTTCCGAAGAAGGTCGAAGTTAGCATTTTCGAGTTTTGCCTCGGCCTGGTAGTGACGCCGCACGGAATCAAAATTCTGGTTCTGCCAGGTGGCCTCTTGGCGCTGTTGGGAGCGCAGTTTGTTGTAGCTAGTTTCGATGCGACGCGAATTGTAGGCATCGATGAAATTACCGCCGCCCTGTTCGCTGCTACCGTCACCTTCGCCGCTGTTGTTGCCTTTTCCGGGATTACCCGTAATCGTGATGGCGGGCACTATCGTGCGTCCCCAGCAAGCCGTTCGGCTTTAAGCCTGGTAGCCTTAGTGTCCCATTTAAATTGGACACAGTGGAGGCAACCATCATTCGCAATGTAGCGGAGGCCGGTATGTCCGCGAAGGCAAGTCACGTCAGAAACATACGTGGCCGTGTTGGGATCAGCGGTTTTCGCGGCAGCAATCAATTCAAGGCGATGTGCTCGCTTGCGACTGTAAATGGTCTTACGGAAAGGCTTAGCGGTATCGGTGACTTTAGGCATCGGTGAACTTCTAAATGGATGAATGGATCTTGTAGTCCTATCCCTATCATCCGCTCGTGAGCCCAGCCTATAGTTAGAAGACTTTGAGAAAACTTTATCGTAGAAATTGCTAGAAAATTTTGGGGCCGATGTATGGGACTGGTAAATGAATTTTGTGGCAAGAAAGAGCCACTTTTAGAAGGCCGTTAAAATAGCATTGACCAGGATTGGGGGCCTGACCCGCCTCGCAGAGGGCACCGGATCCTGCCCCACTCCATGCCCCCTGTACATACCTGACCAGCGCTTTGACCGTACCTTCACCGGATAGGGTAGCAGTACGATCGCCGGAATGCGCGTTAGGGTCTAGATGGTTTTAGAAACGTCTGACCTAACCTGAACACCTCATCAGCCCTCAGCCTCCACACGCAAGAGCACGCGACGCACTGCGGTAGCGGTCCACATACTGCCACGAGGCGTAGCAATGCCTCGCCGTGTCAGTTCATCAGCGATGGTCTGTAGGCTGATGTCTGCACCCATTTCTGCACGTATCTCACGGATGGAGAGCACCACATTGTATGCATGTTGATTGGCAACAGCAGTGCGGGCCTCGGCGGAAGCCTTAGGACCAGCCTCGCGACCTGCGAAGCCTACGGGGCGATAGCCTCTATCACCACCAAGCTTGACACCACGGGCCTTAGCAGCAGCGAGAGCAATCTTCGTGCGGGTGCTTATCATACGCCTCTCTTGCTCGGCCAACGCGGCGTAGATGTGCAGCATGAAAGGATCCGCGTGGGGGCCGAGGTCGCAAACGAGAAAGGGCACGCCCCGCGACATTAGAGAAGAGATGAAGGCCACATCACGGGAGAGCCTATCCAACTTGGCGACCACTACCGCACAGCCGAGGCGTTTGGCGTGGGCAAGGCTAGCAGCAAGCTTCGGGCGACGTTCAATGGCGTCTGTCCCCTTGGCTGACTGCACCTCGACATACTCTGCCGCGACAGTCAAACCCTCTGCCGCACAGAAGCGGGCGATTGCCTCACGCTGGCCCTCTAGCCCCAGGCCAGACTTGCCTTGACGGTCCGTCGAGACCCGGAGGTAAGAAACGAAACTGCGGGTCTGCAACATGGGATTCGCTGTCTCCGTCTTGGTGAAGGCAATTTGCTCCCATGCATGAGCTATGTCAACAGAGAATCAACGTCCGTAGGTCCTGTAGTGATATATGACTTGATGAGCCTTGCATCCCCGCAGCCCACGCGGTTTCCCATATGGGAACGACGTAGACAGCGAGCCCGCAAAGTTCATCGGGGAGAGAAGGTAAGACGGCATAATAGTGGAACCGGCGCCGGGCCGAATAGCATGAAGTCGCGCACATAGCGTATGGAGGACCGCTCGAATTTATTTCTAAAACAGCGCTAAAACTGTTCTCCAACTATACGAAGGGGCGCACAGGACATGCTATAAAATACTTACCGGCGCACATCAATAACGATACCGCCTTTTGCTTTTGAAAGTCTCGACTGTGCCTTACCCATCTCCAAGCTTTAACAGCCCACCCGCAAGACCCGCATTCCAAGATCAACTAGCAACCGACGTGAACTGGTTGATTCTTGCGGACATGTCCTATCCAGTTCTTTCGCAGCTGCATTGGGATGACGGAATTTCTCACACCCGCGACGGAACCAAAACAGGCGGCGTGCCAAGCATCTCGGCCGTGTGCTGGACCGGTGACTACAAGCCCACATTCAAAGTCGGCGATACCTTCAACGCGCATGTGCGTCTCAAAAGCGCGGAAGGGGGTGCTACGGTTCGTGGATACTCTCTCAAGGTCGCACACCTCGTCGATATGGGAGAACTGTTCTCCGTTCGGCTTGTAGGTCCCTACGGTTCGGTGAGGGTCTAAATCATGAGCACGATTAAAGGTAATCTCGCGGTGCCCGGTGGCAATGGTGATTTCACATTCCCAATTTATGAGTTCGCGTGGGATCCCGGCAGCATCGGTGGTTTGATGGACCCGACGCCACGCGATGCGCTGCTGCAACTCACGATTGGCGATGGCGGACTGTATAGCTTCGCGCAGGCGACGCAGCACCGGAGTCGATTCGACCTCTTTGCGACGTTGGGGTCGCGTGGCGTGCAACTCATCGACGCATGGCTTGCTGAGCAGCCCGGTGAACGGATTTTCGGCCAATATCCAAGCGCCGCGTTTACCCTGGCGTTTGGCGCATATTATAGGAATGTGAGGTAACCTAGCGCGGCGGCGCATCACGCAATTTTATCTACGACGACGACGACGACGACGATGAAAACAGAAAAGGCGGCTTCCGTGAGGAGGCCGCCTTTAATGCGTAAAAGTAAGTTTCCGGCTGAAAGCCACACCCATCATCGTCGGCGCCGCTAGGACAGCGCCGACAAGGATCAATGTACATCGCGGCACGGATTGGTCCTAGAGATGCCGCCGTGACCTATGACTCTTCGCCACATCGGCTTCGAGATAGGGAACAAACCGGCTCAACTTGCGCCGGTTTAGTCGGCGAGTTCCGTAGTCGTCGTTCGGCATGTGGTTGGCGCGAGTCAATAATACTATACGTGATAGTAAATATCTGAATAGGATGAGGTCAGGAAGTGATTTCTCCAATTCTGGAGTGGCACGGGAGGGGCCTAGCATTTTGCAGGTATATTCGGGACCGTTTCACAGCTGCATGGTGCTAGTAGCTAACCACACCCGCAATCGCTCGGCCATTGGTCTGTTAAATTATGACGCTCCGTCGGGGACGTCTAAGTAGGCGCTGCCACGTTCCGATTCGTCTTTTTTAGTATACCCATCCGTAGGTGATGCGTATCCGAAATGCTATAAAGGAAGTGAAACCCTCTTGATACTTAAAGGACTATTTATGACTGACAGCTCCCTACGACCGACATTTCCGGTCGACCTTGGAGATCTCGCGTACGCAGTTGATGTCTATGCGCACGCTCACCGATTTAAATGCACAACCGACGCCTTCCGCACACTTCTACAGGCCGGCCTCGACATGGCGCGAGCCAAGGCGGTAGCCCGTGGCTAAAGCCCCTAGAGCCCCCCGCACGCGGGACACGAGCCATCGTCGCGCATTGAGCGTTAACGAACAGCTATTAGCCGATATCGATGCTTTCAAGGTTGCGGGTGGCTTCGCGTCGCGGACCAGCGCAACGAAAGAGCTTGTTCGGCTTGGCCTGGCATCTCTTACGGCACGTGACGTGCCACAACCCACAACGTAGAAATGAAAATCGGCGCTAGCTCCTGCAAGAGCCGCGCCGATATAGTCGAGTAACCTTAATGAATGATATTTCCTATACCAATGCAGGCCAAAAGTCAAGCTCTGCGCTGAATGATTTTACCATGGCCGCCCAAAGTGGATGGCCCGCCGAATTGCTTCACGGAGAGCGCGGGGAAGATCCCGCCGTTAGTCTGCGGCTGGGTCACGCTCATCAAGGCGTGAGTTTCTGCGCCATTCTGTTGCGCACACTACTCACTCCAAACCGACCTGACACGTGGCCATCAAGGAAGGCCCGCGAGCTTGCCACGGTGGTCGAGCACAGTCTCATCGAAGCCACCGGCAGCGGGGGCCTTTGGTGCAGGCGAGACGCGGAAGGCGACTATCTCTGGCTATTCCGCACGACCAAGCCCGTTGGGGGCCGTGGGGTGGCGCATCTCCATCATCCAGCCTTCGGGCCGGTGGGCGAGCTACAGTGGCTCGGCACAGGCCACCGCGTGTTGATGAGCGGCGCACACCCCGGCTTTGGCGATTGCTGGTGGGAACGTAGCAACGCACCGGGGGAGGTCTTTACGCGGCCTGTCCTGGGTGATGGGACGCCGCTCGTTTGGCATCAGGCATTCAACGAAGAAAGCGCGGCCTTGGACCGGCATAGCTTCGTGGGCGATTACCGCGATGCGGACCCCCAAGTTCGGCCCAGCCTCGACTTTCTGTTTTGGAATGCACTGACGGCACTGGGCGGGAGCGGCGTTGAGATCGAGACGGCACCGGCTAAAGCGGTGGACGTGGCGGCATGGGACCGACACCGCGCGGCTTAGCGGCGGGCTTCATACTGATCGCCAGTGGGCCGGGTATCCTCATCGATATCCGGCCTTAATTTTGTTCGGCTTTCTGTCGCGCTTAGTTTGGCAATAGGTGGGGATGAAGTCCGCGTGGCTAAGTTTATCGAGTAAGGGCAGTGGTTGGGCCAGGATACCACTAGATGTTGTGTTCCCGTATCCTCAAAGGCCATATTCTGGTGAGTCTGGTGAGTCTGGTGAGTTGGTTTTCGATTACGCGTAGAGAACTATCATTCTCATATCGTTATAAATACTACAACTGCCTTTATATGTGTTCTGCTAGTTTTCTATGTACAGTTGGAAACCAACTCACAACACTCACCAGACTCACCAAACCGCGTCAAAACTGCCGCTGGCCTGGGTCGACGCGGGCCATCCCCGCGCCGATGCTTGGCTGACTTCATAGGCTGACCGCCATTCGGCTTCCCGCTCCCTACGAACAAACCGCTTGACTTCTAAAAAAGTTTTATGTTCCTTCGCAGGCGCAAGAGGCGCCATCCATGTTTTGAAGTAATTCCTCGTGTCTCCAAAGAATAAAAGTAGGCATTTAGAATCCACATGGCAGACCCACGCGCAAATCTTAAGTAACATCCGATTCTGGGCTAGGTAGTTCATCACTTTGCTGGTAGATAGAATACCAGATGACTACTCAACCCCCGCTCACAGGATTTTAACATCATGCTACCGCCTGGATTTACGCGCTACACCGTCAGCCTACCAGAGGTGTTCATTGACGAATTGAAGCGCCGCGCCGTTCTGAACCATACGTCGGTCGCCGAGCAGTTGCGGCAGACTCTCGTCTGCGGCTTCGAGCATACCCCCGCTCGCGGGCCGTCCTTCGTCACCGCCGCTGGTGCCCGACAGGCTTAATCTCGTGAGTGCTGACACGCATACGGCCGAGGATACGGCCACAACTGCCCCCGCAATCGACTCCCCCGTCCAAACGTCGGAAATCGACATCGGCGACGACCCGGATACGGACGAGGATCTAGCCCCCGGCGCGCATATCTTCGCGCGACTGGGACTGACAGCCGCGATGCGTCGCAAGTTGACGCTCGTACAACAGGTTTATCGCCTTCCGAGTGAGGCCAGCACGATCCGTGCATGTCTGTTCGCGGGATTGCCCATCATATCGAGGGCGCCCATTCCAAAGCACCTCGCACCCAAGCCTGCGGCAAAGAAAAAGGGATTCGACGTTTTGTCGAATCCCTTAGAAGTCTAGCTCTCACCACTTTTAAACCTGCCGAGGACTCCACCACGAGTTGCCTCCGCACCAATCACTATCATCCCTGAATTTGAATGACTTATGAACGCCTCTCATAACACACGAACCCCCGATCTGTCAAGCGTACGGGGCGAGAATTCCACCGGTCCCGCAATCGACGTGGATTACAACGACTACCGCGCCCTACAAGCGCACAAGCGAGCCATTATCAAGGCCGCTGCTCATCTTCTGCCACACATGCCGGCCGTTAACTGGCTTTGCTGGGGTTGGAAGAAGGACAGGAACACTGGCAAGCCTGGCAAGGTTCCGATGTTCGGATCGACGTCCAAGAACGTTGAGTCATGGCTCACCCTCGAACAGGCTGTGAAACGCATCGGTGAAACCGATCCGTACGGCAATGTCCTGTGTGTGGGTGTGGGCTATGTAGTTGTTGAGGGTATCATTAGTCTCGATCTTGACGATTGCATCGATGCCGAGACGGGCGAGATACACCCGCCCATCCAAGCAGAACTCGACAAACTGCCGAAGACTTTCACCTATAAGACGGTTAGCAAAACCGGTCTCCGCGTCGTTGGCACGGATTTATGTGGAGTGGTTACCGGTGGCAAGCGAACCTGCTACTTCCCGTCTGGCCACACGATCGAAATCTACGTGGGTCCGTGCACATTTTTTAACACGTTTAGTCCTACCGTCCTGCCAGGCCGCGATCTACCTGTCGCTGATCTTGGTTTCCAAACTCTGCGATATCTAACCGAGTTAGCCAACGATAAGGGTGTCATAGGCGGTGCCGCCGCCGTGCACGAGTATGACGGCGATGGGGCTGATTTATCCGACGAGTCGGGGGATTTATCGTCAACAACCGATATCCTGCACGCACTGGCGACCATCGTAAATCACCCGACGATGCAGTATCCCGATTGGAACAGAATTGGCGGTGCCATATTCAACGCTACAGGTGGGAGTGCCGAAGGTCTGGCGGCTTGGGACGCATGGTCGAAAGGCCATCCCAAGTACGCAGAGGGCACTTGCGCAGGGTGCTGGAACACCTTCAAGAACACGTCACCTTACGACAAGCTAAAGACGAACTTCGGTTCGTTGGTAAACATGGCACGGGAAGTAGATCCGACATGGCGTGCACCAAGCTGGAATGCTAACAAGGATAACGAACCCCGCACGGAGGCGACGGATGACTTCGGCTTTACGGAGTCCACCACATCAGCGGACAATGACAATCCTGAAGCGGAAGGGTCTAGCGAGAAAGACACCGGAACCGAAACGCCGAACGGCAAGAAATCCAAGGGCAAGAAGACCAAGTACTCCGAAGGTTCCGAGCCTAACACTGAGTCCGCTCCCTATAGCGAAGCCCTACAGCGTGCCATCGATAAAGCACCGCACAAACCAGTGGTCCAGCTGCGGACCGGAGAGTATCCAGCAGCTGCAACTGCGGGTGAGCGTGCTATTATCCGTTCAACGGCACAGATCTTCCAACGTGGACAGGATATCGTTCGTCCTTGTTCGGAAGAGGTACCCGCTGCGCACAACCGCACGACTAAGACCGCTTCCCTGCATGCTCTGACATCTACCGCGATGGCTGACACTTTGGACCAAGTAGCTTTCTGGGGTCGGTACGATGGACGGTCGAAAACCATCGCTCGTGTTGACGCCCCGAAGAAGGTCGGTGACACCATATTGAGTCGCGTAGGCATGTGGGCGTTGCCGAAGCTCAAAGGCATCATCACGTGCCCAACCATTCGACTAGATGGCACCTTGTTGTCGTCACCTGGGTATGACGCCGCTACTCATCTCTACCATGAGAAAGACAGCAGCATTAGGCTTACCGACACGGTGTACAATCCCACTCGTGCTCATGCAGAGGCTGCGCTAGCACTGCTAGAAAACCTCATCAGCGGATTCCCGTTCACGTCAGAGGTAGGCAAGGCTGTAGCGTTGTCGGCGATCGTAACCGCGCTGGTTCGCGGCACGATGGGTTGCGCCCCTCTTCACGTGTTCCGAGCCAGCACACCTGGCACGGGCAAGAGCTACCTCGCGGATGTAGTTAGCGCGATTGCCACAGGTTGCGAGTGTCCCGTCATAGGGGCCAGCAGCGAGAAGGCTGAGAGTGAGAAGCGCTTAACAAGCATACTCCTTGCAGGTTACCCGATTTGCAGTTTGGACAATGTAAACGGTGAACTTGGAGGCGACTTGCTATGCCAGGCAATCGAACGCCCCATCGTGTCGCTTCGGATTATGGGGAAGACGGAAGTTGTCAAGGTTGAAAGCACCACGATGATGCTTGCGACCGGTAACAATCTACGTGTGCACGGCGATATGGTTCGAAGAGCCATCATTGGTGACCTGGATGCCAACATGGAACGCCCCGAACTGCGGGACTTCAAGTTTTACCCCGTATCGGAAGTGGCCGAGAACCGTGGCCTGTACGTCAGTGCCGCCCTTACAATCGTCCGCGCCTACATTCTCGAAGGGCGGCCGAAGGTGCTGAAGCCACGGATCGGGTCTTTCGAGGATTGGTCGGATAACGTCAGAAGCGCGCTGGTTTGGTTGGGATGCGCGGACCCGGCTATCAGCATGGAGATGGCCCGTGACGATGATCCCGAATTAGAAGGTATTCGCGAAGTGATGGATAATTGGCGCCTTACCCTGGGAACCGATGAAGGCTTTACCTCGAAGGATGCCATCGACACCGCTGATGAGATGGTGAAGTCCGATAACGGGATACTTGAAGGCCATAAGCATCCAGAGTGGCGGGAGTGCCTACTCAAGATTGCGGGGGAGCGTGGTCGTATAGACGTGCGCCTTCTGGGCAACTGGCTGAGAGACAATGCCGGCAGAATTGTAGAGGGTCATCGCTTCCATAAGATTGGCACCAATCAGAGATCAGCGGTCTGGCAACTCAAGAAGGCTAAGCCCGCAGCCGACAACGTGGTCAACATAAGCGACTATCAAAACGTCGCTTAATCTCATCAATTTCCAATCTTATTCTATCAATTATATCTAGAAGCTTTCAATGAACATTTACCGCAACCTGCTTATCGCAGGAATCAACGAACTCGTTAGCGCCGGGGATATCACCCTGGCGGCAGTGGAGCCCCCCTTTCACGAACGCCCAGCCCGACACAAGCACGTCACATTATTTGAACGGCCAACCGTCATCCTGTGGAGAGATACGCCACCCTGAAAGATTCTTCACCACGCGGCGATCACTAGACTTGACAGAGTATAGAAGCTTTATGCTTGTTCAATTTACACCAAGGCGTCTCACAAGATGCCAGGGCGTTTCAACCCGATACCTTTCACAACACTCTTTTTTCTCACTGGAATAATTCAATGCCTACCTTACAACATCTCGAACACATCATTGAAGGTGTCTTCAAAACTACGATTAACCGCATGCCCGGCTACAAGAGCGCCGCACTCGCAATGCGCGATAAAGACGGTGTGTTCCACCAGATCGCGGAATTCTTGCATTATGAAGATGACGGCCTCGATGAAGAGGCGATGGTAGATGAGCTTTGCGCCGTTATCGGTTACGTGCACGAGCGTATGGCCGAGGACGGTTTCTCAGTCGTCTCCCAGGATTACCTTCCGATTCTACGGAAGAAGGTTTTCGGCTTTCGAATGGTCGACATGACCGAGCGCATGGGCACCGCGAGCGAGATGGCCGAACGCCTCGCCATTCGCTTCAACGATGCCGAGCCGGAATTCACATTCTGGAGGCGTGCGGCACCCCCCGCGCATATCGCCGCTACCACCGCCCGCGCCGAGCTGGTGGAGTGGATGACGCAATGACCGCCGCCGACAACATTAAGCCGACGCTTCTAACTCTTGCCGATGCCGCCATCGCGTCACGTGTTAGCCGCTCCACCCTCTACCGTCTCCTCGGCAAAGGGACGCTCAAAGCCAAGAAGTTGGGCAGCAGGACCCTCATCACAGCCGAGAGCCTGAATTTCTTTCTCGATAGCTTGCAGGACGCTACCTTCCAGTCACCGACCGTCCACTAGCGCAGCTGGTCTCTGGTGTATACGGCGGGGGATACAAGCCCGGAACTTGAGACTCTAAAACTAGCGATATCAAGATATTATACGCCATTCCATGCGGAGATTTGCTCCGCGAAGGTCGCCTTCAGCCGCCCGAGGGCGGGCAGGATGAGGCCGAGATCCGCGCCATGCGTCGCCGTTCCCATGTAGAGAATGCGCGTGACGCGGCCGGTGACGCCCGCCGCCGCGAAACTCGGGCCGCCCTCCGCATGCTCGGGCGACGGCGCTGTGGACCATAGCCGCTCGTCGAGCCCGTTCGGCACGATGACAAGGGCGCCGGGCCGCGCCACCTGAGCCAGCCGGGACGCGAGTTCTGACGTCGAAACTTGCACTCCGTCGGCGCCCCTCACCAGCGTCTCAACCACCAAGGCCTTCGGTGCCAGGCGATTGATTTCGCTGTGTTCCAGCGGCAAGTTCAGCAGGTCGTCGTCGAGATCGAAGAGAAGTTTTCCGCCACTTTCCCGCACGTGCGCGATCAAAGACTTGGCGGCCCGGGGATCCGGCACGGCATAGCGCTGCGTCACGATGAGGTCGGCGGTCAGGCCCAGCGCCTCGTCGGCGGTCGCCAGCGTGATGTCGATGCCCTCCCCGGCTTGCGGATGGGCGAGCGGCAATAGCGTGCGGATATAGGTGCAGGGGCTGAGGAGATCGCCTTCGTCCAGCCGCTCCGGCACCAGGATGACGGCGGTGCGTCCGGGTCGCCGTAAATCCTGCACCCCGGGCCTCGACCCACGCCGTCGCGGCTGGCTTGGCTGGGTCTTGAAAGGTAACAAATAAGAGGCCGGATAAAACTGAGCCACCTGAGGCACGGGCGGGATCGTGGGCGCGGTCCGCGACTTCGCAGCTGTGAAGAGGCCTGCGCTCCATTCCTCCGCGTTTGCGCCAGGATGCAGAAGCAGGGCCTCTGGATAGGTTGCGAGCCGCTCTCGGAAGGCGCCGAGATCTGTCGCCACGATTGGCCGGCCTGAGGCGATGGCCGCCGTCAAAGTGAGGCTCCAGGTCTCGGGCCAGGGCGCGGGAAACCAGATCACCTGCGGATCAAGCCGCGCGATCAGAGCGGGGAGCGCCTTTGGCCTGTAACGGCCGGTCTCCGCGATGAGGTGGGCGAAGTGCCTGGCCAGAGGCCGCTCGGCCTCGCCTATGAGGGTGATCGCCAGGCTGCCGGGCGGTGACCGCTCCGCCACTTCCATGACGAGCGGAGCGCCCTTGTGGTCGGCGAGCATGCCGAGAATTGCGACTCTCACCGGTGCCTCCGGCCGAGAGGATACCGACGCTGTCTGGCGCGCCGCCGGAACCGGCGCCAACTCCAAGGGTGCGATTACCGCGCGGTCCGCGAGGCCGTAGCGATCGAGGCGGCGCCGCGTGTCCTCCGTGCCGCAGAAGACGCGGTCCGCGAGACGGAACAACCAGGCGGTTTCGGAACGCCACGCCGAGATGTCATGCGCTTCGGTCGGCTCGCCCTGGTGGAGGCAGGCGTTGCAGACTTCCGGCCCCGGCTCCCCACAGTAGATAGCGTCCCGCCTCGGTAGCAGATTGACGCGCGGGCAGATCGCGAACCAGTCATGCACCGTCACGTCGAACGGCACAGCAAGCACGGCGATCATTCGCCGGAGGTTGAGGCCCAAACCGCGCCAATGGTGGACGTGCACCCGCGCTATCCCGACGTGCCGCAGCAGGCGAAAGATGGTTGCTTCGAGGTTTTTCGCGGGCAGGGTAATCTCAGGGTGGCCGACAGCGGCGGGTGCGCCGAGACGAAGACCTGGGCTTTCCAGGATGGAGCTGAGTAGCAGGATATTCGCCTGTCCGACGCAGGCTTCCGCCAGGTCGCGGATGTGTTGTCCGACCCCGCCGTCATGGGCGTGTTTGACCATCAGGATGGTAGGGAGACCGTTGGTGGCGAAGAATTGCAGCGTCGTTGCAAGGCGAAACGGGGCACCCTCGTCCAAGCGGATATGCACCGCAACGAGGGGGCGATAGCTCGGCCAGCGCCGGTCGAGCAGATCGGCGTTGCCCGAGAGTTCCGGCGCCCCGGCACCGAAACTCACGCTGCCGGCGTGATAGACAAAAATATCGCAGGCGAGGCGATGCTGCCACCCCGCCGCGGACGCCCGCATGCAATAGTCACTCTCCTCGCCATAGCCACGCCCGAAGGTGTCGGCATCGAAAAGGCCCAGCTCCGCATAAGCGTCGCCGCGCAGATAGAGGCAAAAACCGACTGTCGTGGGAACGCGGATTGACCGGCCCGCATTCGCCTTGCGACAGGCTGCATCGATGCTGGCGAGGCTCGCGCCGAATGGAATGGGGCCGCCATCGATCGCCGGATAGGAACAAATTGTCGCGTTGTTCGAAAATGGCGAAACCGTCGCGACATTAGGATGCGCATAGGCGTGTGCGGCGAGACGCTGCAACCAGCCGGACGGCACCTCGGTATCGCTGTTGAGCAGCACAACATCTCGCGCGCCGGCATGCTGTATGCCGCGATTGACGCTGGCAACGAAACCGAGATTGCGCTCGTTCTTGATCAGCGTGATCAGGCCGCGTGTGGCGAGGCGCCGCAGATAACGCGACAGGCGTGGTTCTGGCGAGGCATCATCGACCACCACGATGCGGAGTGCGGGATGGTCGGCATCGACTCCGGCGACACTTTGAGGGTCGCGCAGAAGGCTATGCAGGCAGCGGCGAGTGTCCTCAAAACCGCGAAAGACGGGGATGACGATATCGACGGCGAGATCACGCGGAGAGCGCGGCGGGGCAGTCTTGGCAGGCAAGCAGTTTTCAACGTCGAAGTGCCGCTCGGTCGGCAGTCCCAAAGCACGCCCGATCGCAAGGTGGAAAAGTAGGGGGTTGGGCGCCGACTCAGGTATTTGCGCAACGTAAAAGAGGGGATCGAAGCGTGGATGCGGTTGGCGCATCTCTTGGGCGCCGAAGCGCGCGTAATGCTGCAACGGGCTGAGACCCGCTTTCGCGACATCCGGATTATGCTGCAAATACCAGGAAGGGTTGAAATAAGGGCTAGGATCGCGAGCCTCGAAAGCACCCCAGCCCCGGTAGTGCTCGAGCGGATCAATACCATTGGTGCGGACATCTGGATAACGGTCGAGGTAATAAGCCGCATCGAATAACAACGCCTCGACGTCCTTGGTTTCGAGGTCCGCAAAGAGCGCGGCCGTGCCGGGGAATGCCTCGTCAGAGAGTGTCGCTCCGCGCTGCGTTTCCGAGCCTGTCCGCCGCTGTTCCGGCTGCTCTGTTCTGGCCCCGCCGGTACCCACCTTTATCTCCCAGCCTCCTCCTCCGCTTGATACTGTTGACGCGCGCAACGGATGTGCGATGGCCAGTTTAGAACACGTTTCTTGCGATTTCGCAACATACTGGATCGGCTGGCTAGCGTTGGTTTCAAAGCCTCATGCCGGTGTTCGTCAGTCGCTCGGATAACGCAGCCAAGACGGTCGGTCGCGCGTGCACGTTTCGGCTTGTACGGGCTATGCTTTACGAATTAGCGATGGCCAAATAACGTACCGACTTCTGGATCCACTTCTTTTCGGAAACGTTCCAACCAAAAACAGCTCTAATTACCTAAGAACCTAGCCCAGTACCCTTTAGCTTCACCCCCTTGCTATCATTGATATGGCCCGGTAGTAGCGGCCTGAGCAAACATCACGTTTTTGAGAGTTTGCTTCTTATCAAAGGACTTGATGATGGCGACGGTGACTGTTGCAGGCGGCCAATTGCTGTCGAACTTCACGGGTAGCAATGTAACTCTGCTTCAGGAGCTTGTGTCTGCAGGTTTCGGGCCGCAGTCCACGTTGTTCAACGGCGTCGGCACTGTGCCGGGCGGGGCTGGGAACAGTAGCCTGATTGTCGATGTGCTTCCTGGTACCAGCGTTATAGTGCCGTCTGGCTATAGCTCTGTTTTCGATGCCAATGGCGGCGACACGATCAATGGCGGCGACAACAATCTCAATGTTTTCCTTGGTGCGGGGACCGCCTTCAACACGGGCGGCGGCTCTGATCTGATCCATGCGGTGGCGGATACGATTACCGCGGGATCCGGCAGCACCACGGTCGTGGGGGCGGATGACAACACCGTCTATGGCGGCTCGGGCGCGATCATTGATGATAATTCGGGCGGTGGGTCGCTGTTGTTTGTTGGTGGTTCCGGCGCCGTATCGGTGGCGGGGGGTTCGGGCGATTCAACCATGTTTGGCGGCACGGGCGCGGCGTTCAGCTATCTCCGCGCGGGTAGTGGCAACAGCACGCTTCTCGGCGGTTCCGGTACTGGCGCATCGACGCTCATCGGCAATGGCAACGTGGTGGAGTT
>NZ_LMUQ01000052.1:156863-416165 GCF_009765865.1 Acidisoma sp. L85
ATCCGGCGCCGTATCGGTGGCGGGGGGTTCGGGCGATTCAACCATGTTTGGCGGGACGGGCGCGGCGTCCAGCTATCTCCGCGCGGGTAGTGGCAACAGCACGCTTCTCGGCGGTTCCGGTACTGGCGCATCGACGCTCATCGGCAATGGCAACGTGGTGGAGTTTGCCCGAGGGAGCGGCCCCACCACATTCATCGCCGGTGCGGGACATTCGATTATTGACGGCGCCACGGGCTCGGGCCAGGAGCTCGTTTTCACCAGTGTCGCCGGCAAGGATGCCAGCGCGCTGATCGCCTTGAACAATGCGGCCGACACGGTGGTGGGCGGCACGGGCAATTCGACGGTGATCGGCGGCAATGGCCCGGACTTATATGCCTTCATCGCCGGTCATGCCGGCGGTTCGGAGACGATCTTTGGCCTGAAGCCCAACGACGCGATATTGTTCGGCGGGTACAGCAAGAATCCGATCGCCAGCGAGACGGTGAGCCACGGCAGCGACGCGATTAAACTCAGTGACGGCACGACGATCACGTTGATCGGGATCGACCATAAGCTCTTCAGCTAGCGATTCGAAGGGAGCGCCCGGCCGACGATCTTCTGCGGCAAGCGGAGCACGACTGAGAAGATCGGCGCCAGATGAGCGTGCCGCGCGAGCGGTCAAAGGGGTTTGATGTCTGATTTCCTGGCACTCCTCGTTCAAGCCGGCCGTGAGCCAGGCTTTGCCGAACCGGTTGGCGAGGACAGCGACGAACCATCGGACAAACTCATTCGCCTGAGCCAGCTGGCATTCCTGGCTGAGACCGGTCTTTTCGACCTGGATTACTATGCATCCAGTTATCCGGATGTCGCGCAAACTCAAATCAGCGTATTCGAGCATTTC
Source organism: Acidisoma sp. L85 (assembly GCF_009765865.1). Taxonomy (GTDB): domain Bacteria; phylum Pseudomonadota; class Alphaproteobacteria; order Acetobacterales; family Acetobacteraceae; genus Acidisoma. The sequence goes on from NZ_LMUQ01000052.1 coordinate 157,744, forward strand.
TTCGACCATGGATATCTCGAGGGACGCCGGCCAAATCCATATTTCGACACGGCGTGGTACCTGAGCGAAAATGAAGATGTTCGTGACTCCGGGCGGCAGCCACTGCTTCACTATGCGCTCTATGGTGACAAAGGCGGGCTCTCGCCGAGTGCCGTTTTCAACCCCGCGTGGTACCGCAAGCACTACAAGCTGAAAGACGACGAGCTGGCGCTGAGCCACTTCCTCAGAAACAGGAAAACCGGCAGCTATAGTCCGAATTCGGATTTTGACATTGAATATTATCTGAAACACAACCCCGACGTGGCGGCAGCGCCAGACATCGATCCCTTCGAGCATTTTTGGCTTTGGGGCTATCGCGAGGCGCGGAATCCATCCGCCCAATTCGATGTAAAGTTCTATGCGGACCGCTATCTGAGCGGCGACCTCTCCGAAAATCCGTTCCTCCACTACCTTCGGCATCGCGGCGAACCCGGCATCCATGGCCGGATGCTCGATGATGAGATCACGCTACACAGAGAACTGAAGCGTTTCGCAAGGCCCGGCAGCCATTTCGAGGAGCATCGGCCTCTGCCGCGGTCGGCCCGCCGGCACGCGAAGGTTCTAGCCTACTATCTGCCGCAGTTTCACCTCTTCCCCGAAAATGAGCTGTGGTGGGGAAAGGGATTTACGGAATGGACGAATATCGCGCGAGGCTCCTCCCGCTTCAAGGGGCACTATCAGCCTAGAATTCCGCGTGATCTCGGATTCTACACCCTGGACAACGACGACATCATGCGGCGCCAGGCCAGGCTGGCCCAGGAAAGCGGCATTTTTGGCTTCGTGTTCTATTATTACTGGTTCAACGGCAAGCGGCTGATGGAGCAGCCGGTCGAGCGCTTCCTCAAGGATGCGGCAAACGACATGCCCTTCTGCTTGATGTGGGCGAATGAAAATTGGACCCGCCGATGGGATGGCGCGGAAAGCGACGTGCTCATCTCGCAAGACTATCTCGCCGATGATGACGAGCGCATGGTGGCGGAGTTCTCGCGTCATTTCAGGGATCCGCGCTATATCCGCATAGCGGAACGCCCACTCCTCATGATCTATCGGCCTCAGCTGATACCAAACGCGGCCTCGACCATCCTGCGATGGCGAGACATGTTCCGGGTGCGGTTCGACGAAAATCCGATCATCATAATGGCACAGAGTTTCGGTGACACTGACCCGGCGGCTTTCGGGCTCGACGGTGCGATCGAGTTCCCGCCACATAAGCTCACCCAACACCTCAAGCCGGCGAATCTCGAGGTTGAGCTTCTGGACCAGGAGTTCTCCGGCAAAGTCTACCACTACGAGCAGGTCGTGGAGACTTCTCTGGGCGAGGCCGCGCCCCCCTATCCATTGATCAAAACCGCTGTGCCCAGTTGGGACAATGATGCCCGGCGCCAGGGCCATGGCCTGATAATGACCGGATCCACGCCGCAAAAATATGAGGCCTGGATCACTCAGCTCATCCAGCGCTCGAAGCGGCAGTCATTCTTTGGCGAGCCCATCATCTGCATCAATGCCTGGAACGAGTGGTGCGAAGGCGCCTATCTCGAGCCTGACCTTCACTTTGGCTCGGCCTATCTCAATGCGACAGCCCGCGCGGTGGCCGGCGCGTCACGCAACACCGCGGCCCCGCGACTAGTGCTGATCGGGCATGATGCCTTTCCGGGCGGCGCGCAAATGCTGTTGCTGAATATCGGCAAGACCCTTCGGCGCAGCTTCGGCGTCGATATCCACGTCATCCTCCTTGCGGGCGGCCAGCTCGAAGAGGCCTATCGGGCCGCCGGGCCTCTCTCGGTCTGCGCCAGTGACGGAGCACTCAGCGCGCGCCTCGAATCCCTGGCGAGGTCCGGATTCACGAGCGCGATCATAAACACCTCGGCGGCGGCACGGGTTGTCGGATTTGTGCGAGCGGTGGAGATGGATCCCGTGGTTCTCATCCATGAGCTTCCCCGGATCATGCGCGAAAAGCACCTGATTGCCGGCGCGAAAGCCGCCTTGGACGAGGCCCGCTACATCGTCTTTCCTTCTCCCTTCGTGCGCGATGAGGTTCTACGGGAACTCGACAACCGTGTGACCGACCGTATCCTTGTTCAGCCACAGGGGCTTTATCGCGGCATGGTCAGGCGCCCCGCGCTTGGGCAATCAATTCGCCAGGAGCTCGGCCTTCGCGAAGGCGACAAGCTTGTCATCGGCGCTGGCTATGCGGATCTGCGAAAGGGCTTCGATCTTTTCTTGCAACTGTGGCGCCAGTTGAGAGGGGCTCCGGAAACAACAAGGATTCACCTCGCCTGGGCCGGTGCCATTGATCCGGGCCTCGCCGAATGGCTATCCCTGGAGATCGCGGACGCCATCGCGACAGGATCATTTCACCACATGGGCTACCGGGAGGACATGGAGGCTATTTTCTCCGCCGCCGACGCCTTTGCCCTGACCTCCCGGGAAGACCCCTTTCCATCCGTCGTGCTTGAAGCAATCAGCATGGGAATTCCGGTCGCGGCTTTCGATCGCTCCGGCGGAATTCCGGATATGCTGAGGGATCTGGGGGATGGCGATGTCGTGCCGCACGGTGATGTGGGCGCTTTGGCCACCGCGATCCTGGCGTCACTGGCGGATGAGCCGACTGACGAGAAGCGATCGAACCGGCGCGCCGCGGTTTCCAGGCAATTCGCCTTTCGTCCTTATGTTCAACGATTGCTCGCACTTGCCGCACCTGATTTGCACTCCCTTTCTGTCGCGGTGCCGAACTACAATTACAGCCGATATTTGCCTGATCGCCTGAGCTCCATCTTCAATCAGTCGCACCCTGTTCACGAGATCATCGTGCTCGATGATCACTCCTCCGACGACAGTCTCCAGGTTATTCCTCGGATAGCCGACGAGTGGGACCGTGAAATTCGCGTGATGGAGAATTCCGCGAACTCGGGTTCGGTATTCTCCCAGTGGCGAAAGGCGGCCGAGGCGGCCACCGGCGAGTATCTATGGATCGCCGAGGCCGATGACGTGTCTGAGCCCGACTTTGCCGCCCGCGCTCTGGCGCTTCTCAACGACGATCCCTCCATCTGCTTTGCGTTCAGCGATTCCCGCTCGGTGAAAGGCGACGGATCCGACCAATGGGCGGATTACAAGGCTTACTATGCAACCGTCGAGCCCTCCGCGCTCACGAATACGGAGATTTTCGATGCAGCCGAATTCGTTGAGAGAATGCTGTCGGTCAAGAATCTCATCCTCAACGCGAGCGCGGTCGTCTGGCGGCGCGAGGCATTGCTTCGCGCTTTGGCATCATGCCAGGCTGAACTGCTGGCCTTCAAGATGGCTGGGGACTGGCGTCTTTACCTGGAGGCACTGTCATTTCCAGGAGCACGCGTGGCTTATGAAGCGCTGCCGCTCAATGTCCATAGACGGCATGGTGACAGCGTAACGCATGCCCTCGACGCTGAGCAGCATATTCGAGAGATCGCCTCCTGCCATCGTTTTCTCAACAAGAGCTTCAATTCCCCTTTGCAAGTTCGTCAGGCGCAAGGGTCTTACCTGGTGGAAGTCTCGCGGCAACTGGGGGTGACAAAGGCGACACCCGTGGCACGCAGGACGAGATCGAAAACCTGGCTTGCGAAGCGAGGTTGAATGCGACGTAGTTAAACTCCCGTAGCACGCCGGCCGATGAGTTATCAGTATGGGGTAGTTCAGGTTTGGTTGTTGTCGTGATATGAACTAGCGGAACCCAAATCGGTGCCTGGATGCGCCATAGGCTTAGGAGGAAAGCATGTATATTCCGCCGTTCGACTCCCTTTTGAAGGCACTCGGAGCCACGCGGAAAGAGTTCAATCGCGTGGACCAGATCACCTTGCCTGTTCCATTGCTTAAAATCTTATTGCAGATGGCCAATGCCGCCTCGGACTTCAACGAGATCGGCTATCTCCGAGAGAATCCTGACATCGCGGCCGCCGTGAAGACAGGTGAGATCCAGAGTGCGAAGATGCACTACATCGGCTTCGGATATTTCGAGGGCCGGCTAGGTGCGATTCCTGAAGTGGATGTCCCTTGGTATCTCGAGAGCAATCCCGATGTTGCCGATGCGGTCGAACAGCAGAAGGTTGGTTCCGCCTCCGAGCATTTCAATGTTGTTGGTGCCGGCGAAGGCAGAAGCCCGAGCAAAAAATATGAGACCGTGGCCGCGCAATGGAAGAAGGTCCTGGTCAGGGACTAGAGCCTCGAAGCCGCGTCGCAACGCTTCGAAACGGGGTGACGCAGCGGATGGCAGAGACCGTCATGAAGCGGATGAATACGGTGCCTCGCCGGAATTCGCCCGCAGCATGATGGGACGCCATGGCACTCCAGGCAAAGCTCTCACCGGCTATGCCGGTACCATTTCATCGCGCCGATTCCGGGTTAACAAGGATGCCTGATCCATGGCTGCTCTTACGAGAGCCGGCTTCGCCCTTCCAGCCGCGGCGGAAGATTTCTTGCGCAGCAGCGATGGGGCATTGCTCGCCGAAGATGTCGCTTGCTGGGCGCGATGGTACAAAACCGCCTCATGGTACGCTGGCCAGGGAATGCCGGTCACAGAGACAAACCTCCCTTTCCACCTGCAGGCTTTATTTCTGGCGCTCGCCGAGTTTCGGTCACTCTTCGACTACCGAACACTCGGCCGGGCGGCGGCAGGGCATCGCCAGCATCAGGAGACGCTACGGCGCGCCACCGAACTCTATATTTCCTCGCCCTCCATAGGCCCAAGGTTTCGTATTCAGCACGGGCAGAATACGTCCATCCTGGCAAATGAAATAGGTTCCGATTTCTGGATCAACCACAATGTCACGATCGGGTCCCACCGCGGCATTCCCAGCATCGGAAATAAAGTCACCATACGCACGGGGGCCGTTGTCGTCGGACCCATCAGGATTGGAGACAATATCGATATCACTGCCAACGCCGTGGTGGCAACCAATGTCCCTTCCGACACGATCGCCTTCGCGCCAAGCACAATATTCGTCCGCAAGGCACGCGCCAAACGCTAAGTGAATCTCGCTACTTGTGGCGGCGGCTCGCATATCCCTATATCAGGGCTCAAACTCCGGTTGACTTAACTCTCATCAGATATGCGTCCACGTCGACCATAGACAGCTTTCAAATCAATCTCTTGCTCGAGACGGCGGATTATCTCCTTCGTCCTTTTTCGTATGTTAGCGAGTTCTTCCTCAATTCCGGGCAGCGCGAGCAGCGATTGATAGTCCCTCTTCATGCGGCTGATCACTCTCGAATTTGGAGGATCGAAATTGCCCCGTTCATCATTGGCGCCCCAGTCGAAAAAGGATGAGAAGTCGAGAGTCGGACTGCTGATACCGGAAGATATCCTTCCGCGTGCTCGCTTGATCGCGAATTCCTCGAACGACTTGTTCCAATAGTGGTTTAATTGGCCACTGCCATAAGTTGGCTTAAGGAATAAAGCTGGCACCACGGGTTCGAGTTCGGAATCGACGCAAAAAGTGCCGGGAAACAGCGTCGGGTAATGTATATTCGACATTGAGAGGACGTCGGATAGCTTGACGAGACTCTTAACGTGTTTGTTGTGGATCGAGTAGATGAAACGCTCGGCCACGAGGCCATCCGTCATCCTATATTCGTTCTCGCTCCCGAACCATTTCCAGTTGAAACTGACCGCGGAAGGCGTCTCGTCGCCAAACCGCTTCGAGAGTCTGGCAAAGAATCCGTTCATATCCAGAGTGGGCTCGCAGCGCGAGACGAAGAACTCGTCAACGTCTATATAGAAAACCCAGGAGAACTGACGGAGTTCGGGAAGCAGGTGAAGAGAGTGCTCGAAAACCTTCTTCTGGATCCTGGTGCCGTCGGAGACAGAGTTCCGGATAAGTGTTATGATTCCCAGTTGCGCCAGGCGCCGCAAAAGCTCATCCGAACCGTCCGTGTTGTCATTCGTGTAAATAAAAAACGCGTCGAATCCGAGAGAACGATGATGGGCAAGCCACTCAAGAATGGCTACGCCCTCGTTCCGCACGGACGTAACTACAGCAGCACGGCGCGTCGGCGGGATAGCGAGCTGGAGAGCAAAATTGGCCAGTCGCATTGGGGTCCAATCCGCCTCGTCGGCAGCGAGAAAATCTTCGACTGGCGGGCTCGCAATGATTTGTCGGGGGCGCGGAGATGTTCCAGCCTGGGGAAATCGAAGACCCAGAGTCCTTTTGAGATTTTCTACGAATACCTCGCCTTGCTGGTCGAGCACCTGAGGCATCTCGATTGAATTTCCCAGAAAGAGCCGTTCGATGAGATCTTTTATATGAGAATAGTTCGCGTCTCGCCCAAAGGCATCCGCGGCCATTTCCGCTACTTCAACCTGCAGCCGCTCACGCGACAAAGTGAAGGGCCGCGTAACATAAAACCTCTCCAGCGCATTAAAGCTGCTGGCTCTGGAGACGGTCATAGACGGTTCTACCGCTTTTGCGGTCGCGGCCATTCCCGGTACAGCGGCAGGAATTTTGCCAGTTGCAGGATCGCGCGAAGCGCCAGGCCCGCCGAGAACCACGCTCGGTACCAGGCCGTTGGCCAGGTCGCCCTGAACCGAGCCACCGAGAAACCACCTGAGTGGATTCATCGCCGCTCGCAAGGATGGCTTCCCCGTCATCATCATAGGCCCCGCTCAACTGGCTCAGGACGAATGTTAGTTCATGACCGCTTCTCGCGCTACCGCGCACGGCCTATGTGTTTCAAGGTCGGAACTCCGCCAGCTGCTATCTGGCAAGAGCGTTGCTCGCCCCGGCGATTTGTCCATCTTCGTTCGAATCCTGCCCGCCAAGTGCCTTGACAGCGCCTTCACGTGCTACGAAGCCGATCCGGAGTCGCCTCCGCCTTCCGTTTTCCTCGCGAAATGGTCCCGCCAACTCGGCAACTTCCCTTCCGCCTTGTTCCAGGGAAAATCCATGATCACTCCGCTGTGCCGTCGGATCACTCCGGTCGAGCCCTTTCCGTCCTGCGGGATCCACCTGGCCGGGTAATCATCCAAGCCTGTAAAATGAGTCACGTATGACTTCCGGGTCCGTCGATCGTCCCGTACGGTGGTGCCGGTATGGGGCATATTGCAATGCCAGATAAGCACATCACCCTTTTTTGGTAGAAAAATCTCGCGTTCGACATGAGCTTGAAGCAGCCGATCGTCTAGATACGCCGCGAACTCTCTCCCATTTCGCAATCGGGTCTTTTCGCGGCTGATGATGTCCCCTCCACCCCAATCGAAGAAGCCGGTGACCTCTGGGCGATGGGCTCCCGGATAATAGGCGAGCGGCCCCGCATCGGCATGCACGTCTTCGAGCGGAATCCAGGAGGCAGCCATATAGGCAAGACGGCGTTGCATATTGACGAAAGGGTAGTCGATGTGGGTCGACTGCTGACTGCCCATCCAAAACGTCAAACTCTGCATTGGAGCAGCCGGCGAGCCGAAGACCGCCTGAAGGAATTCAGTTACTTCGCGAGTGAGGCTCAAATGCGCGGCGTGCAGAGAGTAAGTGTGCAGGTGATTGAACTTCACGCCGATCCCTTCGATGACCTCACGCGAGACAGCCTTGGACCAAGTCTGTTTGCCGCGAACTTCGATCGGAATTGCGTAGTCGTGAAAGTTCTCACGCAAATGGTCGACTTCAGCGATGAACTGATCGATCAGATCGAGTGGTACCACGTTGCGAAACACAACGTATCCATTCTTACTCCAAAACCTAAGCTTTTCAGAGAGATCGAAGGATACAGGCTTGCTGTAGTTAAAGATAAAGGCGTCAACATTCGCATCCGCGCGGTCGATCCAAGGCATTTCCGCCGTCAGTTCATTCTGCTCGGTCATCTGGCGCTACCCCATACCTAGCTCCGCAAAGGCCCCACTTTGCATAGGCTAACAACGCCATATCGCATTCACAATGTCTCCTACAACTTAGTAGACCTGGACCATCCACGCCTTATGCCAATGTGCAGCTTGAAATTTCTCTGTGACTGCGGAATGATCGCCGGTTGAAGCGTTTTGCACAGGCCGCGCCGATGATCGTCCCAAACACCATCGTCATCCGCCGATTTCCGGACGAGTCCTCGTGTAACAAGCGTCGGTTTGCCGCTTCCGTCTTGGGGAAAGTCGCGCTGAGCCACGGAGTGAGCTAGATGGTGTATCTCACTGACTCCAGGCCCAGAGTGAAACTGTTGAAGGCGACGAAGCGGCATTTCCAGACGCATGGCTGGGAGGTCGAGGAGCAATCACATCCTCACTTCGACCTCAGGGTAAAGAAGCGCGAATTGCGGTTCTTCATAAGGTGCTTGGACGAAACTGTCAGACTCTACGCGAGCTCGCTAGCCATCATCAAAGATGTCGAGAGTGTCGCCAGGCAAGTTAGGGCTCGGAACGGTCGCAGTCTTGTTACGGTTTTAGATTCGGGCTTTCACGACCTTGACCTTGATAATTTAGTTTCCCGCGAAGTATTCGCAATCCTGGTTCAGAATTTGCACGCTATTACGAGCTTGGATCGGTATCTTGACGAGTTGCCCGACGAACTTACCCCCGGCCAAAGCCTTTTACTTAAAAGGGACGTGTGGCTTTGCCTCTTCATTGCCGACCGGTATCAAAAGTTGGGGGACGACATCCATGCGGTAGATTGGGCGCGCTACGGGGTAGAGGCTAGCACCGGCTTTTCCGACGCTTACATGACCTTGTTCACGCTCTTAAAAGACAGAGGTGACTTGATCGGCGCGGAGAAAATCGCCCTCGCAGCACTTCTACTGCAACCCTTCGAATGTGAATTTCTCCGCGAGATGAAGCATCTCTCCGCACAGCGCGGGGACCGGGAAGCCGCTGCTCGCTGGGCGCAGCGGTTGGAGCGGGAACTTGCTGTGCCGCGTGACTTTGCCGACATCATCAAAAACCAGAAGCGAAACGCTCCCGCATCTTCGGCAAATGTGGAGGCTGAGCGACCCTGGCCGAAGCCAGGCCGCTTCGGCCGGATCTTCGCTGGCCTTTTCCGATCCGCGTAAGGAGCTCGCCCTTGGGATAGATCGCCTAACCGCTCGACATCACCCCACATGTCCTACATTCCGTATGACCGTTGAATCGTACCGCGCGAGAATCGCAGCAAGACTAGTGTCAAACTCGGGTTGGCTCGACTACTTCATTTCAAACCTTGCTTGATTGCCGGTGAGAGGGTGGTCTATTCTCTGATCCGTGCTCCGGCATAGCAATTGCACGGGCAGCAGCGTGACGTTTAACCCAAAGAGTCCCGAGGATTTGAGTGGTTGCCAGAAATATTTCGCTGCGCTGTCGAATATGAACCGCCGAGGGTTTCTTCTTGGAGCCGCGGCAATGGTAACTAGCAGCGATTGCAACGCCATGTCGAACAGTGTCGTCGCCGGCGCGATCCGATGGGATGCCTGGTATGACCCCAGGGACAATTCCGTGTTCGCACAACGCAGCCTGAGCTGGGAGCAATATGAAGGACGCGCGCCGGCGCATTGCAGAGTCGCGGCCGATCACAAGGTCACTTGCGTTGGAACGCAGGAAACCTTGGATAAAGAAATCCGAGAAGCCGCCAGCAGTGGTCTGAAATACTGGGCGTTCGTTTGGTATGGGCCGAATTCGAGCTTCAGAACGGCGTGGAACCTTTATCAGAGTAGTAGCTTGCGCCATATGGTGGGTTGGTGCGGGATCGTTACGCTTGATTTGCTGGGTTCGTTGCCGTTCAAAAATGGAGAATGGCGAAACCGCATGAAAGAGTGGGCCGGCTATATGAGTCAGCCGCACTATCAGAAAGTCACTGTGAACGATGCGCCCGTCCGGCCGGTGTTATTCCTGTTGTGGCACCCCCAGGACGTAAAGAACTATTTTGCTGATAGCGTAGACAATGTACGTTTGGCGCTCGGCTACTTACGTGATCTGGTAAAAGAGTCTGGCCTCGATAGCCCCTATATCGTCATCCTCGATGGCCCGGAAGGAGCATCAGTCACCGCGGAATGCGGTGCGGATGCGATTTCCAATTATATTTCTGGTTTCCGTCACGAAATGGTCGGGCCGTATCGTGACCTCGATCGGCAAACTCGAGCTTATTGGAGAACCTTGGCGGCGGCGGGAGTGCCTATTGTCCCCATAGCCATGGTCGGTTGGGACACGCGTGCGCGGCGAGCGCATCCCGTGCCCTGGGAAAGGTCCGAAAGCACAGCACCGCCCAATTTGCGCCAATACTATGTTTTGCCCGAGCCGGCGGAACTCGGCGCGCACCTACAGGCTGCCGTCGATTACATTGGGCGAAATGCACGAGCGTGTCCCTCTCAGCTTCTCCTTATCTACTCCTGGGATGAATGCGATGAGGGGGGCGGCTTAATCCCGACGGTCGAAGATCCCAGTGGCAGCTATCTTTCCGCGATTGCACGGGTTCTTCGCTAGCCGAATGCGATCAGATTGATCCAGGAGCAATCAAGGTACTGGCGCGAAAGCAAAATCAAAATAGTATCTCAGCGTCTTCATCGACCTGTACCTGTAAGGGGCCAGGCTGACATGCCAAGGTCGATCATGAGATTCAGCATGCCCTCGTCGGCGCCAATCTGCGGGAAGTTCAGAATGGCCTGGAGCACACCAAGAAAATGCCAGGCGAGCGCATCAATGTCGGCATCGGTCGCCAACTCGGCTCTCTCCACACCGTCTCGCAGAATCTTCGCAAAGACCTCGCGTTGGCGCTCGGCGGACGCCAGGGCCACCGCTTGTCCGGCCGCGGATAGTTCCGACATTTCGGTGATGCTTCTCGCGATCAAGCATCCGGCGGGGCGTGGTGCCGACAGGTCCGGCAAGAAGCCGCTGAGCAACGTATGCAGCCTCAAGCGCGCGGCGCCGGCTTGCGCCGCGTTCATTCGCCGAAGCACGCGTGCTGTATAGGCCTGGAGCGCTTCCCGGAATAGGCCGTCTTTGTCAGTGAAGCGGTGATAAAGGCTGGAGCGGGAGAGGCCCGTGGCCTCAGTCAGTTCGCTAATGGACGTGGCGGCGTAGCCGCGATGCCAGAAAACACTCACGGCCGCGCCGATAACAGCGATCTCATCGAATTGCGGCTTGCCGCTCACTTCTGCACCTTCACTTGACATCTTGGACCGAACGTTCCAAAGATGATAGACCGAGCGTTCCAACATATAGGAGAGCGTCGCAAATGTCTAAAGTGGCCTCGGCTTCAGTCAGGCCACGCATTGCCATCGCAGGAGCGACCGGCCGCGTTGGCTCGGCTTTGACGGAACTTTTGGCGGCCGATCAGGTTGAGGTTGTCGCCCTGACTCGCCAACCGGACAAAGCTCAGGCCTCGCGGGGCATTGCTGTCGCTGCTATTGATTTTGGCGCGCCGGAGACGGTTCGTGAAGCCCTTCGCGGAGCCGATCGGCTCTTCATCTCACAAGGCAGTTCGCCGCAGCAGGTTGCCAACGAAAAGGCGCTCATTGACGCGGCCGTCGCCGGCGGGGTCCGCCATATCGTCAAGGTTTCGGCCATGGGGCCGGCAACTCGGCTTTACCCCTTCGCGTGGCACATGGAGATCGAAGCCCATCTGGCACGCCAGATGATTGCCTCGACTGTCCTGCGACCTTCGGCATATGCCGACGTCCTCATCAGACGCGCGGCAGGATCTGTCGGAAAGGGGTCATGGGCGGGCGCCGCGGGCGACGGACGTATCAACTTCATCGATGTTCGCGACATCGCGAAAGTTGCACGTGTCGCGCTTTTTAAAGAAACCCATCCGGAATGCCAGCGAGCCTACCATCTGACCGGACCGAAGGCGTGGACGATGCAGGAGATCTCGGAAGAGCTGTCCCGCCTGCTTGGCCATCCCGTCGTCTATATAAATCGGACGCTCGATGAACAGCGGGTCGCACTGCTGGCAGAAGGCCTCACACCTTTCGTGGCGGATCTGATGATGGGACTGGAGCAGACCTTCCGCGAGTCCGTTCTTGGAGAGACTACTTCGACTGTGAAGGAGTTGACGGGGGAAGCACCCCGGTCGTTGCCGGAGTGGCTTGCCGAGAACATCGGTCTCTTCCGCAACTAGGTGCAGTGCGAGTAAAAGAATCCAACCAGGGTTGACTTGCCCAACGATCAGCGATCGAAGGTGCGGCCATCGAGCAGTGAGTCAAAAAAGAATGGTCCCTGGTGCTGACGATCGCGTTGAGCGCCGGTCAGGCGCCCGAACCACTCGGCACAGACCTCAGAATGTGGACTTCCTAACCTCATGTTGCTCCAAATAAATGCAGAGGCTGGGACTGCTCTTGAGAATGTCGCGCTGCAAGGCGACACGGGCCGCCGCACCGTCTGCTTTCGATAAGGCCGCGATGACCTGGAGATGCTCGTCGCCCAAGTAATCTGTCGCGACGTCGTTGTAGAAGACGTTAAGGATCGGACCCATCGACATCCACAGGCTCTCAATCTGCTTCGTCAGCATATCGAGGCCGGCTATGCGGTACAGAGAAAAGTGGAAGGCGCGGTTGGCCCGAATGGCAACCTCCGCCTTGCTGGAAGTGACGGCTGTCGCGAACTTCTTGTTCAACTTGATTAGAGTCTCTACGTCTGCTGTCGTCGCGCGAGAAGCAGCTAGTTCGGCCGCCAGTCCTTCTAAGGCGATGCGAATGGTCCGCACTTCTGTGTAGCGCGCCAAAGAGAGATCGGGAACATGAACGAAGCGCCGGGAGCGCAATTCCAAGCCGCCTTCACTCACCAAGCGGATGCATGCTTCACGAACGGGCGTGATGCTGGTGCCGACGCTGTCGGCGAGATCCTGCATGATGAAGCGCTGCCCCGGCCGGAAGTTGCCGGCGATCAGCTCTTCTCGTAGGTGCTGGTAGGCCCGCTGCGAGAGGCTGCCAGCATCCATCAGCTCCACGCTCATCTCCCCAGGTTCCCGGCCAGCCTATCGTTTCGGTACGCAGTCGGCCACAGCGCCATGATGGCAAATTTCTCTTCTCATACCAATTTATAAGTTATAAGGAAGTGGAAAGGCTCCAACTGGCGCTCGACGGTCCTGGAGAATGCGATGCTGAGTAATTCTCTGGCGCATATCGATGTTGCCTACCATCTCCACCCGCAGACGGACCCACGACTGCACGAAAACAGGGGGCCGCTCCTCATCGTCGAAGGGAAAGGCGCGCAGGTCGTAGACTCTTCAGGACGACAGTATATCGAAGGAATGGCGGGCCTGTGGTGCGCGTCGCTCGGCTTCAACGAGCCGAGGCTGGCGGAGGCGGCGCAACGTCAGATCAGTCGTCTCGGCACCTATCACACCTTCAACCATCGCTCGAACGAGCCCTGTGTCCAACTGGTGGATGCGCTCTCCACCCTCTCGCCGATCCAGCCCGCGCACTTCTTCTTCGCCAATAGCGGGTCGGAGGCGAGCGACACGATGGTGAAATTCGCCTGGTTTTACAATGCGGCGCGCGGGCTGCCGGACAAGCGTCGCATCATCAGCCGCTCCGGCGCCTTCCATGGCAGCACGGTGATGGGCGCGGCGCTCAGCGGCCTGCCGCATATGCACGGGGCATTCAACTTGCCGACCAACGAAATCCTCTATGCCGCGCAGCCCCTCGCCTATCGGAATGCCCTGCCGGGCGAAAGCGATGCTGATTTCGCGACCCGGCTCGCCGAAGAGCTTGAGGCGCTCATCCTGCGCGAGGGTCCGGAAACGATCGCCGCCATGATCGCGGAGCCCGTGATGGCCGCGGGCGGCGTAGCGGTGCCCCCCGCCGATTACTTCCCGAAAATCCAGGCCGTGCTGCGCCGGCATGACATCCTGCTGCTGTCGGACGAAGTGGTTTGCGGCTTCGGGCGCACCGGCAACTGGTTCGGCAGCCAGACTTTCGGCTTCCAGCCGGACATGCTGTCGGTCGCGAAGGGTCTGTCTTCTGGCTACGTGCCGATCGCGGCCGTCGCCGTCAGTGATGCCGTCTACCAGGTCATCGCCGACGAAGCGCATGGCCTTGGGGTGCTGGGCCACGGCTTCACCTATTCCGGCCATCCCGTTACGGCCGCCGTCGCCGTCGAGGCACTGCGGATCTACCAGGAGATGGATGTAGTCGAGGTCGCGCGGCGCCTCGGCGAGCAGTTGCAGACGGGGCTTGCGCACACGCTCCGCGATCATCCCCTGGTGGGGGACATTCGCGGCGTAGGTTTCATCGCGGGCATAGAATTGGTGGCGAACCGGCGGAGCCGCGAGGGATTCGAGCGCGGATCGCGCGTGGGCGCTCAGGTGGAGCGCGCCTGCCTGGAACGTGGCCTGATCATCCGCAATATGGGCAACACCATTGCATTGTGTCCGCCCTATGTGATTTCGGTAGACGAGGTCGATGCCCTTGTAGAGCGTTTGCGCGGCGCGTTGGACAAGGTAGCGGACGACTTGACGCGCGACGGCACTGTGCTCGGCGGGTGACATCCTGTACGGCATGGAGATGATACGCGCTCGCACCCTGATGTTTTGGGAAAGATCGGCGCGGGATCGCAATAATTTGCTAGAGGCATGAAACGTCCATGATGCGAAGTCTGGAATTAAGGCCGGGTAACCATTGCAATTCGATTTTATAACTTATAGGAAAAGTGACGCCTTGCGCGCCTCCGTCTCCTGCAAAGCAGCGTCGCCGCGTCGCCGCGCCTGTCAACCGTCATGGAGAATACTGATGAAGTCAGGCCTGGCTCTTGTCGGCGCAATTATATCAGCGATGGCAATCGCACCCCGAGCTGCGCATGCGGATCCCAATTGGTGGCCCTTTGCGGTCGAGGTTCATAATGGCGGGCCCAGCACGACGAAAATCGAATATACGCCGCCCAATGCCCCAACGAAGCATTGGAAGCTCTGCGCGCTGATCCCCAACCTCGCCGACAGCTACTGGCTCGCCATCAATTATGGTATGGTGGAGGAAGCCAAGCGTCTGGGCATCACGCTGACCACGCTCGCCGCCGGCGGCTATGACCAGTTGCCAAAGCAGATTTCTCAGTTCGATGACTGCGTTTCCTCGGGCGCCGATGCGATCCTTTTGGGCGCGATCTCCGAAGCGGGTTTTTCCGGGAAGCTGGCCGAGGCTGCGAAGAAGGGCCTGATCGTGATCGGCGTCGCGAACCCGATCGAGAAAGCGCCCGTCACCGCCAAGATCACCGTCAGCCACTATGCTAAGGGCAAGGCCTCTGGCGATCTTCTGGTGCAGCACCTCGGCAGCGCCGGTGGCGAGGTCGTGGCCTTCCCAGGTCCGCAAGGTTCCGGCTGGGCGGAGAGCTATTTGTCGGGTTTCGAGGATTCGCTGAAGGGCAGCAAGGTGAAGCTGATGGCGGCGAAGTTCGGCGGCGCCAACGTGCCCGACCAGCTCAATCTCGTAACCGACGCCTTGCAGGCTTATCCCGACATGAACGCCATCTGGGGCGGCGCGCCCACGGTGGAAGCGGCGCTCGGCGCGGTGGCCGAGGATGGCCGTACCGTCGCGATCGCGTCTTCCTGGGAGAATCAGGCGATGCTCGATGCTGTCAAAAGCGGCAAAATTCTCGGCTTCGCGGCGGAATATCCGGTGATCATGGCTCGCATCAGCGTCGATCTCGGTGTGCAAGCCTTGGAGAAGACGCTGAAAGGGCAGGAATACGACGTCGTTCCCGGCCTGGTCACCAAGGCCAATCTCGATAAGACCGATCTCACGCAGATCTTCGCGGCCAAAGGTTTCCGCCCCGTCTTCGACGTGCATTGAGGGCCTAGACAACGCGGCGTGAGCGTGGAGCAGGCAAGCGCGGTCACCCCGCTACTCGTTCTGAGCGGGGTGACGAAGCGTTACGGTGCCTTCCGCGCTTTGGATGGTGTGGATTTCGATCTCCGGCCGGGTGAAGTGCATGTCCTGTTCGGCGAGAACGGGGCCGGCAAATCGACGCTGATCAATGTCATCACCGGCAACGTTGCTTTCGGTGAGGGCACTTACAGTGTTCAGGGCCGGCCCGCCGCCGGTCTCTCCCCGCAAACGCTGCGCGCCGCCGGCATCGCGGCGGTGTTTCAGGAATTCAGCCTCCTGCCCGACCTCACGGTCGAGGAAAATCTGTTTCTCGGCCGTGAAATGCGGCACGGACCCTTTGTCGATCGTACGGCGATGCGGCGCCGTTCGGCGAAGCTTTTCGCGGAGCTCGGCTTCGACATTCCAGTCTCCACCTTGGTCGGCAGCCTGTCGCGGCCGGAACAGCAGATGGTGGAGATCGCCAAGGCGTTGATGTTCGATGCGCCGATCCTGATCCTGGACGAGCCGACGGCGTCACTGACCGACACGGACGCGGACCGGCTCTTCGCGGTTGTGGCGCGGCTGAAGGCGCGCGGTGTCGGCATCATCTATGTCTCGCACCGCATGCGGGAAATCCGGCTGCTGGCGGACCGCATCACCGTTTTGCGCAACGGCCGCAGGATCGCGACAATCGCGGCCAGCGGCGTTACCGAAGCGGCGCTGGTCGAGATGATGGCCGGCCGTCCCTCGGGCGAACTCTATCCCGCGATCCGCCACACGCCCGCGGCCGAGCGGTTGCGGATCGAGAACCTCGCCACGCCGGATGGTCTGGTCCGCACCGTATCGCTGTCGGTTCATGCCGGGGAGATCGTCGGGCTTGCCGGCCTCGTCGGCTGCGGCAAAAGCGAGATCGGCCGCGCCGTCTTCGGATTGCTGCCGATTGCCGCGGGCAGCATCACGGTCGATGGTCAGGTCGTGGCGGCGCCGCATCCGCGCGCCATGCTTCGCCGAGGCGTCTGCTACCTGCCCGCCGATCGCGGCACCGAGGGTCTCGCCCTCAACCGCCCGGTGCGGGAGAACGTCACCATGGCCGCGCTCGATACAAGCACATTGGGTGGCGGCGGGCTGCTGCGCCTCCGCGCCGAAAAGGGCGTCGCGGCACGCTTGCTGGAACGCCTGTCAGTGCGGCCCCCTTCGCCTGAGCCGCCGGTGCTCAATCTATCCGGCGGAAACCGCCAGAAGGTCATGCTGACGCGCGGTCTGGTGCGCCCGACGGATGTTTTCCTGTTCGACGAACCCACCGTCGGGATCGATGTCGGTGCCAAGGCCGAGGTCTATGCCCTGATGCGCGATTTGACCGAGGCGGGGGCGGCGGTGCTGCTGGTCTCCTCCGACCTGCCGGAGATTCTGCATCTCTCGCACCGGATTTACGTGATGCATCAAGGCGTGATCGTGCGTGAACTGGCGGGCGCCGAGCGGACTGAAGAAGCCATCCTATCCTGCTTCTTCGGCAGCGCCCTCCTCCAAGATGCCACGACCGCCGGGGAAGCCGTCGCATGACGGCGCCGACCCGTGCCATGCGGGGGCACGGCGGCTGGGCTCTGCCGCTGCGTATCCTGCAGGATGGCGGGCTGCTGATCGTGCTGATCGTGCTGCTGGCGATGATCACCGGCCATGTCCAGCCGCGCTTCTACAGCCGTCTCAACATGCTCAACATGCTGCGCGAGGCCGCCTATCTCGCCATCGTCTCGCTGGGCCAGATGCTGGTCATGATCGCGGGTGGCTTCGACCTGTCGGTGGGCGTGGTCAGCGCGCTAGCCTCGGTCGTCGCGGCCTCGCTGATGGCGATGCTCTATGCCGGCGGCGGGGATGTGACGGTCACGATGATCCTGTGGCCGGTTCTCGCGGCCTTGGCGGCCGGCGCGGCGGTGGGTCTCGCCAATGGCTTTTGCGTGTCCGTGCTGGACCTGTCACCCTTCATGACGACCTTGGCGATGACCTCGGTCGTCGCCGGCGGCACGCTGTATTACACCCAGGGCATTCCGATCTACGGCCTGCCGGAACGCTTCGGCGAGATCTTCGGGCGGGGTTCGTTCCTGCATGTTCCAGCCAGCGTCATGGTCGCATTGGTCTTTCTCGCGCTGATCTGCCTGGTGCAGCGCACGACGCCGCTGGGCCGCCACATCTACGCCGTGGGCAGCAAAGCCCGCATCGCCGCCCTATCGGGCGTGCGGCCGGTTCCCATCCTGATGCTGGTCTACGGCGCCGCCGGGCTGCTGGCGGCCTGTATGGGCCTGCTGGTGACGGCGCGCATCGGTTCCGGCCAGGCGAGCATCGGCGCGTCGCTGGTCATCGAGTCCATCTCGGCCGCCGTCATCGGCGGCGTGCCGCTGCGCGGCGGGTCCGGCAGGGCGGAGCGGGTGGTGCTGGCCGCGATCTTCCTCACCGTCGTCTCCAACAGCATGAATCTGCTGCGGATCGACAGCAAGCTACAGACTTTGGTGCAGGGCTCGGTGGTGATCATCGCCATCGCCTTGGAACGCGCCTTCGCCCGGCGGCGTCAGTCATGAGCGCCACGGCGGAGCGGCCGGGCCGCGAAACGCTGCGCGCCGCGCTGCGCTCGCCGATCCTGCGGGTGATCGCACCCATCGTCATCATGCTGGTCGGCTTCGCGATTGCCCAGCCGCGCGTGGTTTCGCCCGGCAATCTGCTGAACATCGCGGTGCAGGCGAGCTATCTGACGATCCTCGCGGCCGCACAGATCCTCGTGTTGCTGACACGCGGCTTCGACCTGTCCATCGGCATGACGGTCTCCCTGGTCAGCGTCGTGGCGGCCTTGGCCATGACGGCGGGCGGGCATGCGGGACCCGAGGCGGTCCTGTTCGGCATCGCGGCGGGGCTGGGCACTGGTGCCGCGGTGGGCGCGATCAATGGCGCGCTGGTGTCGCTGGTCGGCGTCAATCCCTTCGTCGTCACGTTGGGGATGTTCAACATCCTCCTCGCGCTGAGTTCCATCGTCAGCGGTGGCTTTCCTGTGCAGGGCCTGCCCGCCGGCTTCCTGTCGCTGTTCGGCGGCACTTTTGCCGGTGTGCCGGTGCCCGTCGCGGCGGCGGTGCTGGTCGTGCTGGTCGTCCATCTCATCCTGGGACGCACGGTTTTTGGCCGCAGCCTGTATCTGATCGGATCGAGCCCCGCCGCGGCGCGCGTCGCGGGGGTCCGCACGCGGCTGCATCTCTGGGCCGTCTACGTGTTGTGTTCCGGCCTCGGCGCTTTCGGCGCGCTGCTGCTGACGGCGCGCACGCAATCGGGCGAGCCCAATCTCGGCGGCAGCCTCGCCTTGCAGACCATCGCCGCCGCCGTCATCGGCGGCACGCGGTTGCAGGGCGGAGAGGGAAGCGCGCTTTCGGCCGTCGCCGGCGCGCTATTCGTCACGGTGCTTTCCAACGGCATGGACCTGGTCCGCGTCGATAGCTACATCCAACAGGTCTGCGTCGGCGCGATCATTCTCGCGAGCCTGGTGCTGGACCGCTGGACCGCCGCAAGGCGCTCCTGATTTCCCGAAGGTACAAGATGGCTTTCCAGATTTGCATCGATATCGGCGGCACCTTCACCGACTGCCTGGTGGCGGATGAGAGCGGCGAGATCCGCATCTTCAAGGCGCCGACGACGCCCGGCGCCTTCCATCTCGGCTTCATCGACGTGCTGCATGTCGCCGCCGCCGGCCTGGGACTGGAACCGCGCGACTTCATCGCCGCCATCGAGACTTTGGTGCATGGATCGACCGTTTCCACCAACGCGCTGGTGGAGGGTAAGGTCGCCCGTACCGGCGTCCTCCTCAACGAGGGGCACCAGGACATCCTGGTTTTGCGCGAAGGCCCCCGCAAACGGGGCTTCGAGTGGCGGCTGGATTATCCCGACCCCTTCGTGCCGCGCGCGCTGACCCGCACCGTTGGTGGTCGCATCGACGCGCGCGGCCGCGAACTGGTGCCGCTGGCCGAAGCCGACGTGCATGCCGCCATCGCGCATCTGCGCGCGCTGAATGTCGAGGCGCTGGCGGTCGGTCTGCTGTGGTCGGTGGTCAACCCGTCGCATGAGCTGCGGGTTGGCGAAATCCTGAAACGCGAATGGCCCGAACTGCCGGTGACGCTCAGCCATGAGGTCAATCCGATCCCGCGCGAATATCGCCGCATCATCGCCGCCGCGATCGACGCCTCCATCAGCCCGACCATCCGGCGCTATATCGCGGCGTTGCAGGAAGCGCTGGATGGCGCCGGCTTCACCGGCGAGTTGCTGCTGGCGAATTGCCTCGGCGGTATGATGCCGGTCGCCGAAATGCTCGGCAAACCGATTTACAGCGTGATGTCGGGTCCCACTCTGGCACCGATGGCGGCGCTGGCGCTGAGTGACGAGTCCGACATCATCGTGGGTGACATGGGCGGCACCACGTTCGACGTTTCGGCGCTGCGCGACCACCAGATCATCGTGACGCCGGAATCGATGATCAACAAGGATCTACTCGGCATCCCCAAGGTGGATGTGCGCTCGGTCGGCGCGGGCGGCGGCTCCATCGCTTTCGTCGATGATGGCGGGCTGCTGCATGTCGGCCCGCGCAGCGCCGGCGCGCGGCCGGGCCCCGCCTGCTACGGCGCCGGCGGCACGGAGCCGACGGTGACGGATGCCAATGTGGTGCTGGGCATCATCGACCCGGATTACTTTCTCGCCGGACGCATCACGCTGAACCGCGCGCTGGCCGAGCAGGCCGTGGGCCGGGTGGCGGAGCGCCTGGGCATCGGGCTGCTCGATGCCGCCTACGCAATCCACACCACCAGCAATCACAATATGGTCGCGGCGATCGAGGAGATCACGGTGCGCGAGGGAATCAACCCGCGCGACAGCTATTTCGTCTGCGGCGGCGGCGGCACCGCCTGCCATGTCGCCGAGATGGCGGATATCCTGGGCCTGCGGCGCTACATGGTCCCGCGCTTCATGGCGGGGCTGAGCGCCTTCGGCGGCCTCATCTCCGATATCCGCTGGGAGCGCAACGGCGTCTGCCAAACCAACGACCGCGATTTCGATTTCGCCGCCGTGAACGCCCTGCTCGCCCGGTTGCGGCAGGAGGGCGAGGCTTTCCTGGAAGCGGCCCGCGTGGAACCTTCGCTCCGCAGCTACGTCTATTCCTTCCAAGGCCGCTACGAATACCAGTCCTGGGAAATCGAGGTCGGTTTCGATGCCGCCGACGGCATCGTGACGCCCGCGCAATTGCCCGAGCTGGTGGAGGCGTTTCACCGCATGCATGAACGCATCTACGCCATTCGTTCGGACCGCGACGTGGTGGAATTCACCACGTGGAAGGTGCGCGCCAATGGCGCCCGCCGCAGCGGAGACGCCTGGAAGCGGTTCGAGATCGCTCGCCAGGACAGCATGGCGAAACCCAAATCCGAACGGCCGCTCTTCATCCAGGAGGCCGGTGGCCTGCAAACGGTTCCGGTCTATGACGGCGCGAAACTGGGGCGGGACGCGGCCGTCCACGGCCCCTGCCTGATCGAGACGGAAACCTTCACCGCCGTGCTGAAACGCCAGCACACGGCGCGGATGGACCGGTTCGGAAATCTTCTGGTTGAGGTGGCCTGACATGAATGAAGACACAGTCCTCGCCGGCCAGCGCCGCATCGATCCCTTCCTGATGTCGGTTCTGAAAAGCCGCATGGAGGCGATCGTGCGGGAGATGACGCTGGTGGTGCTCAAAGCCAGCCGCTCCGCCGTCATCAAGAACGGGCGCGACTTCAGCTGCGCGCTGCTGACCTATGACTGCAAGCTGGTCTCCACCGAAGACGCTTTGCCGATCCATGTCATGTCGATGGAAATGGCGATCAAGCCGATCCTGACGATGTTCGACGAGATCCGCCCGGGCGACATGTTCCTCAACAACTGCCCTTTCACCGGCGCCACGCACCATGCGGATATGATCATCGCCGCGCCGATCTTCTTCGAGGGCCAGCCGCTGTTCTGGACGGTGGCGCTGTCGCATCACGCGGATGTCGGCGCGCCGATCCCCTCCACCTACCTGCCCTACGCCAAGACCATCTACGAGGAAGGCGTTCACTTCCCCTGCGTCCGCGTCGTCGAGAACGGGATCGAGCGGGAGGATATCCTGCGCATCGGCATGTATAAGATCCGCGCGCCAGACATGTGGCTCGGCGATCTGCGCGCGCAGATGGGGTCGTGCCGCACGGGGGAGCGTCGGCTGCACGAGCTGCTTCATCGCTACGGTAAGCAGGCGGTGCTGGATTTCGTGGAGGAATGGTTCGAATACGGCACCCGCCGCATGGTCGCCGAAATCCGCAAACTGCCTGCGGGAACCTACACCTATGAGACGCGGCATGACCCGGTCCCGGGCGTCGCGGATGAGGGGATCCCCGTTAGCGTCACACTTACCGTTGATCCGGAGGAGGGGATGGTCACGGTCGATGTGCGGGACAATCCCGACAACGTGCCGGGTGGCCTCAATCTGTCGGAGAATACCTGCACCAGCGGCTGCCGCATGGGCGTCTTCAACAATCTGCCCGCCGACCTGCCGCATAATCATGGCAGCGTCAGCCGGATCCGCATTCTGATGCGCGCGGGCAGCGTGGTCGGCAAGCCGCGCTACCCGGTCGGCACATCGGTCGCCACCACCAATGTCAACGACCGGCTGATCACGGCCGGGAACTGCGTCTTCTCCCGCATGGGTGAACCGCACGGCCAGGCGGAAGGCGGACCGCATCTGCCGATCGGTATCGGCGTGATCTCGGGCGCGGATCCTTTCAAGAACGGCAAGGTCTACGTCAATCAGGTCTTCATCGGCTATGCCGGCGCGGGCGCCCGTAGCGGCTTCGACGGCTGGCTGACCTATTGCGGTCCGGCGAATGGCGGCATGATCTCGCTTGATTCGGTCGAGGTCGATGAGTCGATGTATCCCATCGTCATCGAACGCCGCGGTGTGGAGGCGGATAGCCAGGGTTTTGGCGAGTTCGAAGGGGCTCCTGGCGTCGGCGGCGCGTTCTATCCGTTGGAACATGAAATGACGGTGATCTACGCGGCCGACGCCACGGAATTCCCCGCGCGCGGGGTTCTGGGCGGCACGGACGCGCGGCCTGTCATCAGCCGCAAGCAACTCGCCGATGGTACGATCGTGGATTTGCCGTCCTTTCATGAAGCCAAATGTCAGGACGGCGAGAAGATGTTATTCGTCGCCTCCGGCGGTGGCGGCTATGGTGATCCGCGGAGGCGTGCGAGGTCGCGCGTCGCCGATGTGGTGAGCCGCGGCTGGCTCAGCCCGGAGAAGGCTTTGGAGGTGTATGGTGTCGCTCTCGTACGTGACGCCGCCACTGGGGACTATCGCGCCTGATCCGCGCGCTTGCACAAGCCTATCATCGTCCCAGTTGATGGCAGGTCGCTTGCTTTAAGAAGCTGCACCGCAGCGTAAAGGAGGACACGTGTTGCCGTCCAAGCCCTGCCTCATGGCACTCGCCGCCGGCGTGATGCTCGCCAGCGGTGTGACCGGCGCCCGCGCCGCCGACCAAAAACTGTTTGTGTGGGCGGAAGCGGTCGAGCCGAGTACGGTCGATCCAGCGAAGAGCGACGTCAATCAAGAGATGACCATCGCGCGCAATGTCTTCGACCATCTGACGAATTTTGATCTCGATCACCCGGACCATATCCTTCCCGCGCTTGCGACGAGCTGGACGGAGGACGGCACGAGCTGGACCTTCAAGCTGCGTGATGGCGTTGCATTCCACAATGGCCAGGCATTCGACGCGAATGACGTCAAAGCCACGATCGAGCGCGACCTGCGTATTGGTCAGGGCCAGAGCTATCTGGTGGGCGACATCAAGACCGTGACGGTACTCGATCCACATACGGTAAAGATCGAAACTGCGAAGCCCGATGTCTATCTGGCAGCCAATCTGTCGCGCATCGAAATCATGTCGGCAAAGGACATCGCCGCTCACGCAGCCGATTCCGATCACGGCGATAGCTATTTCTCCGCTCATGCCGATGGCACCGGTCCCTATAAGATGCTCAGTTGGACCCGGGGCGCCCAAATCGACTTGGAGCGCAACAAGTCCTGGTGGGGTCAGTTTCCTGCAAAGCCCTTCGACCATGTGATCGACAGGTTCGTCACGCAGGCGTCGGACCGGTCACGCGGCCTTGAAGGCGGTGAATACGATCTCGCGAATTTCGTCCCGCGTGACGAAGCGGTGCGCATCGGCAAGAGCAAGGGCTTCTACCTTGTTGAAGGCAACAACCTCTGGGCCTGGCCGGCGATCTATCTCAACACGAAGCTCGCGCCGACCAGCAACGAATCGTTCCGCAAGGCGCTGGTGGAGTCCTTTTCCTACGACGCGATGAACCAGTATTTTCTGGGCGCCTCTGTCACGCCTCGCGGGCCGGTACCTGCCTGGGTCCCCGGCAGTCCCGAAAAGGACCTTGCGGTCATCAAGACGGATCTCAATGCCGCCAAGGCCGATCTCAAGGCATCGGGTCTTTCCAACCCGACGATGAAATGCTCCATCCCATCGGGTTTTTCCGAATTCGCCTTCGCCGCTACAGTTCTTCAGGCGTCGGCGGCGCAGATCGGCATCAATGTCCAGATCGAACAGCTGCCCTTTGTCCAGGCCATCGAAGCCATCAAGTCCAACAAAAGCAATTGTTTCGTGCTGGGCAATGCAAATCTAAGCCCGACGGATCCGACCCGGTTTTTTGCGGCACACTATCTGACGGGCGGCTTCTACAATTCCGCCAATTACTCAAACCCGCAGCTCGATGCGCTCGTCCAGGAAATCCCGACGGTCACGGATCCTCAGAAGCGCTATGAGATGCTCAAGCAGGCATCCGAGATGGTGGTGAATTCGCATACCATTATCTGGGCCGCACGGCCGACGACGATTGTGCCTGTTCCGGACGGCGTCGGTGGATACCGTATCGATCCGGCGGAATACATCAACGTAAGACTGTGGGAGCTGTACAAGAAATAGGGCAGGTCGAAGCATGACGGTTTTCCTGCTCAGGCGGGTTGGCTGGGCGATCCTTGTTCTGTTTGTCGTGGCGACACTGACCTTCGTGTTGAGCCACGTCGTGCCGGCGGATCCGGCAGCCTTCCTGGCGGGCCAGAATGCGACTGCCGATACAGTCGCGCGCATTCGCGCCGAATACGGGCTCGACCAGCCATTGCTGATACAATATCTGAGCTACCTGAGAGGTCTGTTGCACGGAGATTTTGGCATCTCCTTGCGGACCGGGCGACCGGTCTCCGAGGATCTGGCGAGCTTTCTGCCAGCGACGCTCGAACTCCTGTTTTTCAGCTTCGCGATCTACGTTGCGACCAGCTTGTTTCTAGCAATCATCGCGGCGAAGCGGCCAGGCGGCAGGCTCGATTCCGGGATCCGCCTTTTTACCATGCTGGGCAGCGGCATGCCGGTCTTCTGGTTAGGCATGGCCCTACAATTTCTATTTTTCTACAAGCTGGGACTGCTTCCCCTGGGAGGCCGATTTCCTCTCCGGGCCATCGCCCCACCAACGGTCACCGGCTTCCTCTTGGTGGACACTTTGCTTGCTGGCCAACCGGGCGCCTTTCTTAGCGCGCTCAGCTGCCTTATCCTGCCGTCGGCAGCAATCGTCCTGAACCTGTTGGCCGTGGGGACCAGGATGTCGCGGGCCGCGCTGATCTCGGAATCCGGTAAGCAATATGTGCGGACGGCGAGGGGCAAGGGCGTTGGACCTCGGCGCATCCTGTACCGGCACGTGTTACGCAATGCGATGACGCCGATTCTGGCGTCCACCAGCATCCAGTTCGGCTATATGATAAGCTGGGTGATCCTGGTTGAAGTGATTTTCGACTGGCCGGGCATCGGACTTTACGCCTATCAGTCCTTCCAAGTCTTCGACTACGCACCCGTCGTGGCGCTCGCATTGGTGTCGACCGCCGTCTTTTCCATCATCAACGTGCTCCTGGACATCCTCTATCCCATCATAGATCCCCGCATGCGGAGCCTTCGCGCGTGAGCGCGGCCGCACCCCCGAGTGAGTCGAGCACTCCCGGGCGCCCGCACGGCGTCTCGGCGGAGCGTGTGATGGTTGTCTTGTCGTGGCTTTTCGTCCTGATGCTGGTCTGCTTCGCTGTTGCGCCGAGCCTCATTGCGCCGCGCAACCCTGTCGCACTCGACATCCTCCATCGCCTGCAACCGCCCAGCTTCGCCCATCTCTTCGGCACGGATGAGGGCGGGCGTGATGTCTTCTCCCGCGTGGTATATGGTACGCGGTATTCGCTTGGCATCTCGGCCGCCATCGTTCTGAGTGCTGCCGTCTTCGGCGTTGTCTATGGCGCGCTCTCAGGCGTGGGACCGCGCTGGCTCGACGAAATCCTAATGCGCATCGTCGACATATTCTTTGGTTTTCCCGCGCTGGTGCTCGCCCTGGCGGTTGCCGCCGCTCTCGGGCGGGGATTGACCAGCGTGGCCGTGGCACTGTCCCTCATCTGGTGGCCGGGCATCGCGCGGCTGGTGCGGGGTGAGGTGCAGCGTATTCGAGAAAGACCGCATGTCGAAGCGGCACGGGCTATCGGCGTATCGCCCACGTCACTGATCTGGCGGCATATCCTGCCTTTCGTGATGCAGGAAGTGAATGTGCGCGTGACAACCGATATCGGCTACGCGCTCGTCGCCGTCACGGCCTTGTCCTTCCTCGGGCTCGGGGCGCAATCCCCGACACCCGAATGGGGATTGCTTATCCGTGATTCACAGGATTATTTCGGTTCCGCTTGGTGGTATCTGGTCTTCCCCGGCGTGATGATCATGGCAACGACCGCCGCCTGCTCGATTATTGGTGACTCACTTGCGTCTCATCGGGAAAGCGGTGTCGCGCCGTGATGCTGCAAATCCGCGATCTTTCCGTAAGTTTCGGCCGACGGCGCGCGGTCGATGGCGTGTCTTTCGACGTGGAGGAGGGCGAGTTCTTCCTGGTGATCGGCGAGTCCGGGTCCGGAAAATCGCTGACCGGAGGGGCAATCCTTGGACTCAATCCCAGTGGTTCCACCCGCACCGGCTCCATTCGCTTCAAGGGACGCGAGATGCTCGAGCTGCCGGAGCGGGAATTGCGCCACTTGCGTGGCGACCAGATCGGTATCGTCTACCAAAATCCCTTGAGCGCGATGAACCCGGTCATCCGCGTGGGTGATCAAATCGCGGAATCGATCATCGTTCACGGCAAGGGAAGCGGCCGCGCGGCCGCGACCCGCGCCATCGAACTGTTGGAACGCGTGCATATCCCCGATCCGGCCCGCGTCGCGCAGGCATTTCCGCACGAGATCAGTGGTGGAATGCGGCAGCGCGCAATGATCGCCATGGCGCTCGCTTGCGGACCGAGCCTGTTGATAGCGGACGAACCGACGACGGCGCTGGATGTGACGATCAAAGCGCAGATCCTCGAATTATTCGCGGAACTCAGGCGCGAGCGTTCGCTCACCATCATCCTGATCACCCATGACATGGGCGTGGTCACGCAACTCGCGGACCGCGTGCTGGTCATGTATGCCGGCAAGGTTGCCGAGGTTGGTCCGGTGGAGACCATCATGAACCAGCCGGCGCATCCCTATACAAAGGCGTTGATGCTGAGCGGCGCGATGTCGGACGCGCCATTTAAGAGCGTGTTGCAAGTCATTCCTGGCTCGGCGCCGACCCTGGATGCGCGACCTCTCGGCTGTCGCTTCAACCCGCGCTGCGCCTATGCCCAAGATGATTGTCGGGCAACGATGCCGTCGCTGCGTCCAATTGCAGGCAGCCTGGCCGCTTGTCATCACCCGCTGGTTGGGTTTCGGCACTCGGAGCTGGTTGCGTGACGCCGCTGCTCGAGCTTGAAGACGTCACCAAGGTGTTTGGTGGTCGCAGAGCCGGCGCGACGGTTCGGGCCGTCGATGGCGTGACCCTGCGTGTCGGTCGCGGTGAAACGCTGGGCGTCGCCGGGGAGAGCGGCTGCGGGAAATCGACCCTCGCCCGTCTCGCGCTGCGTCTCATGGACGCGACCGACGGTGTGGTTCGGTTTGACGGCCAGGATGTAACGCATCTCTCGTCGCTGGGCTTGCTGCCGGTGCGCCGCCGGATGCAAGCTGTCTTTCAAGATCCGCTCGCCTCCTTCAACGCGCGTGAAACCGTGCGCCGGATCATGCGCGAGCCCTTCAACGTTCACAGTCTCAGCCCATCCGGCGGCATCGACGCGAAGATAGAGGAGCTGCTGACCTCGGTTGGTCTCTCGGCGACGGACTTGGACAAACGCCCGGACGAATTCTCCGGCGGTCAACTTCAGCGTATCGCAATCGCGCGGGCTCTTGCGGTAGAGCCGGAGCTGATGATCGGCGACGAGCCGACCTCTGCGCTGGATCCCTCGATCCAGGCGCAAATCATCAATGTTCTGCTTTCGATCCAGCGCGATCGGAATGTCGCTTTTCTCATCATCTCTCATGACCTCGACGTACTTGGGCATATCGCGGACCGGCTTGCGATCATGTATTTGGGCGTGGTGGTGGAAACCGGCCCGGGACCGGCATTGATGGCCGGTCCGCTGCATCCCTATACCCAGGCGCTCCTATCCGCGGCACCTACGCCGCGTGCACGCCGTAACCAGCAGTGGAAGCGCGTTCTGCTGCCAGGCGATCCCCCTAGCCCCGCGCATGTGCCCGCTGGCTGCCGCTTCCATCCTCGCTGCCCCATTGTACAGCCCGACTGCCGAACGACCGTCCCTGTATTGCGGGCGGTTGGCCCCGATGGCACGCAGGTGGCTTGCCACTACGCACCCGAGGAGACTCAGACGCAAGGCAGGGCGATCGCCGCGGCGAGACTCGGGCACGATGGCGATCCCCCGCCGACGATCTCGCCGGGACAGCATGGGGTTCTCGCATCGGGGGACCGGATATGACGACGCTGCAAGTCCATGTCGAGGGTCTAGGCTTTCCCGAAGGCCCGGTCGCGCTGCCGGATGGGTCGATCGCTTTCGTGGATCTCGTTCATTCCAAGATACTGGCATATCGTGACGGCGTTTGCCGGGAACTCTGTTCGGTTCCAGGCGCACCTAATGGAATGCGCCTTGGGCCTGACGACGTTTTGACGGTCTGCAACAACGGCGGTATTGGGCCGATTGCAAAAGGCTTGCTGGGCTTTGCGGATCCGCAGATTAACGGCCGCCTGCAGAAGGTAACCCTAGACGGACGCTGGTCCGACTTCGCCACCGATCTGCCGGGCGAGCGGCCCAACCGCCCCAACGACCTCGTTTTTGCCGCGAATGGAATCGTTGTCTTCACCGATCCGCAGAATTGGGATGTGCTGCACGAGGCGCAGGGTGCAGAGCGCTATCATGGCGGGCAGCTGTTGCTCGCGAAGCCGGACGGCACGGTGTCGCGTTTGGCGAAGCTGACGGGATTTCCCAACGGTCTTGTCTTTCACCCCGACGGCTCCCTCCTCGTCGGGCTTTCGACCGAAAGTCGCATCCTGCGGTTCCCCTGGCGCGGAGATGCGGTTGGCCCGGCGGAGGAGTGGTACAGCTTTGACGACCGCTTCGCGCCCGACGGCATGGTGTTTCACGATGATCGCTTCTATGTCACCGGCAGCACCGGCGATCGCGTCGCCGTACTTGATCCTGCCGCGCGGGTAGTGAGTGTCATCGACACCGGGATTGGCAGCGACCCGACGAATTGCTGCGTCCACGACCGAAGATTATGGGTGACGCTGGGTCTTCCTGGCCGACTCGTTTCGATCGATATCTAGGCACCTCTCGCGATCGCTCTAGGATTACTGTCATGCTCTACAAAAACGACGCGGCCCGCCTGTCATTCAACCGCATGAATGTCGGCCCCAGCTATCTTGGCCCGAGGCACGCGGATCACAGCTGGAACGAGGTTCGCTGGTATGATGGTCCGCGTGAGGATCCGGCCTGGCCGGAAGTTCACACCTATACAAACGCCATCTCGTACCTGCCGGGCGAGGAAGTCGTCTTTCACAGCAGCACCACGGCATCCGTCTGGACCCTCGCGATCGTGCGGGACGGGTTGCATCCTGTCCGTGTGCATCTCGCCGCGAACTTGCCCGGTCATTTCACAGCCGCGCCAAAGGACGCGTACAGCCACGGCTGCGGCTGGCCGGCGGCGCATCGCTGGCGCATCCCGGAAGATGCGCCTTCCGGCTTCTACCGTGTGGAATCGACCTGTGCCCGGCGGGACGAAGGCGTTTTCGTCCAGCATCACTTCTTCGTCGTGCGCCCGATGGAGCGGACGACGAAAGGACGGCTGCTGCATGTCCTGCCGACCTCCACATGGATGGCCTATAACGACTGGGGCGGCGCCAATAGCTACCTCGGCGTCAGCGGTCCGGATGCCAATCTTGCTTCGCCCGAACTAAGCCTTGAGCGCCCCTGGACGCGCGGCATCGTCTGGCTGCCGGATGGCGCTCCCCGGCTCTGCACCAGCAGCCAGGAACCCAAAGCGCCGCCGCGTTACGAAGTGAAGGAATGGGCTTACGCAAATGGCTTCGGCTTTTTCTACGCGGCCTCCGGCTGGGCACAGTATGACCGGCACTTCGCCATTTGGGCAGAAGCCGAAGGATATGGCTTCGACACGATTACGCAGACCGACATGCATTACCATCCCGAAATTCTCGATGGCTATGACTGCGTGGTAATCGTCGGTCACGACGAATATTGGTCACGGGATATGCGAGTTGCGATAGAGAACTACGTCGAAAAGGGCGGCAAGCTGGCACGGTTCGGGGCGAATTTCACCTGGCAAATTCGGCTTGAGGAGCGGGGCCGCAAGCAGGTCTGCTACAAGCATCGCGCGCCTGCCGAAGATCCCGTTCGCGACACGCCCGACGCGCATCTCCTCAGCACTGCCTGGGAGGATCATCGCGTCGCCTGGCCAGGATCGTCCACCGTTGGGGTCAATGGGCTGGGCGGCGTTTATGCCTCCTGGGGCGGTTTTGTTCCGCGCGGGTCGCGGGGGTTTACACTCTATCGGCCGGAGCACTGGGTCTTTGCGGATACCGACCTGACCTATGGGGACGTGTTCGGTGCCGAAGCCCGGATTTTCGCCTATGAGGTCGATGGCGTGGATTACACTTTCCGTGACGGACTGCCATATCCGACAGGGGCGGATGGCACGCCAGCGGAGGTCGAGATCTTGGCGATGTCTCCAGCCGTCCTTGCCGAGGGAGAGTATAACGGCTTTGGCTACAGGCATTACATCGGCAGCCACGACCAATACAGCAAGGCGGATATGGTCCATGGCGCCCAGACGCCTGAGGTGCTGGCTAAATCGAAATATGGCGCGGGCATGCTCATCGCCATGAAGCGCGGGCGGGGGGAGGTGGTGACGGCCGCTACCTGCGAATGGGTCATGGGTCTAAAACGTGGCTGCTTCTATACGCAACAAATTACACGCAATGTTCTCGACAACTTCCTGCGAACGGAAGAGTCTGGCGTCTGATTATGTCAAAGCCCGGCGCGATTGTGGAGATGTTGCGTGACGAGTGGGGTATTCCCCATATCAAGGCGCGTGGCAGGCAGGATGCGTTCACCGCTCTCGGCTATGCGCATGCGGAGGATCGCCTCTGGCAAATGGAGGCGCTGCTGCGCCGTGGAACCGGCCGATACGCGGAATGGCTCGGGCAGGCTGCCGTGGGGGGTGACGTTGTGGCGCGCCGGCTCGACACCGCGGGCGCGTCGCAGCGTGACTATGCTGCTCTTAACAGCGAAACGCGCGCGATGCTTGAGGCTTATGCCGCAGGCGTCAACGCCTTCATCGGGATCGGTCATCGCCCCGTTGAATACGGCATCCTGAACGCCGAGCCTGACGCTTGGCAGCCATGGCATTCGATCGCAGTGATGCGGCAGATCGGCTTTCTGATGGGGTCGGTGTGGTGGAAGTTGTGGCGAGCGGTCGCGCTGCCGATCGTCGGCGTGGCGAACGTGGCCAAGCTGCGTTTCGATGATGGCGGCAACGAATTGCTGTGCTTGCCGCCCGGAGTGGAGACGGGTGCGTTTACGGCCGAACTGCGAGAGTTGAAGCCCGGCATCGAAGCCCTGCTCGGAACCGCCGCTCCGGATGTCAGCGATGGCGGCAGCAACAACTGGATTCTCGCGCCGGATCGCACCGAGACCGGTCGGCCTTTGCTGGCTGGCGATCCGCATCGCGTGCTGGAAATGCCGAACATGTATGCGCAGGTGCATCTCGCCTGCGACGAGTTTGATGTCATCGGGCTTACCGTGCCTGGCGTTCCGGGCTTTCCACATTTCGGCCATAGCGAGTCGGTCGCATGGTCGGTCACGCATGCTTTTGTGGATATCCACGACCTCTATGTCGAATGCTTCGGCGATGGCGGCGCCACCGTGCTTTTTCGCGATACATGGGAACCGGTGCGACGCCGGCGCGAGACGATCGGGGTACGGGGCGGTGCGGATGTCGCGGTCGAAGTGGTGGAGACCAGGCACGGACCGGTCATCGCGGGTGACCCGGCAAGCGGCTCAGCGCTCGCGTTGCGCTCGATGCAATTCGCGGAGACCGACCTTTCGTTCAACTGCATGATCCCGATGATGCGGGCCGAAAACGTCGCCGCGCTGTACGAGGCAACGCGGGACTGGGGTATGATGGACCACAATCTCGTGGCTGGTGATGTTGCCGGTAATGTGGGCTATCGCGTGCGCGCCAAGGTACCGCGCCGTCCACGATCGAACGGCTGGTTGCCTGTGCCGGGCTGGACCGGTGCCCATGAATGGGACGGCATGGTGCCGTGGGAAAGCATGCCGTCCGCCATCAATCCGCCGGGTGGCGTCATCGTGACCGCGAACAATCGCGTGACGCGCGATGATGACGATGAATACCTATCGACCGATGCCATGCCGCCGCATCGGGCGCGACGCATCTGGCGGCGTCTGGCGATGCTCGCTAAAGCGAATGTCGATGACATGGCCGCGATCCACCGCGATGTAGAAACCATTCCCGGCCAGGAATTGCGGGACCGCCTGCGCGGTTTGGCCGGGATTGAGTCCGTGGCGATCGCATTGCATCGCCTGATCATGGAGTGGGATGGGCGCATGGATCGGGATTCGGAGGGAGCAAGCGCCTATATCGCCGTGCGCCTCGCCTTGACTCGGTTGGTTGCCTTGCGCTCGGGCCTGTGCGCGGCGGGCGACGCCCCCTATGCCCAGGCGGCGCCCGGGGTCATTCCAGAAAACCAGCTCTGGTGGATCGTTCCCAGCTTGCTGCGCGCCGATGACACGTCGCTGCTGTCAGGAGCGTCCTGGGATGACGTTCTGCGAATGGCGCTGCGGGACGCGGCCAACACCAAGCTCGAAACCTGGGGGCGCCTACATCTGCCCCGTTTCAAACATGCTCTTTCGGCGGCGTTTCCTAAGCAAGCGGCGGCGCTCGATCGTTTCTCGGCGGAGGTCGGTGGCGACAACGACACCGTCTTCGCGACGGGTTGTTTGGCGAGCGTCGGTACCCGCGCCGTATCTGGTTCACTGTGCCGCTACGTGTTCGATGTCGGCGCTTGGGACAATTGCCGCTGGATCGTGTTCCACGGGGCCTCTGGCGATCCCGACAGTTCCTGGTATCTCAATCAAAATGCGCGATGGGCGACTGGCGATATGGTGCCCATGCTGTACGACTGGAATCAGGTCGCGGCTGGGGCGACGGCCCAGCGTCGACGGCGATTCAGCGACGGGCGCGTTTATCCGGATGAATAAGGGCCGCCGATATAAAGATCTATGCGCGCGGCGAACATTTAGCGAACGCTCGTCGTTTATCGGCTTGACAGCCAGAAGGCGCCTAAGTGTGATCGCCAGGCTCAAAAGGTCTAAGCGTCCGCGACGGTTCTCGCGGTGCCGCGGAGCCTCCCGGGCCACACCGCTGCGGAAAACGCATGACACAAGTGATAAGCAAGCATGTCCAACGCGTAAGAACCGCAGTCGCCTCGGATGAGGCTGCTCGATCGGCAATTGTCGCGTCTTGGCGACGCTGCACACTCAATTATGGTCTCGACCCCGCTGGCAAGGTCCCCCGTCGGCTGCTTTCCGGTGCCGAGTTGAGGGAGTCCCACCAGCGTCTCGAGCCATTGATCTCAGTGGCACGCCCGACCCTGGATCGGTTGCAGGCCGTGGTCCTTGGCATGGGCTGCTGCATTCTTTTGGCGGGTCACGACGGTGTTCCCGTCCACTGGCGCGGTCGCGACGCGGATATCGAGGATCTACGCCGCCTTGGCCTTTGGCCTGGGGTCGATTGGAGTGAGCGGAACGAGGGAACCAACGGTGTCGGCACATGCCTTGTCGAGAAACGTGAACTGACTATCCATCGAGAGGACCACTTCCACGCACGTGACGTCGAGATGAGTTGCGCCGTCGCACCTATCTTCGATCACCAAGGTGAGTTGGCCGCGGCTCTCGACATTGCCTATTACGGAAATGCACCTTCCGACGGCTTGATCGGTTTATTGACCTTTGCCGTCCGGGAAGCCGCCTGGCAGATCGAAGCGGCCAACTTCCGCAGTGCCTTCGGCAGCGCCCGGCTCATTTCCATACCCGATGGCACACGCGCCTGCATGGGCTTGCTCGCAGTCGATGAAGACGACATCGTGCTGGGAGCGACGCGAGCGGCTCGTTTGATGCTAGGCGTCACCGATGGCGCCTTGCGCAGCGGCATCCCTGCATCAGACCTCCAGAGGGGGGCAATCGATCATGACGATACGATTGCCAATGCCGAGCGCGGAACAGTCAGGCGGGCGCTTGCGCGATCTGGCGGCAATATTTCAGCCTCGGCAAAAGTCCTCGACATCAGTCGAGCGACAATGAAGCGCAAGGTCAAGCAACACAATCTTCGCCGAGAGCATTGACCCGGCAAGTAGTCCCGTCAATGGATAGGACTAACTATTTCAGGCCAGGAACATCGGCCTAAGTGGCTCATCCTTGAGCCACTTAGGCCGATGCAAATCACCGTAGGCGAGTGACGGCCGGTATCGAACAGAGCATGGTCGTCCCAAGGCATAAGACGGACTTGCTCGATCCGGCCGATACGGGAGACGAAACCATGAGTGCGAAGGCTGCATCTGATCACCATTTCCAGCACTACACCAACGTCGATCACGATTATCGCAATTTTGTGGGCGGCAAGTTCGTGCGAACCGGCTCCAGTTTGATCGATGTCAAGAATCCTGCGACCGGCGCTTTGATCGGGCGGATACCAGACAGCAGCGCCACCGATGTCGATGCAGCGGTCAAGGCTGCTCGCAAGGCCCAAGACGGTTGGGAAAAGACCCCCGCAGTCCGGCGTGCGGGATATTTGCGCACCATCGCGGCGAAGCTGCGTGAACGCAGACTCGAGCTCGCCGACCTCATTCTCCGCGAGCAAGGCAAGATACGGAGCCTCGCGCAAATCGAGGTGGATTTTACGGCCGACTATATCGATTACATGGCCGAATGGGCGCGCCGGCTTGAGGGCGAGGTTCTGACAAGTGACCGGCCGAACGAGACCATATTGCTGTTACGCAAGCCCATAGGCGTTGTCGCCGGTATCCTGCCGTGGAACTTCCCATTCTTCTTAATCGCCCGCAAGATGGCGCCAGCCTTGGTGACGGGCAATACCATCGTCATCAAGCCAAGTGAGGAAACGCCGCTCAACGCGTTCGCTTTCGCCGAAATTGTGGCCGAGACCGATCTTCCCGCTGGCGTATTCAACGTCGTCGGTGGACGGGGCGCGACCTGCGGGGAGGCCCTGGTCAGCCATCCGGGCGTCGATCTCATCACATTTACCGGCAGCGTTAAAACGGGCTCGCACATCATGCAGCTTGCCGGCAAGAACCTGACCCGCGTCAACCTGGAACTGGGCGGCAAAGCGCCCGCGATTGTCCTCGCCGACGCTGATCTGGATCTCGCCGCCAAGGCCATCTACGACTCCCGCGTCATCAATACCGGCCAGGTCTGCAACTGCACGGAGCGTGTTTACGTCGAGCATGCCGTGCACGACGCGCTGGTGGAGAAGCTCAAAACCCTCTTCGAAGCGACCCGGTATGGAGATCCTTCGGCCGAGGACGATCTTCATATGGGGCCTTTGGTCAACCAAACCGGCCTGGACAAGGTCAGCGCTGCGGTCGAGCAGGCCAGGAAAGACGGGGCAACCATCGTCTGCGGTGGTAAAATAGCGGATCGGCCGAGCGGGTATCACTACGAACCGACCATCATCACGGGTGGCCGAGCAGATATGGGGATAATGCGCGACGAGATCTTCGGCCCGGTCCTGCCGATTCAGGCAATCGGTAGCCTGGACGAGGCGATAACACTCGCCAACAACTCGGAATACGGACTGACCTCGGCGATCTTCACGAACAATATCAATGCGGCCCTCAAAGCCAGTCGTGAGCTCAAATTTGGCGAGACCTACGTCAATCGGGAGAGCTTCGAAGCCATGCAAGGCTTCCACGCCGGGCGCCGGCGTTCCGGCATAGGTGGCGCGGACGGCAAGCATGGGCTCTACGAGTTCACGGAGACGCATGTGGTCTATATTCAAGGCCAGTAGAGAGGCTTACGAAGGGAAGAGCACGAGCCGGCATCGAAAGTCGAGCCGCCGGTGGACTGGGCATCGCCAAACAAGAGTTAAAGAGGAAACGAAACATGTCTCGACTGTCTACTATCAAAGCGGCTATAGCCGCGGCGGCGGTATTGGGCTTTTCTTCCGCAGCGATGGCTGCGGACAAGCCGACCATCGGCGTCGTCGTGCCGACCCTCGATGCGCAGTTCTGGAACAAGGATATAAGCTTCCTGAAGACGGGGGCCGCGCAGCTCGGCGTGAACCTGATAGTTCTGAACGCCGACAACAAGCCCGACCAGATGATCCAGTCGATCCAGGATCTCGTTGCCCGGAAGGTCGACGGCATCATCTCCGTGGGCTATTGGTCGACAGGCGCTCCCACCATTCTCTTCGCCAAGCGCAAGGGCATTCCGGTCATCCTGACGGATAGCTATCCGAAGTTCTCGCCCCAGACCGGCAAATACACGAATTACATCGCCTTCGTCGGACCGAGCGATTTCGACGCCGGCTATCGGATGGGCAAGGCGCTTCTCGCTGAAGTGAAGCCCGGCGCGGACGGCAAAAAGGTGATCGGCATCGTCAACGGAACGGCCGGCACTTCGGTCGCCATCGATCGCCGCAAAGGCCTCGCCCAGGCGATCACCGAAGACGGCAACGTCAAGATCGCCGGCGAAGTCGACGGCAACTTTGTGCGCGACCAATCTCAGTCCGCCTTTGAGGCGCTGTATGAAGGGCATCCTGAAATCACTGGCGTCTGGGCGGGCAATGACGCCGAGGCTATGGGCGTCATCGCGGCGCTGAAGAGTAAGGGCAAGGTTCCCGGCAAGGATGTTCTGATTTCCGCCATGGACCTCAACCCCGAGAATGTGGACGAGGTAAAGAGCGGCGAGCAGCTCTATGATATCGGCGGCCACTGGGTACAGGGCGGCATCGCGCTGGTCGTCATGTATGACTACCTGCACGGCCACAAGATCGCCGCGGACGACGCCACCATCAAGCTCAAGCTGCTGCCGATGACGAAGGCGCAGGTCGACCAGTATGTGAAGGACTATCCGGGCGGACAGCCTGCTTATGACTTCAAGGCCCATTCCAAGACCTACACCGCGAATGCGCCTTCCCCTGCCTATGAGTTGCACTACTCCAACTAAGACTCCGACACGCCCGGTTATTCGCCAGGCCCGCCGCATGCGGCGTGGTCTGGCGAACCGGCTATTTCAGGCACGATCCGATTCATGACGCTGGTTGCCGCGCATCTCTACAAGCAGTTCGGACCGACGCGAGCAGCCAGCGACGTGTCGATCACGCTGCGGACGGGAACGGTTCACGCCATCGTCGGTGAGAACGGTGCCGGCAAGTCCACCACGCTTCGCATGCTGGGCGGCGCCACACGCCCCGACAGCGGAGAGATGACGCTGCGCGACGCACCTTATGCTCCGCAGTCCATCGTCGATGCGACATTGCGCGGCGTGGCGCTGGTGCATCAGGAAATCACCATCAACCGCTCGCTGAACATCGCCGAGAATATCTTCATCGGCAACCTGCGGAGCTACGCACGACCGCTTGGGATCATGAAGCGGAAGCAGATGGCGACGGTGGCGCAGGCGGCCCTCGATCGCATCGGCGTCGATATTTCCGTCTCCACCAGCATCGACCGCCTCAATCTCGGTGAGTTGAAGTGCATTGAGATTGCCCGGGCGATCTCCTCCAATCCGAACACCCTCCTGCTCGATGAATCGACGGCCTATCTCGATCATCGGGAAGTGGATGCCGTGCTCCGTGTCATGCGAGAGCTGAAGTCTCAGGGCATGACGATTGGCTTCGTCTCGCATCATCTTAGCGAAGTGCTGGCCGCCGCCGATGATCTAACGATTCTCAAGGACGGACAATTCGTCGGCTCCTTTCGCGCGACGGAGGTCGAGGAGGGCGAGATCCATCGCCTCATGGTCGGACGCGATCTTACGCACGGCACCTATCCGCCACGGGCATCGCCGCCCGCTCTATCCGCTCCGGCGATTCTGCGCGCGGAGAAGGTCGCAGTCGGCCGGGAGCTGAACGAGATCACCATCGAGGTACGGCGCGGCGAGATCCTCGGCCTCGCCGGTCTGAAGGGTGCCGGGGCGGAGGCGCTGTTCGCCGGCATCGTCGGTGACGAGCCTCTGCGCCACGGATTTATGCAGCTGGCGGGCAAGAATTATCATCCGAGCAACCCGCGCGCCGCCTGGAAGCATGGGATCGCCCATCTTCCGGGCGATCGCGGCAATGAAGGGCTGATCGCGGGATTCAGCGTGCTCGACAATCTGGTCATGGCGCGGCCGCCGAGGCGAGGGCCATTTTTCGACAGGTCGCGCGCCCGCGCGATGTCCAAGGAGCTCATCAAGCTCATCGGCATCCGGACCTCGGGCGCGGATGCGCCCTGCCGCTCCCTCTCGGGCGGGAATATGCAGAAGGTCGTGCTGGGCAAATGCCTCGCGGTGGGTCCGGAGCTGCTCCTCCTCAACAATCCGACGCGCGGTGTGGATGTGGGTGCACGCGTTGAGATCTATGGGCTCATCCGCCAGAAGGCGGCCGAGGGCCTTGCCATCATCCTGTCGTCGGAGGATATGCCGGAACTCATCGGCATGTCGGACCGTCTCGTTGTTCTCCGCCAGGGTGTGATTGCTCGTGAATTTCCCTCGGCAGAAGGCGTCCAAGAGCATGACGTCGTCCAGTATATGACCTGAGGCAGGGTGATGAACGAAGTAAGCGGTGTGAACGCCGGAGACGATACCGTCATTCCAGTTGGCGGCTGGAAAGTTCCGCGGATCGACCTGCTGCGGCGTGGGTTCCCGCTGATCTTCCTCGTTATCCTGATCACCGTCTTCACCATCATGTCGCCGCGCTTTCTGTCGCTGGACAACCTCTCGACGGTGCTCGAACAAGGTACTGTGCTGCTCGTCGCGGCGCTGGGGATGACCTTCATCATCATGGCCGGGTCGATCGATATCTCGGTTGGCGCGATCGTGGCAGTCTCGGCGCTGGTGGCGGCCCTGACCGCGGATACGCTCGGTGCCTGGGCGATCATCCCCGCCATCGCGGCCGGGGCGCTATGCGGCTGCATCAACGGCCTGCTTTTGGCGGTGGGCAAGGTGCCGTCCTTCATCGCGACGATGGGCACCATGGTCGTCTACCGCGGTCTCGTGCTGTATTTCACCCGCGGCGCACCGGTTTCGATCGATGACGATAGCTTCCTCGGAACCTATTCGGACTATTCCTGGGGCATCCCGCATTCCGTGATGATCGGTCTCGCTTTGGCGCTCCTGGCCTGGGGCATCATCAACTACACCGTCTTCGGTCGCGAGGTTCGGGCGATCGGCGGCGGCGAGCGTGTCTCGATCCTCACCGGCATTTCTGTCACTCGCGTCAAAATCTTGATGTTCGTATTGTTGGGAGCGCTGAGCGGTATGGCCGGGCTGCTGCAAGGCGCGCGCACCATGGCGGCGACATCGCAGCTTGGCCTGGGCCTTGAACTCGACGTCATCGCGGCGGTCGTGGTCGGAGGCACGCCTTTGACTGGCGGTTTGGGCAGCATCGTCAACACTATGTTGGGTGTGCTGATCATCACCTTGCTGTCGAGTGGCATGAACATGGCAGGCGTCGATCCTTACCTCCAGAATATCATCAAGGGCGCTGTGCTGATCTGCGCGGTCTTCGTGACGATCGACCGCAAGAAGATAGGAATCATCAAGTAATGGCGAGCTCGGGTTATGGGCAAGCGCCTCATTCTCTGTTGCGCGCTTGCCCTCTCCTTGGAGTTGCGAGATAGCGGAAGTCACGGCCGAACTGAGCACTGCTGGGCTCGGTCGGTTGGTCGGTCGGTCGGGAACGGCTTGCCGCCCTGCCACGAGCCGATTCGCCTCGAGCAAAATAGGGGCTGAGGTTTGGGCGAGGCCGAGCTGGGTGCTGAGCGCTATCAGTTTGTGGATGGTCGCCTTGCGCTCTTAGACACAAGGCTCTGAAGCGAGCTGGCTGCCCAGGCCTGCCGGAGACCATGGAGCGCATTCCGTGCGATCATCACGCGCTGGACGGCGCGGCATCGCCAGACAACCGAGAAGAAAGATGCGACCATCATGTCGGCTCCCACGGCTTCAGCCGTCCCGAGGTCACTTGTATTGGAGGACCACATGTGGAAGCGACTTTTGACTGCCCTGGCGATCGGCGCCGCCATCTACCCGGCTTCCGGAGCGCGCGCCCAGCTGCCCCCAGGTGTATTCGCGGGTGAACCTGACGCAACCTTGGCGCCCCCAGGAGATTACGCCCTTGACACCGCTCACACGGCGGTGCTCGCCAAGGTCTCGCACATTGGCTACTCCCTGAGCGTCTTCCGCTTCGATCGGGTCGAAGGAACGCTACACTGGGACCCAAGCGGCGCGGCCGACGCCCTTGACGCGGCAGTTGAAACGGCGTCGATCTCCACCCCCGTGCCGGGATTTTCGGCGCAGCTGGCTGGGCCGGAGTTCCTGAACAGCGAAAGCTTTCCGCAGGCGCGCTTTATCTCGACACGCTTCGCAAAGATCGACCCCACGCACGCGCGGGTTGAAGGAGAGTTTACCCTGTTCGGGAAAACCGCTCCTCTGACGTTGAACGTTGAACTCATCGGTGCGGGCAAGGGCATTATGGGACATCCTCGGCTCGGCGCCGAAGCGGTGGGAAGTCTCAAGACGGCCGACTTTGGCCTTCCAGCCGTTCTTGGTCCCACCGTGCAGCTGGTCATCGATGCTGAATTTGCCCGCACGAATTGACCCTCCGGACGTGGACGATAATCGAGAGTGGGGAGAGGGAGGGTGAGGTGGCGGCCGTTGCAACCCGGGGCTTCAAAGCGACGGGTCTGATCAGCAGGACAGGCGCGCTTCTGACATCTACCGGGTAGATACCATGACGATCTGGACACTATTGACGTTCACCGTGCGGCACGATTGATACTGCTCTTTCAAGCGGACGTAACTTACTGCAGTTTTCGGATAGCGTTCCGACTGACTTGCTTGATCGTGCAAAAGCGCTCATCGGAGCGTGGCGCGACACCGGGCGTCCAATAGTCTTCGCCAATTTTCACTCTCGGTTCTAACCACGAATCGGTCTATGAAAACAATTTTCTCACAGTAAATATCAAGAAGACGGGATTATTTCGCGAGCCGACGCCCGTAACTGGACTTGATGCGGCCGGGGTAGCGAGCAGTGGCGTGCTGCTATCTAGTATGGGCTGGTCCAGCGATGCCGACTATCACATCCATATCCTGCGCGATTGCTGTTATGATCCGGACGCGCAAGCACACGAAGCATTGTTTCGAACCAGTTTTGCAACCCGCGCTCTCATTATCTAGCGCGGCATAGCCGCACGACGTTATCCACGAGGCACTCAGGGTTAGTCCGCAAGTCTTTATGTTTTGCGTAGGCTGCCGAGCGACTGCGTCCATCATTCCTCAAGCTGCGCAAGGTTTATCGTCTCCGCACGACTTGTCACAATGCCGCTTTTAGGCGGCTTCATTCGAAGGCTCCTGACATTTTATTGACGTCGACTTGACTGACATCGCCGCGGAGCAAGGGCAAACACACCGCTGAGTTCCGTCGCTTCGTGGATACCTTGTAGCAAGCTTGCGCAGCTTGGACGGTACTTCCTCTCATTGAGTGATGGTGACCTGAGCCGGGCGTCTGATTTTAGGTGAGAAGAACCAGTTGCCATGGTTGCCGGCAGGACTCAGACTGTGCGCAGCCTCGCGGGCAAGTGTGGCGGAGGGTTTTGGGGCAGCATGGCGGCTGAGGTGAGCATCGCGGTTCTGCCGCCGGACGTGGACCAGACTTCGCCGGCGGCGCGGCGCGTGATGCGGATCGCCGGCGAGGCGCTGCCGCCCGAACTGGCCCATCTCGCGACCGGGGCACTCGGCGATGCCCTGGCGAAGGCTGTCAACTACTCTCAGCGGTCCGTGTCGCCGACCACCGAGAAAATCTACGCCGACGATTGGAACGCCTTTCGCGACTGGTGCCTCGATCATCGAGCACCCTATCTGCCGGCACCCCCCGCGATCGTCGCCGCCTATCTCGCGGGACGCGCGGCGACACTCGGGCGCAGCGGATTGCGCCTGGTGCTCGCCGCCATCGCCTTCCATCACCGCCGCGCCGGCCATCTCTGGTCGTCCGGCGATCCCGTCATCGCGACCGTCATGCGCGGCATCCTGCGCGAGCAGAAGCGCCCCGTGCGGCCGGCCGCCGCCATCACCTCGACGGAAATCCGCCTGCTGCTGAGCGGCTGCGGCGACGATCCTGGAGGGGCCGCCGGACTGCCGGGCCTGCGCGATCGGGCACTGCTGCTGACCTGCTTCGCCGGCGGTCTGCGGCGCTCGGAACTCGTGGGGCTCGACCGCGAGGATGTCCGCTTCACGCCGGAGGGGCTGGTGCTGCGCATCCGCCATTCCAAAGGCGACCAGGAAGGCGAGGGGGCCGATGTCGGGATCGCCCGTGGCAGCCGGCCGCATACCTGTCCGGTGCGGGCCATGGAGATCTGGCTGCGCCGTGCCGGCATCACCTATGGCGCGATCTTCCCGCGGCTGACCGCGGCGGGCACCAATGAAGGGCGGTTGACCGGCAATGGCGTGTGGAAGATCCTCCGCCGTCTGGCGGCGCAAGTCGAAATGGTGGTCGATGACGGCGAGCGCCTCTCGCCGCATGGCATGCGCGCCGGCTTCATTACCGAGGCCTATCTGAACGGCGCGCTCGACGAGCAGGTGATGGCGCATGCCCGGCAAAAGGACGTCAACACGACGCGCCGCTACCGCAAACGCGCGAAAACCGTCGCCGCCAGCCCCACCAAGCTGCTGGACCTCTGAGCATGGCCGGACCGACCGCTTCGGGCGCCGGTGGCCGCCGCGTGATTGCAGTGGTGTCGGGCGGCTCCATTACATTGGTAGGTTCCGCCTCATGAAAAAGATCGGCTTTCTCTCGTTCGGGCATTGGACGCCGTCCGCGCAGTCGCAGACACGATCGGCGTCGGATGCCCTGCTGCAATCCATCGACTTGGCCGTTGCAGCCGAGCAGCTGGGCGCGGACGGCGCCTATTTCCGCGTCCATCACTTCGCGCGACAGCTGGCTTCGCCCTTTCCTCTGCTGGCGGCCGTGGGCGCCAAGACCAGCCGTATCGAGATCGGCACCGGGATCATCGATATGCGCTACGAGAACCCGCTCTACATGGTTGAGGACGCGGGCGCGGCCGACCTTATCGCCGGCGGCCGGCTGCAACTCGGGATCAGCCGTGGCTCGCCGGAGCAGGTCATCGATGGATGGCGCTATTTTGGCTACAACCCGACCGAGGGCGAAAGTGATGCCGATATGGGTCGGCGCCACGCGGAGGTGTTCCTCGATGTGCTCCGTGGCGAAGGCTTCGCGAAGCCGAACCCGCGACCGATGTTTCCGAATCCGCCGGGCCTGCTACGCCCCGAACCTCATGCGGCGGGGCTGCGCGAGCGGATCTGGTGGGGGGCCGGTTCCAACGCCACAGCGGTCTGGGCGGCGAAGCTGGGCTTGAACCTGCAAAGCTCGACCCTGAAGGATGACGAGACTGGAGAGCCTTTCCACATTCAACAAGCCACCCAGATCCGGGCATTCCGCGCCGCCTGGAAGGAGGCTGGACACGCCCGAGCGCCACGTGTCTCGGTCAGCCGCAGCATCTTCGCCCTGATGAATGATCGCGATCGCTCTTACTTCGGACGCGGAGGCGAGCAGGAGGACCAAATCGGCTTTATCCACGAGACGACCCGAGCCATCTTCGGTCGGAGCTACGCCGCTGAGCCGGATGTTCTCAT
This sequence comes from Acidisoma sp. L85, assembly GCF_009765865.1. Classification (GTDB taxonomy): domain Bacteria; phylum Pseudomonadota; class Alphaproteobacteria; order Acetobacterales; family Acetobacteraceae; genus Acidisoma. Next base: position 201,925 of record NZ_LMUQ01000052.1, read on the forward strand.
TGAACAACTCAGAGGTGACGAGGCGATCTCCGAGGCTGACACGCTGCTCCTGACGGTCCCAAATCAGCTGGGTGTCGCCTATTGTGCGCATGGCATCGAGGCGATTCTCACGCACGTCGCGCCTGCCCTCAATTGGCGCTGATGTCACCGACAGGTCGAAGCGCAGAATGAGCGATCTGCCTACGCCAAGCGATGGGAATAATATAGGGCGCATGCGAGGAGCGTAAGTCGGCGGCAGCTAGCGTGAGATGGCGGCCGCCACCTTGATCGTTCCACGCGAGGAACGCGGCTTCGTGACAGGGGATCGGCCGACTCATCTTCTACGTACCCGTGCTTTCCGCCATGTGAAATGCGTCCGCGACATTGACGCCGAGATACGCAGCGGCCGCTAGGTTCGAGTGTTGCAGTGGTAACGCTAATGGGCCAAGCGCAAATAGTCTCGTAATCGAGGGCTGGCACCCTTCTGCGATCAGACTGCCTCGTCGATCAGTGGCAGTGCTGCAGCGAAGGATGCGTTCATGAGAATACTGATGGCTTCGACGCCAGCGACGGGCCACATCAACCCGCTCGTGGCGATCGCCCGATTTCTGGTGGATGACGGCCATGATGTTGTCTTCCATTCGGGAAGCGAATTTCAGCGTCGTATCGAAAGCAGCGGGGCCAGGTTCCAAGCGCTTCTCGGCAAAGCCGATGTCGATCTCCGAGACCTGCCGGCCATCGCGCCAGAACTCGCGAGCATGGAACCTGGGTTGGATTGGCTGCGTATCGCCTTGGAGAGGATCTTCATCGACAGGATTGCCGACCAGACTGAAAGTATCCAGAAAGGACTCAGAGAATTTTCGGCAGATGCGATCATCGCCGATGATATGTTCTTTGGCCTGTTGCCGATGCTGCTAGGGCCGCGCGCGAGCCGGCCCCCTGTCATCGTTTGTGGGACCTCCATTCTCCACTGCCGCCGGGCTGACGGGGCGCCCCTTTTCCTCGGCCTGCCGCCCGCCACCACGTCCGCCGAACTCGAAGAGTATGAGCGTATTGCCGCTGACTATGACGAAAAAGTTACGCAGCCGTCCCTCAAGAAAGCCAACGCTGAACTCAAGGGTTTTGGGCGCGGCGCTCTAACGACCCCCATCTTTGAGGCTATCGTCGCGCTGGCGGACACCTACATGCAATTGTCCGTGCCAAGCTTCGAGTTCCCCCGCGACCTGCCGTCTTGCGTGAACTTCATCGGTGCGCTTCCGATCATCCCCAATCAGGCTCCACTGCCGTCTTGGGCGGCCGATCTGGATGGGAAGCGCAAGGTTGTCATCGTCACGCAGGGCACCGTCGCCAATCATGATTTCGGTCTTCTGATTGGCCCTACCCTCGCGGCACTTGCAAATGAGCCCGACATTCTCGTGGTGGCGACCGGCGGCGGCCGTTCGGTCGACGCCATACCGGGTCCGATTCCATCCAATGCTCGCCTGGCGGAGTATCTGCCGTTTGAATGGCTGCTTCCAAAGGTCGATGTGATGGTCACAAACGGCGGCTATGGCAGCGTCAATCAATCGCTGAGTTGTGGAATACCGATCGTTGCCGCGGGGATGACGGAGGATAAGGCCGACGTCAATGCCCGCATTGATTGGTCAGGCGCAGGAATCAATCTGGGGACGAACCATCCGACGCCAGAAGCCATCAGAGCCGCCGTGCGGGCGGCATTCGAGAATCCCGATTACCTGAGGAACGCGCAACGCCTGGCCGCCGAGTTTGCGATCTTCGACGCCAAGTCTGAGACACTGCGCCTGTTGGGGCAATATAGCGCCGCTGGCCAGTCTCGCGCGGCCTAAATGAGGCGGCCAATTGGACACGAATGCGTCCATCAACGCCTACAGCACAGCCCCGTCGGCCGCCGCTGCATCGGCGTTGGCAACAGACGCGTTGGGGATAGCACCGCGATGACCGTCGATCTCTTCATAGAAGCGATTCATCACGCTCGATGCGCCTCTGAGGACGTTCGCCGCAGGCGACGGCCTTGTGCCCGATGCATCGTGCGCGTTTCGGGGATCGCGTCGCGGTGGCGAGGTGGGCTCGCGCAGGGGCGTGATTGTAGGAAGCGAGAGTGACGCTGCAAATGAGCTGCTGATGCGCGACGGTGAAGGCGATGTTCGAGATCACCGATCCTTGCTTCGCCGCAACCACAACGGCGGTCCGCTCCCCAAAGTCGAGAGGAGCTATTGCGGGGCAAGGCGGACACCGTTCTGTCCAGCGAGGAATTGTCGCTGGAGCTTGCCCCGAGCGTGGTTTGATGATCGCTGCTGCCCTGATAACCACCAATGGCGCTCGCCGTTATGTTCGGGAGGAAGGCGCTCTCGGCAATCCCGGCGGCGACCGCGGTTCCGCGCATCGTTCCAGGCGATTCGCGTCGCCGGACCGCTCGATTCCGCAGGTCGATCAGGTCGGGGAGTGAATAGGCTTTAACGGTGTCGACGGTGGGTGGCGACGGCACCTTGCCGAGTACCGGATTGGCAGGGAGGACCAGGAATCCGCCGGCTTCGCTGACACGGCGCGCCGCCTTGAGAGGCTCGCCAAGCGCCTCGGCGCCGGAGGCCACGCCCAGCGGCCCAGAAACGTTGCCAAACCCCACTCAACTGAGCGCGATCTCGGAAACCGGCGAGGCTTCCCTCGCGTTGTTGGAACAGATCGTCACCAATATTTCGGAACATACCGAGTAAGGGATGGCGATGGTTGCGCTACGCCGTCGCATAGTCGGTTGTTCCCACGGAGAGCCTGCCGACTGAGCGAATGCAAGGCGGCCCGCCATGAGCATGCATAGACGGGTGCGGGAATGCGAAACCCACTTCGCTATGGTTGAGATTGGCTCGAGCCAGCGCCTCAGTATACGAGAATACTATATGGCGCCGCGACGACCCCCATCGAAATCCTATGAGGATGGTGTCATCTTCTCATAAGTGGTCGTTCAGGATTTACGCTGGACCCACGACATCCATTCCCTCAGCCGAAGAGGGACCGTGCCAGGACGACGTTTTCGTCCTGGGAAAGGCTCTGGAAGAGGATGCAACGGCGCCACTTGTGCCCTTGTGCCGATGATGCGTGGTGCATCCCTCTTAGGAGCTCGCATAGGAATGGTTTTGAAGACGCCCCCACTACGTTTTGGACGACCTTTCGGAGATAAGCGCCGCGAGGGTATTCCGCCGGTTCGGGTCGGGGCCGGATTTTGTGGGTTGGAGGAATCGCCATGACTGGGCGTGAGACGGTGCTCGTTGTCGACGATGACGGCCAGATACGGCGGTCGTTGCATACCATCCTGCGTGGTGATTGCTACGACGTATTGGAAGCATCGTCTGGTGAGGAAGCACTCAAGGCACTGTCTGACTTTGCAGTCGATGCGGTCCTTCTCGACTTGGGACTGCCCGATCGGGAGGGGCTCGATCTCGTTCCGATGATCAGGCAGCTCACGACTGCGGCTGTTCTCGTGCTTTCTGCTCGCGACGCCGTTGATGAGAAAGTGACGGCGTTAAGCTTGGGTGCCGACGACTATATCGTGAAGCCTTTCATTGCCGAGGAACTACTCGCTCGTATCCGGACGGGGCTCCGCCACCGCCTGAATGCGCAAAGCGCCCGGACCAAGGTTGTTGTGGAAGAACTGGAGATCGATCTCGTAAACCACAGGGTCGTAAAAGCCGACAAGGAATTGCGTCTCACCTGGAACGAGTATTCTGTGCTTTCCGAGCTCGCGAAGCATCGTGGTCAGGTCATCACTTACGGTCAGCTGATGCAGTATGTGCGGAATCGTGAGATTGAGCATCGACTGAACCGGCTACATTCGATCGTCCGGAACCTCCGCCAGAAAATTGAGAGGGATCCAGATCGGCCCTCTATCGTGATCAACGAACTCGGCGTCGGCTATAGCCTCTCAGGCTAGGCTCTCCAGCATGCTCTGCTGGCCGCTCTCGTGTAGCCGCGCTCAAGGATGAGCATCCGCGGTTGAAGATGTGTACACAACCGTGGCCTTCTCGCGTGTTCGCCCTGGACGTTAGGACAGTGTCTCTCGGGCCAAGTTTTGGACTAAAATTTGGATTCGGCTGAGGCGCAGTGTCAGTCTGAACACAGTCGCACTATCCGGTTGCGTTTACGTCGGTGTTCGATTATTTCGCAAGGCTCCGCGAGCGTGTGGCCGTGTCTAACTGCGTGGTGGAGCAGAGAAAATGAACTCTCTATTGTCTATGCTGATGCTAGACCGTCTGCAAGTATCTTTTTATTTGACTCGACGCCATTGCACTCGTTTGACTAACGATATCGCTGAGCAAAAAGGGATTTCCGGCTCGATGCGCGGGATTTCCCGTCTCCTAATTCTTCTGCTCTCGGTTTCTCTGACGTCTTGTGCGCCGCAAAAGAAACATGACCATGCGATCTTTGGCCCGACTGATAAGGGCGCCGGCACGGACTACGGGAACAATAATCCTTAGTGCAAAGCCCTGAGCCTCGACACCGTTCGTTTAGCTTGTAGCGCAGAGGGCGGTATACCGCGCCAATATCACCAAAGGGAGTCCGACATGCTCGATCATACCGGGTTCGCGGTCACTGATCTCGGGAGGAGTAAGGACTTTTACATCAGGGCATTGGCCCCACTCTCCATTGAGCTTCTCGCTGAAGTAACCGCGGAACAGACCGGCGGCGGTGCTCACGCGGGGTTCGGGGCGGACGGCAAGCCGTTCTTCTGGATTGGAGATGGCGGTCGTGCTGCCGGGACGGTCCATGTCGCATTCACCGCACAATCACGAGCCGACGTTGACGCGTTTTACAGCGCGGGCATGGAAGCGGGTGGCAGAGACAATGGCGGGCCCGGACTTCGTCCACACTATCATCCGAGTTACTATAGCGCGTATATTCTTGATCCCGATGGCAACAACATCGAGGCTGTCTGTCATAGGCTCTGAGTAGAGCGGTGCTGTAGTTACAACGAATCTCCCAAAGCCTTGCTTGTTCAAGGCCACAATTGCCTTGCGTGGCTGGCTGACCCGTAATGGTGTCGCGGCGGACGGATGTACTAACTTATCGGCGCTAGACAATTCTACTTGACATCGGTCTTTCACTCTCTTAGTCGGATTCGTACGGCTTGTCCGTACAACACGTAAAGACTTATCAATGATGTCTGCAGGCGATATCGACCGGAGTTCTCCAGAGCCCTTCTACCTGCAACTCGGCCGCTGGCTGGAAGAGCAGATTGCCTCCGGCCGCTATGGATCTGGGGATCAGCTTCCGACCGAAAGTGAGATGTGCCGACAGTTCTCGCTGTCCCGCTCTACGGTTCGGGAGTCGCTGCGCAGCCTTCAAGAACGCGGCAAGATCAAGATCGTCCAGCGCCGCGGCGCCTTTGTATGCGGCTCCCAGCAGCGCAGCTGGATGCTGCAGTTTACCGAAGGGTTTTCGGAGACTGAGGCTGATTTCCATCGGCGCGTCGTCGATACGCAGGTACTCCGGGTAGAGCATGCGACGCTTCCGGATGCCGCCTGCGACGCGTTGCGCCTGCCCGAGGGAAGTGCGGGCGTGATGATCGAGCGTCTTCGCAGTCTCGACGGCACGCTGGCCCTTTACGGCATCAACTACCTGATCCCGAGCCTCGCGCCTGTGATTGGTGATGGTAGCACCCTCGGTGGAAAGGCGTCGCTCAACCGGGTGCTGCGCATGGCCGGATGGCAGGTCCATGGTGCGCGTCGATCACTCTCGGCCGTCGCCGCGTCGAAGAAGATAGCGGCGCATCTGGGGATCCGCGCAGGGGAACCATTACTGCTGATTCGCTCGGTGTCCTGGGACGCGAATGAGCGGGTGTTCGACTACTACTCTTCCTGGGTCCGCAGCGAGGAAGTCGCGGTCGAGATCGAGGTTCAAGCCGAGCGCTCGTACGCGGACAGCCGCGGCTAGAGCTGCCGGCCAAGGCTGAGAAAGGGTAGGTTAGTGCCTGCCGCAGGGCCCTCGCGACAGGGCGCTGCAGCGTTATAGATTTTGGCGCCCCCATCCAAAGCATGGCGGTGCGGGTTGCGTAGATACCCGGCTTACATTTTCCATGATTTCCTGGAGAAATTTATAATGACCGCAGTGAAGAACGTGCCAAACCTCCTCAATTCCTACCGCATGCAGCGCCTGTTTCCGCAGGGCCGTGCCGCGATCATCTGCCCCATCGATCACGGTATAATTTTTCCGCGCGCGTTGATGCGGGGCTTGGAAGATCCGGTTGCCGTGCTCAACCGACTTTCCGCCCACGGCGCCACCGGCTTCATGTTGAGTCCGGGCCTCGTCAAACAAACGCAGGTCGAGCTTGGGCAGGCAAGCCACTTGTCGCGCGTCATGGCGCTCGATGGCTTCTACAACCTCACCGACGCGGCCACTGGCATCGGCAACCTCATTGCGACGGTGGAAGATGCCGTGCGTCTCGGGGTAGATTGCGTGAAGCTGTTGATGCCGTGGAACGTCTCGACGCAAGAGAAGGTCAATCTAACCGAGCGTCTGGGTAAGGTCGTATCGGATGCTGCGAAGTGGGATATGCCCGTTATGATCGAACCCGTTCTCCTCGGCGAACCGCGTAGCAAGGAAGTGATTGCAGCAGAGTTCGAAGTTGCGCGCATCGCCTACGACATTGGCGCGGATATCGTGAAGATCGCTTTCCCAGGGCCTGATTACACGGCCAAGCTGGTGCAGGAACTGAAGGTGCCACTGGTGATCGCCGGCGGCCCTATGACGGGCAGTTTCGAGGATGCGGTGCGCGAGGTGCGCGACACGGTCGCGGCCGGGGCGCAGGGCCTGATCGTTGGCCGCAACGTCTGGTCCCGCGAGCCTGCCGAGGCAGAGCGCATGATGGCCGAACTCAACCGTATCGCGCGTGAGAACTACGTCGCTCTCTGAACCCTGATGGGCGAATGACGGTGCCGGATATCGTCTGGTGCGGGATCGATCTTGGCAGCAGCAACGTCAAGATCCTCTTCCTGGCGGAAGATGGGCGGGTTGTCTGGCGCGATAGCCAGCCGACGCCTCGCGTGTCGGACGGCATCGGACCTTGCGCGGATGCCGACATCCTCCTCGACCTCGTAGAGAAGATGATGATGCGTGGGCACCACGGCGCGGCGCTTGCTCAGCCGCTGGCGGCAATCGCTGTTGGTGGTACGGGCGAGGACGGTGTTCCGATCGATGCGGAGGGGCGGGCGCTCGATCTGGCCATCCCCTGGTTCGACCGCAGGGCGGATGCCCTTGCGCGCGCGCGCGCGGCCGAGCGGCTGTGGCGGGATCCGCGCATGCCAGTGACGCTCGACTACTCCAGAACGGCCGCGAAATGGGCCTGGAGCCGAGACCATCGGCCGGCGCCTCTGGCGGCGGCTGCCGGCTGGTTAGCATTGACGGATTATCCGGCGGCGCGTTGGTCCGGACGGCCTTTCATGAGCGAAAGCCTGGCCGCCCGCACGGCTTGCTATGATATCGGCGCGCGCGCCTGGATCGAGCCCCTTCTGGAGGCCAGCGGCGCTCCGCCGCTGCCACCCGTATTGTCCGGCGGCACGATTGTCGGGGCAGTGCAATCCGCGCGGTTATTGACGGCAGGCGTGACGGATGGCGATACGGTTATAGTCGCAGGCGGCCACGATCACCCATTGGCTGCCTTCGCGATCCGCCGACAGATTCCCGATGCGATTATCGATTCCATGGGCACTGCCGAGTTGCTTTACGGCGAGGTGACGGGCGATCGGCCGCCGCCCGCCCATCCGTATTTCGCCTTCTCACGGCCGATCTTCGGCCCAGGTATTGCCTGTTTGGGTGTGATGGAGCTTTCCGCGGTGCTTCGGCCCTTGATGGAAGCTGAGGACGAAACAGGCACGGGCTTTCGCGACGTAATGGCTGGCGCGCCTGTACCTGGAAGGCCGGGCGAGGGGCCGCTGCTACGCAAACTGCTGGAGAACAGCGCCGCCATGACGCGAGACAGGTTGCGAGCGCTGTATGAGATGGGTGTGCCCCGTGGCGCGATTTTCGCCGCCGGCGGCTGGGCGCAGTCACGCTCGCTGCTTGCTCTACGGGCGAGCGTTCTTGGCTGCCCGATCCATACGGTGCGCGAGACCGAGTTGAGCGCCTACGGCGCGGCGGTATTGGCGGGCGTTGCCAGCGGTGGCTCGCCACCCTGCGACCTGATCGTCGAGACGGTGGAGCCTTACCCATGAAGAAGCTCATCAAACATCCCAGTGCCTTTGTGCCCGGGATACCGGACAGCCTGGTGAGTTTCAGCGAGCGATTGGGCACGTAGATGTCCTACCTGCTCGCGCTGGATACGGAGCCGATGGAGGCAAAATCTCTCGACGCTCTGCCGGAGGGCGAGGGGTGGCAGTTCGAACCGAAATGGGACGGCTTCCGTTGCCTGGTGTTCAAGGCCGGACAGGACGTCGATCTCCGCGCCAAATCGGGCAAGTCGCTCTCCCGCTACTTTCCGGAGATGGTGGACGCTGTGCGCGGCGCCAAGGCCGATAACTTCGTGCTGGACGGCGAGCTGACCGTTCCGATCGGAGACACCTTGTCGTTTGGCGCTCTTCAAGACCGCGTGCATCCCGCGGCGAGCCGCATCAAGAAGCTTTCGGTGGAAACCCCTGGGCTCTTGATCCTGTTCGACTGCCTGGCAACGGCGAAGACCGGCAGCTTGATGGAGGCGCCGCTGACAAAGCGCCGGATCGAGCTGGAACGCGTTATGACTGGCCTTGGCAGGGCGCATCGGGCGCGCCTCACTCCGCTGACGCACGACCCCGCCAAGGCGCGGCATTGGCTAGATGACACTCGGGGTGCTCTTGACGGTGTGGTGGCCAAACGCGTGGCCGAGTCATATGAGCCGGGGAAGCGCGCCATGGTGAAAGTCAAACGCCTACGAAGCGCCGACTGCGTGGTGGGTGGCTTCCGCTACGTCAAAGGATCGCGGCAGGTCGGCTCACTTCTACTCGGGCTGTACAACGGGGACGGAACGCTGGATCATGTCGGATTCACTTCCGCCATCTCCAATGCTGAGCGGCCTGCATTGACCGCGAAGCTGGAGGCCATCAAGGGTGGCCAGGGCTTCACTGGGAATGCGCCGGGTGGTCCAAGTCGCTGGGGCACCGAAGGGTCCGCTGACTGGCAGCCGCTGCGGACGGAGCTCGTCGTGGAAATCACCTATGATCAGGTTACGGATGGTCGTTTTAGGCATGGGACAATGCTACGCCGGTGGCGCCCCGACAAGGCGCCGAAGCAATGCACCCGGGAACAGCTGCAGCAGGAGCTGCGACCCAGTCTTGTGGCCGAGCAACTTGATCTCGGCGGCTGACCGCTGTCGCTGATGTTCAAATACGACGCAGTCTGCGATCGGTCCTTAGCGTGGTAGCCCGAGCGCGGCGGATGTCTTGCGGCGTGCTCGTCACGGATGGTGTGCGCGTGCTCCTCGGCCACGCCTCTCGCTCGCCCCGATGGGACATCCCGAAAGGCCTGGCAAACCCGGGTGAGCCACTCGTGACAGCCGCCTTGCGGGAGTTGTTTGAGGAAACGGGGCTGCAGGCCACTCCCGATGCGCTGCGTTCCCTGGGGACGCATATCTACCTCAGAGACAAAGACCTGACGCTATTCGCGTGGAGTCTGAGTGTCCTGCCTGATCCGGCGGAATTGCGATGCTTATCGCTCGTCGAATTGCCCGGGGGCAAGTCGATGCCTGAGCTTGATCGGTTCGGTCTTTTTGCGTTCGACGCAGCAATCGCGGCTGTCGGTAGAAACCTTGCCCGAGTGCTTGCCGCCGTCTGGCCGATGATCGCCGGATGCGGCTAGTATGGGTGCCGCGCCGGTAGCTCTAAAGAGAGAGTCGACGTGCCGTTGTTCTGATTGGTGGCCCTCAACGCAGTAGTCGTTGGTCGCTCCTTGGCGATCCAGTTATTGCTATGGGCTGGGGTAAGAGGCTTGGCTGCGCTTACGACAGACTATGGGGTGCCCATCTGGGTGCGTCCGGTGAGTGCTGACACAAGGGGGTCTGGCTCAATTGCGGTGCCGCACACTCGCAAGCAATCAGACCATCGATGAATTGAAGGGTATGACACACGTGAACGGTGCAGAAAGTCTCGTTAGGACGTTGCTAAATTCGGGACTCGATACTTGCTTTGCAAACCCTGGCACAAGCGAAATGCATTTCGTCTCTGCCTTGGATAATGTGCCTGGGATGCAATGTGTGCTAGGTCTGTCCGAGGGAGTCGTGACCGGTGCGGCCGACGGGTACGCGCGGGTCATGGGCAAACCGGCGGTAACGTTGTTGCATTGCGGGCCAGGACTGGCGAATGGCCTGGCCAACCTGCATAATGCTCGGCGCGCCAACACCATGATGGTGAACTGCGTCGGCGATCAGGCCACTCACCACCGTCCGCTTGATGCTCCTCTGACTGCTGATACCGAAGGTCTTGCGCGAACCGTATCCGCCTGGGTCCGTACCGCCGCACATGCGACGCAGGTGGGCGCCGATGCAGCCGTCGCAGTGCAAATGGCAATGACATCGCCAGGCCAGATAGCGACCTTGATCCTTCCGTCTGATACTTGCTGGGATGCCGGTGGTGTGCCCGCTCGTGCTCTGGCAGTGCCGTCACCGCCGACGGCGAATCCGCATGCCATTCAACAAGCGGCTCGCCTGCTCAAAAACGGCGCGCCCACCCTGATGATCCTCGGGAACGGGGCTTTGCGGGCAGGCACGATCGCCGCTGCTTACAAGATCGCATTGGCCACTGGGGCCAAAATCGTCGCCCCGAACTTCAATGCCTTGATCGAAAGGGGCGGGAAGCGCTCGCCGATCGATCGCATACCTTATGTCGTTGAGCCGGCACTTTTGGAGTTCAGCGGCATCAAACAGATAATTCTTATCGGGACGGCAAAGCCGCCGTTCTTTTTTGCTTATCCAAGCAAGCCGGCCAGTCCGTTTCCTGGCGACGCCCATACGCACGTGATGACCCGACCCGAACACGACCAGGCCGCCGCGATGGCCGCTTTGGCAATTGAAGTTGGAGCGCTAGGGGAAACGGGAAGGCGGCTTGGAACACCTCGTCCCCATCCAGCTTCCGGATCAGTCACAAGCGAGGCCTTCGCTCAATCTCTCACAGCGCTGCTTTCCGAGGACACAATCATCGCGGATGAAGGTCTAACCTTCGGTCGTGCCGTTTTTTCAGGTACACACAATGCGCCGGCTCACGATTGGATGGCGGTCCCGGGCGGTGCAATCGGTGGCGGCATGCCTTTGGCGACCGGTGCGGCGGTCGCTGCCGCGGGCAGGCGGCGCGTAGTCAACTTACAGGCGGACGGGTCGGCGATGTATAGCATCCAGTCACTCTGGACCCAGGCGCGACAGAAGCTTGATGTGACGACCGTTATCTTCTCGAATAGAAAATATGCAATTCTTCTCGCCGAGTTGGAAAACGTGCGAGCCTCTGCAGGGAAAACGGCGCTCTCAATGCTTGAGCTTACAAATCCAGACCTGGATTTCGTCAAACTTGCCGCGGGAATGGGTGTTGAGGGTGCCCGCGCTGAGACGATGGAACAGTTCAACGACCTATTCACGATTGCGAACAAGCGCTCAGGGCCATTTTTGATAGAACTCGCGTGCTGATTCGGAACGTTCCCCTGCTCGCCGACCAAGCCTCCTCGCACGTTTGATGCGGCCAAGTGTATCGACTTCGAACGACCTGCAGTTGCCCTGCGAAAAACGAGCGGCGCGCTGAAGAAGGAATTTATAAATGCCCCGCAACGATCTCCTCCCGCCGAGCGTGAGCACGCTTGATCGCATCGATAATGCAGAGGTAGCATCTTGGGCAGACTACTTCGAGGCATTGTCTGCGAAAGCCTCCGAAGCGTCGCCGAAGCACCAGAAGATCGAGGGCGGGTTGCTAATTTCTCTGCCGTCCTGGCGTGGGCAAGTACTCAACAGGTTCTTCGGGCCTATAAAGAGCACCTCAGAAGGCGTGGGTTCCATAGTTTCGTCTCTCAAATCGTTCCGTCAGACGAGCGGCGTTCATCCGTCATTTCAGATCAGAGCCGCAGATGTCCAACTCGGCCAGATGCTCGTCAAGCACGGCTTGGTCGCATCGGATCATTCTTGGGCAAGATTCCTGCGGGTGCCTGGTGCTTTGGAACAACCCGAAACGGGATTGGTGGTCCGGCCACTTCATCTTTGGGAGGCGACTCAGTTCGCGCTCGCCATCGAGAGGGTCTTTGATCTCCCGCCCGGGATCCGTTCCGGCAGCGCTGAGATGCTGAGGCGGCCGGGCTGGAAGATCTTTGGGGCGATAGACGGAGATAGCGTGGTGGCTACTGGGGCAATGTTCGTCCACGCAGGCTGCGGATGGTTAGGATTCGACACGACGATGCCCGACTATCGTAAGCAGGGTTTGCAACAAGCCATAATTGCCGCACGCGTAAATTCGGCGGTCAAAAGCGGCATCGATCTTCTTACTGCCGATACGGAGTTTCCGCGCCCGGGTGAGCGCGATTCGTCGTTCGACAACTATCGTAGGGCTGAATTTGGCATCGCCTACGAGCGGCTGAACTTTAGCGTTTAGCAGCCGATCTTCGGGATGAGGCGATATGACCTACTCGCCTTCAGATGGAACGGCGAGACTTAGCTTTCGCGGTCGTGGGCTCTCGCGACGCGGGGCGTTCGTCCAGGAACAGGGTCTCCGTATGGACAATATGCTCGTGCATCGCCTGTCGCGCGCCGGCAGGATCGCGATTGGCAAGAGCGGCGAGAATGGCGGAGTGGTCTCGCAGTGTCCGCTGCCGCGCCGGCGCCCCGGCGGTCTTCTCCATGAGCCTCTCAAAGACCGGTGAGAACATTTCGGTCCAGATCATCCCTACTACGCCGGTCAGCACGTCATTGCCCGCCATGGCCGCAATCGAAAGGTGAAAGCGGCGATCCTCTTCGTGGCCGGGCAGCCCCTGACTCATGGCTGTCTTCTGTGCGGCGATCAGATGCTCTAGTTGCTCGAAATCCTGGCCCGGCGCAACGGCCGCCAGCGCGGCAACCTCGCCCTCGATCGCGCGGCGGGCGGCGAGGATTGTGAAGACACTCGTGCCAGCATCGCCGATCGTGGCGGAAACGCTTCGCGCGTCATTGACGTAGATACCGGAGCCCGAGCGGATATCTACGAGCCCAGCGATCTCGAGCGCGATCATCGCCTCCCTAACTGTCGGACGGCTCACGCCGAGCTTCAAAGCAAGATCCCGTTCGGGTGGTAGACGCTGCCTGGGAAGGAATTCGCCGGCGCGAATCAGCGTCGCCAATTGCTCGGCGACCTGCTGGTACAAACGTTGGGAAACAATCCAAGTGATAGGCACGTGGTCCCTCCAATTCGCATTTAGCGTGAGAAATGAACAGGCCGTCAAGTGGCAAGGTGGCCTTACCAATTTTGCTACCATTCTCGGCGGGTATGTGGCACGGTCGAAGGTGCGGCACGACAAGATGGGTCGATGCCCGCCAAAAGCGCCGCATACTTTGCGGCGAGAACTGACACTGGGTGGACGCGATGGGAAAGCTGTCGGGAAAAGTTGCGATCGTTACGGGCGCCGCGCGGGGCCTTGGCGGGGGGATCGCACGGCGTTTGGCGGAGGAAGGCGCCAGCGTGATTTGCGCCGACGTCAATGAGCCGACGATGGTCGTCTCTGCACTTCGCGCTGAAACTTCGGGGAGGCACACATCGGCGGTGCTCGACGTCGCGGACGGTGACGCTTTCGATGCGCTTGTCGCGGAGACGGTCCGGGCGCATAGCCGGCTCGACATCATGGTTAATAACGCTGGGATCTATGTCGGCGGCGCTATTGCCGAAACCGATGATGCGACCTTCAAGCGCGTAATGGACGTCAATCTGCTCGGCGTCTTTCACGGCTGCCGCGCCGCCGCACGCGTTATGATCGAGCAAAAGAACGGCCGGGTGATCAACTCGGCATCGCAACTCGGCAAGGTGGGCCGCGCGACCGAAGGAGTTTACGCGGCGTCGAAAGCGGGCGTCATCCTTCTCACCCAGGCGCTGGCGCTGGAACTCGCGCCGCATGGCATTACCGCCAACTGCATCTGCCCCGGCGCGCTGATGACGCCGATGCTGGAATTCAGTTTTCAACATATGGCGAACCAGCGCGGGGTGGCGCTGGATGATGTCATGAACAGCTACATCAGAGAGAATATCCCGAGCGGCCGTTTCGGCACGCCGGCGGATATGGGGGCGACTGTCGCGTGGCTGGCCTCCGACGACGCCTCCTTCATCAACGGCGCCGCGATCAATCTGACCGGCGCTCAGCAGGTCTTCTTCTAAGCGGCAATGGACTAGTAGCGCTTGTGCATCCACCAGCGACGGGACTAATCGTCGTGCAAAGAAAACAAAGAGGGTTCAGGAATGTCTCGTCTTACCAAACTGCTGGGCTGCGTCGGCGCTCTGCTATTCAGCGGCCTGGCGGTCGCATATGCGGATCCTTCAACCAAGATCGCGCTCGTCCCGGGCGGTCCGCATCCGTATTTCGCGAGCTGGGCGCAGGCTGGTGCTGACGCCAAGAAGGACTTCAACCTCGGCGCCGCGGACTATAAGGTTCCGGAGCAGTGGCAGCTTGCGGATCAGAACAACCTGCTCGAGAGCTTGGTCACCCAGGGCTATAACGGCTTCCTTCTCTTTCCCGGTGATCCCGTCGGTTCGGTGAGCACCGTGCAGGAGCTGACGGATTCCGGCGCGCCTGTCATCGCCCTGGCCGGCTGCCTGAAGGATCCCTCCACGGCCTCCTTCTGCTTCGGAACGGATGTCTACCGCTCCGCCTATCTCGGCACCCAGCACCTTATCGCGGGCATGGCCGGAACCAAGAAGCGCATCCTCCACGTCACCGGCTTCCTGGTCGATCCCAATACCCAGCTGCGCATCAACGCGGTCAATCAGGCAGCCAAGGAAGGGGGCGCGACCGTCGCCGAGACCATTGCCGACATCGATGCGCCCGGGCCGGCGGAAGAGAAGATCAACGCCTATCTCGCCGCCCATGCCAATGACATCGACGGCATCATCTCCACCGCCTGGGTGCCATCCGTGGTGAGCGCCAACGCGCTGCGCCGCATCGGCACCAAGCGCATCAAGATGGTCGCCATCGACCACGACAAGGCCGTACTGCAGGGCGTCAAGGACGGCTACCTGCTCGGCACCATGCTGCAGAATCCCTATGGCCAGGGCTACATCGGCTCCTATGCCATCGACAAGCTGCGCAACGGCTGCAAGGTCAATGCGAGTGCGCCCTGGACGAAGAACGCGCTGACCGCCCGTTTCATCGACTCCGGAACGGTCTTCGCCGGGCCCGAGCAGGTGGATAACTACCTTCAGTCGATGCAGGCGATTACCAAGACAATCTTCGCCAGCTTCGCCAAGACGTACCTCATCTGCTCGAAGTGACGCGCTGCGGATAGGGCCTCGCTGCGGGGCCCTATCCCGACTGTGGCGGATGCAGGGCATGCATCCGCCATCGCTTCAGATCATGGATATTTCGATGCCATCTGACGGACCCGCCGCCGCATCCCTGGATGCATCCGACACCACCCTGACGCCTTCGCCGCGCGTACGGCGTGTGCGCTTCTACCTGACAAACGAATTCGGCCTCGTGCTGCTGATCATCATCTTCGGCGCTGCCTTCACTTTCGCGGTGCCGCGCTTCCTGTCGCATTTCAATCTCTTCATTCTGGGGCGCACGGCGGCGGAGAATATCGTCATCGGGTTCGCGATGATGGTCGTGGTGGTCACCGGCGGCCTGGATCTTTCCGTCGGCGCCATCGGAGTCTGCGCCGCCATGGGCGGTGGCTGGCTGATGCAGGTCGCGGGTCTGCCCTGGCCGCTCGCCGTCATCGGCGGGCTGCTGCTGGGCGCGGCGCTCGGCTTCGTCAACGGCTGGGCGGTCGTGCGCTCGGGTCTGCACAGCTTCATCATCACGCTCGCCAGCATGAGCATCTTTTTCGGCGTGATGATCTTCATTACCCGCGCACAGGCCTTCCGCAGCATTCCGCTGAGCTTCGCGAGCTTCGCCCATATCCGCTACTTTGGCTTCATCTCGCCGCTGCTCCTTCTGGCGGTCGTCATCATGCTCGCGCTCGTCTATCTGTACAGGCTGACGGCTCTGGGGCGGGAGATGCTGGCCGCCGGCGCGCGGGCCTCGGCCGCGGAACTGTCCGGTGTGCGCGTCAAGCGCGTCATCATCCTCTGCCACATGCTGGCGGGGCTGCTCGCGGGCGTTGCCGGCCTCATGCTCGTCGCACGCAACGATGCGGCGATCCCCTCCATGGCCGGTCAGCTCGGCCAGGACTGGCTGCTCCCCGCCTTCCTCGGGCCGGTGCTCGGCGGAACGCTGCTCTCCGGCGGGTTCGTCTCGCCGCTCGGCACCTTGCTCGGCTCCTTTCTCCTCACGCTGCTGACCAATGGCCTGCTGCTTCTCCAGATCGGCCAATTCTGGGTCGAGGCGGTGCTGGGCCTGCTCCTCCTCGTGGCCGTTCTGCTCGATCAGGCGCGGCGCAGCTTCATCGCGCGGCGGAGGATGATCTGATGCAGTTCCTCTCGCGCTATGGGCGGACGGACTGGTTCGGACCGCTTCTGGTGACCATCCTGGCCGCGATCATCGTCGGCTCGCTCAGCCCCTCCTTCCTCTCGGCCTTCAACATTCAGGTTCTGCTGCTGGCGGTCGCGATCAATGCGCTGGTCGCCTATTCGCAGATGATCATCATCGCCATCGGCGAGATGAACCTCTCGGTCGGTGCCATCGGCGGACTCGCCGCCATCAGCTTCGCGGGGATGATGCAGGTCTGGCACATGCCGATCCTGCCGGCGGCGCTGCTCGGCATTCTCATCGGGTTATTGGGCGGCATCATCAATGGCGTGATCATCTCGCTGACCGGGATCTCCGCCTTCGTGATCACCCTTGCCAGCCTCTCGATCTACAAGGGCATCAACCTCGGCATCACCGAGGCACAGCCCTTCTACGGCATCCCGAATCTGGTGAAGCATCTCGGCAATGCGCCTTTCCTGGGGCCGCTGCCCTGGCTCATCATTCCAACCGCGATCGTCGGCTTCGGCCTGTGGCTGATGCTGACACGGCTGCCGATCGGACGTTGCATCCTCGCCGTGGGCGGCAACCGTCACGCGGCCGAGCTTTCCGGCATCTCGATCCGGCTCACCGTCATCGTCGCCCATGCGCTCTCCGGCGCCATCGCGGCGCTGGCCGGCATCCTGCTCTGCGCGCGGCTGCAGATTGGCCAGCCGACGATCGGGGACGACTGGCTCATCCTGTCCTTCGCCGCGCCCGTCATCGGCGGCGCCGTGCTGACCGGCGGGCATGTCAGTGTCGGCGCGACGACCCTCGGCGTAGTGATCGTCGCGATCATCACCGAGGCGCTGGTGCTGTTCAACATCGATCCATTCCTGGTCCAGGTGGTGCTCGGCGTGCTGATCCTCTGGGCGGTCGGTATCAACCGCCTGCGGGAATTCCGCCTCAAGCCGCTGAGGAGGGCCTGAGCATGGCGGAGTTCCTGTTCGAGGCGCTCGGCATCTCGAAATCCTTCCCCGGCGTGATGGCGCTGCAGGACGTCTCGCTGCAAATGCGCGAGGCCTCGATCCACGCGCTGCTGGGCGAGAATGGCGCCGGCAAATCGACGCTGATCAAGATCATCACCGGCATCCATCGCCCGGATGCCGGTGAGCTTCGTTTGGCCGGAACGCCGATCGAGTTGACGAGCCCGCGCGATGCCATGGCAAAGCGCATCGGCGTCGTGCATCAGGAACGCAATCTCATTCCGCGCTTCTCGGTCGGCGAGAACATCTACCTGGAGCAACTCGCGGGACGTCCGCTGAAGCCGCTGCGCTACCCCGAGCTCTACCGTCAGTCGCGCAAATGGCTCGACCTTCTTGACCTCGATGTTGATCCGGCGACGCCGGTCTCGCGGCTCAGCGTCGCCAAGATGCAACTGGTGGAGATCGCCAAGGCACTGGCGCTCGATTCCCGCGTGCTACTGCTAGACGAACCAACGGCCTCGCTGACGCCGCACGAGACTGTCACTCTCTTCAAGGTCCTCAAGCGCCTGCGCGATGATGGCGTCAGCATGCTCTTCGTCAGCCACAAGCTGGAAGAAGTCGGGGAACTATGCGACCAGGTCACGGTGCTGCGCGATGGCCGCAATGCCGCGCACAGCCAGCCGCTGCAGGGCCTCGGGCGGCAGGATCTCGTGCAGCTCATGATCGGCCGCAAGGAGCAGATCGCGGATTGGCCGGCGCGGAATTTCGCTGCCGCGACGCCGGCTCTGGCGCTTAAAGGTGTCTCCACCATCCTCGGCCACCGCGACATCGACCTGACGGTGAAGCGTGGCGAAATCCTCGGCCTCTACGGACTCGTCGGGGCGGGCCGCACCGAACTCGCGAAATGCATCATCGGGCAGTTCGCCGTGACGGAAGGCAGCGTCGAGATCCAGGGCAAGGCGGTGAAGATCGCTTCCGTCGCGGATGCCATTCATCGCCACGGCATCGGCTATGTCAGCGAGGATCGCAAGGCGGAGGGGCTGATCCTCATGCATTCGGTGCTCGCCAATGCCGGCATCACAGTCTGGCGCAATCTCGGCCACCATGGTCTGCCGCTGACGGATGGGCGTATCCGCAGCAGGATCGAGCCTTTCGTACGCCGGTTGGAAGTCCGCACGCCTTCTCTGGCGCAGCTCGTCGGCAATCTTTCGGGCGGCAATCAGCAGAAGATTAGCGTTGCCAAATGGCTGGCGGCGGGGGTGAAGGTGCTCATCGTGGACGAGCCCTCCGTCGGCATCGACATCAAGACCAAGGCTTACCTACACGAATTGCTGCGCGAATTGTCCGATACCGGCACCGCCGTGTTGGTGATCACCAGCGACATGCCGGAGATGATCACGCTCGCCGATCGTATCGCGGTGATGAATGATTACCGCATCGAAGGCACCATAACGAATACCCGCGACTACGAAGAAATGAGCAGCCGCATCATGTCGCTGATCCATCGAGTTGAGGCGGCATAAGGGAGAGGCATTATGGCAGAGATCGCTACAAGCGTGGCGGAAAAGCCGCCATTTGGTGCGCTTTCTCGTATCGACAATGCCGCGGTGAGGGCGGCGCTGAGTATCGCAAAGCGCGGACGAGTCTTCGATCTCGGTTTGGAATTGAACACGCGTATTCCACACAATCCGGACTTCATTCGCTTCTCACTTGCCTTCACGCAGACGCCGGAGGGGACGGGTGCGGTCTCGCCCTTCCAGTATTCCGCCGAGGCTATCTTCGGCGCCCTGCATATCGGCACGCATATCGATGCGCTCATCCATGTCCAGAAAGACGGCCGGATCTATGGCGGCCATCTCGCCTCGGAATCGCGGAACGATCGCGGCTGGACGCGTTACGGCATCGAGACGGTGCCGCCTATCCTGGGGCGCGCCGTGGTGCTCGATATTCCGTGCCTCAAGGGGCTGAACCGGCTGCCCGACCGCTACGAGGTTACTGTCGAGGATCTGAAAGCGGAACTGACGCGCACCGATAGCGAGATCCGCAAGGGCGACATCGTCATCGTTCGTACCGGCAAGATTCAGGATTTCGGCGATGAGGCGGCGTTCCAGGCGGCGGAGCCGGGCGTCGGCCGAACGGCGGCGCTATGGCTCTATGACGCCGGCATGGCAGTGCTCGGCACCGACACGACCGGGACCGAACCGCTGCCGTTCGACGATCCTGCCGTCACGACACATGGCGCGATGCTAACTGAGTCCGGCGTGCATCTCATCGAGAATCTCAATCTGGAAGAAGTGTCCCAAGCGAATATCCGCGAAGGATTCTTCGTTGCCCTGCCGCTGAAGATCACGGGCGCGACCGGTTCCTGGCTGCGGCCGGTTCTGGTTGTGTAAGATCGCTGTAAATGACATCGAGTTTCTAGAATTTGTCCGAGCGCATGGCGATCCCTCCGCGCTCGTTTCCACCGAGGAGGCAATATGAAGATCCGGTCGGTCGAGCCGTTCATCCTGCATGTTCCGCTCAATGTCGCGTCGATTTCGGACTCGACGCATACCATCACGCATTGGGGCGTCGTCGGCACGCGTATCACGACGGAGGACGGGCTGGAGGGATACGGCTTCACTGGAACCCACGCGCATCTTCCCTCGGATCAGCTCATCACGCGTTGCATTTCCGCCTGCTACGCGCCGCTGCTGATCGGTGAGGATGCGTCGGATGGCACGCGTCTCTGGCTCAAGCTCGCGCGCAATCCGGCGTTGCAATGGGTGGGCCGTGCCGGCATCACACAGATCGCGCTGGCGGCGGTCGATATCGCGCTATGGGATCTGCGCGCCAAAGCGGCACGCATGCCGCTGTGGAAGCTGCTCGGCGGCGCAACGACGGAGAAACTTGAGGCTTACAATACAGATATCGGGTGGCTCTCGATCCCAAAGGACACGTTGCTGGAACGCAGCCGCCGCGCGATCGAGGAGGAGGGCTTCCGCCGCATCAAGCTGAAGGTCGGCCATGATGATCCAATGATCGACCTCGATCGCCTCGAAGCCGTGCGGAAGGCGCTAGGGCCAAACGTGACGATCGCCATCGATGCCAATGGTCGCTGGGATCTGCCGACCTGCCAGCGCTTCTGCGAGAAGGCCGAAGCCGTCAGCCTGCACTGGTTCGAGGAGCCGATGTGGTACGATGACGTCCGGTCCCATGCCATCCTGGCGCGCTCAACCCGCATCCCCATCGCGCTCGGCGAGCAGCTCTACACGGCCGAGGCCTTCAGCACCTTCATCGATGCGGAGGCAGTGCAGTATGTGCAGCCGGATGTGACGCGGCTTGCTGGTATCACGGAATACCTCCAGGTGGCCGATCGGGCGCATTCCAGCCGGCTGCCCGTTGTCGCTCATGTTGGTGATATGGGGCAGGTGCATGTGCATCTGTCGTATTCGCACCCGGCGACGACGATGCTGGAATACATTCCCTGGATCAAGGATTGCTTCGCGGAGCCGATCCGTGTCGAGAATGGCTATTACTTGCGGCCCGAGATGCCAGGCGCTGGTGCCACGCTGACAGCGGCAGCGATCGTGTCCTACGCGAAGCCGCTCTGAAACCTGCGATGACAACCACGCCGAACGACAGCGAGAGAGGGTGGATCAGGCGCAACACCCGTAGTGTGTTACGCTTCGAGGAACTCGGCATCCTCGGCGCCATGGTGCTGTTCTTCGTCGTCGGCACGGTAAGCAGCCCGTATTTCCTGACGGTCAACAACCTCGCCGGCATTCTCCAGAACATCACCTTCCTGGGTTTCCTGTCGATCGGCGTCGGGCTCGCCTTGATGGCGGGCGAGATCGACATCTCCGTTGGCTCCGTCTTCGGCCTAACGGCTGTGGTGTCGGCGATGGTGATCAAGGCGGGCTACCCCATTACGGAGGCAGCGGCGCTCGGCGTGTTGACAGGGCTTGCCTGCGGCCTGGTCAATGGGCTCGTGGCACAGCTCATCCGAGTACCCGTCATCGTCGTCACACTGGCGACACTCGGCATCTATCGCGCCATCGCGCTGGCACTCGCCGGCGGGTCGCCGGTCGGCGGCCTGCCCGCGAGCCATCTGTTCTTCGACATCTTTGGCCAAGGTGCCGTCGGCCAGATCTCCTTCATCACCATCCTCTTTCTTGTCGTCGCACTGGTGGTCGAGATCATCCTGCGCTGCACCTCATCAGGTTTCAGATTGCTGGCGATCGGCAGCAATCCGCAGGCGGCGCATCTCGTCGGCTTTCATGTTGAACGGACGCGCATCCTGCTGCTTGCTTTCTCCGGCCTGATCGCCGGGGTATCGGGCGTCTGCTCCGTCGCCTATCTCGATACCGCCGGACCAACCGCCGGATCGGGCTATGAGCTCAGTGTCCTCGCAGCCGTCATCATTGGTGGCGTCAAGCTGAGTGGCGGACGCGGTTCCATTTTCGGTGTCCTGCTGGGGCTTTGCGTCATCGGCATTTTCCAGAACCTCGTGGTTCTCTGGGGTATTTCGCCCAACTGGGCGCAGGGCGTCTCGGGTCTCGTGCTCATCGCCGCCATGACATTGACCTGGCTCGCCGGCGGCGGCGGGCGTTCCACGGCGGCATGAACACGACCGCCGGCCAAATATCGCAACGAACAAAGGGAGGATGCCAATGACCGAAGATAAGCCCTCGCTGCAACTGGAACGCCGGAACTTCGCCAGGTTGCTCGGCGTCGCCGGTGCGGTCGGCGCGGCGACACTTGGCGGCGCCGTCACGGCCCGTGCCGCCGACGCTCCCGCCTGGAAGGACTGGGTCGGGACCTTCTACAAGAAACCCGTCAAGGTCGCCGTTTCCTGCGCCGGCACCACCAACCCTTATTTCGCCGCCACCAAGGCGGGCGCGGAAGATGCCGGAGCCCAGCTTGGCATCGACATGCTCTGGACCGGCGTGCCGGACGGCAATACCGTCAACCAGATTTCGCAGTTCCAGCAGCTCGTGAATACCGGCTACGAGGCGATCGTCGTGATCTCCTTCGAGCCGGATGCCTGGATCGCACCGATCCGCAAGGCGGTAGCGAATGGCGTGCTTGTCCTCACCGCCAATAACGACACGCCGAAGAGCGCGCGCGAACTTTACTTCGGCCAGGATCTGGTCAGCGCGGCGGTGGTCCAAGGGCAGATGCTGGCCAAGCTCGCCGGCGGCAAAGGCAAGGTGGCGATGACGAACTGCGCCCCCGGCTCGCTCGCGCTCGATCTGCGCGTGCAGGGCGCGCGACAAGGCGTCACCGCTGGCGGGATGCAGGATGTCGGCGTCTATAACACCAACCCTGCCGACATGGCGAGCGAGCTCGGCACCATCCGCGACATTCTTCGTGCGCATCCCGATCTAGCGGCGATGATGCCGCTCTGCGGCCCTGACACGGCGGCGGCTGGTCTCGTGCGCAAGAACCAGAAACTCGATCTGCCCATCGTCGGCACGGATCTGCTCTATCAGACGCTCGAGCTGATCCGCGATGGGTATGTCAACGCGACCATTGGTCAGCAGCCCTATCTGCAAGGCTATCTGCCGGTGATGTATGCCTATCAGCGCGCGGTTCTCGGCGCGCCGAAACTCAACCTGCCAGGCGGCAACTATTATCTCGCCAACGAGATCGTGACGAAGGACAATGTCGCGGAGTATCTCGTCCGCGAGGCGCGCTTCCGGGGATGATGACGGCATGCTGACCGCCGAGGGGATCAGCAAGCGCTTCGGCAGCATGGCGGCGCTTGAGGATATCTCGCTCACGGTGAATGCAGGCGAGGTGCATGGGCTGCTCGGTGCCAATGGCGCCGGGAAGTCCACGCTCATCCGTATTCTGTCGGGTGCCATCCGTCCTGATAGCGGCAGTCTGCGCGTCGCCGGGCGCGAGGTGCCACTCGGCTCGCTGGCCGAGGCGCGCCGGGCCGGACTCGTCGTCGTGCACCAGGAGCTGATGCTGTTTCCGGATCGCTCGGTCGAGGAAAACGTCTTCGCGAGTGTGCTGCCGACGCCGCCCTTCCGGCTGATCAGCCGCCACGCCCGGCATCGCAAGGTGGCGGCGGCGGTGGAGCGACTGGGCGCGGTGCTGGACCTCAAGGCACGTGTCAGCGACCTGCCGCTGTCCCGCAGGCAACTGGTGGAGATCGCCCGCGCGCTCTGCGCCGGCGGCACTGTGCTGGTGCTGGACGAGCCCACCTCCGCGTTGTCGCAGGCTGAGGCGCACGGTCTCTTCGATGCGATCCGCCTCATCACCGCGCAGGAGGCCGCCGTCATCTTCGTCTCCCACCGGCTGGACGAGGTTTTCGCGATCACCGATGCCCTTACCGTCCTACGGGATGGCCGCGTCGCGGGCCGCTGGCGCACGGCGGATGTCGATATCCCCACTATCACGCGCGCGATGGTAGGCCGCCGCGCCGATGAGCGTCCGCGACCCGCCGGTAGCGCGAGCGGGGGTGCCGCGGCGATCTCGATACGCGGCTCCGCGCCGGGCCTCTCAGATCTCGACCTCTCGGTGGGCGCTGGGGAGATCGTCGGTCTCGCGGGTCTCGAAGGGTCCGGTGTCTCGACTGCGCTGGAGATGCTGGGCGGCGTCCTGCCTGTACGCGGCCAGCTGGAGGTGAAGGGCAAGCCGGTCACCTTCAGGCATCCGAGCCAGGCGATCGCGGCTGGCGTCGTCTATATGCCGCCTGATCGCAAGAAGGCCGGGCTGTGGCTGGACCGCGACGCGAGCGTCAATATCGGGGCCGCGGCGGTCGCGCGCATGGGCGCGCTGCGCGGGCTCGGCCGGGCGACGCTTGACATGGCCGCCAAGACGCGGATGGCGGAGGTCGGCGTGCGCGCCAATGCCCTGCGTGAGCCGGTCGCCCGGCTCTCCGGCGGCAACCAACAGCGCGTGATGCTGGCCCGCGTGCTGGAGGCACGGCCGCAGGTCCTGTTGCTGAACGACTTCACCCGCGGCGTCGATGTGCAGGCGAAGGCGGCGATCCACGCGCTGGTTCGTGGTCTCGCTGATTCCGGCATGGCGATCTGCGTCACTTCCTCGGATTTCGAGGAATTGCTGGATGTCGCCGACCGCATCGTCTGCATGTCCGCTGGGCGTATCGTGGCAAACCGGCCTTCGGCGGATTTCGACAAACTGAGCCTTCTGGCGCTAGCCTCGTCAGGAGCTGCTACCGCCGCCGTCGCTTGACCACTCGGTCGCCGTTTCTTCGAGCGTTGGAAAGAGGGTATCAGCGCGTGTCAGCGAGAGGCTGCGCTGATCGCGTGCTTCACCCAGTTCAGACGCGCGCCGGGAACCAAGCCATAATTGTAGAAGTTGATACTCTGCGCGCCCGCCTTGCGCGCAGCGTTGGCTCGGGTCGCGAGATCCGCCGGGCTGCGCATCTCGGGGTAGAAGACGCGAAAACCGGTGCCGAGATGCCTGTCCGGACCCACAGCGGTCCTATTCTGAGCGATCAACTCGGTGACTTGATCAGGCGTCATGTCATAGCCACAGATAATGGCGCCATCGCAGGCCGCCGCAGCCGCCTTTACATCGCAGCCTCCCAGCCAGCCCTCTTTCAAGTCGATCAGGTAGATTTTTGTGCTGGGCGCGGCATGGTCACGGATTTCACCGATAAGGCTGGTTACCGGCTCGAAGCGCCATTTGACGAAGTCGTACACCTCGGGGTGAGGCTGGAAGACGTCCAGGCCGGCGGAGAGGAACTCCGGCCAGCGTGACGCCGGTATGGCCCGCTCGCAGGCCTCGGTGATCCAAAGCTTCACGGTGGCGCGCGCTTTTTCACCATCGACTCCCGCCATGGCCGCTCGAGCCAGACAGGCGGGGCAGAAGCAAAGCGAGAGCAAAAAATCCTCATCTGCAGTGAGGCCGACGCCATCCTTCTCGTGGTGGAACCCGTGCGTGATAGGGTATCGACTGGGCGCATCCGCCGGTCCGGGCACCGACCGAGGAAATATTGACGATACGGCCCCCTTTTGCGCCGACATCGGGCCGATTGCTTCCTGGCAGGCAAAGAACACGCTGGAGAGGTTGAGATCTATGGCACTGCGCCACAGCGCTTCCGTAGTCTCCGCCGTCGGCACGCGCTCGACCATGTCACCGGCATTGTTGACGAGGATCCGCAGGCCCCCGAAACGTTCCAGATGGCGCCGGAAGATCACGGCGACACCCTGTCGCTCGCGCAAATCGGCCTGCACGGCGAGCGCGGTACCCCCGGCCGCCTCGATGCGCGCAACCTAGCTCTCAGCGGCGATTCTATTGGTGTGGTAGGAGAGGGTCACGGCGGCGCCGGCTGCGGCCAGTGCTTCGGCGATGGCGCCACCGATGCCGCCAGTCACCAGCGCCGTCTGTCCCCGCAGATCCGTGCGCGGAGCAGCGAAAGTCTCGGTCACGGCTTGGCCAAAATCATGGCTTGCAGGGAGGTGCGCGTATAGGGCGGGTAGATGAAGCCGTCATCCGGGAAGTTTTTGCCGCTCTCCAAGATTGCCGCGAGATTGGCATTGGTGATCATCGGGATCGGCACGTCGATCGGAAATTTCACGTCCTTCCCCTGCTGTGCCAGCACGCCCGCCAATATCGCCATGGCACCCATCCAGTTGGGATTGCCGACCGCCATGGCGTTCAACTTCTTCTGCGACCACGTATTGAGGAACTGCTTGCTATTTTCGCCGGTCATCGGAGGGATCAGCTTGCCTGCGCGTCAATGCCGGCAGGGCCGTTCAGCACGAGAATCTTACCCTTGCCGCCCAGCGTGTCGATCAGCCAGTTCGCCGTCGCGTCGCCCCAGGATTTGGCGCTTACCTCGATCTTCGTCGTGAGTTGATCCGTATGGATCGGGCTGTCAAACGAGATAACCGCGATGCCTTTGCGGCAAGCTTGGCCGACGACGCGATCAAGCGCGGTGGGCGATCCAGCATCGACGATGATGACATCGGTATTGGCGTCGATCACCGCCTGGATCTGCTGCATTTGCTACGTAACATTGCCGTTCGCATTTTGGATCGTGAAAGACTTCAGAAGGCCGTCCTTCTTCAGATCACGCGCCATATCATTCATGGTCTGCGTCGTCTGGGTCATCCAGGTGGGAGCGAGATAAATATCGGCCCAGGACACGGTGTAAGGTGGTTTGTGAGGCTGGGTAATACATTTCGACATCGCTTGGGCGGCAGAGGCGCCGGCAAGAAGCGAAAGACCCATTACAGCGGCCGCAAATGGCCTTGTAAGACGCATGCTCATTTCCCTCTAACTTCCCAAGGTCGGCCGAATCTCGCTGTCAGCGCGAGTCCGACAGCCACCGTATCGTGCACCCTGATAGGCTGGACACTCGTCCCGCGAGACCGAAGAGCACGCAAAAAGCTGGATCTGGCATCAGACTTAACCGGTCACTGATCATTGCAGTAAAGCCCGGATTGACCTGAGCCTGAGGCTTTCTGTCGCCTTTCTTGAGAATGCCAACGGACTCCCGGCCGAAATTTAGGCACATTGGCAGTTTTCAGTGACGTCCGCCAACGGACCCAACAATTGACGTTGGCCGGGTATCGTTATGCCCATAGACTGCGCGAGAACCACAAAAAGACTGTCGTCATGATCTCTTCCGAAGTTGCACGCGAGCGCGCTACCGCTTTAGTCCCTCATCTGGCCGAGCGCGCCCCACGCTGCGAAATGATTCGGCGATGTCCCCAAGAGACTGTCGACGAACTCTATGAAGCCGGTCTGATGCAAATGATGCAGCCGCTGCGCTACGGTGGGTCTGAACTCAATCTCGACGTGGTAGCAGACGTTGCCATGACGCTGGCCGCCGGCTGCGCGTCTACTTCCTGGGTCTGGATGAACCTGGCTACGCATTCCTGGAACATTGGGCAGTTCAGCGAGGAGGCCCAGGACGACATTTGGGGTGTGGATCCGCGCGCGCTTGCTGCTACCGGCCTAGCATTTCCATGTGGCCGGGCCAAGCGCGTCAGCGGTGGCTTCCGACTGAGCGGCCGCTGGCCCTTCGGTAGCGGTGTTGACGCGGCGAGCTGGTTGCTGGTCGGTGCGCAGATAGAGGGAACGGATGCGCCGCTAGAACGATGGATGTTTCTTGTGCCAAAGGACGACTTTCGGAGCCTGGACAACTGGCACTCCTTCGGACTGGCTGGAACCGGTAGCCACGACGTTGAAATCCGGGATGTGTTCGTACCAGAACATCGAAGTGTTCGGCCGGAAATACTCGCCGCGGGCCGCGAATGTCCCGGAGCACGGATTAATCGAAGTCCGGTTTATCGACTTCCGGCGTACTCCGCTTTCGGCTTTGCGTTGAGCGCCGTTCCGCTCGGCGCCGCCCGGGCCGCGCTAGATCAGTTCACCGCGGGCGCTCGCACGCGTGCAAGCACGTTCAGCGCCAGCCGGATAGCCGAGATGGTGCCAGTGCAGTTGCGTGTGGCGGAAGCGGCCGCGAACATCTCCTTCGCCGAAACCGCCTACTGGACCGATCTTCGCGAATTAGTCGCTCTGACCGAGAGCGGGGAGGCCGTTGGCGACGATGCCAAATTGCGTTGGAAGCGCGATCTCGCCTTTGCCGTGACCTTGAGCAAGCGGGCAGTCGAGTTGCTTTTGTCTGCCAGTGGAGGTGCCGCCCTATCCACACATAATTCGCTTCAACGCAACTTTAGAGACGTCTATGCGGCATCATCTCATATAGCCCTCACCTGGGATGTACAGGCTGCGATGTACGGGCGTCATGCGCTTGGCATAGCGATGGAGCCCGGTGCGCTGATCTAACTCGCGCCGAGCGCTGTTCTCCAGAGGGTCAGTCGATCAACTGTGTGAAGGCAGCGGACAGGATCCGGCTATGCGCGCCGCATGAGCCATAGACTAATGTGCGCCGGCGCCGGAGGCGGCACCCTTTTTCAGCAAGGCAACTATTGCAACGGCGACGAGCAGCACGACGCCGAGCAATGCGAAGCAATCGGCGTAGCCCATGATCGTCGCCTGGGCGCGGATCGTGTTGCCGACGGCGATGATGGCCCGGTGCAGCGCGCTCGCCGGGTCAGGGACGCCGTGTGACATGAAATACTGCTGCAAGTCGCTCAGCCGGCTCCGCGTCGCTGGTTGGAGCAGCGAGACATCCGGGGTGATGATGGCCGAGTGGAATTGCTCACGCTTGGTAAAGAAGGTCTCGATCGCCGCGGTGCCGATCGCGCCGCCGAGATTGCGCGTCATGTTGAAGAGCCCCGACGCGCCACCCGCCTCCTGTGATGCGATCCCAAGCATCGCGATCGCGGAAAGCGGGGTCATCACGATCGCCTGACCGATCGCGCGCACGATATTCGGCCAAAAGAGTTGCGGCCCGGCGTAGTCCTGGTCGAGCGCCATATTCATAAAGCAGCTCGTGGCAAAAAGCAGGAGGCCGGTGCCGATGAGAAAACGCGTATCGACCCGCTTCATCAAGAGTGGCACGAGCGGGATTAACAGCAGTTGCGGCAGACCGGTCCAGGCGATCACCTCTCCGGCCTGCTCGGAGTCAAAGCCCTGCGTGACGGCGAGATATTGCGGCAGCAGATAGGCGGAACCGTATAGCGCGAAACCAAGCAGGAAGTTGCCCAACGTGCCGAGGCCAAAATTACGCCGGCCGAGGAGCCGCAGATTGACGAGCGGCTGAGGCGTGATGAACTCAAGCACCACGAAAGCACCGAGCGCCACCGCCGCCACGAGGCTTAGTTTGACGATGAAGGGCGAGCCGAGCCAATCATAGACATTGCCGTCATCGAGCACTGTCTGGAAGGCGGCGAGACCGACGGCCATCAGCGCGATGCCGCGCCAATCCGCCCGGCGCAACAAGCCGAATTGCATCGCCGACTTCGGCAGGCCGTACCAGAGCGCGGCGAGCATGACCGCGCCGGGCACCAAGTTGATGTAGAAAATCCAGGGCCAGCCGTAATTGTCTGTGAAATAGCCGCCGATGGTCGGGCCGATCGCCGGCGCGAAGGTCGCGGTCACCGCGTAGCCGGCCAGCCCTAGGGGGTGCTTAGAGCGCGGCAGCATGGTCATCACGATGGTAAATGCCAGCGGGATCATGACGCCGCCGGCGAAGCCCTGCAGAGCCCGCAGCACGACCATCTCGCTGAGGCTGCTGGCCTGGCCGCACAGCACCGAGAAAAGCAAGAACAGCACCACGTTGCAGAGCAAATAGCGCCGTAGGGAAAATACCCGGCTGAGGAAGTCGGTGAGCGGGATGACAATGATCTCGCCGATCAGGTACGCGGTCGAAATCCAGGTGCCATAGACGCCCCCGGTGCCGATGCCGCCCTCGATATAGGGGAGCGAGGCGCTCGTGATCTGGATGTTGAGCACCGCCATGAAGGCGCCGATCAGCGCGCCGCCGACGGTGATCCAGGTCTTGAGAGAGACCGTCGGCTCGCTCGCACGATCCCCGGTCGCGGTCATGACGCGCTCGCTGCCGCCCGTACGCGGAGCGGTGGTTTTACGTCGATCGTCGACTCCGCCGACATGCCCGGGCGCAATAGGTTCGCCAGCGGATCACCGGCATTGACGACGATCTTGACCGGGATGCGCTGGACGATCTTGGTGAAATTGCCGGTAGCGTTGTCGGGCGGCAACAGAGCGAATTCCTGGCCGCTCGCCGGCGCGAGGCTATCGACGTGTCCGTGCACCACCATGCCCGGGAAGGTGTCAACGTCGATTAAGACCGGCTGGCCCGGACGCACGTTGGTCAGCTGGGTCTCCTTGTAATTTGCGGTGATGTAAATCGCCTGGAGCGGCACCACCGCCATCAGCTGGCTTCCGGCTTGAACGTATTCGCCGACCCGCAAGGTACGGACCCCGATGGTGCCGTCGACCGGGGCAGTGATCGTCGTGTAGCTCAGATTGAGTTCGGCCTGTCGCTCACTTGCCTGTTGCTGGGACAGCGCCGCGTTGGCTTGGGCGAGCTGCGCCTCCAGAACACCGATCTGCGTCTCGGCGGCTGCGACGACCGCGGTGTCGTGCTGCGTCGTGGCGACTTTCTCGTGAATATCGGCTTGTGCCTGCTGAGCCCGTTGCACCGTACCCCAGCTATCCTTGGCCAATTGCGTATAGCGCTGGAAATCCTGCTGCGAAAAAACGAGTGCCGCCTGATCCGACGCGATCTGACGGGAGTCCTGCTCGACCACGAGCTTTTGCTCGGCGATCTGCTGGCTCCAGGTGTCAATGCTGGCCTGCGCCGCCGCGACGTTCGCGCGCGCCCGATCGAGCGACGTCTGATAGTCGCGCGGGTCGATCCGGGCGAGCACTTGGCCAGCCTTGACCGCTTGGTTGTCGTCGACCGGAACCTCGGAGATGTATCCGGTTATCTTGGGGCTGATGAGGACCGAATGCGCTTCCACGTAGGCGTCGTCGGTCGAGATCAGAAAGCGGCCCGTTGTCCAGTAGTAATGGCCGTAATCCGCCGCGACCGCGAGAAATACCAGCACCGCGCCGGCGATCAGCGCCTGCTTGAGCGACCAGCGGCGGCGCCTGGCGGTCTTGGCCGCGGTCAAGTCCTCGGGCTCAGCATAGCCAAGGAGTTGCGAGCCATCCATTGTTCGTCTCCATTCCTACCGCGGCGACACTGCCTCGCAATGTGGCCAAGCGCGTCCAGGCGGCCCTCGGGATCGCCTTTGGCCCCCGGGTTTGGCGGCCGGCATGGGCATTCCACTCGGCACGCGGAGATCCTGGGTTCGGGTCACCAGATGGAGCCTGCGGCGCTGTTTGATAATACGGCGTCCACCGCATAGACTGTTCACTACTGCTTCACAGTCGGTGCCCAGTGGATCGTTTCGATAGCTTGCGAGTCTTCGCCAAGGTCGCGGAAGTCGGCAGCTTCGCCGGAACGGCGGCGCGGCTCGACATTTCGCCGAGCATGGTCAGCCAGCATGTGAGGGCTTTGGAGGAGCGGCTCGGCGTGCGCCTCCTCAACCGCACCACGCGGAAGGTGGGACTGACCGAGATCGGGCGCGAATACTATGAGCGCTGTTCGCAGATCCTGGCCGAGCTTGACGAGGCCGATCTAATCGCGAGCGCATTACAGTCTACGCCACGCGGCCGGTTGCGAATCTTTTGCGACACAAATATCGCCCGCTTCATTGCACCGGTCGTGGTGCGCTTTCTCGAGGATTTTCCCGAAACGGCGATCGATCTGCGGTCTGGCGACCGGATGAACGATCTTGTCGAGGCAGGGTTTGATCTTGCCATCCGTGCGGTCGTGCCTCCGGATTCTAGCCTGATTGTGCGGCGTTTGGCCGAGTGGCGCCATACCCTGTGCTGCGCGCCGCGCTACCTTGAAAATCATCCGTCACCCGCGCGCCTCGCTGATCTCGCCAACCATAATTGCCTGCGCTACGCGTATTATCCCTTCGGCGATGAATGGCACTTCACCGATCGAGACGGAAAACCGGCCGCCGTGCGCGTATCCGGCAATCTGGTAACCAGCAGCGCCCAGGTGCTTCACGCGGTTCTCGTCGGCGGCGGTGGTATTGCGCTCGCCGCGCCCTTTATCGTGGAGGAGGAACTTAAAGCGGGCACATTGATCTCGCTTTTTCCCGAATACCTGCCGGTTGAGTTTGCAATCAACGCAATCTATCCCCACCGCCGCTATCTGGCGGCAACGGTTCGCACCTTTATCGACAGGTCGGTCGAGCGGTTCGTCGAACATCAGCGATGGCTGGGCGCCCTACGCTCTGAGGAATTGCCAGCAACGAGAAGCTGACCGTCGGCTCGTCCATCGGGGAGCCACGTTTTCTTGAGACGGGATCCCCTCACGCACCACACCGGTGTTCGAGCGACGCAGCATGCCGGGCGCCAGCTTGCACTGCCGCACGAAGTGGGAGCGTCTCGTCGTGACTAGGCAAGGTCTGCATTCGGGCCGAATCGCAATCCCCCGGTTCTAGCCAGCGCCTCCATTGCTATGGGATGGCTCTCATATGCCCAAGGCAAAAGATTGACGGATCGGCCGTCGTCTGCAACCGTTCGGCGGCCATTAGTTCGCCAGACCGGGATCGCTTCTCCGATCCGTCGCTAACCCTACGTCGCTCGACATATTTCAGCGAAGATTGAGCAAAAAACTAAAAGGTCGGAAAGCACAGTGCTTCCGAGGGTCCGAGATAAATATGAAAAAGTTTCCGCTTCGGCAGTTTTTCCAACCCTTGTCGCCGAGAATCTCCTGCGTCTTTGGTTCGCTCAATCATACGGTGGACTGGCTCAAAACATTGCCGGCTCATCGTCCATGAGGCCGGGACTTATCGGCCGCATCGCACGTCGCGTCGATGCCGCACCCGGGACAGTGACCCGCCGCCAATTATTGCACGGGACGGCAGCGACTGGCGCCGGCCTGATGCTGGGCGGCCGCCTTGCCAAGGCGAAGATCGCCGCCTCGGCGCCCCATGTCATCGTCGTCGGGGCAGGCTTTGCCGGCCTCAGCTGCGCCTTCCAACTTCGCAATGCCGGCGCTCGGGTGACGGTGCTGGAAGCCCGCGATCGGCTTGGCGGCCGCGTGCTGTCGTTGAAGAATTTCATCGAAGGCCGGGTGATCGAGGGTGGCGGCGAACTCATCGGGTCGAACCATCCGACCTGGATGGCCTATGGCAAGCATTTCGGGCTCGAGTTCCGTGATGTGACAGAGCCTGAGACCGACAAGGCGCCCATCATCCTAAATGGGAACAAATATGCGGGCCAGGAACTGCGGGCGCTCTGGGGGCAAATCGCGCATGCTCTTTCCTTCCTAAATGCGGATGCCCGCAAGATAAACCTGGACCGACCGTGGCAAACGCCCGATGCGACACGTCTCGATCACACCAGCCTGGCCGCGGCCTTCGCTTCGTTCGATCTGGACGATGTCGCACGACACGGCGCCCTGACGCTGCTGGGCAATGACGACGCGTCCTGGCCGAAGCGATTCAGTTATCTGGCGGCCCTTTCCTGCATCGCTGGCGGCGGAGTTGAGAAGTTCTGGACGGAGACGGAGGTTTTCCGCTGCATCGGCGGCAATCAGCAAATGGCGTTCAAACTGGCCGAAGCGATCGGCGAAGACCACATTCGCCTGGGGGCGCCGGTCGTCCGCATGCGGCTAGGCAGGCTGGGAGCTGCGGTGGAGCTGGCTGACGGGATCACGGTCGAAGGCGATCTCGTCGTGCTGACCGCTCCACCCAGCACCTGGAACAACTTCCCCATCGAGCCAGGGCTTCCTCCGGGATATCAGCCATCGACCGGCCCGACGCTCAAATATCTCTCCAAGGTCTCGCGCCCATTCTGGGAGCGGAGCGGTCTTATGCCCAACGCGTTGACCGACACGCCCGTCGGCGACACCTGGGAAGGCACCGACGGGCAGCGGTCGAATGCGGAAGAGCCGGCCTGTCTCACCGTGTTTTCGGGCGGACAGGCGGCGCAAGACTGTCTGGATTTCCCTGCCGCGGAGAGAAGCCAAAAGTTCAAATTCTATCTCGACGCGATCTATCCCGGCTATTCGGCCCATGTGGAGAAAACGATGTTCATGGCTTGGCCGAACGAAAAGTGGACCCAGTGCGGCTACTGCGCACCGAGACTTGGCGAGGTTACCTCCATCTATCCGAACCTCGAGAAAGGCTTTGAGGGGCGGCTATTTTTCGCCGGGGAATATACCAGCCTTCTTTTCACCGGTTATATGGAGGGTGGCCTCAACAGCGGCGCAAAGCTGGCGAGAAAATTGGCGATTTCGCTTGGTCTCCAGGTTGAGTGACAGTCTCTTGCGTCGAACTCCTACAAACAAGATCGAGCAAGCGCGGACATCGCGCCATCCCACGCGCATCACTCGCCACACCCTCAAACCAAGGGCTGTTTGGCGACCGGCGAGCTGGCTCCTTCACCTCCGTTTCGCCTCAGACTCGGCAAATTGTCAATACGTGATAACGAACCTTCTCGCGTATTGACGGTTACATTTATCAGTGCCAGGTTTCGTCATGACCAAGAACCCAGTGGTTCCTCGTTCGCCCGAATCGGCCGCGGTTCGCCGCCTCGATGAGGCAGAGCCCGCGCTCACCATCAGAGCGGCGAGGTCAATCGCACGCTCGCAGGTCTACCAAAACGCGGCTGACGCATCATCGACGCTGCGCGCCTACAAGGCCGATCTGGCGAATTTCAAGACATGGTGCCTCGAGCGCGGCCTCGACCCCATGCCCT
Source organism: Acidisoma sp. L85 (assembly GCF_009765865.1). Classification (GTDB taxonomy): domain Bacteria; phylum Pseudomonadota; class Alphaproteobacteria; order Acetobacterales; family Acetobacteraceae; genus Acidisoma. The sequence goes on from NZ_LMUQ01000052.1 coordinate 236,619, forward strand.
CGACGCCGGAGATCGTGGGCGCCTATTTGGCGGATGCCGGTCGGGGCTACGCGCTGTCCACCTTGCGGCGGCGGGTCGCCGCCATCGCCCGCGCGCATCGGATGACCAAGCAGCCATTGGATACCCGTCACCCCGCGATCCGCGAGACCTTGCGCGGTATTGCGCGAACCCATGGCGAACCGCCTCGCCGGTCGGCGGCCCTTACCACAGCGGACATCAAACGCCTCCTGGCCGCCTGTGGCGACGATATGGCGGGTCTTCGAGACCGGGCGCTTTTCCTGCTCTGCTTCGCAGGGGCTCTTCGCCGTTCGGAGGCGGTCGGGCTGGATATCGAGCATGTGACCTGGGTTCCAGAGGGCATGCGCATCCTCATCACGCGCTCCAAGACCGACAAGGAGGGTGCGGGTGCCGAGATTGGCATCAACCATGGGCGCATCTCACTGACCTGCCCCATAGCGACTTTGAAAGCGTGGCTGGAGCAGGCCGAGATCGTCTCCGGCCCGATCTTCCGCAAAGTCGATCGCTGGGGCGCTGTGCATGCAGGGCGACTTGACCCTGATGCAGTGCGGCAAATTCTGAAGAAACGCGCGGTGCAGGCCAAAATCAGCGGGACGATATGGGAGCCGATCACGCCACACGGTATGCGCGCCGGTTTCGTGACGACCGCCTATAAGAACGGCGTTCCAGATGAAGAGATCATGGGGCATACCCGCCATCGAAGTCTGACGACGATGCGCAGTTACGTGCGCCGTTCCAAGCTGAACACGTCGAGCCCCGCGGGGAAGCTAGGCTTGTGAGGAATCCAGCACGAGCTGACTCGCGCTGATCGAGCACTCAAGGTTGCAGGCTAGGGCGCTTCAATGTGCAAGCTGGCTGCGGCGCTCACGTCGTTTCGCGGCGCCTCCGCCTAGATAGATGTCTTTGATATCCGCCCGCTCCGACAATTCAGTTGCCGTGCCAGATACCACGACGCGGCCATTCTCCAGCACATGCGCGGTATCGACGTAGTGCAATGCGATATTGGCGTTCTGCTCGGAGACGAGAAATGTGACGCCTTCCTCGCTATTGAGCCTACGAATGATCTCGAAGATTTCGTGCACGACTCTCGGCGCCAAACCCATCGATGGTTCGTCCAACAGCATCAGGCGCGGCCCAGTCATTAGCGCGCGGCCGATCGCGACCATCTGCTGCTCGCCACCCGAAGTGAGCCCAGCGCGGATATGCCGCCGCTCCCTGAGGCGCGGAAACCGCGTATAGGCGCGATCCAGTTCCGTGCGCAGTCGGCTCCGCGAAAGGCGGCGAACGAAGCCGCCCGTCAAAAGATTTTCCTCAACGGTCAGGTGCTGAAAGCACTGACGCCCTTCCAGCACCTGAGCGAGGCCCTGCGCCACCAGTTGCGACGGATGGGTCGCGAGAACCGATCGTTGTTCCCAGGTGATCGCGCCTCCACTTACCGCTCCATTCTCCGCTCCCAAGAGGTTGGAAATCGCCCTCAAGGTTGTCGTCTTACCCGCTCCATTCGCGCCAAGCAGGGCCACAATCGCCCCCTTGGCCACGTCGAAAGTCACCCCGCGCAGACCGACGATGGCCCTGTCATAGACCGCCTCGACCTCGTGAAGACGAAGGAAGACGTCCCTTCCGTTCGGCACATCGCCTGAGCTGCGCATCGGCTTGTTCCCGGTCCTCAGCTTTCGGTCGCGCAATCGCGGGGGGTTTCGCTCTTCTCCTTCGCGTAGGCTGCCGCCTTCTCATCAATGAGCGGCCGCAAGCTGGACCGGTCGGCCTGAATCCAGCCGCTCACGGGTGTCCAGGTCTTGCCGTCCCATTGTTGCACCCGGAGTGCGCCGCCGCCCTCATGGTCACCACAGGACAGCTTCAACGGCTGGAGCAAGCCCGTCACGCCGAGTTCCGCGAGTTGCCTCTCGTCGATATTCAGATGCTCGATTCCGTATTTCCCCTCCGTCCCGTCAATTGGGCGATTTCCGAATTTGAGGTGGGCGGTATGTAGAACCTCGATCGCGACGATCGCCTGGACGACGCCAGAATTGTAGTAGACCGTGCCGAACCGCGCCTTATCCTTGAGGTCGCTCTCGCCCTTGTCGAGAATGTATTTCTTCAGCTCCTGATGGATCGGGAAATTGGTGCCCGCCGGATAGGTGGTGACCGCAAGCACTCCCTTCGCACCGGCGCCGGCGGGAATGACATCATCCTCAGAGCTGGACCATACGTCTCCTATGATGTGGTCCGCTGGGAAGCCAACCCGGGCCGCGGTCTTGATGGCAACGGGGGTTTGAATTCCCCAGCCGCGCAGGAAGACCCAATCAGGCTTGATTTCGCGAATTCGCTGCCATTGCGCCGACTGCTCGACACCTGGATTTGGATTCGGAATCTCGATGTCATCGAAGCCATATTTCTTTGATAGCAAGGCCAGCGGCCCGAGCGTCTCGCGACCGTAAGCGGAGTCGTTGTATAGGGTAACGATCTTCTTACCCTTGAGGTTGGCGAAGCCGCCCTCTTTTTGCGCGATGAAATTGATGACGCCCGAGGCCTCGCTGTAGAAGGTCAGCATGATCGGGAAGTTCCACGGAAACACAGCGCCGTCGGTGGCCTCAGTTCGCCCGTAGTTCATCGTGATCATCGGGATTTTGTCGGCGACAACCTTGTCCGTCAGGGCATAGGAGATTGGCGCCGAGAACGGCAGGATGAAGGGCACCTGGGATCCGTTCCGACCGCCCTTCAGGCGTTCGTAGCATTCAACGCCCTTCTCCGCGAGCCAACCCGTCTCGCATTCCTGAGTGACGATCTTCACCCCGTCCACGCCACCTTTTTGTTCGTTGTAGTATCGGATCGTATCGAGGAAGCCGGCCCAGATACTGACACCGCTTGGTGCATAAGGTCCGACGCGATAAGTAAGAAGCGGCAGGTATTGCTCTTGCGGCCCCTCGGCCGCGAGCGCTGATCCCGCGAAACCGGCACTGAGTGCGAGCGCTCCAGCCAGTTTCGCGCCTTGAGAGAGGAAGGACATGATGTCTCCGTTGGTGCGTTTGAGTTGGGTTACGAAACGTTGGTTGTGACTTCGTGGGCTAGACTTGCGACGGCGACCGCCGCGATCACCTCGCAGGCCTTCCACGCCGAAGCCGATCGCTCAATTTCGTCAGATAGGCGGCCAGTCCGCGAGGCTCGCGCGTCAGAAGGTAGATGATGAGAGCGCCGAACACGATGTCGTGGAGGTTCTGCAAAAGACCCGTGTCGACCGTGCCCCCGAATATTCCGACGGCCACGCGGTCCAAGAAGATCGGAAACAGCAGAATGAAAGCCGCGCCGACGAAACTTCCCATCACGCTGCCGAGCCCCCCAATAATGATCATGAAGAGGATCTGGAAGGACCGGTCGATGTCAAAAGAATGCGCATCGGCGGTTCCGAGATAGGCAAATACCCAAAGCGCCCCGGCAATGCCGAGAATGAAAGAGCTGACGGCAAAGGCGAGCAGCTTGGTGCGGGCTACAGGAACGCCAATGATGGCGGCCGCTGTATCCATATCGCGAATCGCGGTCCATGTTCGGCCGGTCTGGCTAAGCACTAGATTCACCGTCATGACCGTCAGCACGGCTACAGTGACGGCGGTCAGCAGGTAGCGGTGAACCGGCGAGGATAGATCCGTGCCGAAAATCTCAAGACGTGGCGCGGAAATCGAGCCTGAGGAGGAGTTGTTGGAAAACCAACCGTAGCCGTTGAAAAGCCACTCGACAAAGAATTGCGCGCCCAATGTGGAGGCAAGGAGGTAGAAGCCTTTGACCCGCAGACTCGGTAGACCGAACAACACACCGACGACAGCGGCGGTCGCTCCACCCAAAAGGAGCGCGATGGGCAGAGGAAGCATCGGGAGTCGCAGAAGAAAATTATAGCTCGCGAAGGCGCCGACCGACATGACAGCGCCGGACCCCAATGAGGCCTGCCCCGCATAGCCGGTCAGCACGTTCAGCCCCAGGGCGGCCAAGGACAGCACGAAAAAGGGGATCAGAATGGCGTTGAACCAGTAATCATTCCCAAGCGCTGGGATGACGCCGAACACCAGCACCGCTCCGGCCAAAAGCGGCACGAGTTGCCGTGACTGCGGACTCCAACCCGCAAGTCCCGCTCGCGACTGACCGACAACCACCGTCGCGTCGCTTCGATCGCTCGGCATCACCTAGACTCTCTCGATTTCGCGCTCGCCGAAAAGTCCGGCGGGTCGCACCAATAGGAAGATCAGCGCCAGGACATAGGCGAACCAGGCTGAAAGGCCGCCGCCAATGAGTGGGCCGAGATACAGCTCTGCTAGGCTCTCGCTGGCGCCGACGATCAACCCGCCAAGGACCGCACCCGGGATAGAGGTAAATCCGCCGATGATGAGTACCGGGAGAGCCTTTAAAACAACGAGACTAAGGGAGAATTGCACACCCTCACGGGCGCCCCATAGCAGACCGGCGACAAGGCCGACGAAGCCCGCGACTGACCAGACGATTCGCCAGATCCAGTCGAGACGGATGCCGACAGACTGCGCCGCGAGCTGGTTATCCGCCACGGCGCGAAGAGAAATTCCGATGCGCGTGCGCGTGAACAATAGCGACAAGCCAATCACGAGAATGCCGGAGATGCCCGCTGCGGCCAGGTCGAACTCGCTGACCTGGATCGGCCCGACATTGATGGGCACATCCGGAATACCGAGATCGAGCGCATGCACATCCGTCCCCATGGCCGCCTGCGCTACGCCGGCAATGACGTAGCTAAGTCCAAGCGTCGCCATGAACAATGTGAGATCGGAACGCCCCGTGAGCGGGCGTAACACGACTCGCTCCACCAGGACAGCGGTCAGAATCATGAGCAACAAGGCTATGGCGCCAGCAAGCCAAAAAGGAACGCCGTGCTCGGTCAGCGTCACGAAAGCCAGAGCCGCGAACAGCAGCATCGAACCCTGGGCGAAATTGAAGACGCGGGAGGCCTTGTAGATCAAGACGAAGCCGATTGCGACGAGGGAATACATGACTCCAGCCAGGAGGCCGCCGACAAGAGTTTCGACAAAGAAATCCACGGCCGGGCGCTCTAATGCACTGTGCCGAGATAGGCGGCGATCACTTCGGGATCGTTGCGTACCGCTTCGGGGGAGCCGTCACCGACCTTGCGCCCATAGTCCAGCACAACCACCTGGTCGGATAGGTCCATGACGACGCCGACATCATGCTCGATCAGCAGCATCGTTGTGCCGAGCGTGCGGTTGGTGTGGCGTATGAAGCCGCTCATCTCTTCCTTTTCGTCCTGGTTCATGCCGGCCATGGGCTCGTCCAGCAAAATGAGTTTAGGCTTTGCGACCAGAGCCCGCGCGAGATCGACCCGCTTTTGCACACCGTATGGCAGCGTGCCGGCGGCAGCGTCGCGATGAGGTCGGATATGCAGAAAGTCCAGCACCTGCTCTGCACGCTCGCGCATTCGTGCCTCTTCGCGTCGTCCCCGCGGCAGATGAAACGCGTGGCTCAACGGACCGGTGCGGGTATGGCGCGTCAGGCCGGCCATTACGTTGTCGAGTACGCTCATATGCTTGAACAAGGCATTGTGCTGGAAGGTGCGCCCGATCCCGAGTCGCGCCGCCTTCAAGGGGCGGATCCGTTCAAACCGCGTGCCGTCGAAGACGATACGCCCGGAATCCGCGCGATAGACGCCATTCACGATGTTAAGTGCCGAACTCTTTCCGGCTCCATTCGGGCCGATCAAGGCGCAAACCTGCCCAGCCTGAACCGTGAACGAAAGATTCGTCAGCGCCTTCACACCCTTGAAAGAGAGCGAAACATTATGCAGGGCGAGGAGCGGCTTGGTCATCGCGAACTGGCTATACCGCGACAAGCAATTGCGACTTTGCGGTTTCGGCCTCTCGCCGATGAATCGCCGCGAGATCGCGAAATTGCGCACCCGGATGATCACTGGATAGATAGGCTTCGCCGCCGAACAATTTCTCCCGCAGCGTACCAGGCTTGTAGTCGGTCGGGTAAACGCCGCGCCGCTGTAGTTCGGGCACGAGTAGGTTGACCACATCCTCGAAGGATTCCGGCGTTACCGCATAGGCGAGATTAAACCCGTCCACATCGGTATCCTCAACCCATTCCTGAAGAATATCAGCAACAGTGGACGGCGAGCCGACGATGACGGGGCCAAGGCCGCCGACACCACCCCATGCAGCCAATTCCTCTACTGTCCACTTCTTGTCCGGGTCGCCTTCGGCTAAGGCATCGACGATCGAGACAATCGCATTGGTTTCGGCTTTTCTCACCAATTCCGTCGGGGCATATTGGCCAAAATCGATCCCAGTCCAGCCGGACATGAAGACGAGTGAGCCGTCATAGCTGGCATAGCTGCGATATTCCTCGAATTTTGCCGCGGCCGCCGCGTCCGTTTCGCCCAAAATAACGGTTTGAAGGTTATAGACGTAGAGCTTGCGGGGATCGCGGCCAGCGGCGGCGGCACGCTTGCGAACATCGGCGACATAGTTGCGCAGCACCGTCTTGGTGGGAGCCGCCACGAAAACGCATTCCGCATGCCTCGAGGCAAAATCGCGGCCGCGACCAGACGCACCTGCCTGGTATAGAACCGGCGTGCGCTGCGGTGATGGCTCGGAAAGATGATAGCCGGGGACCGAGAAGTATTTTCCCTGGTGGCGAATCTCGTGGACTTTTGACGGGTCGGTGAAGATGCGCCGGCCGCGATCGCGCTGCACTGCCCCTTCTTCCCAGCTTCCTTCCAATAGCTTGTAGATGACCTCAAGATATTCATCCGCGACTTCATAACGGTCGTTGTGCCGCGGCAATCCGGCGGTGCCTGTGTTACGGGCTCCGCTCTCGAGGTAGGAGGTGACGATGTTCCAGCCCAGCCGGCCTTTCGAGTGATGGTCGGCGGTGGCGAGCCGGCGGGCGAAAGGATAGGGGTGCTCGAAGCCGGTGGAGGCCGTGATGCCGAACCCCAGATGCTTAGTGACCAGAGACAACGCCGAAACGAGTTGTATGGGATCGTTCACCGGAATTTGCGCCGCCTGCTGAATGGCGTGATGCGCGGTGCCTTGATAGACGTCGTAGTAGCCGATGACATCGGCGACAAATATGCCGTCGAATATCCCGCGTTCCAATATGCGAGCGACATCCGTCCAGTATTCGAGATCCTTATACTGCCAGGAGCGATCTCGGGGATGCGCCCAAAGTCCTGGCGACTGGTGCCCGACGCAATTCATGTCAAAAGCATTGAAGCGGATTTGGCGGGTCATAGGTTGCGATCCGTTGCGTGTTCGAAAGAGACCGACATGCGCCAAGCTCCGTCGCCATCCCGAGTGTCGGGCCAGCATCGGCTACGGCGGGCGCTTCACACGATTGAACTCTGTTCTATCGTTAGTCAATAGGACATATCACACGCGAGAGTCAGTTAAATTATCTAGCTATCTAAAATAGTGAGATCGTCACAGGCCGGTCTCGACGAGAATAAGTGATTGAGTTTGTGCCGACGGCTCCAGGTGAGCGTCAGAAGGTCGGCATCTGAGGAAAGCCACGCGCCATGGTGGCGACGAAAATCCACGTGCCACGATAAGCGCCCCTTATACGGCAAACGCCTTTCTTTCATGAGCTGGGGGACGCGTGCCAAGCAAGCGGCTCAACCGCCCGCGAATAGCGCCGTCATCTGCGTATTGAATTGATCGACAAAGAAATGCTCGTTCGGGCCGGCATTCGCCCGAAGCGGTTTGGCGGCTTCGACCAGAATCTCATCCGCATCAGTCGCCAATACGGCGATGGTCTGCGCGACGAACTGCTCCAGCGGCATGGCTTGCTCGGCTTCTTGGCTGTTCATGAGTTCGGTACGGACCCAAGGGGGCGCGATCTCGAGCACCCGAACCTTTGTCTCCTTCAGCATGAAGCGCTGCGAGAGAATGTAAGAATGAAGTGCTGCCTTGGTGGAGGAATAGATCGCCGTCGGCGCCATCGGGACAAAACCGAGAACCGATGTGGTGTAGGCCACGACAGCATCGTCCTGGCCTTTGAGGTGCTCGATCAGCGCTGACGTCATGCGGATCGGGCCCATCAAATTGGTGGTGATGGTCGAAACCATCATCGCGTCGTCGATCCTGCCAGCCGCTCTATCAAGTTGCATGATTCCAGCGTTGTTGATGAGAACGTTGAGGCCGGGATGGTCGGCGATCAGTTGCCTGGCCACCTGTTCGATATTGGTCGGATTTGCGATGTCGAGATCGACAGCTTGCATGCCGGGATTGGCCGCGATCATCTCGTCAAGATGGCTGCGACGCCGCCCGGCAATGATGACCTTGTTGCCGAGTTTGTGCAGCGCTTCGGCAAGGCCCCCGCCAATGCCGGAGCCGCCGCCAGTGATGAAGATCGTGTTGCCTGTGAGTTTCATGGAATGTGTTCCTGGGCGGTTAATTGATCGGCGATCAGGCGGCCGCGCCGAAACGGGCGTAATCCGTGTAACCCTTGGCCTCGAAGGTGTAGAAGGTGTCCCGGTCGTGGGGGCTGAGAGGCAGGTCTTTGCGGATCCGGTCGGGAAGATCCGGGTTCGAGACGAAGTGGCGGCCGAAAGCCACGAGATCCGCATCACCCTTCTCGACGATGGCCGCCGCCGTTTCCGGCTCGAAGCCACCGGCTGCAACGATCCTGCCCTTGAAGATCGTTCGTAGGTGCTCGGCGGCGACTGGTGCCTGTCCTTCGGCCACAACCACGTTGCCCTTCACGCGGGGCTCGATGATGTGGAGATAGGCGAGGCCAAAGCGGTTCAGTTCCCGGGCCAAGTAGTCGAACAAAGCGCGCGGGTCGCTGTCGCCCATGCCGTTCCAGCGCCCATTTGGCCCGATCCGGACGGCGGCGCGGTCCGCGCCGAAGACTGACGTCACTGCTTCGGCGATCTCTAGCAACAGCCGCGCCCGGTTCTCGATCGATCCGCCATAGGCGTCCGTTCGCTTGTTGCTGCCGTCCTGGAGGAACTGATCGATGAGGTAGCCGTTCGCCGCATGTACCTCGGCGCCATCGAAGCCGGCTGCCTTGGCTCGTTCGGCCGCTCGGGCGTAGTCCGCGACGATGCCGGCGATCTCACCCACCTCCAGCGCGCGATGCGGCGAGGGCTTCACCCAGCCGCCGGGCGTTGAGGTGAGATGCGAGGCCTCCTGCCAATAGGCGGGGTCGACCGAGGCCGAAACAGGCTGCGGGCCGCCGGTCACATCGACATGCGACGACCGGCCGGTGTGCCATAGTTGGGCGAACATCCGCCCGCCCTTGGCATGAACCGCGTCGGTAATCGCCTTCCAGCCCGTGACCTGCGCGTCGGTATAGAGGCCCGGCGCACCGAACCAGCCGCGCGCCGAGGGCGAGATAGTTGTGGCTTCGCCGATGATCAGGCCGCCTTCCGAGGCGCGCTGACTGTAGTAGGTGCGCATGATATCGCTGGGAACGTCGCCCGGTTGACCGGAGCGCGAGCGCGTGAGTGGGGCCATGACGACACGGTGCGCCAGTGCGACCGCGCCGATCTGCACCGGGGAAAACAACTTAGACATGAGGCACTCCTGATTGCGGTTAGGGGTGAGGCAGATGAACTCAGCCAAGCTAGGTTCTCCCGGCGCCGCTTGAAATTGGGCTGCCGTTTGGAACATTCCGGACAGTGATGTCCGCAATTCACTGGATTTCTGGGTCAAGGACGGGCAGCAGGACGAGTATCGGCACGTTGGAGACAAGATGGATCGGCTCGGCCCGCTGAACGCCTTCATCCATGCCGCGGAAACGCGCAGCTTCACGGCGGCGGGCCGAGCGCTCGGCATCTCGTCTTCGGCGGTCGGCAAAGCCATTGCACGCCTGGAGGAACGGCTAGGCGCGCCGCTCTTCCATCGCAGCACCCGAAACATCACCTTGACGCCGGAAGGTGGCCGCTTCCTCAAGCGATGCCAGACGATCTTCAGCGAGATCGAGGCCGCGGAGCTGGAGATCGCGCAATCCACCGCGCCCAAAGGCACTCTGCGCGTCAGCCTGCCGCTGATCGGGATGCTGATGACGCCTCCCCTCGGGGCTTTCGCGAAGGCCTATCCCGAGATCACGCTGGAACTCGACTTTACGGACCGGCTGGTCGATGTGATCGAGGAAGGGTTCGACGTTGTAATGCGGACCGGCAAGGTCGCTGATTCGAACCTAAAAATGCGCATGCTCGGCACCTATGGCTACGTGATCGTCGGCTCCCCGGCCTATCTCGCCAAACGTGGCATCCCCCGCGAGCCGGAAGAGCTCGTCGGGCATGACTGTCTGTTTCACCGCTGGACGGCAACCGGAAAACTCGAGCGCTGGATATTCAGTCGCGAGGGTGCGGAGTTGGATTTTCAACCGCCCGCCTCGACCGTCGCGAATACGATGGAGCCGCTGATCGGACTGGCCGAGCAGGGACTAGGGCTGTTTTACACGCCGAGCTTCACGGTGCGTCGGCAACTCGCCAACGGCACCCTTCGTTCCGTGCTCGACGCTTCCCTGCGCAGTTCCGGTACGCTGCAGATCCTTTGGCCGCCGAGCCGGCACGGCTCGCCCAAGATCAAGGCTTTTGTCGATGTCATGGCGCGCACCGTCCTGGCGAGCTAGCGTCACGGCTTGAGGCGATATCCTGTTCTGAACATCCACCAGAGGACAAGCACGCACAACGCCACAAAGCCGCCGGTGAAGGCCAGGCTGATGCCGACGCCTACGTCCGCGGCCCCATAAAAGCTCCAGCGAAAGCCGCTGACGAGATAGACGACCGGATTGAACAGGCTGATCGTCCGCCAGGGCTGCGGTAGCATGTCGATCGAATAGAAGGCGCCCCCCAGAAAGGTAAGTGGCGTAACTAACAGCGATGGCACGATGGCGAGCTGTTCGAAATTCTTGGCCCAGATGCCAATGATGAAACCGAACAGACTGAAGGCGACCGAGGTCAGCACCATAAACGCAACCATCCACGCGGGGTGAAGGATGTGGACGGGGACAAAGAACGTCGCCGTAGCGAGAATGATGCAGCCGATCGCAATCGACTTCGTCGCGGCCGCGGCGATATAGGCGAAGACCGCCTCGAGCGACGATAGCGGCGCTGACAGGATCTCAAAAATTGTCTTGATGAACTTTGGAAAATATATGGCGATCGATGCGTTGGAGATGCTTTGAGTGAGGAGCGAGAGCATAATCAGTCCGGGGACGATGAATGCACCATAGCGCACCCCTCCGACATTTTGGATCCTCGAGCCGATCGCGCCGCCAAAGACGATGAAATAGAGGGCCGTCGTTATCACCGGAGTCGCCACGCTCTGCCAGATCGTGCGCAGCGTGCGAGCCATCTCGGTGCGATATATCATCCACATTCCAATGTGGTTGATCGCGCGCGGGCCTCTCATGCCGCATCTTCTAGCAGTTTGACGAAGATATCTTCGAGCGAGCTGCGTGTCGTTTCGAGATCCTTGAAATCGATGCGCATTTCCGACAGCCGATTGAGGAGTTGGGGAATACCCGTGGTCTCTGCATTAGCGTCGAAGCTGTAGGACAGCCGCTGCCCGTTATCTTTAAGCTCAAGCGCCCAGTCACTCAGTTCCGCGGGAATCGTTTCCATCGGAAGCTGCAGGACGAGAGTCAGCCGCCGCTTGCCGAGCTTTTGCATCAGCTTCGCGGTTTCCTCGACCAGGATGATCTTGCCGTCATTGATGACTCCGATGCGGTCTGCCATTTCCTCCGCTTCTTCGATATAATGAGTCGTAAGGATCACAGTGACGCCCTTCTTCCGCAGATTGCGAACCAAGGCCCACATATCGCGCCGCAGATTTACGTCGACGCCAGCTGTGGGCTCATCCAGGAACAGGACCCGCGGCTCATGACTGAGTGCTTTAGCAATCATCACCCGGCGCTTCATCCCGCCGGATAGTTCAATGACGCGGGTCTTACGCTTCTCCCAAAGAGAAAGATCCCGCAGCAGACGTTCAATGTAGACGGGATCCGCTCGCTGGCCGAATAGGCCTCGGGTAAAACAGACGGTGTTCCAGACCGTCGCAAAGATATCGAGCGCTATTTCCTGGGGGACAAGGCCTACCTTGGCGCGAGCGAGGCGAGAGTCACTCGTAATATCATGTCCATCGACGAGGATTTGGCCCGACGTCATAGTCACGATGCCGCAGACAATGCTGATTAATGTTGTCTTGCCCGCACCGTTTGGGCCAAGCAGCGCGAAAATCTCGCCCTCATCGATTGCGAGGCTGACGTTGTCTAAGGCAACAAGACCAGACTGATAGCGCTTTGTAACCGCGGAGATCGACAGAATCGAAGCTGCGGAGGTTGTTGACGCAATGCTTGTTTCGGCAGCCATTCTTTCCCGCCCTTATAAAGGCGTATTTTAGCAGACCTTTGCGCCTAGTAAACGGGCGGTGGATTGGGCTTCAACCTGTGGCGCTTACTCCTCTGCTGCTTCCTCAGCGCGCAGGCGGCGAACAGGTGTCTGTACGAAGCGTGCATATTCATAGACTGTGGGATCGTTTTGCTCCCAGCAAAAATAGCCCCGGCAATCAGCCGGCCGCGCGGGATAGACGGTGCAACGCCGATCGCTGCCTAGAAATTGGCAAGTCTCGTATCCGGCCTTGATACGCTTACGCCCGGCGCGCGTTACATGGACGATGTGTTTCGCCTCAAACGCTCGAGCCGAGATACCCAGGAAGCGCGAGAGTTTTGTGACGTCCGAGGGCGATACTTCTACATAGCCCGCCATTCTGCAGCAGAGCGCGGGGCATTTCAGGCAGTCAAGTGGGGACGGGTCTTTCATCCTCTATGTATGGATTGCGGACCGGGGGTCGTCCAGCTCTTCGCTATCTGGAGCGGCGTCAGCGTCTGACGAATGCGTTCCGGCCACTGGTGGCGTAGAATTCATTGGAGAACGCAGAAGCTCGACCGGAGCCACCCACCTTGAAGGTTATCGCGGAGACGGAACCATCGGGGGCATTCTCGCCGTCGGGGGTGTAGACGAAAACGGAGCCGTCCCAATGTCGCAATGGGTATTGCAGCCCCTTGGGGCCAATCCTCAGCGCAAGACCGTCTCCGCGGCCTAAGATCTCGGCGGGACCATAGTAGTCATTTTCATAGAGGCCCGCGTAGTTCTGCAAGTTTGACGGAGGTGCAGCCCCTGGTGGTGGCGATTTGCCTACGAGAGAGCCGGTTGGGGCGGAGATCCCTGCCACAAGTCCGCGATAGGCCGGCAGCCAGTCCCGCGTGACCCTGCCAAACTGCACAAGGTCGGCGAATGACGCAGACAAAGCCTCGACGACACCCACGGGGAAGGCATTGCTGAGAACAATGATGCCAAGTCCCAATGATGGAATGAGCACGAAATTGGTTGCTGCGCCCAGGTAGAAGGCGCCTGAATGGCTCATGGTGACGCGCCCGGACGGCTGAATTCCCACGCCAAACCCGTAGCCATAAAGACCCGGCCGCGCCGTCATGTCGGTTCCATGGTCGGTCACAATCCGCGCCGTCACTGCGGGGAGTAGCGCTTCCTGAGCGACAATCCGCTTGCCGCCGTAGGTGCCACCCTGCAGCACCATCGCAAGCCACAGCGCCATGTCACGCACCGACGAACTGACACCGCCGGCGGGGGATTGCGCATCCGGCTGGCGTTGGTATTTGGCCACGAACAGATCGCCGGTTCTGATATGTCCGACCGCCCGGTTCGGACGTCGTTCGAAATCCGCGAAGCGAGAGCTGGTCGATGACATGCCCAGCGGCCCGTAGACGGCTTTTTCCGCAAGGTTCGCCCAATCGGTCCCCGCGGCGACGGCAGCAGCCTCGGCGGCCGCCGTGACGCCAAAATTCGTATAGTCGTATTCATCGCGGAAGGAGTGCAACGGCAACCATCTGAGGCGCTCCAGCACTTGCCGGCGGTCGTAGCCGAGATCCTCCAAATCGTCGCCGGCGTGATCCGGCAGACCCGAACGATGGGCGAACATGTCACCAAGCGTGACGTGGCGGGTGATCCACCTGTCATTCAGCGCGAACCACGGCAGGTGCCGGATGACCGGTGTGTTCCATGCAATGCCCCCGAGGCCGACTTGCTGCGCCACGACTGTCGCGCTGACGGATTTCGACACCGAGGCGAGCTGGAAGACGGTGTCGGCGTCTACGGCGTCGGTTGTGCCGGTCTTTCGTACGCCGAAGCCTTTCGCATAGACGGTCTCGCCATCTCGCACCACGGCCACCGCGAGACCGGGGACTCCGCTTCTGCTCAGCAGATCCTTGGTCAAGCCGTCCAGTTTTGCGATTGCCTGGTCGATTTGGCCGGGCGGCACAGCAACGCCGACGGTCTGAGAAGGAGAGAGCGAGGGATCCGGCAGCGGCTCGGCGGCGGATGCTCTGGTCGCTATGGCAAAGCTCAGGCCGGCGCCGATCTTCGCGGCTTGCCGCCGCGCAATCAAAGGTAGCGTTGGCATCGTCCGGATCCCCCTCGGTTAAGGCTTTTGACCAGCCAAGCGGGATGCGCACAAGGCCAGATGCGACCTACCTGATTGAAACGGTCGCGCCGGTGCGAGCGGCTTCTTCGATCGCGGTGAGAATCTCGGTCGCCGCAAGTCCGTCTTCCGCGGTTGCGAGCAGCGGGCCATCCGCTACCACGGCATCCACGAAGCGGGCGATCGCCTCATAGACAAAGCCGCCAATACGGCCGGGACCTGCGGGGACTGCGCCGAAGAGATCGGCAGAGCGCAGCCCACCGCCCGTGAACTTGCGGAAGGCGCCGTTATCGGCCGTATTGACCTGCACGGCTCCCTTTTCACCGACCAATTCCATGCGGAAATCATAAAGCATGGGCGAGTCCGGAGGCAGGACCCAACTGTTCTCCATTGAGATGACGGCGCCGGATCGCATCTGCAGGATAGCAAGATGGACGTCCGCCGTATCCACGCCGAGGCTACGGAGATGCCCGTCCCGCCGCACCGCCTGCACGCGCTCCACCTCGTCGCCGGTCACAAAACGCAGGGCATCGACGACATGGCTGCCGAGGAACCACAGCGCCGAGGACCGGCTTGCCCAGCTCAACATCTCGCGCGGGACAAAGGTCGTGTTGCTAAGGCGAATGAAACCGTGGATCGGTCGTCCCAGCTCACCGGAGGTGACGGCATCATGGAGGGCGGCCACACCGGGATTTACCCGGTTGTGGAAGTCCAACATGAATTTGCGGCCGGATGACTTCACGGCCTCTGCCACGCGTTGCGTTGCCGCCAAATCAGTTGCGAGCGGCTTCTCACTCATCACGTGCTTGCCAGCGGCGAGAGCCCTCAGGATGATGTCGCTATGGGCGAAGTCGGGCGTCGCCACGGTCACTGCCTCAACGGCGGGATCGGCCAGAAGTTCGCCGAGATCCGTATATGCGCGCCTGGCACCGAAGCGCGTCTTCATCGCTTCCGCACGTCCAGCATCCACATCGCATACCGCGACGAGCGCGGCTTCAGGCAGCGTCGAGAAGACGCGCGCATGCTGCGAACCCCAAAGCCCGGCGCCAACCACCGCAAAGCCAGTCTTAGCCATCGGACGTCGCTCCTATCCTTTGATCGAGCCGAAGGTGAGACCCCGCACAACATAGCGGCCCATTACGAGAAAGATCAGCATCGGCGGCAGCATCGCCGCGACGGCGGCCGCCCCGATGTTGTTCCAGGTGATGCCCGCGCTGCCGAAATAGCCGAGCGTGCCGATCGGCAGCGTCGCGGTGTCCTGGTCGCTCAGCACGAGCGGAAAGGCCGCGTTGTTCCAGGCGAAGACGAAGGCAAACATGGCGGTGACGATTAGGCCCGGTGTCGCAAGTGGCAGAGTGATATGCCACCATATCTCGTGCAGGCGTGCCCCATCCAGCGCCGCCGAGGCTTCAAGGTCGGCCGGAATATCGTCGAAGAAGCTCTTCAGGAGCCAGACAGAAAAGGGCACCATGATCGTTTGCAGCACCAGCACCATCGCGAGATAGGTACCCGTCAGCCCGACCGCCGTCGCGACCAGGAAATACGGAATCAGGAAGGCAACCGGCGGCGCCATCAACAAACCCAGATACCAGAGCATCAGGTTCTTTCGGCCCCGAAAAGTGAAGCGGGAAATAGCGTAAGCCGCCGGGATCGAAAATGGAAGATTGAGGAGCACCGCGCCCCCCGCCACGATCAGGCTGTTGAAGAGTTGCCGCGCATTGGTTCCAGGGTTCACGAAAGTCTCGTAGAAGGCATTCCACTCTGGCCTGAAGAACAACACGGGCGGCATCTGGAACGCGGTCTCTGGCGGCCGGATCGCAAGCAGGAAGAACCATAGGATGGGGCCGATGAAGACGACCATCAGCAGCAGTAGGGCGGCATAGAGCCAAAGCTTCAGCACGATCCCACGCGACATCACACGATGTCCTTGAAGGCGAAGACGGCAAAGAGCGCGATCAGAACGTTGACGATGATGACGATCAACCAGGTGCTGGCGCTGGAAAGCCCGATGTTGAAGTCAACAAGTCCTTGCTGATACAGATTATAGGAGAGTGTTCGTGAGGCCGACCCAGGGCCGCCGCGTGTCAGCACCAAGACCAGATCGAACAGATTGAAGATCTGCATCAGCCGCAATGCCGCGACGAAGGCCATCGGCTTGCGAATCATGGGTATTGTGATCCGGCGCAGGATAGTCCAGCCGCCCGCGCCATCGATGCGCGCGGCTTCAACGATCTCGTCGGGAACAGAGAGCAAGCCAGCGAATAAGACGATGGCGCAAAAGGGTGTCCACTGCCAGATATCGGCCGCCAATACTGCCCAGAGCGCCGTGTGTTCGTTGCCGAGCAGACCCTGCGCTGGCAGCGGCAAATGAGCGGTCCGGATGAGCCAGGGGATCAACCCACCCTGTGCGTCGTACATATATCGGAACAGGAAGCCCGTCACGATCGGCGCGATGGTGGTCGGCATGATAAGGAGCGCGCGGCAGAAGTTCATGCCCACCAGCCGCACAGCCAGCAGATGCGCGATCGCGAGGCCAAGCGCGACCTCGATCGCGGTTCCGACAACCGCGATGGTGAGCGTGTGTCGAAGCGCTTCAACGAAGTCAGATTGCTCGATCGCCGCACGGTAATTCCCGAGCCCGATGAAGCCGAGCGGCTTCGGACTCATCTGGAGATTCCAGAAGCAGAAGCTGTTGCGCAGCGAAAAGACGAGAGGGAAGGCGACCAGCGCTGTCAGCAGGATGATCGACGGTGCGATGAGGATGAGGGGCAGTCGTTGCCGCCGTCGCTTTTCACGCGACGGCGGTGTGGTCCGAGCGCCATCCGCATAGGCGACGGCAGCCATGTCAGGCCATTGAGGCAATGAGCTTCTTGGTCGCGTCAAGCGTGTCGTCGTAAGACGGGAGCTGGTAGGGCAGGAGGTAGTTGCCTTTCAGCACATTGTCGAACAGATCCGAGGTCGCCGAGAGCGCCACGCTCGGGCTCGAATTGCCGGCGAGCACGCGGTTCAGGTTGAGGCCGTAAATTCCCTCGAGCGTGGTGTAGACGGGCGCCGGCGGCCGCACGAT
This sequence comes from Acidisoma sp. L85, assembly GCF_009765865.1. Classification (GTDB taxonomy): domain Bacteria; phylum Pseudomonadota; class Alphaproteobacteria; order Acetobacterales; family Acetobacteraceae; genus Acidisoma. The sequence continues at coordinate 254,187 of NZ_LMUQ01000052.1, forward strand.
TTTGCCGTTGGATTGTTTAAGCAGGGCGAGCTGCAAGGGCAGGTATGGATAGAGTTTTTGCAGATCGGCGTCATCGTAGAGTGATGCGCGGCCGAAGTCAGAGAATTGATGTCCGAATTTATCGACCAAGGCCATCGCCTTCTGCCCCTTGGCCGAAGTCGCCCATTTGATGAATTGCCAGGCGTTGTCTTGGTTGGGAGCATAGGACGGAATTCCGAGGCTCCAGCCGCCGGCGCTGATGACCTGCGGATGTTTCGGATCATGCGGCAGTGTGGCGAAGCCGATCTGATCGCCGACCGGGGAGGGTTTCCCGGTCATATAGCCGTCACGCTGCGTCAGGTAGAAATAAGGCGTCCACCAGTAGAACATGCCGATATCGCCATGGGCGAAACGCATGCCGGCCTCAAACCAATTGAAGTTGATCGCCTCCGGCGGCGACAGTTTGTAGAGCTGCTCGTACATCGTCAGCGCCGCGACATTTTCCGGCGTGTTGATCGTCGGCGTGAAGTCCCATTTCCCCTCTGGAAATTCCTTAAACCAGTGCACACCCATGCTCGCCGCCAGCTGGGTGTACATATGGACGATAGGCTGCGGCTGCGAGCCGGCGACGACCGTGCCGAATAGCTTCTTGCCACCGACCGTTGCGCCGTCGAGCTTTTTGATCAGGTCGAGATAGGCGTCCCAGGTAAATGAAGCCGGATCCGGCATCGTCAGCTTCTGCGCTGCAAAGGCATCCTTGCGATACATCACACCCTGGCCGTAGGATGCGATCGGCAGAGTCGCGAAATGGCCGCGCCACGTGTTGAGCGAATAGAGAACCTCGGGAATGAAGTCCGCCAGATCGAGATCCTTGTCGCCCTTCATCATCGCATCGAGCGGCATGATCCAGTTGCTGTCGAGATATTGTCCCGTCCACATCTGATCGACGGTCACCACGTCAGCGTCCGGCTTGCGCGCGATGGACGACGAAACCAGGCGCGCCTGCAGGGCGTCGTAGGCGAGGTTCTCGAGTTCGACGGTGATGCCGGTCTCGGCTTCGAATTGGCCTGTGACCTCGCGCAGAGCGTAGTAGAAGGGATCCGCCACAACGAGAACCCGCACGACCTTCTTGCTCGCGGCGATGGCCGGCCGAGCAAGGGGTGCAGCCGCAAGCGCCGTCGCCAGTCCCGCCTTCATTGCTGTGCGCCGAGTAACTGTACCGGAATGGTCCGCCATAGATGCTGCTCCCTCTAGAAGTAGTGGATCGCCGCTCCAGAAAACTCTATTTATGCGGAGCAATGCTCCATTGCTCCTGTGGGCTTGTCAACAAAGGATTTTGATTGGGCCGTGAAAGATGCTCGGGAACCGCCAAGGTTGATGTTCAGGACGACCCCGCCTATCGTAGTCAGGTTGCAGTCGCAGTTTGCGGAACTGTCGCCGGCGCTTGCCCGCGTGGCGAAGCACATCATCAACTATCCTTCGGAAACGACCACGCTTTCGATCGAGGCGCTGAGCCAAATCACAGAAAGCGGCGAAGCAAGCATCGTCCGTCTTGCCCATATTCTGGGATTCGTGAGCTTCCGATCCTTCAAGCTCGCTCTAGCCGCTCAGTGCGGCGCGCCAGCGCAGGACCTGCAAGGGGGCGAGGTGGCTGATGAGGTCGAACGGCTGCGCCGCGACATGAGCGACAATCTCGAAGGCGCGGCGAGGCTGCTGGACCGCAACATCCTTAGGAATGCCGCGAAGGCGCTCGTCCTGCGCCGTCATGCCAATATCTACGGCGGTGGGGTCTCGGCGATGGTCGGCGACATCCTGGCCGCTAAGCTTTTGCGCGCTGGAATTTGGGCAACCTCTTACCGCGATAGCAATGTCGCGCTGGAGGTCATGGCGCCGGCGTCCCGCGATGCGGTCGCAATCGCGATTTCCGACAGTGGCAGCACGCTGGAAACTGTGCGGCTGCTGCGCGCCGCACGCGCCGCCGGCGCACTGACCGTGGCAATCACCAGCCGGCCATCGAGCCCGATCGCAGGGCATGCCGACCTCGTCTTGCTGACGGCGCCGATGGCGCAGCCGCCCTCCGCGGGCTTCGTCACCTCCGTCGTCGCGCAATTCTTTGTCTTGCAAGCGCTCGTCGACAGCGTGGCGGCGACCTTGGCTGGCGCGAACCAATCGACGGCAAAGAGGCCAACCTCGGGCCTGGCCGTGAAACGCTCGCCACGTCGGTGAGGTCGCGGCTCTCGCATGGGCAAGCGTCAACCCCAAAGCAGCTCACAAACCGTTACTCAGGCTCTCGAGATGCGATCCACTCATCCATGAAATCCTCTATCTTCTGGCGGACCTCATCCGCGGTCTCACCTAGAAATTCCGGAAAGCTCTCCAGAACAAGTTTCTTTTCCTGCTTGTCGAAGACATAGTTAGGTCTCCCGGCGAACTTTACGCGCCCCCACTCTCCGATGGGACGGAGTAACTTGTCGATGCGAGTTTGATATCTGAACCGCCGATCCCCTTCACCTTCAGCCAACCTTACCTCCGCGTTCCCAGGGCACTCGTCGATGCGGCCATCAAGCCATCGCACGCCGGGCGTGTATCATGGCTATATTGGGTGAAGCTGATGCAAAGCCCGCCGGGCCGCGCTGACCCCCCAACCTCCGCCGGCACGTCGGGCATTGCTCTCGCTGTAGCCGGAGATGCGGATTTAGCCTCGAATGCATAGCTAGGCCCCTGTAAGCGGCAACCCCAGGTCGCCGGTCCGACCTGGGACCGGATCAGACGATGGGGTCGAGCAGGACGACGGGGATTTCCCGCTCGGTTTTCTTCGCGTAGTCGGCATAGGGCGGCCAGAAGTTGAGGGCCTTTTGCCATAACGGTTCACGTGCCGCGCCGGTGATCGTCCGCGCCTTGGCTTTGAAGTCTTTGGTGCCGACCCGAACTTCGACCTCGGGATTGGCGACCAAGTTCTTGTACCAGCCCGGATGCTCGGGCGCGCCACCTTTGGAGGCGACAATAATGATGCTGTTGCCGTCCTCGCCGTAAAAGAGCGGGAAGATGAACTTCTCGCCGGACTTGCGGCCAACAGTGGTGAGGAGCAGCGAGGGGACTGTCATTTCTGGGTAGCCGGGTGGAGTGACGGTATACATGTGGCCGTCTTTGCCGCCGCTGGAGATGTAGCGGTTGGCGTGGTCGATCATCCATTGCGGGAGATTGGGGGCGAGCTTCGCTTCAGCCATAGGGCGCTTTCCTTCTATAACCAATCGAGCCTAGCACAGCCACGCGGGATGCCCAGTGGCCGGCCATCAACTGTTCAGAAGGAGCGGGAGCGCAGGCGCGAACCAGGGCCTGCCGGCCTTCATATGTCGGTCGGCTTTTCGAATGTCGATGCGGGTCGATCTCCGGCCGAATATCTCGTCGGAAAGACTATCGCCGATCCGCTTTCGAAGACATTGACTTCAAGATCGATCAGCGTGCTCGCCAACGCCATACGGGATTGCGCTGGGGCTGGGAGAAATGGCTTCCAGGAAAACACAGTTCGGTAGACATCCGCAGGATGCCAACTTTGTCAATGCGGATGACGCAACCCCGTAGAGCTTCATCGCCGCGGCCCCAGGTTAGGCCGCATTGGCCAGCAATCATGCTCAAGCCGGTGAGACCAGTCTGAGGCCGACGACACCTGCCAATATGAGAATAATGCAGAGCACCCGCATCGGCGCGGCGGAGTCACCCAGGAGTATCATCCCCAGAAGGGCGGTGCCCGCCGCGCCTATACCGGTCCAAACCGCGTAGCCGGTCCCAACTGGCAACGAGCGGAGCGAGAGCGACAGAAGAAACACGCTCGACAAGCCTGTGGCGACCGTCACCAGTGCAGGTATAAGCCGCGTGAAACCTTCGGACGATTTCATACCAATGGCGAATGCGATTTCAAGGATTCCGGCGACGCAAAGGAGTACCCAAGCCATGAGTGCGGATCCGTCTTTCTGGCGCACCAAACGCTGCGGCCGGATGAAGTTCAAACGAGAGCCAAGATCAGGCAGTGGAACCGCATCTAGTTCGTTTCCACTGCCATAGGCGGGCCGCAAAGCATCAGACTCAGCTGGCTTGAAGGACGAACGGGCGCTAGCGATCGCAGATCACTATGGCGAGGTGTCCGCTTATTGACTCTCTCCTGTCTTCGCGGCAGCGGCTGGGATCGAGCGGAATGAGACTCCCAGCCGATTGAAGGCATTCATCAGGCCAATCGCATATGTAAGATCAGCAAGATCTTTATCGCTGAATTCGGCGGCAGCGGCTTCGTAATCAGCGTCAGGAACGCCGGTCTCAGCTACGCGGGTCACGGTTTCCGCCCAGGCAAGGGCGATGCGTTCGCGGGAACCAAATACCTCGCCGGTCTCGCGCCACACCGGCACCAGCACGAGCTTCTCGATCGTAATGCCGGACGCGAGCAGGTCGCGCGAATGCATATCGATGCAATATGCGCAGCCGTTTATTTGGGAGACGCGCAAATACACGAGGTCGACAAGTTGTTTTGGAAGGCTGCTTTTTTGAAGGGTGACATAAACCCCACCGAAAGCCTTGTAGCCGTCGGGCGAGGCCTTGGTGTAGTCGACACGATTGGTCATGGCGAGTCCTTATCTCTGATATTCAAGAACCCCTAAATGTCGCGTCTTGGTATATCTTAGAAGAGCCATGACCCATCATACGCACTGGGCCATGATTCCCTCATCTTGCGAGGCAGTATGCATCCCCTTATGCAGCTGTTGCGACCGTCATATCAGATCACGGATTCTCTTTCCGAGAGTCTCCGCGGTCCTCTGAGAGTCAATATTCGTGAAGTTGAGGAGCAAGGCTGAAGCTTCATTGCTGCCCACTTTCCAATCCGTCAATGCTTCCCCGTACAGGCCTTCACCTCGCATCCGCGCGACAAGCTGACGATCTGATTGTTGACCTTGCAGGCGCAAGATCAGGTGCATTCCTCCCGGCTGTGAATCAATTCTCATGTGTTTCCCGAGCACGCTTTCTAACCCTGTCGCGGTTGCATTCCGACGCTCGGCGTAGAGCTTTCGCATCCGCTGGATGTGACGGGCGAAATGACCCTCTGTTATGAAGGCTGAGACGATCCTTTGCGTCAACTCTGGACTGCCTTCGGAAAAAAGCTGACCAATCTGCTCAAACCGCTCGACCTGCGCTTCCGGCACGACAAAATAGGCAAGCCGAATGCTCGGCAAGATCACCTTGCTGAAGGTGCCGGCATAGACTACGCGTCCATCACGATCCAAGCTCTTTAGCGCGGGGAGAGGTCGGCTGATATATCTGTACTCGCCGTCATAATCGTCCTCAATGATCCACGCGCTATTTTGCGTAGCCCAGTCCAAGAGCGCCAAGCGCCGGGGCAGGGATAGCGATACGCAGAGCGGGCTTTGGTGCGCCGGAGTAACCACCGCTGCGCGTGCCCGGGGCGCTAGTTTCATTCCATCAGAGACGACCATGCCGTCCTGATCTACGGCAACGGGGACCGGTGCGATTTGCATGTTTCCGAGCAATTCTCGCGTTGGCGGGTATCCGGGGTTTTCCAGCCAAACGCGATCGCCCGACTTCAACAATGCACGAGCAATCAGTTCGATTGAGTGGCGGTATCCTGACGTCACAAAGACCTGACACGCCGAGCAGTTAATACCGCGCGACACTTGAAGATATACGGCGATCTGGGCTCTCAATGCCGGCAAGCCGTCAACGGCGGGATGAACCATGTCAGATGGTTGCATAGAACGCACACAGCGTGCGCCCAGACGTGCCCAAATCTTTCGAGGAAAAGCATCCAAAGCGGGCAAACCCATTTGGAACGGCAAAATTGAGTCTGGACGAAAGCTGGGTGAAGCAAGGCGGCTATCCGGCCGGGGAACCGAAACTGAAACAGGCGTTCGCGGCTTGAGGCCTGGAGTCACGATCGTTCCTGCCTGACCCCGGGCCTGAATATACCCTTCAGCGGCGAGCAAAGAATAGGCTGCCTCTATAGTGCCTCTTGCCAAGCCCATTTCTTTGGCTAGCGCTCTTGCCGAAGGTATTCGGTCGTGTGGCCTCAATACCCCACTGGTAATAGCGTCACGAAACCGATCGTAGATCTGCCGATAAAAAGCTCCATCCACTGTCGGTCCCAATGGCGAGATCTTGCTGGTCTTTCGCAGAGCCATGGACAAGTTGCCTTTATAGAGATGCTGGTGAAGACTATACCATCGGCTTGCCGGGTGGCAGAAGTCGGGGTCCCAGGCTCTCGCTCGCGCTGATTATGGACCATCTGAAAGTCCAGTTCATGGCCCTTGGATGCAGGTCATTGGATTTTTATTTGGAAGGCATGAGTGACGAAAGTTGAACACGACTGGAAGTAGGTGATGCAGATCCTGCATATTAGCTGCAGCCCTCGGGGGCAGGCTTCCGAGAGCTACAGGCTCTCTCGAAGAATTGTTGCATTCCTGCTGGTAAGCGAGCCAACCGCGAAAATCGTAAATCGGGGAATTGGCGACGGCGGCATATCGCATATTGATGGGGACTACGCGGCGGCGCTCAGCACAACACGAGAGCCGTCCACGACGGTATCTCAGACGGCCTCCTTCTCTGACTCCGAGGAGCTGATTCGGGAGCTAGAAAGTTCAGATTTTGTGGTCATTGGAACCCCCATGCATAACTTTACCGTGCCCTCTACGCTGAAGGCGTGGATAGATCATATCGTGCGGGTCCGTCGAACGTTCGACTCGACGAAGGAAGGAAAGCAGGGCAAGTTGTCTGATCGCCCAATCTTTGTCGCGGTGTCCTCGGGCGCAAAATATTCCGGAGAGCGCGCGCGTCAACCAGATTTTCTCACGCCGTATCTGAAAGCCATCCTAGGGACAATCGGACTGCATGATCTGACGTTTTTTTCCGTAGAAGGAACCTCCTCGGGTCCCGGTGCTGTAGTTGAGGCCAGGGCTAGTGCTGATCGCGCGCTGCAAAAGTTCTTTCACCATTTTCCCGGCGGAAGTCTGAACGAAAACGGTGTCGGTTCGCTGCAACTCACTACAGTGGCGGCCCCCGCGGAGCTGACGGTTTCGGCCACCAGTGCCGCGACAGTGGCGGGATCCTAGACTGTGGTTTCCGCGTCCAGATTAAACCGAGAGCAAAGGGAGCGAACGGAATGCGAATTTTCCTGGCTGGTGCCACCGGCGTCATTGGCGTTCGCTTGGTGCCGCTCATGTTGGCTGAAGGACATGTCGTCGCGGCAATGACTAGGACGCCAGAGAAAATTAACGGACTTCGCGCTGCTGGAGTCACTCCGGTACTATGCGATCTCTTCGACCAGAAGTCGCTTATCGTGGCCGTAGGGGAATTTCGACCCGATGTCATAGTCCACCAGGTGACTGATCTACCAGACGAGATCGGGAAGCTTGCCGCGTTCCTCGCCTCGACCGATCGCACCCGAAGTGAGGGGACGCGGAACCTTCTGGCCGCGGCGCGAGCGACAAAGGCTTCAGGTTTCGTCGCGCAGAGTATCGCTTGGGGTGATGGACCCATTGTCGAAGCCCATGAGAATGCGGTGACCTCGGCAGGCGGCACCGTGTTGCGCTATGGCCAGTTCTACGGGCCTGGCACCTACTACGAGAAGGATCCGCCACCCGCCCCTCGGATCCATATCGATGCCGCTGCGCGGCGCACTGTGCAGTTCCTCGCGGGACCGAGCGGAGTTTTTGCTATTACCGATGACGCCTCCGTCTCATGGCTGGTTAGGTCTGCTCTACTCAGGCCGGACGTGCCTTGGTCTGTGCACAGAGATGTCCCTTCAGCGCGCGAGTAACAAAATAAAGCTCGATCGCTGTCTCCCCCGTCGCTCTTCGATCGCACCACTGGCTTCTATAAACCGCGGTCGGGACCATCCATCTCGTCCGGCACGAGCTTCTCCAACTGGAGCCACATCGGATTTCTCAGGGGGAGACGCGCGCACATTTCATAATCCGAGGCTTTTTCGCGAATGACCGTCTTGGAGACCGTCATTCCAGGCATGCATTGCCGGACGCGTTCAGGAGGGTTTGCCGCCATCTTGCAAACGCGGTCACAACGTGGCGAAGAGAAGGTAATCCGCGCGATCTCGATGAGACCGGCATTGGCGAGGCCACGGTCGCGGCGCAAAGCCGCGAATATTGCAACAATTTCGGCCTGGGTTGTCACATCCAGCGCGGTCGTCGGCTCGTCGGCGATGATCAGGCTTGGGTCACCGGCAAGCGCGCCCGCGATGACCACCCGTTGGAGCATTCCGCCCGAGATCTGCCCTGGATATTGCGCGAGACGTCTGTCCGCATCGCGTATTCCGACCTGACGCAGTAACCCAATCGCCTTTGCGCGCGCTTGGACTCGCGTCAGCCCGGCATGCACGCGCATACCTTCCGTCACGTGATCCTCGATAGTCCAGAGTGGGTCGACGGCCAAACGGGCGTCTTGAAAGATCACGCCGAGGGATCGCGCTCGCACCTTGCGAAGCTCAGCCATAGACAACCGTGAAATGTCTCGACCCTCCAGGAGAACCTCGCCCGTGACAGAGATAGCGCTTGGGATCGATGACATGATGGTGCGCGCTGTCATTGACTTGCCGCCGCCGGACTCCCCGACAAGCCCGACGATCTCCCCTCGGTCGATTGTCAAAGATACGTCGACAAGGATCGGGACGAATGTGCTCGCGCCCGTCACCGCTGCTGATATGGCTCGGAGCTCAAGGAGGGGTTGGTAGCTCATTGGTGTGCTTAACTGAGTTCCGACAACCAGTCGCCGACCAGATTGAAGGCGACCACGGCGAGCACGATCGCGATGGCGGGAAACACGACCCCTGTGGTGGAAATATACACCTGCTGGTCGGCATACCAGAGCATCGAGCTCCAGTCCGGCGTTGGCGGCTGCACGCCAAAACCGAGAAATGAAAGGCCTGCGAGATCGAGCAATGCATAGCCATAGTAAAGTGCCGTCTGCCCGATGATCAAAGTGCTGAGATTTGGCACGATGTGCAAAGCGCAGATGCGGGTCGCGCCGAAGCCCTGGACCCGCATGGCATCGACATAGGCTTTCTGTTTTTCCACCAGAGTCGCCGCGCGTACCACCCTTGCCATCAGCGGCACATAGATCACTGTTACCGCCATAACAATTGTGGTGAAGCCGGGACCGAAGGTCGCGACGATCACCGCTGCGAGAAGCAAAGCGGGAAAGGCGAAAAGGACGTCGAAACTTCGAGAGAGAATGGCGTCAAGCCAGCCACCGATGAAAGCGGCGCCGATGCCGAGCGGCACCCCGATCAACGCTGAAAGCAGAGCGACGACGAGCGGCGAGTGGATATGTTCCACTTGGCGGCGTCATAATCCGCAAGGCGATCTGGGACGCGTTCCATGACGTTCCAGATGACAAGCCGCTGATGCACGGCTTTACCTATTCCGGCCACCCGGTAGCCTGCGCCGTCGCTCTCGCCAATCTCGATATCCTTGAGCGTGAACGCCTCGTGCCCCAGGTCGAGGAACGCGGCCGATATCTGGCCAAGCGACTCGATGAGCTTCGCGATCTTCCCTACGTGGGCGAAGTTCGGTCCCTCGGCCTCATGGCGGGGGTCGAAATTGTCGCCGACAAGGTGACGAAGGCCCGCTTTCCATCAACAGGCCTGGCGCGCACGCCTGCCGTCGCGAGGAATGCGCGAGGATATGGGCTCGTCACTCGGCCGCTGCTCGACGACATCTTGCTTCTGGCTCCCCCTTTCGTCATCACGGAGGAAGAGATCGACCGTGCGGTCTTTGCGTTGCGCGAGTCCATCTTGAAGATCGAGTAAGGAGCCGGCGACTGAAAGCGATGTTTTAGTGGACGATTCGATCGACCGAGAACCCGAGCGGCTTGCGGTCATGCGCTATGATTCCGCGCCTACGCGCCGCAGCTTCATCATGGACATGGTCCGCAACACCGGATTTTGCAGCGCGGCTGAACTCAGCCGTGACCTCGGCGTCTCTGAAATGACAGTACGCCGGGATATCCAGCGCCTCGCCAAGGAAGGTTTGGCGCGGGCGGTGCATGGCGGCGTCAGTTCGGCGACACCGCTGCTCGGGCCAGTGGATTTCCGTCTCCGTTCGGCTCAGAGATTGACCGCGAAGCAGGCGATAGCCCGTAAGGCTGTTGGCTTACTGGCGCCCAATTCAGTCGTTGCTTTCGATTCCGGCACAACGACGCTCGAAGTCGCACGTCTATTGCCTCTCGACCTGCGGATGTCGGTAGTGACCCATTCCCTGCCGGTCATCAGCGTCTTGTCGTCGAGAACGAGCCTCGAAATACCTGCTCTGGGCGGAGCATTCTATTCTGAGACGCAGGCTTTTGCCGGTCCAATCACACTGCAAGCACTGTCCAACATTCGGGTGCACACTTTGCTGCTCGGCGCTACGAGTGTTCGCGATCACGCCATGTGGTGCACGAACACCATCGACGCGGCGACCAAGCATGCGCTGATCGGCGCGGCGGATCGCGTTATCCTGCTTGCCGATTCGACGAAATTCAACATTACCGCCATGATGAAGGTCTCTGATCTATCCGGAGTCGACATGATTATCACCGACACGGAATTGACCGCCAACGCGCAGGCAATGTTGGAGATTCCGGGCCTTGAGCTGTTGATGGTCGACAGCGGAGGGTCTTAGTCGACCTCTGTCCCTCGTCTTCGACCGCGCCGCCCCTCGCCAATTATTCGGGACGGTAGAATGGCATATCAGTCGTGCCCGCGCGCCGGTCAGGAGGCGATTGCCATATTTGCCAGTTGAACTCAGACTGGGCAGGTGCACCAGGAGGGGTTCAAAGCACGCATGACGCTGCAGGACTTGCGTTACCTCGTCGCCCTTGTCGATCACGGCCATTTCGGCCGGGCCGCAGCCGCGTGCAGTATCAGCCAGCCGACCCTCAGCATGCAGATCAAAAAACTCGAGGAGCAACTCGGCGTGACGCTTTTCGAGCGCACGAATAGGTCGGTGCGAGTGACGCCCGTCGCCGAGGAAATCGTCGGGCGGGCGCGCCAGATTTTGACGGATGTCGAAGCCATCATCAGCGTGGGGAGAAGTGTCTCCGGCCCGCTCGTCGGCGCGTTTAGCCTCGGCGTTATTCCAACGCTCGGGCCTTACCTGCTGCCGTGGCTCGTGCCGGCGCTGAAGAAGGACTACCCGGAGCTGCTGCTGGCCGTGCGCGAGGATCTGACGGCTCACCTTATGGAGAGACTTGTTTCTTACCGTCTGGACGCCGCGCTGGTCGCGCTCCCGGTTTCGGATGATCGTGTGGCAAGCCTGCCGCTCTTCGATGAACCCTTTTGGTTTGCCGAACCCAAAGGACACCAACCCGCCAATGCCAAAGTCATGAGGGAGGAAGATCTACGCGGACGGCGGCTGCTTCTGCTGACCGAAGGTCATTGCCTGCGCGACCAGGCACTGGCGATTTGCGGCACGACAGACCGCGACGCCGATGGGGATTTCCGCGCCACCAGCCTTGAAACGATTCGTCAGATGGTGGCGATGGGCATGGGCAGCACATTGCTGCCGGCAATGGCGTGTAGTGCCGCTCATACCCAAGCGATAACGGCGCATCCCTTGGAAGCCGGCATCGGGCGTCGCGTGGGGCTTATATGGCGCCGCAGTTATCCCAGAGTTCGGGATCTTCACCTTCTGGCGCAGACCCTGCGCGATCATCTGCCGCAGAGCGTCAACCTCGTCTAAGCGGGCCGGAGCCTCGAGAACGATAGCTCGGCTCTATCGCTCTGATACCAATAATCTATTATACAAGCTCCCGTACTGCGCTAAAATTCCTCACGCTTGCGGGCGGACAGCCAGCATTCGTCGCGGGATTGGCGCATGGGTTGTCCGGCGAGGCAAGCATAGGGATGGGAGGCAAATATGGACGCTAAAGTTGACGATAAAGGCGCGGGCGGGTGCCCGGTAATGCACGGAAGCGGTGGCAGAGCCAACCGCGACTGGTGGCCGAACAGGTTGCGCCTGGACATTCTCAAGCAGCACTCGCCGCGATCCAACCCCCTGGGTGATGCCTTCGACTATCCGGAAGCGTTCAAGAGCCTCGATCTCGATGCAGTGATTCGAGACCTCTATGCCCTGATGACTGACTCGCAGGACTGGTGGCCAGCCGACTTTGGTCACTATGGCGGTCTGTTCATCCGCATGGCATGGCACAGTGCCGGAACCTACCGCACCACGGACGGCCGTGGTGGTGCCGGTGGTGGCCAGCAGCGCTTCGCGCCGCTCAATAGCTGGCCGGACAACGCGAATCTCGACAAGGCACGCCGGCTCCTTTGGCCGATCAAGCAGAAATACGGCCAAAAACTCTCCTGGGCGGACCTCTTCGTTCTCACCGGCAATGTCGCTTTGGAATCGATGGGCTTTAAAACCTTCGGCTTCGCCGGCGGCCGGGCCGACACCTGGGAGCCCGAGGAGCTTTACTGGGGTCCGGAGGGAACCTGGCTGGGCGACGAGCGTTACAGCGGCGAGCGGGAACTGCATGGGACGCTCGGCGCGGTGCAGATGGGTCTGATCTATGTCAATCCGGAGGGGCCGAACGGCAAGCCGGATCCGCTCGGCTCCGCCCGCGACATTCGCGAGACCTTCGCGCGCATGGCGATGAATGACGAGGAGACGGTCGCTCTCATCGCCGGTGGTCACACCTTCGGCAAAACTCATGGCGCCGGAGACCCGTCCTTTGTCGGCGCGGAGCCGGAAGGCGCCGTCCTCGAGGATCAGGGCCTCGGCTGGAGGAGCAAACATGGCAGCGGCTTCGGGGCGGATGCGATCACCGCCGGCCTCGAGGTAACCTGGAGCCAGACTCCGACGAAGTGGAGCAACCACTTCTTCGACAATTTGTTCAAGTTCGAATGGGAGCTTACGAAGAGCCCGGCTGGTGCCCAGCAGTGGCAGGCGAAGAATGCCCCTGCCGATGTCCCGGACGCGTATGACAGTTCGAAGAAGCGCGTGCCGACCATGCTGACCTCGGATCTGGCACTACGGTTCGACCCTGCCTACGAGAAGATTTCGCGGCGTTTCTACGAGCACCCGGATCAGTTTGCCGACGCCTTTGCCCGCGCCTGGTTCAAGCTGACGCATCGCGACATGGGACCGATCCAGCGCTACCTCGGTCCGCTGGTGCCGAAGGAGACGCTGATCTGGCAGGATCCGATTCCGGCCATTGATCATCCGGTGATCGATGAGCAGGATATCGGCGCCCTCAAAACCAAGCTCCTCGCCTCGGGGCTTTCGGTTTCCCAGCTGGTCTCGACCGCCTGGGCATCGGCTTCGACTTTCCGTGGTTCCGATAAGCGCGGCGGCGCCAACGGCGCGCGCATTCGTCTTGCGCCGCAGAAGGATTGGTCGGTTAACAATCCGCCCGAACTGGCGAAAGTGCTGCAGACGCTCGAAGCGATTCAGAAGGAGTTCAACGCTTCGGCCGCCGGCGGAAAGAAAGTGTCGATCGCCGACCTGATCGTGCTCGGCGGTGCAGCGGCAATCGAAAAAGCCGCGAAGGATGCTGGGACCGATGTGAAGGTGCCATTTACGCCGGGACGGATGGATGCGTCGCAGGAGCAGACCGACGTGGCGTCTTTCGCGCCGCTCGAGCCTGTCGCTGATGGTTTCCGCAACTACCTCCGTGGTGCGCAATTCATGGCGCCTGAAGAGGCTTTGGTGGACCGCGCACAGTTGCTGACCTTGACCACGCCAGATCTGACGGTGCTGATCGGCGGTCTGCGTGTTCTGGGGGCCAATGCCGGGGGATCTCAGCACGGCGTCTTCACTAAGCAGCCCGGGAAACTGACGAACGACTTCTTCGTCAACCTGCTCGATATGCGTACGGAATGGCAGCCGACCGGCTCTGAGGATGTCTACGAGGGCCGTGACCGCACCACCAAGCAGCCGACATGGACCGGCACGCGTGTCGATCTGATCTTCGGCTCACACTCGGAACTGCGCGCTCTGTCAGAGGTCTATGCCGCTTCGGACTCGAAGGAGAAGTTCGTAAAGGACTTCGTGGCGGCATGGAACAAAGTCATGAACGTCGATCGGTACGACTTGATTTGACGCCAGGCGCGGGAGTTATGTAACCCGCAGGCGAGATCTAGGGGCGGCGTTCAGAATGAGCGCCGCCCCTAGGCCGTGACGATCTAAAACAGAACCGCAATTCGAAGATTCGTCATGGCATGCGAAGGCATGCCATCCACGCCTTGCTTTCTAGAAGTGAGGAAGGCGTGGATGCCCGGCCTTCGCCGAGCATGACGTGGTGGAATTGCAAAGTCCAAGCCAGAGACATCCCACTCTAGCGTTTGTGTTCCGCAGCTATTTCGTTGCGACTTTGTGCGCGAATGTCTGTCCAAATACCCGTTTCGCTGGAAGCCAAAATAGCATCCGCGACGACTTCGTTCAGATAGCCATCGCGGAAATTGGGCGAGGGCTGCCGGCCCTCGGCGATCGCGGTCATGAAGAGATGGCATTCGATGATCTTAGTCTCGCCATAGCCGATGCCCAATGCCGGGATGGGCCAAAGACCATCGCCATGCGGATGGGCCGGTCCCGTATAGATTGTGCGAAACCCCCGTCGGTCAGCCGGATCATCGGCGAACATCACCTGCAATTCGTCACGACGCTCGTAGTTGAAGAAGATCGAACCTGCACTGCCATGGATTTCGAAGGTCAGATAGTTGTTGCGGCCAAAGGCGTTGCGGGTTGCTTCCAGCGAGCCTACCGCGCCGTCCTGGAAACGGATCAGCGTCATAATTTCGTCGTCCACATCGACCGCGGCCTTAGGCACTCCGCTGAGTTTTGGCCCCGCCCCAAGCTTGTCGGTGCCGCTGTTTTGAATAGGACGCTCGGTGATATAGGTTCGCGCGACGGCGCTGACGGCCGCGATCTCGCCCACGAGATAGCGCGCCATGTCGATCACATGGGTGGCGATATCGCCCAGCGCGCCAGAGCCCGCGATTTTCTTCTGGAAACGCCAGGACAGCGGGCCGTCGGGATCCGCTGACCAATCCTGCAGATAGGTGCCGCGAAAGTTGCGAATTGTGCCGATGCGGCCTTCCTCGATGATCTTCCGCGCGAGCACCACAGCTGGCGTATGGCGATAGTTGAAGGCGACCATGTGGGTGACGCCGGCGGCCTCTACAGCCTCGAGCATCATCAGGGCTTCCGCGGCGGTTCGGCCCAGTGGCTTCTCGCAGATGACATGCTTGCCGGCCTGCGCGGCCGCTATGGCGATCTCGGCATGGCTATTGTTTGGCGTGACGATATCCACGATGTGAATTTCGGGATCGTCGATGACGCGCCGCCAATCCGACACGCCCTTCGCGAAGCCCAAGCGATTCGCGGCGTCGTCCGCCAGTTCGTCGCTGACATCGGCAATGGTATGGCGGATGGGGATCGCGGGGGCGGGCCAGAAAAACATCGGCATCGCGGCATAGGCCAAAGCATGCGCCTTGCCCATGAAGCCGCCGCCGATCATGCCAACATTGAGACGATGCATGGGGAATATTCCTGTCCGAAAATGGGTGGCGGCAAAGGTGCTGACGAGGTCACACCTTGTCCCGCAACCATGCCATGCTCGCGCGTGCGCCCTCGGCCGGATCAGGCCATGCGTCGAGCTCAACGGTGATCCACCCATCAAAGCCGCGTTCGCGCAAGAGATGCAAGGTCGGCAGAAGATCGAGGTCGCCGCGATCAATCGGCGTGAAGGCGAAAGGGTCGCGCTGCCAGCCTTTGAGATGGACGTAGCTCACACGATCGTAGTGCTCAGCGATCAGCGCCGCGGGATCGCCGCCGGCCGCGGCGAGATGTGCGGTGTCAGGGCAGAAGCCGATGCGGGTCTTGGCGAAGACGCGCCGAATTTGCTCGGGCGTTTCGGCCATGGTCGTGAGATGTGGATGATAAAGAGCGCATAGGCCCAGCCGCTCAGCGATGTCGGCGACCCGATCGAGTGCCTGCCCAAGCCGGTCATAGTCGCCATCGCGTGGTTCGCTCGAGCGTTTCGCTCCTCCCCCGACTACGAAGTGTATCGCGCCTGCCTCGGCGGCGAGATTTGCAGCACGCTCGATCCGCCGCAACTCCTCCTCGAGAATATCCGGGTAGATGAAATTTCCACCGCCATAGACCGCCAGGAGTTGCAGGCCTTGCTCCGAAAGCTGCCCGCGCAGCTCGCCCATCCGCCCTGCGAAATCGAGCAGATTGCCATCGAACAGCTCGACCGCGTGATAGCCTGCGGCCGCGATATCCGCGAAGGCCCGGTTCATGTCGCCGAAGGTCTGGTAGACAAGATCCTTGATGGAGGTGACGCCGACCGGATGGCCGCCGAGCGGTCCCCAGCAATTCGCGTGATAGGCAATTTTCTGGGCCATATGTTTATCTCCCTAGGCGTGGTCAGCCGCCGATTGTCCGCCAGCCGCCCTCATCAGGCAATTCAAATCGCGGCGGCTAAGAGCTTCACGAGCGCGGCCGAACCCGCTCTTCGTGAAGCACCTTTCCGAGATCAGTGCTTGCCGCCGAGATCCCGCGCCCAAGCTTCTCACTCGCCTCCAGCCTGTTAGGGGCGTTCACTCAAGGATATTGTTCACGTGAAAAGCTCGATCGTCTTCGGCGCTTCTATTTTATTTCTCCCACTGGCCGCGATGGCCGCGAACCCGGCGGTATCCGCTCAGGACAAAATCTTCGTGCAGCAGGCTGCGATCGGGGGCTTGGCAGAGGTTCAGGAAGGACAGTTGGCCACCGCACAGGCCGGCTCAGCGTCCGTCAAGCAATTCGGCCAGCAGATGATCGAGCAGCACACCCCGAACAATCAGGCGCTCGCCGCACTCGCGAAGGAAAAGGGCCTCGCTGTGCCCGCGACGACGGATGCGGCGCATATGGCCGATGCCGCTGCGCTGAAGAACACCGCCGGCACAGCCTTCGATGCCGCCTATATCGATGGACAGATAGCCGGCCACAAACAGATGGAGCAGGTCATGCAGACCGAAATCCAAAATGGCAGCGATAGCGACCTGAAAGCTTTCGCGGAGAAGACACTGCCGGTCGTACAGGATCACTTGAAAATGGCACAGCAGCTTCAGACTCAGGCGAAAAGCTAGTCCCAATCCGACAGAATCATCGGCGGCCGCCTGGTCACGATTTAGTCTGCCGGCACACATAACGCGAGCGTGTCCCGCGGATTCCGATGTTTGTATGTGCCCAACCCCATGTCAGCTTTTCAGTTTGGACGAAAGACCCATGGCAGAGTTGCATATTTCGTGACCAGGCACTCCGACGACGCGGAAGTCATTCTGATGCTCGAAGAGCAGCTTCGTGTCGTCAAACAGCAGATTGAAACAGGCCGCGTTCGAGTTCGGATCGTGACGGAGACAGACACGACTATTGCCAATGCGGAGCTGCAATCCGAGAGTTTTGAGGTCGAACGTATTCCGATCGGCCGTCATATCTCGGATTTTCCTGAAATTGTCGATGACGGAGATACCATGATCGTCCCCGTGATCGAAGAGGTCCTTGTCGTTGAGAAGCGCTTGATCCTGAAAGAGGAATTGCATATCCGGCGCTTGCGCTCGTCCAAAACAATAGAGCAGCCGGTGGTTTTGCGTCGCCAGCGCGCGGAGATCGAACGTCTGCCCGCGCTGGAGCGGAGTTCAACAGGTTACAATCAACCGACTCAGAAGGAATCAACCGGAATGCCGCAACTGATCACCGCTATGTTTAAGAACCGCGCTGACGCGGAAATTGCTAAGGCCGACCTCGAAACCGAGCTTCAGCTTCCTGCGGGCGCTGTTGAGCTACACGCGCAAGAGGCAGCCACGGTTACGACGACGACATCGCAGGACACGGGCATCCTCGCGGGTCTGCGCAATCTATTCGTTCCTGAAGAAGACAGGTCCGCCTATGCGGCGGGCATTCAACGCGGCGCCGTTTTGGTGTCAGCGGAGATCGACGAATCACATATTAATCGCGCCTATGACATACTGGACCGCGACGGCGCCGTTGATCTGGACCAGCAGCAGAGCGAGTGGTTGCAAAGCGATCGGACTGTAGCTGGAAGCGCAGCGATGACCTCGTCCTCAAGGGCGAGCGGAATCGATGTATCGCCGCCGCCGGCACCAATGGCGACAAGCGGGCGCGTCGGTGAGGAAATTATCCCAATTGTCGAGGAGCGCCTCCGCGTCGGCAAGCGAGACGTTGAGCGTGGTCGCGTTCGCGTGCGCAGCTATATCGTGGAGACGCCGGTTGAAGAACAAGTCACTCTGCGGAGCGAGCACGTCGAGCTCGAGCGCCGGCCGGTGGATCGGGAGTTGACAGCGGCGGACGTAGACCTCTTCCGCGAGCGTGTAATTGAGGCGACCGAGACTGCCGAGGAAGCTGTGATTGCAAAAGATGTGCGGGTTAAGGAAGAGCTTGTTCTTAGAAAGGATGTCGTCGAGAACGTAGAGACTGTTCGCGACACCGTCCGGCGCACCGAAGTTGAGGTCGAGGACAATGTGACCCGCGAGGGTCACTCGGCCGCCGCGCTGAAAACTCGGGTCTGATTCACGAGCAGGCGAGGCTTCTGAAGGCCTCGCCCGCCAAATGGAGCAATAATTATGGGTCTTCTAGATTCGGTGATCGGCGGGCTTATGAGTGGCTCCGGCGGCGCTTCGTCTCCGATGGCTGGGGTGCTGATGAACCTGCTTGGCGGAGGGCAGGGAACCGCGTTGCCCGGCCAGGCAACGGGCAATCAAATCACGGGGCAGGGACAGAGTTCCGCGGGCGGGTTGAGCGGTCTATTGTCGGCGTTTGAGCAGGCCGGGCTTGGTCAAGTCGCTCAGTCCTGGGTGGGCAGCGGGCCTAATCAATCGGTGTCGCCGCAACAGCTTCAAAATGTCTTCGGCCAGGGTCAGGTGCAGAGCATGGCAAGCCAGGCTGGCATGGAGCCCAACAGTTTCCTTGCCCAACTTGCACAGCATCTGCCGAATGCGGTGGATAGTGTAACACCCGACGGTCGCCTGCCGGAGGGGACGGTATCAGTCTGAGGCAATTCCGGCTGGGTCTAAATCGCCGTCACAGTTCGGCAGCTCGCAGACGTTGCGCACGCGAGGGTCAGATGAACTGCGGCGCGGGAGACGTCACATCCAACCTTGGCGACCTATTGGCACCACCTGAGGGTGTAACATCTCCGCTCGTTCGACTTTCAGATGCGCGGGTTGTCGTAGAAATCGATGATGGCGGGCAGCACTTGGTCCGGTGCTTCCAAAGTGGGGCTATGACCGATCTTCGTGAGCCGAATTAGCTTGGCGTTCGGTAATTCGCGCGCCATCTCGTCTGACCATGCGGGTGGACGTGGCAGGTCTTCCTCGCCGTTGAAAATCAGGACGGGGATCTTGATTCCCGGCAACAGCGGCACGGAGCTGCCGCGCTCCATGACGCCGCTCATGGCAGGACGCAGCGCCTTCGGCAGAGCAGCGATCTTGCCGCGCCAATACTCCATCAATTCCTTCTTTGCGGGGTCGCTTCGCGTCGTCACGCCAAACATGATGGCCATCGTTGTATCCAACACATGGCCGGTGAAGCCTTCGTTCCCGGCATCGATCACCCATTGCCGGAATTCGGCCAGCTGACCTGGCGGCTCGGAGCAGGCCGATGAACCTGCTACAATGAGCGAACGGAAGAGATCCGGCCGGCGGGCGACTAGGCGAAACGCGACATCGCCACCCATGGACTGCGCCATGACGTTAATGGACTTCAGTCCCATTGCCTCAATGAGCGCTTCCATGTCCTCAGCGCATTTTTCCATCGTAATGATGTCGACCGTGTCGAGTGCGCTTTTGCCCTGGCCGCGAAAATCGGGCCTTACCACACGGAACTTCCCATCGGCTGCGGAAACGAGGCCATCGAACATGGTGCCGTCGAGAAAGCAGGAATGCAGGCAGAGTATAACAGGGAGATTGGCCTCGCCCGTATCGGCGACCCAGAGACTGGTGCCGTTGATATCCCTGAATGTGCCCGATTGGGCTTTAGTGTTTGACATGGTTGGTCTCCCCGAATGTGGCGCGAGTTGCCCTCGCTGTTCAGCCAGCAGAATCGATGCAGTTCCTGATGGTTTCAGGTACTCCAAGGGCTGCGTCCGAGGCTTATTGCTCGCCGTCTAACTGGCGACAGGCGGAGCACCTCGGTCGCTGGTTCGTTATCAAAGATGCGTCCAGTCTTGTCAACAATCCGGTTGACCGCAGTGGCGCAAGAATGCTCAATTGCCTGGACTGTCGGCGGCCGATTTTCAGTCCCCGTCCTAACTTGGAGCACACCCGCACGAGGCGCGGATGACGAGCTTAGGGGAGAGCCTGATCGTCTGGGGCACCTTCGCCGGATCGTTGAAACGCCGCATTAGCAGATCGACGGCGATACGCCCAAGCTCTTGGGCTGGCTGCGCCATTACCGTCAGTGGCGGCGAGGAAAATTCGGCCCAGTCGAAGTCATCGAACCCCACCAACGCGATATCCTCGGGAACGCGGAGACCAGCCTCTCGAAGCGCGCGTAGAGTTCCGATGGTCATGAGATTGTTTCCGCTGATGATGGCCGTTGGGCGCTCGCCACGGCCAAGCAACCGATGTGCCGCTGCCCGTCCCTCAGCGGCGGACGAGTCTCCGTTTGCGACGAGGTCGATCTCCGCCGGCAGCGACGCCGTCGCCAGCCCGCGGTGATATCCCTCGAGCCGCTCGCTGCTCGTCAAAAGGCTCGCTCGTCCGGCAATAAAACCAATGCGCCTATGGCCATGCGAAGCGAGATGCAGGACGAGTTCCGCCGTCGCCTCCAGGTTTTCAGCGCCCACTTGATCAAAGTCCTCATTGGCAACGCGATCGATCAAGACAGTGGGCACCTTGTTCGATCTCAGAAAGCCGAGAATATCAGTGTCTCCATCCGAGACAGGCGCAAGGACAATCCCATCGACCCGCCGCCGGTAGAATTCCCGAACGACCTGTAGCTGATGCATCGGATCGTCATGCGTGTCAGATAGGAACATCATCAGGTTCCTCTTGCTGCACGCGACTTCCACCGCGCTGATGACATCGCTGAAGTAGTGGTTGCTGATCGCGGAGACCGCCACACCGATCGTGCTCGATGCCGCGCCAGCCAGGGACCGGGCCACAAAATTCTGCGTGTATCCCGTGGCCCTGATCGCGTCCTCAACGGCTGCGACCGTCGGGGCGTTAACAGCCCGCGTCCGGTTCAGGACGTGGGACACGGTCGCGGTCGATACTCCCGCGAGCCGTGCTACATCCGCCATCGTCGTCACGACACGGCCCTTCGCTCTAGACCTCATGCAATGGATCTCAAGCGACAAAAACCAGGCCGGTCCTAGCCGGAGTCAGAACTTAAACTGATCGACGTTCTGCGGCGTCACGATTTGGGCCGGCCCCAGAATGACCTCCCCGTCTTTCCCAACCGCGAATGTCCCCAACCGGCCCGCCGCGAATTTCTGGCCAGCGGTTCCGTTAATTTTGCACTCGGCGAGCGCTTGGGCCGCGTAATATGTCAGATAGCCAAGGTCACTGACATTCCACCAAATGTCCTGCGACTGTCCGGCCACGATATACTTCTTGATCAACGTGGCGGGTGCCAGCCCCGTCAGCTTTATGTGGCTAAGCTCCCCCGCCTGCTCGAGCGCGCGAGCTGCTGCGGGCAATCCGATCCCAGCCGGAACAATGATCCCCTTGAGATGAGGAAATGCCTGCACGAGGCCGAGCGCTTGTTGCTGGTTGATCTGCTCGCTTTCCTCACCATAGGCGACCTGAACCAGCTTCATCTTGGAATATTTGGGATCCGACGCAAGGCGGGACTTCATCAGCGCGACCCAGGCGTTCTGGTTGGTCGCGGTCGGCGTCGATGACAGAATCGCGAAATCGCCGTCATAGCCGATCATCTCACCCATGCTTTGCAGCATCATCTCGGCCAGGCTATCGCCCTTGGCCTGATTGATGAAAAGCGTCCGGGCGTCCGCAGCGACGTCACTGTCATAGGAGAGCACCCGCACGCCGTGCTTTCTCGCACGTTTCAGAGCAGGCGCGAGCGCGTTCGCATCCGTTCCCGAGATGGCGATGACCTTCACGCCCTGACTAACCAGGTTGTTGATGAACTGAATCTGCGCCTCGGCGGTGGCCTGGGATGGCGCCTCCTGTACGAAGGTTCCGCCAATTTCCTTCTGCGCGTCCAGAGCGCCCTGTCGGGCGACCTGAAAGTATGGATCGGTGTCGAGCTTGGGAAGGAAGCCCACCTTGACCGGCGAAGTCGCACAGGTCTGAGCCTGCGCGACGCCACATGCCGTGAGAAGGGTTAGGACAGCCGCGCTTGCGAGGCTAATTTTCTTGGACATAACGTTACCCCTTTTCCTGTTGTTTTCAGACCTTGCGCATCCGCCCCAATCCGGGGAGCGTCGCGAAGATCGCTTTCGCGGACTTGCTGGCAAGCAGAGACACGATCAGCAGTGACCCGATGACCGTGCCCTGGGCATCACCGCCAATGAGGCTCAGTCCGAGAACATTACGGATGAGCGCCACAAGCACCAACGCCCAGAAAGCACCCAGCAGCCGGCCGCTGCCGCCGAAGACACTCACGCCGCCCAGCAGCACGATCGTTATCACGTCGAGCTCAAATCCCAAGGCATTGTCCGCGCGGGCGTTAGACAGTCTCGCGGTGAAAACGATACCCGCCAAAGCACACATCGCGCCGGAGGCGATGAACAGCTGCATGCGGATCCGGGTCATGTTGATGCCTGAGTAGCGCGCAGTCTCCGGGTTGCCGCCAATCGCGAAGACTCTGCGACCAAGGACGCCATGATGCAGCACCACGCCGAAGATCGGTGCGGCGATGAGGAACGGAACAATTGTCCAAGGAAGACTGCTGAGGACCGGCAGAGTATCGGAAAGCGTATCATTGCCGAAGTTGACGAGGGCGCTTGGCAATGTGTTTACGGAGCCTGCTCCGATAAGCATGTAAGCGACGCCCCGGAACATTGCCAGTGTCCCGAGCGTGGCAACCAGAGACGGTAGACCTAGACGCGTGACCAGCAGGCCATTGAAGGCGCCGCATAAGGCACCGGCGATGAGCGTCAAAGGGACAGCGACCGAGAGCGGCATGCCGTGCTGAAGCAGTAGCCCGAATATCACGCTGCTAAGGGCAAGCGTGCTGGCGACGGACAAATCTATTTCGCGAGCGACGATCAGGAGAACCATGGGCAGCACGATCAGCGCCTTTTCCGACATTCCCGCGATCGCTTGCGAAATGTTGAAGGACGTCGTGAAACCCGGGATCGCGCATGCCGCGTAGACGGCAAGCACGACCGTAATGCCGCCCAGGAAGGTTTCCCAGGTTGCGAAGCCCCTTAGGGTCGTCACCGGGATGCACCGGCTGCTCGCCGCGCGACGAAAGTATCGATCGTCACGGCGACGACGATGACGAGCCCGTAGACGCCCTGTAGCCATAACGGATCGATCCGCACCAGCGTCAGGCCATTTCGGATCACCAGCAGGAGAAGCGCCCCGAGTGCTATGCCGAGCACGCTGCCCGATCCCCCGCGGATGGCAACACCACCGACGACCACGGCCGCGACGACAGTCAATTCGAACCCGGTCGCCACACGCGCATCCACTGTCGCGTAACGGGAGGCCCAAAGCGCACCGTCAAAGCCCGCCAAGAGCCCTGCAACAGCGAAGGCACCCAAACGGCGGCGGCGAACACGGATGCCGATCAAGGCCGCGGCATCGGGGTTGGAGCCGATCGCAAACAATTCCCGCCCGATGGGCGTGCGGGTTAGCACCAAACCCGCCGCAAGCATCACCACCACCGCGATCAGAACCACAGCCGGCATGCCGAGAATGTTGAGGCTGGTCAGATCCAACCAGGATGCCGGCACCTGGTCCGCACTGATTTGGCGGCCACCCGCCCAGATGCTGACAATCCCGCGGTAGACCGACAATGTTCCCAAAGTGACAACGATAGCGGGCACAGCCCCGCGTGTGATGACGAGACCGTTGATCAGACCACAGATCAGACCGAGGCCGCTGGCGATCCCAATGCCAGCGCCAACGCCAAGACCGGGTTCGGCTTGCATCAGGCTGGCAGCGCCGTAAGCGGACAGACCAATGACGGATGCCACGGATAGATCGATGCCGCGCGTTACCATCACCAGCATTTGCGCTACCGCGACCACCGCCAACAACGCCGCATCCATGGAAATCGAGAGCAGGTTCGCCGGACTCAGCATGCGGGGGTTGATGGCGGCAACCGGTAGAACCACGGCGGCAATCGCCACAACTAGGCCCGCCTCTCGCCGTCGCCACCACGATGCCGTCAACTTCGCATGCGAGGCTGATTCTCCTGCATCGCCATGGGTGACCGCCGAAACAGGCCCGGTGGCGGCGCGAAGTACCGCTTCCTGACTGGCCTCGGCACGGTTGAGTTCGGCCGCGAAGCTGCCTTCGCGCATGACCAGAATGCGGTCCGA
Organism: Acidisoma sp. L85; assembly: GCF_009765865.1. Lineage (GTDB taxonomy): Bacteria > Pseudomonadota > Alphaproteobacteria > Acetobacterales > Acetobacteraceae > Acidisoma. Next base: position 278,679 of record NZ_LMUQ01000052.1, read on the forward strand.
CATACCGAGCAGTTCCGGTAACTCGGACGATATCAGGATGATGGCCATGCCGCTCTGGGCGAGCGCGGCGATCATGGCATGCACCTCGGCCTTGCTGCCGACATCGATCCCTTGCGTGGGTTCGTCGAGGATGAGGATCTTAGGTTCCGTGGCCAGCCATTTCGACAGAACGACTTTCTGCTGATTGCCTCCTGAGAGGGCACGCACCGGCTGGTCGTAAGACGCGAAACGCAGGCGTAGCCGGTCCAGATGCGGGCGCACCAAGGCGAGTTCGCGTACCCGGCTCATCAGGCCGCCTCGCGTGGTCTTGTCCGCGACCGCGAGTGACGCATTGAACAAGATGGCCGTATCCATCACGAGACTCTGGCCGAGCCGATCCTCCGACACATAGGCTATGCCATGTCGCATCGCCTCCGCGGCAGAGCGCAGGTGCAGTTCATGGCCGCTAAGGCGGATCACGCCACTATCCGCTTTGTCGATGCCGAAAAGCACACGGGCGATCTCCGTGCGTCCGCTTCCGACGAGGCCGCCGAAACCCAGAATCTCGCCGGCACGCACATGAAAACTCATGTCGCGAAAGGTTTGGCCGCGGGACAGCCCTTCCACCTCCAGAAGCACCGCGCCGGGCGTGTTGTTCAGCTCAGGATACAGTGTCGAAAGCGTGCGCCCGATCATGAGGCTGACCGCTCGGTCCCGTGTCATGGCAGCCGCAGGTTCTGTGGCTATCAGACGGCCGTCGCGGAGAACGGTGATGCGGTCGGCGATCTGGAAGATCTCGTCCATGCGGTGCCCGACGAACATCATCGCGGTGCCCCGGCTGCGGAGAACCTCCACCAGGGAAAAAAGACGATCCACCTCGCGCTGGGAAAGTGCTGCCGTAGGTTCGTCCATGATCAGAACACGCGCTTCTTGGGATAGCGCGCGCGCAACCTCGACGAGTTGTTGCTCTGAAATCCTCAGGCGTCCGACCAAAGTCGAGGGGGCGCACGATAGTCCGACCGAGGCCAGCAGTTCGGCCGTCGCCGTCTCCATCCCTCTGGCGTCGATGAGCGGTCCGTGGCGCGGCATCCTGCCAAGGAAAATGTTTTCCGCGACCGACAGGTCGGGAAAAAGCCCCGGATGTTGGTGCATCACGGCAATGCCGTGTTCCTGAGCGTCGAGCGGAGAGCGAAACCTAACCCGCCTGCCGTCGCTGAGCACGCTGCCGCCCGCGTCTGGTTCTATTACGCCAGCCAGCAACTTGACGCATGTGCTCTTCCCGGCGCCGTTCTCACCCAGCAGCGCAAGTACTTCACCCGCCCGCAAGGCGAACGACACATCCCGGACAGCCGCGATGCCTCCAAAAGTCTTGGTCACATTGATTAGGGCGGCCGGACTGTTCTCATCCCCGGATGGGCCGTCGGCCTGTAGCATTGGGGGCGTTTCTCCCGGTTGCCGCGCCTTCTCCGGGCGCCTTTCCTATCTAAACACTCTAGCCGACTGCCACGCAAGCGCTTACGTCGCGTTCTCGATGCCATCCGGCAGTCCTGCGACCAGCGAACTTAAGCCATCGCCAATGTTTAGGCAGGTGCGAACTCTAAACGATACAACCGTCGAAGGGCATTTGCCGCTTCGCTCAGAGCAGACTTCGCGCGCGCGGGTCGAGAGCCTTCCGATCCCCGTCTTGATCAGCGCAGAGCCTGCAGAAGCTCGGCCTTCTTCATCCGCGAGCGGCCGGTAACGCCCTGCGCCGCCGCCCGCTTCAACAATTCGGCCCGCGTCATGGCGGCGAGGCCAGCTTCACCGAGCCGGGTCGAGCTGGTCTTCTTTGCTATGTCCTTCGGCTGAGCGGAGAACTGCTTACCCTTCGCGGTATCGGCTCTCTTCTTCACCGTCGTCCGCTTATACTCATCGGTCGTCAGCTTCTCCCTGGCCTTCTTGGGGAGGTAACGCTCGCCGCTGTCCTTCGACTTGGCACCAGACTTCGTGTTCCATTCCTCCTTAGTCCATTGACCGAGGTGGTTGTCCTTGGACTTGGCGCCTTCGTAGCCGCCGCCTTTCGCCTTGTATTCCTGCGTCGCCAACTGCGCTTTGCGAGCCGACCATTGGCCCGCTTTGCCGCCCTTGTCAGCTTTGGTTACCTTTGTCTTGACCCTGTCCCAAAGGTCCTCGTTAGTTTTCTTCGCGACACCGGCCATGTTGGGGTTCTCCTGTTCCTGCAGACTTGGAGGACGGAGGACGGAGTTTCATCCGGTCGCCGAATCACGTTCGCCTCATACCGCCACCCGCAGCGGCACTACGATTCGAGGGTGGAACCCTAGGGCCGTCCGGTGGAAAACGGGGCTGTTTGACCATATGTCCCAATGAGGTGTTGCGTCGCCCAGCCGGCCCCGAAGGCGGCTGCTGTTACAATCGAGCAAGATTTGCAAATGCGAATAAGTCGCATTATACGGCCCCCGTTGCGACGAGAGGTGGCGGGAGGTGCGGAGCGCTTGGTGCAGTCCTACTGACAACGAGGCCATAGGCTTTGCTTCCCGAGAGGGCGCGAGGTTCCTGGTGGCCAAGCCCGTCGCCGCCAGCCAGTCAGCGGGCGGCGCCCACTCATTGACCCGGAAGGCGATATGCTCGCGACGCTCGTAATCGGTCTGCGCGAAGGGCTTGAGGCGGCGCTGATCGTTGGGATCATCGCCGCCTTCCTGCGCAAGAACGGCAAGAGCCTCACCGCCATGTGGCTAGGCGTGGGCCTAGCGGTTCTGCTGTCGATCGCGGTGGGTGTCGGCCTTGATCTGGTCGAGCAGGCGCTGCCGCAAGCCAGCCAGGAAGGCATGGAGTCCGTCATCGGCGGCATCGCCGTCTTCTTCGTCACCGGCATGATCGTCTGGATGAACGCCCATGCCGGCGGCATGAAGCGAGGGCTGGAGGCGGAGGCGGCCCAGGCACTCGGTCGCGGCAGCGCCTATGCCCTGGCCGTAATGGCGTTCCTGGCGGTGCTGAAGGAGGGCTTCGAGACCGCGGTCTTTCTGCTGGCGACCTTCTCGGCGGCCCAGTCCGCGGCACTTGCCGCCACAGGTGCTGTGATCGGTGTGCTGCTCGCCGTGGTGATCGGCTGGGGCATCTATATCGGGGGGGTCCAGATCAACCTGTCCCGGTTCTTCCGCTTCACCGGCGCCTTCCTCATCCTGGTCGCGGCGGGGTTGGTGATCACGGCCTTGCGAACCGCGCACGAGGCAGGGTGGGTAAATGCCGGGCAGCAGCCCACGGTGAGCCTCTCCTGGCTGGTGGCGCCGGGCACGATCCAATCCGCAATGATCACGGGGGTCCTTGGCATTCCGGCCGATCCGCGGTTGATCGAGGTGCTCGGCTGGTTCGCCTACCTGGTGCCGATCGCGCTTTTTGTCTTCTGGCCCGCGGCTCGCCGGCCGCGGCGGCATGCGGTGGTGCGGTTGCAATTTACGATCGCCGCCGCGTTGGCGGTGATCGCGGTTGCGATGGCGATCGCCATCCCTACGCCGCGGCCACAGCTTTCCGGAAAGGCAATGATCGTCGAGGCCACGGGCTCGGACCAGACCGATATTGGCAGCGCCCGGCTGAGCGATAGCGCGCCCGCGACCGTGCAGATCTCTCTCAAGGGCACGACGCCGAGCACAGTGTCATTGCCCCCCGGCGACGCGCGTCACGAGCAGCATGAGGGCATCGCTGCCTCGGCCTGGACGCTGACGGAGATCAGTGTGCCCCCCAAGGCGCCAGCCACGCTGACGCTGGATCAGGTCATCGCCCTCTCCGGCGGCCGCGTGCCGGTGGGTCTGAATCCGCAGCGGCATCCGGGGCCGTTTGCCGCCGACTGGTCGACCCATGCGACCACCGAAGTCTGGACCGCCGATGGCGTGCTGCTGGACGCGACGGCGCATGCCACGACCATCGTGAGCCTATCCGACAGTGGATTGCTAGCGCCGCGCACGCTGACCGCCGCCAGCGCCCTGCCAGGCGACTGGCAGTTGTCGAACGATTACCTCGATCAGGCCGCCGCCGCACTCAATGCGGTCGCGTTGGCCCGTACGGAACGGCTGCTCTGGGCGGTCCAGCTGCCCTTAGTGCTTGGCTTCGCGGCGCTCCTTCTCGGCGCAATCGCGTGCCGGGGCAGGGGACGGCTGCGCCGCTCGGTCAGGACCGTTTCCGATCAACCCAACCCCCATGTCGGCCGCCGTGCCGGTCACTCGACCCCATAGGAACAGCCCATGCCTCGCAAGACGATGACACGATCCCTTCTCGGAGCGACCGGATTAGCGGCCCTTCTGGGTCTCGCGCCCCAAGCTTTCGCGGGAATGGAAAGCAACGCGGTGGCGCCTGTGAAGAACGGCGCCTCGCAGGTCTGGGTCACGCTGACCGGTGACGATGGCGGCACCTGCGTCGTGCATCACTCGGTCGCGAAGGCCGGCCCGGTGACCTTCACGGTGATCAACAAGACCGCGACGGCCATTACCGAGGTCGAGCTGCTGAGCAACAACCGGATCATCGGCGAGAAGGAAAACCTTGCCCCCGGCCTGCCGACCGTCAGCCTCACGCTGACCCTTGGCGGCGGGAAGTATCAAATCTATTGCCCGGGTGCGACGAAGGAGCTGCAGGACTTCACCGTGACCGGTAAGGCCGCCGCCGAGCCGGCCGGCACCACGGCCGATATCTTTGCCGAAGGCACCAAAGGCTATGCCGCCTATGTTGATGGCGTCGTCGATGCCATGCTGACCTCGACGGAGCGGTTGAAGGCAGCCATCGACGCTGGGGATCTTGCCAAGGCGCGCGCGGAATACCCGCTGGCGCGGCCCTTCTATGAGCGCATCGAATCCGATGTCGACGGCTTCATCCTTCCGGGCTTCAAGGCTACGGACAACGCTGGCAATCTCGATTATCTGGTCGACATGCGCACCTCCAACCTCGACCCCAAGGTCGGCTGGCACGGCCAGCACGCGCTGGAGCGGGACCTGTTCCAAACCGGCCAGATCACCGACCAGACCAAGCAACTGGCCGCCGAGCTGCTGACCAATGTCGAGCTGCTCGACAAGCTGGTGAAGACTCTGAGCTATAAGCCCGAGGATCTAGCCAACGGTGCCGCCGACCTTCTTGAAGAGGTTCAGAGCACCAAGATCACCGGCGAGGAAGAGCAGTTCAGCCATTTCGATCTCGTCGACTTCGCGGGTAATGTCGAGGGCGCCCAGCAGGCCTTCGCCTTCCTGGCGCCCGGCATGATGAAGATCGATCCCCAGTTGACGGAGCGGGTGAATGCCCAGTTCGCCATCGTGAACAAGCTGCTCGACACCTATCGCGACCCGAGCGTTCCCGGCGGTTACAAGATGTATACGGCGGCGCTGAAGGCATCCGATGGAGCCAAGCTCAGCAAGGCCATTCAGGCTTTGCAGGAGCCGCTGTCGAAGATCGGCGCGAAGGTCGCGACGGCGAGCTGATGACGGACGAGGCTAAACCGGGCGCTCGCCCGGACCGGCTGTCCCGCCGCGGGCTGCTCCTCGGAGCAGCCGTTGGGACCCTCGGCGCTTCCGCGAACTTGACGGCCGCGCGGGCTCAGGGGGCGGATCAGGACGACATCGTCGATCTGGCCCAGGCACACCCTTTCTATGGCGCCGCCGAACAGGCGGGGATCAAGACGCCTCAGCAGCGCTTTACCTTCTACATGACCTTCGACCTCACCTCGCCGCTGCGGTCCGATCTGCAGGTGCTGCTGGCGCGATGGTCGGCGGCGATCGCCCAGTTGATGAAGGGCCAGACCATCGGACAGGTGGAACCGCTCAGCACCGATGCCGTTGGCTTCGATACGGGCGAGGCGCTGAACCTCGGCCCGGCTTCCCTGACCGTCACCGTCGGTCTTGGCCCCAAGGTTTTCAGCGAAAGCTATGGGCTGGCCGGGAAGAAACCCGCGTTGTTGCGCGATCTCATTACACTGCCTAGCGACGCCATGCTGCCCGGGCTAACGGGCGGCGATCTCTCGTTGCAGGTCTGCGCGGATGATCCACAGGTCGCCTATCATGCTGTGCGCGACCTTGCCCGCATCGCCAAGGATTCCGGCACGGCCGCGACGCGCTGGACGGTGATGGGGTTCGGCCGCGCCTCGGCGGGCAAGGGCCAGGCGACGCCGCGCAATCTGATGGGCTTCAAGGACGGCACGCGCAACATCAAGGAAGACGCAGACTTCGAGAAGCACGTGTGGATCAAGGATGCTCCTGCCTGGCAGCGCTATGGCAGCTATCAGGTGGCGCGCAAGATTCAGATGCATATCGAGAACTGGGACACCGACCGCGTCAGCAACCAAAACAGTGTCTTTGGCCGCCACAAGGTTTCCGGCGCACCGCTGACGGGCACGAAGGAATTCGATCCGCCAGATTTCGACAAGACGGATGCGCAGGGAAATCTCGTCATTCCCGCAACCGCGCATATCCGGCTCGCGGCGCATGAAAATAATGGCGGCGTCAAGATTCTCCGCCGATCTTACAACTATACCGACGGCATCAATCAGTTTGGGCTGCTGGACGCCGGGTTGCTGTTCGTTTCCTATCAAAACGACCCGGCGAATTTCGAGCTGTTGCAGACCAAGCTTGGCGCATCCGATGCGCTCAACGAATATATCTCGCATATCGGCTCGGCGGTTTTCTTCGTGCCGCCCGCGCCGCGGGAAGGTTCGTATATCGCCGAGGGCATGTTCGACTGAGAGTGTCGCGGGCACTTCGTCGTGCCGAAGTTAAGAATGGCAGAGATGCTGGGGTTGTATGCGCCGAGCTAGTTCGCCTTCTAGGAGGTGGCGGCCCGCTAGAGATCGATGATCTCATTTCGTACCGTGACCTGGAGATCCGTCATGGCACGCGAAGGCGTGCCATCCACGCCTTACCTTCGTTACATAAGTGAAGGCGTGAATGCTCGGCCTTCGCCGAGCATGACGTGGTGGAAGAGCACAACGAACGAAGGGCCTCCTGCCTTAGAAGGCGCGGCCAAGTGGCCCTATAAATAGCGACGTAGTATCGTTATATTTGGATGGCTTGCGAGAATGATCGTGCAATGCTTAATGTCCGCCGATGTGGCCGTAAAATCTTGGGGCCGGGGAGATTGCAGGTGTGTTTCTTACTGAGCAGCGCGGCGGCCCGCTACCGTGCTGGTCCACGACCCAAATCCTGAGCCGAGCGCCACGAAACGAGCCCCACGCTGTCGGCTTTCGTGTCGCGCCAGACCATTCATCCGATCGCATGAGAGTTGAGTTCGCACCATGACCGAGACATCGAGCGCCAGACCGCCAGCCATCCGCGCATTTTGCAAAGCGCTCAACCTGACTTTGCTCGTGACGCCTCTCGTGGCGGCCTGCGCCCTGCCGGCCTTCGCTTCAGATACGCCGCGCTACGGCGGTACTATCGTGCTCGCGACACTCGCCGAGCCGGTCTGCCTCGATCCGACGGTGGGCGGCGATGTGCCGCAGGACATCATCGCGCATCAGTTTCTCGACAGCCTGATTTCACAGGACGAGGAGGGCTCCTACCACCCATGGCTCGCGAAATCCTGGGAGGTGTCCCCCGACGGGCTGCGCTATACCTTCCACCTGCGCAATGATGTGAAGTTCACCGATGGCACGCCGTTTAACGCGGCGGCGGTCAAGGCGAATTTCAACCATTGGTTGGATCCAAAGACGGGATCGGCGAATATCGCGCCCGAGCTGACGGCCTATGCCGGCACTCAGATTGTGGATGACGACACGGCCATTGTGACGCTGAAGACTCCGGTCGCGTTCTTCCTGACCACGCTCGCCAATCCAAGCGCGGGCATCCAGTCGCCGAAAGCGATAGCGCGCGGCAATACCTTGAACTGCGAATCGCCCGTCGGCAGCGGTCCTTTCATCGTGCAGAAATGGGTGCGCGGCAGCGGGATCTTCTTTACGCGCAACGAGAATTACAATTCGCCACCACCGCAGGCGACGCATCACGGTAAAGCCTATGCCGAGAAGGTGGAGTGGCGGATCATCCAGGAGCCGGCGACGCGCTACAACGCGCTGGCCTCAGGCGATGTCGGGGTCATCAACGGCCTGCCGCCGGAAAACTACATTCCGGCGAAGTCGGCCGGCAATGTCACAGTGATCGACGACAGCCAGCCGGGCGTGCCGTGGGAGGTCGATCTCAACACCAAGCGCGCGCCGTTCAACGATCTTCTGGTCCGCCAGGCATTCCGGCATGCGATCAATCCCGCCGTCGCGTTGCGGAGCCTGTTCTTCGGCGCCTACAAGCCGGTTGGCGGGCCGCTATCGCCCGACACGCCTTTTTATGACGCGTCGTTCGAGCACGCCTATCCCTACGACATCGCGACGGCCAACAAACTGCTGGACCAGGCCGGCTGGACGGCGCGGGACAGCGCGGGCTATCGCACCAAGGACGGCAAGCGCCTGACCGTGCATTTCCCCGTCTACGCCAATACCCAGCCCGCCGACGTCGCGTTGTTCGAACAGCTTCAGGCCACCGCGAAGAAGGCCGGTTTCGACGTCAAAATTGAGGAAGCCGATCGCAGCCAGGTCCATAGCCGGCAATATACCTGGGACTACGACCTCTATATCGACTACTGGACCGTCAATACGCCGGGCGCGCTGAAGTTCATCTACGACTCCGAAGGGCTGACCAGCATCGATGGCGGCTACCACAACAACGAAGTCGGCCTGAACAACAAGCATATCGACGAGCTGCTCGATCGCGGCGAGCAGGTTTCCGACCATGCTGAACAGCAGAAGATCTATTCGGATGTCCAGAAATACGTCTCGGACCAAGCGCTTTTCGCGCCACTCTACGTCTATCCGTCGCTGGCTGCCTTCAATACGGACAAGGTGCGCGGTGTGCGGTCCGATTGGTCGGTGCATTCCGTGACGCTGTATGACGCCTGGGTGCCTCAGGGCTGAGCCGTGGGCGTTGTCCAATCCTATCCGGGCGGCCTGCCGGGGCAGGAGGCGCCTGAGGCGTCGCCGGCTTTCGGTCGGGTCTCCCTGCTGCGTCAGATCGGCAACCGGATCGGGGCCGCGCTGCTCGTGATCTGGCTTTCGGTGACGCTGACTTTTGTCGCGCTGCAGGTGGTGCCGGGTGATCCGCTGAAACTGATCATGGGGCCGGGCGCGATCCTGACGCCGCAGGCAATCGCGGTGCTGCGGCAGCAGTTCGGGCTCGATCAGCCGATTCTCTATCGCTATGCCAACTACTTCGTCGGGCTGCTGCACGGCGACCTCGGTCTGTCCTATCGCAGCCAGCAGCCGGTGAGCAGTCTCATCGCCGGGCAGGTATTGCCGTCTTTGGCTCTGACGGGCGCGGCGCTGCTACTCGCCTGGGCGCTTGCGGTCAGCAGCGTCGTCATCAGTGCGCGCCGCAATCGTGTCACCGAGAGTATTGGCCGGTCGGTGGAGGTGACCTTGGGATCGCTGCCGGACTTCTGGCTTGGGCTCATCCTCATCACCGTCTTTGCCTTCACGCTGCATTGGTTCGCCGCCTCGGGCGGTGGCTTCCTTGCGGGGCTCGTTCTGCCAGCGGCGGCGCTGGCGATCCCGCTGGCGGGCTTCCTGGCGCAAGTCATGCGGCAATCCTTCGAGGACGCTCTCGACCAGCCCTTCGCTCTGTCGGCGCGGGCAAGGGGCCTGAGAGATTGGCGCGTTAGGGTGCGCCATGCGCTGCCCCATGCGGCGCTGCCGGCGCTCGCCTTGTCGAGCTGGGCCTTCGGCTGGCTCATCAGCGGCTCAGTGGCGATCGAGGAGATCTTCGCCCGGCGCGGCCTGGGCTCGCTGATCTTCACCGCGGTTTCACAGCGCGACTTCCCGGTCATCATGGGCAGCGTGGTGCTGATCGCCGTCCTCTATGTCTTCATCAACCTGCTGACGGATGTGCTCGCCATCCTTATCGACCCACGCGCCGTGCGGGCGGCGGAAGGCTCGGCGTGAGCGCCGCTTCCATCATGCCGTTTCTCCGTGGTCCTCGCCTTCCGCGCGCCTGGCTTCCGGGTGCCGGGGCAGGGGTCTATCTGGCGATCCTGGTGCTCGCGATCGTGCTGATCGCGGCTGTCCATCCGCAGCTATTGGCGCGGCAGGATCCCTATGACATCGACCCCACCAATGCGTTTTCGGCGCCTAACGCGGCGCATTGGTTTGGCACAGATCAGAACGGGCGTGACACCTTTGCTCGCGTCGTCTACGGCACCGGCTCTTCCCTGCTGGTCGGCGTGGCGGCGATCGTCATCGCGCTGCTTCTCGGCATCATCCTCGGCATCGGCGGTACATTGACCGGGCGCTGGGGAGACATTGCCGCGCGGCGCCTGATCGAGGTTCTGTATGCCTTTCCGCCGCTCGTTCTGGCGCTCGTTTGCATAGCGCTCCTGGGACCTTCGGCGGAGACGCTCGCGGTCGCGGTCGGCTTTGGGGGCGCGGCCGGCTATGCCCGCATCATCCGGGCGAGGGCGCTGGTGGTTACGCAATCGGACTACGTCTTCGCGGCGCGCGCGCTGGGGCATGCGCCATCGCGCATTCTGCTGAACACGATGCTGCCGAATATCGCGCGCCCGCTGCTGCCGCTGCTTACGCTGGGCGTCGCGCAAAGCATCGTTTGGGCGACGGGCCTCAGCTTCCTCGGTCTTGGCGTGCAGCCGCCGAGTTCGGAATGGGGCGCGATGCTGTCGGACAGCCGGAACTACACCGCGATGGCCTGGTGGCTGACGGTCTTTCCAGGCGCCACGATCGCGATCACCGCTTTGTCTCTGACAGCCTTCGGCCGCTACCTGCGGTCGCGGCTGGATGTGGCGCAGTCCGCATGAGCGCTTTGCTGCAATCCCCGCCGCCCGCACCTCTCGTTCAAGTTTTGCATCTGTCGGTGAGTTTCGGCCGTGGGGCCACCACGAACGCCGCCGTGCGCGACATCTCCTTCACGCTTGAGGCGGGCGAGATCCTGGCGCTTGTCGGGGAATCGGGTTCCGGAAAATCGGTCACGGGCCGGGCTCTTCTCGGTCTGGCGGGGACGGGTGCGCGCGTGACGGCGGAAACCTTGGAGATCGAGGGGCATTCGGTTCTCGGTGATCCGGAGCGGCGGTGGCGCGCTCGGCGCGGGCGGCAACTGGGGCTCGTGCTGCAGGATGCGCTCGTTTCGCTCGATCCGTTGCGACAGGTGGGACACGAGGTGGGCGAGGTGCTCGACGCCCATGGCATCGGTACCCGGCGGCAGCGTCATGGTCGCGTCATTGCGGCATTGCGAGAGGCTGGGCTGCCCGAGCCGGAGCGGCGGGCGCGGCAGCGCTCCGGCCAGCTCTCTGGCGGACAGCGGCAGCGCGCCTTGATCGCCGCGGCAATCGCCGGCCACCCGCGCATTCTGATCGCGGATGAACCGACGACGGCCCTCGACAGCACCGTGCAGCGGCAGCTCCTCGAACTCCTTCGCTCGATTGCGGCGCAGGGGAACGCCATCCTGCTGATCACGCACGACATCGGCGTGGTGAACGAAATCGCGGATCGCGTGGCGGTGATGCGGGAAGGGCAGATCGTGGAAAGCGGCCCTACCGAGGCGATCCTTGGCAATCCGCGGCACGCCTATACGCGCGCATTGCTCGCGGCTCTTCCGGCAGGCAAGGCGAAGGGTGTCCGTCTTTCCGCCGGGACCGCCGTCGCGTCGTCGAGCGAGTTTCGGCATCGCAACCGGCGGAGCTGGGAAAGCGGAACAGCCGGCGCGCGAGGCGGATCGGCGATCGTTGTCGACCGGATCAGCAAGCGTTACGCGACTACCGGCGGCATGGCTGTGACTGCTATCGACCAGGTGAGCTTCACTGTCGGGCACGGCCGCACGCTCGGGCTCGTTGGCGAGTCCGGCGCGGGCAAATCGACCATCGCGCGGATCCTCCTCGGGCTGACGCAGCCAGATTCGGGCAGCGTCACGCTGCTCGGGCAGCCGTGGTCGGGAGTGACCGAGAAGGTGCGGCGCCCCTTGCGGTCATCGCTGCAGATGATCTACCAGGACCCGTTAAGTTCGTTCGACCCGCGCTGGGATGTCGAACGCATTCTGCGGGATGCGTTGCGCGCCATCGGCCTGACGGAGCGTGAGGCGGCGAAGCGCCGCACGCTGCAGCTCCTCGATATCGTCGGTTTGCAGGCGAAGCATCTTCCTGCTGCGCCTTTGCTGCTATCCGGCGGCCAGAGACAAAGGGTTGCCATCGCCCGAGCCCTGGCGTCGGAACCCGCCGTTCTCCTCTGTGACGAACCGGTCTCGGCGCTCGATGCGACAACACAGGCGCAGGTTCTGGATTTGCTGGTCGATATTCAGAAGGCATTCGGGCTGACCTATGTTTTCATCAGCCACGACCTCGCGGTGATCCATCATATGAGCGACGATATACTCGTGCTCAAGGATGGCAGGGTGGTGGAGCAAGGTCCCGCCAGCGAGGTTTGGCGCAGCCCGGCGCATCCCTATACGCAGAGCCTCTTTGCCTCCGTCGCGAAGCCGGGAGGCTTTTCGCGCAGCCTACATCCGGAGGCCGTGTAGCCTACCCGGGCTAGGCTATGATTCTCCCATGACACAGAAACCTCTCTTCTTCGGCCTCTATGAGCAGGCCAACATCGGCGACGGCTCCGGCGCCGCCAGTCTCTGGACTCATCCGCTGGACCGGCGGCTGACCTCGACGACCTTCGATTACTGGCTGCATCTCGCCCGCATCGCGGAGGAGACGCATCTGGATCTGTTTTTCTTCGGCGATGTTCTTGGCATTTACGACGTCTACAAAGCCTCGGCGGAGACGGCGATTTCCTGGGGCGTCGAGCTGCCGGCGCATGATCCGCTCATGCATATTCCTTTCCTGGCGGCGGCGACCCGCAATCTCGCTTTCGGCGCCACGATCTCGACATCTTACGATCATCCCTTTGCCCATGCGCGGCGGCTGAGCACGCTCGATCATCTGACGGGTGGGCGTATCGCCTGGAACATCGTGACATCCTACCTGCCGAGTGCCGCGCGCAATTTCGGGCTCGATGCGATGGTGCGGCATGACGACCGCTATGAGATCGCCGACGAGTTCCTCGACACGGCCTACAAGCTTTGGGAAGGCAGTTGGGCGGATGACGCCTTCATCGGCAGCAAGACGGCGCGGCGCTTCGCCGATCCGTCACGCGTGCGGGCGATCGATCATCGTGGTGCGCATTTCGCCTCGGCCGGTCCGCATGTGAGCCATCCTTCGCCGCAGCGCACGCCGGTGTTGATCCAGGCGGGGTGGTCGCCACGTGGTAAGCGCCTGGGCGCGCGGCATGCCGAGATCATCTTCGCCGGTACCACCAAGCCGGAAGGCGTGAGGCAGGGCATGCAGGAGATCCGCGACCTCGCATCGGCTGAGGGGCGTGACGGCGGTGAGATCAAGGCTTTGGCTGGGGTGCAGATCGTCGTCGGCAAGACTCTCATCGCGGCGCGGGAGAAACTCGAGGACTTCCAGTCCCACTACGATCCGAATGCGACGCTGGCGGCCTATGCGGGCTATAGCGGGCTGGATCTTGCGAAATACGCCGATGACGAGCCACTGACGAAGGTTGGTGGCCACACGGAGTCGGCGGCGGCGCAGGCGCCCGTTCTGGCGGGTGATGTCAGGCGGCGTTACAGCCGCGTCGAAGGCAATAGCGGGCTTACCTGGATCGGCACGGCTTCCCAGATCGCCGACCAGATGCAGGCCTATGTCACGGCCTCCGGCATCGACGGCTTTCTGCTCCACCAGTTCATCTCACCCGGCTCCTACGAGGATTTCGCGGAGCATGTCGTGCCGGAACTGCGGGAACGAGGGCTTTATCGGCAGGACGCGCAACAGGGAACGCTGCGTTCGCGTATCCGAGAAGATGGCGCGGACCGGCTGCCGCCTTCTCACCCGGCCGCGGTGCATCGTTTTCGAGTCAGGGAAGGTTGAGATGGAGTGTTTTGAATTAGTGCGAGATGTCCCTAGTTTGCACCGCTTTTAACTCACCACGTCATGCTCGGCGAAGGCCGAGCATCCACGCCTTGCTTGCGTGACAAAGGCAAGACGTGGATGGCACGCCTTTGCGTGCCATGACGGATCCTTGGTCGCAGTTCGAAATTAGGTCATCACGCCCGAACCGCCCTTAACCCTGGCCGGCAAGCCAGAACGCCGGGGGACGCGTGCCGTTAACGGCATAATCGCCGACTATCCGCTGCTTGTAGATCAGTGGATTGTGCGACGAAACCGTGCGCGCATTCCGCCAATGCCGATCGAGCGACTTCGACCGATCCGTGGCAGAAGCGCCGAGCGCGTCGAACAGCAATTCCGTAGCTTCCAGCACCAGCTTTGCCACAACCGGCTGCGACTGTGAGACGATGATATCCGAGACCACGGCCTCAGCGTCTTCCGCCGCAACATCCCCGGTCTGGCCTATTTCGTACACCCTCTGGGCGGCCGCTGCGCCCTGCAAGGTTATTGCCCCAGCGGCGAAGGCCAGGCCACGGACCTGACCGACAACCTGCAGAACCTGCGGATCGGCGGAGGAAGAGGGGCCTGCAGCATGGGTGTAGGTCCGCGTGCGTGTCGCAACCGAACGCACCAGATCGCGTGTCGCCGCGCGCCCGATGCCGGAAAGCGTCGCGAGATGCACCAGTTGGAAGAAGGCCATGCGGTATTTCGAGCGGCCGGAGAGCGCGTAGATATCGGCGGCGTCTACAGGTGTGTCGACAAAGGTTGTCGTGCCGCTCCCTGTCAGCGTCTGCCCGAAGCCCTTCCAGTCGTCGAGCAGCGTGACACCCGGCCCCGTCGCGGAAACGAGCCCGCTGACAACTTCGCCATCCTGCACCGCCCCGAAGTTGATCCAATCTGCGAAGAGTGCGCCCGTGCTATAGAATTTCGTGCCATTGAGGAGAAGTCGGTCGCCGTCAGTCACGAGCGTCGTCTCGAAGCTGCCAAGCTTGTTATTGGCGCTTTCGCTGAAGCCGCTGCCAACCAACTCGCCCGCGGCGAAACGCGGTAGCCAGCGGGCCCGGCGGCCAAGGTCGCGGGCACTGAGTGTATCCTCAACCGCGCCGAAATGGGCCCGCATTGCCTGCGGCACGTTGGAATCCGCTTCAGCGAGTTCGATCAGCAGCGCGAAGAGTTCCGGCAGGGTCGCGCCGAGCCCGCCCTCGTTCTCGGGGATGCGGGCGGCGCCGAAACCGGCCTCCTTAAGCCAGCGGATCGGCTCATGAGGCAGGATGCGGCCGAGTTCGCGCTCCACGGCACCGGCCTCGATGCGCCGAAAGATAGGCCGGAACCGCTCGGCCAGCGCGTCGTAGGTGGCGGTGTAGGGCGCAGCCCAGGCGGAGGCGGCCTGAGCCGGAACGGCGTGATCCATCTGATTTCCTTCGCTCGGCGGGCGCCTTTAGCCTCTCCGACTGGCGAGCGCGATAATACGAGAAGGAGAGGTTGGTCAAATCATATACCGATCACCAGGGGTTTATAAGCGGCGGTGCCCGGTGTCTTGCGTGAATTGGGAGGCGGTTTAAGATGACGTGTCGCGGGTCGGTTTCGTCGTTCCGCGACGCGCCTAGAGGAGACCGCCTTGAGCTATGACGCGATCACTGTGACGGCCATAACGCCGCGTATCGGGGCCGAAATCACGGGGCTCGATCTCACTAGGCCACTGTCCAACCATCAGGCGACTGAGCTTGGGGCGGCCCTGGTGGAGCATCAGGTGCTGTTTTTCCGGGACCAGGCTCTCGGCCTCGAAAGCCACCAGGCACTCGGACGGCACTTCGGCGCCTTGCATGTGCATCCCAATGTGCCCGGTCCTCCTGGCTATCCCGCGGTCCTGCCGATCCATACCGATGCAACGTCCCGCCGGATCGCGGGCGAGGCCTGGCATTCGGATGTTTCCTGCGACGAGCAGCCGCCCTTGGGCAGCATCCTTCATCTTCATACTGTTCCGCCGATCGGCGGTGATACGCTCTTCGCCAGCATGTTCGCGGCTTATGAGGCGCTGTCGCCACGGATGAAGACCTACCTCGACGGGCTCACCGCCACCCACGCGGGCGAGCACGTCTACCGTTCTCACAACGAGCGCGATGCCGTGCCAGAGAGCGGGCGTGCCTATCCCCGCGCGGTGCATCCTGTGATCCGCACCCATCCGGTGTCCAAACGGTGCGCGCTGTTCGTGAACGCGACCTTCACCACGCGGATCAATGAGCTTCCCGCTGACGAGAGCCGCGCGATTCTGAGCTACCTCTACGAACACGCGGCGCGCCCTGAGTTTCAGGTTCGCTTCCGCTGGTGGCCGAACTCAGTCGCCTTCTGGGACAATCGCAGCACGCAGCACATGGCGCTCTGGGACTATTTTCCCGAGACGCGCTCCGGCTTCCGCGTGACGATCAAGGGCGATCGTCCCGTCTGACGGGAAGGACAAGTCATGAGTAGCCCGCACAGACAGATCCACCTCGCCGGCTTTCTTATCGCCGGACCGGTGGTGCATAGCCACGCGGTCTGGCGCCATCCGCTGACGACGCGGCGTTTCACCGATCCGCGCCTGTACACGGAGGTCGCCCGCGTGCTGGAAGGCGGGCTTTTCGACTTTGTCTTTTTCGCCGATCGGCTCGGCGTCTCGGACCAGCTCAATGGCAGCCGCGATGTCTCATTCCGCTACGGGTCGCAGGATGCCGCGCGGCTGGACCCGATGCCGGTGGTCTCCTATCTCGCCGCGAGCACCAGCCGGCTAGGCCTCGGCGTAACGCGTTCGACGACTTATTTTCAGCCCAACCATATCGTCCGCAGCTTCACGACCCTCGATCATCTCTCCGCCGGGCGCGGGGCCTGGAATGTCGTCACCTCGATGAACGATAGCGAAGGCCGCATGTTCGGGCAGCCAGAGCACATGGATCACGACCGTCGTTACGATCGGGCGGACGAGTTTCTGGAGGTCGCGCTCAAGCTTTGGCGGAGTTGGGACGCGGATGCGCTGATCCACGACAAGGCGAGCGGCTTCTTTGTCGATCCGGCGCGGATCCATCCCGTGCAGCACAAGGGTACTTTCTTCGAGGTCGAGGGGCCGATGAACATGCCGCCGGGGCCCGCCGGTCATCCGGTGATCATCCAAGCCGGCTCCTCCGGGCGCGGACGCCGCTTCGGTGCGCGATGGGCGGAGGCGATCTTCACCATCAACCGCGACATCGAAGAGGCGCGCGCGTTTCGCAGCGATGTGCGCGCCCAGATGGCGCAGCAAGGTCGCGCACCAGACGGTTGCCGCATCCTGACCGCGGTGATGCCCTTCGTCGGGCGCACGAAGGCCGAGGCCATTGCACGGCGGGATGAGCACAATGCGCTCGCTCGTCCGGAACTCGGCATCGCGACCATGTCGGGCCAGCTCAATTTCGACTTCGGCGTCTATGACGGGGCCACATTGGTCGCCGAACTGGCCGAGGATGTCGCGCTGCCCTATGCCGTTAGGGAAAAGCTCGCCGCGATCGGCGGTCCGGGTGCGACGCTGGATAGCCTGGGGCGTATCTGGGCCAGCAGCGTGCGGGTGCCGCAACTCGTCGGCACCGGCGCCGAGATCGCGCGGGAGTTGGCCGCGTGGTTCGAGGCCGAGGCTTGCGACGGTTTTGTTATAAGCCCCGCTTATCTGCCTGGGAGTTTTGCCGAATTCGCATCCGAGGTCGTGCCGGAATTGCAGCGGCTCGGGCTGTTCCGAAAGACTTATGCGGGAACCACCTTGCGCGATCATCTGGGGCTAACGGGTCTCACTCATGAAGCTGTCGCCGCGTGAATGTGGTGGGTAGCGAGCCGTGACAATTCCTCTCGAATTTATCGGCATGATTCAGCCGCGTCTTCAATCGGAGACGCATCCGCCGGACAAATCAGTCGTCATCGACAAAACCTATCTGCGAGCTTTCGCGCAAGCGCATGAGGCGGCCGGCTTCGACCGCGTGCTGATCGGCTATTACGCGGACGCGCCCGATGGGTTCCTGATCGGCAGCTACATCGCCGGACAGACGGAACGCATCGGATTGCTACTGGCGCACCGCCCGGGCTTTGTGGCGCCGACGCTCGCGGCGCGCGCCCTTGCGACGCTCGACCAACTGAGCGACGGGCGGCTTGCCGTCCACATCATCTCAGGTGGCGATGACGCTGATCAAAGGCGGGACGGCGACTTCCTGGGCAAGGACGATCGGTATGCGCGGACCGAGGAATACGTGCGGATCCTGAAGGATGTCTGGACCGCTTCCGCACCCGTATCGCATCGCGGCCGCTACTATCAGTTCGAAAATGCCGGCATTCAGGTGCGCAGTGTGCAGCAGCCGCATATTCCCATCTATTTCGGTGGCGCCTCCCAGGCCGCGATCGACGTCTCTGCCAAACATGCCGATGTCTTCGCGCTTTGGGGGGAAACTCAAGCGCAGGTGAAGGACATCACGACGCGGGTCCGGGCGGCGGCCGTGCTGCAAGGACGCGACTTGCGCTTTAGCCTCTCCTTCCGGCCGATCCTTGGCGCGACCGAAGACGCTGCCTGGGCGCGAGCGCATGACATTTTGGAAACGACCAAGCGTGTTGCCGGCAAGGCGTGGCTGGGCGGTAGCGCGTCGGGGGCTCCTCAGAACGAGGGGTCGCGCAGGCTGCTCGAAGCCGCGGCGCAGGGTGACCGATTGGACAAGTGCCTGTGGACGAGTATCGCCAAGGCGACCGGCGCGCGGGGCAATACCACTGCCCTCGTTGGCACGCCGAAGCAGGTGGCAGAGACGCTTCTGGATTACTGGCGTCTTGGCGTTTCGACTTTTCTCATCCGTGGCTTCGATCCTTTGGAAGACGCCGTCGAATACGGCAAAGAGCTGCTGCCCTTGACGCGGGAATTGGTCGCGGAAGAGACCGCTCGCAACCCCGAGCGGCGGCTCGCCTAGGTGGCGGCCCGACCCCGCTTCGGCATCTGGGCGCTGGTGCATGGCAGCCGGGGCGCTCTGCAAGACCCGGAAGAGCCCTTCGACGCGTCATGGGATCGCAACCGCAGGCTCGTGCTCGAAGCGGAGGCGCTCGGCTTCGAGAGCACGCTGATCGCTCAGCA
Organism: Acidisoma sp. L85; assembly: GCF_009765865.1. Classification (GTDB taxonomy): domain Bacteria; phylum Pseudomonadota; class Alphaproteobacteria; order Acetobacterales; family Acetobacteraceae; genus Acidisoma. The sequence goes on from NZ_LMUQ01000052.1 coordinate 297,706, forward strand.
TACGGTCAATCCCTATGACGATGAATGGGATGAGATCGAAGCCTGGACGGCTGCGGCGGCGCTCGCCGCATTGACGACCCGGATCGAGATCATCGCGGCGATCAAGCCGTCGCTCTATCATCCCGTCGTGCTCGCCAAAATGGCCCAGCAGATCGAGCATATTTCCGGGGGCCGTTTCGCCATCAACCTGGTCAATGCCTGGAACCGCGCGGAATACGAGAAAGCGGGCATTCCCTTCGCCGAACATGACGAGCGCTATGCTTACGGCAATGAATGGATCGGCATTGTCGAAGCGCTGATGAGCGGCCGGCGCGTCTCGCATGAGGGTCGCTACTTCAACATCCGCGACTATCAGATTCGCCCGACGGACCCGTTTCGCGCGCGGCCGCTGATTTATGTCGGCGGTGAATCGGCCCCGGCGCAGGAGCTTGTGGCCGCGCATGGCGATGTTTGGTTCATCAATGGGCAGAGTTTGGACAATGTCGGCGCTCTGATCGCGGGCGTTGCGGAGCGGCCGCGCCAGGGCGCGCCGCTGCGCTTTGGTCTATCGGCTTTCGTCATCGCGCGGGAGAGTGCGGAGGAGGCTCAGGCGGCCTTCGCGCGGCTGGTGGCGCTGTCCGAGAAGGACCGCGTCATTCGCGAAAGGCAGACAGCGAATACCGACCCACAGGTGGTGATGAAGCACACCCATGCGCTGAACCTGAGGAAGGGGCCCGTCATCGGCACGAATGGCGGCACGGCCGCCGGCCTCGTTGGCAGCTACGAGGAGGTCGCCGAGCGCATGTTGCAGTTCCAGCCCTTCGAAGCGGAGATGCGCCGCTTCGCCGCCGAGATCATGCCCCGCGTCCGGCGACGGAAGGAATCACGCGGCGCCTAGGCTCGAATGAGCCAGTATTGAACCGCGGCACGAAGGATCCGTCGTGGCACGCGAAGGCGTGCCATCCGCGTCTTGCCTTGGCCCCGCGAGCAAGACGTGGATGCTCGGCCTTCGCCGAGCATGACGTGGAATTGGCTATCCATTCGGCGCGGCAGCGCAGCGTGGGTTGCCGGTATCGGTCGGGGCGACCGCGATCACGTTCAGGGGCGCGATAAGGGCTGGGCCGATGAAGGGGAACGGATAGGGATTATTGTTTGTGGCGATCACCAAGCCGGTCGGCTGACCAATCTGCACCTGGTGATCGCAAGCGCGCACAACGAGCGGGCCCGCGATCGACGCGTAGTGCAGGCCTTCCAGCACCTTCTCCACCTTCGCGAAATCCGTCGATCCCGCCTGGTTCATGGCGATGGCGGCAAGCTCGGTGGAGATATAGGACTTGCCCACGGACGCTGTCGGCCAGGGGATCGGCGTATTGGCATAGGCATTGTGCCAGGTGGCGACAAAGGCTTTATTCTCGGCGCTATCGATCGTCGGCTGGTAGACATCCGATCCGATATCGCCGATCGCCGCATTGCCAACGCCCTTGAGGATTTCCGGATCCGCCAGGAAGGTGCCGCCGATGCGGGGCTTCAGCCCGAAGCTGCTGCCCTGGTTGAGCAGCTTGATGAGGTCGGCGCCCCAATCGGCCGTCAGCACGAAATCCGCGCCCGACGCCTGGATCTGCTGCAGATAGGGCGAGAAATCCGCCGTCCCGCGAGGATGGAAGACACTGCCGACAACCTCCACGCTTGGGTCGATCCCCTTCAGCGCGGTTTTGAAGCCGGTTTCGGATTCATGTCCAAACGCGTAGTCCTCATTCAACAGGAACACCTTCTTCACCTGCGGATAGGCGTGCTGCATGGCATAGACGATGGCCGAGGCATGCATCGAGGTATTGGAGGCGACGCGGAACAGCGCGGGCTGGAAGCGCGCGCCCGTCATGTCATCGGCCTCGCCCGCGAAAGCCACCACCGGCACATGGTATTTCTGCCCTACCGCGACTAGAGCATTGACCACGTCCGAGCCCGAAGCCCCGATGATAGCCTTGGCGTTATCGTTGAGCACCGCATCGGTCACTTTGCGCTTGGTGGTGGCCGCGTTGAGTTCGGTGTCGATGATGTCGAGCTTGATGGGATGGCCATTGACGCCGCCGGCCTTGTTGATTTGCTGCACGGCGAATTGCACGCCCGCCAGGTTTTGCGCGTCGGTCACCTTGAACGGTCCCGACTGGATGATCGCCGCCACAAAGACGATGGGGTCCTTAGCGGCGGCGCGAGCCGGTTGAAGTGCTGCCAGTCCGATCCCGGCCGTCGCGCCGAGTAGAAGGGTCTTGAACATGGGTCTTCCTCGTTCTGATACGCCGTGATGGCTAGACTTCGAGAAATTCTCGTCGAATTTCGTGATTGTCCTGAAGGTCGTCGGGCTTACCGTGAAATACGGTCTTACCCTTGGCCATGACATAGATGCGCGCCGCGATCCGGCTCGCGACGGCGAGCTTGGACTCCACGACAAGGACGGAGGTGCCCGAAGCCGCAAGCGCCAGAAGCGTCCGTTCGAGGGCCTGCACGATGACTGGCGCCAACCCCTCGGTCGGTTCATCCACCAACAGCACGCGCGGCTCCGCCATCAATGCGCGGCCGATCGAAAGCATCTGCTGCTCGCCGCCCGATAGCGTATTGCCCCGCGCGCGCAGCTTTTCCTTGAGCCGGGGGAAGTAGCCGAGCACACGGTCGATGGATGCTGGCACCTGGCTGCGGTCGTGCCAGATTCCCATCGAGAGATTCTCGGCCACGGTGAGCTTCGGAAAGATCAGCCGCTCCTCGGGAACATAGCCAATTCCACGGCGCGCGATGGCATAGGCGGGCAGGCCCGTGATGGCAGCCCCATCCAAAGACACGGCGCCCGCATTGGGGACGAGCAGGCCCATGAGGCATTTCAGGGTGGTCGATTTTCCGGCGCCATTGCGGCCCAGCAGGCAGACGACTTCGGAGGCCCCGCTGTGCAGGGACACATCCTGTAGGATCTGGCTCCGGCCATAACGCGCCTGGAGGTGTTCGACCCGCAGCATGGTCAGGCCGCCTCCTCGCCGAGGTAGACGCGCCGCACATCCGGGTTGGCATTGATCTCGGCGGGCGTGCCCTCGGTCAAGACCAGCCCATAGTCGAGCACGGTGATGCGGTCCGAGAGCGCATAGACCACGTCCATGTCATGTTCGACGAGGATAAGCGTCCGCTTGCCGATGGTGGCCTGAAGTACGGCGATGAGATCGCGGGTTTCGGCTGCCGAAAGGCCGGCCGCCGGCTCGTCCAGAATGATCAGCTCGGGCTGCTGCGCCAGGACTAGAGCAATATCCAGCCGGCGCTGCATGCCGTAGGGCAAATTGTCCGCGCGTTCCTGCAGGGCGCGGCCCAGACCTACCATCTCGGCGACAGCGGCGACTTCCGTGAAGATGGTGTCCAAACGCCGGAGCAGGCGCCGCGGACTGACATGCAGCCCGCGATATCGCAGAATGGCATTGCGGATATTCTCGCCGACCGTCATCTCGCCGAAGAGGCTGAGGATCTGGAACGAACGTGAAATGCCCAGGCGATTGCGCCGGTGGGGTGGTAGACGCCGGATGCTCTTGCCGCGAAACAGGATGTCCCCCGCATCCGGCTGATGAGCACCCGTAATCACGTTGATCAGCGTGGTCTTGCCCGCGCCGTTTGGGCCGATCAGGCCGCGTCTTTCACCGGCGCGGACGGATAGATCCAGATCGACCAGCACCGGGGTGCCCGCAAATGCCTTCGCGATCCCGTCCAGACGGAGCAAGGGAGTCTCAGACATTCGCGGCCGCCTGCGGGCGCAAGGCGAGGCGCCACAGTGACTTCACAAGGCCAGTGATACCGCCGGGCGCGAAGAGCACGACAAGGATGAAGGCCAGTCCCAGCCAGATCTGCCAGTGCGGCGTGAGGGCGGAGAGCCAGTCGCTCGCCGCGATATAGACGACCGCGCCGATCAGCGGCCCCCAGAACCAGACGCTGCCGCCGAGGAAAGCGATGATGACGACCGTCGTCGAGAAGGACAGGTCGATGCTGTCGGTCGATACGAAGCTGTTGTCGATGGCCCACAGCGCTCCGGCGACGCCTGCAAGTCCTGCGGCGAGAGTGAAATTCGCGAGCTTCACCCGATGGGTATCGTAGCCGAGGAACGCCGCGCGTTTTTCATTGTGCTTGACTGCCACAACGGCACTCCCAAAGGGCGTCAGTTCCAGAAGCGCCCAGGCCGCGACCGCCACGGGGATGAGGATGGCAAGCACGAGAAGATAGGTCTCGCTGATGCCGGGACTGTCCAGATGCCAGCGCGGCAGCAGCATCAGGCTGCTCGGCATGAAGCTGTCCAGCCCGTCCGTGCCCCCGGTCGCCGCATGCCATTTGAATGCGACGGCGTAGAACAATGCCGCGATCGCGAGCGTCGTCATCGAGAAATACGCGCCTGAGCGGCGCACGCAGATCTGGCCGATGAGGTAGCCGAGGACAGAGGCGGAAAGTCCGGTTGCCAGGATGAGGAGCGGGACTGGCAACCCGGCAAAGCTTTGCAGCAACAGGGCTTGCGTATAGGCCGCGAAGCCGAAGAAGGCGGCGTGGCCGAAGGACAGAAGGCCGGAATATTTGAACAGGATGTTGAAGCTGATGGCGAATAGGCCAAGGCAAACAGCCTGGCCGAGGTCATTGATGGTGGCACGAGAGAACAGTGCGGGAGCGGCGACGAGCACCGCGAGAAGTGCCACTGTCACCAACGCTTCCACCGTCGCGTGCAGATTCAGTACCTGTGCGCGTCGCGGGGACCGTGCTTCGGCCAAGGCATCGGGATAGGCCGTCACGCGGATTTGGCCCCGAACAATCCGACGGGCCGGAACAGGAGGACGCCACCCAGGACGGTGAACGGGAAGAACATGGCGTAAGCCGAAAAGAAAACGCTGCCGAAGCCCTGTACGAGCCCCAGCAGACCCGCGACGATGAAGGCGCCCGGCAAGCTGCCTAGGCCGCCGGCAACGACAACGATGAACGCCTGGACCAGGGCATCGTCCGCCATGGCCGGGTAAACTCCTTCAAGCGGCGCCATCACCACGCCCGCGAAGGCGGCGAGGTAAAGGCCGACGGCAAAAACCAGCGTGTAGATGTCGCGAACCTTGAAGCCGAGCGCGCCGACCATCTCGGGATGCACGGATGCGGCGCGGATCACCATGCCGAGGCGCGTGCCCAACAGTAGGGCCGCGATGACGCAGACGAGGACCATCGCCGCGCCGATAATGAACAGGTGATAGACGGGCAGGGTCGCGCCGAGCACGGTGATGCGCCCCGCGAGACTTGGCGGCGGCGCGACCGCGAAAGCACTGTCGCCCCAGACCAGCTTGCTCGCTTCCGCGATGACATAGGCGAGCCCGATCGTCAGCAGAAGCTGCGAGGCATGTCCGGCCCGATAGAGTTTCGCGAAGAGCAGTCTTTCGAGGATGACCCCTGTGACGGCGACCAGCAGGGGAGCGAGCAACAGGGCAGCCCAGAAGCTGCCGGTGGCGCCCGCGACCGTATAGGCGACGTAGCCGCCCAGCATGTAGAAGGAGGTATGGGCGGCGTTGAGGAAGCCCAGCATGCCGAAGACAACGGTCAATCCAGCCGCCACCATGAAGGCAAGGCTCCAATAGGTAAGCGCGTCCAAGGAGCCGGCGACCAACAGGCTCGCGACATGGGAACTCATCGCGAAGGCCTGGGTTCCCAGTGGTTTTCGCTACACCTGGCCTCGATAAAAGCACTCACGATAGTGAATTCCCGCCGATCACTCTCCGCACGGCTCAGCTTGGGTAACCCCTGTCCATAGCTGTCTATACTAACATAGGACGATGACATATGGGTATTTACCCTCTTTGGCGTACGGGTGGCAAGTCGGCACTGTTGTCTCGCCAGAGAGCTTTGGTGTGGTTGGGGGTGGCCTCGCAGGCGGCCGTGGTCGCTTCGATGAGAGATCCCGCGCTATAAGTCCTCAGTCGAATTTGGGCAGAACCGATTCGATCAAGACGGGAACTACCCCAAATATCCTGGTGAAGAATGCGGAGGCCACCCATGACCAAGAGATGCACGCACCTCGATCAAATCGCAGTCGTCGCGCCGAGCGCTCGCGGCTGCACGGAATGCCTGAAGATGGGCGCCGAGTGGGTGCACCTGCGTGTCTGCCGGGTCTGCGGCCATGTCGGCTGCTGTGATGATTCCCCTCATCGCCACGCAACCAAGCATTACCACGCCACGAAGCATCCCGTGATTGAAGGCTATGATCCGCCCGAGGGTTGGGGCTGGTGCTTCATCGACGAGGTGATCATCGACCTGGGTGACAACACAACACCCCAAGACGGACCTATTCCTCGATTCTACTGACGCCGGGGCACTTCGCGCAGCGACAAAGACTATTCCACTCGAAAAAGTCGAACTAATGCCGACGGGTGTAGTGCGATGTCTGCGGTGTTTTGTGTTCACGGTCGAGCATGACAATCCTCGTATCGACTGGGTCAGGGCGGGCTCAACCTTAGGTTGATGCTGCCCGCGTGATCGCCTATGTCACCGGATACCGGTCGAGGCACAACGCTCGCGAGCGGATGGCTGAACAGGGAATGCACGTTATGAAATTGCACACATATTCCGCCGTCATGGCGCTCGGAGCGGCCATCTCTTTGGCTGCCTGCTCAAGCGCCCCCAAACCTGAGCCTGTCGTGGCCCCGGCCGTCGTGGCCGCGCCGGCGCCCGTCGCAAGCGATCCTGCCCAGAATCAGGCGTCGCATGATTTGGTCCAGCAGGTTCAGACAGCTCTGAAGCAGGATCACCTCTACGGCGGCCGCGTCGATGGAGCCTGGGGCCCGCGCACACAGCACGGCGTAACCCTATTCCAGAAGCAACATCAGCTGCCCACGAACGGCCAGCTTGACGATGCAACCCTGCACGCGATGAACCTCCAGGCGCCGGCGCCCGATACGGCCGCGCCCGCGACCGGCACGGGAAACACGGATACCGCTCCCCCTGCTGGCGATGACACCGCCGCGCCGTCCACACAGCCCTAAGGCTGGTATGTCACCTCCGCACGAGGAATCGTTGCTCTCGTGCGGAGCAAGCGCGCACAAAGCGGCATCTTCTCGCCGGGATCACCAACGCAGCCCCGCAACTGGCGGTATCGCCAGCCAAGGACTAAGAGTTATCGCTCGAGAGTTATCCCCTCCGCGCACACAAAACAGAATTCCCGAGGCTAGGCTGCCCTGCTACCCTCAACGGGCCAGCAGGAAGGTGAATGATGGTCAGATCGGTCGTGAGCGTTGTGCGGGTTGGAGACGGCCGCTTCGCGATCCTGATGCTCGACCCCGCGGCCGCCGAGCCGCAACATCGGAAAGGTCGCTCGGATGACCCTCACGGCTACACGGAAGCCGAGCTTCGCTCCATCCTGAGCAAGTGCTACCGCCTGACATCCAGCGAGATCGAGGAGCGCATCGCGGTTGCCCGGAGTTGATGCGTTAGCTCTCGACTTTCCGCATTCCGCGCGCGTAGCTTTGTGGACAGATAATCGAGTTATCCCCAAATCAAGCCGAAGGACGCGAGCGGGTGACGGCTTCGCACGTGAACAAGCGCGCCCTCAGAGGAAAATCTGACTCACAGCGCCAAGCGGGCCCGCACGGATCCCAGAAGTCAGGTCGACCTTTTGCGCCACAAAGCGGAGACGTCGCGCCAAAGCAAACCGTTGACCCGTTCACTGACTACGGTAAACCGACACCATATTTTGAGATGCACTGCCCAAAAATGCCAGCGACGGGGGGATTGCCTCCAGGCTTCATGAAAAGCGGACAATGACTCGGATTGCACCAACTTCGTGTCGGGGTGCTTCCGAAATGACGGCGCCTATTCGGGGACGGCCGAAGGCGGAACCTGCTCTAAAATTCTGTAAGTGGCTGTAGCGAGGCAGCTAGAAGGCCTATGCCAGTAGTCCGTGATTGCAACTGCCGAACCGCAAGGCGCCTCCCCGCCGCCAGCCGCCCACGACCGCTGGGGCGTTTCCTCCGAGCCTCTAACTCTACGTCGAAAAGCTAAGTTGCAGCAGGCTCCGGCGAGGATAATCTCAAAATATAGTCTTGATCGTCCATATATTTAATTGAAGAGAACATTTTAGGACAGAGTCATGTTACGGACTATGGGGTTAGCGATGTTCCTCGCGAGCGGTCTCTTGTTAACGCTGGCGATTTTAGGGTCACCCGGGTCTAGATTGGATGTTCCGACCAGCATCTTCGATAGACAAGCCGCGTATCTCGCGGGCCAGTGACTCGGAGACTTCGCCAAACGCGGCGTTAGGCGATTCGCTGGCCTACAGAGACTAGGGATCGAGAAGGTGAAGAGGCCCCGAGCCTCTTCACCCAGCACGCTCTCAAGACGTCAGTCTTTCAGGTGCCGTATGTTTTGTGGAAGGATCGAAATACTCACCTCCGTCCCAACCGCGATCTGAACGGCGTCCGGCCGATTAAGTGCATCGCATTTCAGCTGCACCCCGGCGACCTGTAGCTCCGTCCTCACGATCGATCCCAGCAGCCGCACGGCAAGGATACGCGCGCGCGCCGTCACGCCCTCGTCCATGCCGATCCGGACTGCCTCCGGATGGATCGCCCAGGCGGCGCTGCTCTCCTGGCCGAAGACACGGCTGATCTCAGGTGGTTCGAGCACGTTGAAATCGCCAATGAAGCGAGCGACGGCACGGTTCGCGGGCCGGTTATAGACCTCCAGCGGCGTGCCGACCTGAAGGAAACGACCCTCCTGCATAACCGCGATCTGGTCGCCGATGACCAGCGCCTCCTCCTGGTCATGGGTCACGAACAGCCCGGTGAAACCGAGTTCCCGCTGCAGGCGCATCAACTCCTCCCGCAGTCTCTTGCGGATCTGCGCGTCGAGCGCCGACATCGGCTCGTCGAAAAGCAGCAGCTTGGGTTCCATGATCAACGCACGAGCGAGAGCGACGCGTTGACGTTGACCGCCTGACAGCACACGAGGCCGCACCGTCGCCCGCTCCATGAGACCCACGAGATCGAGCATGGCGCGAACGCGGTTGCGAATCTCCTCGCGCGGGAGTTTCAACTGCTGCAGCCCAAAGGCGAGATTCTGCGCCACCGTAAGGTTCGGAAATAGTGCATAGTGTTGGAAGACCATGCCGATGCCGCGCCGTTGCGGCGGCGCGCGGGTCATGTCCTGACCATCGATCAGCACCCGCCCGCTGTCGGGGTCGGTCAGGCCCGCGACGACCCGCAGCAATGTCGTCTTGCCACAGCCGGAAGGGCCAACAAGCACGCACATCACGCCGCGCGGAATGGCTAGGTCGATATCCGCAAAAATATTGGCGTCGCCAAATCGCTTGCTGAGCTTTTGGAGAGTGACAAAGCTCATGCCGCGCGATCCTGCCTGCCAGAGACCGTCAGCAGCACGCTGGTCGCGATAGCGACGATGAGGAAATAGGCTGTGATCAGCACGCTCAATAGATGGCCACTGCCAGAACTCAGCACGTTCATCAAGATCTGCAATGTCGGGTAGCTGCCGCCGACCAGCAGGTTGGCATAGACGAACTCGCTCACCGCGAGCGAGAAATTCATGACGATACCGACGACAAATCCCGGCATGACGCAGGGCAACACGACACGGCGAAGCACGGCGAAGTCCGAGGCGCCTAGGATACGGCCCGCTTCGAGAAACTCGCTTACTGGCAAGGCCCGCAGGTTGTTCTTCATCGGCACGTAGAAGAAGGCGACCCCGAGCGGAACGTAGCCCAGTAGGAGAATCCAAGGTGTGCCCGTCAACACCACGCCGTAGTTGCCCGCATAGAGCCGCAACAGGCCGACCGCCAGCACGATGCCAGGCACTGCATAGGGAAGAATGACCAGCGCCGCGAGCCATCGATCGAGCCTCGGCAAATAGCAGTGGGCGGCCAGCACTGCCGGCACGCTGACGCAGGTGGCGATGACGAGTGCCCCGAAGGAGACGACGAGCGAATGCCAGATCGCGACCGTAAAGCGCGGATCATGCAGAAGCTGCTCGACCCAGCGCCAGGTATAGCCGGTCGGCAGGATGCTGCCGGCCCAATCTGTCGCCACTGCATTGAGGGCAACCGCGATCACTGGCAGGATCTGCACCAGAGCAACGAAGGTGACCACCACCCAGTCAAGCACCGAGCCGCGCCTAACCATCCCGGCGGCGATGCAAGAGGATTTGCTCGAGCACGATCGGAATCGCCAAGCCGATCACGAGCAGGCTTGCCAGGGCGTCTGCAAGATGCGGGTCGGAGAAGACATCGCCCGCCAACAACTCGCCAATTCGAATAGTCACGATATTCGCATTCCCGCCCACCAGCGCATAGGCGGTGGCATAAGTGCCCATCGCATTGGCAAAGAGAAAAACGAATGCACTGATCAAGGCGGGTGCGAGAATTGGCAGGCCAATCCGCAGCCAGAAAACGCGGTCGGAGGCGCCCATGACACGGGCGGCGTCGCGCAGATCGGGCGTAATCGCCTCGAGCGCCGGCATCAGCAGCAGAAGGCCGAGCTGGAACTGAAAATAGACATAGACGGCAACCAGTCCGCTCAGGGAATAGATGTTGAGCCCATGGATCCATCCGGCATGGACAAGCAGCAGAGTGAAAAAACCTGCTAGGCCGAACATGATGATGAAGGCGAAAGCGATGGGGAAACCGGTGAAATTCGCGCCGATGGTTGCATAGACCAGCAGCGCTCGACTGACGCCCTTCGGCACGCGGCGCAGCACCACAGCGACGGGCAAAGCGATCACAACGCCAAGCACGGCCGTTGCGAGGGAAAGCTCGACGCTCAGCAGAAAGGCATTGCGTTGAAAGGGGCTCGCGAGAATCGCCGCGTAATTCCCCAGCGACCAACCGCTATCCGTATGAAGCCCATCGAGACCCACCACGATCAGCGGCAGGATCTCGAACAGCAGCAACATCAGCAGCAGCGGCGCGGCGGCCAAGATCGCGAGCCGGCTGCCTCGGCCTCCTTCGCTCGCCGCCAAACGCCTCGCCATCACGCGGTTCGCATAGCCTCACATTTTCGACGCCACGTCGTTCTGCCAATCAGTGATGAGAACCTTCGCACTGTCCGTCCAAGCATTCACATCCATCAGCCGCGCCTTGGCATATTGCGAGGAGGACAGCATCCGTGCCGAGGCGTCGGGCGGCAGGGTAATTTGGTCGATACGGATAGGTCGCGCATAGCCGCGCGCAAAATCGATTTGTCCGGCGTCGGAGAAGGCGTATTCGCGCACCAGCTTGGCAATGTTCGGTCGCTTGGAAAAGGCACTGATCATCGTCGTATAGCCGCCGGTCGCCGAACCATCCGCCGGAATGACAACATCCCATTTGTCCTTGCCCGCGATGTCCCTATAGGCGAGCGCATTGAAGTCCCAAACGACACCCACCTCAACCTCTCCCTTTTCCATATTGGACGGGAAGACATTGATCGGCAGGAGACGTTTCTGTTTGGCGAGTTCAGCATAGAAGTCGATCGCGGGCTTCAGATTGGCCTCGCTACCACCGAGAGCGAAGGCAGTTGCCAAAACCCCTACATTCGACTGCGTCGCCTTGCCGACCTCTCCTATCGATACCTTGTAGTCGCCATGCAGCAGGTCGGCGAAAGTCTTGGGCGGGTTCTTGACGCTCTTTGAGATCAGCAGGGCAATCGTGCCTGTGTAGCTCAGCGCCCATTGCCCGTCCTTGTCGCGCGCCCAGGCGGGGATTTTGTCCCAGTTGGTGGTCCGATAGGGCAGGCTCAGCCCCTTCTTCACAACAAAAGGCGCGAACTCGATACCGATCTCCGTGATATCAGCAGAGGGGTTGTTGCGCTCAGCGATGATCTTCTCGATCGCTTCACCGCTTGACATGTCGGTGTCGGTGTGGGTGACGCCGTATTGCTCTGTCACAGCCTTCCAGATCTCACCCCAATTGGCCCAATCATCGGGCATGCCGAGGCTCACCACTTTTCCTTCATTCCGGGCTGCACTCGCCAAATCCGATAGTGATTGTGCCCGCGCCGCGAAGGGCGTTCCCGCAATCGCCAGACCCAGACCAATCATGACGCCACGACGTGTAGGCATAGTGAAACCTCGCCTTTCGATTACAAACGCGCTTGCGGGCGGCCGAACGAACGGTTCAATCGCTCTATCGTGCATCATCTGTCATTTGAGGGTCAACTAAAAGAGAATGTTCTGTTTCAACGGGCGGGCCGGCTCGCATCCACCCGGCCAGCTTCGATCTACAATGGCTGCGGCAGGACCATCGCTCAAAGTCAGCGATTCCGCATCACCGCGGCAAGATTATGATCGCTCGGCGATGAATCTTCGCGGTCGCGCCACACGCATAATCAGCGCATAGACGAAGAAAATACCAGCGGCGAACGAAGCTACGGTCCGGACGTGGTTCCACACAACCCACTCGGCAAGATAGCGCTCCCAATAGGCGGTCGCATCGGCAGTGCCAGCTTGGACTCTTGCGAGGCCGTCGTTGAGCGGCACGTTGAACGCCAAAGTCACCCCAATGCAGCCGATGATATAAATCGCGCTCGCAACGGCGATGAGTGTCGCTCCCGGCTTGCCTCGGCGGAGATAGGAACTCGCGCCGAGCAGAACACACACCAAGCCCGTGCCGAGAAACGCGAGCATGAAGCTCGTGGTTATCACAGTTACGTTGATGGACTGCATCGCAGCGATCCCCTGATCGGGAGGGATCCGCCCCAAACCGGCCATCACGAAAGAGGAGAACGCGAACAGGACCCCAGACACCAACAGGCTGCCGATAGCAGCCACAAAGGTCAGCAGCAGTGCCCAGCGCTCGACGACAGTTTCCATCCAAGGCCGCGCTGGGATTGCCATTTCTTGCTCCATTCCGAACTAGGCAGCGCCTTTCTGCGGAACCTACTAGTTCTTTATGCACGGCGGTCGCTTTGCGGTCTACTGAGATGGCATCGGCCCTGATCCCAGCGCAGCAAAGCGGGGTTGGCTATGGTGTCGCGGCATCGCCCTGGTCGCGCTGGGTCAGGTGACAAGAGGAAGAAATCACGCGATGGTGAGCCCGCGACTGGGGCGGGTCTGGCGAGGGGTGCGGCGTGAGTCAGCAGAGTGGCGCTACGCTAGAGGATGTTGCGGCGGTGGCCCAGGTCTCCCGCGCCACCGCTGCCAGGGCGCTCAACGGCTATGGCTATGTCGGGCATGGGACGGCGCTGCGGGTTCGGGAGGCGGCAGAGCAGTTAGGCTATCAGACGAACCGCGTCGCGCAGGCACTGCGCAGCGGACGATTGCGGATTATCGGATTTGTGCCAGGCGATATACAAAACCCCTTTTTCGCGCGGATTGCGCATGATGTCGATGTCGCGCTCCGGCGGCGAAATTACAATGTTCTCATCGCGAGCAGTGAGGAGAATACGGATCAAGAACGCCAGGTGCTGGCAGGGCTGCGGGCGCTCAATACCCAGGGCCTGATCCTGGCACCGGCCTCGACCGAGGATAATCACCATATCCTCGAGCTGGTCCGCGAGGGCGTGCCGATCGTGCTGATCGATCGTCTCGTGAAGGACGTGGCCTGCGACAGCGTGACGGTGGATAATGAAGCGGGAGCTTGGGCAGCCGTCGAGCATCTGGTGGCGAAAGGGCACCGCCGGATTGGGCTTTTGCGGGATGAAGCGCCAATTTTCACAACGCAGGAGCGCCTGGCCGGCTATCGCAAAGCCCTAACAGATTTCGGTATTGCCTTCGATGAGCGCTCGGTTGTTTCGACAAAACCCACGGTTGGGGACGCGATTGCGGCGACCGGAAGGCTTTTCAAGCGGCGCACGAGTCCTACCGCATTGCTGACCCTGGATAGCGTGATGACCCAGGGCGCGCTCCTTGCTCTGAGATCAGCGGGGCTGAGCATTCCCGGAGATGTCTCACTCATTGGTTTTGACGATTTCGCGCTGGCGACATTCACGGACCCTCCAATTACTGTCGTTGCGCAACCGACAGCGGAAATTGGTCGCCTCGCGGCGCAGCTTCTTCTGGAACGTCTTGAACAACGAGATCTGCCGCCGCGCATTGTGCGCTTTCAGACCGAGCTCATTATCCGGGGCTCCGTCCGATGCCTGCCTGGCCAGATGAACCGCGATTGACACAGTCTGCCGAGAAAATGTCCATGAAATCGCGGTCTTTGCTTTAATTTTCGGCGAAGTGCGATGTCACCCGTCGAATCTCAGATTCGCATTCTATAAAGGAATTGCCTACCCGGCGATTCATGATATGGATCCGGATGTGAGATCGATCCCAGGTCATCTCGCGCGATGGTTGCAGCGGGCGGGAGAATCCGCCGGCTGGGCTTTGTTGGCTCGGTAGCTTCACTTGGACGGTTGGAGTATTGTAATGAAGCGGATCGCGAGGCTTGCTGTTCTGATGGGCATGGCTGTGTCCGGCATGGCGATATCGGCGTCCGCCACCAGGGCGAGTTCCAGTCGCAAACCGGTGGTCGCCGAGCCCGGCGCGACAGTCGACTATAGCGGCACGCTCAGCCTCCTCACAAAATTTGGCGTGCAACAGCTATCGCCGTATTTCGTCAATGCGGCCCATGCATATGAAACGCTGCATCCGGGTGTGCATGTCGTGCTTGACCAGCAGACCGATGACAGCGTCAAGGACAAGACCAAGACGCTCGTTGCCTCCAATTCCCTTCCGGATATTTATTTCTCATGGACCGGCAATTGGGGCGAGAATTTCGTGCGCGGCAATCGTGCCGTTGATCTCAGTAAGGTGATCGCTTCAGATACGGAATGGGGAAAAACCTTTACTCCGGCAGCAGTTGCGAGCTTTGTCTGGCATGGCAAGAACTACGGCATGCCGCTCTATCTCGATGCAAAATTCATGGGCTACAACAAACAAGTCTTTTCGAAGCTCGGAATCGGCGTGCCGAAAAGCTTCGACGAGCTTCTGTCGGCCTGTGACACTATCCACAAATCCGGCATGACGCCGATCTCGATCGGCAACAAGGAAGCCTGGCCCGCCATTCATTATATCGGCCAGTTGCTGGCCTATGACGTGCCGGAGGCGACGCTGGAAAAGGACTTCAACCCGAAAACCGCAACCTATACGGATCCGGGTTACCTGGCGGCGCTCAATCAGTTCACCTCGCTTGTGACGCGCTGCACTGATGGCGGCAACATGAACGGTGTTTCGTTCGCGACTGCGATCGAAGACTTCAGTAACCTGAAATCCGCCATGTACTATCAAGAGATCATCGAGTTTGACGGCAGCGCCAGCGCGCAGACACCGCTCAAGCAGAATGACTTCGGCTTCTTCGTGCTGCCTCCGGCCGCCAGCGCCAAAGGCGATACCAAGGCGATCGAGGGCGCGCCCGAGGGGTATATGATCAATACGCGGTCGAAGCATGTGAGCCTCGCGCTGGACTTTCTGAAGTTCATAACCTCGATGAGCAACGCAGAGGCTCTGTCGGCACCGCCCTACGGACAACCCAGTGCGGTGATCGGCGCGGTGACCGACAAGAACTCAAGCAGCTCGGTCGTTGCGGGCATGGTGGATCTGAATGCGACACCGTTCCTGATGCCTTGGCTGGATACGGCGAATACGCCGGGCGTAGCTTCGGCTTGGCTTAATGGCATACAGGCCTTGGCGGGCGGGTCGATGTCCGCCGCGCAAGTGATCGAGGGTGTGGCCACCGCAGCCAAG
This sequence comes from Acidisoma sp. L85, assembly GCF_009765865.1. GTDB lineage: Bacteria > Pseudomonadota > Alphaproteobacteria > Acetobacterales > Acetobacteraceae > Acidisoma. The sequence goes on from NZ_LMUQ01000052.1 coordinate 313,378, forward strand.
GCGGACGCCGACCGGTGAAAGCCGCTGGCTCGCGGGCCATCGGCAAGGGTGCTGGCGTCGGGAGAACCGATGCCAGCACGGGCCGGTTGAGGGGTCGAGCCCGCGAAGCTTTCCGGCAGTGCTTCTCCTTCCGCTGGGTCGCCGCCGCCGTGATTGTGCTGGTCTGGTTCGTCTATTTCCCGGTCGTCGATAATTTCATCATCAGTACGACACGCAGCGACATCTACACCGGCGATGTCTCCTATGTCGGTCTCGGCAACTATAGCCGCCTTTTACACGATAAGGTGGTTTGGTCGGCGCTTTGGAACAATTGCGCGTATGCGGTGATCTCCGTCATTTTCCAGGTTTTCGGGGCCTTCATTCTCGCGGGCATTATCGAGAGCCTGCGGAGCGACTTCTGGAGACGGTTCTGGCGGGCGCTGTATTTCGTTCCCTCGGCGATTTCGCTGACCGTGACTGGTTTGCTCTTCTACTTCATATACCAGCCGCAGATCGGCATATTGGACGCCGTGATGAGGGCAACTGGGCTCGGCGCGCTGATCCAGCCCTGGCTCGGCAGCGAGCATACCGCGATCTACGCCATCATCGCGATGAGCCAGTGGCAAGGGTTCGGCTATTCCACCTTGCTCTTCGCTGTGGCGATCCAGAAAATTCCCGGCGAGATCTTCGACGCGGCGAGGATCGACGGAATAGGACCCATCCGGCGGATCATCAGCATCACTTGGCCGCTGACGCGCGAGATGACGGGGCTCATGATTCTCGTCACGATTACCGGCGCGTTTCAGGTTTTCAACGAGGTCATGGTCATGACCGGCGGTGGTCCGAACAATGCGAGCCAAGTGCTCGGCACCTGGGTCTATCAGCAGGGCTTCATCCAGGATGATTTCGGCTATGGCGCGGCGATTGCGAGCGTGGTCTTCGTCGCGACGATGCTGACCGGCGCCGCCCATCTTTGGTACACCAAGCGGGGAAGGGTGAGCTGGTGACGACGCTTGCGGTCCCGCATACAGGGCCGCGGGTGAGTGCGACCCGCATCATCGGCAGGACGCTGCTCCTTTCCTTCCTCGTCTGCCTCGGCATCGTCGTGGCCTATCCGCTATTGTGGATGGCTCTGAACGGCTTCAAGGACAACGAGCAGATCTTCGGCACGCCCTTTTCGCTGCCGAGGCATTTCTCCTGGGCGAATTATGTAAACGCCTGGAATCATGGCGTGCGGAGCTATGTCATCACCAGCCTTCTGGTGACGATTTCTTCCGGCATCTGCACAGTTCTGATCAGCGCCTGGACAGCTTTCGGTTTAACCCGCACCCATCTGCCCGGCAGGCCGTTCATTCTCGCGCTCGTTTTGGGCGGTCTGATGCTGAGCCCGACAGTAGCGCTCATCCCGCTCGTCCAGATGTTCCAGGGACTTGGGTTGTACAACTCCGACTGGGCGCTGATCATTCTCTATACGGCTTTCCGTGTACCGTTCACGACGTTTCTGATCCGGGCCTATATGATTGACTTGCCGGCGGAGCTTGACGAAGCGGCGACCATTGATGGCGCGACCGATAGTCAGCGGTTCTGGCGGGTCATTCTGCCCATGTGTAGGCCCATCATTATCTCCTGCATCATCCTTCATGTGCTGTTCGCCTGGAACGAATACATCTTCGCGATGGTCTTCACGAGCGGTTCGGATACGACGACGCTGCCTGTGGGCCTCGCATTGCTCATGGCCCGCCACAGCACGAATTATGCCGAGGTCTTCGCGGCTATGACGATTTCGGCCTTGCCCATCGTCGTCGTCTTTTTCGCGACCCAGCGCTATTTCGTGCGCGGCCTGGCTGAAGGCATCGGAAAGTAGCGGGCGCGGGCGGAGGAAACAGTTATGCCGACATTCAGGCTGCGGAAGCCGGTTGTTGCGCCGCCGCAAGACCGTTCCTTCTGGCTCCAAGATGCTGGTGCCGATTACGCGGCGCCGTCGCTCGGCGGACGTGAGCAGGCGGATGTCGTGATCATCGGCGGCGGCTATACGGGGCTCTGGACCGCCCTGCGGCTGCTTGAGGATGCCCCGTCCACTCGCGTGGTCGTGCTGGAGGCGGATTTCTGTGGCGCCGGCGCCTCTGGCCGCAACGGCGGCCAGGTCCATTCCTGGTTCGCGGAGATCGATGCGCTGGCCGCGGTTGTGGGTCTCGAAGAGGCGACGCAGCTTTGCCGGGAAACCGCCGATGTGATCGCCGAGCTGGAACGCATGCAGCGTGCTGGGCAGGTTGACATGGATCTGCGGCTGGATGGCTGGCTGTGGACCGCGAGCTCGATCGCGCAGGAGGGTGCCTGGGACCGGCCTGTCGCTATGACGGCCGCCGTCGGCGCCGCGCGCTTCGAGCCGCTGAACGCAGGCGAGATCCTCCGCCGCACGGGTTCCTCGGCATCCTATGTCGGGGTTGAGGAGCCCAAGGCCGGCACCGTGCATCCGGCTAAACTCGCACTCGGCCTGCGCGCCTTGGCCCAGAAGCGCGGCGCCGTCATCTACGAGCGTAGCCCGGTGCGCGCCATCCATACCGGCGCCGTCTGCAGGGTGGAGACAGAGCGCGGGGAGGTTCGAGCGTCCAGAGTGGTGCTTGCGGCCAATGCTTGGCTGTCGGCAGTATCGGAGATCCACCGGCATATGTATGTCGTCGAGAGTCAGGTTATCGCGACGGCGCCGGTGCCTGATCTGCTGGATGGGATCGGCTGGCGTGGCGGCGCCTCAATCTGCGATTCCCAGAAGAATGTGCTTTACTACCAGCGCACCGATGCCGGCCGGGTGATCTTCGGCCGCGGCGGCGGGAGGCTCGCCTATCGCTGCCATATCGGAGCTGAGTTCAACCGCAGCAAAGAACACGGCTGGCACAATCGGCGTGAACTGCACCGCGTCTATCCTTCGCTGCGCGGTGTCGCGGTCGATTATGACTGGACAGGACCGATCGATTGCGTGCCCGAACACGTGCCCGTTTTCGGCGCCCTGGACGGCCATCCCAATATCCTCTTCGGGATCGGCTTCAACGGTACGGGCATCGCGCAAACGCCAATCGGCGGGCGCATCCTGGCGAGCCTCGCACTGGAACGGAAGGATCGCTGGAGCGAAAGCGGGCTAGTTGGCCTCGCACGCCGCGGCAAGTTGCCACCTGAGCCGTTTCGCTATCTCGGCGGCTCGATTGTGCGCCAGGCGGTGCGCCGCAAGAATGACGCGGAGATCCTGAACAAGCGGGCAAGTCCTGTGAGCCGTATGGTCGCGCGGATGGTGCCCGGCTCGGGCGAGTAGTGGCTTTGGTCGCCGGCGCGGCCGATGCGGCCGCCCTGCCGCATAAACGTCACTTGTATCGCCTCGAGGGGATAGATAGGCGTTCGACATACCCGGTCGATGGCTTTCGGACCTGTGTCCGATGTTTATGCGCGTCGCGATTTTGGTGAGATACGGAATGTTGAGCAAACAGCTCAAGCGGATGTGCATTGGCCTTGTTGCGAGTGGAGCGATCCTAACGGCTGCCACGGCGAATGCCGGCCAACCGCTCTTAACGCTGAACGGTCAGCCACCTATCATTGTCGGGCATAGAGGTATCCCGGGACTGATGCCCGAGGAGACGCAGGCATCCTACGAAATAGCCGCTGACCTCGGAACTGACGCGCTAGAAGAAGATCTGCATCTGACAAAGGATTGCATCCTCGTCGCTCGACACAATCCCTGGCTCAGCGACAATACTAATGTTGCCGAAGTCGCCAAGTCGAATCCTGAAGTCGCAGCGCGCAAGCGCGTGGTTCCCGGGGTGAAAATTACAGTCACGTGGCCGCAAACAGCCACTAGCGGGCCTAGCGAGTATTTAACCGACTTGACAGACCCAAGGAACCCGAAGTCAGTTCTGAAATCGCTGATCGTGGATGGGGAAGATCACACGGGCGACTGGTCAATCAACGATTTTACGTGGAAAGAGCTCAAGACTTGGTTCGGGGGCACGACTTATGACGATGCCGCTGAACGTCCGACTGTTTTCAATGGCAAATTTCCAATTCTCAGCATGCAGGAAATCATTGCCATCGCGAAAGCGAAAAGCCAACAGATCGGGCGGGTAATTTCGGTTTATCCCGAGAGCAAGAATCCGACCTGGAACGACGAGCAAGCCATTGCCAATGGCTGCGGTGCCCCGGGGAGTCATCCGCTCGAAGATGCGATGATCAAGATCATTCAGGAAAATGGATTGAATTCCAAGACGGCGGCGATCTATGTCCAAAGTTTCGAGCCTGGAAGCCTGAAATACATGGTGGCCCATGGCCTCAAGACCAAGGTCGTGCAGCTGATCGATGGCTACGACGTGAACTTTAAGACCGGCGATGTGATCTACAACGAGATCACCGATAGCCGGCCCTTCGACTGGACAGTGAGTGGCGATCCCCGCTGGTTCAGCGCGATGTTGACGCCACAAGGCCTCGCCGAGATCAAGACATATGCGGACGGCATCGGACCCTGGAAGCCGCAGATTGTGCCTATCAAGATCACGCCGTGGAAGGATCGCAATCCGGATGGCAGCCCCTTCGTCGGATCGACATCTCAGGCGGAGACACAGCCAGCGACCACGCTGATCTCCGACGCTCACAAAGCGGGTTTATTCGTTCACGTCTTCACATTTCGCAACGAAGGCAAGTATCTGGCAGCTAGTTACCATGGCGATCCCAAACAGGAAGATGAGGCGTTTTTTCGCCTCGGTGTCGACGGGATCTTCACTGATTTCAGCAATACTGGTGTCGCAGCTCGTGCCGACTATCTGAGATCACTAGACCACTAGGCATAACCCTCTCCACGCACCCAAGGACCTCGGCGGCCGCCGGCCGAGGTCCTGCTGGAATAAAATGCCCGAAGACCGCTGCACGATGCCTGAGGCAGTCGGCGCAGCCGAGCGTCTTCAAACTGTCATTTTCCGCCCTTCCGCTGTGCGGCTAGGAAAGCGGGGTGGTTCGCCAGCTGAGCAAGCCTGGCTTGATCGGAAGTGATCCGGCGCGCCTTGCTGGATCTGGTTGGACTAACGCGCATGGACCCATGAAGATCGGACGAGGAGGAAGTTTGCTGTTCGGGGAGGCGTCGGCGTGACCTATGTCGGGTCGAGTCGAAAACCTTGTCGGTAAATTCCTGTTCTAGCTTTTTGGCTGAAGTGCGAACCGCGACCACACGGCTTCATGTCTCTGTCGGCCATGAGGCTGTGCGAGGGCATGCTGGCCGCCAGACGCAACCGGGGGGAGTGAGCAATGGCCGCGGAGCCTGATTACATCACGCGCAAAACGCGCGAGGCGGTAAGAAGACTGACCGGAGACGGCGAGCTTAGGCAGCGCGTCTTCAAGGTGTGGGTGCCCCTGACTGCCGTGTTCCACGAAGAAATTGATGATCCGATTTTGATGAAACGCTTAGGGGCGATCGTCAAGCTTTTGACCGAGGGCGCGGAACCGCACGACAGCACGCTCAGGCATCTGAACGACGATCAGATCGAGCATCTGCGACAGGACATCCTCGCGCTTTACGAGAATTCGGTGGTCTATGCGGTCCAATCCGCGAACGGCTCCGTCGAGGAGGAGGGCGGAGTTGAAGACGAAGACAAAAAGGAAAAGAAGAAGAGAAAAAAGGCGAAGTAAGGCTCAATTAGAGGGTTAGTCCCGTACAAGGTTGCGCCAAAACCGCGGCTCGCCGCAGATGGCGTCGATCTTCTTGGCTTCCGCGGGGTCACTGAGCAAGACGATACAGCGGTGTCCATCCTCGACTTCGAGGACAGACACCGTGTCGGCGAGCATGCCGGTGGCCTTCATCCCTTCCACGACGCCGGCCCATTCAGGTGGAATCGATAAGATATAGGGCATCGGCGGTCCTCTCGTGCTTCGGCTGCGCAATCCTAGCGTGAACAAGCGCGAGGGAATGTGACGCGATGATTGCATCGTGACGGAGATACCCGGCGGGCGCTCCCCGTCAGGTTGCTTAGGAGCTACCGGACGGGCCGTCGTGATCAGCGGCAACGCAAAACCCTACGGTTTTGCGGCGTGTCGCCCGTTAGATGGCTTCGATGATCCGGATATCTCGCTCCGCGGATCCGGGGCCGAGTATTCGTAGCGCCTCCTGATATCCCGGGCTGTCATAGGCGGCGCGGGCGGCCTCGACGCTCTCAAATTCGAGGATGACCGTTCGTAGCGGCTGCCCTGCCTCCTTGGTCACAGCAGGCTCGCCGCGCGCCAGAATTTTGCCGCCCGCAGCGGTCAGAGCCCGTCCCGACACCTTGGCGTAGGCCGCAAGCCGATCCGGGTCGGTGATAGAGCGGTAGACAGATATCCAGTAGACCTTGGCCATAGAAACCTCCCTGAGAAGAGCCGGGCGGATGGTGATATTTGCCCGCGGCAGCTTTCGACTCTACCACGCTACGAAAGCACTGGTATTTCTCGGACTTCGATCTCGCGCACTCAAATCAAAAGAGTGCGGGCACCCCGGCGTGGAGTTTTCCCGCCACACTTGTAACTCTCACCCTCCGACAATCCGGTGCGAGGTTGGCTCATGAGCAATAACGAGCGGCCGGCAGCAATGGCGTGGCGCTTCGGCGCGAAGGCACTGGCGCTCGTTTAATTCGGAGGGTTTAACGGCCATGACTAAATCACCTGAGGGCGGCCAGCTCACAATGCAGCGGCCGCCGATCGTTTCGCTGCAAGCATGGGAGGCCACGCGCCGGGAACTGCTTGTGAAGGAAAAGTCGCAGATGCGGGCCCACGACGCGCTGGCCGCCGAACGCCGGAGGATGCCGTGGATGGCGGTGGAACAGGCGTATGCGTTCGAGGGTCCGAAGGGCAGGGCGAGCCTGCTCGATCTGTTCGAGGGCCGGCGTCAGTTGGTCGTCTACCGTGCCTTCTTCGAACCCGGCGTGTTCGGCTGGCCCGATCATGCCTGCCGTGGCTGCTCCCTGGGCGCGGATCAGGTCGCGCATCTTGCCCATCTGAACGCCCGCGACACCACGCTGGTTTATGCCTCGCGCGCGCCACAGGCGGATATCGCGCGGCTAAAGGCCAAGATGGGCTGGGATATGCCCTGGTATACGATTACCGACAGCTTCGACGCCGACTTCGGCGTGGATGAGTGGCACGGCCATAATGTGTTCTTGCGAGACGGCGAGCAGGTGTTCCGCACCTACTTCATCAACAACCGCGGCGACGAGGCGATGGGGACCACCTGGAGCTATCTCGACCTGACGCCGCTCGGCCGCCAAGAGGTTTGGGAGGATTCTCCGGAGGGCTATCCTCAGACTCCGACCTATAAATGGTGGAACTGGCACGACAACTACACGGCCGAGGCCTCGCCCGATCCGAAGTGGGTCTCGGTATCAGACGCCGGGGAAGCCGCCTTCCGGAAACTCGAGACGAGCGGGAAGGCGTGAGCAGGGGCTGCTGAACCTTCGAGAACGGACGGGTCAGCACACTCCGCCAACCTGTCCGCCTGCCTCATCAAGAAATAAGCATATCCTTATATGTGCGAGTGACCGAGCTTATCGCCAAGCGGCACCCATCGGGCCACCGAGCCGGTATCCGTTCCGGGCCTGTGCTGCCCGCTCCGTCACGGCACCGAAGACGAGCCCGAGGGTGGCCCACATGATGACCTGCATCGCGAAAGAGTCGATCCGGAAGTGCCAGAGTACGACCGCTGGGAAATCGGCCGGCACTTCGTTGATAGGCGGCATCAGGGCCGCTACGATCGCAACGACCACGACATAGAAGGCCGTGGCGAAGAGAGCCGCCGACCACACACCGTGTTTGGGCGCTAAACGCTTACGCAGGACCGCCGCACCGACCATTGCGGCAATCGATAGCGCCATCATCGTAAAATAGAGCTGCGTGCGTATCCCGATGGTGTCGGGATGCCCGACGGAGGGCGGATTGGCCGGATACTTAAGGTTCGGCACGACGTAGACGGCAACGATCCCCGTCAGAGCCAGCAGAGCGGCGACCGTCCGCGGGCTGAGGCTACTGCTTACACGTCCATTCGCGAAGGCGAAGACCAGCGCGAACAAACCACCGAACGCCGTGGAATAAACCATGACGCCGGTGAGAAGCCCCCAGCTCGCCTGCACGGGGCGACTGACAAGCTCCGGCGCCTGCATGTCGTGAATGCCTTTAGCGGCATCCGCCTTGACCTTGGCTTCGTCCATGGCACTTTCGAAGGCGATCGCGCTATCGACCTGCGGTTCGCCAAAAACCTTGGCGAAACCGAACACGAGGAGCCCTGCGAGCAGTCCGCAAAGCATTCCTCGGATGAGGAGAGTCCTGACCATGAGTCTGGCCCCTAGTGGCAGGGGAAGCCGAGCAGGTGGCGGCCGTCATGCACGAATTCATGCACATACATGCCCTTGATGATCGAGGTGGCACCTTCCTCGGCGCCGACGAAGTAGATTGCCAGCAACATCACCAGCCCAAAAATGAGCCAGGGAAGAACCTCACGCACAGGAATGGGTGCGGAGGCAATATCGGTTCCGATATCGGAACCAATGGTCGTGTTAGACATCCAAATACTCCCCGGGATCAAGCGTCCCCTTGGATTGCAAAACGCCATGGCCGGGTCTGACTTCCGGAGGCTCGATGAGCGAGCCGACGGTTACAGTGGCGCGACCGCGCCGGAGTTGCACCGGCTTCCGCACTCATGGCGCGCAAGGGGTAGAAGTCGCAGGCCCTCAATGTCAAACGATATTCGGTTCGCAGGGCTGTGAGCCAGATGCGCCTCCGTACGATCGACTGGCGGGCGGCGGGTCAAACCGGAGATGCAGAGAGCGGCCGACAAGCCCCGTCGGGTGCTCGCCTTCCGCCGGGACAAGGAGCATGCTTCGCCGTGCAAGCCACGCCAGAAGGGGGGTTATAATGTTTGCATCAATCCGGACCTACGAGGGGGTGACCGATGTTGCGGCGGTTGCCGACGGAGCGAAAACGAATATTTCCTCGATACTTGAGAAGAGTGACGGTTTTATCTCATATACTCTCGTCAAAGCCGGGCATGACTCGGTGGTGTCAATCAGCTTCTTTGAAACCTACGACCAGGCCGCTGAGGCGAACCAGGCTATCCGCGAGTTGGTTCGGGGAGAACTCAATCACCTGATGCCCCACCCACCTAAAGCCATCGTGGGCGAGGTGATCGGCCATCTCAAGAAGTAGGCAACGGCAGATTCTTCCGGACTCGCCCGGCTGGGCGCCTGACGGCGGGCGGGACTGGATTCAGCGCCGTGTCTAGTTGCCTAGTTGCCGATGGCTGCGCTGCTGTTGAGCCCCGACAACGCATAGAGCCACAGCATCAACGACGCGACAGACAGCAGCGTTGTCAAAGCTATTGTCGTGGCAACCATCGGCTCCTCACATTTGTATTCGCCCACGAGGATGAAGACGGTTTTCGCCGTTGGCACCGCTGCGCAGATGACTGCTGCGATCGTATAGAGCGGGTCGAGTCCACAGGCCAAGGCGAGGCCATAAACGACAATTGGCATGATGAGCAGCTTAACCGCTGCCAGCACCAGGGATGACCCTAGATCGGTTCGCATTCCGTCGAGCGACAGCCCAAGCCCTATCGCGAATAACGCACATGGTGTGAGCGCGTCGGCAAAGATCGTCAGATAGGCGGCAACAGGGCCAGGTATCGGGACGCCGACCGCGGACCAGACAATGCCGAGAAGCGTGGAAAGAACAAGAGGGTTGAGGACTATATGCCGGATAAGCGTCGCACGTTGCGTGCGGCCGTATGTCCTGTTCTTTTCTAGCAGAATGACTGCCGCAGGAAACATCACCACTGCGACGAAGACCGTGGCGATCGCGGCGGGCAGAACCGCATGCGGGCCATATACTGCCCGAAGAATGGGTAACGCCACAAAGCCCGTGTTGGTCATGGACGCGGCCATTCCGTACATCGTCTGGCGCTGTGCGTTGCGACCGTTTCGCCGGCCGCTCAATATGAATACAATGCAGAAGCAGATGAGCGAACCGCCGCCGAAAGCTATCAGGAACCGCCATACCAGCAGCGAGCGCGCCGGCTCTTGCCCAATCGTGACGAGTAGCAGCGCGGGCATGGCAATATTGTACGCGAAATAGATGAGTGCGTCGGACAGGTTGCGCGATACATACCCGAAATACCCGGCCATCCAGCCGGTGAGAATCACGGCAAAAACGGGCAAGATAAGGTCTGCAACCGCCACTACATGCTCCCCATCCGGAAATCAGTCTCACCGAGGGTGATTTCTTCTTGCGCCCGACCTTCGCGGCAGCTTTAAGGAACGATTTTTGCTTGCGGCGACTTAGGCGCTGGCCCGCAAGGGACGGAAGAAGGACCGGACGTCCTCTGCCAGGGCTTCCGGTTGTTCCATAGCGGCGAAGTGGCCGCCTTTTGGCATCACCGTCCAGCGCTGCAGGTTGGTGAAGGTCTGCTCGGCCAGGGATCGCGGCGGCCGCACCATTTCGGCTGGGAAAGCGGCGAAGGCGGCTGGGACGGTTATGATCGTGCCGTCCGTGATCTGCCATCCGCCGTGCATGCGGGCGTAATACGGCCAGAACGACGAACCAATGGCGCCTGTGAACCAGTAGAGGCTGATATTCGCCAGCATGTGGTCCTTGGAGAACACGGCTTCGACGTCGCCATGGCAATCGGACCAGGAGCGGAATTTCTCGATGATCCAGGCGGCGAGCCCTACCGGCGAGTCCGACAGGCCGAAAGCCAGGGTCTGCGGCTTGGTCCCCTGGATCGCCGAATAGCCAGTTCCTTCCTTCAACCAGTCGGCCAGGTTGTCGAAATAGACACGACCCTCTGCGGTGGAAGTATCGGCTTTCTCAGGGTCGCGTGGCAGCGGCATCATGTTCAGGTGCATCCCGATCAGCCGCTCGGGATAGGCGACGCCGAGCCGGGAGGTGATCGAGGCACCCCAATCACCGCCCTGCGCGGCGAAACGCTTGTAGCCCAATACGTCCGACATCAGAGACGCGAAGCAATCTGCCATCGCCTCGACACTGAAGCGGGGTTGCCCAGGGCTGAACGACAGACCATAGCCCGGTAGCGACGGGGCTATGACGGTAAACGCATCCGCGGGATCACCGCCGAAGCGTGCCGGATCGGTCAGCCGTGGGATAATGTCCAGGAACTCGAACACCGAGCCAGGCCAGCCGTGCGATAGCAGCAGGGGACACGGGTTAGGACCCTTCCCCGGCACATGCAGATAATGCAGATCGATCCCCGATAGCTCGACGGTGAATTGCGGAAATTCATTGAGCCGAACGACCTGGTCGGGCCAGGAAAATGTCTCGCGCCAGTAGGTAACGAGTTCCCGCATATAGGCGGTGTCAGTGCCCGTGACCCAAGGCTCCCCCGGCGGTTGCTCGGGAAATCTTGTGCGCGCCAGGCGCTGCTGGAGGTCCTCGATGGCGCCTTGGTCGACCTCCAAATGGAACGGTACCGGTTTCGGGCTCATCGTGGTCTCCCTGTCGCTCAGCTTGAGTGTGTCACCCGTTACATGGGCCGATCACGCCCAACAGCGAACAAGTACACCGGAGGGCGGCGCAACGCTACGCCGGCCGTTCTGAGAGAGGCCGAGGCGAGCGTGGGTTGGTCATGGGCGTGGTGTCGTCGCCGCTCGCGGGCTCACGACGGCTCCGTCGCGCAGCGGATATCAGCCGGGTTCGCTGTTCACGGCGCGGCAGTGAACCCGGCGGAATCAGCTTCCATCTTGCACGTATAGAACCCGTGGCCGTAGCCGGCTGATATCGGGGAGAGATGATAGGTGAGGCTTCTCCCATTCGACCATACAACCGTGTCTCCTGGGCAATCCGCGGCCGCCGCATCAGGCGTCGCGAACCTATGCGACTTCCCGAGGCCGTTTGTCGCTCCCGCCGACGCGCTTTGCGCGGAGGGTGACTGCGCCATTGCAAGGGAACCCGCGCCCAGTGCGCAGAGAAGACCCAGCGGTAGGACTGTCCATCGGTAGGCCATGGTTTCCTCCGTGAAGAATTTTCGACGTATTGCACCCGTGGAGAATGCAAGTTGGTGTCGCGGAAGTAGTAAGCCCGCAAATTTTTGCAAGCTCACCGTGCTGAGGGTTAGCGATCAGTCCCGCCGGCGCCGAAACGTTACGGCAACGGCGTGACATTGCCCGAAGGATCAACCTTGAACCGGCTCTCGCCTCCGCCCTTGTTGCCTTCGCCCATCCAGCTCCCGTCCTTCTCCTTCGTGAGGCCTGACATCATACTGTATCCTGCGACGCCGGCATCATAGAGGGCTTGCTGTTGCGTGAGGCCATTCGGGGCCGTCTTCCCTGGGTCAGGCGGGTTCGCCTGAGCAAGGGCTGCCGCCGATGGCAAAGCGAAAAGCAATGCCGTTAATGCAAGACGAACGACCCGCATGACGCGCCTCCTGATCAACTCGCTGGGCTTCGCGCGCTGTGCAGCGCCGTATGAGACTTATTCCGCCCCATGCGGGCTGGGAGACCCAGCACCGTCCATAATTTGTAACGAATTATCTCTGCCGTGGAGTTCGAGGTCGCAACGAGCGAACCCTGATGGCGGCCAAACTCAACGCCGCAATCACGCGGTAACGAGTCCGTGATCCGCGACAACTCTCGCGCTACTTGATCGCGAGCACATTCGCCGGCGAGCCGACGCCGCCGAATTTGTTGAGCGGCGCGGACACAAGCATAAACGAATAGCAACGGTCCTTCGCGCATTCGTCAGCGAGCTGCTCCAGATACCACATTTCGCCCAGAGCCATTCCGAGCAGGGGGATGAGACGGAAATGCAAATAACTATCGACCTTCAGCTCGTGCGGCCAAGCCTCCACGGCCGGGCAATCCGAAGCGACAGCGGCCACGTGGCTGTCCCACAGGTATTCGGCCATGTCCTCACCACCCGAGATGCCTGGGGTCTTAAGCAGGTTGATTGAGTCATCGGCGAGCGTCGCGCGCGTTTGGGCATCGGCGCTCTCGTACCAGTTCATCCAGCCGCTGCGAATCACCAGGATGTCGCCCGTCTCGTAGGTGATGCCGGCCGCCTGCCGTGTCGCTTCGAGATCGGCGACGGTGAAATCGCGGCGTTGGCTGCCGTCAATGGGCTGTCCCTGAGAGGCGAGGTAGCGGGCGACATCGAGCAGAACGCCGCGGCCGACGATGCCTTTGCGCGCGTAGTTGTGCATGCCGTTTCGCGCCCCATTGGCGGCGGCCATGTCTTCGCGCTTGCGGCCATTGTAGAAGCCGTATTCCGGATGTTCGACATGGCCCAAAGCATCCCATTGGGTCGAGCTTTGCGGATAGAAGCTGTCGTAGCAGTCGTCAAAACCGACTTCATTTGGAAACGGGTGATGCTGGATGGCGCCTCGCCCATAGAAGGGGGGATTAGGTTCTTCGAGCTTCCAGTTGAGCGAAAACACTTTGTGGGAACGCACCGATTGCATTCCGCGCTGTACCTGCTCTGTCCCCAGGAGGTTCAGGGTTCCGAGTTCATCATCCTTGCCCCAAAGTCCCCAGGCGGAACGTGGCGGCATCGACTGATCTAGTGGCAAATCGCGATAGCGAGGAGGATCTTTCATGGGATTCTCTTTTTTCCGGAAGGAACGGGCGGGACAGCGCTTTGGCGAAGCGAGGTCGAGGCGCGGCGAATAAGCTCACACGGCAGAATGACGGTGCGCGGGGGGCGCCCGGCGTCCTCCAACCGCGCGAGAAGCAACTCGACAGCCGTGATGGCGATCTCGCGCAGAGGCTGCCGGATTGTGGTCAGGGCGATGCGGTCCCAACCGGCCATTCGGACATCGTCAAAGCCCATGATCGAGAGATCTTCGGGCACGCGGATGCCGTTCGCCATGGCGGCATTGAGCGCGGCTATGGCGATCTGGTCGTTGTGACAGAAGATGGCTGTTGGCGGTGAGCGCCGTTGCATGAGGCGTTTGGCAGCCTGATACGCACGATCATAGTCAAACCCGGCGACCTCTACCTCTTCCGCCGCGAGAGAGAGACCAGACGCGGAAAGCGCGCTGACGAACCCTGCGCTCCGCTCCCGGATCGCTTCGGCGCCCGCGGGGCCTGTGATCATGCTGATGTGGCGATGGCCTAGTTCGATGAGATGCTCGGCGGCGAGGGTTCCGCCGTGCCGGTTTTGCGTGCCGACCATGTCGATGCCCCGCATTTCCGTGCGGTTGATGACGACTGTCGGCAGATGACGTGCCAGGATGCGCTTCTCCTGATCGGGCGGAATGAGCGAGGTGGCGACAATGACGCCATCGACATGGACCTCGGAAAGAAGCTGTCCGGGACTCTCTTTGTCGCTCACGCGGCCGTCGATAATGAGCGGTCGCTGGCCGCGTTCCGTGAGAGCCTTGTGGATTGTGGTGAAAATCTCGCCGTAATAGCCATTCAACATGTCGCCGAGCACCACGGCGATTAGGTTGGTGCGATTCGTGACGAGGCTGCGTGCGCTGTTATTCGGACGATAGCCGAGCCGTTTGATCGCGCGGCTGATGGCCTCGAACGCTTCTTCCGAGACGTTCTTGCCGTTCAAGTATCGCGAGACAGAGGATTGCGACACGCCGGCGGCTTTGGCGACGTCGATACTGGTCGGGAGCCGCGAAGCATTCGCGGCCCGTGAACCTGAAGCTGAGGCGATCGGACTGGCTCCCGATATCTTGGCTGGAGGGCAATGCGTAGTCACAATTGATACGAGATTTGCCGCCATCCGTAAAGTTGTTCGTCTTCTGTGTTGACACCCTTGGTGGTTACGTATTCATATCCCGGCAAGAAGAACGATGCGGGAGGGCGTGACGCAAATGGCCGTCGAGCGGTCCAATCAGACCCCAGCTGAGCTGGCCGCACATTGCGTTGCCGTGCGCGAAGCCATCATGCAGTCGGCGGCGATCTGTGGCAGTGGCCATTATGGGCCGAGTTTCTCCTGCGTCGAGATCCTGGTTTCCCTCTACTATCAATTCATGCGGCTGAATCCCAACGAGCCGTCCTGGGCCGACCGCGATCGCTTCATTCTGAGCAAAGGGCACGCCTGCTCCACGCTTTATCCGATCCTCGCGGATCTTGGCTTTTTCCCAAAGGAGGAGTTGCGTACCTTCACGCGCCTGGGCAGCCGGCTCGGGGATCATCCGGATATGCGCAAGGTCCCGGGCGTCGATTTCTCGGCGGGGGCGTTGGGCCACGGTCTTTCGATCGCGCTCGGCATGGCGCTGGCGGCGCGATTGGACGAAAGCAATCGTCGCTGCGTCGCGCTGCTGGGCGACGGCGAGCTGAATGAGGGCCAAATCTGGGAAGCGGCCGCCTATGCGGGGGCCAATAAGATTTCCAATCTTCTCGCTATTGTCGATGCGAACAAAGTTTGTGTCGATGGCGCGACGGAGGCGGTCCTCGATATGGAGCCCATCGACGCAAAGTGGCGCGCTTTCGGCTGGCACGCGGAACGCGTCGATGGTCATTCGCTGAGCCAATTGCTCGACCACTACGCAGAGTTTGAGCGGCGGCGGGCGGAAGGCGGTCCACCCACGGTCCTCATCGGTGACACGATCTCCGGCAAAGGCGTCGATTTCATCGAGGGCAAGGCCGAGTGGCACATCGGCTTCCTTGGCGGCGTGGATGTCGAGCGTGCCCTCGAAAGTATCCGACGCACCCAGTCGGCGCATTGAGGCAGATCATGAAACTCGTGCGGCAACCAACCGTTCTACAGGATGAAGCATCTTTCGATCACGAGGGCCGTGCCGGTGTTCCTGCGCGCACGCTCGGCACGATCCTGAGTAACCGCGCGGACACTGACTCGCGGCTTGTTGTGGCAACGGCCGATCTTGCCTGGTCGACCTTCGTGGCTGAATTTCTCGAGCGTCATCCCCGGCGATTCTTTCAGGCCGGGATCTCAGAGCGCAATATGCTGGGGTTCGCCGCCGGTCTCGCGGCTTCCGGCTACATCCCCTATGTCACGACCTTCTCGGCGTTTGCCAGCCTGCAAAGCCTCGACGTGATCCGCAACGACCACGCCTATACCAACCTGCCGGTCAGGACGATCGGCACTCATTGCGGCATCTCGATGGGCTATTTCGCGTCGTCGCACCACGCGATCGAGGATATCGGCGCCTTGCGCTCGATTCCCAATCTTACAGTTGTCGCAGCGGCGGATTTAAATGCGATGGAGGGCCTGCTCCGCGACGTGCATGATCTCCCGGGGCCGGTTTACATCCGCTTCGGCCGTGGCGCCGATGGGCCGCCCGTCTATCAAGCTCCGAATGAGGTGCGCTTCGGTGAAGTGACCCAGGTGCATGAAGGCCGCGATATTCTGCTGCTGACGACTGGCATCGGGGTGCATGCGGCGCGGGATGCGGCTCGGGCGCTAGGAGAGGAGGGCGGGTTGTCGGTCACTGTGGGTGATCTTCACACAATCCGGCCCTTTCCGATCGAGCGCATCGCGGCGCTCGCCGCCCGGCACCGCGCAGTCGTGGTGGCGGAGGATCATGTGATTGATGGTGGCATCGGCACATCGGTGCAGCAGGCGCTTCTCGAATGCGGAGTCGATACGCCGGTATTCAAGCATGGCTTGCGCGATTTCGCGATCGTTGGGCCGCCGTCTCACATGTATCGCTACTACGGTCTCGATGCGCTTGGCATGGCAATAGTCGTTCGCAGGGCGGCGGAGCGTTTAGAGCAGCCCGCATCCACGCGTTATCGCGAGGCGCTCTGGGGCTCTGCTGATATGGCGAGGATCCTTGCGGAGCAGGGGCGTGCCGATCTTGAGCGGCAGACCTCGTCATCGGGACGTTTCGCCGACGCCGTGCGCTAGGCCAAAACAATGCTTCAAAAAGACGTAAGAACGGGAGAAAGCAGAATGGTCGTGACATATAAAAAACTTGGCGGTCTGACGGCGAGCCTGGGCTTGCTCCTCGCAAGCTCAGCCTTATCACCGGGCAGGGCGGCGGATGCGGGAAAAACTGGTCCGTTCAAGATCGCCTTCTCCAACGCGACAATCGGCAATAGTTGGCACCAAGGCTACATCCACAGCATCGAAACCGCGGTGGATGAAGCCAAGAAAGCTGGGCTGATCGCGAAATACGCATCGGCCAATGCCAATGGCGATTCCTCGGTCCAGGCTAGCCAGATCCGCGCCTTCGTCGTGCAGGGCTATCAGGCGATCATCGTCGATGCGACATCGGCTTCCGCTTTGAACGGCGCGATTGCGCAAGCCTGCGCGCATGGTGTCGTCGTCGTCGGTGTGGACCAGACAGTCACGGCTCCCTGCGCCTACAATGTCTATGAGACCTTCGAGGCCGCGACCAAGGAACAGGCGGAGACTTTTGCCAAGGCGCTCGGCGGCAAAGGAAACGTGTTGGAAGTGCGTGGCACCGCAGGGACCTTGCCGGATCAACAGATGCATAATGGCATGGAGCAGGGCCTGCAGTCCTCGCCGAACATGAAGGTCGTCGGCACCACCTATGCGGACTGGACCGATACCGTCGCCCAGCAAAAGGTGGCGGCGATGTTGCCTAGCCTGCCGAAGGTCGATGCGGTCGTGGGCCAGGGCGGCGATGGCGCTGGGTCGGCTCGCGCCTTTCAGGCGGCCGGCCGGCCGATGCCGATGATCGGCTTCGGAAACCGGGGCAATGAATTGCGGATTTGGTCCGACGAGCTGAAGAAGAATCCAAACTACGTGGCGGTGTCCACGATGTCCATGCCCGGTATCGGCTCGGCTGGCGTCTGGACGGCGATCGCCATTCTGCAGGGACAGAAACTTCCGAAGCAGATCCGCTTTCCGCTCCTTGCGGTCACGAAAGACACGCTTGACGTCTGGGTTCAGCACACGCCGCCTGACGGGGTAGCAAGCACCGATCTGACGCAGGCGCAGGGCGACGCGTTGTTGAAGAGCAACCTGGCGGGAACGGTGCCGGAAAGCGTCAAAGCCACCCCCGGCGGCTTTAAATTCTGAGCCGTCTCTAAGTCGCGAGAGGAATAGTCATGCCCGCACAGACCGTCGGTGACCTTGTCGATCTCTCCGGAAACCGCGCCCTGGTTACCGGCGGAGGCTCGGGCATCGGCCGCGGCACGGCGGAATTGCTGGGCGCCGCCGGAGCGCATGTCCTGGTGCTCGACCGGGACATGGCGGCGGCGCAGGGGACCGTCGATCGCATCAAGGGCGAAGGGGGCAGCGCCGAACCGCTGGCGATCGACGTCACGGTGCCGGGTCAGGTCGAAAGCGGGCTGGGTGATCAGCCGCTCGAGATTTTGGTCAACGCCGCGGGCATCATCGTGCGCAAGACGCTGATGGAAACGACACATGAGGAGTGGCAGCGGGTTATCGACGTCAACCTGACCGGGTATTTCAACGTGCTCAAGGCGGCGGTACCCGCCCTGAAGCGGGCGCGGACGGGATCGGGCCGCATCGTGCAGATCGCCTCGGTCACAGCGCAGGTTGGTTACGGCTACCCGTCCTATACGGCGGCGAAAGGCGGTGTTTTCTCCATGACGCGGCAGCTCGCTTCCGAGCTGGCGCCGATGGGCATCAGGATCAACTCGATCTCACCGGGCGTCATCGAGACGGGCATCAATCAGGACACGCTGGGGCAGGTGGCGATCCGCGCCGCGACGATCGGCCACACGCCGCTCGGCCGGATCGGACTGCCGCTGGATATTGCCAAGGCGGTGCTTTTTCTGGCCTCCGACCTTGGTGAATTCGTGACCGGCACGAACATCGTGGTCGATGGCGGTTTCATCAGTGCGATCAACTGGGGCGGCGCCTCCGGCGCGCTTCAGCGCGCGCATGAGAGCGAACTCAGAGCCGCTTCCTGACGGCAGCGGTGCATCACCGGGCGCGGCGATCGGCCACGAGGTACGAGGCATGTCCGCTGTGACGCGCATGAGTCTGGCCAGGACGCCGAGTGCGATTTCCGTGTTGCTGCTGGTCGGCACCTTCGTCGCCATCGGCATCATCCAGCCCGACGCGCTGACATATGACGGGCTCTCGCTCATCCTGGTGGGTGCGATGCCAGTCGTACTCGCCACCATGGCGCAGCTCTTCATCATGGCGGCCGGCGATATCGACCTCGGCATTGGCCAGTTCGTTGGCCTCGTCAATGTCACCGCGGCGGCCAGCCTCGGGACGCAACCCGGCATTGCCATCCTCGGTCTCGCTCTGGCCGCGGTCGCCTATGTTCTCATGGGTGCGCTCATTACCTATCGCGGGATTCCCTCGATCGTCGTGACTTTTGGCATGGGGTCGATCTGGCTCGGCGTTTCGCTGCTCATCATGCCAACGCCAGGCGGTGAGGCGCCGGGCTGGCTCAGCGCGGCCGCGAATGCGGAGCCTCCGCTGGTGCCCCTTCCGATCATCGTCTTCGCCGTTCTGACCGTCGTCGTCTATCTCCTGCTGAACCGGACGCGGCTTGGCATCCGTTTGCGCGCCGTGGGTGCGAGCCCGGAGGCGGCCACGCGCGTCGGCCTTTCAGTCATCCGACTGAAGATGACGCTCTATGGTTTGGCCGCGCTCATGGGTCTTCTCGCTGGCCTCGTTCTCACTGGCTCGACGGGCTCAGGCGACGCGAATGGCGCCGCCACGCTCGTTCTCTCGACCGTGGCGGCGGTCATCGTGGGTGGCGGAGAGTTTCGGGGCGGGCGGGTCGATGCGGTCGGCGCGGTCTGTGCGGCGGTGGCGATCGGCCTCATCACCTCCATCATGGCCTTCCTTAACGTCTCCGCCGCCTATACGAGCGCGGTCGAAGGGTTGATCCTGGTCGTCGCGTTGGGTGTGCGGGTCGTCGCCTTCAGGCGCCTCCGCCCGCCATCCAGAGCGCTTGCCGCCCCATGACGAGTAAGGCGCTCACCGGATCCGGCTCCGCGCGTGCTAGCCGCTCGCGGCGCTGGCATGCTGACTGGCTGCCGGCGGCGCTGGGCGCCCTCCTCGTCTGGGTCGCGACAGGGGCGGTGGCGGGGCAGGGCTTTCTCGGCACCCTGCAGCAGTCGATCATCGTCGCGTCCTTCCTGGCGCTGGTCGGGTTCGGCGAGGTCTTCGTCATCAGCACGGGCAGCGGCAATATCGATCTATCCGTGCCCTATGTCGTGACGCTTTCCGCCTACCTCAGTGCCAGCATCATGCGCGGTTCAGACGCCATGCTGTTGCCAGCTTTGGCGGCCATTCTGGTGCTCGGCCCCATTGTCGGCCTCGTGAACTTCAGTATCATTCGTCTGCTCTCGATCCCGCCGCTTGTCGCGACGCTCGCCGTTGGATTCGTTTTGCGGACGGTCGTCGAATTGCTGGCGGCGACGGGTGCGAAGGCACCTAGCCCAGCGCTGATCCATTTCGCCGTGGGGCACTTCATCGGCGTGTCACCGCTGTCGCTTCTGGTCGTCGGGGTCGGCATCGTCGCGAGCATCCTGCTCACCCGAGCCCGCTACGGGCGAGAGGTCCTGGCGACCGGCCAATCGCCGGAAGCGGCGCGGCTGGCGGGAATCGCAACGTCTCGGGTTGTTCTCCGCGCTTATATGCTGAGTGGTGGGACCGCCGCGATTTGCGGACTGCTGTTGGGTGCCTATTCCAATGGTCCTTCGCTCGACATGGCGGAGCAGTATCAGCTCGGGGCCATCGCTGTTGTCGTGCTCGGCGGCTCCGCGATCGCCGGTGGCCGCTCGAATGTCGCGGGCGTCTGGTGGGCGGCTTTGCTGCTCACCCTGCTCGCGACGCTCGTCAGCCTGACCGCCGCTGGCCCGGGCGTTCAGCATATCGCCGAGGGTGCGGTCATTGTCGGTGTGCTTGCCGCCATGCCCAAGCGGTGAAGGAGCTCATCATGCAGTCCCAAGCGACAGCCTCGGTTCGCCAGGCGACGGTGCTGGACCCGCGCCGTGTCGAAGTAGTTCGCGGCGAGCTTTCGTCGCTGCCGGAAGGCTACGCCCGGATCGCGGTTGAGGTCTGCGGAGTATGTGGCTCGGATCTCACGATGTACCGCGGGAACCATCCTGTCATCAGGCCGCCCATCGTGCTTGGCCATGAGGTCATCGGCACAATCAGTGAGATTGCTGGACCGGCGGCGGGAGGTTTTGTGCCCGGAGCGAGAGTTGCCTTCCTGCCGCAGGTCGGTTGCGGCAATTGCGCACCCTGCCGGCGCGGCGATGAACGGCTGTGCGCCCAAATGAAATTGATCGGCGGGCAGATCCCAGGCGGCCTTGCCGAAGCTGTCGTCGTGCCGGTCGGCAACCTGATCGGTGTTCCAGACTCAGTGCCGCGCCTGCTTCAGGTTCTAGTCGAGCCGCTCGCCGTCGCGGTGCATGCAGCTGGCCGCGTCGCTCTCACTTCGGAGGATGATTGCGTCGTGCTGGGCTGCGGCCCAATCGGAGCCCTGGTGGGTTTCGTCCTGCGAGCCCGTGGTGTCGCGAAAATCACGATGGTCGATCCGGACGAGGGGCGCCGTGCGACGATGGCGTATTTCGGCTTCCACGTTGCCGAGGGGGTTCCGGTTCAGCCAGACATGTACGATGTCGCCTTTGAGTGTGTGGGAGGCGCCAAGCCGGCGGAGACCGCGCTCGCCGCGGTCCGCGCCGACGGTCATGTTGTTCTGGTTGGCGTCGCCGCCCCCGCGCTGAATTTTAGTGGTGTCCAACTCCAACGGCAGGAGCGCACCATTACCGGATCGCATATGTATCGGAGACAGGAATTCGAGTCGGCGTTCAGTCTTCTCGCTCGCGGCGTCGTCCCACATGACGCGGCCTCCCTGCAGCGCCTCATCGAAATCCGTGAGCTGGACGACATTGCTGAAATCATGCGGCAACTCGACAGCCGCGCCGTTGCCGCGCTCAAGATCGTGGTATATCCATGAGCGATCGTGGCCCCGTCCTTGTCGCGCTAGACGGCATCTCAAAGAGTTTCGGTTCGACCCGGGCTGTTCAGAGTGCCACCATTGAAGTGCATGCGGGCGAACTGGTGGGACTCATCGGCCATAACGGTGCCGGAAAAAGCACCACCATGCGCGTCATCAACGGGGAACATCAGCCCGACGCCGGCCGCATGATTGTTCGAGGCGAGGAGGTGACGAGCAGCCTTACTCCGGGCCAAGCCCTCGAACTCGGTATCCGGAGCGTGCCTCAGGAGCTTGAGTTGCCTGGGAATCTGCAGCTTCGAGAGGCGGCAATCTTCGCGGGAGCGCGCGCGGTAGGGGCCGGGCGCGGCTGGCGCCGCCGCGCGGATCGCATGATCATGGCGATTCTCGGTGATATTTTTCCTGGCCACGGCATGTCCGCCGAACAAAGGATCGAGTATCTGTCGATCTCTCAGCGGCAGATGCTCGCTGTCGCACTTTCCGGGCTCTGGGCGGAAGGCGAGCTTGCAACCTGCCTGGTTTTGGATGAGCCGACCAGTTCGCTTGACGCGTTCAGCGCGGAAAGTCTGTATCGCTGGCTGCGGCGGGAGGCACAAAGTCGTGGCCTGGCTGTGCTGGTTTCGACTCACAAACTGCAGGAGGTCATTCGCGAGCTCGACCGCGCCTACGTCATGGCGGATGGGGTCGTGGTCGCGGAGCGCTCCATGGCCGGCGCGACGCGCGGCGATCTGGTTTCCGCCATGCACAGCCGAGGGCTTTCGAAACCAGCGCCGGTGAAGCTTCAGGCGGAGGCCGCAGCCTCTCAAGCGGAAGACCGCGGCCACGCTGGAGGCATCTCGATCTCAAGCTATTCCAATGACGTTATCAAGCTCGATGACCTGCGCGTTGCGAATGGCGAGGTCGTCGGTCTCGGTGGCTTGGAGGGTCAAGGGCAGAAGGCCGTGCTTCGCGCGATTTTCGCCGCAAGTCGATTGGCACGCCATCATTCTGGCATCCGCGTTTCGGGCCGCCTTACCTTCGTGAGCGGTGACCGTGCAACTGAGGGCGTATTTCGGCAGTGGAGCGTCGAACGCAACCTCTCGGTCTCCGCGCTCGGAGTGCTGTCTCGCTTCGGTTGGATCGCTCGAGATGCCGAACGATCACTCGCAGAAACATGGCGCGATGCTCTGCGGGTGCGCGGGGAGCTCGCGGATGGAATCACCAGCTTGAGCGGCGGCACGCAGCAGAAAGTTCTCGTGGGCCGCGCGCTCGCCGATGCGCCTGATGTCCTTCTGCTCGACGACCCCACGCGCGGCGTCGATGAGGAGACCAAGTTGGAGATCCACGCAATCGTCAGTGCTCAGGCGAAAAAGGGCACCGCCGTTCTCTGGTATTCGACAGAAGCCGCCGAGTTGAAAAGGTGCCAGAGAGTTTGCGTCATGCTGGGTGGCCGGGTCACGGATATGCTCTTGACCAAAGACCTCGACGACGAAGCATTTGAAAGCCGGTTGGTTGGGGCTTCGTTCGCTGCCTGAAGATGCCGCATTGGGCGCTTGCGACCGTGGCCTGGGAAGCGCCCTTACAAGCAAGGAAAATAGGGAACCGATGATGGGCGAATTGGAGGGGAGGGTCGCGCTGATCACCGGTGCGGGTAGTGGCCTGGGCCTTGCGACTGCTCGCGTTTTCGCAGGTGCGGGCGCTCTGATCATCATCAATGACCTGCGTGCCGAAGCAGCTGAAACGGCGGCCCGGTTGTTGGGACCGAAACATTATGCCATTGCCGGCGATGTTGCCGACGAGGCCTCGGTCACCGCCATGGTCGCCGATGTGGCGGCGCGCTTTGGCCGCATCGACATCCTGGTCAACAACGCGGGCATTCCGGATAGCTTCGTGCCGACGGTGGATCAGACCCTCGCACACTGGCAGCGGCTGATCGATATCCACCTGACAGGCACCTACCTCGTCTCCAAAACGGTCGCGCCACATATGATCGAGCAGAGGTCGGGCGTGATCCTCAATCTCAACTCGATCGCGGGTATTCTCGGCCTACCGGTGCGGACGGCCTATAGCGCGGCCAAGGCCGGCATCGGCATGCTGACACAGGTGCTCGCCTGCGAGTGGGCACCTCACGGCATTCGAGTCAATGCTGTCGCGCCTGGCTATATGTTGACGCCGTTGCTCGCCAAGTTAATCGAGGATGGAAAAGTCGATGGAGATCGCATTCGCCGCCGGACCCCAATGGGGAAGCTAGGGAAAGCCGAACATGTCGCCGAGGCAATGTTGTTTCTGGCGTCTGACCGCGCCGAATTCATCACGGGCGTGACGCTGCCTGTCGATGGCGGTTATTGCGCCTGGGGCGCGCCGAGCGACGCCTACCCGCTCGAAAATTTTCCTTCGGTATGAGCTGGAGTCGTTATGTCCGGGGCATTTTGTGGGAGTGCAGGGACGTATCCGGGCGAGTCCCGCCGCCCGGATATCAGGAGAGGCCTAGTCCGACGGCCGTCTCCTCAGATGGCCAGACGCGGCTTGAAAAGAGGAAGACCTTCACAGGGTGTCTCTAGGACTTCGATTCTCGACGCCGAAACCTCCGTGACAAAGGCTCGTCGACCCTCCGACGCGAAAGCTATGTTCGTGGGCTTCGGACCATTCGTCGGAAGACGGCCGACGACCTCGCCAGCGGGGTTCAGTATCGTCACATCGCCTTGGCCGTAAACCGTGCAATACAGGTTGCCATCAGTGCCGAATGCCATACCATCCGGCCCTCTCCAAACGGGAGAGTCGCCCAGCTTGTTGACGTTTCCGAAAACTTCCCGCTGTGGCGTCTTGCTTCCGAAAATATCGTAGCGGAACACAGAACCCCCCAAGGTCTCATTGACGTAGAGAAAATTGTCTGGACCAAAGGCGATGCCATTTGTGAATTTAATGTTTTCATCGAATTGGCGAACGACCTGACCTTTTATTGGATCAATCTCGTAGGAGCAGCCCCGATAAGGAAGCGTTGCATAGTCTGGGTTGATATCCAGGCCTGTGATGAAAACAGTGTCGAGAATTCCTGAATCAGTCAAATACAAGTGCCCGTCGGGACCAAACCTCAGATCATTCGGCCAGAGGAAGCGGTCTGTCGGATGGGTTATGCGCTTCGCCAGGCGTCCGTCCGGATCGAAGCAGAGCACCACACCTTCCCTGGCCTCCGCCACCCAGATCCGACCATCGCCATCGACGGTCATGCCATTCGGCCGCCCGCCGACTTTGATCCGCGTCTCAACCTTCCCATCCAAATCGACACTGGTGACGCAAGCGCGTGATCCAGCCATCTCGACGGCCCAGACAGTGCCATCCTGCATGGCGACCGGGCCTTCGCCCTCGACAATTCCCTCACCGAAGATTGCGTTCGGCATGGTTTCTCCCTTTCATCTGTCATCAACGGATATAACACGGCTCGTCTTGGAAGGTAGAACCTATGATCGCTTGACCGGGGAACAATGATCTGAATACGTTGTCGGAAATTGGCGACAACTAAACCTCAACGCTGGGAGACGTCAGAGACTTCATGCAAAAGTCGGCTTATTCGCCGCCTGTGGTCGTGGTGATTGGTGGCGCATCCGGAATCGGGGCGGCAACCGCGGAGTGGCTTGCGCGGCGCGGGCATGTCGTCGTGGTCGCGGACCGTTCAGAGGAAGCCGCGCGATCGTTTGCGACGGTGCTTGCCGCCGAGGGTCTGAGCGTCGAGGCGGCGGGCGTCGATGTCAGCGAGGAGGCAGCCTGTGACGCGCTTTTTGCCGATCTCGCGTTTCGATCGAAGCCCGCCCAGTGGCTTGTGAATTGTGCCGGCACCAATGTGAGGGCCTCCGCCTTCGATGTGAAAGTGGAGGATTGGCGGCGCGTCCTCGATGTCAATCTCCTCGGGACGTTACTGGCGGCGCGCGCATTCGCGCGGATTCTGGTGGAAAGAGGGCTGCCCGGCGCGATTGTCAACGTAGCGTCCATGCTTGCCCATTTCGGAACAACGAATCTGATCTCCTATGCCGCGTCCAAAGGCGGTGTTGCCATGCTCACCCGCTGCCTCGCCACCGAATGGGCCGGCGACAACATTCGCGTCAATGCTGTTAGCCCCGGCTATATCGAGACCCCGCTCACGACAGGAATTCTAAGTATGCCGAAATACCGGAAAGCGCTGCTCGATCGAACACCAATGGCGCGGTTCGGGAAGCCAGCCGATGTTGCCTCTGTGATAGCGTTTCTGCTTTCGGACGATGCGGGCTTCGTGACGGGGCAGATACTGCCCGTGGACGGCGGAATTATCGGCGGCGATCCCAATATGGGTCCGCCGACGAACGACCAGATCGCGGAAATTCTCAGACAGGCGTGATGCGCAGGGTGACGGCGCATAAAAAAGCAAAAAAGGGAGGAACATCGAGTGACGACAAAAGGAAAGTGGCAGGACGGACTGTCACGTCGGGCAGTAATGCTTGGGACAGGTGCGATGGCCGTAAGCGCGTCTCTGGGCGTTTCGGGGGTAGCGCGGGCGCAGGATGTTTCGGGGCCTCTGGAGCCCTGGTTTGGCAAGGGCGGCAAGAGTGCCGGGGCGGGATTGACGTGGAATCATGGTCTTAATCTTGCTTTGACGGGAACGGGCGCCAGCTTCGGTCAAGCCATGACTCGAGGCGCCACGACGGCCACGGATCTCATTCGGGCGTCGGGTGGGCCGACTATCGTGCTGAAGCTGAATGACCATCAGGGCGGCCTCGTTCCACCTGCCGTGACGGGCGTTCGTCGCCTTATTTCTCAGGAGCGGATTCAGTCGCTTGGTTCCTCCTATGGACCCGCGACCGAAGCGCTGTTTCCGCTGATCGCGAATGTCGGCCTCACCACATTCTGGAGCGGCGGCGCGGGACCAACAGGTCTTGGAAAGACCGATGTTTGGATTACGATGGCGCTTTTCGCGCTCGATCCGGCAACGGGCGGCCTCGCCTATCTGGCCAAGCGGTTTCCCTCCGCCAAGCGACTGGCACTCATCGGCCAACAAGAGAATGGGACAGCCGCGATCAATGAGATCGCGCCGCGCGTCTGGCCTCAGGTCAGTGGCGGTCAAATCGCCTCCACGGAATTCGTCAATATCGGCACGACCGATTTCAGCTCGCTGATTGCTCGGCTGAAAAGTGCCAAGGCGGATGCCATCTTCACGACCATCTATGGCAATGATCAGGGCTATTTCATCAAGCAGGTGCGCGAGGCTGGTGTCGACATTCCCATCATGTCGATCGACCTCGGAACACCAACCGTACCGGACATCGCCGGCAGCGCCATCGCCAATAATTGCTTTCTCGCCGTAGACGGCTATCAGCCGCAAAATCCGAATCCCTATAACGCTTTGTTCGTCGAGACCTTCAAGGCGAAATACAAGACTCCGCCGGACTATTTCGCCGCCAACTTCTTCGAAGCCACGAATATCCTGGCCGCCCTCATCGGTCGCACTATCAAAGCCGGGAAGACACCGGGCAGGGGCAGTGTTTTGAGCGACGCGTTCCAAGCGGGTCCCAGCTTCCCATCGGTCTATGGCGGATCCGCAGCGGCAGCGGGCGTCATGACCTTCAATCTGAAGGACCACTCGGTGACAAAGCCTTTGGGCGTGTTTCAGATCGGCCTGGGCGGAGTTCTGACCAAGGTCGCGACGATCGAGAAGAATTCCACAACGCTCGGTCCGGCCTAAGGAGCATGGCGCCCTTTTGCGCTCGCGAAGGGCGCCAGATGCCGAGCCGTCATAGCAGATGAACCAGCTTCTCCAGCTCATCGCCTTCGGGATTGTGCAAGGGGCGACCTATGCGCTGCTCGCTGCGAGTTTCTGGCTCATCTACGCAACGACCCGGACGTTTCACCTGGCGCATTCCGTAACCTACGCGGTCGCCGGCTATGCGGCTTTCGTCATCTCGGTGCAGCTTGGCTTGTCTCTTTGGCTCGGGGCCTTCGCGTCCGTGATAAGCGCCGCAGCGGTCGGCTGCGCGATCGACGCAATCCTGTATCGGCCCATGCGCGCGCGCGGTGCATCGGTGCTCTCGATATTTCTGGCCTCACTCGGCGTCGCGGCCGCGGGGGCAGCGGCATTGCAACTGATTTTCGGTCCGCTCGTCAAACAAGTCCCCGGATTTCCCAACGCGACGCTCTATCTCGGCTCCGTGACAGTGACGAGGCTGCAGGTATTAACGGCCTTCTGCGCGGCCGCGACGATATTCCTCGTTTTCCTGTTCATCACGAGAACCCGGACCGGCAACGCCATAACGGCGGTGCGAACCAATCCGACGATGGCAATGGCTGTTGGAATCCCGGTCGAGCGCATCTCGGTCCTCGTCTTCGGCATTGGCAGCGCGATGGCGGGGCTTGCCGCCTTCTTTGAGACGATCAGCTTCGTGGCCTATCCAACGATGGGATTGCAACCTGTCATGTTCGGCGTGATCGGCGTTTTCCTTGGCGGCATCGGATCAATTCGTGGCGCGGCTTTAGGTGGTTTCGTATTGGGATTTCTACTTGTTTTCAGCGGCCTTTTCCTGTCGCAGAATCTTGGCGTGATTTTGGTCTTCGCGGTGCTCCTGGTAGTAGTCGTGTTCAGGCCAGAGGGGTTATTGCGCAGCCCCAGCGGCGCGTGAGATAGAAGATGGGTGGGTCCTATATCGCCGATCTCGCGAACCAGATCACGTTCCTGGTGGCGCTAGCGGTTTCGCTGAACCTGCTTCTCGGCTTCGCCGGCCAGATGTCGATGGCGACGGCGGCGTTCTATGGCCTGGGCGCCTATACCTGCGCGATCATGACCGCGCAGGGAATGACCCTCACCGGCGCCGCGGTCATCGGACCAGGCTGGCCGTTTCTTGGCGGCCTAGCCAGCGCGATCGTTGTGTCCTTCGTCGGCGGACTTGTGGTCGCGGCACCAGCGGCCCGTCGCGTAAGGGGCGACTATCTGATCCTGCTGACACTTGCTTTCCATTTTTTGGTCGTTACGATCGCTTCGAGCTGGGTCGGGCTGACGGGTGGTCCGAACGGAATCGTGGTTCCGCCAATCGGATTTTTTGGCTACGAGATAAACACCACCGATCAAGCTTTTTGGTTCCTGCTTGCCTGGGCCGCGTTTGTCTCGCTGGTGTGTTGGTGGATTGGCCGATCACCATTTGGCCGCCTTCTGCGCGGGATTCGTGAGGACGAGATCGCGATCCAGGCGCTGGGAAAGCGGACGATCGCGCCGAAGTCGCTCGCTTTCGCGATGACGGCCGCCATGGCAGGCGCGACGGGCGCAATCTCGGCCGCCTATATGCAGTTCGTCGCGCCTACAACATACAGCCTCGATCTCGCGATTCTGGTTGCGGCCTGCGTCGCCCTCGGTGGTCCGGGAAACATCTTGGGCAGCGTTGTCGCGGCAATCGTTATCGGTGCGTTGCGCCCGATCCTGGAAAACGTCCCCTCGCTGTCGAGCGACAGCGCGGTCCCGTGGCAGACCGTCATCTACGGATCGATTCTAGTTGCCGGTATGGTTTTCAGGCCACGAGGACTGCTGCCGGAAGGTTTGATTGCGATGCGCCGTTTTCCTCGGGAGGCGATCTCCGCTGTACCTAGGGTCGTACAAGCCACGCTCCTAAAGACGGTGGGCGAGCGGGATCAACCGGCCTTAGCTAAAAGTAGCGTGCCCAATCCGATGATCGCCTCGCCAATTGTCCGGGTCAGGAATCTCTCGAAGAGTTTCGGTGGTCTGCAGGCGGTAAAGGACGTCAGCTTCGACCTGCATCCGGGAGAAATCGTCGCGTTGATCGGACCGAACGGTGCTGGCAAAAGCACGATCTTCAATCTGATGACGGGCGCGATCCGCCCGGACCAAGGAGAGGTGACGCTGCACGGGCAATCCTTAGCGGGTGCTGATCCCTGCGCAGTGGCCAGATCTGGCATGGCGCGATATTTCCAGCATGTACGCATTTTGCCCGGTCTTTCCGCCCTCAACAACGTTGCGATCGGCGTTCCTCGTCAAGCTGGCGAGAACCTGGCTATGACATTTCTTGCGCCTATGCGGGTAGCTAGGGGCGAAGCCGAGGTGAGGGCCGAGGCGCTGCGTCAGTTGGAGAATGTCGGAATCGCACCGCACGCGAACCGCACCGCCCAAGATCTCGCTTTCGGCCAGCAAAAGCTTGTCGCTTTCGCGCGCCTGCTGGCAACAGGTGCGCAGGTTCTCCTGCTCGATGAACCGACATCGGGGGTTGATCCCCAGGCGGCTGACCAGATCATCGCGCTCGTTCGAACGCTTGCGCAAAGCGGTAAGTCGATCTGTATCGTCGAGCATAGCTTGCACGTCGTCTCGGAACTGGCGGATCGAATTTTGTTTATGAACGCGGGTGCCATCATGGCGGAAGGAACCGTTGAAGCCATCACCACGCGTCCCGATCTCGTCGATTTGTATTTCGGGACCTGAGCTGTGGATCTCGCAAAAGACCACAGCGGAACGCCGCTCACCGTATCGGGCCTTAGCGCTCGCTATGGGAAGCGGGTGGTATTGACAGATGTGAATCTTCATGTCGATGAGGGCGAGATCGTCACCGTGCTTGGTCACAACGGCGCGGGCAAGACCAGTCTTCTACAGTCGATCATGGGGATGATGCGTGACCGCTCAGGCGTGGTTCGAAGCTTCGGTCATGACATTTCCCGCCGGTCCTACTATCGCAACGTCGCGGCCGGGATTTCCATGACGCCAGCCGAGTCACCGGTCTTCCGGCCGCTGAGCGTTGTAACCAACCTGCGTCTTGGCGCTTACTCGACCTCGCCGCCTGATCTCGACGACAGGCTGAACGAGATATTCAAGATCTTTCCTCGCTTGCGCGAACGTCGTGACCAGCTCGCCGGCACGCTCAGCGGCGGGGAACAGCGGATGCTTGCAATCGGCATGGCGATCGTCAACCGACCCCGCCTCATGCTGCTCGACGAGCCTTCGATCGGGCTGGCGCCAGCGACGGCTGCCATGATCATGACCGAAATCGCCCGCCTCTGCTCGACCACCGGCGTGTCCATTCTCCTCGTTGACCAGAACGTCCGCAGCGCGTTACGGCTGTCCTCACGGGTTTACTATCTTAGGATGGGCAAAATCATCCTAGAGGAATCGGCCAAAGCGGCCAGAGCCCGCGATCACTACTGGGATCTTTTCTGACCGACGAAATCTGTCGAGCCGGGTGGTGTGCCCGCACGAGTAAGGTAAGGATCGGCCTGATGCAATCGCTCGTGACGACGGCACCGCGGCATATGGAGGTGCTCCAGACAGCGGAACCTCTAGGGCCAGCTAGCGGGGAGGCGCTGATCAAAATCGAGGCCGCGGGGATTTGCGGCTCGGATTATCACCTCTATCTCGGTGATCATCCCTATTCCCGCTTCCCTCAGGTTCAGGGTCACGAATTTTGCGGAACGGTTCTGGGGTTCGGCGCGGATTGCGAGCGGCTAATCCCAGTCGGAAGCCGTGTCGTGGTGGAACCCCTCATCGGGTGTGGACATTGCTATCCTTGCAGCCTCGGGCGATACAACTGCTGCATCGACCTCAATATCATCGGCGTGCACTCACCTGGCGCCTTCCAGGAATTGCTATGCGTACCGGAGAGATTGCTTAATGAGGCCGGCGATCTCGATCGTGAGCTGGCCGCCTTCGCCGAGCCGATGACCATTGCCCTACAAGCGGTCAAACGCGCGGGCGTGAATGATGGGGACAGCGTATTGATTATCGGCGCCGGACCCATCGGCCAAGCGTTGCTGCTGAGTGCGAAGGCCTACGGCGCGAGAGTGGCTGTCGCTGATCTTGTTCAAACTCGCCTTGAGCGTGCCGCGGCAGTCGGGGCCGACAAAGTTGTCGATGCGCGTGGCGACTGGGTATCCGAGATTAGACGCTGGCTCGGAGGAGATGGGCCGACGGTGGTGATCGATGCGACAGGCTCGCCGGCCGCCATACGCAGCGCATTCGATGTCGTCTCGGCGGCTGGGCGGATTGTCATCGTAGGGATCTCGGATCGTGACGTCGCAGTGCCAGTTATCACCTATTCCAAAAAGGAGTTGGCGGTCTTCGGCTCGCGTAATAGCGTTCGTATGTTTCCCGAGGCGCTAAAGCTGGTTCGCGAAAATCAAAGCAAAGTGCGCACCATCATCACTCACCGGATTGAGCTTAAAGACGCGTCGGACGTGATCGAGCTGGCGCTCGCGAAGCCCGAGGTAGTGGAAAAGGCCGTCATTCTCTTGTAGCGTCGTTTAAATTTCGGTGCGGCCGATCGGCATGACTGCGCGGGCTAGTGCCCGTTCTCTCGAATCACAACGGCTGCTGCGATTTGTATAGTTGCGCTCATTGGCAACTCTGACGTCGCCACTCAATCGACTGTCAGGAGTTGCTCGTAGAATCCACCGATTTGGCGAGCGCGGTCCACAAGATGGATCTCCAATATCCAGTGCCGCTTTTGTCCCAGCGGATTGAGGCGGCTCATGGCGTCAAGGTTGCCCCGGGTGATGTACAGCGTGATCCGGTCGTTGGGGATCGTCTCGTGCGGAAAAGAGCCAACGAGATGTCCAGCAATGCGGCCGCCGAACTCCCACCCCGCCTGTTTCGCCAATTCGCACGCGATGTCATAAAAGGCTTCGCCGGTGATGTCGGGATTGGATTGAAAGTGGGACTTTGCCGCAAGAAAAACCGGCTCAAGCGCGTCCCGGAGCCGATGTTTGACAGGATCGCCCCCCAGCACGAAGGTTCGCCCGAAATCCGCTTCCCAGGCCTCGAACACCGGTCCCAGATCGACAAACAGGATATCGTCCGCCTCGACTATGCGGTCCGGCGGATTTTCGACATACGGCATCAGCGTATGCGGCCCGCTCCTGATCACACGCTTGTGCCAATGGGCGGTCACGCCGTAGCGCTCGGCGGCAAGCGCGTGGATCTGGTCGCTGAGTCCCTGCTCGCTGACGCCTGGCCGGATCAGGTCGCGTTCTATCTCGTCAAACAGGCAAATTGCTTTGTTCTGCGCATCGCGCAGATAGGATGCACGTTGATCCTCCTCCGTCGCAGCATTTCCCGCGGACATGACACTCTTTCCTTTCAAGCCTGAGATGGCGCCACGATGTCTCCCGCGCAACAGCAATAGTAGACCTCGGCTTGGCCAAAGCCCTCGACCCCCTCTTTATTCGCATTCCAGATCGAACACCTTTGACGCCACCCAGAGAAGGTATGTTGGTCGACTTGTGTAAGGCCGGACTCGCAGCTGTACCTCAGATCAGTTTGTAGGATTTCGCACCGGTGCCCGCAAGACAGCGTCGCGGTCAACGAGTCTGCCGCGTGCCGTGTTGATGAGATAAGTGCCGCGCTTCAGCGTTGCCGTGACGGCTTCACGGCCATGTGAGCCGCCACAGCTGCGCAGAGCGCCTTGAGAGACGATACCCGCTCGGAAATAAGGTAGCTGTCGGGGTCGGGACGCAAGCTGAACCCGCGCCGTAAGGAACTGGGCGGCAGTTCTTTCATTCCGGGCTCCGGCCCTTTCGACGGCTATTGAGCCGGACATGCTACATCTTCCGAAAAATCATGTTCCGACGTAGCGTGTTGCAAGGTAAGTTCGCGATCCAAGACCATTGCGCCGCGGATCTCGGCTTCCGCAGGACACCGCTAGTTCCACGCTGACCGATCGCATCCTGGACCTTAGGCGGGTCGGTCCATTACCATTCCTGCGGGTGCCAAACGCGACTTGGCCTATTGGATGAAGGACGAAGCGATGCGCGCAGTGGGATTATTCATTCATGGCGGTCCTGAGGTTCTACGGGTCGTCGAATTGCCCGAAGTTCACGCCGGCTCTGGACAGGTGCGGGTCCGCGTGCGTGCAGCGACGGTCAACCCTACGGACGTGCTGGCCCGAGACGGGACACGCGCCGAACAGCAGAAGGCCGATCCGCCGCCTTACGTGCCGGGAATGGAGGCAGCGGGGATCGTCGATGAAGTTGGAAGTGGCGTTCCCGACAGGCTGAAGGTTGGGGACGCCGTCATCGCGATCGTTTTGCCCAAAGGCAGCCATGGTGCCTATCGCGAGCAAATTGTGCTTGATGCCCGATCGGTTGTGAAGGCACCTTCCGGAAAGCCTCACTCGGAGGCCTGCACCTTGCCGATGAACGGTCTGACGGCCCGGCTATCCCTTGATCTGCTCAAGCTGTCTCCGGGCCAGGTCATCGCAGTGACCGGCGCTGCGGGCGCTTACGGCGGCTACGTCATCCAACTCGCCAAAGCCGACGGGCTCACGGTCATCGCCGATGCTTCCGAAAAAGACGAAAAGCTGGTTGCATCGCTCGGGGCCGACATCGTTGTTAAACGAGGCGATGACGTCGCGTCGCGGATTCGCAGCCACTTTCCTCAAGGGGTCGACGGACTAGCAGACGGAGCGGTGCTCAATGAGCCTGTCATCTCCGCTGTTCGTGACGGAGGCGGCTTCACGTCTGTCCGCGGATTCCAAGGCATCCCGCAGCGGGACATCCACTTCACGACAACCTTTGTGCGTTCCTACGCGCAGGAGCTGGAGAAGCTCGATCGGCTCCGACAGGAGGTCGAGGCCGGCAGACTCACGCTTCGCGTGGCAGATGTCTATCCGCCGGAGATGGCGGCTGACGTCCATCGCCGGCTAGAGGCTGGCGGTACGAGAGGACGGCTCGTCATCCAGTTCTAATCGGAAGGTGCCGTTTCAGCGCTGGCCGTCGGCCAATTTGCTGTTTCCATCGATGCCGCGCTATGAGGTCGTGGCTGCTGCGGCTTGTTCGTTTGTTGGCCGCTAGAGATTACAGCCGCAGCCATGTTCGCCGACCGTGAACTGCTTGGAGACACTCAGTATGGATCAATCCTCGTATACCGCTGGAGCAGCCTATGTGAAGGGCCGCTACCTCCCCATCGCAGAGGCCGCCATTCCAGTGACGGACTGGGGATTTACACGATCCGATGCTGTCTATGACGTTGTGCATGTATTCCAGGGCGGGTTCTTTCGACTTAGTGACCACCTAGATCGGTTCGAGCGTTCGATGGAATCCCGACGTCTTCGTCCCCCGGAAGACAGGTCTGCGATTGAGGCAGTGCTCCATCGCTGCGTTGCTCTCACCGGATTGCAAGATGCTTATGTAGCAATGGTCGCGCTGCGAGGGCGGCCCCGCACAGCCGGTTCACGGCGGCCGGCCGATTGCGAGAACCATCTCGTCGCTTACGCGCTACCATGGATTGATGTCATTCCGCCGGACGTGCAGGCTCGTGGTGCCCATCTTTGGATCGCTAGCACACCACGTGTTCCTGACGCCTCCGTTGATCCAACGGTGAAGAATTATCAATGGAGTGATCTGACTACCGGCCTTTTTGAGGCCCACGATAATGGCTACGATACCGCCGTGCTATGCGACGCAGATGGCTTCGTTACTGAAGGACCTGGCTTCAACATTTTCATCGTGAAGGACGGTCGGGTTCTGACCCCGGACCGCGGCAGCCTGCATGGGATCACGCGTCGGTCCGTCTTGGAACTTTGTGCAGAAATGGGGATCACAGCGACCATTGCGCCAATCCCGCGCGCTTTGCTCGAGGACGCCGACGAGGTTTTTTGCGCCACTACGGCCGGTGGCGTAATGCCGGTCTCACGCATCGGAAAGCGGATAGTTGGCAACGACCGACCCGGTGCACTTTCGTCAAAACTGAAGCAGGACTATTGGCAGCGACACGCAGAAGGGTGGCACAGAACACAGGTCCGCCCCCTCGTGGCGATACCATGAGGACCGGCGGAGGCGCGCGAGACGCGCATCATTGATCTCCTTTCCGGATCCCTCAGGCGACATCGGAACTATCGAAATACTCCGGCAACCGTGCGACGAGTCGGGGGAGGGAGCTGAGAAGCTCTTCCAGATGCTTCTGCATCATGGCCTCCGCCGCATCCGGGTCGCGTGCCGCGATTGCGTCGACGATTGCAGCATGTTGGCGAATCAGTCGTGATGCCGGCGTTGCGTCGGGGAGGCTGAGGTATCGCACGCGGTCCATCTGTAGTTTGACGTTCTGCAATGTTCGCCAGACGCCCTCATGGGCCATGGATACAGCGAAAGCCCGGTGAAGATCGTCGTCGAGCGCGAGAAAACGCGCGTGATCACCCTCCCGAATAGCCGTCGTCTGCTCCCGAATCAGCGCGCGCATCTGTGCGATGTGGTGAGGTTTGGCCTGAAGCGCGGCCTCACGAACGACCGCCCGTTCCACTGCCGCACGCAGGAACCGTGCGCTATTGACACGCGCGACGGATATCCGGGTCACGATCGTGGCGCGTTGGGGCATGACACGCACAAGCCCCGCTTCCGTTAGTCGAATGAGCGCCTCACGTATCGGCTGGCGACTGACGCCGAGAAGTTCGGCCAAATCGTTCTCCGAGAGTCGCTCGCCGGGCCGGAAGACGTTCGTGACAATTCGCTCCTCGATGATCTTACGCACATGCAGGCCAATGGGGCCTAGCCCTTCAGACGGTCCAAGCTGCTGGGCGATCCCAATGCTCATCGACTAACTCCCAGACTGAGGCGACGAACGCGAGGCACGACAGCGCGGCGCCGACCATTGACCGTTTCAGTGCTCCACCGAGTTTCGACAAGTCTGCTTGACCTGGTGGCGCCCCTATGGTCAATCTAGCCGACTAGTATGGGAGATGGCAAATGGTCGAGGTCATCGTCGAACAGCCGTATCGGCTGGCGCTGATTTTCGGCCCCGACGAGGCGCTTGGGGCAACAGACGTCCTGGTTCGCGTGAGCAGGACCGGGATTTGTGGGCAACAAGCGAGGGGACAGTTGGCGTTCGATGCCTGACGTCTCAACCTCACCACGGTTGTCCCGCAAGACGCATCCGTCGCCGCGCGGTCCTGCTGACCGGCGTATCGTCCATCTCGGTATCGGGGCGTTCGCCCGCGCTCACCTGGCACTTTATGCCGAGGACGCGGAAGCGGCGGGTGGAGAGGCCTGGGATATCCTTGGCGTCAGTCTGCAGCGACCGGATCAGCGGGACCGCCTTGCCCCGCAGGACTATCTTTACACGGCGATCGAGCGCGGACCTCGCGGCAATACCGCCCGCATCGTCAATTGCCTCTCGGGGGTGTTGGTGGCGCCCGAGAACCCGAGCAACGTGCTAGACGCGCTCACGGCACCCGCAACGGCAATTGTTACGCTTACGGTGACAGAAAAGGGTTATTGCCACGATCCCGCCAGCGGGCGCCTGAATCTGTCACACCCGGATATCGTGCATGATTTGGCCAAGCCTGATGCCCCGCGGACCGCTGTCGGTTTCATTGTGGAGGCGTTGCGTCGTCGGCGCCTTGCGGGCGTCAGACCCTTCACCGTGCTGAGTTGCGACAATCTTCCCGCCAACGGCCGGTTGCTCGCGGGACTTGTCGCCAACTTCGCCGAAGTCGGTGCCCCTGACCTCTCGGCCTGGATCGCAGCAGACGGCGCGTTCCCCTGCAGCATGGTCGACCGGATTGTTCCGGCGGCGGTGCCCGAGGATGCGGTTGAAGCTGCGATGCTCACCGGGTTCGCTGATGCGGCGCCGGTTTCGCACGAGCCTTTCCGCCAATGGGTGATCGAGGACCATTTTATTGATGGCCTGCGGCCGCGTTGGGAACGAGTCGGCGCGATGCTCACCGAGAATGTCGAGCCCTTCGAGCTCATGAAGCTGCGTCTACTCAATGGCGCGCATTCCGCGCTCGCCTATGTGGGCTATCTGGCCGGGCGCCAGACAATCGCCGAGGCAATGGCTGATCCAGTTCTTGCGGCGTTCGTAGATCGCCTCTGGGCGGAGGTGCTTTTGACTGTTCCGCCGCCACCTGAGACGGATCTGGTCGACTATACCCGCGATCTGGCGGAGCGTTTCCGCAACCCCGCCATCCAGCACCGGACCTGGCAGATTGCCATGGACGGATCACAGAAGCTGCCCCAGCGCCTTTTAGGCTCGGTCCGCGATCGTCTGGCCCGTGGCCTGCCGATCCCCTGCCTCGCGCTGACCATTGCAGCCTGGTGCCGCTACGTCGGCGGCATCGATGAAACAGGCGCTGCGATCGATGTGCGCGACCCTCTTGCCGCTGGCCTCCGTGCCCGCATTGAGGGCGCCGGGTCCGAAGGGGCCGTTCGCGCTCTTCTGTCCGAAAAAGCGATTTTTGGCACCGACCTTGAGCGCCATGACGGCTTCATCCGGGCAATCGAAGGCGCCTATGCCCGCCTGGCGCGCGATGGCGCCAGAGTGACCGTCGAACGATATCTCCTGCACAAGAAGGACGCATAACGAATGGAGCAGACTTGGCGATGGTTCGGCCCGAGCGACATCGTGACGCTGCGCGATGTCGCTCAAACCGGCGCCACCGGCATAGTGACCGCGCTGCATGACATTCCCTACGGCGTCCTATGGACCCTCGAGAGCATCGAGGCGCGCAAGGGGTTGATTGAGGCGGATCCTGCGCTTGGGCTGCGCTGGAGCGTGGTGGAGAGCCTCCCGATCCATGAGGACATCAAACGCGGCAGCGGCGCTCTCGACGGGCATTT
Source organism: Acidisoma sp. L85 (assembly GCF_009765865.1). Lineage (GTDB taxonomy): Bacteria > Pseudomonadota > Alphaproteobacteria > Acetobacterales > Acetobacteraceae > Acidisoma. The sequence goes on from NZ_LMUQ01000052.1 coordinate 351,731, forward strand.
CGACGCCTATCGCCAGTCGTTGCGGAACCTGGCCACCGTGGGGGTTCGGACCGTCTGCTACAACTTCATGCCGATCCTGGACTGGACACGGACGCAGTTGCGGGCCCCGCTACCGGGCGGCGGCAATGCGTTGCGCTACAATGCCCACGAGATCGCGGCCTTCGACTGCTTCGTTCTCGCGCGTCCCAATGCTGAGGACGAATATGACGCGCCGCTGCTTGACCGCGCGCGGGTCTGGTTCAACGCTTCGGACGAGGCGGAGAGAGACGCGCTGCTGGCGGCGATCATGGCCGGGTTGCCCGGGGCGTACGACCGCTATGACGTCCCGAGTCTGCGACGCATGCTCAACAGCTATCAGGGTATCGACAAAACCGCGCTACGCGCCAATCTCGTACGGTTTCTGAAAGAGGTTGTGCCCACAGCAGAAGAGGCGGGTATCCGCCTTTGCATCCATCCGGACGATCCTCCCCGTCCCATGTTCGGCCTCAGTCGCATAGCCTCGAGCGAAGACGACATCGCCTTTATTTTGAGTGCCATCGACAGCCCGGCGAACGGCTTGACGCTCTGCACCGGCTCGCTTGGCGCGGGACCGGCGAATGATTTGCCCGCCATCGCCAGACGCTTCGCGGACCGGACTTGGTTCGCTCATCTGCGCAATGTCCTCAAGGAGCCGGATGGCTCGTTTATGGAGGCCAATCATCTCGGTGGCGACGTTGCCATGGTGCCGGTAGTTCGCGCGCTGCTGGAGGCCGCCGGCCGACGCCGTGCGACGGGCGACCCGCGCTGGCGCATCCCCATGCGCTCCGACCACGGGCACGAGTTGCTTGACGATGTTGGCAAGAAAACTCACCCGGGTTACCCGGTTATCGGTCGTCTCAAGGGGCTTGCCGAATTGCGCGGCGTCATGAATGCGGTGGCGGAAATCGATGGGCTGCCGCTGTGATTTAGTTCACTTCGGTAAACTGCCATGGTAGTATACTTTGCTTCTTCGGATTGAGATCCGGCTCAAAATTCGGCCGCGCGAATCGCGGCGCCGCACAACAGGGAGTGCGACCATTGATCCATAGCCAAGTAAACCCAGACGCTGCTGAAGCGCTACGTGGTCTGTGCATCGGCCTGACCAGGCAAGCGCTTCTAGCTTTCACTGCTATTGTGGCGATGCCGCTTGCAGCGGAGGCCGCGGATGGACCCGGCACAACCAGCACCACGGGCAAGACCATCGCCTTGAGCAATTCCTACAATGGGAATTCATTCCGGCAAGTCATGGTCAAAGATTGGCAGAATGTCACCGCGCAAGAAATCGCCGCTAAGACGATCAAGGGCGCAACAGTCGTCAGTGCCAACAGCTCGGTCACTGAACAAGCGTCGCAGATTCAGAACATGATTCTGCAGGGCTACAACGGCATCGCCGTGTTGGCCGCGTCATCTTCCGCACTGAATGGTGTCGTCAAATCCGCCTGTGCCCAAGGGATCACCGTGGTTTCCTTCGCAGGCATCGTGACCGCATCCTGCGCTTGGCAGGTCAACTACGATTGGTCGTCCTATGGCAAACAGGAAATCGAATATATCGCCAAGCGCCTCAATGGGCATGGCAACATCCTTGAAATTCGCGGCATCGCGGGCGATTCCACGGACAAGGACATAAGCGACGGCGTACATGCCGCCATGACCGCCTATCCGGGCCTCAAGATCGTGGGCACGGTTTATGGCCAGTGGACCTCAACGGTTGCGCAAAAGGAGGTGAGCGGAATCCTGCCGTCGCTGCCGCAGGTGGATGCCGTCGTGACCCAAGGTGGGGACGGCTACGGCGCGGCCATCGCCTTCCAGAATTCCAATCGCAAGGTGCCCATCATCATCATGGGGAATCGGCAGGACGAACTGGCGTGGTGGAAGCAGGAACACGACAAGAATGGCTACGAGACCTTCGCCATTTCCGCGACGCCTAGCATTTCGCAGATCAGTTTCTGGGTCACGCAGCAGATCCTAGCCGGCAAAACCGTGCCGAAGAAAGTGATCGTGCCTCTGTTGCGCGTAGATCAAACCAATCTCGACGCCTATCTCAGGACGATTCCGCCAGGTGGAGTCGCCAACCCGCCCTATCCCAAAGATCTTGTTGTCAAGATCATCGATGCCAACACCAATCACTCGGCCATGCCGCCGGTTCCGCCGCCGGCTCCCTAACTATTGGTGCAATCGGAACGGACAGCGAGAACGGGTAGGTCGTTTGATGGCTCTATCGACTCTCCGCGAGCGACCCACACTTGAGCTTCGGGCAGCCGCCAAATCCTTCGGACCTGTTCGCGCACTCCGGGGGACGGACTTCTCCATTGTTGCCGGCGATGTGGTGGGGCTTGTCGGCCACAATGGTGCCGGTAAGTCCACGCTGATGAACATCATCGCGGGTGTCGTCGGCCGTGATGCAGGCGACTTCCTGATCGGCGGGACTGCGATCGGCGCAGACTACAGTCCAGCCAAGGCGCTGCGCCATGGTGTGCGCTGCGTATTCCAGGAATTGTCGTTGTGCCGGAATCTGGATCTGGCCGAGAATACACGCATGTTGCATGCGAGCCTGCGCGGCTTCGGCTGGCGCGGACGGGCAGGGCGACTGATCCACGGCATGCTCGAGGATATTTTTCCTGAGCATGGCATCCCGCTCAGGGCGAAGGTGGAGGACCTGTCTCTGGCGGAGCGCCAGATGGTGGAGATTGCCCGCGCCTATACCGATACCGACCTGCCGGCGCGGTTCGTCATCCTCGATGAGCCCACATCATCTCTCGGCCATGAGGCCACCGCACAATTGCTGCGGTTCATCCGGCGTGCAGCCGATCGCGGCGTTGCTTCCATCCTGATTTCCCACAGGCTCGACGAGATCCTCGAAGTCTGCGACCGCGTGGTGGTGATGGTCGACGGCGAGGTGGTGGGACGTCGTGAAGCGGCTGGTCTCAGGCGCCGGGATCTCGTCGGGATGATGGGCCATATCGAGACGCCGCTTGCGGAGGAGGCGACGCGGCGAAGCCTCGGTATCAAGCGCATCGCAACACCGGGCACGCCTGGGCAGGAACTGCCGATAGAGGCGTCGGCTGGAGAGGTCGTGGGCTTTGCCGGCCTAGACGGTCATGGTCAGCGCGAGCGGCTGCGCATGCTGTTCTTCGCCGCCGGTGGTGAGGGTGAAGCCGCGTATGTCGCGGGAGACCGCGGCGCTGAAGGCGTCTTTCCCCTCTGGTCGATCTGCGAGAACATGACCATCCGCAGCATTGCCGCCTTGCGCGACGGATTACTGATTTCCCGCGTGCGGGAGCGTGTGATGGCGCGGGATTGGGTTGACCGCATGAAGGTCAAAACCGACGGGATCGACCGCTTGCTCACCACACTTAGCGGCGGCAACCAGCAAAAAGTATTGTTCGCGCGTGCTTTGGCGACGGACGCGCCGATCATCTTCCTCGACGATCCCATGCGCGGCGTCGATGTGGGTACTAAGCAGGAGGTCTATCGCATGATCAGGGAGGAAGCGGCCGCCGGCCGCTGCTTCGTCTGGTTCGCCTCCGAGATCGAGGAAATGGCCAACTGCGATACCGTCTACATCTTTCATCAGCAGCGAGCGACGACACGGTTGCAGGGCACGGAGGTGACTTCCGCCCGCATCGTGCAGGCGTCCTTCGGGGAGGACGCCCTTGTCTGAGGTAGTCCGCCCGCCGCCGTCGGTAGGGATCGGCAAGAAGCGCCAGCCCGCTCGTCGCGCGGGCCATCGCATGAACCCTGACCATCTGCAGCTCGCGCTGCCCTTTATCGCGCTCGTCGTCATGCTGGTCGTCATCTTCGCGATCCGCCCCGCCGCGTTCAGCTATTTTGGCTTCGGACTGCTATTCAATTTGGCGGTCCCGCTCATTCTGGCTTCTATGGCTCAGATGCTCGTCATCTGCCTCGGTGACATCGATCTCTCGGTGGGCAACTTCGTTGGTTTTGTTACCTGCGTCGTGGCTGTCTTCCTGCGGGACAAGCCGTTCATCGCGATGTTGCTCTTGGCCGCGGGCATCGTCGCCTATGCCGCGGTCGGCGTGCTGATTCAGCTTCGGAGCCTACCCTCGATCATTGTCACGCTCGGGATGTCCTTCGTCTGGCTTGGCCTCGCCTTGTTGATTTTGCCGTCTCCTGGGGGCACGGCGCCGGACTGGCTCACGGCCACGATGGCGCTGCAAACGCCCTGGATTCCTCTACCACTGGTGATTGCCGTCGCCTTGGCGGCGGCTGGGCACTGGCTACTGAAGCGAAGCGCCTATGGCGTTGTTCTGCTGGGTGCAGGGGCGAATCCTCGTGCCGCCGCGCGCGCCGGCTGGTCGCTTTTGCAGGCCCGGATCATGATGTACGGCACTGCCGGGGGACTTGCCGTTCTGTCCGGCCTTGCGCTTTCCGGCCTCACCACCTCGGGCGACCCCAACATCGCGCCGACCTACACCCTGCTCGGCGTCGGCGCCGTCATCCTGGGCGGTGGCAGTTTCACAGGTGGCCTCGTCTCTCCGGTCGGAACGGTGGTGGGCGCGATGACGCTCTCGCTCGCCGGGTCACTTCTGAGTTTTCTCAATGTTCCGCCAGTTTGGCAGGTCGGAGCGCAAGGGGTCATTCTGTTTCTGGTTCTTGCCGGCCGAGTGTTCATCGGGCGCAGTGGGCGTTAATCATGCAAAGCCACTCGATCCGCCAATCCCCTTGGCTTTTCGGTTTCATCGGCGCGGCTGTTTTGTTTGTCGCGACCATTATCGTCTCCCGCGGGGGCGGTGCGAGTGCGACCTTCCATGCGGCCATGGCATTCAGCATCTTCAGTGTTCTCGTGGCGATCAGTCAGATGCTCGTGATCACCTCGGGTCCGGGTAATATCGACCTGTCCGTGCCCGCGGTTCTGACGCTCTGTGCCTATATCGGCATGGGCGTGATGCACGGTTCCAACGCCTGGATACCTGTCGGATTGCTGGTTGTCGCGGCCGTGGGCTTGCTTGCGGGCGCCTTTAACTATGCCGCGATTCTGCTGTTGCGCCTGCCGCCGATCATCGCGACGCTAGCTTCCAGTTTTGTCTTCCAGTCACTTGCGATGAATGCCGGCGGCGATGCGACGATAAAGCCGCCATCGCTTCTGTCAGCTTTCACGAGCTTGAGCGTCGGACCGGTGAGTGTTCTGGCCGTCCTGGTGGTATTACTCACGATTGGCCTCGCGATTGGGCTAAAGCGCAGCTTGTTCGGCCGGCGCTTGCTGGCAACCGGGCAAAGTGAGGCTGCGGCGCGCTTCGCGGGGATCAGGACACGGCAGGTGCGGTTGATCAGCTACGCGGGCGCCGGGCTTTTTTCGGGACTTGCGGGGTTCCTTCTCGCAGGTTTCACCGGCGGGGCAGCCCTTAACATGGGCGATACCTATTTGATGGAGTCGATTGCTGTCGTCGTGTTGGGTGGCACGAGCGTCGCGGGCGGCCAGGCTAATGCGATCGGCATCTGGGGATCGGCTCTCTTCTTTAATTTGCTGACCATCATGCTGAACTCGTTCCGGACACCCGTGGGCCTGCGTTACCTGCTAACGGGTGCCATCATCATTCTGATTGTAACAGCCGCCACGCGTCCTTTGACGCGAACCTGAGAGAACGAACGATACCAGACGAATGTCGATCAAGGAATTGCGAAAGTCCGACAGCCAATCGAGAGACCCACCAACCAGTCGACAAGACACCGTATCCCGCGTTCCGTCCGTTCGCGCCGCTCGGTGGAGCCTCTGAGGTCAGGTCATCGGAGTAGCCGTGTCGAAGTCGTCGTGTCCTTTGCTGAAAAAGAGCATCGAAGACAAATCGGCGACTGAGCCTTCCTCGATTGTTCGACTGCCTATGGTCGGCACGTCGACGGCAACACCCTCTGCGTTCTTGATCTTGCCGGACTTGAGAAGAATCGCGAAGTAGGTCGCCATGTAGCCGTATTTGTATGGGCTCCAGAGCGCGTATTGTTTGCAAGTGCCGCTGCTCAGATAGGTCTTCATCGTGCTTGGTAGGGCAAAACCCGTCGCGAAGACCTTACCGACACGATCCGTATCCTGAATCGCCTTGTTGATTGCTGGAGTACTGATGCCGGATCCGGATATGAAGAGCTTGAGGTCAGGATGTGCCTGCATCGCAGATGTGCCGATGGAGTAGCTCTTATCGGCGTCGTCGTTGGCGTAGAGCGTATCCACGAATTGGATCGACTTGAATTTTGGGTCTTTGGCGATGAGATCGTCGATCGCCTTTTTTTGTGAAATGAAATTCGCCACAGTGGGCGTCGGCGCGATCCAGATCGCCTTGCCGCCGTCAGGGGCGTTAGCCAGAGCCGACTCCAGCATCGCCCTCGCCTGCACGTCGAATGGTGCCATGTTGATGAAGAGATCTCGACCGGCGGGAGCGACATCGGCGTCGAATGTCACGACGATCGCGCCCCGCCGACGCGCCTGCTTCAGGGTTGGAACGGGCGCGTTGATATCAAGCGCCGCGATTACTATGCAGTCCGGCCTTTGAGGCACGATGTTTTGCAACACATGGACTTGACCCTCCACATCAGCGGTTGTGGTGCCGATATAGATCTGCTGCGCTCCTAGTTCTTTGCAAGCCTTTTCGCCTCCGGCCTTGGCCAGCTCGAAATAGACAAAGCCGGTGAACTTTGGCACGTTGAAGACTCTCAGTGGCGTGGCTGCGTCCGCACGACCAACCAAGACACCGGTATTTGCCAGCATGGCGCTGATAGTGGACATCGAAAGCCCGCTGGCCAGCATCAGCTGTAGCCATTTGCGCCGCGACATCCTCCCTTCATTCATAGCTTCGGTGCAGCGCCGGATCATTTCTTTATCCATCTTAGCTCTCCCTAAAGCGATTTATGAGATCTTAGTTCTACGAGTTCACGCCCAGCCGTTTCATCACGGTGGACCATGACCCGGCCTGCGCGATGAGCACGCTGACGATCAGCACTGTTCCGATCGCCAGAGTCTGCACAGATCCGGAAACGTTCGCGAGTCCCATGCCATTCTCCAATGTGCCAAGAAGCAACAGCGATAGGATGAGTCCAACGACGTTTCCCCTCCCTCCAAAAATGTCCACGCCTCCCAGCACGACCGCGGTGACAGTGAAGAGCAACATATCGCTCGCATTGTCGGCGCGCGCCGACTGGAACTGACCAATGTAGACAAGGGACGCGAGTCCGCTCATTGCGCCGGCGATGGTAAAGGCCACAATCTTGACCGCGTAAACGCGGATGCCCGACAGAAAGGCTGTCCGCGCGTTTAAACCGCAGGCAAAAAGTGCCCGGCCGAGCACTGTCCAGTGCATGACAAACCCGAACAGCAGCGCCGCGATCAACAATACGACCAAAGGAACGGGGACGATGCCCGATATGGACGCGGAACCTAGCCAGAAATACCCGGGGAGGAAGTCTGCGAAGCCCTGCTGACCGCCTAGCAGCAAGGCGATCGCCCGGTAGACACCCATTGCGCCGAGCGTAATCGCGAGGGACGGAAGACCCAAAAGGACCACCAAGACGCCGTTGAGAAGCCCGCACAGTCCACAGACAAAGAGCACTAGGGGAAATGCGAGCCAGACCGAGAACCCGGCCTGGGAGAGTTGGGCAAACAGGATATTGCCAAGCGCCATAATGGCGGGGAGCGAGATATCGATTTCACCGATCACGACGACTGCCATCAGCCCCAGCGCGATCAGCCCGACAACGGCGATTGACTGTTGCAACGAATAGGAAATTTGGTCGAATGAGAGATAAAAGGGCGAGGTGAAGCTAGCTACCGCACCCGCGAACACAAGGAGAACGACCAGCGTCGTCTCCCAGCCAGGAAGGCGGCGTATCACGAGAATCTCCGATCGCGCATCATTTTGAGCACCATCCTGAGTCGACGCTGCAGCAAAGCGTCAACGACGACCGCCACAACGATCGCGGCGCCCTGCATAAGCTCGCGGGCGAACTCCGATGCCCCGAGCAGGACGAGACCGTTGTCGAGCGTCGCGAGCGTGACCGCACCAATGGCCGCGCCAAGCGCTGTGCCGGATCCACCGAGAACGCTGACACCGCCCACGACGACAGCCGCCAACGCCGTCAGTTCCAGGCCCTGAGCCAGATAGGGCACGATCCAGCTCGCGCGCGCCGCGAAAAGGAAGGCGGCGAGGCCGGTGAGCATTCCGGCCATCGTGTAAGCGGTAAAAACCACCCGGCGTGCATTGAGGCCATAGAACACTGCGGCTTCCGGGTTCGACCCGATTGCGTAGATTTGACGACCAATGCGCAGCTTTCCAAGCATCAGGCTCGCAAGTACGACCACGGCGCTAGCAACGAGCAAAAGTGTCGATATGCCGAATATGTGACTGGTCGCCGTGCGTTCGACCCAAGGAGGCAGGTCCGACCCATTAATCTGGCCGCCATTTGCGTAAAGGAAAGCGAGACCTCGAAAGACCGACATCGTGCCGAGCGTCGCCACCACTGAAGGAAGGCGGCCATAAGCTACGAGCACGCCGTTGATCGCCCCGCAGATTGTGCCGATCGCGACTGGCGCCAAAATCAGAATAGGTCCGGCGTGGGGAAAGTGTCGCACAATGTCGAGGCCGACATACGAGGCGAGTGCGACGGTTGAGCCAATGGAAAGATCATAATTCCGCGTGATGACGACAATCGCCTCAGCACAAGCGACGACGACCAGGATTGCCCCGTTTAGCGCGATGGTATTGACGTTGCCGAGGGTCGCGAAATTGGGCGCGAGCCCTGAGAAGAGCAATCCGAGCAGAACCAGGAATACCGAAACTCCAAGGGCCCGGTTCCGCAATAGGCCAACGCCTGCCCGGTTCAGGGGCGCCACCACGAGGGATTCCGCCTGCAGGGCGCCCGGTGTGGAGCGCCTTTTCATCGGCCCAGTTCTCTGCGCCGCGACGCCGCGCTCATGATAGCCTCTTGCGTCGCGTCGGCGCGGCTGAAGACACCCGTGATGCGTCCATCCGCAACCACTATAACGCGGTCTCCCATCCGCAGAACTTCCGGCAGGTCGGAGGAAATAAGCAAGATGGCGAGCCCGCGCTCGGCCAATGAACGCACGATAGCGTGGACATGCGCCTTGGTGCCGATATCTATACCGTGCGTCGGTTCATCGAGAATCAGCACCCCCGGATTCATCGCTAGCCACTTTGCGAGAACGACCTTCTGGCGGTTGCCGCCTGAGAGCGTCGCCACAGCTTGATCGATGGTTTGCGCCTTGATCTGTAAGTCCGCGGCGTAGCGGCGGCTCACATCCCGCTCTCGGGCCGGGCTTACGACACCAAAATGCGAAAGCCGGCCCATTATCGGCAGCACAAGGTTCCGCATGATGGAGAGGCGGGGAATGAGGCCCTCGCCGTCACGGTCCTCGGGTAGATAGGCCAGGCCCAGGGATAGCATTTGACGCGGATTGGAAACTTTGGTCAGTTTGCCGTCGACAAAGATTTGCCCGGAAGTCGGCGGTGTCGCGCCAAAGATCGTTTGCGCGATCTCGCTACGCCCTGCGCCGACCAGTCCAGCCATCGCGACGACTTCACCTGCCCGAACGTCGAATGAAACGTTCTCGAAGACTCCACGCTGGGCAAGACCGCGGACGCTGAGACGAACCTCGCCGAGATGGCTCGGCACAGCGCGTGGCGTCTCAGCCGCCAATTCGGTACGGCCGGGATAGAGGTCCTCAATGGAGCGGCCAACCATTAGGCGAACGACGGCGGCCTCGTCGAGCTCGGCTGCCGCCCTTGTTGTTACATGCTGACCATCGCGTAACACCGTGACACTGTCGACTAGGTCCTCGAGTTCCTCAAGGCGATGGGAGATGAAGACAATCGAGGTGCCTCGATCACGCAGTCGCCGAACCACCCGAAAAAGGCGTTCGGTCTCTGAAGGCGTCAAAGCCGCCGTGGGCTCATCGAGAAAAAGGAGCCGATCGACGCCTTCGGCCATTGCTCGGGCGAATTCGACGAACTGCATCTCCCCGATCGAAAGGCCGGCTACCATTGCGGTTGGGCTAAGTCCGGCTTCGAGATCGCAAAGCAGTTCGGCAGAGCGGTCATACATACGTCGCCGGTCGATAGTGCCCAGGCGGTGCAGCGGCTGGACTCCCATGAAGATATTTTCAGTCACATCAAGATGTGGAAACAGCTTCGGGTCCTGGTAGACGGCAACAACCCCAGCCCGCCGAGCCTCCATGGGTGTTCGGAATAGTCGGGGAACACCGTCTAGGAAGACTTCGCCGTGGTCAGCGACGTGAAGGCCGGAGACAATCTTGACCAGTGTCGATTTTCCTGCCCCGTTTTCACCGAGCAAGGCATGAATTTCGCCCGGCGCAATGTCGAAGCTGACAGCGCGGAGGGCGTGAATCCCCCCAAAGCTTTTGCTTAACTGCGATACGGACAGCCGGGCCACGCCCGATCCGGCTGAACCTTCCAGCACCGTACCGGGCGTGGCTATCACGCAGGCACCCGCGCGGCGTCCGGCATCAGCCCTTCGCGCTTTAGCTCGGCCCAAAGATCCGGCGGAACCTCCGTCCGCATGAGGCCAGCGTTTCGCTCCACTTGCTCCGCAGAAATGGCGCCGGGGATCATCGACGCAACGCAGGGGTGGCCTAAGGGAAATTGAAGTGCCGCCGCGGCGATCGGAACGCGGTGACGTCGGCAGACCGCCTCGATCCCCGAGACGCGCTCCATGATCTCCGGCGGCGCGGACTTATAATTATAAGTCGCGCCAGCCACAGCACCGGTTGCAAGAATTCCGGAATTATAGGGTCCGCCCAGAAGGATGCTGATGTTGCGCCGCTCGCAGAGCGGCAATAACTCGTCGAGCGCCGCATGCTCAAGCAAGGTGTATCGTCCAGCAAGCAGGAAGCAATCGATATCACAGTCGCGTGCGAAGCGGAGACATGGCTCGATCTCGTTGACGCCGAGTCCGATGGCCCTGATCACTCCGGCGCGGCGAAGCTCTTCCAGTGCTCTGTATGCCCCGTCAACAGCGACACGAAAGTGCCGTTCGTAGCTTTCAGGTCCGTGGGTCCAAACGTCGACATCGTGGATATGCAGTATGTCGATGGTGTTCAGCCCAAGGCGCTGGAAACTTTGTTCCAGAGACCGCATCGTGGCGTCATAGCTGTAGTCAACCACCGGCTCGAAGTTGAGACCGCCGACGAACCAGCCCCGATCGATTTCGCCCGGCGGTCGCGGACGCAACCAGCGCCCGACCTTGGTTGACAGAACAAAGCTGTTACGTTCCTTGCTTCGCAGGACATGGCCGAAGCGATGCTCAGACAGGCCGTGACCGTATAACGGAGAGGTATCGAAAAGCTTCAGCCCGATCTGACATGCAGCTTCGACCGTCGCGAGAGCCTCCTCCTCGACCAGACGGCTCGAGAAATCGCCAAGAGGAGCGCCTCCCAGCCCAAGCTGGCTGACCCTCAGACCCGTCGTTCCGATTTCCCGGGTGGCTAGAGGATCGATGATCATTCGTGATTTCCGATTTGGTGACGAAGGAACTTTCCCATGTCGTGAATAGCGCGCTCAGCTATGACGGCTCCCACGGCGCCAGCGGCTTCCACGAAGCCGTGTACGGTTCCGGGGTACACTCTCACCGAGAGTTCGTTCCCCGCAGCGCCCAGCCTGTCAGCGACGGCGATGTTCTCGTCATAGAGTATGTCGTATTGAGCGATGGTCATCATGACCGGCGGCAAGCCAGTAAGATCGGCATGCAACGGGCTCGCTAGCGGGTCCCCGCGCTCAGCGGCATTCGGCACATAATTATCCCAAAACCAGCGCATGCGCGCTGTGGATAGCGGTAGATCGCCACCCCCGAACGCACGGTGCGATGGTGAGTCGTATCGATCAACATAAGAACCGTAGATGAGGCCTAGCGCGCGAAGGTTGTTCTCGGCCGCATCTCGCAACATCAGCGCGAGGGCCAGCGCAAGATTGGCACCAGCGGAGTCTCCACACAGAGCGAAACTCTTGGCCAAACCAAAATCGGCGGATCGTCGGGTAAGCTCTGCGATAAAATCTTGCAATCGGAGCAGTGGTAGCGGAAACGAGCTTTCGGGCGCCCGCGGATAGTCGACCAACATGACGGGCCTTCCGCTCTCCAGTGCAAGCCTTCGAGCCAAGTTGTCGTGCGTGTCGATGTCGAGCAGCGTCCATCCTCCCCCGTGGAGGTAGATCGTGGCCGGCTCAAGAGCGTCCGTGCTAACGGGTTGGTGCAGGCGACAACGCAGGCCCTCAAGCTCCATCTCCCGCGTCGCGGCCATCGTTGGTCCCCCATCATTCCAGGGGAGCCGTAGCGCTCGCGCGCTTTCGCGCAGCGTCTCCAACGGCACTGCACTGGCGTCAATCTGCCCCAACCCTTCGGCCAGTCGGACGAAGCTTGCAATCTCTGGGTCAAGATCGATGGCGCGCGGCTCGCTCAATGGGAAGCCGCAAAGCGATCTGCGAGCGTGTTCCGTCCATCCGGTCTGATGAGATATTGACCGAGACGGCTAATCTCACACCGGGAGTCGATTGTACAGATCGGAGACAAGTCTCCGGTCCATTGACCAGAACAAGTTGTTGGCACAGAATTTCCCCCGTTTTCCGCGCTAGCCCTCTACAGGGGCTTTTATCGTTAGGCGCGATACTGCATAATCTGGTCTGACAGGTCAAGGGTCTCGAAGCATGGGCAGGGCGACTGACGATGGCTGATACACCGGCAAGGTTTCCAGCCGCGCGCCGCAAACGTTATGAGGAAATTGCGGAAAACCTTGAACTGCAGATCTTCTCGGGTCGGCTCCTGGAGGGAGAAAAGATTCCATCCGAGCGTGAATTGATGGAGCAGTTCGGGGTTGGTCGATCGACGGTGCGGGAAGCGCTCTTCTCACTTCAGCGCAAAGGACTTCTCTCGGCTCGTGCTGGTGCCGCGGCTCGCGTGACCAAGCCGACGCCGCAAACGATTGTCAGCGATCTCTCAGGCGCTGCCCGCCATTTTCTGAATCAGCCCAATGGTGCCCGGCATCTCCAGCATGCCCGTGCTCTGCTGGAAATTGGTCTTACGCGTGAGGTTGCCTTACGCGCCAGTGACGATGATCTTTCGACTCTGAGCGAGGCACTTGAGGCTAATCGCTCGGCTATCGAAGGTAGCCAGAAAGCCTTTGAGCACACCGACCTCATGTTTCACTACACGCTCGCGATGATCGCCCACAATCCAATATTTACGTCGCTAAACCACGCCCTGAACGAATGGCTTGCTGAACAACGCTCCATGTCTGCGCGTGCAGGTGCGACCCGGATGGAGGTGTATCAACAGCATAAAGCCGTTTACGACGCCATCCTCGCCCGCGATCCCGTCGGCGCCCAGGCGGCAATGGAGGTGCATCTCGCGGCCGTGTACCGCAACTACTGGAAAGCCCTTCAGCCGCTGGAAACGGGGACGGAGTACTAGCCGAGGTCGCCGCCTGACGCTGGACAGGGCCGCCCGTCAGGCGGCGGCAACTCGCACGTGCGCTGAAAATCAAACCTGTCAGACCATCCTGGGCGAAACCGGCAGGCCGACTAGTGTTCGGCCGGTGGTGGTCGTCGTCGCGGTTGATGATAGCGAGTAAACCGTCCATGTCTCAGCCCAGAAGGTTGATCATCTCCCTTGAAAAACGCGGAAAATCCTGTAAGACCATATATCAATCGCGCCTGATATGAGCGTGCTGTGGAAGGGTCTGAGCAAGAGACCCCTTTGGGAGGCCGGGATGAGAACGGGGTTAAAGTTTGTCGCAAGCGCGATACTTCTTTCCACGATATCGGGCGTCGCCTTCGCTGACGACATTGTTGCGAGCGCACAGCATGATCTCGTCATCTATGCCGGGCCGCAAAATGGCTGGCATGGGCCAACCAGCGCGCCCAAACCGATCGCCGGAAAGAAGATCGCGTTCATCTCAAACGATGAAAGCAATGATGCCAACCATGCCTGGGGTGTCGCGATCACCGAAGCCGGGAGAAAAATCGGCTGGGACGTGACTGTCATCGACGGCAAAGCGACTCCCGTAGGCTGGAACACGGCCTTTAATCAGGCAATTGCATTGAAGGTCGATGGCATCATCACCTCCGCCGACGCAAAAAGTCTGAAGGATGCGATCGCCGAAGCAGAGGCACGCAATATTCCAATTGTCGGCATTCATGCCGCGGCGCTTCCAGGGCCAGACAAGGAGCTTGGATTGTTCACGAACATTCAGGAGGACCCTCGCGACATTGGCAAAGCACAAGCCGATTGGATCATCGCGGACTCGAATGGCCATGCAAGGGTTGTCGTAACCAGTCACAATGAATTTGCTATCGCTGAAACTAAAAGCCGAGCGGTTGTGGAGCGCCTGAAAGCCTGCGCCGGGTGCAAACTTCTCGACTATGTTAACTCACCCATCGCTGAAGTCGCCCAGCGTCAACCCCAACTGGTTCTCTCTTGGGTACAGAGATACGGAACTCCGCTCTATGTGACGGCCGTCGCTGACTATACGCTTGACTTCCAGGTTCCCGCTTTGCGAGGCGCGATGATCGACCATTCGGCTGTTAAGCTCATCGGCGCGGATGGACAGCGCTCAGCCTATGAGCGCATCCGTAGTGGTCAGTATCAGGCGGTAACAGTGTCTGAACCAACAGAAATGCAAGCGTATCAGGCGATTGATGAGCTGAACCGTGCGCTTCACAACATGCCGCCGAGCGGATTTGTTCAAGCGCCGTATCTTGTCACACCTCAGAATGTTAACGCTGAGGGCGGCGACAAAGACGCATTTGCGCCGACCAACGACTACAAGAAGCACTACCTTGAGATTTGGGGCATCGAACCCTGAGTCTGTCGAGATAATCGCAACATGACGGTGCCAGCTACCCATCAAGACGGGGAAGGCGTGCTGCTACTGGTCGAGGGAGTCAGCAGACGATTCGGCGGCACGCAGGCCCTGCAAGGTGTTAGCTTCTCGCTGCGCTCTGGCGAAGTTCATGCGCTTCTCGGCGAGAACGGCGCAGGCAAATCGACGCTCATCAAAATACTCGCCGGGATCTATACCGCCGACAGCGGGGAAATCACGGGCCCTTGCGGCTCCACGCCGCCACTGCAGCCTATTCCGGGTATCTCCTTCGTTCACCAGGATCTTGGTCTTGTGCCCACGATGTCCGTTGCGGAGAACATCGCTCTCGGCACGGGTTTCGTGCGGCGCGGCGGACTTATCGATTGGTCGATGGCAGATCGCAGGGCGAGAGACGCGCTCTCCGCGATGGGTTGCGATATTCGAACCGACGAGCTGGTCGGCCGGCTGGCGGCGGCCGACAAATCGATGGTTGCCATTGCTCGGGCTGTGGCAGTCAGGGCTCGCATCCTTGTGCTGGACGAACCGACGGCAACCTTACCTGAACGAGAGGTCGCGACGCTCCACGCTGTGCTGGCTCGTCTTAAGGCCGAAGGGCTCGGAATTCTCTACGTCACCCACAGGCTGGACGAGGTGTTTCGCTTCGCCGATCGCGCCAGCGTGTTACGTGACGGCCGACTCCAGGTCACCGCGGAACTGTCTAAGCTCACGCCGAAGAGCGTGATGAGGCACATCGTCGGCCGGGATCTCGACCAGCTCTTTGCGAAAAGATCACGCAGCGCGGGAAAGATCGTCCTGGAGGTGCGCGATCTTTGCTCCTCTCATGTCGGACCCGCTTCTTTCTCGGTCGCACAAGGTGAGGTCGTTGCCCTCGTCGGGTTACGTGGCTCTGGGAACGATGTGGTGGGACGGATGCTCTTCGGTGATATCACGCCAGTAAGCGGCAGTGTCTCGGTCGACGGGAAAACCGTGGGCCTCCGGTCTCCCGAAGACTCGATCGCCGCCGGCCTGGGCTTTGTTTCGAGTAAGCGTGTCGAGGAAAGCATCTGCATGGGTCTCTCCTTGCGCGAGAACCTATTCATCCATCCCGGCACCGCCAATCTTGCTAGTATAGGAACGCGTCACGAAAGGTCGATGTCCGACGGGGTCTTGAGAGACTTCGATGTCCGGCCGCCCGAAGCCGAGCGTCTTATCGCTATGCTTTCCGGCGGCAACCAGCAGAAAATCGTCTTGGCGCGCTGGCTCGCTGTAGGCCGCAAAGTTCTTGTTCTCGAGGAACCGACGATTGGCGTCGATGTCGGAGCCAGGTCGGAAATCTATCGAATGCTGGAGGACGCGCTGTCGGACGGATTAGCGGTAGTTCTCATATCCTCGGATTTCGATGAAGTGGTCGGGCTCAGCGACCGGGCTATCGCTTTTGACCGCGGCATGCAGATTGCCGTGATTGAGTCGGCGGAATTGACCGTTGGCCGCGTCTCCACGCTCTCCGCAGGGGCGGTGGAATGATCTTAGATCCTCTGGCCATGGCTTCTCGCAGCCAGAGAATGTCATCATCACTCGTCAAAGCTCTCTCAACCTGGGGGCTACTGATCCTGCTGGCTTTCTTGATCGGGATTTTCTCGCTTCTCGCTCCGCACACTTTTCCGACGCTTTTCACCTTCAGCTCGCTCGCCAACAATCGATCAATCTACGCGCTCGCGGCACTCGCCGTGATGGTTCCCATGGCCGCCAATCAGTTCGACTTGTCTGTCGCATCAATGATCGGCATTTCGCAAATCCTCGCCATCGGGCTGCAGACCCAGCAAATGCTTCCTTGGTGGCTCGTGTGCATGCTAATCCTCGCGTTGGGTGTCCTTGTCGGCCTTGTCAACGGCGTCTTGGTATCGCGCGTCGGTATAAGCTCCTTCATTGCGACGCTCGGAACAGGCTCCGCCTTGCTCGGAATTTTGCAGTGGTACTCGGAGGGGAGGCAGGTTATCGGCACGCTCGCACCGGCATACGTCGCGCTTGCCGGTCGGGTCGGATCCACCGTCATTCCATTGGCCTTCGTCTACGTCTTGGTCATGGGCGCCCTGCTGTGGATCTTGCTGGAGCGCCTGCCTTTCGGGCGCTTTCTTTATGTGCTCGGGGAGAATCCGAGGGCCGCGGAGCTCAATGGAATTGCCAGCTCGAAGTACGTGACCAGAGCTTTCATGCTCTCCGGTTTGATCGCAGCATTTGCCGGCCTTGTATTGCAGGCACAACTACAAGTAGGCCAGAGCACTGTCGGTCAGGAATTCCTCTTGCCGGCGTTTACCGGGGCGCTTCTCGGCGCGACTTCGATCCGGCCTGGCCGGACCAATGTCATCGGAACGCTTCTGGCCGTCGCCGTTCTTGCGGTTACCGTTGCCGGATTAAACCAGCTTGGCGCGCCATTCTTTGTCGAACCCTTGTTCAATGGCTTGATGTTAGTACTAGCGGTCGGTCTCTCCGTAACAGCCGCGCGGCGACGCGAGCGGCAGGCTACTCGCCGCTGATCGGATGATCTGCACAAACTATCGCAGCAACGCCACTCAGTTCTATCGAATCTGACCGACGCGGAGCGAACATGGCAATTTACCCAAGCAATACGACGGACCGCCGCGTCGATTCTGCGGACCTGCAGAAGGCCGCCAGCAGCATCTTCTCTGCTTGCAACATGGTGGAGGCGGATGCGGACCTATTGGCCAGAACCCTCGTTCATGCGGACTTGCGAGGCGTTCATTCACACGGCACGCTCCGTGTGCCGGACTATGTGAAAAAACTCACGCGCGATGGGGTTGATCCGCGAGGCCGACCACGTGTTGTGCGCGATAAAGGTGCGGCGCTTGTTATCGATGCGTGCAACGCGATGGGTCAGCTCTCTGGAACCTTTGCGATGCAGGCAGCGATCGAGAAGGCACGCGAAATCGGCGTCGCCTTTGCAGCGGTACGCGGTTCCAATCACTGCGGCGCGCTGGATTGGTATACCCTCATGGCAGCCCGTGTGGGTATGGTAGGCATCGCGGGGACCAATGCGCTGCCGACTATGGCTCCTTGGGGCGGCATTGATAAAATCATTGGCATTAACCCGCTTTCCATTGCTTTTTCGGGGGAGAGTGTACCTCCCCTCGTGCTGGATTTTGCATTCGGTGCGACGGCGCATGGCAAGATCCGGGTTTATCAGCAAAAGGGCAGCCCAATCCCGGAAGGCTGGGCCTTCGACAAGCATGGGCGTTCCACCACTATTGCCGCGGCTGCCTTGGAAGGTTTGATCCAGCCCATTGGGCAGCATAAGGGCGTCGGACTGGCGATGGCGATCGGAATGCTGTCAACGCTTTTGTCAGGGGCTGCCTACGGCACACAATCCGGCAATATGATCGATGGCGCGAAGCCGGGCGTTGACGGGCACTTTTTTGCTGTGATCAACCCCGACTTTTTTGAGGGAATTTCAGCCGTCAAGACGAGGGTCGATGAAATCGTGCGGCAGGTGCATGAATCGAGGCCAGCGAGCGAGACGGCCCGCCTCCTCGTGCCCGGTGAACTCGAATTTGAATTTCAGGAACTATATAGGCAGGAGGGCATATTGCTTTCTAGGGAGACAATCGAAGGAATCCAATCCGCCGCCGCAAGTTTGGGATGCGACATCCCGCTGTCTCTAGCCAAAGCCGGCACGTGACATCGCAATATCGCTGGATATGTGCTCAGCGGGTCGCGGTCTCAGTTAATCGACCTCTTCGAACTTGCCGGCCGCGATAAGTTTGAGGATGAAATCCGGGACGGTCAGCCCGCCCTTTACCTTGGTATCGAGATCTAACTCGGCGGCTCGCACGACCTCGAGCCGTTTGATCGTGGCATCGATTTGCGTTCCCGGAATAATGACGACTCCATCTTCGTCTCCAAGAACGATGTCGCCGGTGGACACAGCTACGCCGCCCACGACAGCCGGTAGACCGACGGTTCCAGGGCCATTGCGAACAGGGGAGTTCGGCGTCACACCGGCGGCGAAGCATGGCAGGCCAGTCGCCAGAATGCCGGCGCGGTCGCGCACGAACCCGTCGGTAACGAAGGCCGCTACGCCCGAATTCTTCATCATCCCGAGCAAAAGGTCTCCGGTAACGGCAGAACGCTCGAAATTGTCGGTAGCGCACATGATGACGTCGCCTGGCATGGCGACGGATAACGCCCCGAAGGCGGCCAAATTGTCGTTTGGGCCAGTATAGCAGGGCAGGGCTGCGCCGCAGAAGGAGTGGACGGCGCCAAAGGACTTTATCCGTCCATCCAGTGCGCCGCGACCGTTCATGGCGTCGACGACGAAACCCGTCTGGAGTCCGGTGAAGGCCGCTATCTGCTCGGCACTTGGCCGCTTGAAGTGGCGTTGAATTCTCAGGAGGGGCGGCTCGCCGATCATGCTCAAGTTCCTGGTCGATGAGTTTATGAGTAAAGCACTTGATCGCGCCGCCGCCTATACATGACGGATCTCCTGCGCTAGGGCCTTCATGTGCTGGCGCCGGTAGTGAGACCTACATAGTGTCGCATTGCCGTCGAAGCACGCGAAGGAAGGGATTGATATGACCCTCGATCGAGCCATTAACATCTCGGATCTTCGGCATTTGGCGATGAAGCGGTTGCCTCGTATGGCCTTCGACTTCATTGAGGGCGGCTGCGACGACGAGGACGGCTTGGCGGAAAACGAGTCTGCATTCGCGGCCTATCGGCTCATGCCGCGCTACCTCGTGGATGTTTCCCAAGTGGATATGACGGCGCAATTGGCGGGGCAAGCTTTCTCCATGCCCCTGGGCCTCGCGCCGACCGGCGCCGCGGGCATGTTTCGCCATGACGCGGATCGGCTGCTTGCGCGCGCCTCGGCAGCGGCAAATGTGCCCTTTGTCCTGTCCATCAATAGCCATGCGTCGATCGAGCAAGCGGTAGAAGCGGCACCGGAGCACACCTGGTTTCAGCTCTACGGCGTCAAGAGTTTGGAAATGACGGAAGACATGGTACGCCGGGCAGCCGATCTCGGGGTCAAGACGCTCGTCCTCTCGGTTGATGTCCCGGTACAATCCAATCGGGAACGCAATCGGCGCAATCGCTTCTCGCAGCCGTTGCGAGTGACGCCGTCGATGATCCTCCAGGCCATCGCTCATCCTAGTTGGACATTGGAATATCTCCGAAACGGCGGCCTGCCATACATGGGCAATTTCAGACCTTATGCGCCAAGCGGCGCGTCTGCCGAGGCGGTCGGTGACCTGGTGTTCAGCGTCTTCCCTGCGCCTGATCTGACATGGACCTTCCTGGAGAAGATCCGCCGGTTGTGGCCGCGAAAGCTTTTCATCAAGGGGATCATGCACCCGGACGACGCGTTTCGATCGGCCGAGATGGGCGTCGACGGCATCATGGTTTCTAATCATGGCGGTCGCCAGTTGGACCGTGCCCCATCGCCGCTTCAAGTGTTGCCCGCCATCCGTGAGGCGGTGGGCGACAGAATCGAGATCACATTAGACGGCGGCATACGTCGAGGATCGGACGTGGTGATCGCGCTGTGTTTGGGCGCCCGAATGGTCTTCGTCGGTCGACCCGCGCTTTACGGGGTTGCAGCAGGTGGCGACAAAGGAGTGAGAAAGACACTAGAAATATTTTCGCAAGAACTAGCGATTGTTCTTGGACAGATTGGCTGCCCCCGGATAGCCGACCTGGGACCGCATTTCCTTTGGCCCAGTCTGGCGGCGAGCAGGTCCGGTTCCAACGCCAGTCGGGGCGGAGATAGGTTGGTTCGAAGTTGAACGTGGCCATGCGCAGGCAAGCACTCCGATGGCGCCGTTCAAAGCAGCGTGCGATTCCTTCGTCAGCCAAACACTCAGCAATGATCATTCCCGCGGCTTACGCCGGGAGCACTCTCCGAAAACCCGAGACCCTCACCGACCTGGCGCATTGATGCTCTTGCAGAAAAAGTAGCGTGTGCTGAAACCCAACTATACAACTTGCTCATTAAATCATCATAAAATGCCTGAATTTTAAGCTGCCCTAGATTGTTAATCCATGATTGATTATGATTTGTCTATTAGTTAGGCTTCGCATCGACCTGGGTCGGGAACTGATGTGAGCAACACGCTGCTGATGGCGACCGTGGAGGCCGAGCCCTACGCTTTCTCGCTCACAAGCGACAAAGCCGCGCTTCTCATTATTGATATGCAACGAGACTTCCTGGAGGAAGGCGGCTTCGGCGACGCCCTGGGGAATGACGTCTCCTTGCTGCGCAAAACCGTGCCGTCATTGGTCGCCGTGCTTGCAATGGCGCGCGCGGCGGGAATGGTCGTCGTTCATACGCGAGAGGGACACCGCCCAGACCTCTCTGATCTCGCGCCCAGCAAGCATGAGCGCGGGAATTTTCTCACTAAGATCGGCGATGCCGGGCCAATGGGGCGCATTCTGGTGCGCGGCGAGCCGGGGCACGACATCATCCCCGAGGTCTACCCCGTCGCGGGCGAGCCGGTGATAGACAAATCGGGCAAGGGCGCGTTCTTCGCCACGGACCTTGAAGCGATCCTGCGCGGCAGAGGAATAACCCAGCTCATCGTATGCGGCGTGACGACCGAAGTTTGCGTCAACACGACGGTACGGGAGGCCAATGATCGCGGATTCGAATGCCTTGTGCTGTCGGACTGCACAGGGTCCTATTTCCCGGAATTCCACGAAGCCGGCTTGGCGATGATCAAGGCCCAAGGCGGTATCTTCGGCTGGGTAGCGCCCTCGACGGCGCTGCTCTCCGCACTTTCCACCGTTTAGGAGAAGGCGATGTCGAGCACGGTCATGACGCGACCGGCGTGGTGGGTTCCCGGCGATTGGAATGGCTTCTTTGGTCTCTTTACCAATGTAGTGCTGAACGTCATCGTACTGACGGGGCTCTGCCTTGGTGTCGTCCAGATGCCGGCTGGCATTGTATTCGGCCGTATCCTGCCCGCGCTCGGCATCGCGCTGCCGCTCGGCAATCTCTTCTACGCCTACCTCGCCTATAAGCTGGCGGCGCGCAGCGGACGGTCGGACGTAACCGCTATGCCATACGGGCCGAGCGTGCCCCATATGTTCCTCGTCGTCTTCGTCATCATGCTGCCGACTTACATCAAGACGCATGACGCGGTGCTCGCCTGGGAGGCTGGTCTCGCCTGGGCCTTCGTCATCGGCGTCATCGTGCTGCTCGGCGCCTTTGTTGGCCCTACCGTGCGCAAATACACTCCGCGCGCGGCCATGCTCGGCGCCCTCGCCGGCATTTCCATTGCCTTTATCTCGATGCGTCCGGCGTTCCAGGACTTCCAGGTTCCGTGGCTCGGCTTCCTGTCCTTCGGCATCATCCTGGCGAGCTGGTGCGCGCGCGTCCGCATGCCCTACAACATTCCTGGTGGCCTCCTCGCTGTGGTTGTCGGCACGATCCTCGCCTGGATCGTGACCTTCACCGGCATCAGCCCGGTCATGGAGCCCGCCCAGGTTGCTTCCGCCTTCGCCCAGTTCGGCCTGCACCTGCCGGTGCCGAGCGCGCATTTCCTGCACGGCCTGTCGAATATCGGCCCGCTGCTTGTCACCGCCGTCCCTCTCGGGATCTATAACTTTACCGAGGGCATGAACAACGTCGAGAGCGCCTCGGCAGCGGGGGATGACTACAATCTGCGCCAGGTATTGCTCGCCGACGGTATCGGGGCCGTCGCCGGTGCCATTCTTGGCAGCCCGTTTCCGCCAGCCGTCTATATCGGCCATCCGGGCTGGAAGGCTGTCGGCGGACGCATCGGCTATTCGCTTGCTACAGGCGTGGTCATTGCCGTCGTCTGCTTCCTGGGCCTCACAGCCCTTCTGCTCGCTATCGTGCCACTCGTCGCGATCTTGCCGATCCTGCTCTATATCGGCCTCGTCATCGGCGCCCAGGCGTTCGAGGCGACGCCCAGTCGATATGCTCCGGCGGTTATCCTCGCGATGCTGCCCAATATCGCCAACTGGGCGCAGAGCCAGATTGATGGCGCGTTGTCGGCGGCGGGCACCTCGGCCGAGAAGGTCGGCATGGCGAAGCTCGGCATGAACGGCGTGGTTTATCACGGCATGCAGCTCTTTGGTGGCGGCGCGACGCTCGCAGGTCTTGTCCTTGGTGCGATCGCCGCTTTTGTGATCGATCGCAAATTTGATCGTGCCGCCATCTACGCCTTTATTGGTGCGGTACTCGCCTTCTTTGGTTTCATCAACGGCACCGCGCTCGGCTTCGCGAATTCCCCTGGCGTCGCCCTGGGCTATGCGATCCTGGGTGTTCTTTTCGTCGTCCTCATGCGTGCTCCGGTAAATGCCGAGCACCCGACGCTCGAGGAAGTCATGCATGCCGAGCCGGCTGAGTAAACGCGGCTAGGCTTCATCCCGCGCGCTACGTGACGAGGGGGGAGGCCGCGAGCGCTTCGCGGCTCAAGCCCGCACCCTCACCAAGACTGCGATGCAATCTGTCCGCCACCCCAGCGAGCGCTGTATCCGCGAAGGCCGGCGCGATCAGCGTCACTCCGAAGGGCAAACCATTCGAGGCACGGAAACCGCCCGGCACCGCGATCGCGCAAAGATCGAGAAGGTTGACGAAGTTCGTGTAGGTGCCAAGCAGGCTGTTAAGCCGAACAGGCTCCGCGGCCAAGGCCTCGATTGACACGATAGTGGGCGAAGTCGGCAGCAACATCACATCGAAACGCTGCCATTCCGGCGCCGTCACACGGATGAGAGCCTGCAACCTGTACTGAGCCGAAAAGACATCGGCGGCGGAGAAAGCATTAGCGGCGCCGATAATGTCGCGCACCGTCGGATCCATGTCCTCTGCGTGTGCCCCGAAGAATTCGCGGATCGGCGCAAGTCGCTCGGCAACATAAGGGCCGCCATAGAGCAAAGAAGCGGCTTCCCGAAACGGTCCATAGTCGAAGGGTATTGCCTCTCCACCGAGCGCTGTCAGGCGTGCTATCGCGGAGTCGTAAAGCGCCTCCGCCTCGGCATCGCCGCCAAACTCTCGGTCGGCTGGGAGCAAAATGCCAAACCGGAGGCCGCGCGATGGTAAGGGATGAGCCGCACCGCGGCGCGAATAGGCGTCAGTGACGTCGAACCCTGCCGCAACTTTGCTGACATCGCAGGCATCCCCGGCACTCGCGGCAAACACGCTCACGCAATCCAGCGAGCGGCAGGCAGGCACAACGCCGGTGGTACTCAGCAAGCCACGCGTGGGTTTAATCCCCACAAGATTGTTGAAGCCAGCCGGCACGCGACCTGAACCGGCGGTATCCGTGCCGAGTGCGAACGACACAAGCCCAGCGGCGACAGCGACGGCGCTGCCCGAACTCGATCCGCCGGAAACATAGCGATCGTCGAAAACGCAGCGCGGTGCGCCATAGGGTGAGCGTGCGCCGACCAGCCCGGTCGCGAACTGATCCAGATTGGTCTTTCCTATCAGGATCGCGCCAGCATCCAGCAATCTTTGCACCACGGTCGCGCTCTGGCGCGGACGATAGGCGAAGGCGGGGCATGCGGCGGTCGTATCCAACCCCTCAGCGTCGATATTGTCCTTCACCGCGAAGGGGATGCCGTATAAAGGCAGCCGCGGCGCCGTTGGATCGGCGGTCAAAGCGGCGGCGCGCGACCGCACATCTACGTCCGCCACGCGGCTGATCCAGACAGCGGGGTCCGCATAGGCCGCAACGCGCCCCAACACCTCCTCAACAAGCTGCGCGGGTGTCAGCTCTCCTTTGTCATAGGCAGTCCGCAAAGCGGCAATCTGCAGCATTTGAGGGAGGATCAAAGGAATCTCAGTGTGTTTTCAATGCTTGGCCGCGTCACGTCCCGCTCCATTCTCATGGATGCACAGCATGACGAGCGAAATCTCCGCCGGCAAGGGTCACCATGCCAGGGCCGCCGGTATATAAGCGCGGACAGCCTCGTCCTCGGCCCATTTACCGCAGCGGAGTGATTGCCTCGATGACAGACGGATTCGACAGAACCTCCAACGCGGCCGGGCCAGAGCCGCAACCCGCTTATCCGACCATCGATATTGCGGTCTTCGGCGCGCATCTAAGCGGGCAGCCCCTTAACCCCTCGCTCCTGGCCCTTGGTGCGACGCGACAAAGGGCATGCCTGACCGCACCCACTTACCGCATGCTTGCCTTGTCGGGTCCCCTCCCGCGCCCGGCCCTATGCCGCGTTTCGCGGGGAGGGGTCGGATTGCCGGGCGAAGTTTGGGCACTTCCTACCTCAGCGCTGGCGGCTTTGCTTGTGAGCATTGCGCCACCGCTCGGCCTCGGCACTGTGCAGTTGGACGACGGTCCTTGTCATGGCTTCATCGCCGAACATACAGAGCTGACGGACGCAATCGACATCACAAGCTTCGGTGGCTGGGCTGCCTGGCTAGAGACGCGAAAGCGATCCTGAAACTCGGTGGCATCGTCGCGCTACAACAACGGGAGACGCTAGCGCCGCGCCGGTCTTGCGGACGGGCGGGAAGCCGGTGAGGCCTGCGGAGAGCTGGAGGCGTTATTCGGGACTCTCCGCCGCGGCGGAGTCCTGCTTCGCGGTCAGCGGTTGCGCACGGCCGAGAGGAAGGCGGCGTAGCTCCAGGTCAGGTTGCTGACGCTCTTCTCAAAGCCATCGGCGCCATCAAATTGTTCGCTAAGTTCGAGGTGGTCGCTATGGAAGAGCACTGCCCGCAGCATTTTGTCGCCGGCATCGCGCAGGACCTGCGCGGTCTCCTCCACGCTCGTGCCTTTCGGCGCCGCGAGCGCGGTGAAGAACGCAGCTGACTTGTCGTCGAAGGGAATGGTGTTACTGGAGACGATGCTATTGGCGACCCTGTAGTATAACTCTGCGAGATTGCAGGTGCAGAGCGCCCAGGGGTGATCGCCGCGCTGCTGATTGGCCATGTCGCCATCATAGACGTCGCCGGGATAGCGGCCGAGCATCGGGCCGAGGCCGCTCCCTGCGTCATCCCCGTTGATCGGGTAATAGGCGGCGGAGTTCGGGTCCGCCCATTGACTGCGCAACAACGCCGCTGTCGCCAGCAGCTGCGTGTCGATGCAAGGAATAGCCCCGTAAAGGCAGGCGCAAACGATGTCGATATTGGCATCATAGCCAACACTCTCCGGCAAAAGCGGACTAAGGGCACTGCCGGGCGCGGGGGGCGCCAGCATGCTGATGTAGTAGGAGCCGTTCCAATGCCTGCCCAGAGCATCCTGCAACCAGGTGATGGCGGCTGCGAGTCCCGCTGGTTTCGCGATGCCGAGTGTATTCGCGCTGATTGCTTGAAAGCAACGGAGTTGGACGGAACGCGCGAAAAATGAAAGCCCCTGATGCTCTTCCCAGAGATTGAAGGTCGGGTTTTGATATTGCGCGAGAAGATAGTCGAGATTGGTTTGGATGACGGCACGCGCGGTCGCCTGAGTCGGCGCATCCACCTTGGTATAGGCCTGGAGGATGGCAAGCGTCTGTAGCGCCGGGCCATCACTTTGCTCGGTCCAGGGGCGCGGGTCACCGCCGACGGTGAAGCAGGCATGGCCAAGGGTCGGCTGCGCCTTGCTCTGGCAGAGCGCGGCAAAATTCACGTAGTCGGTTAGTGTCTGTACGCCGCCAATGGCCTGATCCGAGAGATCTGCCGCGGCGATCTCGAACATCGTGATGGCAGCGTCACGCATCCAGTTGAAGACATAATCCTGGTCGGTGTTCGGCGTATGGCCGCGGTAAGAGGGAGCGGCGATGACACAGCCGGGCTGGGATGCCTGCCCGGTATAGGGGTCGTTCACGACATAGCCGTCCGTCGTAATATTTCGTAGCATGAGCATATACATGTGCTGCGCAACGACCGGAAATCCCGGATCCGCAATCCGGATCGAGGGCTTCTCGCTGGGAGTTCCGGGCTGCGCGGTAGCGCGAATACATGTCGTTGACGTCATGGCGGCGACCCTGGTTTTAAGGCCGGACACGCAGCCGTGCCTCAGGTCAGTTTGTAGGATTTCGCACCGGTGCCCGCAAGCGCCCCTGCATCTACGATGAGATACTCCTCCCGAATAGGCTTACCCTCGTAGAAGCTTTGAAGGATCTCAAGCGTTCCTGCGGCGTAGCGAGCTTGCGCCGACAGGGAAGTGCCGGAAATATGCGGGGTCATGCCGTTAAAGGGCATCGTCCGCCACGGATGATCGGCCGGGGCAGGTTGAGGATACCAGACATCGCCTGCATATCCGGCCAGCTGTCCCGACTCAAGGGCGCGCACCACAGCGTCGCGGTCAACGAGTTTGCCGCGTGCAGTGTTGACGAGATAGGTGCCACGCTTCATATGCGCGAACATCTTGTCATCAAAGAAATGCTCGGTCGACGGATAGAGCGGCATCTGCAGATTGACGATATCCACTGCCTTCACCAGGGACACGGCATCCGGATGGTAGGTAAGACCAAGCTCGCTCTCGACCTTTTCGCTGAGCCGATGCGGGTCGGTGTAGTGGAGATGCAGGCCGAAAGGGTGCAGCCGACGTAGCACCGCGATGCCGATACGCCCTGCGGCCACCGTGCCGAAATGCATGCCCTCGACATCGTAGCTACGAGAGACGCAATCGGCGATGTTCCAACCGCCTTTGACGGCATATTCGTGTGATGGGAGGTAATTGCGCACAAGCGAGAGCACCATCATCACAACATGCTCGGCGACACTGATGCTGTTGGAGCCTGTGACTTCGGCGACAGTCACCTTCGCCCGCGCGGCAGCATCCAGGTCAACGTGATCGGAGCCGATGCCAGCGGTAAGGGCAAGCCTCAGCTTCTTGGCCTTGGCAATCCGCTCGCGCGTCAGATAGGCGGGCCAGAAGGGCTGCGAAATGACTACCTCGGCGTCCGGTAGATGTTTCTCGAACTCCGAATCCGGGCCATCCTTGTCGCTGGTGACGACAAGCTCGTGACCTAAGCCTTCGAGATAGGTCCTCAGGCCTAGTTCGCCGGAGACGGAGCCCACAAGCTCTCCTGGCGTGAAGCCGAGGTTGTTTGGTGCCGGGGCGGTCTGTCCATTGGCGTAGCCGCTGATCGTCGGGATTCCGTCCCGGGCGTAGTGGGGCGGGTAGCCCGCCTGGGGATCCGGATAAAGAACGCACAGAACTTTGGCCATGTCTAAGCCCCCTGCTTCACCTCATCGCCGTTACGATGGCGGTGTTCCCATTTGGATATAACGATGCCATGGCTTTCTGCGCAAACCGGATGCTGGGTAGTGTCACCGAAAGCCTTGCCGCTTGCCAGCCATCCGTGGCGCAGGTTCGTGCCGGGATTGTGCGAGCTATAGCTGGGGTTTCGGCGTCCGGGTCAGACCATTCAGAGAGAGGACCCGGACGCCTTCGGCGTATGGAGGGTGAGCGGCCAATTGCTGGTCGCCTCGCGGTTCCCAGCACCCCATGAGCTGGACTACGGGCACCCCGCCCCAGCGAGGGTCGAATTCGCTGGCCTTATCGAAGCAGCTTCGACTATCCACATTTCCCCCAGGAGTTGAAATCAACCTTTCGTGCAACCTCCAGTTGACAGCCGGCCGCATCAGCGCGTGGCGCCAGACACGCCGATACGATCACCGCGGGAACTGATCGCACGGTTTCCGGTCAAAGATCGTTCAAGTGTGATTGCGGGTGCTGAAAAGAGAAGCAGCAGTCCTTTCCGCAAGGAGATGTTCTTTATGGTTGGTGAGCAGAGCGCAGTGGTTCCCCTACATGGATCTTGTCTATGCGGCGGCGGCAATCTCGGCCTCGGCCAGTAGCCACGCCCGAAAGGTGGCCATTGCTGTGGTTTCGCCGCGCGACTTCAGGCGGGTCAGCCAGTAGTCGCCCAATTCGACCTCCGCGGCGAAGGGCCGCACCAGGCGCCCTTGGCGCAAGTCGCGCTCGAACATTCGCGCGGGAAGCAGGGCGACACCCGTGCCCTGAACCGCGGCTTCCGCCATTGTCAGCGAGGAGTCGAAGACATATCCGCGAATAGCCGGCGCGGGCAGGTCCACCATGGCGAACCAACGCTCCCACTCGTCGACGCGGTAGGAGCGCAGGAGCGTTTTCCGCGCCAGGTCCTTGGGATACCGGAGAGTCCGCGCCAAAGCCGGGGCGCAAAGCGGCGAGAGAGGGGCGGCGAAAAGCTGCGTCGCCTCCGTTCCGTGCCAGGCGCCGTCGCCGAAGCGGATGGCGCAGTCCAATCCTTCACCGGCGAGATCGACGCGGTTGTTGTTGGTCATCAGCCGCAGGTCCACGAAAGGATGGGCGGTTTGAAAGCTTGGCAGGCGGGGGAGGAGCCAACCGGTGACGAAGGTGCCGACGGCGCCCAATGTCAGGATCTCGCGCAGTCGCCCACCCTCGAAACGCTCCAGCGTGCCGGCGATGCGGCGGAAGGCATCGGTCAGCACCGGTAGCAGCGCCTCGCCCTCCTCAGTGAGCGCGAGGCCGCGCGGCAGGCGGCGGAACAAGGGGACACCCAAGATTTCCTCAAGGGTCTTGACCTGCTGGCTGACGGCCGCCTGGGTGACACGCAATTCGAGCCCGGCCCGTGTGAAGCTCAATTGCCGAGCCGAAGTCTCGAAAGCGCGTAAGGCGTTGAGAGGGAGTTGCGACAGAGCCATGCCCACTACCATTAATTTTTCTTAGGTCTCTTGCAAGAAATGATGGTTTGCCGGTTGTGCTGCCCATCGCGCAGTTTCCGCCCGCTGACAGATGACGAGCAGGCTCGCCGGCATCCCACGGAACTGGAGGAGATCGAACACATGAAACTGAAGGCCACAAGCCTTGTTGCGGCAACCTTCGCCACATGCGCGTGCGCGGCCACCAGCCACGCGACAGGTGATTCGCAGAGCAAATTAAAAAGTATGGTGGATTCGGAGATTCGGCCAGTGATGGCGAAAGACGGGATCCCGGGCATGGCGGTCGCTCTCACCATCGCAGGCAAGCCGTATGTGTTCGACTATGGCATGGCTTCTATAGAAAGCCACCAGCCTGTCACGCGCGATACAATGTTCGAACTCGGATCGGTCACCAAGACATTTACCGCGACGCTGACGGCCTATGCGCAGGTACAGGGCAACCTGTCTCTCACAGACAAAGTGAGCAAACACCTGCCGTCTTTGCATGGAAGCAAGTTCGGTGAAGTGAGCCTTCTCAATCTGGGCACGCATACTCCTGGTGGACTCCCATTGCAGGTGCCGGATGCAATCGCGAACGATGCGCAACTCATGCAGTATTTCAGGGAGTGGCGGCCCGCTTACCCGCCGGGAACATATCGAACCTATTCCAATCCCGGCATCGGAACGCTCGGCCTGATAACGGCGAAGAGCATGGGCCAGGACTTTATCCCGCTGACACAAAATTGGCTGTTTCCGGCACTCGGCCTGACGAGCAGCTACATTGATGTTCCGGCTGCCCGCATGCCTGACTACGCGCATGGCTATACAAAGGACAATGCCCCGATACGAATGGCGACGGGCGAGCTGTCCTCTGAGGCATACGGCATAAAGACCACGGCTTCCGACTTGATCCGTTTCGTGGAAGCCAATATGGATCTGGTCAAATTGGATCCGCAGGTTCAGCGGGCGATTGAAGAAACGCACACCGGCTATTTTAAGGCCGGCGCAATGACTCAGGATCTGATATGGGAACAATATCCATATCCGGTTGCATTGCAGACACTGTTGGACGGCAATTCATCGGCGATGAGCTTAAATGCGACGCCTGTCTCCGAAATCAAGCCGCCACAGAAGCCGGAGGAGGACGCCTGGATCAATAAAACCGGCTCAACAAATGGCTTTGGCACTTATGTGGCATTCGTGCCGCGGAAACATCTGGGGATCGTTATTTTGGCAAACAAGAATTATCCCAACGGCGAGAGGGTAAGCATCGCCTACAAGATCCTCACGTCGCTCGCCAATGACAAGCAATGAAGATAGGCAACCGGCGCCGGGGGTGGATCCAGCGCGACACGAAGCGACCCCGTCGGATCTTTTCTCGGGGATTGCCGTTAGGAACGGGCACATGGTTTCTGTGCCGCCGTGCCGGTGAGCCATCGCCGGCGCAACAGCAGTGAATCCACTCGTGAGACTTGCCGCACTTATCTTCGCGGGCTTCGCGCTCCTACTCGCTCCCGCATTGGCCGCTACCGCCAATGTAGGCTTCGAGGAGGTCAAGATCGCAAACGGCACGGAGCCGCCCCTGACGGCCGGGATCTGGTACCCCACCGACGCGCCGGCGGCGGCACACGCCTTGGGACCCTTTACCCAGACGGTGGCTCCAGGCGCGTCGATTGTCGGACAAGGCTTGCCGCTGGTGGAACTCTCGCACGGGGGCGGCGGTTCATACAAAGACCGCTATGACACTGCCCTCGCTTTGGCCCATGCGGGGTTTGTCGCCGCGGCGGTCAGCCACGCTGGCGACACCTACAAGGATCAGAGCCAGGTCTTGCGATTCTGGCGCCGTTCTGCCCAGCTTCGTCGGCTGGTCACCTACATGCTGCACGAATGGCCTCAACACGGCCGGCTGGACGGTAGCCGGGTCGGCGCGCTCGGCTTCTCCAATGGCGGCTTTGCCGTTCTGGTGGCTGCAGGCGGAGTTCCGGATCTGTCCAGAGCCGGGCCCTACTGCCAGTCACATCCTCAACACGATCTCTGTCGGGCCTTGACGCAGGGTGGCGTCAATCCCTGGCATCTCGGAAGCGATGCCCCTGCTGACGCCTGGACCCCCGACCCGCGCGTCAGGGCCGCCGTCATCGCAGCCCCGGCCTTCGGCTTCGCCTTTGGCCGCGCGGGGCTGAAGAATGTGCGCATCCCGATTCAGCTCTGGCGCGCGGCCGACGACACCCACCAGCCAAATCCCTGGTACGATGAGGCGGTGCGCCTGGCTCTGCCGCAGGCGCCGGAATACCACGTCGTCCGCGGCGCGGGACATTTCGACTTCTTGCCGCCCTGCGGCCCGCGCCTCGCGTCAAGGGCGCCGCTGATCTGTGCCGACCGGCTGGGCTTCGACCGCGCGGCGTTCCATACCGAGTTCAATCGCGACATCGTTACATTCTTCCGCCGCTCTCTCGGCTAATCACCGCTGCCATGGTGACACCGACGCCTTCGGGCAGGTGAGCGCCAAACTTGCGCATGTCCTCTGCGGCGTCATATTGGGATTGATGGCAACGTGGTGGCAAGACCGCTCCTTATGAGTTCACCGGAAGCTCAGCCTCCGGGAATGGAAAACACCGAGGCTGCTTTACAGGCGCTCCGGCAGCAGAACGCCGAGCTGATGGAGGCGATTGCTGCCCGCGATACCTTCATCGCGGTGGCGGCGCACGAGCTGCGCAACCCGATGACGCCGATCGTCGGCCAAATCGACCTTCTCCTGGCCGCACTGCAAGCTGGAAAATACTCATCCGCTCAAGTCGAACACCGTGTCCGGCGCATCCGAACAGCGATGGACCATTTCATCAAACGGGCCGGGACGCTGCTGGATGTGTCCAGGATCACCAGCGGCAGATTCCAGCTTTCGTTCACGCCCTGCGATCTGTCTGACTTGGTTCGTGAGACGGTCGAGACTTTTTCCGAGCCGGCGCGCTATTCCGGTTGCTCCATCGCAGTAGATGTACCCGAAACCCTTCCCGGGGCTTGGGACCGGCTAGCCCTTGAGCAGATCCTCGACAATCTAATTTCCAACGCGATCAAGTATGCCCCGTCCCGGCCAGTAATCGTAAGTGCCGAGAATCTTGGGTCACTGGTCAGGCTGACGGTGCGGGACTACGGTCCTGGCATATCCTCAGGTGACCGGGCTCGTATCTTTGAACGTTTCGAGCGAGCGGTCGGGCCGAAAGAGCGGCGCAGTGGCTTCGGAGTCGGCCTGTGGGTGGTGGGACAGCTTGTCGCGGCAATGGAGGGAACGATCGTGGTGGATGACGCCCAAGGCGAAGGCTCGCTCTTCACCGTGACCCTGCCCCGTTACTCGGATACGAGTCTAGCATGAAAGAAGGCGGTGATAGCGGCCTTGAACGTCTATCGAGCGGCGTAACCGGTCTCGACATCATTTTGGGCGGTGGCTTCCTCGCGGGGGGCCTCTATATCATTCAAGGGCAGCCGGGCACCGGCAAGACGACCTTCGGCAATCAGATCTGCTTCAATCACGTCGCTGGCGGCGGCCAAGCGCTGTATGTTACTCTCCTAGCTGAATATCACGCGCGCATGATGCAGCACTTGAGCATTATGTCATTTTTCGACATCTCCAAAATACCGGATCAGCTCACTTACTTTAACTGTCTACAGGTGCTGCATGACGAGGGCCTCAAGGGCCTTCTGGCACTCTTGCGCCGAGAAATCACGACGCGCGGCGCTTCCATCCTGGTGCTCGATGGTATCGTGTCGGCGCGACGGGCGGCGGAGGACGAAGAAGCATTTAACCAGTTCGTTCATGAACTCCAGGCTATTGCGATCGCGACCGACTGCACGATGTTTCTGCTCACGAGCAGTCGGGGCACTCAGGTTACGCCCGAGCACACGATGGTCGACGGGATCATAGAGTTCACGGACCAGCTCGTCGGTTGGTCGGCCGAAAGTTCCCTGCAGGTTATAAAGTTTCGCGGAAGTGCTTCACTGCGCGGTCGCCACGCCTTCAAGATCACCGGCAAAGGGATCGTGGTCCATCCAAGAATCGAGGCTTTGCTCGCGCGGCCTTCGCGGCCTGATGTAGGCGGCACCGGGCGAGTATCGAGTGGCCTCGATCAACTCGACGTCATGTTGGGCGGCGGCCTCCCGACTTCCTCGACGACCATGATAATGGGGCCGTCGGGCACCGGTAAAACGACACTGGGACTTCAGTTTCTGGCAAGGTGTAGCGAAGCTGAGCCGGGCCTTCTCTTTGGCTTCTACGAAACTCCCGCGCGCCTCGATGCCAAGATCGCAGGGGTCTGCCGGCCGCTACGGGGCTTGATCGATCAGGGCGCAGTGGAGGTGATATGGCAGCCGCCCACCGAAGATTTGCTCGATGCTTACGGCGAGCGCCTTCTTCAGGCGGTGCAGCGCCGCAAGGTCAAGAAGCTTTTCATTGATGGGCTAGGTGCCTTCAGGCAGGCCTCAGGGATCGAACCCAATCGCATCGGCAATTTTCTGACCGCGCTGATGAACGAGATGCGCGTGCTTGGCGTGACGACTGTCTATACGCTTGAGGTTCCCGATATCATGGGACCTTCGATCAGGACGCCGATCGGTGACTTGTCGAGTTTGGCCGAGAACCTGGTTTTGCTCCGCTTTGCGGAACTAGGTGCACGCCTCCGCCGTTTGATCTCCGTTCTCAAAGTCAGGGACAGTCAGTTTGACGGGTCGCTTCATGAATACGTCACCAGCGATCAGGGGCTAGTCATTGAGGCAACCGCCGACAGCGCCGAGAGGATTATGGTCGGGCTTGCCAATCTAAGGGAGGACGAACAAGACGGCATCACTCAACCGCGGGAAGGGCGCGATCTTTTGTGACGGGGATTGTTCTCGTGGTGGATGACGAATTCGGCATCGCCGAACTCATCGATGCTGTACTCACGGATGAAGGCCATCGCGTGCTGACCGCCATCAACGGACGGCAGGGGCTTGCGATGATGGCGAAGGAGCGGCCGGATCTGGTGTTTCTCGACTATATGATGCCCGTGATGGATGGAGCCGAAGTGCTGAGCGCCATGGCCGGCGACCCATCCGTCGCGAAGGTTCCTGTGGTGCTGATGAGTTCCATGCCCGAAACAACCGTGGCTGAACGCTGCTCGGGTTATACAGCCTTTATGCGAAAGCCGTTCAAAATCGCTCAGGTGGTGACGCTCACTGTGAAGCTGCTGAACCGCGATGGGCCAGACGGGCAGGGCGCTCTCTGACCAAGCGTGACGCCATACGCAGACCATCGTCGCGGCTCCTGACAATTAGAGTGCGGAGAGAGTCTGGCCTGTGGAGATTTACAAAAGCGTAGATCGGTACAGTAAAGTCAGGATTGTGGTATCAAGCGCGACGATCGGCCGGGAGGTATCGATGGCGGCGAGCTTAAGAGGCGGCTGCTTATGTGGAGCGGTGCGCTACGAGATTGCAACGGGCGACGATACGACGCTGAACGCTTCCGTCATTGACGGCAGCTATTGCCATTGTTCGATGTGCCGCAAAGCGACCGGTGGCGGTTACGCGATGCTGTTCGAGGTGCCTCGGAGTACCATGACCTGGACGAGAGGCGCGCCGACCATTTATCGATCGTCACCCATCGCGACACGTGGCTTTTGCGCTGCGTGCGGCTCGCCGCTTTTTATTGAGACCGATGCGGAGCCAGTGTGTTCCATGACCGTTGGCAGCCTCGACGACCCATCGGCTTTCAAGCCGGACCACCATTATGGCGTTGAAAGCCGCCTGCCATGGGCCGATTGCGGGCCCGATCTGCCGGGACGTGAAACCGAAGAGCGGTTTGCGGGCCAGCCTACTTAACGGATCATTTGGCAATCCTTCTGGCGAATCGCAGCACTAACCTCGCTCAGACCTACGCCTTTTGGATGTTATTCTGTCGAGCATAACTCTTTCGGCGTAGTAGTTCTTTGGGTTGCGTTTCGAATTACTCACAGTTAGGCTGCGATCTTTCGCCGGATCAACACGGTAGCGCAGACAGTTCGTTAGTTGGTGTAAGGGACTGGTCGCCGATGGCTCTCTCCTTTCCTGAAGCCGTAAGGGTTGTTGAAAACGATCCCGAAGCACTTGGGGTCAACGATCCCTACGGATATATCGCGAACCTCAAGGCATTCCTGCGCGGTCAGCCGGATGACGCGCGCGTCGCAGTTCTGATCGCCGTCGATGCCGCGAAAAGCCTGATCGGCGTCGGCGGCGCGTTTTTTGTAGCACTTGCTGCATTCATCCTCCTGTTTCGGTCCTCCATTAGTTCCGGGTTCACGGAAACCCTTCTGTTCCTGGTCGTCTCGACCGTCCTGACGGTCGTGAGCGTCGCAACGGGTCTTCTGGCAATTGGAACAGCCTATCGGCGTGGGCAGCAGCCTGCGGACCGGCGAGGGGCACCCTGGTCAACCAGGCCTTTTGGCTGGCTCCTTGGCGTTCAATCCCTGACTGGCGTGCTTGCTCTGGTCTTCTTCGCTCTGGCAGTCATTGCTTGGCATGGGGGAGGTGGCAATACCACCACAACTCAGGTCAGGGCGCTGCAAGACCGAATTGATTCCGTGAGTGCTCGCGTTGACCAACAAGCAGCGACGTTAATTCAGGCGAGCCGCACACCGGAAGTTCCGGCGGTTCAGCCTCCCGCGCCTGCACCCAGCATCGTCCCGCAGTTGACCGCGATCGCGACATCTCTGGACCAGCTTAAGGCAGCCATACCGCGTCAGATCACAGTCAACGTGGCCCAGGCCGCGCCGGTGCCCCAGGGACACGGAAGCTCTCGGGCGAAATGGATAAGGGTTCAGGAGGCGCTTGCCAGGCGCGGCTACTGGATTGGAGACGTTGACGGGATTCCCGGGGAGAGAACCCGCAAGGTCATTCGTGCTTATCAACGCACGATACCGGCGCCGCGCACCGGCTATCTCACACCGGAGCAAGCCGACCAGCTGCTCGCCCGGCGATAGCGTCGGTCAAGCCACGGGACCGCCGAACACCGCAGCTAGGCCTGCCTCAGCGGCGTAACCGTTGCCGATGGCACCGAGTGTACTGCCGTCCGGGCATTTGCCGCCTCTATCGCGTCGAGCATGCGGCCCACCGTGGTGATGACACTGTCGTCTGGCTCGAACTCGGCCTGGCATTCCATTTCCATCGCCATGTGAAGGGTCAGTCTCTCGAAACTGTCGAGGTTGAGATCTTCAGCGAGCCGGGCCTGATCCGTTAAGCGCTCAACGGGCAGTTCGACCTGGGCCGCCATCAAGTGGCGGATCTCTTCTCGATTGAACATGTTCCCCCCGCAAAGCCAGGCTCGCTGGCTTGTCGGCAGGAAATTTGGTGGAGGCAGGATCGGTTCAATACATACCTTCAGCTATTTGAACACGGCTCAAGCCCAGGTCGGAGGAGAGGTGGCTGACAAGAGGCGGCCTACTACTCACCAACTTGCAGGACGATTTTGCCACGGATACGGGGGCGCGTGCCCTCCAGGATTTCATGCGCCGCCCGCGCCTCAGCGAGGGGCAGGACCGTGCCGATATTCATGGACAGCTGCCCCAATTCAATCAGCGCCGAGACCGACGACAGACGCTCGGTGGTAACCTCGACCAGGAAGAATCCCGCCGTCACGCCGCGCCGTTGAGCTAGGGTTTGGTCGGGGTCCGAGACCGCTGAAATCAACGTGCCGCCTGATCGCAATACCTCAAAGGAGCGCCGCTGAGCCTCGCCGCCAACGAAGTCCAGCACCACATCGACTTCGCTTGCGACGTCCTCAAAGCGACCCAAACGATAGTCGACGACCTCAGTGGCGCCGAGTCCCCGAACGTGGCCGAGATCGTTGGTCCCGGCGGTTGCGATCACCTGGGCGCCGGCACGACGGGCAAGTTGGACCGCATAGGCGCCCACGCTGCCGGCGCCGCCATGAATGAGCACCTTGCGGTTAGCGATGGTGCCTGCCCGCTCGATCGCCTGTTGTGCCGTGACGGCGACCACCGGGACGGAGGCTGCATCGATAGCCGCTAGAGTGGCCGGGCGGTGCGTGATCATTGAGACGGACGCGAGGGCGTATTCCGCATAGGCGCCGGTGAACTGCGCATTCGTGACGCCGAAGACAGCATCTCCAGGTTGAAGTGTCACGACATCCGGCCCGACCGCCTGGATGATGCCGGATAGATCGGACCCCAACGTCAGCGGCAGGGGTTGCGGCAGCACACTTTTGCCGGCTCGGATCCAACCATCCCAAGGCCCCACCCCGGCGGCCTGTACTCGAACGAGAACCTGCCCCACACCGGGAGTTGGTGTTTCGACTTGTTCGAGTGCCATGACCTCAGGGGGGCCGAAGCGATGCACGCGGCAGGCCATCATCGTTGATGGGGCGTCGGGATAGGATTGAGGAGAGCGCTGGGTCTCGGACGCCATGACGAGGGGCCTTTCCGCATCGGGTTGACGTGGTCATACGCGAATGCGGCAATCCGTCCCATCTGACGGTCCTTCGCCGCTTTTGGTGCAAAGCGGTCGTTTGCCGATATTGCTAGGCAGGGCTCTGAGAATTTCACAAGATCGGGCTATGCTTTGACCAAGCATAAGCTTGGTTACCGATTGTGGGAAGATTGCCATGCCTAAAATTGAAATCAGCGAGGTGGCGAAGCGGAAAGGCTCAGGGTACCCGCCGCCATTCGACGCAGTCTGTGCCGCTCGCGTGCGGCAGCGGCTGGGCGATGCTGGCGGGCTGACGGATTTCGGCGTCAATCTCATGCGCCTGCCACCCGGCAACTGGTCGAGCCAGCGACATTGGCATTCGCATGAGGATGAATTTCTCTATGTCCTGGAAGGCGAGCTGACGTTGATCGAAGATGACGGCGAGACAGTGCTTGCCGCAGGAGACTGCGCGGCCTTTCCGAAGGGCTCCGGCAACGGCCATCACATGGTCAATAGAGCGAGCATGACGGCAGTCTATCTCGAGGTTGGCACACGCTCGCCGGCCGACATTACTATATGCTCCGACATCGATATGATGAGCACCAATGCCGACGGGCGTTTCGTGCATAAGGACGGCACGCCTTACTTCAAACCCTCCTCCTAGCGCGTGATGATTCAGTACTGCCGTGACCGACGAGGTAAAATGAGGATGGTTCAAACCAGACACATCCTGCTCTAGCGTGCTTCGGAGGTTAAGCCAGTCGACGGAAGATCTGATGTCGAGTTAGTCGTCTGCGCCCAGGCAAGAAAAATAATTGAAGGGAGATTCTCGGGATGGCCATCTCGCATTCACCGATCGAAGGTATTTCCATCGATCAGCTCGGACATTCGCTGGACCAACTTTTTCGTGCCGCCATTGCGAATGGCGACTTGGTCGGCGGTGTCGCCATGGCTGGTACGGCTGACTCATTGCTGTACCAGGGCGCTTTCGGCTGGCGCGACCGCGAGACCGGCAGAGAGTCGGCCATCGACGATGTTTTCATGCTCGCCTCTCTCACCAAGACCGTGACCGCCGTTGCCGCGATGCAGCTTGTCGAACGCGGAATACTGGATCTGGATGAGCCGATCGGCCGGGTCCTGCCGCATCTGGCGAAGCCGCAGGTGCTGGAGGCGTTTGCGGAGGATGGCGCGCCGATCCTTCGCCCGGCGCGGCAACAGATCACGCTGCGGCGTTTGCTCAGTCACACATCGGGGCTTGGCCACGAAATCTGGGATGCGCCTCTCCTTCGCTATCAGGCGATGACCGGAACTCCGGGTCTAGCAAGTCGAACCAACGCGTCTCTCAACATGCCACTTCTCTCCGAGCCCGGTGAACAATGGCGGTACAGCATTGGACTCGAATGGACAGGCAAGCTGATCGAAGCCGTCACCGGCATGACGTTGGGCAGCTATCTCCACGACAATATCTTCCAGCCTTTGGGTATGCACGACACGGGTTTCGGTATCCTGCCTCAGCATGCCGGCCGCCTGTCATCAGTCTATCAACGTGAACAGGACGGAACTCTCCGGCCGACCGAGTCCACCAGCCGCTCCAGCCGCCCTGGCGAATACGAGGCGGGTGGCGGAGGCCTTTACGGCACCGCACCGGAGTTTTTCCGTTTCCTGTCGCTATTCCTCAATGAAGGGCGAGTTGGTTCGATCGAGATTTTGAGCCCAGCAACTGTGAAACTCATGGGTGAGAATCAGATCAGCGAACTTCTGGTCAACCCGATGCGGACCGCGCAGCCTACATTGTCGAATGATTTCGAACTTTATCCGGGCATGCCGAAGGGATGGGGCTTGAGCGGCATGATTACGCATAAGCCTGGACCCAATGGTCGCAGTGCGGGCAGTGTTGCGTGGGGCGGCCTCGCCAACTGCTATTTCTGGCTGGATCCAAGCCGAGAACTCGCCGCGCTGTTCCTCACTCAGATTTTGCCATTTGGCGATGCGCGTAGCTTGAACGTCCTGGGTGGCTTTGAGCGTGAGCTATACCGCGCCCTGGGGTAACAGCTTTGACGCCTGACTACTTTTCCGTGGAGCGGCTGGCCGTCGTGGAGCCTGCGCTCGGCCGGCGGACGGCCCGGACCTTTCCGCTGCTTCCGCCGCCGCAGAAAAACCGATCGCCGCCATCGGATTCGAGCCCGGAGACGCCAGTGCCCTGCGGCATCTCGAGACTTTCCAGAACCTCTCCCGTCTGAGGATTGATCTGCCGCAATTCGCTCTCCTCGCCCTCCCAGGTCCCGTGCCAGAGCTCGCCGTCGATCCACGTGACACCGGTGACGATGCGGTTGGATTTGATGGTGCGAAGAATTGCCCCGGTCTCGGGATCGATTTCGTGGATCTTCCGTTCC
Organism: Acidisoma sp. L85; assembly: GCF_009765865.1. Classification (GTDB taxonomy): domain Bacteria; phylum Pseudomonadota; class Alphaproteobacteria; order Acetobacterales; family Acetobacteraceae; genus Acidisoma. The sequence goes on from NZ_LMUQ01000052.1 coordinate 392,022, forward strand.
CTGGGCTGGCCCACCCAAAGTGTTCCTTCGGCCCAGGCAAGTCCTGAATCGCTGCCTTCGCCAGGCGCCGGGATGGTGGCGAGCACCTGACCGGTCTTCGGATCAATCTTCTGGATGCGATCCTCAGCGATCTGGAAGAGATGTTCGCCGTCGAAGGCGGTTCCGGCATGTGCAGCGACATCGAGCGACCGAACCGCCTCGCCGCTCACCGGATCTACGGCTTTGAGCGTGTCCCCAGCGGCGAACCAGATGTGCTGACCGTCAAAGGTGACGCCGTTCACCCTATCGGTTCCCGGAAAAGGGCCATACTCGCGGAGGATTTCGGCTGCGGATCGTTTCATGCGGTCAAACTAGCTACTCGGCAGGGGGCCGGGGAGTAACAAGATTGTCGGGAAGCCCGGCATCGGCGGGGTCATCCAGCGGCGCGCGCGACCGCCGCCAAAGGACTGCACCTTGCCGGTGCCCGCAAGCGCATCGAGCGCCCGTTGCACTGTGCGCGCGCTGACGCCGAGCGCGATCGCCAGCGCCGAGCTCGACCAGGACTCGCCATCGGAGAGGAAAGCGAGGACCGCCGCATGCGGCTCCTCGACGGGCGGCGCCAATACGACGATTTCCTGCGTGGCGCGATACGGCGTCAGTGTGAAGCCTTCCTTCGTCGCGTTGACCTCCGCCAGCGTCCGAAGCGCTTCCCGAAGCCGCCCGACCTCAACCCGCAGCCGGGCGCGGTGGGTTTCATCGGGGTGCTTTGAGTGGAAGGCGCGTGCGATGAGCGCGTTCCTTGGTGCGTCTCCGGGCCAGGCTTCTCCCAATGCCCGAGCGAGCGTGAACAAGATGGGGCGTGTCGCGAGCGAGACCGTCGAGCGGGCGTCACACACGACATAGCGGCAGGCGTCCACGACGAGAGCCTCCGACGCCAGCAGTGCTTCGACCTCCTCAAGCAGAAGTGGCCGTTCCGCGCCTTTCGCGATCAGGCGTGCCGCGGTCGTCCTCATCACGAGCGATGCGCTTTCGACCTCCGCCGTCAGCGCGGGAATGCCGGCCTCGATTGCCGCCTGCTCGGCGCGTACGAGCGCCGCGCGCGCGGCTTTCGTCCGCAGGCGCCGCATCGCGATCCCGGCGACAACGAGTTCGTGGGCGACCCTCGACGCAGGTGGCAGGGGTGTCGAGTCGAGTTCGGCGAGCATGCGCTCGGCCTCGTCCAGGCGACCGATCAGGAGCAGGCGGCGCACCGCCAAAGTTCGCGCATGCGCGGCGTTCACCCGGTCGCCATTCGCCTCGAGCGTCGCCCGCGCTGCCTCGAGCGTCTTCGCGGGCCAGGCGAGGTCGCGCGACACGAGAGCGATCTCGGCCTCGGCGACGACGCATCTTGCGCGGGCCACAGCTTCTTTTGGGCTGAAGGCGCGGGCGGCACGCCGGAGGAGGGCCTTTGCTCGAACGAGATCGCCGAGCTGGGCCATTGCGATGCCTCGGAGGGCGAGTGCGGGCGCGTCCTCACGCAGGGCGATTCGTTTCAATGCCCCGAGGGGATCACCTGCCGCGAGGGCGCGGGCGGCGGCCGTGATCAGCGAGTCCAACCGAATCCCGCCACACTTGTCACTCCCGCGCCTCGACAGCTCAGGGGCAGTCTAACTCGCGACAACAGCCGGGAGTTAGCGGCGATGACGACACACTCGACCGAGACATTCGCGTTCCCGTGGGCCGGATCGGCTCCGCGGTGCGAGGCGGCCGCTTGCGAAGGCGGCAAGGCGGCCGGGTTCGGTTTGGCCGACTGGCTATGCCTCGCCGCCGCGCCCGCCTTCGCCCTCATGGCGCTGCTTACCGGTGTTCTCGGCGGCGGTCAGCCGCAGATGCTTTGCTCGGCCATGGCGGGCCCGTCACTGCTGAACGGCATGGTCCTGATGTATGTGCTGATGAGCGCCTTCCATTCGGCGCCTTGGCTGAGGCTGATTTCCAGACGGCGTGGCGGCACTCATTCAGGCTGATCGGGCCGAGTGCTCGCCGGCAGGCTCGTTTTTTAAGCCGCGCTCATGCCACCGCGTCATGCTCGGCGAAGGCCGAGCATCCACGCCTTCGCTTGCTCGACAAAGGCAAGGCGTGGATGGCACGGGGTGCCCCGCACGCCTTCGCGTGCCATGACGGTTCTCTCGGTGCCGGTTAGTACCAGTTCACCACTTGCTCATCGTACGCTATTGGCTTGCGAGCTTCGCGGCCGGGGAGGGGCGGCCAGTGCGTGACCACGCCAGAGCTCGGCCCCAGGGCAAGGCGATGCCGATGAGGACGAGCAGGGCGCAGCCCAGGAGAAGCACTGACAGAGCGGAGGCGGGGAGGTAGTAGCCGCGCTCGACCTCACCCAGTATAAGCACAGGCGCCGTCGCGAAGCCGGGCGGATAAACCGTCATCGTGGCGCCCAGCTCGCCGATCGAGATGGCGAAGGCGATGGCGAGGCTGGAGCGGATGGCCGGTGCCATCTGGGGCAGCACGATCCGGCGCAGCACCATCGCCGGCGGAGCGCCCAGGCTGCTCGCCGCTTCCCGCAGCACGACAAGTTCGCGGCGAAGGGCAGAGGCGGCGCTGCGGTAGCAGAAGGGCAATACCAGCGCGAGTTGCGCGGCCAATACGATCAGGCCGGAATCGGAGAAGCCGGGCGGCACGTCGTGATAGGCGATGAGGATGCCCAGGCCGAGCACGACACTTGGGATCCCATTGGGCACCATGACGAGCAGATCGAGCAAGGCGCCGCCACGCTCTCGGCCTCGTTCCTCAAGTGTCAGCGCCAGCCAGAGGCCAAGGACAGTGCCGAGCACGGCAACCGCCGCGGCGACCTCGAGGCTTGTCGCCAGAGCGGACCAGTCGTCGGCGCCGAGGCGTTCGAACCAGCGTAGCGTGAGGGTTGTCGGGAGAACGGTGCCGCCCCAGCGCTTGGCGAAGCTCGACAGCAAGACGGTCGCGACCGGCAGGATGAAGAGCCAGGCACAAGCCAGTGTCGCGATGGCCGCGGCGAGCAGCCGCCAATGGCGGGTCCGGTCAGCGAGCAAGACGAAGCTGCCTGCCCGCGAGGTGGCGATAGAGCCCGTACAGGCAGAGCGAGATCGCCAGCATGATGACTGCCATAGCGGCGGCCGCGTGAAGATTGAGGTCGACCGTCGCGGCGCTGTAGATCGCGACCGGCAAGGTCACGAGCTTGACGCTACCGAGCACCAGCGGAATGCCGAATTCGTTGAGCGTGAGCAAGGTGCAAAGGATGACGCCGGCGGCTATGCCGGGCAGCGCAAGCGGCAGGACGATCCGCCGGAGCACCATGGCCGGGGGCGCCCCCAGGCTGCTCGCGGCCTCCATCAGCCGGCGGTCGAGGAGTGAGAGCGACGCCATTGTCGGACGCACGACGAAGGGTGTGTAGAACATGACCTCCGCCAGCACGACGCCACCGAAGCCAAAGAGGAAGTTGAGTGGCGGGTGGGCCAGGCCGAATACATGCATCAGCGCCAGGCTGATCGCGCCTTGGCTGCCGTAGAGAAAGATCATCGAGAAGGCGACCAGGAACGAAGGAAAGGCGACGAAGAGCTCGAGAAATCGCACCAGAATGCCGGTGCCGGGGACTGGAAAGAAAAACAATAGTCCCGCCAATACGATGCCCAGCAGGGAGGCCAGACCGGCGCTGCAAAACACGATCAGCATCGTGGTGCCGAATACGCTCCAGACCGTGCCGCCGCCGAAGAAACTCGTGAACCCGTCGAGGCTTAATCCGTGGTCTCCGGTCACGCTCAGCAGTAGCAGGCGCAGCAACGGGTAGAAGATCAGGGGCAGCAGGACCAGCAGGGTGACCGCCGCGAGGTTTAATGATGCTCCCCAGCGCCAGGTGGAGGCGCGGGTCACGGTGATCGCGGCTGCGTCAGACGCCGACAAGCACGGCGTCCTCATGGCGGAAGATGATGCCTGTGCGGGCACCCCGCTCGGGCACCGTCTCGCCACGCGGCAGGGCTATGAGGATCGGATCCGCCGGCACTCCATCGGGCACGACCGAGAGCGCGATGGAGGCGCCGCGCCATTCGATATTGCTGACGGTGCCTTCAATTACTCCGCCACCGAGCGGCGCCAGGCGCATCTGTTCGGGTCGCAGGCAGATCATGTGATCCGCCGCATGGCCGTTGATACGGGGCACGAGCGAGGTCGGAAGGAAATTCGCGGCACCGAAATAGCCCGCGACGAAGCGATCCCTCGGGCTGTCGTAGAGTTCTTGCGGCGTGCCGAGCTGGGCGATCCTGCCCTCGCGCATCAGCAGCGTTCGGTCGGACAGGACCATCGCGTCTTCCTGGTCATGCGTCACGCAGATGATCGAGAGATGCGGCAGCCGTTCGTGCAGCGCTTTCAGCTCCGTCCTGACGGACGCGCGCAGATTGGCGTCGAGCGCGCTGAGCGGTTCGTCGAGCAGGAGCACGTCGGGTTCGATGACCAACGCGCGGGCGAGCGCCACGCGTTGCTGCATGCCGCCCGAGAGGGAGGCCGGCGGCAGACGCAGCGAGGCCTCCATCTGCACGAGCCGCAGCGCCGCTTCGACGCGCATGCGAATCTGAGCCGCCGCCACCCCGCGCGCGGTCAGGCCGAATGCGACGTTGTCGAAGACCGACATATGCGGAAACAAGGCGTAGTTCTGGAACAGCAGGCCGAGGTTGCGCTTATGCGGCGGCGCGGCGGTCAGATCCTTTCCGCCGATCCGTAGCCGTCCGCTCGCCGCCTGGGTGAAACCCGCGACGAAGCGCAGCAGCGTCGTCTTGCCGCAGCCGCTGCGGCCGAGGACGGTGAGGAATTCGCCGGGCGCGATGGTGAGGTCGAGATCCGACAAGACAGTCTTGGGGCCAAAGCGGACAGTCAGCCCCTCGATCTCGACCCCAGCCGCCGGTTGAGCCATCCGCGTCAGGTCGCCGGCTTCACGACCGCCAGCGGCTTGTCGGCGCCGCCGATGACTTCCGACTTCCAGCGCTGCGTCCAGGCCGCCTGGTTGGCGGCAACCTTGACCCAATCGACCGGGATCAGAACCACGCCGGCTGTCGCCTTCTCGACCGTCGCGGCATTGGGGCCCGACAGCTTCACGTCATCCCGCGCGGGCAAGCCGTAAACGTCGGCGACCTTCTCCTGCACAGGAACCGAGAGCAGGTAGTCGATGAGCTTGCGGCCCGTGGCATCATGAGGCGCGTGAGTGACGAGCCCTATCGCATAGGGCAGCGCGAAGGTCGTCGGTTTGCCGCCGTCATGCGCCGCGAGGAAGATTGGTTGCAGCGAAAGCCCGCCGCCCGCTGCGTCGGCGAGGTCCATCTGCAGATCGCCGTTAGCCGCCGAGATTTCCTGGCGGCTCAACAACACATCGAGATAGCCGGTGCCCTTTGTGTGGAACTTTACCGAAGGCTCAAGCTTCTTGAGGAAGGCGAAACCTTGGTCCTCGCCGAGCAAGGAAGTGGACAGCAGCACGACCGCCATGCCGTCACCCGCCGTGGCCGGATTGGAATAGGCGATCTTGCCGGCGAATTCCGGCTTCAGCAGATCGTCGAGGCTCTGTGGAGGCGTCTTCACCGTGTCGGGATTGATCGCGAAGGAAAAGTAGTTATCGACGAAGGTGCGGTAGCGGCCATCAGCGGAACGAGAGGCTACCGGAATATGGGCGTCGGCGGGCGAGGTATAGGGCGTCAGGATGTCTGTGTTCGCGGCCTTCTGCACGAAGGGCGGCAAGGTCACGATGACGTCGGCCTTCGGGCTATCTTTCTCGATCGTCGCGCGATTGACGACCTCGCCGGAGCCTGCCGTCACGGTTTCCACGCGCACGCCGTTTTGCCGCTCGAACGCGGGCAATACGCTTTTGTAGAAATCCTCAAGCCCGTCGGCGGTATAAAGCACCACGACACCGGCGGCATGGGCGCGGCTGGAGAGGCTGGTTGTCGCCAAGGCCAAGGCAACCACGCCGAGCGCTAGCCCGCCGCGGCGAGCAAGGCCGCCAATTCCGGTCGACATGATGCGCGCACTCCCGCTGGATTGTTGCCCGCTCTCTATGAGACCCGTCCCATGGGTCGCAATGGTTCGAACCGTGACTCCGAGAGATGTCATCATTTTGAAACATCTCGGATTTGACTGTTTCCTTCCTAAGCCGCTAGTTCCGCGTGGTTCTTCGCGTGAGGCGACTATGACCTATGACGTCGCGATCGTCGGCGCCGGCATTCTCGGCCTCGCCCATGCGCTGGCGGCGGCGCGCCGGGGCCTCAGTGTCGTCGTGGTCGATCGCGACCATCACGCGGTCGGTGCATCCATCCGCAATTTTGGATTTGTAACGGTGACGGGTCAGCAAGCCGGTGCCTGCTGGCGCCGCGCCATGCGTTCGCGGGACGTGTGGGAAGAAGTGGCTCCGCAAGCAGGGATCACCATCCTGCATCAAGGCCTCGCCGTCGTCGCGCGCCGGCCGGAGGCGGCGTCGGTGCTCGCCGCCTTCAGCGAAACCGAAATGGGCGCGGAATGCGAGCTGCTGAGTGCCGAGCACGGACGCGAGCGGTTCCCCTGGTTGCGCGGCACTGTCGAGACTGTGCTTTGGAGCCCGCATGACAGGCGGGTCGAAAGTCGTGAAGCAATACCGCGCCTCGCGGCCTGGTTGCAGGAAGCGCATGGCGTTACATTCCTGCGCGCGACAGCGGTTCATAATGTGCAGCGCGGACGCCTCGCCACGACGGCCGGAGCAATCGAAGCCGCCCGCATTGTGGTCTGTCCCGGCGACGACCTCGCGACGCTTTTTCCCGAGCGGATTGCCAAACATGGCGTGCGCCGCTCGAAACTACAGATGATGCGGCTGCGGCCCCATGCGCCACTGCCGCTGAACTGCGCGGTGATGACGGATCTCTCGCTCACGCGTTATCTCGGCTACGCTGAACTGCCGGAAGCCGAAGCCTTGCGCCACGTATTGGCGCGCGAGCAGCCGGCGCATCTCGCGGGCGGCGTGCATTTGATCGTCGTGCGATCCGCGGATGGCAGTTTGGTTGTTGGCGATACGCATGTCTATGGCGACACCATGGACCCCTTCTCCGATACGGCGCTCGACCAGCGTGTGTTGGAGGAATTTGAGGCGGTCTTCCCAGGTGTCGGCTACGACGTGACGGAGCGCTGGATTGGCACCTATGCCTCGGCGTCCGACCTCGTGCTGATCGACCGGCCGGAGGACGATATCTGCCTGGTCATGGTGACGAGCGGCACCGGCGCCTCGACATCCTTCGCCATCGCCGAAGAGGTTATCGGGGAGATCTTCGCATGACACAGCTCAAGGCCGTCATCTTCGACTGGGCCGGCACGATGATCGACTTCGGCTCTCGCGCCCCGATGGGTGCATTCGTCGAGGCTTATCGGCGTTTCGACGTTCCGCTCTCGGTTGCCGAAGCGCGCGTGCCGATGGGCCTGCCCAAGCGCGCGCATATCGCGGCCCTCATGGCGGAGCCCAACATCGCCGAACGCTGGCGCGTCGCCCACGGCGCCTTGCCGGATGATGCGGCGATCGATGCGGTCTACGCGGTCTTCGTGCCGCTCAACACCGATGTTGTCGCCGACTATGCGGATCTCGTTCCCGGCGCTTTGGCGATGGCGCAGGCGGCGCGGGCGCGCGGGCTGCGGATCGGTTCCACCACCGGCTATGTGCGCGCGATCATGGATCGCTTGCTGCCCCTGGCCGAGGCGCAAGGCTATGTGCCTGACAATCTTGTCTGCGCCGGAGACCTCGCCGACGGGCGCCCGACGCCGCTCATGATGTATCGCTGCTTCGCCGATCTCGGCGTCTATCCCCCGGCCGCCGTGGTGAAGGTGGATGACACGGAGCCCGGCATCGCGGAGGGGATCGCCGCTGGCAGCTGGACGGTCGGCGTCTCCGTCAGCGGCAATTGCGTTGGACTCTCGTTGCCGGAATGGGAAGCGGCGGCGCCTGGCGAGCAAGCCCGGCTGCGTGATGCCGCCGCCGCCAGGCTTCGCGGCGCGGGCGCGCATTATGTCATCGACAGCGTTGCCGATCTGTTGCCGGTGCTCGATGCGATCGAAGCGCGGCTCGGGCGGGGCGAGACGCCGCCGTTATGAAGGGGGACGCACGTCCGCTCGCTTCGGAGGGCGACGTCAACCACTCGCCCCGGCGCGCGGGATGGGCGGCGCGGAACATCGCGGGCGAGACGCGGGCGCTGCTCGATCGCGATGCGCGGCATTTCCTGCACCAATCCGTTTCTTCGCCCTGTCTCAACGCGATCCGCCGCGCGGAGGGGATTTGGATCGAGGATGTCGCGGGCCGCCGCTACATGGATTTCCACGGCAACAACGTCCATCACATCGGTTATGGCCACCCCAGGCTGAAAGCGGCCATCGCGGCGCAAATGGACGAACTCCCCTTCGCCCCGCGCCGCTTCACCTGCGAGCCGGCCGTGTTGCTGGCTGAGAAGCTTGCGGCTATCGCTCCCGGCGGGCTTTCCAAGATGCTCTTCACCACAGGCGGTTCGGATGCGGTTGAGGTCGCGCTCAAGGTCGCGCGCGCCGCGACCGGCCGTTTCAAGACGATCTCGTTCTGGGATTCCTTCCACGGTGCAGGCTTCGGTGCCGCTTCGGTCGGCGGCGAGCAGCTGTTCCGCTCCGGTCCCATCGGGCCGTTGCTGGCGGGGACGGAGCATGTCGCGCCCTTTGCCTGCTATCGCTGCCCCTATGGCTATCCGGATCGCGATGGCGCCCCCGACCTCGGCCTCTGCCACATGACCTGCGCGAATTATCTGCGCTACGTGCTGGAACGCGAGGGCGATGTCGCCGCCGTCATCGCTGAACCCGCGCGCGCCGTGCCTTATCTGCCGCCGCCCGGCTATTGGCGCGCGGTGCGTGATGCTTGCGATGCCCATGGCGCGCTGCTGATCTTCGACGAGATCCCGACGGGCCTCGGCAAAACCGGGCGGATGTTCGCCTGCGACCATGACGAGGTGACGCCCGATATCCTGGTCATGGGCAAGGCGCTCGGCGGCGGTATTCTGCCCATTGCGGCAGCGTTGTGCCGCGAAGACCTGGATGTCGCCGGAGCCTATGCCTTCGGCCATTACACGCACGAGAAGAACCCCGTCACCGCCCGCGCCGCCCTGACGACCATCGAGATCATCGAGGACGAGGAGTTGGTGGAGAACGCCCGCCGCGTCGGTGCCTTCGCCTTGGAGCGGTTACTGGACATGAAGGCCCGCCATGCGCAAATCGGCGACGTGCGGGGCCGTGGTCTGCTGCTGGGTATCGATTTGGTCGAGGATCGGGAGACCAAAGCGCCGGCGACGGATACCGCGGAGGCGGTTCTCTATCGCTGCCTCGACGCTGGGCTCAACTTCAAGACCACGATGGGCAATGTGCTCACACTGACACCGCCGCTTATCGTAACCGAGGCGCAGATGGCGGCTGCACTCGACATCATTGAAGCCGCGATCGCCACTGAAGAGCGAGGCGGGAGCTCTGGTTCTCGCTCCTAAGACCTCACCGTTCCCCGACCCTGTGCCTAACCTTCCCGTCCTACCGGCCGCAGGCTAGAAGACGGAAGGAGGACAAGCGAAATGAAAGAAAGCGCAACAACCAAGGGTGAATCCCCGTCTCGGCTGATCGATGCGAGGATCGCGGAGCTGAACGACTGGAGGGGCAAGACGCTCTCCCACATCCGCGCGCTCATCAAGCAAGCGGACCCCGAGGTGGTCGAGGAATGGAAGTGGCGAGGCGTGCCGGTGTGGTCTCACGATGGGATAATCTGCACGGGCGAAACTTACAAAAGCGTCGTGAAGCTGACCTTCGCTAAGGGCGCCTCGCTGGCGGATCCTTCAGGGCTGTTCAACTCGAGCCTGGAAGGCAACACGAGGCGCGCGATAGACCTGCGTGAGGGCGATGAGATCGACGTGGATGCGTTCAAGGCGCTCATACTTGCAGCAGTGACCCTCAACAGATCTTAGAGCATGACGACTTAGTATTAAACCGTGACCAAAAGTTCCGTCATGGCACGCGAAGGCGTGCGGGGCACCCCGTGCCATCCACGCCTCACCTACGTCACGCAGGCTAAAGCGTGGATGCTCGGCCTTCGCCGAGCATGACGTTGTGGAATTAGCGCGGTTCACCAATGACATCCGGCTCTAATTCGTCAGCGTGCCGGCGGCTTTGTCTCGGCTAATGCGGCGAGTTGCTCCGCGACAAGGGTCCAGCCCTGCTCGAAGCCCATCGCCTTGTGCTGCTCGTAGCTTTCCTTGGTCCAGTGGCGCGCGCTGCCGGTGTAGCGGGTCTTTCCGCCCTCATCGGCGAACTCCATGGTGCCGACCATGAACGGACCATGCGGATGCCAGCCCGCCGTGAACGCATCCGTGAAGACGAAGCGCTTGCCGGGAGAGACCTCGAGGAACACGCCCTCATGCTGCATCTCCTCGCCATTCGGCCCGCGCATCACCATGGCGGAGCGGCCTCCCGCGCGCCAATCCTGCTCGACGATCTCGACCGTCCAAGGCTTGGGGCACCACCATTCCGGCATACGTTCGGTGGCGATTTTCCACACGGTACCGACGGGCGCGTCGATCAGGCGGCTCACGGAGAGTTCGAGGTTCTCGGTGGTCATGATTGTTCTCCTCAGTCTCAGTCACGATCGGGCGCGCCGAGGGGGAAGTATGGCCGGAAAGGCCGAGCATCATCGATGCAGCGGGCAAACGAGGGGCGCGCGAGCAGACGTGCGCGGTAGGCTTTGAGCGTGCTGCAATTATCTGCAATCGGATGCGTCCAGTCGGCGTAGAACAAGGAAGGCGCGGCGGCGGCGTCGGCCAGCGTGAAAGCATCACCGGCGGCCCACTCGCGCCCGGCAAGCGTCTCGTCAAGCCAGGCATAGATCGTATCGAGTGCCTGTCGGGCCTCCGTGACGCCGTGAGGATCGCGGACGTCTTCAGGGCGACGCGCGTTGAAGACGATTGTCTGCGTTGGACCCATCACATGACTGTCGAATACGCGATCGAGCATCCGTACCGGCATGGCGGCCTTCGCGTCCGCCGGGATCAACGGCACCCGGCCGGGGTGAAATGCCGCGAGATGTTCGATGATCGCGCTGGTTTCGAAGACTGTCGCCTCACCATCGATGAGGAGTGGAAACCTCGCGACCGGCCAGCGCCGCGTCAGCTCGGCCATGTTTTCCGGATGATCCGGATCGAGGATTCGAAACTCGAACGGCGTATCGTTCTCGTACAGCGCGATGAGTGCTTTCATCGTATAGGACGAGAAGGGGTGGCCGAAAAGTTGCAGGCTCACGAGGCAGACGCTCCCGTCTTCGCGCGCTCGATGGCGGCGATATCGATTTTCCTCATGCCCATCATCGCGTCCATGGCGCGCTTCGCCGCCGCCTTGTCAGGATCGGTCATGGCCTTGAGCAGCGCTCGGGGCACGATTTGCCAGGACAGACCGAACTTGTCCTTGCACCAGCCGCATTGCGATTCTTCGCCGCCGTTTTCGACGATCGCGTTCCAGTAGCGGTCGGTTTCTTCCTGACTGTCCGTATAGACCTGAAAACTGACCGCCCAATCGAACTTGACCTGCGGGCCTCCGTTGAGCCCGACGAATGGCATACCGAGCACGGTAAACTCGACGGTTAACTCGTTCCCCTGCTTGCCATCAGGGTAGTCCGATGGCGCCGCAAGGCTAGCGTTTACCGAGCTGTCGGGGAATGTCGCGGCGTAAAACTCGGCTGCCTTGCGCGCCTCGCCATGATTGAACCACAAGCAGGGCGCGATCTTTCTTTGGGTCATGTCGAAACTCGCCATGACGGCTCTCCCTATGCGTGAGCGGTGTCGAGGATCGGCGTGAAGCCGCCGAAGATCGCGAGCTGGCCGTTCCACGCGGGGGGGATTTCGCGCATACGGGGGTCTTGCATCAGTGCGCCCATGCCCGCGTCACGTGTCGGTTTGTCGGGCCATTCTATCCAGCCAAATACGACCGTCTCACCATCCTTCGCCTGTACTGCGCGCTTGAAGTCCGTCACCTTGCCCGCGGGAACATCGATGCCCCAGCCATCAACCAGGCGCAGCGCGCCTTTCTCGTGAAACAACTCGGCAGCCTTAGTCACTTGGGCGACGAAGCCCTGGCGATTGCCATCTGGAACACTCGCGACCATGCCATCGACGTAGCCGAACTCGCCGCCGTCACCACTGTCGAAAGTCGCCTCGAACCCAGCATAAATCATCCGCTGGCCATCAAACGGCATCGGACCGGCCGGACGCATGCGCTCATCGGCCATCATTTTCGCGGCGGCGGCGTCGCATGTCGGTTTGTCGGGCCACAAGACCCAGGCAAGCACCACCGTCTCATCATCCTTCGCCTGGACAGCTTTCTTGAAGTCGGTGACTTTGCCGTCCATCACGTCGTTGCCCCAGCATTCGACGGTACGCAACGCGCCAAGTTCTGCGAAGACCGGCGCCACCTTCCCCGACATTGCGAGATAGGCATCCCTGTTCTTTGTTGGGACGGGGACCACGAATCCCTGGAAATACATTTTTGTTGCTCTCCCTTTATGCTTCAGCGAATTCAGGCGGGAACTGGCACGTCGAAGGTTGCCATGTGATCGGCCATCGCTTTCCTGTGGGCCGGCCGGCTTTCTCCGCGTGTGACATACGCGGAGAGCTTCGGGAAGCTGGCAAGTTCCGGGGTGCCGCGTAGCGCGCCCAACACGGAGATCATCATCAGGTCACCGACCGTGAACTCGATCCCATCCAGCCAAAGCCTGTCGCCGAGCGCCGCCTCCAGATCGGCGAGCCGTGTCTTCAGATCATCGGCTACCTTATGGTGGCGTGCCTTGGACCAATCGTGATCCGCCTCGAAGAAATCATTGGTTGCGAGCGCCATGACGTAGGGCTCGACGGAGTTAAGCGCCGCCGCCACCCATTGCAGCGCGCGCATGCGCGCGGCGGGTTCCACGGGGATCAGCTTGCCGGCGCATTCGGCGATACGCAACACGATCGCGCCAGACTCGAAGATCGCGACATCATCGTCCCGATAGGTCGGCACCTGGCCGAAGGGCTGAAACCGGCGATGCTCAGGGCATTTCGAATCGGTGATCAAGTCGACCTCGTAAGGCTGACCGACTTCCTCGAAGGCCCAGCGCGGGCGCATGTCGCGAACATAACCGCGCGCGAATTCAGGGACCCAGGCAAAGGTAGTAATGGTAGGGTTCATGTCACTGTCTCGGTGTTTGTCTTGACGCTGAGGGGAGCCGTTCGGCCGGCGATTTCAGGTTTCAGGACCCCCGCTCGCCGCGAAATGCCGCACCAGCTTGTCGATTGCGCCGTTCCAGCCATCCTCGTGGCTGGCCCGCGACGCCTCGGTCTGTAGGCGCGAATGGGTGAAGGTAAGTTCGGAGCCAGTATCGACCGGGCGCAGGTCGATTTCGACGCGCGATTCTTGGCCCGCTTCATCGGGCTCGCCCTCGTGAATCCAGCGCCAGGTCATGACCAGACGGCTGGGTTTGACGACTTCGATATATTCGCCGCTGCTCTCATGCTCGCTGCCGTCCAGCATCCGGAACCGCACGCGAAAGCGGCCGCCGACGCGGAGTTCGGTTTCGGCAAGCAGGACGGGACCGTCGTCCGGTCCCCACCAGAGAGCAATGCCATCGGGTGTCGTCAAAGCATCGAAAACGATCGAGGGGCGGGCCGCTATCCGGCGCACCAGGGTCAGGCTCGTCATGTCTTGTTCTCCTCAGTCTTATCCGGTCTGGCTTTTGCTTTTGCCTCCTCGGCCTCGGCATAGGCGGCGAGGCGGTCGAGGCTTGCCGACCAGAAGCGTTCATACCGGCGCAGCCAGTTCATCGCCTCCTCCATGGGTTTCGGCGCGAGGCGCACAGCGACGGTGCGTCCCGTCTTCGTTCTCGTTATGAGCCCCGCCGTTCCTAGCACGTCGAGATGCTTCATCACCGCCGGCAGCTTGATCGCGAAGGGGCGCGCGAGCTCGCCGATGGACAGGCTCTCCTCCCGTTCAAGCCGTGCCAGGATCGCCCGGCGCGTGGGATCTACCAGAGCGGCGAAAGTGCGGTCGAGCTGCATCTCTTGAAACTTCACCATGCGGTGAAGTGATGCGGACGAATGGCGGCCCTGTCAAGATCTGAAAACGGAAGGGTTATCGGCTCCAATGATGTTTGTGGTTCCGAAATAGGAACGAACGGCTTAGCCTCGGGCGGCATTTCTTCGTTCGCCTTTCGGTATCGAAGCAAGAAGCGGAGTGCGGCTCCTCAGCGGACCAGCTCAATATGCTCAACCGTGCTTGAGAGGACCGCGAAATGCCGGATCGCGACTTGGGAACAGGAATGCCACCCACAATGGGAAATCGCGAATGGGCATTGTTATTCGTCCTGGCGATGATCTGGGGGAGTTCTTTTTTCTTCTACAAAATATTGGTCGAGACGCTGCCGCCGCTGACGGTGGTACTCGCGCGCGTCGGCATCGCGGCTGTGATCATGAATTTGTGGCTCATACTTCGCCGCGATTTCATGCCAGCCTCGCCTAGACTATGGCTGTCTTTCACCGTTATGGGGATTCTCAACAACGTCATTCCCTTTACGCTCATCGCTTTTGGCGAAACACGCGTAACCAGTGGTATCGCCTCAATCCTGAATGCGACAACTCCGTTGTTCACCATCCTGCTCGCCCATTGGCTAACAGCGAACGAGAAGCTGACACCCGCCAAGGGAGGCGGCATTCTACTAGGCTCCGCCGGCGTTGCGGTACTTGTCGGGCCGGATGCTTTGTCGAGCCTGGGACACACCAATCTCGTGGGGCAACTTGCCTGCCTGCTTGGCGCCATATCCTACGCCTTTGCCGGTATCTATGGTCGCCGGTTCAAAGGTCTGGCGCCCTTGAAGGTGGCAACGGGGCAGATCACCGGGAGTTCCCTCGTGTTGATCCCGCTGGTGGCGCTGGTCGACCAACCGTGGCGGCTGCCTATGCCGATGGCCGCCTCATGGGGAGCAATGGCTGGAATCGCTGTGCTCTGCACGGTGGTGGCCTACGCAATTTATTTCCAAATACTGAGCGCGGCCGGGGCGACCAATTTGTTGCTTGTGACTTTCCTGTTGCCCGTCACCGCCTTGTTGCTTGGGTGGCTGGCGCTGGACGAGCCCGTTGGACTTCGCACGCTGGGCGGCATGGCGTTGATCGGCATCGGTTTGGCTATCGTGGATGGGCGGCTCCTGCGGTTGCTGCTGGGACGACGCGTCGGAGCCGTGGTCTGATGACCTGCGATCCGCCATTCCCCGTCTGCGGGACTAAAGACTTACGAGAGGGACTCTGTGGCAGGCTTCAACAAAGGCCGCGGGCTCAGCTCTCGGCATAGCTGACGATCTTAAGTAACATTTAACAAGCGATTTGCCCGCGTTTGCGCGAATATCTTTCCAAGCATAGACGGGTGTCGCTATCTTGCAGACGCCCAAACGTGAGGAGCTGGGCATGAGCATCACTGACAATCAGGGCGAAGCTGCAGTCGAGACCCCAAGAGCACGGAAGATCGACTTGAAGCTCGAGGCCATCGCGACCGTCGTTGCGGACGTCGACCGCACCAAGCGCTTCTACAGCGACTTAGGTTGGAGGCTCGACGCCGATATCGCGGGTGAGGGGTTCCGGGTTCTCCAGTTCACACCGCCGGGCTCGCCCTGTTCGGCCATCTTCGGCTCAGGAATTACGGCGGCCAACTATCTGATCGTGTCGGACATCGAGGCAGCACGCGCCGAACTCGCCGGTAGCGGTGTCGATATCAGTGAAGTCTATCACTATGCGGCGGACGGACGCCGCGTCAGCGGCCCCGATCCGGAGCGGCGCAGCTACGCCTCCTGGGCCTCGTTCAGCGATCCGGACGGCACCGGCTGGTCGCTGCAGGAAATCACCCAACGCTTGCCCGGACGCGTGGAAACAGGCGACACAACTTTCACGTCATCGCCTGAACTCGCGGCCGCGCTACGGCGTGCGGCGGCAGCGCATGGCGAACACGAGAAACGGACCGGCCAGCACGACGACAACTGGCCAGATTGGTACGCCGAATACATCGTCCGCGAGCAGAGTGGCCGCGAACTGCCCAGATGAGAAAAGGTTCCCCATAGCGCCGCTGAGCGGCGATGAGCAGCGCATCAAGCGGCCGAGCTAATGTTGATGCGCTTTCAACCGCTGTCGGTGCGCTGCTTGCTTCGCACGATTGCCGCATAGCGCCATGCTGCACCACCGTCGCGTGTAGCCCCGCGTATGGTCGGCGAACAACAGCGTGCAGGCTGGGCCCTCGCATGCCTTCACATGTGAAAAATCCTGCGAGCAGACGAGCCCCGCAAGCGCTTCTCCGATAGGCAGCAAAAGCGCATTGGGGTTACGCCACCGGCGAATGGTTTGAAGCTCGAAAGCCCCTTGGGCAGTCGGCGGCCGAACGATCCGGCTGAAGGTCTCATCACGTTCGAGGAGACCGTTCAGCGGCCCCAGCTCCTCGAGCGCCTCGACCGTCAATGGGTTACCCTTATGCTGACGCACGAAGCCTCTGAACCATTCCCGCAGGCTCCGCGCCTGATCCGCGACCCGGTCGAGTTCGCCGGGCAGGGCGTTCGTTCTCATGTCCCGGAGCACATCACGCGGCACCAACTGGCCTTGTTCGAGCCAGCTCAGAAACCCCTCGCCGTCATCGATCCAGTCCACCGCGGTATCGACCGGTGTCGCGATTGAATTCAGGAAATCCAGCCCAGGAGAGTCGCCGACGAAAATGGCGGGAGGCCGAGCCTCCATGATAAATCCTTCTGCTAAAGCGAGCGTTTCTATGCGCCGACCAGCCATCAAAAACACTAACAAAGACTAACCTCTTCAGGGCCGCTTGACAAGTTACCTCCACTTCAGTAACCCTCTCACTGTCATTGAGATGGTTACGGGCCTTCCGGTCCCCTTCGAAGGAGAGCAAGAATGTCCTCGAATGATGTCAGTGTTGTGCTCGTCCATGGTGCCTGGGCCGACGGATCGAGCTGGGCGAAAATAATCAGACCATTGGCGGCCGATAGTATCGCGGTAAGCGCGGCACCTTTGCCGCTGACCTCGTTCCAAGACGATGTCGCAGCTCTCGATCGCGCGCTGGAGCGCGTCCAGGGGCCGGTTGTCCTCACCGGCCACGCCTATGCTGGCGCCGTAATCGGCGCCACGCGCAGCGAAAAGGTGAGGGGGCTTGTCTATGTCGCAGCCTTGGCTCCTGACGAAGGCGAGACCGTTGCGGACGTGTTCTACCGAACCGATCCGCATCCTCTCGCCCCAAAGCTCGCGCCTGACGAACACGATCTCATCTATCTGCCCGATACAGCTTTCGGCGCTGCTTTCGCGCAAAACGCGACGGCGGAGGAATTGGCGGTGCTTGCGGCCGTCCAGCGGCCGATATCTCCCGCCTGCATCACCGTCGCCGTAAAACGGCCGCTGTGGAAGGATCGGCCGAGCTGGTTCCTGGTGGCCGAACAGGATCGCATGATCGTTCAGGCTACTCAGCGCTTCATGGCCGAGCGTATGAAGGCCCGTTCGCATTCGCATGCTGTCGATCACATGCCAATCGTGACCGCGCCAGCGGTCGTGCTGGACGTGCTCCGCGACGCGATTGCAACGGTTCGCGCGAGTAACCGCGAATGACTCAAAGCGAGCAATGAACCGCTCTAGCCGATCTCACTGCTAACCCCTTGATGTATATTCGCTAGGTTAGCGTGAGGCAAAAGGAAAATGTTATGACCGCCATCACCTATCGTACTGCCGATGTGGACAGCTCCAAGATTTTCTACCGCGAGGCGGGCGCGCCGGGCGCGCCGAAGCTGCTGCTGCTGCACGGCTTCCCTAGCGCGGGCCACATGTTCCGCGACCTCATTCCGCTCCTTGCCGACCGCTTCCACATTATTGCTCCCGATCTGCCGGGCTTCGGAAACTCCACCATGCCGGGCCGCGGCTGCACCTTCGATCGGATCGCGGAGACGATCGACCGCTTTACCGAGGTCGTCGGCTTCGACCGCTACGCCGTCTATGTGTTCGACTATGGCGCGCCGACCGGTTTTCGACTCGCTGTCCGGCACCCGGACCGCATCACTGCGATCATCTCACAGAATGGAAATGCCTATGAGGAAGGGCTCAGCGACGGCTGGAACCCGATCCGGGCCTATTGGCAGGACGCCTCAGCGGCCAACCGCGAGGCCTTGCGCGCCTTCCTGAAGCCCGAGGCGGTTCTCTGGCAGTATACCCACGGCGTCCCCGACACGACGCGCGTCTCTCCAGACGGCTATTCCCTCGACAACTTCTATCTAGCCCGGCCCGGCGCGGATGAGGTGCAACTCGACCTGTTCGGCGATTACAAGAGCAACGTCGCGCTCTATCCGACCTTTCAAACTTATTTCCGGACGCACAAGCCGCCCTTTCTGGCGGTGTGGGGGAAACACGATCCATTCTTCCTGCCGCCGGGCGCCGAGGCGTTCAAGCGCGACATGCCAGATGCTGTCGTACGGTTCTTCGACACTGGGCACTTCGCGCTGGAAACCCACGCTGTGGAAATCGCGGCGGCAATCCGCGAGTTTTTCGATCGGTGATTTAGTACCCTTTAGTCGCCCTTAAAGAAGGAGACCAGGAATGTCCAAGTCGGTTGCCATCGTCACAGGGGCCAGCCAGGGCATCGGCCGTGCCACCGCGATCCGCCTTGCGCGCGACTTCTCGGCTGTCGTTCTGGTTGCGCGGAATCTCGACAAGCTGGAGGAGACAGCGAGTGCCGCCAGGGCGGCTGACGCGGAGACGCTCGTGGTCGATGCGGATCTGGCCGAGCCTCATGCCGCGCAGAGCATTGTAGAGCAGACGCTGGCCGCCTTTGGCCGCATCGACGCTCTGATCAACATCGCGGGCGCGGTGCCGCAAATCGATTTGTTCGAGATGACCGATGCGCAGTGGGACGCTGGACTCGCCCTGAAACTTCACGGCGCCCGGCGACTCACTATTGCGGCTTGGCCCTCCCTGAAAGCGGCGAAGGGTTCGGTGGTGCTGATGTCCGGCAATTCGGCGTTGTTCCCGAAGGCGTCTTACGCCGCCGTCGGCACGATCAATGCCGCAATTGTCGCCTTGGCGAAGGCCTTCTCTGATCGCGGCATCTCCGACAGCGTGCAAGTCAATAGCGTCCTCCCTGGCCCCGTGATGACCGATCGGCGGCGTTCCTATCTCGAGCACTGGGCGCCTGTGCACGACATGACGGTTGAGGAGGCGACAGAGAACTTTCCGAAGGAGGCAGGCATCGCCCGCTATGGTGAGCCGGACGAGATTGCCGAATTGATGGCTTTCCTGGTGTCGCGCGCCGCGCGCTGGATGACCGGCTCGACGCTGCGCATGGATGGCGGCGAGGTCAAGTCGATCTGATCGAGGCGCGGCAGATCCGATCCATCGTTTCCGGCAGCGACATAAGCGCCGGACCGTTTAGGCCTTACTGGGGTCAGAAGAGAGGAAATAGCCATGTCTCAGCCTGAAACGTTTGACGTCGTCATCATTGGAAGCGGCCAAGGCGGCAAGCACCTTGCCTGGCATCTGGGACAGTCCGGCAAAAGAGTTGCGGTCGTCGAGCGCCGATGGGTCGGCGGCTCTTGCCCCGCCGTAGCATGCCTGCCGTCCAAGAACGAAATTTGGAGCGCGCACGTAGCCCATATGGTTCGGAATGCGGCGAAGTTCGGCACCATTGCAGAAACGGTGAGAACCGACATGGCGACCGTGCGCGGCCGCAAGCAGGACATGGTGGAGCGCGAAATCCGTGCCCATCTTGATCTTTACAGACAAACAGGTGCCGAACTCATCATGGGAAGCGGCCGGTTTGTCGGCCCGAAGACGATCGAGGTCGCGCTCAACGAGGGCGGCTCGCGCGTGCTTGTCGGAACCGAGGTCGTTGTCAATCTCGGCTCGCACGCCGCCATGCCCGATATTCCCGGACTGAAGGAGGCTAACGCGCTCACTCACATCGAGGCGCTCGAACTCGATGAGGTACCGTCGCATCTAATCGTGCTTGGCGGTGGCTATGTCGGTATCGAAATGGCGCAAGCGTATCGCCGATTTGGCAGCCGCGTGACGGTCATCGAGCCTGGTGCGCAACTTATGAGCCGCGAGGACCCCGATCTGGCTGAAGAGGTCAGCAGAATCCTCAAGGAAGAGGGAATCGACATCCTCCTGAACGCTCACCCTATTCGTGTGGATGGCCACAGCGGCGCATCCGTCAGCGTAAAGACGGAGACGAAATCCGAAGAACGGAGCATCGAAGGCAGCCATCTATTGGTCGCGACGGGGCGGGTGCCCAATACGGCGAATGTTGGTCTCGATATCGCCGGAATCGCTTTGACTGCGCGGGGTCTCATTCAGGTTGATGAAGGGCTACGGACGACGGCGCACGGCGTCTGGGCCATCGGCGAATCCGCCGGCAGCCCGCAATTCACGCATGTTTCGGTCGATGATTTCCGCATCGTGCGGGACAATATGGCCGGTGGGAATCGCAGGACCGACGATCGGCTTATTCCTTATGTCATGTTCACGGAGCCGCCGCTTGCGCGTGTCGGTTTGTCGGAAAGTGAAGCACGCGCACGAGGCATCCCTGTTCGCGTGGCAACCCTGCCGATGCGCCGAGTCCTGCGGACACTCGCGACCGACCAGGTCGAGGGATACATGAAGGCGCTTGTGGCGGCTGATGACGATCGGATTCTAGGTTTCGCCATGATCGGTGCCGAGGCTGGTGAGGTAATGGCGGCAGTTCAGACGGCGATACTTGCTGAACTCCCCTACACGAAGCTACGCGATGCCGTCATTACCCATCTCACCTTTGCCGAAGGCTTGGGGCCGTTGCTCGAGAATGTTCCGGCACGGTCCATTTAATCAACTGACATCGCTTGGCGTCGTCTTCCTGAAGCCGGCGTCGACAAGGCGCCTCGTGGGTCCGGGACATGAGTAGACAACCGGCGCGCAAGTTGGCGCCAGCTTCGACGGGCGTGACTCTTTCAATGTCTCGGCGCGAACCCCATGGATTTAGGCTGATCCAGACGCTCTTGTGCCGTAACGATCCGAAGAGTAAACGACTTGGAGTGTCATTGTCGCAATGGAGCACTCCCGATGAGTTCCGCAAAAAAGGACCTGCGGGACCAACCGCGTCCAATACTCGATACACCGTCTCCCTCCGTCAAACGCGGAAAAATCGCCACAGCGCGCTTCATCGCCGAGACGGCTCATGCCGTCGCAATCTATCAGCCGGGAGAAGGCGATGTCCTATACATCACTTTCAACTCGGAGAATGAGCGGGCCAAGGGCCTAGGCTTCTCGGGGGATCGCTTGCTGAGGCGCCTCGGGCGGCCCGCTATTGGGATCATGTCGACAGTCGCCAATTGGTATCCCAAAACGGCAATGGCCAGCATCCTGGCGGCGGCTCAAGCGGTCATCGGCGAAGGCGAGTTTAGCCATGTGATCTGCTTCGGCCATGGCATGGGCGGCTACGGCGCTCTGCGCTTCGCGGCCGAGCTGCAGGCCGAGGTGGCAATCGCCTTCTCGCCGATCACGACGATCGACCCGGGACAAACCTCGGTGCCGAACAAATTCTGGCCGAGGATTGATCCCAGTTTTCGAAGCGGAATGCCGCTGGAGCCGCGGCATATCGCGCAGCGCAACTACGTCATCTACGACCAGCATTCCCATCATGACCGCTGGCATGCGAACCGGCTGGCAGCATTTCCCGCGATGGAACGCGTTCTCTTCCCAATGATCGGGCACGAAACGCTCGCCGCATTCGGCGAGGAGGACGATGTGATGGGCGTCATTGACGCGCTTATGGCGGGTGAGCCGAAGCGCGCGCGGCGCTGCATCAGAGGTGCGCGCAACCGGTCCGCGAGCTATCACGAGCGTCTTTCGGAAGTACTCGCCGGGCGCGGCCTCGCCGAGGCGGCAGCGAAGACCGCCCTTTTCGCGGCGGAGCTACAACCTGAGGCTCACCGAATTCTGGCCAACTATGCGCAGAAACTAAGAGCGGCGGGGCGTCAGTGGGAAGCGGTCGAATACCTTCTCGTCTCTGCGCCGCTGTTGTCGCGGCGGCCGGGGGTTCAGCGCAAGCTTTTCCAAGAATTGCTGCGCGCCAAGGAAGCCGAGATCGCGCGCGATCTCATGGCGCGCGCACGAGAGGTTCCGGGACTGCTCCTGCTCACGCCTGTCAGCATTGCCGCGGTGCTGGTCGCGACCAACGCAAAGAACGAGGCGAGGGGGCTGCTCGATACCATCACGCCTCAGGCGACGGATGATGCCGCTGATCTGGATTTCCTCGCGGATGGGTTGGTGGGCAGCGGCGAAGCGGCGGCGGCAATCGCCTTCCTGGAGTGCCGGAAGAGCCAAGCCCCAACTGACCTTGGGGTCCGCATCCGATTGGCCCGCGCGCGGAGACAGGCGGGCTTCCGGGTGGAGGCGAAAATGGAGGCGGAGGAGGCCGATAGCCTCGATCTGCAATGGGCCGGCGACATTCGCGCCCTCATGACTCTGCATCGGGAACTTGGCGCCCACCATCGCATCGAGGCGCTCGCCGAGCGAATATTAAAGACACGTCCAGAGATTTTCGAGGTGCGGCAGGAGTTAATCGAGAGTCATCTCAAGAATCGCAATCTAGTCTCGGTGCGCAACCATCTTGAAGCGACGCTGCGACACGCGATGGACGATGCCAACCAACTCGCCGCCGTGAGCCATCACTACACCCGGGTCGCCCGCATCTATGAGAGCTTGTGCAAGACCAAGAAGGGCACGCCGAAGCCACTGGTCGCTGATCGGGTTTCCGCCCTGGCGCCGGCTGAACGCGCCGTCGCGCTCGATCCGACAAGCGTCGGGAACCGCATCATGCTTGCGACGGCAGAGGTTGGGCTGGTGCTGATGAAGCGGGCACGCGCCACACTCGATGTCACTCTGAGGACCTTGGAGCCGACGGAGTCATCGCAATGGCTCAGACTCGCCGAACTGCTGCGCGACACCAAGCAGATCAAGGCCTCGCTTGAGGTTGCCCGACGAGCGCCCATGGCCGCCGGATGGACGAATGCTTCACGCGTCACGCTGGGCAGGCTCCTCGTCGAGATTGGTGAGCTAGAGGAAGCCAAGGACGTCCTGAAACCAGTCGATGCATCGACTCTGCGCGTCGATTGGCTGCGCTTCTTGGCTGAGGATTTGGTCAAGGTTTCGGAGACACGTCTGGCGCTGGTGGCGACTGAGCAATACCTGAAGCTGGACCCCGGCGATCCGGCGATGACGAAACAGCTGGGGTGGCTCAGGTTGCTTGCCAAAACCACCGAGCCACCGCCGCTGCCGGTCACGCCTACGGCCCGGAGATCCCGGGGATTTTTCGACAGGCTGTTTGGCGGGGTACGGACGTCGTGATCGAGCGCCTAGACGCTGCTGCGGAGCGTTAGAGATCAATCCATTCGTCACGGGCGTAATCGAAAAAGCGATCGACTCGTTCACCGTTCCAGCGATACTTCAGGTGCCGCTCCTGGTGGGGAATCCCGACCGCACGCGGCCGGAACGCGCCGAGGCAGTGACCGCCTTCGTGTCGCACACTCGGATAGGCAATGCCATTTGCAGCGGCCGCCCGGCGCTTCTTTGCGTAGCTCTGGGATGCCGCATAAGACTCGGAGTCCAGGATCGCGCGCCGCTGCGCGACTGGCAGCGCGGCGGCGTCCTCGAACTCGGCCGCCACAGTTCCGACGAGCACGCGCATATCCTCGCTGCGCGGGGGGTCGGCGCCGTCGCGCGCAAAGGCCTCGAAGTGGAACACGGTCTCGGCGATCGCCGTCTCCATTGCCGCTGCGGCGTAGTAGACGCCGAAGGTGCCGTCGCTGAAGCGCGAGCCCTTCGGGTTGATGTGGGTGAAGGCGGCCATCAGGTAGCTCGCTCCGGGGCCGCTGACGCGCTCGTCCGGCGGCACGAGGGCTATCTCTCCGATCTCATCGCGGACCCGAGGGTTGGTGAGCTGCTCCAAGGCAATCAGCGCGTCCCAAACGGCGGGATCGGCGGTCAGCCGCTCGAATAGGTTAATCGGCGGATAGCGCGAGGCGATAACCCGCCAAGCCTGCGGCCAGTTGATCCGACAGAGAGGCACGGTTATTCA
>NZ_LMUQ01000052.1:416322-424980 GCF_009765865.1 Acidisoma sp. L85
CGCCGCAAGATCGGTGACGTCCCCAGCGCGCATGCGCTGCAGAGGCGTCTGGTCGCCGAAAGCGCGATTGGGTCGCTTGATCCAGTCATCCGCGAGATGCGGGTCGGAATAGACCAGCTCGAGCGCCTTGTAGATGCCGGCGACGTAGCCGATGCGGCGCAGCGTATCCATCGGCACCCGCACGGCGTTCCCGGCGCGCCAAGCATAGAAGGTCCGCTCGGCCGGCGCGCCGAGCAATGCGCGTGCATCCTCTGCACTCAGCCCCCAAGCCTGCACGATGGCGAAGAAGCCGCGGAGAGCGGCGGCTGGATCGATGCCCTGAGGGGCAAGCCGTATCCGTTCCTGGGTTTGCAGCATCGCGTCACTCCTGATTTGCATAAAATAGGGCGATTGCTGCAAATTTGCAAGAAATGGCCGTTGATTTGATTCTCCGCTCCTATCTTCGGTGGCATCGAAGCCATTTCAACAAGTTACAAGCTAACTCTAATGCTGGGCGAGTTGCCTATCCAGCCACCGGTAAGGAGCTGCCCGTGCATGACGCTATGACCCCGTGATGATGGTTTTGATTCTGGAGGCCAGCATTTCCATCGCGAAGGGCTTGGTCAGCAGGTACATGCCCGGCTCCAGGTGGCCATCGCCCACCGCGGCGTTCTCGGCGTAGCCCGTAATGAAAAGGACCTTCAGCGTCGGGCGGGCCTCCCGGGCGGCATCCGCCATTTGGCGGCCATTCATGCCCTTTGGTAGACCGACATCGGTAATCAGCAAGTCGATCCTTACGTCCGATTGCAGCACTTTCAGCCCGGACGTTCCGTCTGCCGCTTCGATCGCCGCATAGCCCAGTTCATCGAGCACTTCGGTGACCAGCATGCGCACGGTCGGCTCGTCATCGACGATCAACACTGTCTCCCCAGCCTGCGCTCGGGGCGCGTCGGAGAGCCTGGGTGGGATCACTTCCTCGTCCACCTCACCACGATGCCGGGGGAGGTAGATGCGCATCGTGGTGCCCGCGCCTTCCTCCGAATAAATCCGAACCTGTCCGCCGGACTGCTTGGCGAAGCCGTAGATCATCGACAGGCCTAGGCCGGTACCCTGGCCGAGCGGCTTGGTGGTGAAGAAAGGATCGAAGGCTCGCGCGATGACCTCAGGCAGCATTCCTGTTCCCGTATCGGTCACGCAAATCGCCACATACTGACCGGGCTGCATGTCACGCTCGCCTGCGCCGCGCTCGTCGAGCCAAGTATTGGCGGTTTCGATTGTGAGCCGGCCGCCGTTCGGCATGGCGTCCCGGGCATTGATACAAAGGTTGAGAATCGCATTCTCGAGCTGGTTCGGGTCACACAAGGTTGGCCAGAGTCCGATCGAAAGCACCGTCTCCACCACGATTTCCGGCCCGACCGTGCGCCGGACCAGTTCCTCCATGTCGGCAATCAGCCGGTTCGGACTGGTCGGCTTAGGATCAAGTGGCTGTCGCCGCGCGAAGGCGAGGAGCCGATGCGTCAGTGCCGCCGCGCGGCTGGCGGCACCCTGCGCGGCCGTGATGTAGCGGTCGAGATCGCCAATCCGGCCCTGAGCCAGCCGGGCCTTCATCAGTTCGAGGCTGCCCGTGATTCCGGTCAATAGGTTATTGAAGTCATGCGCTAGGCCCCCCGTGAGCTGGCCGATGGCCTCCATCTTCTGCGACTGGAACAGCTGCTCGCGCGATCGTTCCAACTGAAGCTGCGCCTCCTGCCGTTCGGTGAGGTCCCGGGTTATCTTGGCGAAGCCGATGAGCCTCCCCTTGTCATGAATGGCATCGATCACAACGCTGGCCCAGAAGCGGCTGCCGTCCTTCCGGAGCCGCCACCCTTCTGCTTCGTAACGGCCCACACGCCGCGCCGTTTCCAGCGCCGTCGATGGCAGGCCGCTGTCGAAATCCTCGGGCGTGTAAAATCGGGAAAAATGCTGCCCTAAAACCTCGGAAGCTGCATAACCCTTGATGCGCTCGGCCCCTGCATTCCAGTTGGTGACCTTGCCATCAGGGTCCAGCATGTAGATGGCATAGTCCGTCACCCCCTGAACGAGCAGACGAAAACCGCGTTCAGTTTCCAGCATTGCGAGCTGTGCGGTTCGCTGCTCGGTCATGTCGCGGGTGATCTTGGCGAAGCCCACTAGCTCGCCGCCCTTTCGGATAGGGTCGATGACCACCATCGCCCAGAAGCGGCTGCCATCCTTACGGCGCCGCCAGGCCTCAGTGGCGAAGCGACCGCTCTCGGCGGCAATCTTCAGCGCCTGCGCGGGGACACCTGCGGCTCTATCCTCGTCCGTATAGAAGCGCGAGAAGTGTTCGCCGATGATCTCCTGAGCGCTAAAACCCTTGATCCGCTCCGCACCGGCATTCCAACTCACCACTCGTCCATTGGGATCAAGCATGTAGATCGCATAGTCCACAACGCTTTGGACGAGCAGTTCGTAAGTATCGACCGCGGATGACACGTGCCTGTTCCTCTGGCGTCTGCCGCTATTCATGCCTCAAAGCCGAATCGTCATACAGAAGCGTTTGCATACGAAGTCCCTTCGGACTCTGCGTCCCAGCGGCAATCGGCGTTACTGCGGCACAGGGTCACGCGAAGTTGACCGTAGGAACCGGCGCGTGGCACGAGCGGAGGGGAGCCTGACGGTAGCCTCACGGCAATTCGTGCTCCTCTGTCGCTATCGTGTTTTGCCGGTCCAATTATGGCCATTTGATAGGAACGTAGAGAGAGAGCTACTTGATAGGAGGCCGTCGATGGGTTTGTTGCGAGTACTGTTGGTCGAGGACGAACCTATAGTCCGGGAAATGGCCGCGGAGGCTCTCAAGGACGAGGGCTTTGATGTTATAGAGGCCGAAACTGGTGATGCGGCGGCATTGCTACTCGTAGACGCAGACGAAATCGATGTGGTTCTCACCGATGTGCGGATGCCTGGCAAAATGGACGGCATAGATGTCGCGGTGCGTGCCCGCGAACTTCATCCCACAATTGTTGTGATCGTCGTGTCTGGATATGCTCCGCAATTGACAGAGCGCCTCAACAGCCTCGCTCCTCCGCCCCTCTTCTTCCGCAAACCTTACCGAACGAGCGAAATCGTTAGAACCGTAAGGCAGATGGCCGCTTAACGGTGGCAAGCTGCCGGTCGATATGATGGCATCAGTACTCGCTACTTCCTTGTCAGAAGCCGACTATCGCATCGGCGGCTAGGGTAATGGCACCGCTGTCGCGGCCGTCATTGAACGGTGTGGTGCCGGTCAATGACCGATCGTATCGTAAACTCGGGGCGAAGCATCAATGTCTGGATCGGGCTTGGTAGCCCAGGCTTGTATGTGACGCCGACGGTGAATTCGCTGTATGTGGTCGGCGTGGCCGCGATCGTCGTTGTGGGAATACCGGGTTCCGAATAGACAAAACTGTGGTTGCCTGGGAAGCCTGCGACAAAGAATCCCTTGTCGTCCCGCTACACCTCGATCCACCCATTCAAGGTGAGATGGTCGTTGAGGGCGTAAGATGCGTATGCGCGGCACCGTCGCCGTCCGCCTGAAAGGCGTCGTCGCGAATGTAGTTGAGTTAAGCTCGAACTTATTGGCCTTGTCGGTATAGAGCTGACCAAGGTTTAGGCCGTTGGAAGGTCCCGCGGGGTTGCCAGCGATGCACGCTTCGAACTGAGCCGAAAGCTTGATCGTGTTTTCCCAAGACCCTAGCGCCGGAGAGGCCGCCGACGCTGAGGCATGCGCCGCGCCGGAGGTCGTATCTTGCGCGCGAGCATAGCCAATGAAGAGCAATGTCGCCGATATTCCCAGGCCAAGGGTTTTCCAAGCCGAAGGCTCGCTCGTGCTCATGCTATGGCTCCAAGCCGCGAGCGCCTTCTTCGATTGAGAAGTAGCGCTTCGGCACATAGATCGTTGTGGCGACAACAGGATGTTCGTTTCGTGGGTTGGCGCGGCATTGTCGCACCACCCGAGGTAGCCGCTGACGCTATGCGCATCAACGCCGTTCGTGCCAGCCAGCTCCGCATTTATCGACGAAATATCGAGCTCTCTTACAATAGTCGTAATTCTATTCGGCTGGACCCGTAGTTTCGCGGCACTGGATAAAATGTCAGTTCACGGTTCTCATCACGCATGCATAGCTTGGCGCCCGCCCCACCCGACCAGGGCGTGCCAAAAACCGCGGGCATCTTTCCGGCCACTGAACGGTCAGCCTCGATGTATGCCCCTTGTTCCTTCGGATAGCCGCGGCTGGCCTCGACACAGGGACACCTCGGTGATTGGACCGGCAGAGCTGCTCTGGTAAGAGCGATCGGTGAGTGGGCTGGCCAGCCAGGAGAATGACTATGGACATCAAGCGTAGCGGGTCGATCCCTTCAGCGAGGGGGCCAAGCGACTACTTCACGGGCACGGTTCGGATCGATGCACGGTTCCAGGCGACGGAGCCCGCACGAGTAACCGGCGTGACGGTCACTTTTGAGCCCGGCGCACGCACGGCTTGGCATACCCATCCATTGGGTCAGACGCTGCTGGTGATTTCGGGTCTGGGCCGGGCCCAGCGTGAGGGCGGAGCGATTGAGGTGATTCGCCCTGGCGACATCATCTGGTTCGAGCCAGGTGAGAAGCATTGGCACGGCGCGTCACCGACGGTGGCCATGAGCCATGTCGCAATCGCGGAAACGCTTGACGGCAGGGCGGTCGATTGGATGGAGAAAGTGACCGACGCCCAATACGGCGCCGACCGGGAGATTTCTTGAGGGCCGACCGCACGGGCAACCGGCTGCGCGCCGAAGCAGCCAATCCCGATAGCGTCGTAGGAGAACAGACGATGGCATCCGCACCGGCAATGGTCTCATCTCCTCGCTGAAGACCACGGTTGAGCAATTGGATTGACCTGCGCGGCAGCCGGCCTTGCTCAGCGGCGGCAGCAAGGCTTGGGCGAGGCAGTAGTGGCGGCCCTCGCGGTCGGTATTACCTGGCTGGTCCGGAGAGCAACAGGCGAAGCGGGCTGATCGGGCCGAGCGGTATGAGCTGGAATGCCATCAACCCAGCTTGGCCTAGCGGCAGTTTGTCAAGAACCGCGAGGGCTTCTTGAGGGTCGGTGAGGTTCATGACGAACACGACCCCGCTATGGTCTTGCTTGATGTACCATTGGTCGATCTTTCCATCGAGGTATAGGTGCACGGTCGCGCGGACTTCCAAGGGCAGGATCGGCATCCACAATTTCGGTGTCGCCTTGGCAGTGAAGTTGCCGATTGCAAGGATCTTGGTGGTGGGCACCGAGGGGACGGAGGACGCCGGCGGCTCAACCGGCGCTGCCGCCTGGGCGAACGAGGCGGCGGGGCCTGCCAGCGCGAGAACCCCTGCGAAAGCTGCGAAGTTGCCCAGCCAGATTAAGCTCTTCATGTCACGTTTCACGATAGCATTTCCCTCGCGACGGCTTCGGGCATGTCGACTTGCAGCCAATGTCCTGCCGGCAATACGCTGAGGGAGGCATGCTTGAAATGAGACTTAAAATCGTCGGCGACACCCGTGTTGAGGGCTAGATCGGCGCCTCCCCAGATCAGCTTGACCGGAATATCAAGCGCCTCCATCTCGGCAAGGCGCAGCGTGTTTCGCGCGACTTCCTCGAAAATCTGCGCTGTCATCTGCGCGGAGGCCGGGCCGGAACCGGCCGCTCGCCCGAAATTGAAATTATTGTTGATGATAGGAGCAAGAAAAGCCTCGAAGGCCGCCTTGTGCTCTTCCGGCAAGGTCTCAAGGAATATTCTCTGCTGAAACCTGAGCAGCCAGGCAAATTGTTCGGGACTTTGCAGAATCGCGTCGGCAAGCGCCTTGAGGCCAGGGGTCGCGAAGAGCTCGATCAGTTCCGGCAGCCGAAGGCTCGGAGCCGCGGCGTAGAAAGTATTTAGAATACATAGCGAGGCGACGCGGTCCGGGTGGTCGATGGCGAAGTTGATCGCTGCGGGACCGCCGGCATCGTGTGCGACGGGAACGATCTTATCGATACCCAATGCTTCGACAACGGCCTCGAGATCCCCCAGTTGTTGCTTGAAACCATAGCGATTTCCGGCCGGCTTATCGGAAGCGCCGTATCCGAGGAAGTCGAATGTGACAACGCGCCGCCCAGCGGCAACCAGATGCGGAACCAGCTGGTCATAGATATGGAGGTTGTCGGGAAATCCGTGCAACAATACGAAGGCGGGGGCGGCGCCGGCATAGTCTCGCGCATAGACTTCACCTTGCTCGCGTGGGACAAGGTGTTCGTCGAAGCTCGGCTCGATACCCATTTCGTTACGGCCTCCTGTTTCGGGCTGTCTCTTTTGCGTACGCAATATTCAAGGCAAATGCTTAGCGCGGCGAATTCATGATGCCATTGGCGATCTCCGTGATGGCGGTCGTTCCGTTTTCCGTCAGCAAAGCCTTGCCTCGCGCCTGCGCCATCCGCCATGCTGGCGCCGCTCGCACTAAAAGGGTTTTGCCTGCCTTCGTCAGAATGATTGGTCGACCTCGACCCCCACCTTCGTCCTCAACTTCCGCTGCCCAGCCTTCGGAAATTAGAATCTTGAGGTTGCGCGTCAGCGTCGATCGATCTTGGTGGTGGTACCGGCCTATTGCCGCACGGGTCGCGGGCTGTATCCCGAATATGATTACGAGTAACGCGAACTGAGGTGAACCAATCCCGAAGGGCCGCAATTCCTCGTCATACATGGCTGTAAGTACTCTCGAGATCAGGCGGGCGCGCATGAGCACGCAGCCGCTGTTCATCTCAGCGATGATCTCGCCCTCAACAGGACTGCTATTCTCTCTCATAAGCCGCCTTGTGTTGCATATACAATATCGAGTCAAGCTTTGTCTAGCGGGTGCCGTTGCGATCGGGTTGTCCCCATTGATTCGTTTTGCTGATTTCTCGGCCGCGGCTGATTCATCGAATTCATCAGATTGCTTCGAGTTCGGGTTTGGCACGCGATTCGCCGTCGCTTAGGATTCGTCCAGTTCGGGGGAGAGCCTGACATGGTTGTCATTAGCGCCGCGTCGGCGCGACTAGAACTCAAGGCACCCTATCATCCGACGTTGCCATTTCGCGCAAGGCAGATCGGTGGGGTGTGGCTCGGCGCGGCAATCGGTTGGGTCTTTCCGCTCGAACAGGAACAGGCATTGCGCGCAGTGTGTCTAGACATATGGGCGGTTGACGGCACGATCGCAGCCAAGGGAGACGTGATTGATCTTCAAATCACGGTCGGGGAGGACGTGCCCTTTCGTTCTGTGTTCGAAGCACATGAGACGCCGATCTATCTCGTAGGGCGCGAGATCGCAGCATCGCTCAGGAATCTGCGTGGCGCTCGCCCAGGTCGGGGCATTCAATTTCTAGCTGGGAAGCCACGATGCCTCACGTCGCCGAGCACGTGGTCGACGTCTATTCCGGATGGCGCCGTCTTCGTAATACGCGATGTGCCGCGCTGCGCCGCCAAGCGCTTTCGGGAAGCGGTCGGCGGTGCCGGGCTGGTCGAGGAGAGCGCTCCCCGCGTGGCGAAAGCGCGAGTGACGCTTCTGAAAAGCGCTCGATGACTTCGCGGCGCCGACAGCGACCGGGCTAAGCAGACACTTCCATCGGCGGATGCGCTAGGTGGGATTGTTGGGAGCCGCATCCTGGATCTGACGATGTGCGGCGTTGATACTAAGCCCGGTCAGCAGGAACGCCGGCGGGCACCTCTAGCCGCCGCTCAGGGCCTTCTTTGATGACGAAATCGTGATCTAGCTGGCTGCAAAAACACGCACCTGACGGAAGTCATAAGCCACGCATCTGGTACCCTCGGGCGGGCGGAGTGTGTTGACATATTTCGGGTCTCTCGACGTATTTGCGACGCCCTCTGGGAAGCATAAAGGTTTGGGTTCAGCGCTGAGGGCCCAATCGACACAATGACTGCCGGCGTTGTATACCGCCTACGCTCTGAAGCTTTCTTGTGACCGCCGGCGCGCTGGCTTCTTGCTGCTCATCAATCTACGCTCGGCCTTGGGTTTCAGGATGTCCCCTTGTTCGAATAGAACAGCTAACAGCATTTAGAATTCCACAATGAAGCAAAGCATGATTTAGGTGGACAGAGCCTGTCACCCAGCAGGACATGCGTGATGATCTGGCCATGCGAATCAGGAGACGAGTGATGCCCGCCATTTGCGACGAAACGCTACCGCCATTTGCGCGTGATGAAGCGCAACCCATTGAATGGCTGCAGTGCCACTATCTCCGCGTGCGGTCTGAGACGGAGGCGCTGGCGGCGCCGTTGTCGCCCGAGGACCAGACTATCCAGTCTATGCCGGATGCTAGCCCAACCAAATGGCACCGCGCGCATACGACCTGGTTTTTCGAAACCTTCGTGCTGCTTCCGAATCTGCCGGGCTACGAGGTCTTCGATCCGGCATTCGGATACGTTTTCAATTCCTATTATGAGGCCGTCGGCCCCCGCCCGCCGCGGGGATCACGCGGCGTTCTTAGCAGGCCAGGTATACAGGCGGTGTCAGACTACAGAGCGCATGTCGATGCGGCAATGACGCGACTTCTTGCGAACTGCAGCTCCGAGGTCGTCAATCTCGTCGTCATAGGTCTGCATCATGAGCAGCAGCACCAGGAATTGCTGCTGACGGACATCAAGCACGCTTTT
>NZ_LMUQ01000052.1:425138-433717 GCF_009765865.1 Acidisoma sp. L85
GGTATCTACAAGGTTGGCTACCAGTCGCCTGAAACCGCCGGTGCGTTTGCATTTGACAACGAGACGCCAGCGCATGACGTTCTATTGCGCGATTTTGCTATCGCCGAGCGGCCTGTCAGCAATCGCGAATTCTTGGCCTTCATGGCGGACGGCGGCTACCGTCATACGGGACTCTGGTTGTCCGAAGGATGGGCGGCGGTGCAGGCGGGCCAATGGGAAGCACCAGCCTACTGGTACAGAAATGGCCAGGCTTGGCAGGTCTTCACACTCCATGGATTGCAGGACGTTCGACTGGACGAACCCGTCTGCCATGTGAGCTATTTCGAGGCTGCGGCCTATGCCGAGTGGGCAGGGCACCGGCTGCCGACCGAGTTTGAGTGGGAGGTTGCTGGAAAGTTGTATGGCGGCGGCGCGGAAGAGCAAAAGACCGTGCGGCCACATCCTCGTCCGCTGCATGCCGGTGTTCGGCAGGATGTCTGGGAATGGACGGCAAGCGCCTATCTTCCCTATCCGGGGTATCATGCGGCCCCCGGAGCGCTAGGGGAATACAATGGCAAGTTCATGATCAATCAGATGGTTCTCCGCGGGCGGTCCTGCGCGACACCGGCGGGACATGATCGGCTCACCTATCGCAACTTCTTCCCGCCCAATGCTCGTTGGCAGTTCTCTGGCCTTCGCCTTGCGAGAGATGTCACGTAGCCATCGTACGAATTTTCAAGGGACTTGGCCTCGTTGGGATGAGTGGCTGCATTTGGGTGGAACGGCAGGCCACACTCGCGCAACCGCGCATCGATGCATATTGCCAAGTTAGCCGGTCCCGGCGCTGTCGCCACCCAGTGAAGTCTTGCGTCACATCGCGCGACGTTCTGATCTCAACTTGCCAATAGAAACCCGCTCTCGCGATGGTTGGTGATTGCTGGTGCTTTACTAGGCGATCGGGGTAGATCCCCAGACCTGAGCAACTGTGAATAGAGTCGAAACCGTGCCCGGGTCGCGCAAGTGACGCCGGCAGCCCGCCAGCGCTTCGTCCATCTCGGAGGCTGACATCAGCCCTGCTCGCGTGATCGTCCCCCGTAGGGATTCCGCAGTGAGAGGCAGGTAATCGCTCATTGGATCCGCCGAGCGGAAGCCGAGGAGGAAGGGGCGGTAATGAACATCATGAAGGCCGGCGGCACGAGCCAGACCAAACAGGCGCCGGGCGATGTTGATGTCGGCTCCGGAAATGGCGAATGCCCTGATTAGGGCGTCCTTCAACTGGGCGAAGGCCGTGTGCGGGGGATAGCAATCGAGCGTCGTCATGTCGGGTTCCTGCAACGCGACCGTGCCGCCTGCACGAGCGAGACGCATGGCGTCGCTGATCAGCGCTTCTGGCAGGCCGGCCGTGCCAGCGACAAAGCGCACATGAACCAAGTCGAACGAGCCATCCGGGAGGCTCGAGCGATAGGCGTCCGCCAGCATATATTCGACATTAGCGGCCCGATGCGCACGCGCATGGTCGAGGAAGATAGCGTCGGCGTCCAGGCCGACGACGCGGCCGGCACTACCGACGCGGGCGCTAAGGAGATGGGTGATGCCGCCGGGGCCGCAGCCCAGATCAAGACATGCCCAGCCCGGCCCGACGCCAATGCGGTCCAGCATCGCCTCCGTCTCATGGATAAGAGCAAGCCCCTGGACGTGCAGACGCTCAATCTCGCCTTCCCGGTGCTCAAGTGGGTAGTGTCCAGACTTGTCCGTCCCCATACCGCCGGCTCCCTGCTGAAGGTTCATCGTTGGGTTATGCAGCCACGGCCGGATGTGCTTCGCACGACTTGTCGAGACCGAGTAGTATGAACCGCCCTCGGTGGGTCCACCACTCGCTCGCCGCATGGACGCGACGGGCCCGCACGCAGTGAGCCAGTTCGCCGTTTAGGCGTTGATATTAGACGTAACCGAATGTAACTGCTACTGATGAGTCTTGCGATAAGCGCGTCGTTGAGGATATTTCGCAACGAATGCTGATGTTTACTCTGCGCAATTTGGAGCCTGACGGATTGATCAGGCGAACTGTCACGCCATCGATCCCGCCGCCTGTGGATTACAAGCTGACTGAGCTAGGGCATTCACTGGCCAAACCGGTCCAGGCTCTCGGGCTATGAGCGTATCACCATCTGCCTGAGATCGAGGCAGCGCATGCCATGTATGATGGAGAGAAAGACGGAGCATCGTAAATTGCGCGTCCGTCGGCAGCAGGCTGGCTGCACCATTCGGAGCAGCCAAAGAATCAGGCCGTCATCCTGGTGCTCTCGCTCGGGCGAGGTAGCTCGTGCGCCGCACGCGAAATCAACTCGTCACTTCGCGCTAGGAACAGTTTCAGGATCCGAGATGTATTGGACTTCCTATAGCCCATCACGAGGTCGATCGTCGGTGCCTCGCCTTCCAAGGGACGGCTGATGACGGACCAAGGCAGGAAATTCCGCGCATAGGCTGGCAGCAGCGTGACACCCCGTGTCGAAGCGACCAGCGACATCGCCATGCCGAGATTGTCGATCTGATGCGCCGCATGGATGTCGACGCCTGAGCGCTTCAAGTAGTCGTCGATGATCACCTGCAGGGTCGGCGCCGTCTTGGACATGCCGATGAACGTCTCTTGCGCGATGTCCTGGATGGAAATGGCTGCGCGTGAGGCAAGGCGGTGGTCGCTCGGCAGGACGACGAGGAGAGGTTCCTTCGCAACGATCCGATATTCCAGGTCGGGCATCTGGGGCTCGGGCCTCAGGAACGCGAGGTCGATCCTGCCCCGCATCAGGCTGTCAGCGAGGTCGGGCGAATACTGGCTCGAGATGGTAACGTCGATGTTTGGCAGTTCGTCCTTAAGGATGTTCATCGTCCTCGGCAGCCATTCCATCTCCTGACCGGTGAGAAAGCCAAGAGCGAAGAGTGGCCTGGCAGGTTTTTCCGCCCGCCGCGCCGCATCAACCGCCGCTTCCGTTTGCGCCAGGGCCAGCTTTGCATGCTCCAGAAACGCCCGGCCGGCCGCAGTCAGCTCGACGCCGCGGGCGCTGCGGGTCAGGAGCTGGGCGCCTACCTCGTATTCCAGGTCCCTGATTTGGCGGCTAAGCGACGGTTGCGCCGTGTGCAGCCGGCGTGCCGCCGCGACCGTCAGACTGCCTTCCTCGGCGACTGCAATAAAGTAGCGAAGATGGCGAAGCTCCACCGGTCGGCCCCATGCCTGTCAGGTATCGGAGGGGCACCTTAGAAAGTCTTTTTCCAGACCGCCAGTGGAACCTATGTCCAGACATCGCGAGGGGCTGGTCCACGCGACGTAGCGGATCGGCTCCCTGGTGTCTCCGCTAAGGAACGACCGGGACGACATACGAGATATGGACGCGTAACCAAGCCGCGTTGACGTCCGGCAAACATCGCCAGAAAGAGGCCCAATCATGACTAGGCTCTCAGGAAAGACCGCTCTCGTCACCGGCGCCTCTCGCGGCATAGGCCGCTCGACCGCGCTCGCCCTCGCCAAGGCTGGTGCTCAGGTGCTCGTCCATTATGGAAGTTCCGCGACTGACGCAGACGAAGTTGTGCGACAAATCCGGGCCGGCGGAGGCCGCGCCGACGCGGTGGGCGCTGATCTCGCGGTCGCGGACGCGCCGCACAAGCTCGCCGTTCAGGTCCGCAAAATCATCGGTGACCGGCTGGACATTCTCGTCGCCAATGCGGGCGTCACCGCATCGGTGACGATTGAGGACGCCACAGTCGAGGAATTTGACAGGCTATTCGCCGTCAATGTTCGAGCGCCGTTCTTCCTGGTGCAGCAACTACTGCCGATACTTGGTACCGGGAGCAGCATCGTGCTGCTTTCCTCGCTCGCGGCGCATGCGTCTGTCGGCACGCTTTCGGCCTATGCTGCGACCAAGGGAGCCGTGGACACCCTGGTAAAGCACTTCGCCACGGCACTCGGCGAGCGGGGAATCCGTGTCAACGCTGTCGCACCCGGTGTCGTCGCGACCGACATGTCGTCCTTCGCGAAGACGGATGCGGGCCGGGATTTCACGCTCAGCCTGCAAGCCCTGAAGCGCATCGCGCAGCCGGACGATATCGGCGATGTGATCGCCTTTCTCGCCTCAGACGCGGCCCGCTGGATTACCGGCGACACGATCCGCGTCGACGGCGGCTCGAAGCTGTGACCACGCGAGCCGGACTTGCCTTGCTCTAAGTGTTCGGGCTTCCTTCCCCGACAGGCGGCAGCTTCGGCCGGATCCAAAAGGTGATGCAATGGTCGGAATGAAGGCAGCGGTCGTTCACACTCCGGGCGGCCCCGACGCAATCCGGATCGAGGAGCGACCGGTTCCTCAGCCTGCTCCAGGCTGGGTTCGCATCCGCGTTCACGCCTTTGGTTTGAATCGATCGGAGGTCTACACGCGACGAGGCGATTCTCCTGGCGTAAGATTTCCCCGCATACTCGGTATCGAGGCGACCGGCACAGTCGACGCCGCGCCGGATAGTGGATTCGCAATTGGCGAGACCGTAGCCACGGTGATGGGGGGCATGGGGCGGGACTTTGATGGTGGCTATGCCGAGTTCGTCTGTGTTCCGGCTGGGCAGATCCGCAGACTTCGCACAAAGCTCGATTGGACGACTCTTGGCGCCTTGCCGGAGATGTTGCAGACGGTCTGGGGGGCACTTCACCGCTCGCTGCGGGTCGCGCGAGGGGGCAGCCTACTGATCCGGGGAGGCACGAGCTCAATCGGGCTCGCCGCGGCCACGCTGGCCAAGCACGAAGGCTTGACGGTTGTCGCCACGACACGCAACGAGCAGCGGTTTGCATTGCTGCGAAAAAATGGGGCCGATCACGCGTTGATCGATAACGAAACGATCAGCGCCGAGCTGAAGAAGATCTTCCCGGACGGTGTGGGCGGGGTGCTGGACCTGGTGGGCACCAGCAGTCTCGCGGATAGCCTGGCCTGCGCCGCGCTGCACGGTATCGTATGCTTGGCCGGTGGACTGGGCGATAGCTGGGAGATAGAACACTTCTCGCCGATGAGCACTATCCCCGCTGGCACCTATCTCACCACCTATGGCAGTCGCGTCGATGTCATGCTGGACATGCCATGGGAAGATCTGCTCAGCAAGATCGAGAGTGGCGTCCTTCGGTTCCAGCAAGGGCCAGTCTTCAAACTCGACGATATCGTTGAAGCGCATCGCTGCATGGATGAGAACCGGGCCGAGGGTAAGATTGTCATACTGACTTGAGTGAACCGACTCGGCTCCGGAGTCTCAGATGCGGGGTGCCGGGTTGGTCGAGGTGAAAGACTAGATGAACCATCCGGCCGACACGCTTTCCGCGATCAGCAACAGACCGAAGCCAAGCGCCGGAGCCAGATGTGACCACCCAGCGCGGAACCGGACCAAGGTTGCGACAGCACCTACGATCACCGCCCCCAGCAACGCGACGCCCGCTGGCCGCGTTTGCGGCACAACGATCATAGCCGCACCCGCGAGTTCAAGGAGCGCGGTGATGAAACGCCACGCGCGCGGGTAGCCCCAGTCGCGGAAGTTCTTCGCGGTGCCACCAAGATCAAAAGCGTTAGCCGCCGCCGCGGCGGTAAATGCGAGCGCCGTCACTATCGACAGGCCGACTGCCCAAGCGCTCATGCGCTGGCTCCACGCCGGCTGAGCCAGGTATCGATCATGATCTCGGCGAAGAGGTGTGCGACGTCTTCGGGCTTGCGCATGGACAGTTTCCGTGAGAGTTGATGTGATACGTTAGCGTATCGCGTCATCATGTAATACGGAACCGTATCGCGTGCAACAGCTAAGTCCATCGCCGGCTTCGCGTAGCTGGAAACCAGATGACCCTCGTTGGCAGCGGATGGCGGAGAAGCGGGCGGCTATTCTGGCCGCGGCCCGCCCGATTTTCCTCCAGGCAGGCTGGTCCGGGGCGAGCCTTGAGCGCGTGGCGGCCGAGAGCGGCATCTCAAAAATGACAATCTACCGCCACTTCAGGTCCAAGGAAGAGTTGTTCGAAGCCCTGATTACGAGCATGTGCCAATACATGCGGGCCGAGGCGGCGCAGGCTCCCGCCCAAAATATGAAATGGTCGCTGGAGGACCGTCTTCGCGCGGAAGCGCTGGCCTTCACAGCAGAGCTTGTTCGCCCCGAAGCTTTGGGGATTTATCGCCTTATTGTGGCCGATGGCTGGCGGTATCCGGTGCTGGCGCGGATGTTCGAGCAGTCGGGTTCAGCTGTGCTGAGATCAAGGGTGAGCGCCATGCTCGCAGCTTTGGGCAAGACGCCGCGTGAGTGCGCGCGGCGTGCATCGGGCTTCGTGAACTTGGCGTTTGGCGACGCCTATCTGGAAGCTGCTATTGGCCTGGAGGTTCCGGACATTAGCGCTCGCTTTGCCGAGCAAATCGAGGATGCGATCCGGTTTGCAGTAGCCTGATCGCCACCGCGGACCCCACGAAGAAGCAGCCGATCACAGGTTCACGCCTTCCAAATTTTCGCACCCACAAAAGCATTGGTATCAAAAGAATTTGATATCAAGGTTAAAGTAGTCGTTGCGTATCCAAATAGCGGGTATGCATGAGACACTAGATCATCCTCCGGCTGAAAAGTTGGCTGCTTTCGCACTGCGGGTGCAGCCTAAGCTCAAGGGGGCAGTTTACGCTCTGTCGAAGGTCTCCGTGTTGTACAGAGGCCCTCTGGATTCCGACTTTGTTGAAGCCAGGAGCATGAACAGCGTGTTCAATACGCTGCTCTCCATAGGCTTGGCAGACATTTTCGAACTGCTGGACCATAATGTTCTCCTCCACGACAAGGAACTTGAGGGCTATCGCGCACTCATGGTCTTTTTCGACGATCGGCCGAAGGCGATCGATGTCGGACCTGAAGACTTACCACCAGGTCCAGTTCGTACATGGCTGTCTAAACTGCGGGACGGTCACCGGCTTGACCGAGACGAAGTCGGCCGCTATCACGCCATGCACGTCCGGATGTTGAGCGACTTGGAGGAGGCCCGGATCGCCGTCCAGCGAGCACTAGCGTAATTTCAACTAGCGGCGTCGCTTTCGAACCCAAGCGTACTTAGGGTTGGTGTTCGGCTCGTCGCTTTTCGCGAATGACTTGGATTTAGGTATCAGCGATTAAATCGCAGATTGCTCGCCCCGGTTTCGAGGACCTCCACAGGATCGCCGAGCGCAATTCGGCCAGGTGTTTCGGGAATGAGGTTCTGGCCGAAAATCACGCCATCGGCCGAACGGCGGAGCTGCGACAAGACACGTAGCGGTTCAGTCTTGTCGGGCCGTGCTCCGGTCATCTGATCCACCGTCGTAACGGCGCATCGGGCACAGGGTTTGGCGACGCGAAATTTCACGGCACCAATGCGGATGCGGCGCCAGTGGTCCTCCTCCCAGGCTTGCGCGCCGCTCAGCACGATATTTGGCCGGAAACGGTCCATGGTGATCGGCGCGGGCAGCTCGTGGTTCAGTGCAACCAGCGATGCGGTGTTGGTGACGAGCACGGGAAATCCATCGGTGAATGCCGTGCGGTCGTCAGCCATGGCATAGGCAGGATCGACCGGCCGCGCATTCGTGTCATCCATATAGACAAGGCTACAGTCGGTGCCCAGTTCGCCGCTCAACCAGGCGCGCGCCGCCGGGCCACCGTCCAGCGCTGTCAGGTGGTCGCCCCAAACTCGGACGTTTCGACGCCCGGCTGCCGCGGTCGGGAGCGGGACCCAAGGCCCCCCAGCGAAGTCGGTCGAAAGTGCCAGCCCGCCCGCTCCTGGCTTTGCCGAAATTCGCGCCATCATCGGCCGCTCCCTTTGGCTCAGAAACTTACCGTCAGGAAGTACAACCATCCAGCGACGATCTTGCTCGAAACCCCAGCGTGCAACGTCCACCTGCGCCTCGGCATAGCCGCGCAGGGACTTGACAGGATAGATGTGCAAGGACTGGAGATCCAGGTCACGATGCGACATCCAGCGATACTCCTCGACCGACTCGATTTTGTCACGAGTCGTTTATTGTAGCTAATGGTTGCGCTTTGAGGGGTTCGGAGGAGCGGGCGGCGGCGAGCATCAGTCATGATGAGCCGCGTCCTGTCTCGTGCAACCGCGTGACCAAGGTTTCCCGCGGTCTTGATGAATCGGACAACCGTTGCATCAAGCCGTTCGCAATGACACTCGCAGTCATGCGCGTCGCCTTAGATACGTTCGCACGTTAACTGCGTTCGCGTGAGCGGAGCGGATTGCACGCTCCAGTCGTTATGACACGCCCGTTAGTCGCCTTTGCGGTAAAACACTCAAAAGCTGCTCGCGGGCGAACGGATGCAACCAGAGATCTCTAATCTAAAACAACCGGTGATTGAACTATAGACCTAAACAGTACCCTTTGGCTTATACCCCCTTGCGATCATTTATCCCGCCCGGTAGTAGCCCCGTTAGCGAGATCACATCTTGATGAGTTCACGCCTTTTTGAAGGATTTGATGATGGCAGCTGCAACTGTTGCAGGCGGCCAATTGCTGTCGAACTTCACGGGTAGCAATGTAACTCTGCTTCAGGAGCTTGTGTCTGCAGGTTTCGGGCCGCAGTCCACG
>NZ_LMUQ01000053.1:0-42931 GCF_009765865.1 Acidisoma sp. L85
CCACCCGCTACGACCGCTGCGCACACACCTTCTTCTCCGCCATCTGCATCGCAGCCAGTGTCACCTTCTATCTCAAAGAATGAGTCCTGACCCTAGATCTTAAAGGCAAGTTCTGGAATGGCATATTTGCACTCAACACGAACTTCAGCATGATAGGGTATCTGACGATCGCAGTCTTCGTCGCGAGCTGGGTTTTGGCTGTGGTAATATATCGAATTCGTGGGTATGATCGGATCGGGGGCCGGATAAACTTATGACTTCCGACCGGTTCAAGGTCCTCGCTGCCCACGCGGGACCCAAAACTACCCATTATTGCAGTGTGCGGGGCTAGGTTCGACTTGCCTTCGCACCCGCGCAACGATCAAATTGAGGTTTCGTGATGTCGCACCATTTCGACACACCAAGCGCGCTTGAAGATCCGCGCATAAATGTTTGTGATATGTATCTGTTCTCTGGCCAGCCCGGCACCACGGTGATGGCTATGACGGTAAACCCTGACGCCGGGCTCTCGGCGCCGAGCAGCTTCCGCGAAGAGGGGCTGTATGCCTTTCGGATCGATCTCAATGATGATGGAAGAGAGGAGGTTGTGTTTAAGGTTCGATTCGGCGCTCTTCAT
This sequence comes from Acidisoma sp. L85, assembly GCF_009765865.1. Lineage (GTDB taxonomy): Bacteria > Pseudomonadota > Alphaproteobacteria > Acetobacterales > Acetobacteraceae > Acidisoma. The sequence goes on from NZ_LMUQ01000053.1 coordinate 617, forward strand.
CATCCGAATGGAGACGAACATCGGCACGAACAGTCCTTCGAAGTTCGGCGTGCGACCGGATTGGGACCTCTAATGGGATTAGAGGGTGAACTTATTGCCACGGGTAGCACGGGTGTTGTAGTCGAGGGCGCTGGCGGCGTCCGCTTCCTCGCTGGCTTGGCCCCTGACCTATTTGCCGGCGATGCCGTTGCGCTTGGGAGCTTTCGTAAGGCCTTGTACAGTGACCACAGATACGATCGCTCTGTATTCCTTAACGCCAGAAACTTCTTTGCTAGACGAAACGTGACAGCAATCGTGCTCGAGGTCCCAAATTCTCTCATCGGCGAGGGCCGTATTGCTGCCTGGGCAACGGCTTCGCTTTACGGCCACGCACCTGAAGTCCAGGTGTCGCGATGGGGCCTGCCGCTGATCACGAATTTTTACATGCCAGACGCCGAGATGAAGGAACGGTTCAACCGGGCCATGCCAACCGACGATCAGACAACGTTCATTGCGCGGATTGCTGAAGTAACGGAAGAGATTCTTTCGCTGGGGGGCGCGTCCGAACAGTCGGCCGTCTACGTGAAGCAGCTGATCGCGCGCCTGTTCCCGACGATGTTGCCCTACGAGATAGGCACACTCGCACGTTTTGACGTAACCACCTTTAATGGAAGAGCGCTGACTGACGACGCGATGGATGTTATTCTGTCCCTTGCAACGAATAGCCATCTTACAGATGGCGTAGCGCCTGACCCAACGCGAACAAGGGCGCACTTCCCGTATTTCGGGGAACCTTATTCTTCATTTGAGCAAGCTGAATTGGCTCCTGCGCGACCTAAACGGACGCTTACCTAAACGCGCCGTTCGCGCGCCGTGGCGTCCTAAGGCTAGTCCCTCCAGTTTGCCCTTTCTGGGATCGCAAATCGATGTAATCTTTCCACGTGGTTTGTCAACAAGCGCCAACAGGCTCGGGGACCCGCGTGAGTGGCACCCCGAGCACCAGTGCTGAGGGAAAAGCAGCATTCGATTCCGCCTGCCGAGCTCGTCGAGTGTGACGGGGGGCGCAGAATGCCTGAGCATCGATCGAATATGGAACAAGGAGTTTAGGTGCCCTTCGCCCGATGATGCCATGGGTCATAATCCTACCCCGGGTTGCGGTGTTGTCGATGGCGTCACGCCGCCGCGTGTCGGTGGGCAAGCTTCCACCCCGGCCGGACGAAGTGGCATGAATAGCCGTGCGGGATCCGCTCCAGATAATCTTGGTGCTCCGGCTCGGCCTCCCAGAAGTCGCCCGCTTCGGTGACCTCGGTCACGACCTTCCCCGGCCAGAGACCTGACGCATCGACATCAGCGATCGTTTCCTCGGCAATCCGCTTCTGGTCGCAGTTCGCGTAGAAGATAGCTGAGCGGTAGCTTACGCCGCGGTCGTTACCCTGACGGTTCAGGGTCGACGGATCGTGGATTTGGAAATATAACTCAAGGAGTTCCCGAAAGCTCACCTTTTCTGGAAGGAAGGTGATCTCAATCGCTTCGGCGTGCGTGCCGTGGTTTCGATATGTTGCGTTCCTGACGTCGCCACCCGTATAACCGACTCGGGTCGAGACGACGCCAGGCAATCGCCGAATGAGTTGCTGCATTCCCCAGAAGCAGCCACCGGCGAGAATGGCGCATTCAAACGTTGCAGTCATGCTGGGCGTCCTATGCCGAGAAAAGTTTCTTAAAGTCCTCATACCCTTCATGCTCCAACCGATCGCGGTGCACAAAGCGAAGGGAGGCGGAGTTCATGCAGTACCTCAGCCCTCCCTGATCTCTTGGGCCATCCGGGAAGATGTGGCCGAGGTGACTGTTTCCATGCTTAGAACGGACCTCGGTACGGGTCATGCCATGGGTGCTGTCAACCTTTTCGACGATGTTTGCCCCATCGATGGGCCTGGTGAAGCTCGGTCAGCCTGTGCCGCTGTCAAATTTGTCGAGGGAAGCAAAAAGAGGTTCGCCGGAGACGACGTCGACGTAAAGACCAGGCTCTTTGTTGTCCCAGTACTCATTGGCGAAAGCCCGTTCGGTTCCATCCGTCTGTGTTACGCGGAACTGTTCAGGGGTCAGCCGAGACAGGGCTTCCGGACTCCTGTGGTAAGTTTTCATATGCGAATCCTAATAGGCGTTGGAGGAAGGGAGGCTGTGCGCTTTCGTCCAATAAAAGACGGCTATGCAGCCCAGGCAACTGAACCAAATGCGGCATCTCCATTTATGCGCCCCCACGCAAAAGTAGGAAAGGCGGCGGGGCAGGGGACGCTGTCAATACAGTTCCTTGAGTACGTCGGCCGAATACCGTTTGAGTTTTGAGAACTGACCACGACGGACTTTGATGGGCCATTCTGGGTCTACGAGCATACCGCGGCCAATGGCGAACAGATCAAAGTCGTCGCGCTCCATGGCTTGCAGTAGGTCATCGAGGCCGCGAACCTCTCCAACATCGCCAAGTAGCAAAGACTCAACGTGGTCGCTGGTTATGCCGACAGAGCCGACGGAGATAGCAGGTTTTCCCGACAGGCGTTTTGCCCAAGCCGCGAGGTTGTGTTCGCTTCCAAACTCAGTCTCCCAAAAGCGACGCTGAGAGCAATGAAAAGCATCGACTCCGGCATCGACTAGCGGACGCAGAAAGCTCTCCATCTCCTCGGGGCCTTCAAACAGTTTCGCGCTGAAGTCCTGTTGCTTCCACTGCGAAAGGCGCAACGATATCGGAAAGTCGGGTCCAATCCTGCCACGGATTTCTCTGACGGTCTCGGCCGCAAAGCGAACGCGATTTTCCATAGGGCCACCGTAGTCATCGGTGCGGCGGTTCGTCGCTTTCCAAAAACACTGATCGAACGGTTTTGTCAGAAGTCGCGCCAGAAGGATGGTTTGCGGGGAGTGGCTGACGCCGTAACATCGTAGGCGAGGGACTGGGAAGCCGGGGCTGGCGGGATGAACTGCGTGTACTGTGGCTCGAAGGCGGTGACGGAGCGGCGGGAGATCACAGCGCGAGGCTACCGGCGGTTCCGCTGCCGGGACTGCGGGCGGCAGTTCAACGAGCGCAGCAATGGCGTCCTGAACCGGACCTGCCTGCCAAGCGACATCATCGCTTCGTCGTGTTCTGCCGGTTGCGCTATCGGCTGACCCTGCGGGATCTGAGTGAGATCATGGTGCTACGCGGGATCGAAGTCAGCCATGAGGCTATCCGCGACTGGGAGGCAAAGCTGCTGCCGGTCATGGGCGACGCGCTGCGCAAACGGCGTCACGGAACCCGGCGCGGAGCCGGGATCAGCTGGTATATCGACGAGACGCACCTGAAAGTTCGCGGCCGGTGGTGCTACCTCTACCGGGTGATCGACCGGGACGGAAACCTGATCGACGGGATGCTGACCGAGCATCGTGATATGCAGGCGGCCAAGGCCTTCTTCCGCTCGGCGCGGGCGACCATGGGCTTTCGACCGGACCGGGTCACGACAGACGGTCACGGCTCCTACCCCAGAGCGATCCGCACCGTGCTGGGCAAGACCGTGCGGCACCGGACCAGTGCCTACCTGAACATTATCGATATGATGCAGTCTGGTGGCGTGATCAGGCTCTTCCTGAAACAAGGTGATCGTCCACAACGGTTTTAAACCGCTGCGACCCGGCAACCGCAATCGCTATCACTGCGTGACACGAGTTTTCACTCACTTGGCCCTGCCGATCATGCCAATGTGGCCTGATCACGCGCCGCCTCTTTGCGAGGTTTGATCATGAGCCACCGCGAAGAAGGCGGCCGGACAATGTTGCGAGCCGAAAAACGAGCGTCGTGGCACTACGGCTGGGGCTGAGAGGGCTGCACATATGCCACTGGACGGATAACGGAACTCCATAGGAGCTTGGGCATTGCTCAGCCGCTCTGGTTAACGTTTCCTGCTCTTCACAAATTTCAACCATAAGAGGTTCTTCCGGAACCGGGGACCTAGCGAGCCTGCCTTCCCGCAAGCCGTAGCGAATGGGTCAAGGACGGATGTTTCCGCTCTCGACCTGATTGTGACGGCGACGAGGGCGAAGAAGATTGCGGAGTTCGCCGTGTTCTCTACAGAAGCGCTCGGCGGCATCATGGCTTTTGAAGCCTCGCATACACAGGGATTGGGCTCAGTCGGTCAATCTTCAGGGCGTGTATTTCTTGACTGGGCCGCCTGCGGGCGGCAGTGTTTCGAGCAGAGCCCCCGCAGCGCGCAGGTCCGCGGTGCCGAAGCCCTCTGTGAACCGCTCGTAGACGTGGGCTAGACATTGTCGCGCGTCGGCCGGTCGGTTCTGCTTTATTCTCAAGCTTGCGAGACTCGTTGCGGTTCGCAGTTCCCAGGACAAGGCGTTTTGCTGCCTAGCCAGCTCGAGCGCCCCTTCAAAGCATTCCTCGGCCGCTACAACCGAGCCGTCTCCGGTCTGAAGGAGCAACAGTTCGCCCTTTGCCCGCATAAGCTCGGCAAGATACCAGCGCTGGCCACCCAGGTCCGCTCTTGCGAGCGCCTCGTCTATCGTTACAAGCGCGGCGCTAAGCTGTCCTAGTCCGGCATAGCCTTCCGCCAACGCACCCAGGGATTCCGGGAAGAACATCGTCCAGCCGGTTTGTTCACATAGATCGAAAGCTGCGCGCAGCAGGCGTGAACCCTTGTCGAACTCGCGGCGTTTGATCAGCAGCTTGCCCTCCATGTAGTGCGATACGACTTTCCAAAAAGCCGCATTTACGTTGGTGGCGAATTCGTTCAGGCGCGCAACCTTCTGCTCTGCGGCGGGCAGGTCGTCCGTCATCAGCGCAACTGGAAAAGCAGCGATGTGTGTGACCCAGCAGATCGAGAGTTTGTGACCGTTAGCTTCCGCTTCTTCGTAGCTCACAGCTGCTTGGTCAATCGCCTGATCAACAAATCCCTGTAGCCAGAGCACTCGTGCTCTCATCGCTCGGGCCATTATCCGGTGGTCGTACAGGGACAAGAACGTGCGTTCATGTTGCTTCGGCGCTGCATGGTGTTCGATAACGCGTTCCAAGTGCCGCTGCGCTTCGCGTAGATTACCTGTATCGTGCAGCGCAATGCCCAAAAGTCGCTCGCCCAAGACGACGGCAGTCGGGTCGCCGCTGCGATACGCGACACTGGCGAAATGTTCCGCTGCATGGAGCGCCTTGAGACTATCACCATTGATCGAGTCCGTGAGACATTGGCCCCAAAGGGACCCCAACTGAGCCCCAGTGTCCTGCAAGTTCGTGGCAATTTCGAGCGCCCTGGCAAACGCCGTTCTGTGTCGTTTGATAGCTCTCATCGTGATCAAAGAAGCTATCCCGAACGCGAGAAGGAGCTGTAACAACATCGGGGCCATCAGGCTCGCTTCCAGATGGGGGCTTTCCAAACTGCGTTCGGCGTATTTGCCGAACTCGACCAGTAAATCAAGATACAGCCAGAACGAGGCATATGCCGCGGTAAGAACAATGCCGATCTCCGGTTTTCCGGCTGGTGAAAAGGACCAATCAAGCGCCGCCCGGATATTGTCGATCTCTAGGGAAAGGCGCGCCATACCTTCGGTAGCAGCCCGCCCCGACGCTCCTGCATCAAGTCTACCGAAGATCGGGGGCAACGAACTGGGCGAACTGGGCGCGACCAGATCTCGAAAGTATTCGGCGTGGCGCTGCGCCACCTGTTGGGTTTCACCGCCTTCAGTGAGTTTTGCAAGTGCATAAACTCGAGTGGTCTCGAGCATCCGCCACCGGCCGGCGTCCGCCGATCCGTCCTGTGTCACTAGCGACTTGGCAACGAGGTTTGCAACGCCGTCTAAGACGGCATACGAGTCACCGTCGGGGTCGCTCATGACAGCTGTCGCCGCATCAAGTGTGAACCCGGCGGGGAAGATAGCCAGGCGACGCAGAAGGCGTTTTTCCATCATAGGCAGAAGTTCGTAGCTCCAGTCGAGCGTTGCACGGAGCGTCTGGTGACGAGGCAGTGCCGTTCGGCCGCCGTTTGTCAGCAGGCCGAAACGATCGTTAAGATGCGTCTCTACCTCTCGCAGCCCGAGCGTGGCAGTGCGCGCGGCCGCAAACTCTATCGCGAGCGGAATCCCGTCGAGGCGCCGACAGATTGCTGCGACCACGGGCAGGTTCGGCGCATCCGCCGAAAAAGTGGAGTCCAGCGCCATCGCTCTACTAATGAAGAACTGAACTGCACTATGTTTGAGGATGTCGTCAGGCCGGTCTTGATTCTGAGGTGGCACGTCGAGCGGTGGAATTCGATAGACGCACTCGCCGGGAATCCCCAGCACCTCTCGGCTGGTTGCTAGAATTGTCACGTGCGAACATAAACGCACAATTGTGTCCACTAGAACTGCTGCCGCATCGACTAAATGCTCGCAATTGTCCAGAACGAGAAGGAGTCTCTTATCCCCGATGGCTCGAGCTACGGACTCAGAAGAGATCGCGTCGCCGCCTAGCTTCAGGCCAAGGGCGGCGGCGGCGACGGACGGCACTAGGCCCGCGTCTGACAGGGAACCCAGCTCGACGAGCCGGGCATCGCCCCCGAAACTGGGAAACAGGTCGCGGGCAACCTGTAGCGCGAGCACTGTCTTGCCTATACCACCGGGCCCGGTCAGGGTGACAGCCCGAAAAGCGGTCAGCCGATCCCGCAGACGGTGTATGGCGGCGGCTCGGCCGATAAGGTCGGACAATGCCGCTGGAAAATTGGTCGCGAACGGCGGCGTCGGCACCTGCATCGCCTCGCGAAGAATCGGTCTTGGCTCGGGAGCCTCCAGAAGTGGTGTCCAGTCACCGAGTAGTTGGTAGCCACGACCAGGCGATGTCTTCAGCATGATGCGATCGGCGCCAAGCGCCTTGCGAATTGCCCATATATGGACTTGAAGTGTGCTCTCCTCGACGACCGCCCCAGCCCACACGCGCGCCATTATCTGGTCTTTGGTGACGAGCTCGCCGGCAGACTGAAGAAGTACTTCGACGATTTCGAATGCGCGACTGCCAATCGGGACAACAACTTCGCGCCAACGGAGCTCTCGTCGACCCAGGTCGATTTCCCATTCGCCAGACCGATACACTGCTCGCCCGTCCGACCCGCTTCCCATGCCCCCTCCAGCCGCAGTCTTCCCGACCAAGACGGCGGTTAAGATCTTTTAAGACATTTTAAGAGCTGGCCCAAGGGATAATGCGCTTTCGCGGGGTGAGATGGCCATTTGTACGCGTTCTTCTCAGGCATTTGCGATTTGGCGGGCGTTGCTTGCCGCAGTCGGCAAGAGACCGTCCTCACAGGCGTACTTAACGCTGCTCTGGTGCAAAATGCTCGAGCCGCCGGGCGTCTATTGGCGTGCTGAACGTTGAAGGTTCCGCCCCGCGCCTTGTCGACGACGCGTCCGACCATCATGCCTCGGGTGCGCCGCCATGTTCCGAAGTTCAAGAAGCCCTGGCGGCTGTTCGCCGGAGCGACCGGCCAGCCTGGAGGATCGACGAGATATATCAAGATCCGGGGAAAGGGTTTTGTCTCTATCGCCGGTTGACCGGACAGGCACGACGATCAACTGCTGGCTGATCGCCAGCAAAGCGATCAAAAGCCACTAATGCGCTTGCAGACAGTCACCATGGACGGCCATGTCCGCGTCTCACCGCACAGTGCGCGAGTTAAAGGCCAATCAATCCCGTTTCTTAAAGCGCGAGCAAGAGCGAGTAGATAATCTGGCGGATGTCTTCGACAAGCCTTTCGGCGATTGGTCTTCACCCTATCCCTCGCGCGCAGCGGAAGGAGCCATGGTGCCACGACGATACGCCGGTGACCAAGCCTGGCGATCCGGTGAAGCCGCGGCTGCTGGACTGTTTCTATCAGAAAGAGAAGTATGAATTGGCCTAGCCAAATTTCGCAGCAAACATTCGAGCGCTGGTCATACCAAAACGAAACGCGCTTCGCCTTCGAATCCAGCGTCGGCGAACGCGACCGAGCTCTCCAGCGTCGAGGTATCCAAATCAACATGGACCTGGCTATCTTGTCCCACGACTGGTCCCACGTGAGAGGCTGCAAGCCGCCCGACCCACCTAACACTCGCTCGGCAAATAATGCGTGGGCGGCCACCGCAGCAGTCACGAACACGAGGTCCGAAGAGTCCAACGGTCCGGCTGCGGCAAGCCCAGTAGCAGGATGCAAGGGGCCAGAAGATCTAGCCAGGAAAATTTAGATCTGCACCAAGGTTTTCAGGGCCTCTTCCGGAGATAACGTCGTTAGGAGGTGAACCAATGTTCAAGATCACGGCTCTGTTACCATCCCCTCGTACCACGGTTCAATCCAATGTGCTGCGGTGAGAATGATGCCGCCGGCACCGTTCCAGAAGAAGAGGGCTCGCGAGTGGCCGCTGTCGTTCTCACAATGAGTGCATCAGAGTTAATGTCCCAATTTGGGCTGTGGTGGCCCCATGGCCCCTCCGTGCGAGAACCTTCGGGAGGGTTGCCGTGAAGTTCTTGCCTAAATCACCCCCTCGGCGGTTGAGGTTTCGCTGGCGCTCGGGTTCCAGACGAAGTCGAACTTCGAGGCATTTTTCGAGCGATTCGCTGCGCGGCCGCGTCAGATGTGGCGGAGAACCGGTCGCGACCTGAGGACTGAGGATGGTCGGCGACGTGCGCCAAAAGAATATTGCGGAGCCGCGAATGGAATTCGCTCCGTACCCTAAAGGGTCCTTAATCGCTTTGACTTGCCAATCTTGCCCCTGACCGAGGACGCCTATGGAACTTCAACAGATTCGCTATTTTCTAGCTCTAAAGCGGACACTCAATTTCTCCGAAGCCGCGAAGCAATGCAATGTGACTCAGCCAGCTCTCACGAGGGCCGTGCAAAGGCTCGAGCAAGATCTCGGTGGCGAGCTGATCCACCGAGAGGGTCGTCTGACCCATCTGAGCGATCTAGGGAAAGCAGTGTTGCCGATGTTAGAGCGGACTCTCGCCGCAGCCGACTCGGTTACCTCCCAGGCTAAGGATTTCTGGTCTCGGACGAGCGGGAAGCTCCGCATCGGCTTGATCCCGTCGGTCTCTGCTTTTCTGATGACCGAGCCTTTGTCGGAACTGTCACTCCGCGCACCGGGTTTGCAAATCGATCTCATCGAAGATAAGAACGAGAACCTGATCCAAGCTCTGCTAGACGGCGATATCCACGCGGCACTAGGAGATGGGACGGAAGAGTTACCTATGCGCATTGATCATTGGCAACTGTTCGAGGAGCGCTATGTCGTCGTGACTTCGGCCGGTCACCAGTTCGCGAGCCTTACTGAAATCCCGATCGACTTGCTACAGGAGGCAACATGGCTTCAGCGGGACATAGGTGAGGCCACTAACGGTTTCGAAAGTATGTTTCCTGGCGCACCGGGAAAATGGCGCGTTAGCCATCGGGCGCAACAAGAAGCCTATCTTCAGCATATGGCAGCAATCGGAGCGGGTGCTCTGCTCGCTCCTGAACATGCACCGCTTCTGCCGACACTCGTCTCACGCCCAATCAAGAACGATCCGCTCCGTCGAAGAGTGGAACTGTTGACGGTCGCGGGAAGGCGCTATTCCCCGATCTTAGAACTCTTCGTCAAGATCTCGCGTTGCCACAATTGGCAACGTACGCTTGCGAAAGCCTGCCGCGATCCTGCCGCGACTAAATCTTCCTGGCTTCAGACCGACCTCGAGGGCTTCCCCTTGGTTCCGTCGTCGGCTTTGCTTAGTACTGGAGTTGCGGATTTCAACGGGTCCTAATCTCCATTCCAAATGTCTTACGGAACGATCCCCGAAGCGTCCTGGTTGGGAGCATCTTCCCGATACAGTGATTACGACTGCTTGGGTCGGCCGCAACCGCAGTGGAGTTGCCCCCGTTAAACCGGACACGAGGCAGGTTGCGATTGGCTGCGGATGAACTCACGAGGTGAGCGCATGCGCAAGCCGCTATGTGGATGATGTTCGTTGTAATCGTTGATCCAGGTCGGCAGCTGTTGCAAAACAGTCAAAGCATCCGGACGAGGTTGGATGCGGGCGTAGTCGCGCTTGAGGGTCTTCACGAAGGCCTCGCTGCCCCGTTGCTTTCCGGGCTGCGAACCGGTGTGAAGCATGGCACCAGGGCCAGCGCAGCGGCGAATTCTAGCGTCTCACGGGCGACATAGGGGGAGCCGTTATCGCCAACCATTGAACGGGGTGCGGTGCCCGCAGGGCGTTGAATCGCCGTTCGACACAGGCCAGCATGAGGTCGCGCACCATCTCGCCGCTGACGCCGCCGGTGCTGGCCTGCCAGGCGATGATTTCTCGGTCGCAGGTGTCGATGGCGAACACGAGGCGGACGATTTCGCCATTCCAGCAACTGATTTCCAAGCCGTCGGACGACCAGCGCTGATTGGACGCCAGGGCAATGACGCGGCCCTCATGGGCCCGGATTGGTCGATGACCGACATGCGGTTGGAGCAGCAGCTGGCCCTGCGCCATGAGGCGGAAGACACGTTTGTGGTTGATGGGCTCGGCGCCGGATGCTTGACGTGCCCGGTTCAGGAGCGCTGTGATCCGCCGGTAGCCGTAAGTTGGGCGTGCATCCGTCAGCTGGCGGATGGCAGCCAACAGTTCGTCGTCGCCTCGCCGTTGATAGCGGCCGCGGGGTTTGGGGCTGTCAGAAAGCTGCCTGACGAGATTAGACCGGGCGACGCCGAGCGTGTCGGCCACAACCTTCACCGGGAAGTGCCGCGTGGCGGCGACGGCAACTGCCAGACAGGCTTTTTTCCCGAGCGGCGGCGAGCGCTTCCTTGAGGATCTCGACTTCCATGGTTTTACGGCCGAGCAGGCGTTCCAGCTCACGGACGCGTAGTTCGAGATCGCGAGCTTTACTGGCTGCAACGACATCTTCATCGGCTTTGACGGCGACCTGACCGCCCTGGGACATGAGTTGCCTCCACTTGAACAGCAGGCTTGGCGAGACGCCGTGCAGGCGGGCGACGGCTGATACCGTCATCCCAGGCTGCATGGTGGCATCGACCAAGGTGAGCTTCTCATTGGCAGTATAACGGCGGCGGCGCTCGTGTCCGGTGATGATTTCAACGCGTGTGGTGTCATTGGGCATAGGCGCATGCCTAGGCGTAAGCCTAGGTCCTCATGGTTGCGCCAGGTGTCCGGTCGAAATGGGGGCCGCTCCAGCGAGCACGGTGCCCAGGTAGGCGCCGATAGTCGTAGCGACGAAGACGCCAAGAGATTTCACGCTGAGGCCCTAGAAAATGGCAATGGACCATCAAGGTCGTGCGGGAAATGTCAGAAGCATCTCACGAGTTGGGCAGATGGATTACAAAGGCGCCATGCTGACTGTGGGGCGCCGAGAGCCTATGCCGCTACTTCGGCGTCCCGTAGCCGCATGATGGTCTGCCGGCTGGTGCCGTAGTGCCTGGCCAACTCTGAGACACTGTCACCGGCCCTCAGGGCAGCCAGCACGGCCTGCTGCTCTTCGTTCTCTAATGTGACGAAGCGCAACGTCAACCGACTGTGACGCCCGCTGAGTTGGCTGCGCCCCAGTTGTTGATGGGCCGGCGGAGCCACCAGCCGCCGGGGCGCGGTTCCCGTGGTGCAGTCATAATCCCCTGTCATCGCGAGGCGGAAATTAGGCCGCTAATTCGCGCCTTCGGCGCTCGGGACTGTGTCGATAGCAATGCCCGGACGCCGAACCTCACTCGCCCAGGTGCAAAGTTGATGAGCATTAAGTGCGCGGCGGTGGCATGCTAAGCCGAGGCCCGCGGAAGCGAGATCCGTCACAGAATGTAACCCTCTGGCTCGGCTACGAATTGCCTGTAACCGCACTCAACTTCGTTCGCTGACATATCGTCCTTTATGAGCGCTCGTCCTCCCATTCCTAGACGAGACGATTATGACGACCTCAGCCTGGCGACCTCCTTCGAGTGACATTCCGATTCTCTTCTCCAAGAAGATCTTCTATCAGAGCAGCGGAGAGCTTGGCGTCGAGCTTGTCATTAGCGTTTCTCGGCAGTCGCTCAATGGTTCGAAATATCTCAGGAATGCAGTAACTCTCGATCTTGCCGGCCAAAGCTTTTCTCAATTGTATCTCGTCGAACTCGGCGCTTCTTGGGCACTCAATGAGGGCCACAAGGGTCTCGTGCCTCTTTACGACACAGGCGGTAGGCCAGCCGCACTCCCGTATCGCTGCGGAAACTGCAGCGAGCTCGATGCGGTACCCGCGGAATTTGACTTGGAAGTCAAGCCGCTCTCGGAAATAAAGCTTACCTTCTATTCGCTCCGCCCAATCGCCACTAAAATACGCTCGCTCAACGCACCCATCTATTTCCACGTCCCGAAAGGCTAATTTCGTCTGTTCGCTATTGTTCCAATAGCCATTTGCGAGCTGGGGGCCGGTGATGACGATCTCGCCCTCGTCGACGGTCGGGCCCCCCAGCAGATGCAACATCATGCCTGGAATCTGCTCTCCAATGGACACATTGCTTCGGCAATTTAGCGCTAGGTTTTCTGGAGTTAGCCGCACCTCAGTCATCGAAACCGTAGTCTCAGTTGGTCCATATGTGTTTCTCACGTCAGCATAAGGGCACGCGGCGAAGATAGCTCTAACCTGATGGGCCAGTAGCGGCTCCCCGCAGAACAAGAACAAGCGGATCGACGACAGAAAGGCCGCGATGGCCTCGCCAGAAGTAATCATTAGACTCACGACGCTGGGCACCGAGATCCAAATCGTCAGCTTGAGCTGGGCAATTCTACGCGCCGGAACGAGGCGATCACTTTTTGTCTCAAAGGAGCAAAGGGTAGCGCCAGAGCATAGGGCCCCATAAATCTCAAGTACGGCTAAGTCAAACCCGATATTTGCATACTGGGAAACGCGATCCTCTGAATTCAGGCACAGAGTGGAAACGCTCCAAGCGATATAGTGATTCAAGGCCGAACGCGAAATTTCAACACCCTTAGGCGTTCCTGTGGACCCTGATGTGAAGATCACATAAGCTGTAGTTCCACATCTTCCCCTGCCATGAAGAGGTGGCATGCTCAAGACCAAAGCCGGATCAATGTGATATCCGTGCGGTCGCAGGTGAGTCAAACTCGTGCGACACGCTTGATCCGCGACAATCAAGTCCGGGTCGAACAGTTCGGCGATATGTAGCAGTTTCTCCGCTGGCGCCGAGACGTTAAATGGGGCGTAGGTGATACCGGCCAGCAGTGCTCCCAGCATGGCAGCATAAGCTTCCCCACACTGAGGTAAGGCGATCATCACTCGCTGGATGCGAGTTCGAATGAATAGCCCGGCGAACTGCCTGACGGCATATTCGAGTTCGCGATATGTCCAGTCACGCCGGGCGTCAGAAACGGCGGTTGCGGCTGGACGTGTCTGAGCGGACAGCAGAAAGCTGTCAACGACATCATGAACATTCATGTCCGAGAACCCTGAGCAATTAGCCGATGCTACGACGGAATGATAGCGTAAGGCGCAGGACGATGCAACTCATTTGCTCGTCTGTAGAATCGTCAGTCAGCGCGAATGCACGCTCCGGTTGCTTCTCGATAAAATACCTCCCTTGGCTACGTCTAGACATGCTCGGACGCCATTTACTTGCAGCTATCAGTTGAGAACGTGGCGGCTCCATCACTTGATCGAACGGGGAAAGGTTGGCCAAATGTTTTCGAGCGCCTGAGAACTTTTGACAGCCGGGTCGGTGTAGCCAAGCCGGCACCGGTCCAACTACGGCGTCCGGGTTCAGGATGGCGTTGGCCGGCTCCGCACGGAACCTAGGAGAGGCCCATCAACACAGGTGCTTCTTCAGCGAAAGCGACGGCATACTGGGTTTGCCGTTGTCGGCTATGATCAAAAGGCATAGGATTCACACGGGCTGTCCTCTCCATTTGGAAGATCGCGGTGCTTCCCATCGATTTTCTCCCTGGCGGAAATGCTAAGCGGTTCCTGCAAGATGGTTGGTCTTTTCAGGAACCCATTGGCATATGGGCCGTCGGATCAGAAAGCGCGGTTCTGTTGCCCCCTGTCATTGCGTCCGCACCTCGCCGTCTCTCGGTACAGCTCTTTCCACTCATCGCACCTCCTGAGCTCATGCAACAACGTGTTGAGCTGATCCTGAATGGAGTGCTCATCTACCAAACCGCACTGACCGCTGAGGAGAGGAATCTCACATGCGCAATTCCCGATGAACTACTTCAACCTGACGCAACTAACAGACTTGTCATTGTGCATCCTGATGCCGCGGCGCCGCGCGACTTAAACCCTCTCAAGACCGATCCCCGCAGACTGGCAGTTTGTCTTAGGCGCATTGAATTCGAGACGCCGGCCAAGCCAGGCACCCAGGTTGAAGTTGCCAGTGATCAGAGAAACCCGCGCGGCCCGATCGCTGTGGCGCCCCGAAACGAGCGCCGCCTCGTACTATGCAGACGGGACACGCTCTCCAGCGAAATCGCGCAGATACTTCGCTTTTTTCCTCCCTTTGAAGATGCCTTCGACTTACGCTTGATCACCGGTACAACACCATGGTCGATAGTGCTGCAAAGCCTTTCCCCTCAAGATAGCGGACGACTTGCAGCAGTCTGGGATCAGATAGTACCCGAGGCCGTAAATCAAGAGCCCTACCTGCGTGGAATCCTACCGCAATCTGCAACCTATATTAGATTCCCTCGGCTCTTTATCAATTGCCTTTGGCCACTTCGTGGCCACGACCCGAGACTTGCGCTCGAGCCTCAATTTCCTAAAGGACGATATCCCTACACTGATATCGCGGCTGCCGAATTGCGTAACGAACAGCTGAATGACGACGCGCTGTATGCGCGCTATATGCAACGCTCGGCTGAACTGATGCCCGACTTGGATGTAGAGTGGGACCGCGACGTGTCCGCGTGGCGGACGCTAGACGCGCGATGCGACGTGCAGCTTTGTCCTTTTATTATCTCCCATTTTCACACGACACGGCTATTCTATGGCCCCGATCTACCCTGCGCACCGTTGTTAGCCTATCTCGTTGAACAGCTTCTTGGCGGTCTACTCACGCAAATGCAGTTTAGCCCGTCCGACGTCTACAACCAGTTCTCCGACTACATTTACGGATATCAGGGTATGTTTCTCGATCAGGCTCCGGTGCATCCCTTTGTCCTCAGGAAGTTTAATGTGCCGTGGCTTTCGACAACCTATGAGTATCGGAGGGGTCACAGTAAACGTACGTTCCGTGAACATATCATAGACTATATCCACTGGGCTCCGTGGTTCGCGTGACTACAAGCTGACTGTGAAAAATGTGGCACGATTCGGGCCAGCGGGATTCGGCTTAACCAAGTGTAACACACGTCGTGTCCACTAGAACGAGCCACTCTAGGTAGGAAGAGAGTATGATGAGTGATGAAGAGGCTTTGTCGAAGAAACAAGGCAAGCCGGTGTGGCTTATTTACGCTAACTGCCAGGCCGCTGCGATCGCCGCTCTCCTACCGCGCATCGGGCGATTGTCGGATTCGGTCGATATAAAGTATGTCTTCATTCACTCCCTAGAAGAGCGTGGCAAGGGCTGGGACACGTATCCCGCGTCCTATATGGATGGAGTGACGGTTGTTTGGGAGCAAGTAAGTGAGGCCTTTCCGGCCGTGCGCGCTGAGTTTCATCGGCGACTTCCTGAGACTGCCCGTCGGATCAGGTTTCCGGCTTTTACGGCCGGGATGATCTGGCCTTTCGCCGCCCCTGACCCAAGACCGTCCAAACACCGTCCGTATCTATATGGTGATTCTGTTGCAGCGCGGCTCGGACTTAGCTTAGCGGGCCGTCGCTTGACGGACGATCAAATATTCTCTGAGTACATGGCCCTTAGCTACAAGAGGATGCCGGATCTCGATCGAAGTCTTGAGCTGGAGCTCGCAGCGTGGCAGAGGCGCGATCTCGATTCCGATATTTCCGTGTCGGCCTATCTAATTGAGAATTACCGAAAGACACAGCTATTTTACGAGCGCGGGCGCATTACACAGTATCCAGTGCGCTACCTCATAGATCGGCTGCTACAGGAAAGCCTTGACGCGAACGCCGTCAACGTCACCTCCGTTCTGGAGGACGCAGCAAGGCTACTCAAGTACCATCAGGGTTCTGACAACATCAGTCAGCCGATCCATCCGTTTGTAGCCGATAAACTGAAGTTGGAGTGGTTTGATCCAGAAGCTGTCTACAGATGGTTCATGCACGACTGGACGTTTAGAGACTGGATTGTACGATGCGTACGGCTTGCACCGTATGTCGGCGGCAATTTCTAACGTTGCGCGGAATATCACGCCACCAATATCAGTCTCTTCAAGAAACTGGGTCGCTTGTTAGAAGCCTTCGATACTGATCGTAGAACCTGTCAATTACAGGCCTTTCCTTCTCAAGTTCGTTAGCTCCTATGTGGTCGTTCAAGCAGAAAAATGCCGGCCGATCGAGGATAAGCCTGTCCAATCGTAGTTTCCAGTCTACGTGTCCGTCTCCAAGAGGAACGAACCTGTATTCGTCAGCAGTAAGGAATTTTACAGAACCGGACGCGGAACTACTGGCAGCGGTTTCTCGATCAGCTTCCTCGCTGCGCTCCTTGTAGAGGAAATAATGTGCATAAAGAAACGCAAATAACATGTTCGTCGTCGCACGAAAGCGCGACGACGAAGTGGCGAAGAGTTGTGGTCCGAAATTTAGCCAAAGTTCGAAGCATGATGACCGTCTGCATCCAAACGGCGTATGAGTTAGAAAATGCCTTTGCTCAACCTCCAGTCTTTCCGAAAGAAGTGCGTCGGTTCCGATAAGTGCTTGCGCATAAAGATCGTCTTCATCCGCACTGTCCGGCACATAGTGACGTTCCATTCTAAAAACTGGTCGCCCTTCTTGGGAGAAGAAGTCTCCTTTTGAAAGGGGTCGACCAATAAAGAAGTCGTCGTTGAACATGATAAACTGCTCTGACAGCCCATCAATAAAACAGACATTACTTTCTATAGAATTGGAGTTAAACGTTGGAAGATGGTGTCGAGAGCAATAAAACTGCTCGTGGTAAATGACCTCGACACCGGGCACGCCTAGTACGGCTTCCGGTGGCGACTGGCCATTGGTGACAATAAATATCTTGCGCACCCATGGAAGAAATTTGCGAATCGCAGGAACTGAAAAGCTGAGCTCCTCGTTGTCTCTGTATCGACTCGCCAATAGATTACTCCGCGGCCCGGCCGCCTCTTGCCATTTTGCGAGAGAGCGCGCTAGATCGTCGTCAAGCTTCACCCACAGAACGACAGCATCAATAATCATTGCCGGATCCTGTTGACTTGGGATAGACCCAGGTAGTTAGCACTTACATCTGAAATTGGCATAAGTCGTACATCATCTGTTCGCGCTAGCTCAGGGAAGTCTCAGCTGACGACTTCGACCTTAGCTCGATCTCAGCTAAATTGCGAAGAAGGACCGACAGTCGAATGATCGCTTCGTTTACGTCCAAGATCGCTGACATATCGGGTGCGGGGGCTGGCTCAGCTTCAATCAAGGTAGGGCTTTCTAGCTCCGCCAGGACCTGCCGGTGCAACTGAGTCATTCGCAAGGTCCGCATGCAACTATTATATAATTCGGGGGACCGATCCAGGAGCTCAGTGATAAGGCCCAGGTCGGCGGCGAGGGCAGTCGGGAACTCACCTTGAGATAGAATTTGCGTAACAAGCCTTGCACTATGGGAGAGCTCGGAACAGGACCCTATGATGGCGTCGGCCGCATTGAGCGGAATTTGTAAGATCTTGGCAAGCGTCTTCGCCAACAACATGAACGCAAGATCATAGGCGCTCACGTGGGACGCCAACTCACAGTCTAGACCCATGCCGCCTTGAGGTGTTTTGGTCCGGACCAAGTGCCGACTCCAACTAATTCGTCAAAACCGTAGAATGTAGATTCTACATGAGATTACCTATGGATGCCATACAGTTGCGCGTGCTTGGGCCTGGGAGGCTCAAGAGGCGTCACGCCATACCTCTTGGCGAATGCCCTGTTTAAGCCGAACAAGAGCCGGTTTGATAGTTTGAATGAATTCTCGAGGTGAACGCACGCAGACACCGCCATGCATGTGGGCTTCGTAACTAGCGCCTTCTTCCGCTGCAAGCAGGACAACTCGGAAGTGGGTGGAGAGCCAGAAGTCCGGCTTGGATGTTCGATCGTGATCTGCCTTCTCTGTCCCGATAGTCAACCTTGTGGCACTGAACGCCCTGTCGGCCCACTCGATCAGCTGTCGGAGGGCCGCCGCGCCTTCGAGGATCGAGCTCTTGGACCAGCGCGCTGCGCTGCCGATCGCGGCTTCCACCAGTATAAACGCCACTGGCCTACTAACCAGATGGTCGCCGCCGAGCTTGAGGCGTGTCGGAACCGACCACCCCTGTACGCCGCCGAGGTGGAGAAACAGGTTTATCGCCCACAATTCTATGAGACACTGTCCTCGTGGTCCCGTCACTCCCCCCTCTGCTAACTAGACTACCCCCTTTCTGGAGATCATGCGTTGTGCGGATCACGTCTAGTCGTTTAAGCATTCTCAAGCCGGTAGGCCGGTCGTTCGCGACCTTCTCGACGGTCCGCCGCCCCAAACGGCGCAGCTGACGGGCCCAGATCGGATCATCTATAGCTTTTAGCATTAGATAAAGAGCGTGGTCTAGATCCGGCTCCGCCCAATGTTGTCCTTGCCACTGCGGATACTGGCCTTCTTCTACCTTTGTAAGAGAATAACGCACGCAGAGTGAGTTCTCGTCCGACATATAGTCGCAGTTGCCAGACCATCCCGTTGCCAAAGCCAGGCGGTCGGCCATCATTGCCTCAGCCATACCTCTGCCAAATCCCTCGGATCTATGAAGGGATGCGAAGCAGTCGGTGGATTGTATGAGGCTTCGTGCCGCAAAACTCTCTAGACTCTCGGCTAGAACAATCGTTCCACCAGGAACTTCGTCAGAGAGCTCGCGAGCTAGGTTCTTAGCATCCCCATCTCCCAATCTCGCCTTTATTATCAGCTGTATGTCGTCAAATGGCCGAAGCGCCGAAAGCCTCTTAAACAGCTCTACTACTGCCCAAGGGTTTTTCCGATGCACATAAGAACCCATATCGAAAAGGTTCAATACAGTATAAGATGATTCTCTAATACCAAAGAAGCGCCTAGGAAGATAAGTCTTGAAGTCGGATTCGACCGACTGTCCTACGTGATGTGCTACTAATCCTGAAGCTTCCAGCGACTGTTGGACGAAGGATGAGATGGCCCAAATCTCGTGGAAACGAGCCAGACCATCGCGCCACACGGCCGGATAAGTCGGAAGCTCCCAAGCCGGCACGATGATATTGTAACCCTCCGAAAACGACTCGCCCTTATCTGCCAGGTGCGACAGCACCCGCTCAACCTCGTCACCATTTATATGAAAGATCCTGATGTCACTCCCGGACAACGTCAGGGTCTCTGTACCGGCGAGAAGGGCCCTCATGTCGGGATCAGTCCTAGCAGAGTAACGGAAGATGTCGTAGCCCAGGGCCGGCACGCCGACAGCCCTTAGCGCACGTAGCCCCGCACGGACCTGTTCGCCCATTCCGCTTGACGAAAAGGGATGACCAGCGACCACCACATTCATAATGTCAACGCTCCCGAAAAAGGGTACGACCGCGTTAAGCAAGAGGTTGAGAAGATGACAGCCAACGGCCGAGCTAGTCTGCGAAACTCGACGGTGGCTGGATCGAACCACAAAACCCTAGGTCCAGGCTCAATCGATCTAGAACAATCCCTTAAGCGGTAGGCTCTTCCGAAACGGCTCTCAACAAACTGGCAGTGTCAACGCTCGACTGGCCGAGCGATGGCTCTTCGCTTGACCTAACACTTCTAAGTTTTCGACAAACCAAAACGTCATTATAAACCGCATAAAGCCCAACGTACAGATTCTCCACCTGGATGAGCGACACTGAGGTTCCGGAATGGTAAGATAAGAAGTCGATTATGTCATATCCCCAGTCCATCGTAACCAGGCTTCCGTCATGGGACATGGGGTTGCCGTGATATTGCGCAGGTTGGAGATACTCGACCACGCCATTTTCGAGCCTCGCACGACGCGCGCTTGGCTCGACTCCATTTACAAGAGGTACCGTCATAATGTGCGCGCCGCCTGATTCGAGGGTGCGAGCGATCTCCGCTATAGCGAGCTCCGGCGCGAACAGATGCTCGAACACGTCTTGCGTTATCACGAGATCGAAGGACGAGTCGGTGAATGTCTGATGTTCAAGGTCTTCACTGCGGTACTTCTTTACCGGATGTATCGAGCCTTGTGGTAAGGCAGGGTCAAACTGGCTCTTAACGTATCCCGGACACTCGTCTTGAAACCGACGGCTCGCTCCGCGATAAACGGGTGAACTTTCATGAATCCTGAGGTCTTTCCAATTTGGATAGAACAGCTCGACGGCATTAAACAAGGCGCGCTCGCGCGGAAGAGAACCGCATTGTCGGCATTTAAGGCTTCCTCTAAACCAATGCTTGTACCACTTCGGCGAAATCTCGTCATCGCGCTCCGCTCGAAACTCTACGGCTGTCCGGCAGATGCAACAAACGCCGCCGACAGAGAAGATAAACTTCCCGTTTATGAAGCTTGCCTGCTCGTGCATACCATTTCCTCTTCTGCCGGCCACAGCTGAATTAGGAATACCCGTTCCACTCGATCAGGTACTACTCTAAACACTTCTTGGCACGCTGACAGCATTCGCCAAGTTACACCGGAATAAAGTTGCGACCTTGCTGGCGACCGCAACTTTCCGGCACACTGGGCCCCAGCACGCAATCCTTAGTTGCCTTCGCTACTTGGGTTCCTCTCTGGGTGGCAAGTGTGTGTCGGCTTGTTACTATGGGTTAATGGACATGGCGCTCGGCGAAAGCTAATGTCTGACTAAGTTAACTAACTCGTTGATACACCAGCGAGTCTTTGGTGAGCCGCGATGAAAAAGATGTCACTGCCGAGTTCCGAAACGCCAGTGTCGACAGGGCCAGTCGTAGCAAACGGCTTTTTTCCGATCCCCGAAGACTTTTCTGATCACGTTGGCGTGTCTCTCGACGAGTTCAGAGGGTCGCGAAAAGTGCTGGTTAGCCTCGACGTCTTGAGATCACTTATCGGGTTAGCTGCAGCCGGCATTGGCTTTGACGAAGTCACCTACAGAGAGCGTAACCAAGATCTGCGCGAGGCGCTAGCGCGTGGTGCCATTTCCGATCTTCGCACACACTTCATTACGGAGGGCTACTTCGAGAAGCGACCGGGATCACGAGCTCAGGCGTATCCGGTCGACGAGACTTGGTATTTGGAGCACTATCCTGATGTGTTGGAGGGCATAAAAGCTGGTCTAGTCGATACGCCAACTCAGCACTATCTGGTCACAGGTCGCAGAGAAGGCCGATTGCCCCGAGGTGATATCTCAGGTGCCGTACGGCACCTGATCTCGGCGTTGAAGTCGACGGAAGGATAGTTCCCAATGCGCGATCGACTACGGCCGATGTAGTGGGTCTGACTGAGGGGTGGTTGCGTTTACCCTTCATGTATTGGGATGTACGTAGTGGCCATTAAAACAAAAGGAAGGTCTCGACCAATAGATCTGCCAGGACAGACTGGTGCTTCTACTCAAGGGACTCCGAACTCGGATTTCAGCATACGCGCCCTGCTGGATCTCCCGTTTGTGGATGATCGAGTGCTTTTTCGCAATTTTGGCCTACGGCGCCATCAGCATTCTGAGCTTGGAGCCGTGTATATGCGGATGCCCGCCCGTAATAGGGCCACGCTGTCACCATACTTCGACGTTCAGTGGTACATGAGCCAAGTTCCCGGGCTCGCGGAGTCGGACGTCGACCCCTTTTGGCATTTCTGTACCCAAGGGGTCTATCGCAAGCTCTCGCCGCACCCCCTTGTCTCACTCACTCACATGCTTCGTCATCATCCCGATCTTCTCTCGCCTAATGGTGCGCTCGAGCGCCTCGTTAAAGGCTTGGAAGTAGACTGGATCCCGCCCTCACCGTATTTCGATATCAGCTATTACTTAGAAAAGCGACCTAGCGCGAGATTGGCTCCCTATGGGCCACTTCGTGACTTCGTCGAACAAGAAAGCAAGGCTGTCATTGTTCCCAACGAGTACTTTGACGCGGACTTTTATATTGAACGATATCGAGACGTACCCGGCAACATTCGCGATGCTTACCTACACTTCGTCGTCGTCGGCGATCGACAGGCGAGATTCCCTAGTCAGATATTCGATTCCGACTACTATCTAAGGAACAATCCGGATGTCGCTGAGGCCAGATTTCCCCCTCTCATGCACTTCATTGGATGGGGCCGCGCGGAAGGTAGGCGCCCCGTAGGAAGGCGCCGTTTTGATGTACCGGTAGCAGCTGCTCCTCGGAACGAGTTCGCGAGTTACGAACCAGACTTTAAATTAGGCCGCGAACGCTACCTTGAAGCGGAGGCGGTTCTCACCAAACGCAAGCAGGCCCTACTTGCTACTGTTGCTGAGCGCGACATTAGGCCCGTCATAATCTCCGATTTACAGGACGCCCTCGCGGCCCTCTCATTCGAATACCCGCAAGATCCAAAAGTATCGATCCTTATACCGTGCTACAACAATCTTAAGGTCACTTTGGAGTGCCTCCTGTCGATCGCCTATTCGAAGTCGACTTGCAGTTTCGAGATCGTAGTTGCGGACGACTGCTCTCCCGATCTGGAGGTTCAGCAGCTTCGTTCCGTATCGGGACTCGTCTATATTCGTCAACCGAAGACTCTGAACTTCCTAAGGAACTGCAACGCAGCGTTTGGGTCGCTTCGCGGGGAGTATGTCCTACTTCTCAACAACGATGCACAGATATGTGAGGGCGCTCTGGACGCGCTCGTGATGGCTCTGGACAGTAATCCCGCCGTCGCCGCCGTCGGGCCGAAGATACTCTTCCCGAACGGTCGGCTTCAAGAGGCGGGTTGCATAGTTAACAGAGACGCAAGTACGACCATGATAGGGTTGTCGGAAGACCCCGCTCAACCGTGCTACAACTACGATCGTGACGTTGACTACGTGTCGGGGGCGGCCCTTATGTTCCGTCGCTCCCTGGCGAGGGACGATCTATTTGAAGAGCGTCTCGCCCCAGCCTATTGCGAAGACATTGATCTCTGTCTCCATCTTTCATCGAAAGGATACAGGATACGGTACATCGCGAGTGCGACGATCGTCCATCATCTTAGCATGTCATTCTCGGATTATGGAAAGAAAGTTTCCATGATCCGGACGAACCAACAGACACTAATTGAGCTATGGGGAGAACGACTGGCGCGCATGAACGAGGTCCGGGCGATTGCTTTTTATCTTCCGCAGTTTCATCCAATCCCGGAGAATGATCGTTGGTGGGGAGCTGGTTTCACCGAATGGACGAACGTTACGAAGGCGCAGCCTAGCTATCAAGGCCATTACCAACCCCATCTTCCGTCGGACCTCGGATTCTACGACCTTCGGCTTGCGGATGCATTGCGTAAGCAGGCGCATCTGCTGCAGCGTTATGGGCTCGGTGGCTTCTGCATGTATTACTACAACTTTGGTGGCAAGGCCTTACTGGACACACCACTGAGAGTGATTCTAGACAATCCCGATATTGAGTTCCCGTTCTGCTTATGCTGGGCAAACGAGAATTGGAGTCGCAGATGGGACGGCGGCGTTCGCGGAATGCTAATCGAGCAGCAATACGATGACGCAACCATCGACTCTGTCGCGAGCAATGTCTCGCGAGTGGTCATCGACCCTCGGTATATCCGCGTCGATGGAAGAGCGCTGCTTTTGATCTACCGCCCGCTGCTGATTCCGAAGCTCGACAAGGTGCTAGAAAAGATAAGAACAGCTGCACGAACCACTGGAGGCGGCGAACTCCAAATCGTTCTGGTCGAGGGTATGGAGTTCGTCGAGGCGTCAGTCGACCCAATACAGCTGGGATTCGACGCGTCAGTAGAGTTCCCTCCTCAAGGGATCGGCGTGGCTATGAAGGACAAAAGGGAAATCTACAAAAGTGACTGGAATGGCACGCGTTATGATTATCTAGAGACCATGGCTAAGGCGATCCTGACGCGACGGGCGAGCTGGCCAAGCTATACCTCCGTATTTCCGTCCTGGGATAACACTGCGCGCCAACCGCTTTTGGGTACTTCCTTTGATCTTTGTTCGCCGGAGGCATTTCAATTTTACTGCGAAAAGAAGATTGAGCAGTGTAAAGAACGCTTTACTGGTGATAACCGTCTAATGTTTATTAACGCCTGGAATGAGTGGGCGGAGGGCGCCCACCTTGAACCGGATCGAGTCTTCGGACATAGTTGGTTGGAGGCGCTGCACAATGCATTGCTTTCTAGCGGTTCTCTGTAACTTGAGTCGCGCAACTTCGCAATGGCATAGCGTCTTAAGCCGGTCTTCCATCACCAGTCTTCGTGGTAAGTACATTCACTAGGTCGCCCACATTGTTGAGGCCGTCGATTTCACGAGTCTCAAGCTTGACACCGAAACGCTGCTCGACCGCCATTATAATGTCGATCTGTCGGAAACTATCCCAGCCGGGTACGTCCTCAGCCGTCATATCCGGTCTCAACACAAGGTCGTCTCGAAGAAACACGTCGTTGAAGACTTCGGTGAGTACATCATAAAGTTCCGACTCAGTCATGCGGCTAGATCTCCCTAGTCTTTATCAACGGGTTAGCCAGTACGGATACCCCGAGGTCCAGCACGCCTATGCAGCATCCGTCATCATAGGTGGCCACAATGTCGAAGCCTAGTCTAGGATAAAGGTCTTCGACCATTTTGTTTTTACTTGTCGGTCTGAAATCGCCGACCAGCCGCTTAGCGCCTAGGGCTCGGGCATGGTCAACGATGAGCTTTAGCGTGGATTGCTCCACGCCTCGACCAAGTACGCGGCAGCTCATAAGCCATGTGTCGATTAGTACGTCTTTATCGCCCTGCAGACGACCTATAATGATGGCGATGATGCCGTTGTCACCGAAGCGGTCAATGAGACGTAGCTGCAGTCCAAATGCGCTACTATCTTCCATTACTGCCATTACGTCCTCCCTTGTGTATCGGAGGGTGGTCAGGTTAAACTGATTCGTCTTGTTGATGAGTTGTACTACACGCTCCAGTCCAATTCTATCAAAATGTTTCCATCGAAGCTCCATCTCAAGACTCTGAAGATAAGAATCGAGATCCGTGGACGTGTCCGCCAATAAACTACGAACCGTGTTGGCTTGATACTGCCCAGCGCGCGATCGATCTTCGTCTGTTACCGCTAAGCTCTCGAAATAGCCAGCGTCCGCCAAGGTTTGCGGAACGAGAGCCGGGTCACTGGGGACCTCTGGCACAGCTACCATTGGAAGTTCCTGGCGGACGAGCGCGCGTTCGAATGGGCTGTCGTCTACGAAAACAAGCGATTCTAGCCCAATATTGAGCTCTCGTGCCACATGTCGAAGGTTCGACGCCTTGTCGTTCCAGTTAACACAAAAGCAGGCCACGTCTTCTCTTCGCAACAACATTTCCGGATGTTTTTCGAATGGGATCGCGGCGGTCATCTCGTCGTTTTTCGAGCACACTGCCAAAATGACGCCGCGTCTCTTAAGGCTCTGAGCATAGGCTTGCACCGCGGCGAATCCTTCTCCTAACGGACTACCTTGGCCAACAACGATCCCATCAAGCCCATCTTCTCCAATGGTGCCGCCCCAAATCGTGTCATCCAGATCGAGTACTAAACACTTAGCAGACCGTCCTTGCTGCGCCGCAATAAGCCGCGCAACCAAATCGCCGTATAGTGGGGCCGCCGGCGGTGCCACGTCTTGCTTGGAACGGTGCCACAGTGCTGGGTCATGCCAAGCAAGAACTCCATCCTTGTGGACGTGTGCATCTAGCGCCATCAGGTCGACTCCCATCTCATCGGCTTGCAAACGAAGCGCGAAATTGAGCTTCTCGACCATGTAGCGGCGCGAGTCGGGCAGACGATGTTCGTTACTTCCCAATAGTGTGGGTAGGGAGTTGAGGACAGTTTGCTGCAATATAGTGCATTGGAAGCTTCGGCGCGCGAGTGCCCAGCAGTGCCGGATCCGATCGAGGGCGCTATTAAGTGTCGCCTCGGCATCTTGGCTACTAAGCGCGCGATCCACGTTTCGAGCTACGTGATGGGCGTCAAACGAAAACAGAATGGTCGTCGGATTGAACTGGTGAAGCCCTGAGTCAGGATCCATCAGCTCCTGAAGGTACTGGCCGTAAGCGGTTTCATAAGTCGTGATCCAGATACTGCGACGTAGCGCTGCTACACGAATAGCAGCATGCAGGTGCGAAAGTGTCGAGGAACCTAGTATCGCCAATCTAACTGGCCGAGTCCCGATCTCTCCAAGGTGCTCGACGTCGCACACCCGACGCACAATGTCATCCAATGCATTGGTTGACAAAAAGTCGAGGCGCGTATTGGCAAGCGCGATTGCAGCCTTCAGCGGATCGCTAGCGGTGGCGAGCATCTTGATCCCCCGTCGAACCTCGCTCTCAATCGGCAACCAGTGAAGTTGCGGCGCGTTCGCCACTAGTCACTCTCCTTGCAGCACCCGTTGCCTTCCCCTCGGGGCGTCCTATGTCGCGCCGTTAGAGAAAGGCCTTGAAAGTGGCCGTTCGTCGAATTGAGATAGCCCACGTCGTTTCCTCCGGTAGCAAGGTTCACTAACGCCCGATGCAGATATGGACGCGACTCTAGGCATGGAACTCCAGCGCTAGCGCCGGGAAAATCATGAAGGACGCCTCGCGTATAGGTTGCGCTACAACTGCTATTAAAGCCGCGACGGGTACAAATGCGTCGAGGTCACCGGGTGTAGCCACTCTACCTAGCCGAACCAGCGCAGCTGGTTCAATCAGCAGTATTAAACTCAAATTCGGCGCGTGAACACAATAGGTGGGCGCCGTCTCGCTTATTGGACTCCGATAAATGATGCGGGACTGTTGTTTCGTTCATTCCAGAAGAATGTGATAAAAATTTAACATTCTGCGTCGAAACGGGTTGCCCTGGGCGACGCGGCGAGGTAATTGATTGATTCTCTGTTGCGGATACGACCGAGGCCGTGAATCAAGCTTTAGCTGACAGATCGGATCTGTGGAAACGCAGAGCATCTAGTAATGGTCGAGAAGCCCTCTGTTGAGGGTAAATACTGGTCTACCTTTAGCCAATAATTCTAGAACGAGATGCTCGACGTTGGCCGTACTTAGGCACGACTGGGGTCTTCGATGAGGTGAGAAGATGACGGATACTACAATATGCGGCGGTTCTCACGCGTCAAACTTCACAGGCGGCCACGGACACGAGGTAGGCCACAACCCGTTTAGCAGCCCATTTATAGGTGGGTACGGCGCGATGACGGTTAGCGGAGGAGAACATGGGGCAACGCTGTTTGGCGGCGAGCACAATTCTCCGGCTTACCAAGGTGCATTTGGAAATAACACGCTTACTGGCGGCTGGAGCTCCACTAGGCTAGTGCACGGCAGCACGGGAACAAGCGGAGACCTGTACGGCTTCCTTTCGAATCAGAGCCACGGTCTCAGCGAGCTGTTACCCTCCCACCATGCCAGTGATGTAAAACTGACCGTTGCGATTAATGATTTCGTTGGCAGCACAGACATGATTAAGCTTCACGACGGAACGACAATCGCTGTCTCGGATTTGGATCATCACCACTAATTGTCACAGCGTGTCTTTTGGCTGATAGAGAGCGAGCAAAGCAGTGCCTTGCTCGCGGGAGCATCGACCAGAAGTTCATGGGTTTAGCGTTCCAGCAACATCATCATGGATGATGTTGACATAGCCGACTTTCCAGCTCGTCATTTACCTGCGGGCCTATGTCTTCTTGAATCCAGAACTTGAAATGGCACGCAGAGAAAGTCGATGTCCTGGTTAGTAAGAGTGCGGCTCCTAGCACTAGTTGCCTTCCTCCCCATCGTAACGATCGGTGCCACAGAATCCCAGGGTAGTTCTACTAGCAAGATCTCCGACCTGAGTCGGTCGGAGCCAGGAGAAGATTATGTTAGACCTGAGGAGTTTAAGCGCTCGTCGGACCCCGATGATACACACTCTTTATTAGAAGCAGGCCGCTTCGGTTTTGTTAGACTGACCGCCGGGCGGACCTATGTAACTTGTTCAACCATACGTTTATATCATCTGATTGCCGACGGACCGGGAGCCATATTGCGCGCCTGCCGGAACTGGGGAGTTGGCTACCCTGGATCAAGCCGGGCAATGGTTAGAAATCCTAATTGGAATGCCACAGGTAGAATAGATCATGGGTTGATCGTGGAGAATGTCACCCTTGATGCTCGAGCGATTCAGGAACCTGGATCATTCCATTCAATCGCCTTTAGAATGGCTCGACGTATCCGAATCAACAACGTGACATGTTTAGGGGGCGGTGACTGCACGGCCTTCGAGGGGGATGTGGACACAGCTATTGGAAACAGCCGCGCAGTGGGGATGGCCAATGCCTGTTGGGACCACTGGGAATCGTCAAGTTCCGTCCGTGTTATCAATACGAGCTGCGATACAAACTTATACGGCATTTTGTTTACAGGTACGAATACAGCGGAGAATGATCCCGGTGTCGCGAAAGGGGGTGTCTTTTCCTACAATCGACTCCTAGTGCGAGGGCATGCCGGAGCCGCATTGTGGCTGAATGGACTTGGCCCCTTTGGATCCGGCTCATCCAGTGTTGTCGTTGCCCACAACGATATTAGTGCGTGTCATGAGGGTAACGTCGGGATCAAGATCTCCGGATCGAGTTCAGAAATAGCCATCCTCAACAATCTAATTAGTGGAAAAACCTTTGGCCAAGGAATCGTGGTCAGCAATGACTCTGGTGGGCGGCCATCGAACGTGGTGCTAGTCGCGAATGTCGTGGATGGTTTAATTGCCAAACCAATTGACGTCGCTCCAATCTCTGTAGGTGGTGATAACGTGATCGTATCGGGAAATTTCGTCTATGGCTCCTTTCGATCCCCCGCGTATTGGCTTCATGGGAATCATCAGAAGGCACGACAGAATTCTTTCAACGGCAACTATGGCGCTAACATATATGAGACCTCGGGAGCAAAAAACCTAACAATCAACTTAGATAAACTTGGCCGGCCAGCAGATCCTCCAATTCACGAGGGACAGGTTAATATCGGTTCAGCAGCTCGTTCAAACACTGGAAGGCCCGATAATTGCCTTTGAAAATTCCGGCCTGTGCCCATCCTCGCTTGACCGAGTTCCGGCAATTACTACAGCCCATATCAAAGGCGGCATACGATGATGAGTTGTAGCCATCCGCTGTAGGCCGCAGGCGACGATGGTTACGCGAATAGGTCGGGGTCCTGACGATGCATTTCGAGGAGGTTTTTGAGCTCCTCTATGCCTTCGTCGATAAAGGCCATGATGGCGTTTCGCTGATACCATAGACCCAGATGATACCGTCCTCGGGTTCCATGCCGATAGAGATCAGCTCAGCGCTCATTGTGCGCATTATACACACGGAAAGGGCTCCGGAGGCAATAGCCCAAGAAGCCTATCCCCGTTTTATTGTGGCAACCCGCCCTCTCCGCTAGCTTAGGCACGGTAAGTGTTTGTTACCGTGCCTAACGGGAGGCAAGTCATTGTTCCCCGGCCCTA
Source organism: Acidisoma sp. L85 (assembly GCF_009765865.1). Taxonomy (GTDB): domain Bacteria; phylum Pseudomonadota; class Alphaproteobacteria; order Acetobacterales; family Acetobacteraceae; genus Acidisoma. The sequence goes on from NZ_LMUQ01000053.1 coordinate 30,284, forward strand.
CCAAAATAACAGACAGCGGCCAAATGTCGCCCCTTTTGCAGACGCGCATGACGCATGACGCGAAATAGGATTGGGGTGCCAAAAGCCCGAAGCGATTCAGCGTGGCCAGCGGGCGCAGTTACCCAATAAATGATGCTGGACGAAGGGTGTCATGCAGCAATACGTCAATACGCATGACGTACCTCCGAGAGCGATGTGACCTGATCGTCGCCGGCCCCAAGGCGCGCTAGGCGGATACAGCGCAGGCGACGGCCTGTCGCACTTTGTAACGCAGTTTTACACCGATTGGCCCAGGCAGAGGCAATTAGTGTCTTGATGTATGCCGCCAGCCACAAGACGCTTGCCGCAATACGTCAATACACATTAATATCCGCCTTATTGGGGAGGCAACGATGATGATTCTGACCATTGCGAGCTCAAAGGGCGGTCCCGGCAAGACGACCATGGCTGAGTTGATCGTCTGCAGTCTGGCGTCAGAGGGTGTCAACGTAATCGCACTCGACGCCGACCCGACCGGCGGCCTGTCACGCTGGGCGACACGACTTTATGAGGGACCTACCTTTGCGTGTCATCACGAGGCTGACGAGGCGCGCCTCGCTCACTTAATCCACCGCGTTGCGCAAGAGGCTGATGTCGTCGTGGTGGACACCGCGGGCTTCGGAAACCGCGCAGCAACCGTGGCCATGACTGCAGCAGATGCGGTGCTGATTCCGATGGTGCCGGGGGAGGGGGACGTGACGGAGGCAGCCCGGACCGTCGAGCTGGTGGCCGGTGTCGCATCCGCTGCTCGTCGGGAGATTCCATCCCGCGTGGTTCTAAACCGTGTCCGGTCCTCGACCGCTCTCTCACGGCACGCTGCGGCCGAGGCTGGCCCGCTGCCGAAGCTAGAAGCTGGACTGTCGGACCTGGTGGCCTATGGCGAGATGGGCTTTTCCGGCCGCATGCCCACGGGCAAGGCAGGCGCAGAAGCCGCTGCGCTTATCGCCGAGCTGCGGACGATCGGATTCCTTCCAGCGGCGGTTGACAATACGACAAGTGTCAAGACGAAATACGTCAAGACGACGAGGTTGGGACGATGAAGGGTCTCAAAAGCACGCGACAAGCGCCGGCGGCCTCGCCCAACGAAATGCTGCGGATCGCCGGGGCGGCGGCGCCTCAACAGCCCTCGGCGATCGCGCGGACCAATGGCGCGGAAAAATCTGCAATGCTGTCGGTTCGGCTTACCGAAGCCACATTGGACGCCCTTGCCGACTACGCCCTTCAACAGGGCACAACACAACGGCGGGTGATTGCGGAGGCTCTGGCATTCCGTGGGATTGAGGTAGCCGGGCGCGACTTGGAGGACAGGCCGCCACCGCGGCGAAGGGGCAGCAATCGGAGTTAACTTTCTTCCGCTCTCGTGTTGCTGCCGATCAAAGCGGGGCTAGAAAGGGGGGGAGGGACCGCTACTCTTGAGCCTCACATCTTCAGGTCTCTGACCCCCGTCCAATCGTGAAGTGTCTCGAAGCACTTGAACCTGGGAATTTTGGGCAGCTTGGAGCAAATGCGACTCGGGCCAGCTTCATTCATCCCCGTTTGTCCGTGGGGTTAAGCGCTGAGTGAAATTCCTCCCCAGGCCATCCAGGTTTTCCCGTGGGGTTAAGCGCAGGAACCGTGGGGTTAAGCAGCGCGACTCGCACTTATTCCGTGGGGTTAAGCGCACTGTACAACTAGTAGATTCAACTAACCTTCTACTAGCTCTTCGCGCTTAACCCCACAGTTGACGCCTACTGTTACAAGGTGAAAGAAAGACATGTCAGCGAAAGAGGCGGAGGCGAGATAGTGGACAACGACGCAGCTGCCGGAGTGCATCGTCTAGTACTACTACATGGCAAAGACAGGGCACGTGAGATGGTGCCTCAGCACCGCCGAGCGCTTGTTGATATCGCTGCCGAAGTCATGGGCGACGAGACACAAGCCGTAGGGATTTCGTACACGGGCTTTTGCCTAACGTCCCTTCCGCACAAGCGCCTTGCCGATGATCAAACGTGGAAGAAGGTCGGACACCGTGTCTCCTTAGTCGTAGAACCAGGTCATATGCTTTCCCGCGGTGAGACTAAGCTCTATGGCGTTCCGTTTGGCGCACGTGCTCGAATGGTGTTGCTTTACCTCCAAACGCAAGCCGTCAGAACAGGCAGCCGAGAGGTTGAACTGGGCCGTTCGATGCGAGCTTGGCTAGAACGTATGGGCGTCACCGTGGGGGGTGAGACAGCCAAAGCCTTTCGAGAGCAGGCGACACGAATCAGCGCGTGTTCGTTAAAGTTCTTTTGGGAGGGCGATCGCCGCTCCGCCGGATGGTCTGCCGGACGAATCGTAACGTCCGGCTTGTCCTTCCATGCAATCGAGGAGTCTGGCCAGGAGAGTCTCTGGGAGGACCGGGTAGAACTCGATCCAACTTTCTACAAAGCTTTGAAAGAGCATCCTGTTCCAGTGCTAGAAACAGCGATCAAACAGCTTCGGGATCGCTCGATGTCCCTGGACCTGTACGTGTGGCTGGCCTGGCGGCTACATACACTAGAGCGAGAAACGCCCATCTCTTGGCCTGCTGTATTCGGACAATTCGGAGAGGGCTACGTTCAACTTCGCCACTTTAAACCGCGCTTCATTGAGGCCTTGTCCGCCGCTGTCGCGGCCTACCCAGAAGCTCGGGTGTCAGTAGACGAGGACGGCATTAAGCTCCGCCCATCCCGTCCGCCTGTCGCAAAACGCCCATCCCAATTGGCCCGCGCTTAACCCCACACCCGGACGAGGAACACCAGCGGCTGGCGGTGCCGAACCAAGGCATAGACCGTTCGCGCGAGCCCTCGGCGCGATCAATGACAAGCACCCCGGCTTCAACCTCCTGCCGGATGACGCCGATCGGCCTTCTGTTATGTTCGAAGCCCAGCAATCAATCGCCAAACGGACAGCGCGCATCAAACCGCAATGATATCGCCTGGGTCTCCGTGATCTTGACTTTGACGATCGGCTTACCCAGTGAGAGCTTCGCTCCTGGGGGCGCCGCGCGAAACGGATAGCTCCGCGCACAGATATTAGACCTTCCGCTCGTAGATAGCATCGCTGAGCTTAGTCATGGGGCCCCCCAACTTCTCGACCGACATGATCGCGGAACTCTCGACCTTGACGCTCTCGAAGTCCTCATCATTCAGGATCAGATACCGACGGTTTCGCCACGAGCCACGGGCTCACCCGTTCCGGCATCCTGGGAAACCATCTTGATCCGGTTGCCGGGAGCGTCGCCGCCTATCCCAACCTGGCCTGCATCCTGGCGCGGCCGATCGCTGTCCCCAGCCGAGGTGACCAAGCTGCTGCATGCCGCCAAGGTCGGCCACCATGGCGTACGCGACCACCTGCTGTTGCTCATGACCTACCGCCATGGTCTGCGCGTCAGCGAGGCCGTGGGCCTGCGCCGCGACGAACTGGACCTCGACCGCGCACGGCTCTGGGTGAGCCGCCTCAAGGGCGGCCTCTCGGTCGAGCAGCCAATCGCCGGCGACGAACTGCGCGCCATCAAGCGCTATCTTGCCACTCGCACCGATGCGCTGCTCTGGCTGTTCATCTCCGAGCGTTCCCAACCGCTCACCCGGCAGGCGGTCAACTACCTCATCGGCGCCGCAGCCGAACGCGCCAGCTTGCCCGGCGTTCATCCGCATACGCTCCGGCATTCCTGCGGCTTCGCGCTGGCCGACAAAGGCCACGACCTGCGCCTCATCCAGGACTATCTCGGCCATCGCGACCCCAGGCACACCGTCCTTTACACCCGCACCGTAGGCAGGCGGTTCGAAGGCCTCTGGAGCCGCTGACCGCATGCCGTCCAAGAAGACCGTGACCCCGGACAACCTGGCTGCCCTTGGAGCGGAGCGCCTTGCGACGATCCTTGTCGAGCTTGCCGACGGGGATGCGGAGATCAAGCGCCGCCTGCGCCTGGAGCTCGCGGCGCAGGAAGGCGGCGACAGCGTCGCCGCCGAGATCGGCAAGCGCATCACCGCACTCAGGTCTGCCCGATCATTCATCGACTGGCAGAAGCGGCGGGACTTTGTGCGTGACCTCGACCTGCAGCGGGCGATGATCACGGACCGCGTCGCGCCCGCTCGCGCCGACCTGGCACTGGACCTTATGTGGCAGTTCCTGAACCTCGCCGAGCCGGTGATCAATCGCGTGGACGACAGCAACGGCTCGGTCGGGGATGTCTTCCGCTCAGCCTGCGAGGACCTCGGCGCAATCGCGGTCCGGGCCAAGCCCGATCCGGTGGCCCTCGCGGACCGGGTGTACGATGCGCTGCTGGCCAATGACTACGGCGTCTATGACAGCTTGATGCCGGCTATGCTCCCGGCCCTCGGCGACGCCGGGGCATCTCATCTGAAAGGCCGGCTGGTGCAGGCTCTCGCGAAGCGGCCGAGCCCGGGGCAAAGGGATGGGCGCGTAGAGGCCGCGCGCCGGGCGCTGCAGGACATCGCGGACGGGCAGGGCGATATCGACGCCTACATCGCGCTGGTGCCTGCGGCGGCGCGGAGCAACCCGCACAAAGGTGCCGAGATCGGCCATCGGCTTCTCGCGGCTGGCCGGGCGGCCGAGGCACTCGCCGCGCTGGAATTGGCCAGGCCGAAGCGGCGGACTGTCCGCGCCACCGACGACGACACCCTGTTGCTCGCAGGGTATGGCGCTGACAGCGCGTGGGAGGAGGCCTACATCGAAGCCCTCGAGGCGACCGGCCAGCAGGAGCACGCGCAGCGACTTCGCTGGGCGGCATTCGAGGAGCGGCTCTCGTCGACGCATCTGCGTGCGTACCTCAAACGGCTGCCGGATTTCGAGGACGTCGAGGCCGAGGACCGGGCGATGCAACATGCGCTTGGGTTCGGCAGCTTCGCGGCAGCGCTCAACTTCTTCCGGGACTGGCCAGATCAGGCCCGCGCAGCACAGCTCGTGATGACACGGACGCAGGAGATCGACGGGAACCTATATTTCCTGCTCGACCCGGCAGCGCAGCTGATCGAAGGTCGATACCCGATGGCGGCGACACTGCTTCGGCGGGCGATGATCGAGGACACGCTGAATGGGGCCAAGTCTACCCGCTACAAGCACGCGTCCCGGCACCTGCTAGAATGCGTGTCGCTCGCGCCGGGCATCCACAACTTCGGCGGCGTCGAAACGCACGAAAGCTTCGTCGGCCGTCTGCGCGCCAAGCACGGTCGAAAGGTCGGCTTCTGGGGGCAGACTGCGGAAGCGTCGAGAGGGAGCCAGCTCTGATCTCCCCGACAACTTCTAGATGGCCATTTTTGCACAGCTTCGCGGTCACCGGGCAAGAAGGAAAGGGATAGGTTATAGGTTCGGCGCTCGGGCGTGCTATCGACACAGTTCCCAGACGCCGAAGACGAGGTTGAGCGTACCAAACACCGCCTCGCGGCTCAGACGATCAGCCTGAACGACGGTCGCCTCCGCCCCAACAGACGTCGTCCTGCTGGCCTCATGAATGCTATAACTCCCCGCATCCTGGGCGCGGCATCAAGGCTTCGTGCGAACGTGCCAGCTCCGCCACGGGCGGCGCCTGTGTCGTAGAAGCGGCAGCCGGCGATGAGGCGGCTGAGAAGCTGGGGACCCCGATGCTATCGACGTGGTGTTCACTGACGTGCGGACGCCCGGGAAAATGGACGGCATTGACGTGGCCGTGCGCGCTCGCGAACTCCATCCCGGCATCGCAGTGCTTGTTGTTTCTGGTTTTGCCCCGCAGCTGTGGGAGCGCCTTGAGGGGTTGGATCCGCCAGCGGTGTTCCTCCCTAAACCTTACCGGACGCGCGATATCCTCAACAACATACGCCGCCTGGCCGTCTAGAGGACACCCCCGTTGAGTCACATGAACACCCCCATCTCGTCACAACCGAGCACCCGTTGAGTCACTACAACGCCCCAGTTGAGTCACAATCAAAGCCGTAACTTCCTGTTTTTGTTATGTTATTCGTGCCCTTAAGTTAGAATCTAAGAGAACTTGAACTAGAGCAGTGGATAAGCCCCTGGGTCGTTGCGAGCATCTGCCTTCGGCTAGACTTGTGCTTGCATCCGATAGCACTAAGTGCTATGCCACGCTGTGGCCGATGCTGACGAAACCGCGCGGGCTTTTAAGACCGCCTGGTTCGCCAAGGCAGCGCGCAAGGCGCTCGTTAACGATGAGGAGCTTTGTAGAGCCATCGCAGAGGTCCGGAAGGGCCAAGCCGACGACCTCGGAGGAGGTGTGTTCAAGAAGCGCCTGGATAAGAACAGGCATCGAAGCATCATTGTCGCCAAGGGTCGACGCTATTGGGTTTACGCTTACCTTTTTGCGAAGAAAGATCGGGCGAACATTGAGGATGATGAACTGAAGGCGTTTCGCAAACTGGCCGACCTCTACGCCGCAAAGACGGACATCGAGATCGGGAAGGAACTGGAAGCCAAAGAGCTAGTGGAGATTTGCAATGACCGCGAGCCGTAAGTTCAAAAGCGACGCCTTCGAGGCGGTCCACAGCGCCGCCGCCGGCATGTATCGCGTCGGCACGATCGACAAGGCGACCATGAGAGACTTCGATGAAACCTGCTTGGCCATCACGCCGACCATCGCACCAGCGGCAATCAAGCAGCTGCGCGAGAGCAACAAGGTCAGTCAGCCCGTGTTCGCGCGCTACCTCAACACGAGCGAAAGCACGGTCGAAAAGTGGGAGACTGGGGCCAAGAAGCCGAGCGGCGCTGCGCTAAAGTTGCTGAGCATCGTCCAGAAGCACGGGCTCCAAATTCTTGCCTAGCCTATGCTTTGCAACATCTTTGAGCGAGCTTCGCGGTTGGGTCCGATAAGCGCGCGGAGTGGGATATAAGGCGAGTCCTGAGCCGTTGATGACGGCCTCAGGCTCCCAGCGTCTTCGCCTGGAAATCACACTCTGCGAAACTATGACGAGCGGAATCCGATCGTCATGGGTCAGCGACCGGCCATCTGGTCTGTCGAAACCGCCGATCAAAGGTGCCGCGCCATAGACGCTGCCGAGCGCGAGCGGACACTTATCGAGAAGTGGACGCAAGTCGCAGCGGAAGCGAGCAAGCTGAAATTACTCCCGCACCTCCATTCCCAGCGGCTCTTCCTGCCTCAGGTGCATTACCTCAGCGCCAGCCGCCTCCTTATCCGCATCGAAGGCGCGCAGTCCCCGTCGGCGCCATCTGGCACAGAGGTCGGCGACGGTTCCTTCTTCCGATTGCCCGTCTTCCTGAAGCCTTTGTGCGATGTCCAAAAAGGCGCCAAGCAGAGTGGCGCGATCATCGTTGACGAGTTCGACCAGCCCGGCCTTTTGAACGAGGCCACCGAGTTCGATGAGGTGGCGCGTGCGCTCACGGCGATTTCGCACCCATTGCCGGGTATCATCCCGCGCACGAGCGGCCTCCGTTCTGTTCCTTTGCACGGTCAGGCGCCGGAGCTGAGCTGTTGTTGTCTGAAGGTCATGGAGCAGGGTTGCTGGTTGAGGATTTCTTCCCCCGTTTGCCACCTTCCTGAAAGAAGGTCTGCCCCCGTTCGGTCCACCTCGCGACGGCTTCGGGTTGTTTCTTGGATTGTTCGAGAGCGGCGAGCAGTGCGCCGGCGAGCGCCTCGATAGGGAGGGCATCTGCGCCGGTGACCTGGATCAGCTCGCCGAGCTGAGTGGTCTTCTGTGTTTTGACCTTCTTGGCTTTCTCCATGAGCGCTTGGAGTTCGGCATCATAGTCGCGTGGTTTGCGGGCCATTGGTGGGTTCCAGAGCAGTGAGCTGCCGCCGATTCTAGCAACGCCCAAGCCTATGGCCAACTCCTTCGGCTGTCGCTTACGCGCGAAAAGCATCATGTGCAGACCGGAGCGTAAGCGTAGGTCATCAGGCAAATGCGCGCTTATAGGTCATTGCATGACCCGCGCAGAATTGGCTAGATTCGACACCGTCTAGTGGGAGCCGGAGCTGCTGCGTGGCGATCTACCACTTCTCCGCCAAGGTAATCGGCCGCTCTGGCGGACGCAGCGCTATCGCTTCGGCGGCCTACCGGGCTGGCGAGCGGCTGCACGACGACAAGCGCGACCGCAACCATGACTACTCCGACAAGGCTGGCGTCGTGCATCGCGAGATCATGCTGCCGGACGGCGCGCCCGCACGCTGGGCCGACCGCGGCACGCTCTGGAACGAGGTCGAGGCTGGAGAGAAACGCAAGGACGCGCAGCTTGCCCGTGACATTGAAATCTCCCTGCCACGAGAGCTCGGGAAAGCGGAGGCGATCCGGCTGGCGCAGGACTTCGTGCATGAGCAGTTTGTCGCGCGCGGAATGGTCGCCGACCTGAACGTGCATTGGACCCAGGCGCGAGATGGCGGCGAGCAGCCGCACGCGCATGTCATGCTCACCATGAGGGAGGTGTTGCCAGGGCTAGGCGCGCTTGAGGGAAAGGAAGAAGGGGCGTTCGGCAAGAAGGTGATTGCGTGGAATGACCGGGGGCTGTTGACCGGATGGCGGGAGCGTTGGGCCGAGTTAGCGAATGCGCGGTTGCTGGAGTTGGGGCACGACATCCGCATCGATCATCGCTCCTATGCTGAGCAGGGGATCGAGCTTGAGCCGCAGCACAAGATAGGGCCGGTTGGAACCTACCGCGAGGATGAGCGTCAACAGCAGTTGGAGCGGGCCGCTGAGCACCGGGAGATTGCCCGGCGCAATGGAGATAAGCTGCTCGACGAGCCTGCGATCGCGCTGCGTGCGCTGACGCAGCAGCACAGCACCTTCACCCGGCAAGAGCTGGCGCGGTTCGTGGACCGTCACACGGATGGCGCCGCGCAGTTTTCGGCGGTGATGACGAAGGTGGAAGCGGCGCCGGAGCTGGTACGGCTGGGCCAGGACGGCCGCGGACGTGATCGGTTCACCACTCAAGACATGCTGGACGCCGAGCGACGGATGGAAAGGGCGGCGCGCCTGCTCTCCGATCGTGATGGGCATCGCGTGTTGCAGGTCGCTGGGTGGCGGGCGGTGAAGGCGGCGGAGCGCGGCGGGCTGGTGCTGGAAGAGGAGCAGCGCGCGGCGTTTAAGCACGTCACGTCGGGGCCGGACCTTTCGCTTGTTGTGGGCTACGCCGGCAGCGGCAAAAGCACGATGCTGGGGGTGGCACGCGCGACCTGGGAGGCGGAGGGTTTTCAGGTGCGCGGGCTTGCGCTGTCGGGCATCGCGGCCGAGGGGCTTGAGAAAGGTTCGAGGATCGCTTCGCGTACCATCGCCAGTCTCGAATACGCCTGGAAGGAAGGGCGCGAGCCCCTTACCCGCCAGGATGTGCTGGTGATCGACGAGGCCGGGATGATCGGCTCGCGGCAGATGGAGCGGGTGCTGTCTGCCGCGCAGGCGGCCGGAGCTAAGGTCGTGCTGATCGGTGATCCCGAGCAATTGCAGGCGATCGAGGCAGGGGCCGCATTTCGGGCGTTGGCGGAGCGGCATGGCGCGGCCGAAATCACGACGGTGCGCCGGCAGCACGAGGCGTGGCAGCGCGAAGCGACGCGTGAGCTGGCGACCGGACGGACGGAGCAGGCACTGGCGCGGTATGCGGCGGCGGGCATGGTGGTGGCGTCCGACACGCGTGCGGAAGCGCGCGGGGCACTTGTCGCGAGCTGGGATGCGGCGCGGCGGCAGCAACCGGAGGAGAGCCGGGTCATCCTCGCCTACACGCGCGCCGACGTGCGGGATCTGAACGATCTGGCCCGTGCGCAACTGCGGGCGGCCGGCGAGCTGCGGATGCCCGACCAGGTGGTGCAGACGGAGCGCGGCGCACGGGCCTTTGCCGCAGGCGACCGGATCATGTTCCAGAGGAACGAGCGCGGGCTTGGCGGGCATGACGACCGGCGGGACGGGGTGGCGGTGAAGAACGGCTCGTTGGGCACGGTGCTGGCGATCGACGCCGAGGGGCAGCGGTTTACCGTCCGGCTTGATGGCGCGGCGGCACCAGGACAGGCGCAGGGAGGGAACGTGCGCGAGGTGACGTTCGCCCTCGGGGATTACGCGCATATCGACCACGGCTATGCGGCGACGGTGCACAAGGCGCAGGGGGTCACCGTTGATCGGGCGCATGTGTTGGTGACGCCGCACATGGACCGGCATGCGGCCTATGTCGGGCTGACGCGGCACCGGGACGGGGTGGCGCTGCACTACGCCCAAGAGGACTTTGCCGATCTGGCCAAGCTGACGCGTGCGCTCAGCCGGGAGCGGGCGAAGGATACCAGTCTCGACTATGACCGGGATCGCGAGGGTGACGAGCTGTCGCGGCGCTATGCCGAGCGGCGCGGGCTCGACCCGCTGCGGCCAGAAAGCGCGATCGTGGTGCGCGAGGTGGCACACCAGCCTGAGCGCGAAGCGACGACGTCGACCCCCCGGCGGAGCCGGTTTACCGGGCTGAAGCTCAGGGCTGAACAGGACACACTGCGCCAGGCCGAGCCAGTGCGGCAGACCGAGCCGGTCACGGCCATGGAGTCACTCCCTCGCACAACGCCGGAGATCGAGCGCGAGGAACGACTACGGGGCGCACTGACGGCCTATGCCGTGGCGTGGGCGGATGCCGGCCGCATGACGGCAGCCGATCTGCCGGTGCTGGCGCATCAGGCGGAAGCGCTGGAACGAGCTGAGCAGAGGCTGGAAGCTCTGGCGCCTAACCTCCCGCGTGACGCGCGTGCGGCGCTGGAGCGCGCGCCGGAGCTGGCGCGAGATGCCGCAACGCCGGACGGCATGGCGGCGCTGGGGACGGCGATCAGTATCGAGCGGCGTGCGCGGCTTAATCTGGACGAGCGTGGCCGAGCGGCGGTGCGGACGTGGGATACGCTGGAGCGGGCCTATGAAGCGGCCGAGAAGGAGTACGACTGGAAGGCCCAGCGGAAGGTGGGCGCGCGGATGGAAGCGTTCGCCAAGGAGCTGAAATGCGATCTGCCGCTGGACCGCCTGTTACGGCAGCGCGGCCGGGAGCTGGGTGTGGACAAGGGGTCACGGCTCGACCAGGTGGTGCAGGCACGCGAGGCCGACGTTACCCGGACGCTGCGGCGGGAGCTCGGCATTAGCCGGGGGCGCGACATGGGTATGAGCCTGTAAGCCGATGGACCGGATCGAGCCAGGGCACGAAGCACAGGAGCATGACGGGGCTGAGCAGGCGTTCGAGGCATTGCGCGAGGAGGTGACGGCGCTGCGGCGTGGCGTCGAGCTGGTCTATCGCCAAGGGCAGGATGCGAAGAAGCCGACCGATACCGGCCCGGATTATACCCTCACGCTGGGGGCGATCGCGAAGGAGCTGAAAGGTGTCGCCGCGCGACTGGACGCGATGGAGCGTGCTCCGGCGCTGGCCACGACACCGGCGCGGCAGGCTGCCGAGCTGCGCCGGGAATTGCTCCACATCGGGCAGGACGCGCGGGGTGGGCTGGTGCATAGCCAGGCCCAGCTTGACGGGACCGTGCGCGAGCTGCGCGGCATGATCAGGTCCGCCCGTGACAAGCAGGACCAGCAGCAATGGCTTTGGACGGCGGGCGCATGCGGCGCGATGGGCGGCGTGCTGTTGTGGTTCATGCTGACGGCCATGTTGCCTTGGGGTGGCGGCACCTGGCTGGCAGGCCTGGCCTTTGGCGGACGTTGGAACGCCGGTCAGGTCATGATGCAGGACGCCAATTCGGCCGCGTGGAACCGGATGGTGCGGCTTTACAAGGCGTGCCCATCCGATAGTGCGACAGAATTATGCGAGGCCTCGCTGGCGGTAGGGATGATTCCACCGTCACGGCCCCTGCCGCATGAGAACCGCACAAGACAGCAAACGCCGTGAAAGCTAAACAACGACGATTAGCGGCCTTGATACCGATGGTTGACTATAAGACGGTTGGGAACCGATTAGGGACTGGTCCGAGCCAAAGCCCATCACGAAGTTGCCTTAGCCGTCTTCATCGCCAGCAGGTCCCGCCTTCATCATCTTCGAACCCCCGCCTCTTTGAGCCGCAGGTTCATCATCAAGAACAGCCCAGTAACCCCACCTGCATCACGTCTATGTCAAGATGGTCCTCGTGTCCGGAACTTCGGACCACGGTCATTGCGTTCGCGCCGCATCGCCCAATTTCCTCATCTATTTTATCGTCAGGAAGTAGACATGAGCGACGTTCAAGCGGGGAGTGCCTCATCGACTTCCAAAGACGTCGCAGATGATCTTGCGGTTTTGAAAAGTGACGTGGCGGCTCTCATCAAAGAGATGAAGGATCTGGCCATACGAGAGGGAAGTCGGATCGGACAGAACGCAGCCGAAAAGATTAGCGGCAGCGCCTCCGACATCTATGGCGGGTGTCAAAACAAACTCAGCGTTCCGCAGAGGCTGTCGGTCAGCATGTTCAGGACTGGCCCGTCTCCAGTCTGCTGATTGCCTTCGTCGGTGGCTTTGCCATCTCCAAACTCTTCACCCGCTGAGGACGCATTGAATGCCATCGATGGGCAGCCTGGTGAAGTTGGGCACCACTCTAGCGTTCAATCCGATGACGATGGTGCAGAACGCGCTAGCGTCGGTGCGACGCACTGCAATTTTGATTGTTTGCGCTCTGGTCGCTGGTCTGATCGTCTTGCCGGCAATTGGCTGCCTGATGGCGGCGCT
>NZ_LMUQ01000053.1:42941-45216 GCF_009765865.1 Acidisoma sp. L85
GGTGCAGGAACGACTTGGACCTCTCTGGGCTGCAATTATCACAGCGGCGGCAATGCTTCTACTCGCAATCACCGTGTTGCTGATCGGAATCCTGCAGTCAAAGGCCGGCAAGAAGACGCGGGCGCAACGCGATGCGCCCAGGTCCGCGGCAGCTGCTAGTCTATCCACGCTGCCGCCGCCGAGGGCCATGCTTGAGACTAGCCGCTCCGCTTTCCGTCGTAACAAGGGAACGGTCTTGCTGGCCGCAGGAGTGGCGGGCCTACTGCTGGGTCAGGACCTTTTAAAAACTCGCCCGCAGTATGTGGTCGAACAAAAGGGGCGGAGGCGCAGGTGAGCGAAGAATGGTGGCCCGACGATACGGCTACGCCGCCGCCGGATGGTACGCACAGAGTGGTTCAGCAGAGCACCGAAGGCGTCCCTCTGTTTTTGAAAGCTCCAGCTGACCCGACCGCTCACCCGTTCTGGACCCCGGAACATGCCGAAGCCGGTGCTTGGTCACTGCGCGACGCAGCACGGTTGGCGGCTCTGCATACCGGCCTGCGAGATTCAAGTGGCGGTCTTGTGGAAGCCTGGAGCGAGGGGATTACGCCCGATGAGCAAGACTGACGTGATGTAGACGCGCCATCGCTTGTCGATGGTCAGTGATGCAATCGTCCGTTTCAATGCGGCCGATAAGGTCAGGATTATCGACTTTCCTCCACATCACCCAATCCAGTGCACCGTCCAGTGTCGCGAAGGAACGGCGCGCTGTTGGTGATCCAGCCCCTGGCTCAGATACTTCGGCGTGATAGCCAGGCATATTTGTCCCCAGTGACGATCCCGATCGACAAGCAATGATAGCTCGTGCGTCTCTGGGATATTCATCCATCTCGGTTACCGCTTTTCTCGCCGGGCATGCTGCCTCTCGCATCTTCGTGAATGCCCACGCGCCTAGATGAGGGCGTTGCTAAAGAACGATTATATCCCCAGGTGGATGGCCTTCCCAGGAGATGCACATGAGCGAGAACAAGTTCAGTGGAACGGTCGATGACATCAAGGGCAAGGTGCAGGATGCTGCCGGCGGTCTGACCGGCGACACCAGCACCCAGATTCGTGGCAAGGCTAATCAGGTGCGTGGCCAGGCGGAAAGCATACTGGGGGATGCTGCAGAGTTGATCCGGGATCAGCCTCTGACGGCAGCGCTGGTCATCTTTGGTGTCGCGTATTTGGCGGGACGTCTGCGCCTGCTCTAGGCGAGCCCGGACTCCGAACCCAGCCCAGGAGAATGTGCATGGCGACCACAACACTTCGCTGCCTCCGCGTGGCGGCCATAGCGATTCCATTTGCACTCGGCGGGTGCGGGATGTTTGGCTCCTCTAGCGGTAGCCCGACTAACGGCGGGGCCGCTCAGGGCACCGGAGCCGGCGGTGCGACTGGAGCAGGTGCCAGTTCGGCTGCTGTCGCATCGGCAGGTGCGGGTGGGGCAGGCGCTGGAGGGGCCGGTGGCGCCGGAACGAAGTAGCGAAGAACCAGGCGGCCGAAAGTCCTAAGGCGTATGTCCGAAAGGCGGAGTCAAAATTACCGGGCCGCCACCTCATGCTTTGAAAGCTTGGGTGGGCGTAGCAGAGTGGTCTTGCAGCGGTTGTCCTAACCGAAGGTGTCGGTTCGATTCCGGCAGCCCGCTTTTAACAATCGGCAACCGAAGAGCAGCATTTTCTGATAACAGAACCAACTTCCGAAGACGCGCTCTTGGTATGGCTGAGAGACAGCGTCGTAGCTATGGTGCGTTCGAAGGGTTCGAATTTGACGCTCCGTCAACTCGGCACGCTCCTTACCTGCCATACGACTCCCGGCCCTCATACCGTGAGGGGCCTGTCGGAGGCGGTTGGGACGCACAAGCCCGCGATCTCTCGCGCCGTGGACGTTCTGGAGAACCACAAGCTAGTTCGTCGTTCGTCAGATCCGACGGACAGACGTTCTGTCTTGATTGACACAACGAAGGCCGGGAACGCCCTCTGCCGTGGGTTTGAAACGAGCAAACGAGTCAGCACAAGCGGTCCGCCGCCTCGGAATGTACTCGATTAGACCGCAGGCTGACCCCGTTGCTTTCCGGGCTGCGAACCGGTGTGAAGCATGGCACCAGGGCCAGCGCAGCGGCGAATTCTAGCGTCTCACGGGCGACATAGGCGGAGCCGTTATCCGCCAACCATTGAACGGGGTGCGGTGCCCGCAGGGCGTTGAATCGCCGTTCGACACAGGCCAGCATGAGGTCGCGCACCATCTCGCCGCTGACGCC
>NZ_LMUQ01000005.1 GCF_009765865.1 Acidisoma sp. L85
CACCCGCTACGACCGCTGCGCACACACCTTCTTCTCCGCCATCTGCATCGCAGCCAGTGTCACCTTCTATCTCAAAGAATGAGTCCTGACCCTAGCCCGTTGGGCAGAGTTGCCCACCGATCAGGTGAAGCGCGAGACGTGAGTTTCGCTTTGCCTACTGGCCCTGGAGAGAAGCGCATGTCTGCTGCCAATGGCGTCACCAATAACACTGGCATCGAGCTGTATACAAAAACCTCAGACTCGCCGCTGACGTTTCAACCGATCGGACCCGTCATTACGCCCCAAATCATGGCCGGGCCGGTCTACGTTGCGGGTCACGCGGATCCGCTCGGGAGCTACGTCCAGATCAACGGCGCGAAAATGCCGAATCCCACACAGCTGGGCGACTTGAACACTGGTCATATTCGGGCAATCTTTAACGCTCGGAAGCTGCTGACCAACAATGGTCCGCCCGCAACCTGACCCAATAAATTGGATGCGCAAGCGTGGGATCACCTTGAACTCGTAAATGCTCCAATGCCAGATTGGGCGGTGCGTGAATCTAGGAATGCGATCTCCGCTCTCCGACGCGCGGCGATAGGTCTATCTCAGCGAGGGGAGCCAAGCTTCGGCGAATCGTTCTGTTGGGGCCAGCCAAGGAAATTGAATAAACCTCGCCCTGCACAAATCTGGCGCGGCCTCCCAACCTACGGCCCCGTCGATTTCTCCAAACCGCCGCCGGGTCACCGGTAGCAGTTTGGTGTCTCCAAGGAGTATGACCATCTCACCTTGAGATGCCCCTCCCACACGTGAACCCGCCGCCGGATATTTCCGCGGCACTCCCCGACTGGACCGCCCTGGTCTCCGGCGCCGGCCGCGCCGCGCTGGCGACGGCGGAAGGCGAGGTGCTCACCCTCCGCGCCGAGGCGGTGGCCGACCGGCTGCGGGCCGAGGGTCCGCCGCTCGTCGTCCACGCGCCCTCCACCTGGCGGCGTCTCGGCCTGGCGCCCGTCGCGGCCTATGACCTGCTCGAGCTTTTCGCCTTCGTGGCGCCCGCCGAACCCGCCGTGCCGACGCCGCGCGGCCTGGCTTCGGCGCTCGGCCTGGAACCGCCCCGCGCCGGGCTCGAAGCCGCCGCCGCCGCTCTCCCTGAAATCGCCGCCGCTCTGCTGCGCCGCCTTCAGACCGAGGCGCATCTGCCCCGCAACGCCGATGCCGGCGCCCTCGCCGGCCGCATGGCCCGCGCCGGCTGGGGCTGGGGTCCGCTCATCGTCGAAACGCTGGCCCTCGCCGGCCATGGCGCGAGCGGCTCAGAAGTTGCGGCCCTGAAGGTCTGGCGCCGTCTCCCCGAATGGGAGGAGCAAGCCGCCCCGCCGCCGCCTTCCGCCCATGCCGTCGCCCCGCACGAAGCCCGCACCCGCCTCGCGCAGCTCGTCGGACCGGAGGCGGAGCAGCGCCAGGGCCAGGCGGATTTTGCCTCCGCCGCCAGCGCCGCCTTCGCCCCGCGCGAGACCGAGGGCGCGCCGCATCTCGTGCTCGCCGAGGCCGGAACAGGCACCGGCAAGACCCTCGGCTATGTCGCCCCCGCCAGCCTCTGGGCGGAGCGCAATGGCGCGCCGGTCTGGATCAGCACCTTCACCCGCCATCTGCAACGCCAGGTCGAAACCGAACTCGCCCGCCTCTTCCCCGACCCCGCTGAGCGCCGCCGCCGCGTCGTCCTGCGCAAGGGGCGGGAGAACTACCTTTGCCTGCTGAACTTTGAGGATGCCGTCACCAATGCGACCGGCGGCGCCTTCAACCCGGGCGCCATCATCCCCCTGGGCCTCATCGCGCGCTGGGCGGCCCTGACCTCGGATGGCGACATCCTGGGCGGCGACCTGCCCGGCTGGTTCATCGAGATCTTCGGCACGCCCACCGTCGCGGCCCTCGCCGACCGTCGCGGCGAATGCATCTACGCCGCCTGCACCCATTGGAAACGCTGCTTCGTCGAACACGGCATCCGCCGCGCCCGCGAAGCCGACCTAGTCGTCGCCAATCACGCGCTGGTCCTGACCCAGGCCGCCTGGGGCGGTCTCGACGACGCCACCGTCCCCACACGCTACGTCTTCGACGAAGGCCACCATCTCTTCGATGCCGCCGACGCCGCCTTCTCGGCCGAACTCTCGGGACGGATGACCGCCGAGCTGCGGCGCTGGCTGCTCGGCACGGAAGGCAGCCGCGCGCGGGGCCGTGGCCTCGCGGTCCGCATCGGCGATCTCGTGGCCGACCGTCCGGAATTGCTGACACCGCTCGAAGCCGCACTCACCGCCGCGCGCGCCTTACCGGCCCCCGCCTGGCCGAGCCGGCTGGAGACGGATGGGCCCGAACTGACCGGCCTGGAAGCCGGCCGCGCCAATCCCGCCGAGGCGTTTCTACGTGCCCTCCGCCGCCAGATCCTCGCCCGCCTCCCCGGCGCCGCGAGTGAGGACGACGCCCGCACCGGCTTCTCCTCCGAAAGCGATCTGCACCCCGTCGAGCCTGATGTCATCGCGGCGGCGGATCGCTTCGGCCGGGCGCTGGCCCGTATCGCCGAACCGCTCGGCACCCTCATGCATCGCCTGCTCGCGCGGCTCGACGAGGATGCCGACAAGCTCGACAGCGCAAGCCGGGCGCGCATCGAGGGTCTCGGCCGCACCATTTCCCGCCGTGCCATCGATCCGCTGACCGCTTGGCAGATCATGCTCAAGGAATTGGCCGAGCCCCCGGCAGCCCCCGGCACGCGGCCGACCCATGTCCAATTCCTCCGCCTCGATCGCGGCGAGGCTGGCGACCGGGACGCCGCACTGCTGCGGCATTGGCTCGACCCTACCATCCCTTTCGCCACCACTCTCGCCGCCCCGGCCCACGGTCTGCTGGTGACCTCGGCCACTTTGCGCGACGGCGGGGAGGCGGATCCCGAACTCGCCTGGACCGCCGCCGAGGCGCGGGTCGGTGCCGGACATCTGCCGCTCCCGGCGATCCGCGCCGCGCTTTCCAGCCCCTTCGACTATGCCGCGCGAACCAAGGCTTTCGTGGTGACGGATGTCGATGTCGGCGACCCGGCGGCGCTGGCGGCCGCTTACCGCACCCTGTTCCTGGCCTCGGGCGGCGGCGCCTTGGGCTTGTTCACCGCCATCGGACGGCTCCGCGCCACCTACCGCCGCATCGCCCCGGCGCTGGAACAGGCGGGCCTGCCGCTCTATGCGCAGCACGTCGATGCGATGAACAATGCGACGCTCGTCGATATCTTCCGCGCCGAGGAGGATAGCTGCCTGCTCGGCACCGATGCGATGCGTGACGGCGTGGACGTGCCGGGCCGCGCGCTGCGCCTCGTGGTATTCGAGCGCGTGCCCTGGCCGCGCCCCGATATCCTGCATCGCGAACGCCGCATCCATCTCTCGGGCGCCAAGCCCAAAAGCTATGACGACCGCGTCGCGCGCCTCCGCCTCCGCCAAGCCTTCGGCCGTCTCATCCGCCGCGCCGACGACCATGGCGTGTTCGTCTTACTGGACCGCCGTACGCCGACCCGATTGCTGGCCGCCTTTCCGCCAGGCGTGACAGTGCAACGCGTGGGCCTCGCGGAAGCGGCGGCGGAAACGCGGGGATTCCTGTCGGCGTGATGTCGTTGGTTTGAGCCGTGCTCATTCCACCTCGTCATGCTCGGCGAAGGCCGAGCATCCACGCCTTCCTTGCACGACGAAGGCAAGGCGTGGATGGCACGCCTCCGCGTGCCATGACGGAGCTCTGGGGCGTGATTCAAATAGATCATCCCGCCCTAACCAGCCGCCGCGAACGTCCTCTCCAGCCACGCCTCCACCAAACCCACATCGATCGTAATGTCGCGCAGGCCAAAGAGGTTGCGCCGGGGATCCTGCAGCCGAGGATCGTTGAAGACCGGGTCGTCCGAGGCGCCATCTTTGCCAGTCAAAGCGGCGTAGCGGAAACCGCCTTCCGGTGCGAGCGACGCATAGGCATCCGTGCCGTACAGCGGATGAAAGAACTCCAGAACATGCGTGCCCGGCTGGCACAGCACGATATTGGTAAGCCCAGCACCATGCGCGCCGATGACATGGCTGGCCGCGGCGAAGGCGGCAGCTTGTTCGGCAAAGCTGATCTGACTCGCGAGCAAAATCGTGAAGCCATGGGCCGTCAGCAACCGGCAAAGCTCGGCCTCATTGGTCACCCGGCGCGAGGTCGCATCACCACGCGAAATATAAAGCCGCAGACTTGGAGTCGCCGTTATTTCCGGCGCCAGAGTTCGGCGCAGATAATCGATCGCCCAGCCAGCGCCGAGATGCGCGGGATGCTGCAATTCTCGGCAAGTGCTCGCGACCCACAAGCGGCCGACGCGCAGTCGCGCAGGCCGGCCCGTGCCGAAAACATGACGCACACCGCAACGCTCCAGAATGGCGCGCTGAAACTCCACGACTGGCTCGGGACCGATGACGGTGACCTCATCGAGCCGCAGCCCGGCCTGCGCATAGCAAGCGAGGCGTGTCACCTGGTCGAGCATGAAATGCGACAGGTTCGGCGGGTGGGAGAAACGATCGCCGATGATGACGGCTTCCTCGCAGGCGGCGTGCTCAACCTCGCTCAGTCTGGCGAGGTGGCGCTCGAACAACGCGGGGAAGTCGCAGATCGAAACATCCCAGTGCGGCCGACCGGCGGAGTCCCGGACCATGAAGACATCGCCATCGGTCAAAACCTCGGCATCCTGCAAACAGGCGACCGTGACCGCCGGCCGCGAGGCATTCACGGCGAGGCGAAGCAGCGCCGGTATCGGCGGCCCGCCGAGAATCTCGATCGTGCAAGCCGCGCGGGTGCTTGCGGGGAAAACCATGCGATCGGTTCTGGCCGCATCCACACGCGGATTGCCCGGCGGCCCGAGATAGGGCTCCGCCGACCGGCCGGTCATATTGAGCAACGGCCGGATCTCATACAGTGCGGCGATCGGCTTTTGCGGGGAGTGAGCGGCATGCGTCTCGAAAACATCGAGCATGTCGTTCGGGCGGCCCCGCTGCGCGAAGGACATGAACAGCGCACGGGACGCCGCCGGCGATCCTGAAGACTCGGGATGCAGCGCTTGTGCAAAGCCGAAGAGCAGAAAGGCCAGTTCGGGCTTGCCGCGGATCTCGTAAGCCTCGGCGGCGCGGAAGAGAATCCAGTAATTCGTAATGCGCAGGCGCCAGAACAGACTCTCGAAGAGCCAGCACACCGCGTCGTCCCGCTTATCCGCCGCGAGCCGCGACATATGCGACAGCAGCCTCTCTTCCTGCGCCTCGGCGGCCAGAATTTCCTCGACCAGCACGCGGGTGGCGGCCTCGGCTTCCGTCGAGGGGTTCATCGCCGCATGACATCCACCAACGCGCCGTCTGGCTGCCCCGGAACCGCCCAATCCTTCACGCGGCCGAGGCCTATGAGCTTGTCTAAGGGGCTGTCCTCGCTCATGATTGCTCCAACGTGGTCCGCGGAGCGCAGTTACGCTGAATTCGTGACTATCACGTGAAGGCCTGCGCGCCACCTCGTTCAGGAACACCGTTTGGCCATCGCACCGGACCCCGATGAAACACTTTCCCGCCCGCTTCATCCTCGCCAGCCGCTGGCTCATGGCGCCGCTCTATATCGGGCTGATCGCCAGCTTCCTGCTGCTGCTGGTTCGGTTTTTCCGCAAGCTCTACGATCTCTTCGCGCACGCGCCGACGCAGAGCACCAACGAGGTCATCGTCGGAATCCTCTCTCTGGTGGAGCTTTCCCTCGTCGGGAATCTCCTCATCATGGTGATCTTCTCGGGCTATGAGAACTACGTGGCCCGGCTCTATGGGCCCAATACACAAGAGCGTCCGAGCTGGATGGAGCATGTTGATTTCAGCGACATCAAGCTCAAGCTCATCGGCTCGATCGTCGCCATCACCGCGATTCAGCTCCTCGAGATCTTCCTCGATATCGATCAAGAGAGCGAGCGGACGATGCTCTGGGCGGTCATCATCCACGCCACCTTCGTCACCTCTTGCGTGCTGCTGGCGGTCATGGACTGGCTGTCGATGGGCACGGCGAACCTCATCTCGACAGGCACGAAACCGCCGCCGTCACGCGACAAGCATCAACCTTGAAACGACGCCTGTCGCATCACCCCTTCACCTAGCGCCCGTCACGCAGCCATCCAGACCGAACTCGATGAGGCTCGGCCCCTCGCGCCCGGCGGCTGACCGCAACGCCGCCTCCAGCGAATCACCCGCACCGAGGCGTGTCGCGTTCCAGCCGTAGGCGCGCACGAGCTGCTGGAAGTCCGGCGTGAACAGATCGACGCCCACCGGCGCCACGCCCGAGCGGCGCATCGCCGCCTTGATCTCACCGTACCCGCCATTGTTCAGCAGCAGCAGGATCACCCGCGCCCCGGACTCCTTGGCGGTGCCAAGCTCGGCCAGCGAGAATTGCAATCCGCCATCACCGCAGAGGCAGACCACTGGCCGCTCTGGTGCTGCGATCGCGGCGCCCACGGCGGCCGGCAGGCCGTAGCCCAGCGCGCCATACCCCGTCGCGGCATTGAACCAGCCACGCGGCGCGGAGCCGCCGAAATAGAGATTGCCGGCATAGACCTGCCGTGTGGAATCACCGACCACGATCGCATCCGGCAGTACCGCGCGCACCGTTTCGAGGCAGTCGAGGTCGAAGCGATCGATCGCCTCGATACCCACAAGCGCCGCATGCCGCGCGGCCGTCGCCCGCGCCGCGCCATCCGCGCTCACCTGCCCCAAACCATCGAGCAGCCGCGCGAGCGTGCCGCCGGCGTCGCCAATCAATGTGATGTCCGGAGACACCCCGCGCATGGCCTGTTCAGGGTCGATATCGACGCGAATGAGACGGCCCGGAATTCCGAAGCCACCCTCGTCCCACATGTCGTAATCGGTCGGGCCAAGTTCCGTGCCGACCGCCAGCACCACATCGGCCTCACCGATCAAAGCGCGCACACCGGCAAGCGAGGCGCTCAGCGGCACGTTGAGCGGATGGTCATGCGGCAGCAGCCCGCGTGCATTGATGGTGAGTACCACCGGCGCGTCGAGCCGCTCGGCCAGCGCCAAAATCTCCCGGCCAGCGCGCTGGGCGCCCCCACCGGCGAGCAGCAGCGGCCGCCGGGCATAGGCAAGCTCGTTCCGCGCGGCATCGAGCGTCGCGGCATCGGGCAAAGGCAGCGCGACCGTCGCTGGCGCACGATTTCGCACCAGGTCGCCAGCCGGCGCCGAAAGCAGCGTCGTCGGCAAAGCGATATGGACCGGTCGTGGCCGCGCACCATCGAAGACCGCGAAGGCACGGTCGAGTACCTGCGGCAGTTCCGCCGCCGTCCGCACCGTATGCGAAAAGGCCGCGACGCGCTGCGCGACGCCTTGCTGGTCCGGCAATTCATGCAGCCAGCCGTCTCCAGAACCATCGCGCCCGGCCGGATTGACGCTCGAAATCACCAGCATGGGAATCGAATCGCCATAGGCCTGCGCCATCGGCGTCGCGATGTTCGTGACGCCCGGCCCGGTGATGACGAAGCAGACGCCTGGCCGGCCGGTGGCGCGCGCATAGCCATCCGCCATGAAGCCGAGCGCCGCCTCGTGCCGCGCGCTGATGTGGCGGATCGTGCTGGAGGCGAGGCCGCGATACAGCTCCACCGTATGCACGCCCGGAATGCCGAAGACGGTATCGACGCCGCGCGCCCGCAGCAGATCGATCAGCGCTTCGCCGACAGTGCGGCCCGCCGCCTCACTCATGCCGCACCCGCTATGGCTGGGGTGAGTGTGGCGAGGAAACCGCCGATGCGGCTGCACGCATCATCGAGGATCTCCTCGCAAACGGTGAAGGAGAGGCGCAGGTATTTGGCCGTTTCGATCCCGAAAGCCGCGCCGTCCAGCACGGAAACACCGGTGGCGCGGAACAGGGCCCAGGCGAATTCATTGGCGCTCAATCCGGTGGCGCTCACATCCACCATCATGAACATGCCGGCCTCGGGCACCGTGCATCGCAGCTCGGGATAATGGGCGAGGCGCCGCGCGACGAAATCACGCCGCGCCCTGTAGACTTCTCGCATCTCGGCGACCGGCGCGTCCCCCAGGGACAGCGCATGCTCGGCCGCCGCCTGCACGAAGCCCGGCAGCCCGTAAAGCGTGCAGAGCGACAGATTGACCGCATGCGTCACGAATTCTTGCGGCCCGACGGCCCAGCCGATCCGCCAGCCTGTCATGGCATGGGATTTGGAAAGGCTGGTGATGGTGATGGTTCTTTCCGCCATCCCAGGCAATGCGGCGACAGGAAGGTGCGGCCGGTCGAAGGTCAGCGCGCCGTAAACCTCGTCGGCGATGACCCAGAGGTCATGCGCGCGCGCCACTGCCGCCAGCGCCGCCAACTCCTCCGCCGTCATCACGGTGCCGGTCGGGTTGGATGGGTTGGCGATGAGAATGGCGCGGCTGCGCGGCGTGACACGGGCGGCCAGCGCCGCCGGATCGAGCCTGAATCCACCCGGCGCCGCAGGCACGGGCACGGGCACCGCGCCCGAAGCCCGGATCACCGCCTCATAGGTCACATACATCGGCTGCGGCACCAGCACCTCGTCCCCGGCATCGCAGAGGCAAAGGGTGGTGACGAACAAGGCGTTCTGCGCCCCGGCCAGGATGACGACGTTTTCCGCCGAGGTCTGGCACCCGGTCGCCCGCTCGTGACGGTCGGCCACCGCCTGCCGCAGGCCGGGCCGGCCCTGGACATCGGCATAATGCGTGTCGCCATTCCGTAGCGCATCCACAGCGGCCTCGACGATCGTCGGAGGCGTCTCGAAATCCGGATCGCCAACGCTCAGCAGAATTACATTCTCGTTTCGTCGGCGCGCTTGCACAGCCGCATAGTGGATTTCCCAGGCCGCGGCGCCGGGACCGCCGACGCGGTCAACCATCGAGGAGAAACGAGACCGGGTGGCGGCGGCGAGGTTTGTGTCCATGGCCGCTGTGGTAGACGATCCGGGCCTTCTTGATCAATCGTTCAGCAAGGGGCATCGCGCTTCCCATGCCGGTGCTGTTAGAAGCAATTGAAGGCTTTCCTCGGAGCGGCAACTGGCAAACGACATTGTGGAGCCCGAACGGAAATACCGGCGCGTAAAGCCGGCGCTGCGGCGCGAACATCTGGTGACGTCCACCCTGCGATGCCTCGCCGAGCAAGGGGCGGCCGGCGCCTCCATCCGACGCATCGCCGCCGCCGCCGGCGTCTCCACCGGCCTCATCAATCATCACTACGCCCATCTCGAGGATCTCGTCGCCGAGGCCTATGACCACTTGGCGACCCGTGTGCTGCGGGACATCCTGGCTGGCGTCGCGGAGGCCGGCGGCGATCCGCGCCAGCGCCTCACGGCCTTCTTCACAGTCTCCTTCTCCGCCGCCGTGCTGGATCCGGATTACCTCAGTGCTTGGCTCGTTTTCTGGAGCATGATCCGCCACTCCGAAGCGATGAAGACAGTCCACACCCGCACGAACGAGGAATATCGCCGGTCGCTCGGAGACTTGCTCGCCGACCTCATACGAGATCGCCAGCCGGCGCGGACCCCGGACCTCCGGCTCGCCGCCGCCGGGCTATCGGCCTTGCTCGACGGGCTATGGCTCGCCTGGTGTCTCAACCCCCAAGGCCTCACCGCGCAGGAAGGCGTCGCGATCTGTGAGGATTGGGTGGAGGCGCATCTTCGGTAACCAACGAAAAACGGCGCCCGATCGGCTGGGCGCCCCGTTCTTCCTTCAGCCGTTCAGACAAGGGAGGAGCGTCGCGGCTCCTCCCCAACCTTCATGCCGCGACGGCCCAATCCTGCTCGGCCGCAATGACCGTCACCGTGACCGTCACCACACGCTCAACCTCGCTTGGCCCGAAGTCGAGCAGCGCCTGCCCATCTGTCCAGCGCCAGGTGGCTTCACCCAGCCGCTCGATCGCATGGACACCGAGGGCCAGGCGATGATCCTCGAGATCGAGCGCCACCTCATCGACTGTTACCTCGGCGATCGCCGCCCCCAATCGCCGCTCGTCGCCAGGCGCCCTGGCGGCGACCGAAGCCAAGCGGAGAAGGCCACCACCCGCCGGCAGCGCGATCGAGTGCTTACCTTGGGTTTCGAGCCACAAGGTCTGAGCGGCACCCCCGCCATAACCGAGGATGATCGCTCGGCCCTCCAGCCGCGCCCGGATGACCGCGAGGTCGAGACCGCCTTCCACCAAGGGCGCACAAGCCTGGGTCTGCCACGCCTCGGAGGTGAGATCGGGCTCCAGGTCGGCATACAGATCGACCGAGCCTGGAGCGTTCGCGAACATCCCCCGGTTGCCCGTATCGAGCCAGCTTTCCGCTGCCGCCCCTTCCGCCAGCAGCAGGTCATGACGCGGCAGTTCGACATGGTAGTAGGTAATCCCCGCCATGCTGGTGTCGCGGGTGATGCTGCTGCCATTGACCAGCAACCGCGCCGGAACCAGCTTGCCGCCCAGGCCCATGGCATGTTCCGGGCTGACAAGAAGATCGCGCGAGGGCACACCTTCTCCGAGCGACCCCTCGCTGAGGCGGATCGGCGCCACATCCGGCCGGGATGCAAGGCTGAAGCGGCGATGGCCGATCCACCTCACCCGCGCCACGTCTCCCAAGGCTGTCAACACCCAGTCGCCTTCACGCAGTGCCTCGACAGCGACGTCGCCATTCGTCGTGGCGATCCGGGTGCCTTCGGCGAAGCAGATCACCAGGATGCCGCCACGGCCGTCGGTCGTGAGCGCCAGCTGACCCGGAGTACTACCGGCCGCCAACTTCACCGTGACCGTCCCGAGCGTGCCAGACACGGTAAGTGTCTCGGCGCCCGAACTGAAGGTGATGCTGCTGCTCGTTACGGCCGAGCCGATCCCCGTGATGTCGATGGTCTTCCCGCCCACGGCCGGATCGGTGAAACCCGAAATGGCAGCGGCCGGCGCCAAGTTTCCATCGATCGTCAACTGCTCGGGACCACTGCCGCTGAAGACGATCGCACCGTTGTTTACGCTGGATGTCAGATCGGCCGGCTTCGACAATGATCGTGCCGTAATTCTGTATCGCGGAGGCGACCGCGCCCGCATCGACAATCAACGTCGCGCCCGCCAGGACCGTTCCGCCAGAAACCGGCGTTCCGTCAGGCAGCAGGTTGTCTGGGCCTATCGCCACAACTGCCCCGGACTGGAGCGCGGGTGAGAGCGGAGCCGAGGCCGAGTCGCCATTAAAAGGGGTTACGTCCACCAGGTAACCGTCGACGTTCGGACCCTGCGGCCCGTATGTGACGGAAGTTGCGGCGTCGGTCGCCGCGTTGCTTATTTGTATAAATGGCCCGCCCGCCATCCCATTAAGGGATACCAGGTAAGAATTTGGACTCGTTTCGAGTATGGTACCTGTCAGATTCACTTCTTGGCCTGACAAGTCCGTGTAGCTGATCGTAATTGACGCACCAGCAGAAACGGTCCCCTGAATAAGGACGGTATTTGATGCGGGAGCGTCCGGGAAACTAGCCCATTGCGATGACGCTGGCGTTGTTGCTACTAGCAGTTCCTGACTTGCGTCCTCCTCCCCAGCGTTCAAGATTTGATTCGTCGTGACGCTCGCGATCTGAGACGTGGATATGGCAAACGGTGCGGTGGGGTAAGTATAGGGCATTTCGCAATTCCTTGTGCGAGACTAGTGATTCTGTCGGGAGAAGCGTGTGCGGAAACCGGCAGGACAGCCGATCTGCGGACTGTCTATGCTGGTTCCGAAAGGCAATGACCTAAGTCGATGCCGATTGGGCGCCAGGGTCTTCGATGTTTCCGTTTGCCATAAAGGTCGACTACCGATTCCATGTTCTCTCAAACCCTGCACGTCTGGATCGGATACGCACCGAAAATCGGATCAAAATCGTAAAGACCGGGTGGTCGGCCATGTGGAAATGCCGTCAGCCAATCTGGTTTGATATTAAGTTGCAGCGATGCGCATCGGCATTTATCTGTGCGCGACAACAGCTAAATGCTTCGACCGCTTAACGTTGGCTCGCCCTGCATCTGATACTGCCAGCAGCCTGCCGGTTCCAGGCGAGTTGGCCTGGGGAAGCGCCGTTACCTGAGCTGACCGAGTGCTCAATTGCAATGATCCGCGCCGGCATTACCTGTGTGCGGAAATAGCGAATTTCCTCGGGCGCTTAAAGTTGGTTGTTGGACTATTGCTGTCTGGGCACCCAGTGCCGCCACGTTGCAGCGCATCCTGAACTCGGATCAAGCTGAGCGTGCAAGGCAAAACACGGAGGAAGAGGAGTTTCCCACCCCCATCCTGTTGAGATTTTCAAAAGATCACAGCTGGCGCAGCCAAGGTTTAGGGATCGCTTGAGACCGAGCCGGCACTGGCTTGCTGCGCGTAGCCCGGCCGCGCAGCTCAATCCCCTTCCTACAAGGGAGGGTCAGAACGGGTTCAGTATGCGCCGATAAGTCAGCCTTCGGCGCTTGCACGAACCCACGCCAAAACCCTTCTTTGCAAGGAGGGGGAGAAAGAGTTGCGCGCTCGACCAGCGTAGGCCCGAAAATCCTACAAGCGGCGCATTCTCTCGCCGAAGGGCGCCCCGCCTCAATCCGGCTGCGTGACCTTATGCGCCATCAGCGCCATGAGCCGCCGGTCGCGCCATTCCTGGCGGGCCTTATGCTCGGCCTCCGGCACGGCCTCGCGGCGGTCCGCGTGCAGGCGTTCGATCGAGGCGCCGGACCAGCTTGGCACTGTCGAATGCGCCATCATGTCGCTGAAGCCGGGGCCGTAGCGGTCAACATAGTCGCGCAGACCGCCGGGGGCGTTGAGGTCGATGGTCTCGAACGGACCCATGAAGGACCAGCGGAGGCCGAGGCCGTGCTTCACCGTGTTGTCGATATCCGAGGGGTCGGCGATGCCGGTCTCGACCAGGGACATGCCCTCGGCGATCAGCGCCGCCTGGAGGCGGTTGAGGATGAAGCCGTCGATCTCGCGCTTCAGCACCGCCGGCACCATGCCCGCCTGCTCCATCAGCGTCTTAGTCCGCGCCACCGTATCGGGTGTCGTCCAGGGCGCCGGGCTGAGCTCCACCAGCGGAATGAGATAGGGCGGGTTGACCGGATGGGCGACCAGGCAGCGGCCACGGCCGGGGAGCGCCTCGGTGAAGGCGCTCGCGCGGATCGCGGTGGTGGAGCTGGCGAGCACCGTATCGGGCGCGGCCAGGCGATCCAGCTCGGCGAAGAGCGTGGTCTTGTCGGCAACGCGCTCCGGCCCGTTCTCCTGCACATGGGCGGCGCCGGCGAGGCAGTCGGCCAGGCTGGCGGCGGGCTTTATGGCGGCCAGCACGGCCTCGGGCGTGCGGCCATGAAGCAGGCCCAGCTCGGCGAGCTCCGGCAGGCGGTGGCCGATGAAGTCGAGGGCGGCATCGGCGGCGGGCGGATGCGCATCCCAGATCGAGACGTCGAGACCCGCGCGGGCGAAGACCATGCTCCAGGAGCGGCCGATGAGGCCCGTGCCGATGACCGCGATTTTCATTTTGTCTCGTTCCCTCGCCGTCCGCCGGCCTTGCTGATCCTCGGCCAGAGCCAGTCCCGCGAGGCGCCGCTTGTCAAGCGCCGAGGAACAGGCGATGCCCCGGCTATGGCATGGAACGACACGCAGGCCCGCGCGGCGCTGAGGGCGATCTTCGACGCGGCGGTGGCCGCCGCCGATCCCCGGCTGACCCTGGCCGCCCATCTTCCGCCGCCGCCGCGCGGTCGCTGCGTGGTGGTCGGCGCGGGCAAGGCCTCGGCCCTGATGGCGGCGGCGCTGGAGGCGGCCTGGCCCGACGTGGCGCTCTCCGGCCTCGTCGTGACGCGCTACGGCCATGCTGTGCCGACGACGCGGATCGAGGTCATGGAATCCTCGCATCCGGTGCCCGATGCGAATAGCGAGATCGCGGCGCGGCGCATGCTGGATTGCGTGCGCGGGCTTGGGCCCGAGGATCTGGTCATCGCCCTCATCTCCGGTGGCGGTTCGGCGCTGATGGCCTTGCCGGCCGAGGGGCTGACGCTCGCCGACAAGCAGGCGGTCAACCGCGCGTTGCTGGCGAGCGGGGCGCCGATCGGGGCGATGAATGCGGTGCGCAAGCATCTGTCGGGCATCAAGGGCGGCCGCCTCGCCGCCGCCGCGCAGCCGGCGCGGGTGCTGACCCTCGCCATCAGCGATGTGCCGGGTGACGATCCCGCCATCATCGCGAGCGGTCCCACCCTGCCCGACGATACGACGGCGGCCCAGGTTGCGGCGATCCTGGCGCGTATTGCGATGCCGCTGCCGGCCGCTGTGCTCGATTACCTCGCGCGGCGGGAGGAGACGCCCAAGCCCGGCGATTTCCCCGTCGAGGTGCGGATGGTGGCGACGCCGATGATGGCGCTGCGGGCCGCCGCCAAGGCCGCCGAGGCGCAGGGGCTCTCGCCGCTGATCCTCGGCGATGCGCTGGAAGGCGAAAGCCGCGAGCTGGGCATCGTGCTGGCGGGTATCGCGCTGAGCGTCGCGCGGCATGGCGCGCCGGTCCGGCGCCCCGCTGTGCTGCTGTCGGGCGGCGAGACCTCAGTGACGATCGGCGCCAAGACCGCCGGGCGCGGCGGACGCAATACCGAATGCCTGCTCGGTCTGGCGCTCGCTCTGAATGGCGCGCCGGGGATCTGGGCACTGGCTGGCGATACCGATGGCATCGATGGGGTTGAGACGGCGGCAGGCGCGATTGTGACGCCGGAGACGTTGGCGCGCGCTCGGGCCGCCGGGATCGATCCGCATGCGGTGCTCGCGGGCCATGACAGCTACACCTTGTTCTCCGCGCTCGCCGACCTCGTCGTGACGGGGCCGACGCTCACCAATGTCAACGATATCCGCGCCGTCTTGATCGCCTGAGGCGGCCCGGTTTCTCCACAAAGGACACTCTCCATGCGACATTCCGGCCGCGCCGCAGACGCGCTGCGCCCCGTCTCCATCACCACCGGCTTCGCGCGCCATGCTGAAGGCTCGGCCCTCATTCGCATGGGCTTTACCGAGGTGCTCTGTGTCGCCAGCGTCGAGAGCCGGGTGCCACCCTTCCTGCGCGGGCGCGGCGAGGGCTGGGTGACGGCTGAATACGGCATGCTGCCCCGCGCCACCCATACGCGGGGTGACCGGGAGGCGGCGCGCGGCAAGCAATCCGGCCGCACGCAGGAAATCCAGCGACTTATCGGGCGTTCGCTGCGGGCGGTGGTGGACCGCAAGGCGATGGGCGAGATGTCGATCACGCTCGACTGCGACGTGCTCAATGCCGATGGCGGAACGCGCTGCGCCGCCATCACCGGCGCCTATGTCGCGCTGGCGCTGGCCTTCCGGCACCTGGTAGCCAAGCGGGTCATCGCGGCGGCGCCGCTGACCGGGCAGGTGGCGGCGGTGTCCTGCGGGCTGGTGGCTGGCGAGGCGGTGCTGGATTTGGATTACCTCGAGGATTCGGATGCCGATGCAGACAGCAACTTCGTGCTGACGGCGGCGGGCGGCATCGTCGAGATCCAGGCGACCGCGGAAAAGACGCCCTTCACCGATATGGACTGTCTGGCGCTGATGAGCCTCGCCCGCACCGGCACGCGCGCGCTGTTCGCGGCGCAGACGGCGGCGATCGAGGCGGCGGAGCCCGTGGCCTGATGGCCCGCCCGCTCGACCCTGGCGCGCGGCTGGTTCTGGCCAGCCACAATCCCGGCAAGCTCGTCGAGATCCGCGAGCTGCTGGCGCCTTGGGACATCCATGTGGTCTCCGCAGGCGAGCTTGGCCTGCCGGAGCCGGAGGAGACCGAGACCAGCTTCGCCGGCAATGCGCGGCTGAAGGCCCAAGCGGCGGCCGTGGCGAGCGGGCTGCCGTCGCTCTCCGACGACTCCGGCTTCTGCGCGGCGGCGCTGGGCGGCGCGCCGGGCATCTATTCGGCGCGCTGGGCGGGACCTGGGAAGGATTTCCGCGTCGCCATGGAGCGTGTGAATGCCGAGGCTGAGGGGGCGGAGGATCGCGGCGCCTGGTTCATCTCGGCGCTGTGCCTCGCCTGGCCGGATGGGCATTACGAGATCTTCGAGGGCCGGGCGGACGGCGTGATGGTCTGGCCGCCCCGCGGCAAGCGGGGGTTCGGCTACGACCCGATGTTCCTGCCCGAAGGCGAGCACCAGACCTATGGGGAGATGGACCCGGCCCGCAAGCATGCGACCAGCCATCGCGCGCGGGCCTTCGCGGCTTTGGTGCGGGGATGTTTGGGGCGGGTTTGAGAATCGGAAAGTTTTCGGCCGATCCGGCGGGCAATAACGTCATGATCAGCGATGCGTATCTCGCCCAGGGGCCGAGCATCCAGGCCTTAACCTCCACGCTGCGGCTTTGGCTCCGGAGTCGATGCTTGGCTCGACTTACGCATTCAGCACGTAAAGCTTCGCTTTTCGTATCGCGAGTGGTTTACCCGAGCCCCTAAGGTCCCGCTGGTCAGGGTTGCGAAAAAATGAGGATGAGAACGGATATGCGGGATCTTCGTGGCGCCTCGAAACGAGACAACCTCGGCAACCTTCCGCGCCGTGACCTTCTCCGGCTGGCCCTCGCCGGCGGCGCCCTAAGCGCCAGCGGCCTCATCCTTCCGTCCGGCGCCCGGGCCGCCACGCCGAAAAAGGGCGGCACCCTGCTCGTCGGCTGCGCCGGCGGCGGCGCCAAGGACACGCTCGACGCGCATCAGGCCGTGACCTACCCCGACATCGCCCGCAACTTCGCGATGTATGAGACGCTGGCGACCATCGCGCCCGACTACAGCTTCCAGATGCTGCTCGCGACTGAGATCACCCCGAACAAGACGGCCGACCTCTGGACCGTGAAGCTCCGCAAGGGCGTCACCTTCCACAACGGCAAGCCGCTCACCGCCGATGACGCCATCTTCTCGATCAAGCGCATCATAGACCCGAAGACGCCGGGCGGCGGTGCTGCCGGTCTCGCGGATATCGACGCGAATGGCCTGACGAAGATCGACGACCTCTCCTTCTCGATCAAGCTCAAGCGCGCCAACGCCATCATCGACCGCGAACTCGCGCAATATACCAACAGCATCATTCCCATCGGCTACGACGTGAAGAACCCGGTCGGCACCGGGCCGTTCCGCTTCGGCAGCTTCACGCCGGGCGACCGCACACACATGCCCGCTTATTCAGGCTATTGGCGCACCGGACTGCCCTATGTCGCCGAGCTGGTCATCATCGACTTCCCGGACGACACGGCGCGCATCAATGCCCTGATGGGCGGCCAAGTGCATGTCATCGACAACGTGCCCTTCGCGCAGACCGTGCCGCTGGGCATGACGCCGGGGCTCAAGACGCTGGTCGCGAAAACCGGCGGCTGGCTGCCTTTCACCATGCGCGTCGATCAGGCGCCCTTCAGCGACGTGCGCGTGCGCCAGGCCATGCGCCTCATCGTCGATCGGCCGCAGATGATCGCCCAGGCGCTGTCGGGCCAGGGCTCGGTCGCGAATGATTTGTTCTCGCCCTTCGACCCCTCCTTCAACCACAGCCTGCCGCAACGCCATCAGGATCTCGACCAGGCCAAATCGCTGCTCAAGGCGGCCGGTCATGCCGACCTCGCGGTCGAACTCGTAACCGGCGACGTCGCCGCCGGGCTTGTCGAGGCCGCGCAGGTTTTCGCCCAGCAGGCCCAGGGTGCCGGCGTGACGGTGAATGTCCGCAAGGTCGATAGCGGCGTCTTCTACGGCGACGACTATCTGAAATGGACCTTCGCGCAGGATTTCTGGTTCACCCGCGACTATCTGAGCCAGGTCGCCTCCTGCCAGACGCCCACCGCGAGCTTCAACGAAACCCATTGGTCGGATCCGAAATTCGAGGCGCTGGTCAGCGAAGCACTGACCACCGTCGATTTCGCCAAGCGCACGGAGCTCATCCACGCCGCGCAAGCCATCGACTACGACACCGGCGGCTATATCATCTGGGGCTTCCGCGATCAGGTCGATGGCTATTCCAGCAAGATCGGCGGTCTGGTGCCCTCGCGCACCGGCAATCCGCTCGGCAATTACGGCTTCGCGCAAATGTATTTCGTGTGACGGGCGCGTCGCATTGATGTCCCGGCGCCGTGGCCGATGATCCGCGTTCTGCTGCGCCGCTTCGGCCTCGGCATCGTCACCCTGATCTGCGTTTCCATTCTCGTCTTCGCGGGAACGCAGGCGCTGCCGGGTGATGCCGCGCAGGCAATCCTCGGCAAGACCGCGACACCCGAGCGGCTTGCCGCGCTGCGCAGCGCGCTGCATCTCAACCAGCCGCTGCTCAGCCAATACACCACCTGGATCGGCGGCATCCTGCACGGCAATTTCGGTGAATCGCTCGCATCCGAAAGCCCGGTCGCGACACTGATCGCGCCGCGTGTCGTCAACTCCGCTTTCCTCGTCGTGGTCTCGGCGATCTTCGCGATCCCGCTATCGCTCGCCATCGGCGTCGTCTCGGCGGTGTGGCGGGACGGCTTGGTCGATCATGCGCTGTCCGCCATCACGCTGATTCTGGCGGCGGTGCCGGAATTCGTCATCGGCATCGCGCTGATCGTGCTGCTGGCAACCAATGTCACGCATCTGCTGCCCGCCGTCGCCATGCTGGATGACAGCGTGCCGCTGTGGCGACAGCTCGGGCAGACGGTGCTGCCGGTGCTCACCCTCAACCTCGCTGTCATTCCCTATATGAGCCGCATCATGCGCGCCTCGATGATCGAGGTGATGGAGAGCGAATACATTCAGATGGCGCGGCTGAAAGGCATGCCGCCCGGCCGTGTCATCCTGCGTCACGCGCTGCCCAATGCCATCGTGCCCTTCGTCCAGGTGACGGCGCTGCAGCTCGCCTGGCTGGCCGGCGGCATCGTGGTGGTGGAGGTGGTGTTCCACTACCCCGGCATCGGCCAGGCATTGGTGGACGCCGTCTCCAACCGAGACCTGCCGGTGGTGCAGGCGCTCACGCTGCTGGTCGGCGCGGTCTATGTGCTGCTCAACCTCGTCGCCGATATCGCGACCATCCTGCTGACGCCGCGTCTGCGGACTTCGCTGCGATGAGCGCCACCGCGACGATCGCCGCCGCCCCGCCCGCGCGCCGCCGTTTCGCGTTGCTGCGTGACGCCTGCCGGCTGACCCGGACCCGCATCGGCATCGCGACGGTCGCGCTGGTCGTGCTGATCGCCATCGTCGGTCCTTGGATCGCGCCGCATCCGCCCAATGCCTTCGTCGCCCTCCCCTATTCGCATCCGAGCCACGCGGCGCCGCTGGGTGCCGATTACCTCGGGCGGGACGTGCTCAGCCGTTTCCTCTGCGGCGGGCGCGCCATCCTGGTTCTGTCCCTGCTCGCCACCGTCATCGGCCTGGTCGGCGGCGTTCTCACCGGCCTCGTCGCCGCCTATGCGGGCGGCAAGGTCGATGAGCTGCTGATGCGGATCATGGATATCCTCCTCGCTTTCCCGCAGATCGTCCTCGTGCTGCTGCTGGTGGCGGGTTTCGGCCCGCGGCTTTGGCTGATCGTGCTGACCGTCGCACTCGGCCATCTGCCGCGTGTCGCCCGTGTCGCACGTGCCGCCGCCGCCGAGGTGGTGGAACGTGATTTCGTGCGCGCCGCCGAAGTGCTGGGCGAAAGCCGCACGCATCTGCTGCTGGTCGAGATCCTGCCGAACATGTCCTCGCCGCTGCTGGTCGAGTTCGGCTTGCGGCTGACCTATTCGATCGGGCTGATCGCGGGCGTCAGCTTCCTCGGCTTCGGCCTGCAACCGCCGGCCGCAGATTGGGGGCTGATGATCAACGAGAACCGCATCGGAGTCGTCATCCAGCCCTGGCCCGTGGTGCTCCCGGTCGCCGCCATCGCCGTGCTCACCATCGGCATGAACCTGATCACGGACGGCATCGCCCGCGCCGCCATCGGCATCGGCCGCAGCGCACCATGACCGAAGAAGTCCGCGTCTCCGCCTTGCGGGTCGAGGTCGCCGCGCGCGGCCATGACATCGTCGATGAGGTCAGCTTCACCATCACCCCCGGCGAAGTGCTCGGCCTGGTCGGCGAGAGCGGTTCCGGCAAGACGACGATCGGCCTCGCCCTTCTTGGCCATTGCCGGCGCGGCGCGCGCATCGCCGGCGGCGAGGTTTCGGTCGGGCCGCAAGGGATTATCGGCACGCCGCCCGCCGAACTCCGCGCCCTACGCGGCAGCCTGGTCGCCTATATCCCGCAGGATCCTGGGACGGCGCTGAACCCGGCGATGCGCCTGGGCGAACAGCTCGACGAAATGCTGAGCGTCCATCTCCCGCAACTGAACGCCGCCGCGCGCGAAGACCGCATGGGGGAGTTGCTGCGTGACGTGGCGCTGCCCGACACGCCGGACTTTCGCCGCCGCTATCCGCATCAGGTTTCGGGCGGCCAGCAGCAGCGCCTCGCCATCGCCATGGCCTTCGCCTGCCGTCCCAGGCTGATCGTACTCGACGAGCCGACCACCGGGTTGGATGTGACGACCCAGGCGCATGTCCTGCGCACGGTCCGCGAACTCTGCGCCCGCCACGGCGTCGCCGCGCTTTATGTCAGCCACGATCTCGCGGTGGTGGCCGAACTCGCGCAGCGCGTGGCGGTGATGTATGCCGGCCGTCTGGTCGAGGCCGGCACGGCGGCAGAGGTTTTCGCGGCACCGCGCCACCCCTATACGCGCCGCCTGCTCCAGGCGATGCCGGACCCGGAGGGGCGTCATCAGCTCGTCGGCATTCCCGGCCACGCGCCCGGACCCGGCCATCGGCCGGAGGGCTGCTTCTTCAAGCCGCGCTGCGACCTCGCCACCGACCTCTGCGACGTCTTCCCGCTCGAGACCGAGATTTCCGCCACCCATATGGCGCGCTGCTGGCATCAGGAACAGCCGGAACCCGAGGCGCCGCTCGCGCGCCAGCACACGCTCCCCGCCGCGCCGAAAGAGCCCGTTCTTAGCCTGCGCGCGGTCAATGCCGCGTACGGCGAAGCACAAGTGCTGCACGACATCGCCTTCGACATCGGCGCGGGCGAATGCCTCGCGCTGGTCGGTCAATCGGGCAGCGGCAAGACCACTTTGGCGCGCGGTATCGCGGGACTACATCGCGAGGTCTCGGGCACAATGACGCTCAGCGGCGCGGTCTTGCCGCCTGGCATCCGGCAGCGCCCGGCGGCGCAGCGGCAGCGCATCCAATACATTTTCCAAAACCCCTACGCCTCGCTGAACCCGCGCCGCACGGTGGGCGAGATCATCGCTCGCCCGTTACGGCTTTTCGCGGATCTCGGCGCGGAGGCGGCGCGCGGCCGCGTGGTGCGCGAACTCGACCGCGTTTCGCTGCATGCACGGCTGCTGGACCGTTATCCGGACCAGCTCAGCGGCGGTGAACGCCAGCGGGTCGCGATCGCCCGTGCGCTCGCCGCCGAACCCCGGCTGCTGATCTGCGACGAAGTGACTTCCGCGCTCGATGTTTCGGTGCAGGCGGCGGTGATGGCGCTGCTGTCGGAACTGCGGACCGAGATGAACCTCGCGATGCTCTTCGTGACCCACAATCTCACTCTGGTCCGCAGCTTCGCGGATCGCGTGGCGGTGATGAACCAGGGCCGCATTGTGGAACTGCGCGAAACCGAGGCGATCTTCCGCGCCCCGGCCGATGACTACACGCGAGCGCTGCTGTCGGATACGCCGGGATTGGGAGCGGCGGCTTAGGACGATCGGCGCGGAGGCAGATGCCCCCTACTCGTCGTGGCATGCGAAGGCATGCCATCCACGCCTTTTAGTGGCCGGGACGTTTCGCCAAAGTTAAGGCGTGGATGGCACGCCTTCGCGTGCCATGACGGGAAAACGGGTTTGGCTGAACCAGAACCTAAACCGCCACCCACTCCCCGCTGCCCGCCGCGCGGAACACCGCATCGATCACCCTCATATTCGCCACCGCATCCTCAAGCGGAAACTCCAACGGTGCCCGGCCCAATATCGCCGCCGAAAACGCATCACCTTGCAGCGTATACTGGTTCGCGAGAGCGAAACTCTCGACCACCGCGCCGGATCCGTTCAGCGCCGCGCCGTCATCGATCACGATGCGGCAAGCCTCGTCGAACGGCGCGTTGAACGGAATGAGCACCTCCAGCCGCGCCTTCGTGCCAACAATCGTCACCCGCTGATGCGGCGCGAGCCGCGTCGAGCACGTGAACGTCAGGTGACCCTTCGGAAACGCGACAACCGCGCTGGTCAGCTGGTCGGTGCCCATCTCGGGATCGCGCTCGATCAACCCGGCGACCCGCAGCGGCTCCGCGCCGAAAACAAACCGCGCGGTCGAGATGGCGTAGCAGCCGATATCCATCAACCCGCCGCCGCCGATCTCCGGCAGATTGCGGATGTTCTGTGGATCATCGAGATAGTAGCTGAAGAATGTCTGGATCGCGCGAACCTCGCCGAGCCGTCCCTCATGCACCAGCGCCCGAACCCGCTGCCACCACGGCGCATGCCGCACCATGAAAGCCTCGGCCACGATCAGGCCCGCACGGTCCCGCGCGCCGATCAGCGTCGTCGCCTCCTCCGCATTCAGCGCGATGGGCTTCTCGCACAGCACATGTTTGCCGGCTTCCAAAGCGCGAAGCGTCCAGGGCACATGCAGATGATTGGGCAGCGGATTGTAGATCGCATCGATTTCCGGATCGGCCAGCAGCGCCTCGTAGCTGCCATAGGCGCGCGGAATGCCAAGCTCCTTCGCCACGCGATCGGCGGAAGCCTGATCGCGGGACGCAATGGCCGTGATGCGGCTGATCTTTCCTTTCTGCATCGCCGGGATGACATGCTCGCGTCCGATCTTGGCCGTGCTCAGCACGCCCCAATTCACTGTGTCGGCCATCGTTTCCTATTCCCTATCTGATCCACGCGAAGCCGGCGGCACCGTCGCGGGCCGCAAGGCCCAGGACCCGCCGCCCTGCTCCCGCGCCTCCACCGGGCTCATCCCGAAGCGCGCGCGGAAGGCTCGCGCGAAAGCCGAGGCCGAGCCGAAGCCATAGGCGCTCGCGACCTCCGCCACGTTGTGACCGCTATGCTGCAACATGCGCTTGGCCGCCGCTAGCCGCAGATCGAGATAATAGGCGTGCGGCGACATGCCGAGCTGCGCGCGGAACCGCGTCTGCAGCGTGCGCGTCAGCAACCCAGCCCCCGCCGCCAATCGCGGCACCGGCACCGGCTCCTCCAGATTGCGCTGCATGACGCCGATCACCGAGGCCAGCGCCGGATCCGCCGCCGCGAGCCGCCCAAGCGACACGATCGGCTGTGGCGCCGAGGAAGCCTGCGCCTGCTCATAGATGAAGATGCTCGCGACATTCAGCGCCAGTGGCAGTCCATGCTCCGCGCTGATCATCGCGAGCATCATGTCCAGTGCCGGGGCCGCGCCGCCCGCCGTCCAGCGCGTGCGATCCATCACGAAACGGTCGCTGACGACCTCGACCTTGGGGAAGGTGGCGGCGAACTCCTCCAAATCCTCCCAATGCGTCGTGGCGCGATAGCCATCCAGCAGCCCGGCTCGGCCGAGCACCCAAGCACCGGCCTCGATCCCCGCGATAGACAACCCGCGCCGCGCGACGGCGCGCAGATCGGACGCCAGGCTCCGCCCGATCGCCAGTGCATCGAAGGCGGCAACAACGAAAAGGCCATCCCGCACCTCCGCCGGCGCGAACGCCCCCGCCACGCCAACCGTTACGCCGGAGCTGCTCGCCGGCAGGTCGCCGCCAAGCGAGACGAGGCGCCAGCGATACAGTTCCTGGCCCGAGACGCGATTGGCCGCCCGCAAGGGCTCGATGGTAGCGGCCAGCGACATCATGGAGAACTGATGCAGCACCAGAACATCGAGGCAGCTCGGCGCTCCGGGAAGACTCGTCCGGCGCGAAACGGAATAGGGCGCGGCAGGCAATGGTGGGCCTCTCCCTCGACCAAGAACGTATCGTCACCTTCGCGAAACGTATAGCACCCCGCCCGCTGAGCGACCACCCTTCCGCCACCGCATCCACCGCCGGAGCACGCCATGATCTGGGACGCTTTCATCACCTGCGCCGTCACCGGCGTCGGTGCCTCGACCGAGAAGAACCCGCATGTCCCGGTAACCCCCGCCGAGATCGCCGCCGCCTCCATCGAAGCGGCGCGCGCGGGTGCCGCCATCGCCCATATCCACGTTCGCGACCCGAAGACCGGCAAAGGCTCGCGCGACGTGGCGCTTTACGCCGAGGTGGTTGACCGCATCCGCGCCTCTGATGTCGATGTCGTCATCAACCTCACCGCGGGCATGGGCGGCGACCTGGTGCTGGGCGGCGTCGATGCGCCGCTGCCGCTCGATATGCGCTCGACGGATCTGGTTGGCGCCGAGGAACGGCTCGCCCATGTCACCGCGCTGCTCCCGGAGATCTGCACCCTTGATTGCGGCTCGATGAACTTCGCCGAGGGGGACTACGTGATGACCAATACGCCCGGCATGCTGCGCGCCATGGCGAAGCGCGTGCAGGCGCTCGGCGTGCGTCCTGAGATCGAGGTTTTCGATACCGGCCACCTCGTGCTGTGCAAGCAACTCATCCGCGAGGGCCTCATCGATGATCCCGTGATGATCCAGCTTTGCATGGGCATCCCCTATGGCGCGCCTGATGATCCGCAGACCGTCATGGCAATGGTGAACAACCTGCCCGCCGGCGCGATCTTCTCCGGCTTCTCGATCGGCCGCATGCAACTGCCTTTCGCCGCCATGGCGCTGCTCGCCGGCGGCAATATCCGAGTCGGACTCGAGGACAATATCTGGCTCAACCGCGGCGTGCCCGCGACGAATGCGCAGCTTGTCGAGCGGGCCGTCACCATCATCCAGGCGATGGGCGCCCGCGTCCTGACCCCGGCGGAGGTCCGCGCGAAGCTCAAGCTGCAAAAGCGCGATCATCGGGGTCGCGCGGCGTGAGCGGCGTGAAGCACTGCGCTATTGTCGGCGGCGGCGTCATCGGCGGCGGCTGGGCGGCGCGCTTCCTGCTCGCCGGCCACGATGTATCCGTCTTCGACCCGCATCCCGAAGCAGAACGGCGGCTGCGCGAAATGATCGGCCTTGCCGAACGCGCGCTGCGCAAGCTGACGCCACTGCCGTTGCCCGCGCGGGGCCGGTTGAGTTTTGCGCCGACGCTGGCGGAAGCCGTCGCCTCCGCCGATCTGATTCAAGAAAGCGCGCCCGAGGTTGAAAGCATCAAGCAGAAGATCCTCGCGGAGATCGACCGTCACGCAAAGCCGGACGCGCTCATCTGCTCCTCGACCTCCGGCCTGCTGCCGACCCGCATCTCCGCCGAGATGACGCATCCCGAGCGCTTCCTCGTCGCACACCCCTTTAACCCGGTTTATCTCCTGCCGCTGGTCGAGCTTTGCGGTGGCGAGAAGACCGCGCCGGAAACCATCGAACGCGCCCGGACCTTCTTCGCGAGCCTCGGGATGCATCCGCTGCATGTCCGCAAGGAGATCGACGGCTTCATTGCCGATCGCCTGCTCGAAGCCCTGTGGCGCGAGGCGCTGTGGCTCGTGAATGACGGCGTCGCCACCGTCTCGGAGGTGGATGATGCGATCCGCTTCGGTGCCGGCCTGCGCTGGGCCTTCATGGGCACGTTCCAGATCTACCGCCTCGCGGGCGGCGAAGCCGGGATGCGCCATTTCATGGCCCAGTTTGGCCCGACGCTGAAACTGCCCTGGACGAAGCTCATGGACGTG
Organism: Acidisoma sp. L85; assembly: GCF_009765865.1. Taxonomy (GTDB): domain Bacteria; phylum Pseudomonadota; class Alphaproteobacteria; order Acetobacterales; family Acetobacteraceae; genus Acidisoma. The sequence continues at coordinate 25,750 of NZ_LMUQ01000005.1, forward strand.
CCGGAGCTAACCGAGGAATTGCTCGACACGCTGGACCAACAATCCAACGAACAAGCCGCCGGCAGAGGCTTTCGCGAGATGGAGGCAAAGCGCGACGACTGCCTCATCGGCATCTTGCAAGCGCTGCGCAAGCAAGATTTCGGTGCCGGTCAGACGCTCGCGGCCTTCGAGCGCGGTCTGCGATCCGGCACCGCCACAGCGTCGCCACGCCGTTGGCACGCGGGCACGGTTCCCGCCGAATGGATCGACTACAACGGCCACATGAACGACAGCCGCTATTCGCAAGTTTTCAGCGAAGCGACGGACATCATGCTGAGTGACATCGGCATGGATGAGGCGATGCTCGCGCGCGGTTTCAGCTATTACACGGTGGAATCCCACGTCATCCATCGCGACGAGATGAAGCAGGACGAAGGCTTCTTCGTGACCACGCAGATTCTCGCCGCCGACGAGAAGCGCCTGCGCCTCTTCCACCGGCTGCACCACGCCGGCGACAACCGGCTACTCGCGACTGGCGAGATGATGCTGTTGCACGTGGACACCAACGCCCGTCGCGCGTGCAGCGCGGATTCCGCCGTCGCCGCGCGCGTGGAAGCTCTCGCGTCCGCCGACCGGGTCCTGGAATGGCCCGCGGAGGCTGGCCGCGCGATCGGCGCGCCGCGATGAGCCTCGCCGATCTGGACGACGAGGTTCGCGCCTTCATCGCCAAGTCCGAGTCTTTCTACCCGGCCAGCGCCAACGAAGCGTCGCCCGCCGAAAACCGCACGATCTATGACCGCATGTGCGCGGCGTTCGACCGGCCTCGCCCGCCTGGCCTTGTCGTCACCGACGAAACCCTGAGCGCAACCGACCCCGCCCGCACACTGCCCATCCGCCGCTACCGTCCGCCATCCGCGCCAAGAGGCCGGTTGGTGCTCTATTTCCACGGCGGTGGCTTCGTGGTTGGCGGTTTGCACAGCCATGATGGCGTCTGCGCCGAACTCGCCGCCGCGTCGGAGCATGAATTGGTCGCCCTAGATTACCGGCTGGCGCCCGAACACCTTTACCCCGCCGCGCTCGACGATGCGGAAGCCGCCTACCTTTCGCTCCACTCCACCGCACAGCGCATCGTGGTCGCCGGAGACAGCGCGGGCGGCAACCTCGCCGCCGCCCTCTGCCTCCGGCTCCGCCGCAAGGGGCTGCCGCTGCCAGTCGGCCAGGTTCTGATCTACCCAGGCCTCCATCCGAAAGCCGGCCGCGCCGAGGGAACTTGGCGCGCCGACGTCCCGATGCTGCGGGCCTCGGACATCCTGGTCTACCGGCGCCTCTATACCGGGCAAGACGCCTCTGACACCAAGGACGCCGAACTCGCCCCCCTTGCCGCGAAAGACTTCGCGGGCCTGCCGCCAGCGGCAATCTTCGCCGCCGATATCGATCCGCTGGCGGAGGACGCGGCTGATTACGCAGCCGCCCTCAGGGCGGCCGGGGGGGCCGCGACCCTCGACCCAGGCATCGGCCTCGTCCACGGTCATTTGCGCGGCCGTCACAGCAGCGCGCGAATTAAACGGAACTTTTCTGAGATCGCGGCAGCATTGCACTCGCTCTGCGCATAAGAGATCTACCGCGCCGTGAGGGAGCGACTGCTATGCACGCATAGGCTGCGGCACAGCTATGCGATTAATAAGCCAAAATACGGAATACCCCTCACGAAACCGTTATTGATGTGATCGAGGCATGAATTCTATGAAAACGTCAGGCGTTATGTTGCGGCGCACCAAGCGCTAGTTACACATCAACAGGATGGTGATCGCGAAAAAGACACGGCCATCTGGTCTGGCGCCACGTGACGCCGGCCATCGACTAAACGGAGACTCGATATGAAAAACTTTTTGATGGCCGCCGTCGCCGCAGTCAGCCTTGGCATGACGGGCGCCGCCGTAGCAGCTACCCAGCCGATCCAGCACCAGGGCGTCGCCCAGCAGGCCCGGAATGAGACGGTTCTGCCGAACCAGCGCCCCTCATACCTCGCCCGTAACGAGCAGGTCTCGCCCCAGCAGCGCCCGGCATATCTCTCGCGCAACGAGACGGTGCTACCCAATCAGCGCCCGTCCTACCTTGCTCGCAACGAGCAGGTCTCGCCGCAGCAGCGCCCGGCTTACCTCGCCCGCAACGAGCAGGTCTCGCCGCAGCAGCGCCCGGCTTACCTCGCCCGCAACGAGCAGGTCTCGCCCCAGCAGCGTCCGGCCTACCTCGCCCGCAACGAGCAGGTTTCGCCCCAGCAGCGCCCGGCCTACCTTGCTCGCAACGAGCAGGTCTCGCCCCAGCAGCGTCCGGCCTACCTTGCTCGCAACGAGCAGGTCTCGCCCCAGCAGCGTCCGGCCTACCTCGCCCGCAACGAGCAGGTTTCGCCCCAGCAGCGCCCGGCTTACCTCGCCCGTAACGAGCAGGTTTCGCCGCAGGAGCGTCCGGCTTACCTAGCCGCGTAACGTCAACCAAGACGATACCGGCAGCGCCAATCGAAATCTGGCGTTGCCGCGAGGTTAAGAGCACAAGACGGAGCGCTCAACACGAGCGCTCCGTTTTTGTTGGGCGCTACTGGAAAAATCTCAAATCACCGGATTACCTGAAGCCACGACTGGGCTTATCCGTTTGTGCTTCAGCACACAGGCAGCGACTTCCGGACGCATCATCCAGCGCCAGTGCTTGTCATCCTCCTGCTCCGTGGTATCGACGCCAGTCGCAAGCGCCATTGTCCAAATCTCGGAACCATCCGCCCGCAGCCCAGGCTGGTAATTGAACTCGGTGGCGAGTTCCTTCCCCAACGAGCCCATCATCTTGCTCGCCATGGAATACGACGAATAGCCCGCGACCTTCGCGATCTGCTTCATGGTCATGATGCGGTCGTCTGCGTCGTACCAGCCGTTCAGCATCAGCCAATGCCTCGGTGTTATTTTCTCCTGGAGCAGGCGGAACGCCGCGGCATACCGCTCCTCCTCAGGCACCGATTGCAGCCGGCCGGCCTCGCGCTCCGCATCGCGCTGATCGAGCGCCGCCTGCATCGCGGCAACCGTCGCCTCAAGCGTCCGCCCCTCGACCTCGACAAAGTGATCATTCGCTTTTCGGATCACCCGGCCATCCAGCAGGGCGCGCGCCTTGAACATCTTGCCTTGGATCATCGTCCGGATGACGTAATGGCCGTGAATATATTCGGTGGGCGGCTTCATATCGTTGGCTCCTCCTTAAGGGCGGGGCGTCCCCACCCAAAAGCTTCGGCCTATCCTAACACGCCCTCGAGCGAGCGCGACTTTAGCGGCTCGCGGGACGATCGGCTCACGGAATATCCGCCCGGTCGCCGATAAGGCTATTTCAACCCTGCGCCGGCAGCGCCTGATGGATGCCGCATTCCGTCTTGGCCGTGCCGGGCCAGCGTCCTGAACGGCGATCCGCGCCGGGCGCCACTGGCAACGTGCAGGTCGCGCAGCCGATGGAGGCGAAGCCATAGGCTTCCAGCGGATGACGCGGCAAATCCCGGGACGCAAAATGCCTGGCGATCCGCTGCTCGGTCCAATGCGCCAGCGGGTTGACCTTGACGCGCCCTGAAGGCTCGCGCTCGAACACCTGCAAAGCGCCACGGCCCTTGGCCTGGAACCGCTTGCGGCCCGTAATCCAGGCAGAGAAGCCGCCGAGCACCGCCTGCAGCGGCAAGGTCTTCCGCAGCGTGCAGCAACGATCCGCGTTCTGACGCCACAGCGCGCCATTCGCATCATGCGTCGCGATCTGCAGTGAGGCCGGCGTGACGATCCGAACATCCGTCAAACCTAGTCGGTCGATCAGCGCGTCCCGATAGGCGAGGGTCTCGGGAAAGAGCTTCCCGGTGTCCAGGAAGACTACGGGAGTCGCGCGATCGATCTCCGCCGCGAGGTCCAGCAGCACAGCCGATTCGGTTCCGAAAGAAGAAACAAGCGCGATTGAGCCCGCGAAAAGCTGGGTCATCGCGAGGCACAGCACCGCCGTCGCATCCGTCTCATCGATACAGGCCAAGGCACGCGCCAACTCATCGTCCGAGGTTTGGCCGTTCGTCTGGAGCGTTGCGAGTGCGGAGGACATGAGGAGGAAGCAGCCTGTAGCGAGAGGAACTCCTAAGGAGAACATTTTTCCACGAAATACAATACTACCTACGAACTAAAGAAATTCGTAACTCGATAACCGACGTCATAGAGAATTTCCAACCACTTTCGTTGTCCGATAGGAAACTCTGCCCTGACTCGTCAGTGGCTTCGGGCCGGAGCGCGCCGCCCCGGTCATCGGCGCCCTTGATTCGGGCACCGTCTTCGCCCCAGATGCCGCCCTCGCCGCGCCTCCGGGGCCGTGGCATTAGCCAGCAGGAGAGCGTTCGTGGTTGGCAAATATCCCCTCAGCCGTCGCGCCGCCGTGCGTCTCGGAGCCGCCGGGCTCGGCGCCTCCGCCTTCGCGGCCCGGCGCTCCAGTGCCCTGGCCGGCGTGAGGAAAACGCTCCTCAACGTATCCTATGACCCGACGCGGGAGCTTTACGCCGATTACGATTCCGCCTTCGCGACCCTGTGGAAACGCAAGACCGGCGATGACCTGGCGGTGCGCGTCTCCAACGGCGGTTCCGGCGCCCAGGCGCGTGCGGTCATCAGCGGGCTAGATGCCGATATCGTGACCCTCGCCCTGGCCTACGATATCGACGCCATCGCAAAGAGCGGGCTGCTCTCGACCGCGTGGCAAGAACGCCTGCCGGATAACAGCACGCCCTATACCAGCACGATCGTCTTCCTGGTCCGCGCAGGGAATCCGCGTGGCATCAAGGATTGGCCAGACCTCATCCGTTCCGGCGTGCAAGTCGTGATGCCAAGCCCGAAGACCTCCGGCGGCGCGCGCTGGGGCTTCCTGGCGGCCTATGGCTGGGCGCTCGAGGAATATGGCGGCAGCCCCGCCAAGGCCGATGCCTATGCGAAGGCCCTGCTCCAAAACGTCCCGGTGCTCGATGCCGGCTCGCGCGGCGCCACGCTCACCTTCACCCGGCGCGGTATCGGAGACGTTCTCATTTCCTGGGAAAACGAGGCGCATCTCGCCATCGCGCAGGGCGGCAAGAACTTCGAGATCGTGACGCCCTCCATCAGCATCCTCGCCGAGCCCCCCGTCGCCGTCGTGGACAAGGTAGCCGACCGGCGCGGCACCCGGGCGATCGCCGAAGCCTATCTCCAGAACCTCTACACCCCCGCCTCGCAGGAGATCTGCGCCCGCCATTTCTACCGGCCGCGCCTCACGGAGGTCGCGCAACGCTTCGCGGCGCAATTCCCGGCCATTAAGATGTTCACCATCGCCACCTTCGGCGGCTGGACCACGGCGCAGCAGCGCTTCTTCGCGGATGGCGGGGTCTTCGATCAGGTCTATGGCGGGAGCCGATGACGGAGGCCGGAAGGGAGGCGCCATCCCCGGCCCTTCCGGCGCATCCGCGACGCGACGCGGTGCTCCCCGTCCGGCAGCGCCGCGTCGGCTGGTTCCCCCGGCATAGTATTCTGCCGGGCTTCGGCCTCAGCCTCGGGATAACCCTGCTCGTTCTCAGCATCATCGTTCTCCTGCCGCTCGCGGCGATGATGGGCGATGCGACCAGTCTGGGCTGGTCCGGCTTCACGAAACTGCTCGCCTCGCCGCGCGTTCAGGGAGCCTTCCGGGTCAGTCTCGTCTGCTCGCTGCTTGCGGCCGTGACCTCCGCGATCTTCGGCCTGCTCATCGCCTGGGTCCTGGTCCGCACGCGCTTTCCCGGACGGCGCCTGGCCGATGCCATGGTCGATCTGCCCTTCGCCCTGCCGACGGCGGTGGCCGGCATCGCCCTTTCCACCCTCTATGCCCCTAACGGCTGGCTCGGCGCCCTGCTCGCGCCTCTGGGCATTCATGTCGCCTACACGGTGGCCGGCGTCTATGTCGCGCTCACCTTCGTCGGCCTGCCCTTCGTCGTTCGCAGCGTGCAGCCCGTTCTGCAGGATCTTGAGGCGGAGCAGGAGGAGGCGGCGACCACGCTCGGAGCCAACCCCTTGCAGATCTTCCGCCGCGTGCTTCTGCCGGCGATCCTGCCGTCGCTTTGTTCCGGTTTCGCGATGGCTTTCGCCCGCGCGCTCGGCGAATATGGCTCCGTCATCTTCATTTCCAGCAATCGGCCCATGCAATCCGAGATCGTGCCGCTGCTGATCGTGAACCGGCTCGAGGAATTCGACTTCAACGGCGCCGCCGCGATCGGCACGCTGATGCTCGTGCTGTCCTTCTGCGTGCTGCTCGGCATCACGCTTCTGCAACGCCTCACGCTCAGTCCCCGGCATGCGTGACCGCGCGGCCTCGCCTCATCAAGGCGGCTGGACCATCGCGCTCATCGCGGTAGCGCTGCTCTTCATGACGCTGTTCTTGCTGTTGCCCTTGGTCACGGTCTTCGCGCAGGCCTTCGCCTCCGGCATTCCGGCCTATCTCGCCGGCATCGCCGATCCCAATGCGCTCTCGGCGATCCGTCTGACGCTGCTGGTCGCGGCAGTGACCTTGGTCGTGAACGTGATCTTCGGCCTGGCCGCCTCCTGGTGCCTCGCGCGCTTCGCCTTCCCCGGCCGCAGCCTCATCCTCACGGTGCTGGATCTGCCGTTCTCGGTCTCGCCAGTGGTGGCCGGTCTCATGCTGGTGCTGCTCTACGGACGGCAAGGCTGGTTCGGACAGTGGCTGGAGACGCATGACCTCCGCATCATCTTCGCGCTGCCCGGCATGATCATCGCGACCATCTTCGTGACCCTGCCCTTCGTCGCGCGCGAACTCATTCCGTTGATGCAGGAGCAAGGCGCCGAGGAGGAGGAGGCCGCGATCCTGCTTGGCGCTTCGGGCTGGCAGACCTTCCTGCGCGTGACGCTGCCTAAGCTGCGCTGGGGCCTGCTCTATGGCGTTCTGCTCAGCAATGCCCGCGCGATGGGCGAATTCGGCGCCGTCTCGGTGGTGTCGGGCAATATCCTGGGGCTGACCGACACCATGCCGCTGCATATCCGGGCGATGTATGACGACTACAACATCGTCGCCGCCTTCGCCGTCGCCTCCCTCCTCGCCTGCCTCGCCTTGCTGACGCTGGTCGCCAAGACGATTTTGGAACGGCGCTTCCTCGGCGCCCAGCGGGAGGCGCGGATCGCCTGATGCCCGCCCATGTCGCCATTCAGGGCGTGTCCCGTCGCTTCGGCGACTATACGGCCCTGCACGATGTCACGCTGGAAATCGCGCCCGGCGAACTCGTGGCCGTGCTCGGTCCCTCCGGCTCCGGCAAAACCACGCTGCTGCGGATCGTCGCGGGTCTGGAGATGCCGGATCGCGGCCAGGTTCTGATCAATGGCGAGGACAACGTGATGCGCCCGCCACGCGAACGTGGCGTCGGTTTCGTCTTCCAGCATTTCGCGCTGTTCCGGCACATGACGGTGTTCGAGAACATCGCCTTCGGCCTCCGCGTCCGCCCCCGCGCCGAACGTCCGAGCCGCGCGGATATCAACAAGCGCGTGAAGGAGCTGCTCGACCTCGTCCAACTGAGCTGGCTCGAGAAGCGCTACCCCGCCGAGCTTTCCGGTGGCCAGAGGCAACGCGTGGCCCTGGCGCGCGCCCTGGCGATCGAGCCGCGATTGCTATTGCTGGACGAGCCCTTCGGCGCGCTGGACGCCAAGGTTCGCAAGGAACTCGGGCAGTGGCTCCGGGAGCTGCATCATGGCGTTGCCGTTACGGGCGTGTTGGTGACGCATGACCAGGAGGAGGCGCTGGAGCTTTCCGACCGCATCGTGCTCATGTCGCAAGGACGCGTCGAGCAGGTGGGCACACCGAACGAAGTCTATACCCGCCCGCGCAACCCCTTCGTCTTCGAGTTCCTCGGCGAGACCAGCCACATCCCCTGCCGCCTTCTGGCCGGTGCGCTTGCCACCGCCGGCGGCGCGCAGACGGCACAGAATGGCGTCGCGGCCGCCGTCGCCGATGGTGAGTCCACGCTATTCGTGCGTCCGCATGACCTTGGGCTGCGAGCGGACCCGTCTGGACCCGCGACGATCCGCCACATCACCCCGAGTGGACCCTGGGCGCGGGTCGAGTTTTTGCTCGAGGGCAGAAGCCTCTACGCCGCCTTGCCGCTGGACAGTATCGCCGGGTCAGGTCTGACGCCGGGTGGCACCGCCATGCCACTACCCCGCCGCGGCGTTCTCTTTGCCGATGGGCGGGGAACCATGGATGAGCCGCTGCACTGGGCGGTGTCTTGATGCGTGATATCTTTGGTTTAGGCCGCGCGGCTCAAGGATCGGTTATGGCACGCGAAGGCGTGCCATCCACCCCTCGCCTGCGGGAAACAAGGAAGGCGTGGATGCTCGGCTTTCGCCGAGCATGACGTAGGAGTATGCGCGCCTGTCAAACCGCGGCGGGATCGATCCAGCCGATATTGCCGTCCTGCCGGCGATAAACGACGTTCAATTGCCCTGTCACGCTATTGCGGAACATCATGAGCGGCTGATCCGCCAGATCCATCCGCATGACCGCTTCACCAACGGTCAAATGCACAATCACCGCCGGATTCTCGGCGACCACGGTCGCGAAATGTCCCGTTGGGCCGGGCGGAGTTTCGGAGTCATCCTCCTGTTCCTCCTCCTGCTGATGAAGAATGTAATGCTGTGCATTCTCGGCTTCACTGGGCGTGTCCCGCTGCGCGCCGTCACGCGCATGCTCGTTCACGCGCCGCCGATAGCGCCTCAGTCGCTTAGCGATATGCTCAGCGGCATCATCAAACGCGGCATTCGCATCAGCCGCTTCGCCCTCGCCTCGTAAAGTGAGACCGCGGCCCGCATGCATATTGATGTCACAGGTAAAGAAACTGCGGGCACGGCTGAAAGTAACTTGGGCCTCCAAGGCAGAACCGAAATACTTTCGCGAGATCGTATCCAGCATCCCCGAGACGCGCTCACGCAATGCGTCTGAAAGATCGACCTGCTTGCCGGAAACGGTGATCTGCATTCTGTCCCCCGATGTTCTTGGCCAACGCTGCACGCACGGCATCATCGCCAAAGCCGGTTTCCCTAATATGAATCACTGGGCGTTCGCGGCGAGGAGTCAATGCCTTGGCTCAGGCGGCTGTCTTGTCCCGCTTTCGCTGGAGCGAGGCGGGAATGCGCAGCGCCTCACGATACTTGGCCACGGTCCGGCGGGCTATGTCTACGCCCTCCTGGCGCAGGATCGCCACAATCGCATCATCGGACAGAATATCAGCTTGGCTCTCAGCGCCGATCAGCGCCCGGATGCGATGACGTATCGCTTCAGCGCTGAAAATCTCGCCATCTGTTCCGGCAATTGCGTTGGTAAACAAGAATTTAAGTTCGAAAACGCCACGCGGCGTGGCGATAGATTTATTGGCCGTTACCCGGCTGACGGTGCTCTCATGCATGCTGATAGCATCGGCGATCTCCCGCAGCGTCAATGGCCGCAGATGCGAAGCGCCGTGACGCAAAAAGCCATCCTGTCGCCGCACCACCTCGGCCGTCACCTTCAGGATCGTCTGCGCCCGCTGGTGGAGAGACTTCACCAGCCAATTCGCATTCTGCAGCCGCTCAGACAAAAAAGCCCGATCCTCCGGTCCCGCACGTCCCAATACATGAGCATGGAGATCGTAATTGACGAGCACCCGCGGCAACGTCTCGCGATTAAGCTCAATATACCATCCGCCCTCGGCGACGGGGCGCAGAAGCACGTCCGGTATCAAGGGCTGTAGCGGGGTCCCTTCTTCCCGTGCGCCCGGCTTGGGATCGAGGCTCTTGAGTTCCGTGATCATCACGGCGAGCGCGCCCTGCGTGACGTGACAAAGAGTCGCCAGACGGGCGTGATCGCGCCGCGCCAGAAGATCGAGGTTATCGACCAGGCAAGCCATCGCCGGGTCGAGGCGCCGGCGGTCGATAAGCTGGGCGCGGAGGCATTCCCGCAGGTCGAGGGCGAAAAGCCCGACCGGATCGAATCCCATCATCCGCTCGCGCACGGCCTCGACACGCGCCAGAGGCACCACCAGCCCGTCGGCCACCTCGGCCGGCGTCACCGTCATGCGGCCGGCGCCATCCAGCGCGCCGATGAGCTGGGCACCGATCAGCCGATCGGTGTCGTCGGAAAAGCCGAGCCGGAGCTGTTGCGCCAGATGTTCCCGCAAGGACCACGGCGACTCAGCGCGGTCGCTCGCCTCCCATTGCCCATCGGAGACCCGGCTCTCGGTCCAATCCGCGCGCGACGAAACGGCACCCGCCGCTTCCTCGATCCGGTCGGCAACCGCTTCGGCGATCGGCTCAGCCCCGCCGTCCGCCTGAAACGCGCCCACCGCCGCCACCAGGTCGTCATTGGGCGCCACGCGCTCGGATAGTGCCTCTTCGCCGGGCTCGGCCGCTTCTTCCCGCTCCAGCAACGGATTGCGGTCAAGTTCCTCCTGCACGAAGTCGGCGAGTTCGAGGTTGGAATACTGCAGCAGCTTGATGGCTTGCCGGAGCTGCGGAGTCATCACCAGCGTCTGCGACTGGCGAAGCGATAGCTGTGGTCCGATCCTTGGTCCGAGCGCCATGGCTGTCAGGCTAGAACCTCCGCACCTGAGGGTGAGCCGGCAGACTACAGGCTGAAACGCTCTCCGAGATAGACTCGACGTACATCCTCGTGGCTCACGACTTCGGAGGGGCGTCCCTCCATCAGCACCTGCCCGTCATGCAGGATATAGGCCCGATCGATGATTTCGAGGGTCTCGCGCACGTTGTGATCGGTGATCAGCACCCCGATGCCGCGATGCTTGAGATGGGAAACCAGATCGCGGATTTCGCCCACCGCGATGGGGTCGATGCCCGCCAGCGGCTCGTCGAGCAGGATATAGCCTGGCCGCGTCGCCAGGGCCCGGGCGATCTCCACCCGCCGCCGCTCGCCGCCGGACAGCGCGAGCGAGGGCGTGCGGCGCAAATGCGCGATACCGAATTCGTTGAGAAGTCCGTCCAGCATGATCTGCTGCTTGTCGGCATCCGGCTCGCTGATCTCGATCACCGCCTTGATGTTCTGCTCGACATTGAGGCCGCGAAAGACGCTCGCCTCCTGCGGCAGGTAGCCGATCCCCAGGCGGGCGCGGCGATACATCGGCAGCGCTGTGATCGTGTTGCCGTCGAGCGTGATCTCGCCGCTGTCGGGGCGGACGAGGCCCATGATCATGTAGAAGGTCGTGGTCTTGCCGGCGCCATTGGGACCGAGCAGGCCCACCGCCTCGCCACGCTTGACGGTGAGCGACACGCCTTTGACCACTGGCCGCTGCTTGAAGCTTTTGCCGAGGCCTCGCGCGACGAGGCCGCTGCGGTTGACGGGCGCTACGGGGCCCGCGCGGGTTGGTTCTCTCATGCGCCCTCGTGTTGCGTCTTGGCGGCGGAGGTCAAGGCGCGGGATGGACCTTCGGCCGCTTTTCGGGTGCGGGCGCGGTTGTCGTCGCCTGGGCGGCCTGGTTGGGCATGATCAGCCCCTCCACCCGCGCGCCGGGATGCGCGAGCAGACGGGACACGCCGGTCTTCATATTGACCAGCGCCTCGGCGCCCGTCAGCTCGTTCTGGCCACGGGTGATGTGAACATTGCCCGCCAGACGAGCGATCCCGATCGAAGGCACGTAAACGCCGCGATCGCCCTGCACGATATCGGTCGCGGTCTGAACGACGACATGGCCGATCGCATCGACGCGCTTGAGCTTGCCCGAGGGATCGACGGGATCCGCCGCGTTCTGAGCGGTCGCCTTGCCCGCCGGGGCGGCCGCCTGGCCCGGCGCCGGTGTCGCATCGGTATAAGCAACCAGCACGTCGCCCGCGATGCGGCGGCCATCCTTGGTGACGACCACCGCGTTGCCCCGCGCCACCGCCATATGCTGGCTCGACCAGTATTCGAGGGAATCGCGCGAAGTGATCACGTAGTCAGCCGTCGCGAGCTTGAGGTGCGCGCCGGTCAGCACCAGCACCGCCTGGTCCATGTCATAGGCCGCATGGTCCCCGAAAGCCTGGTCCGTCGGCGTGTAGATATGGACGGCGCCCCGCGCCTCCAGCAGGTAGATCTCGTTTCCCCCTTCGCTGCCATCGCCGGGCAACCCAGTCGGAGCCGAGGGCGCGGCCGGCGCCGCAGCCGGCTTCTGGCCGGGTGCCGCCGGTTTCTTGCGGTAATGGGCGATAAGCTGGTCCGAGGTAATCGTCACATTGCCGCGCACCGCTTTCGCGGACTGATCGGCAATCACCTCTTGCTGCATCTGCCGCCACTCGATCCCGCCTTGCGAGGTGATGGAGATCGGACCGCCCTTCGAGAGGTTCAGCGCCTGCGCGGCGACAGGTGACGACACACCACCTCCGGCCGCGGCCGCCAGCAGCACGCCGAGGGCCACGGCGCCGCCTTGGCGCCTCATCCGTCTTATCGCTCGCAGGGAGGCCGGATTACGCGTGCTAGCGAAAGCCGGGTTCATGACCCCCCGTTCAGGACCAGCTTGGCCGGCCCTGTGAAGAAAATACGGGTCCCGTGGTCCGTCAGCGTAAAGCCCTTCGCGTCGAGCGTGCCGAAGGGGCCTTCCGCGCTGACCGGGTCCTGGCCCTTCGCGGTGTCGTTCTTCAGGTTCACGACGGCGGCATGGGTGCGCAGCGTGGTGCCGTCATCGCGATAAAGGGTCACGTGGTCGCTGAGGTCGAGATGCTGCACGTGGGTATGATAGAGCCCGGCGCGTGACTGAACCATAAGCCAGGCCCCGCCCTTCAGCGTGATGTCCCCGGCCGGCTGCGTCAGGGTCACGTGCTCCGCATCGTTCTGCACGGCCTGGGCGGCGGTCAAAGTGAAGGGACGGCCGGAATCGTCCACGCCCTGGTAATGCGCCTTGGTCATACTACCCTGGCTCGACGCCTCAGTGCCTGGCGCGATATGGTAGGAAATCCGAGCGGGATTGTGCCGGTTGCCGATCTCGGGCCACAGCACAACCAGGCTCAGCAGCGCCAGCGCGCCCACCGGCAGCAGGCGTTTCAGCCACACAACCAGGATGCGGCGACGCGCCAGCTTGTTCGCCGAGGGCAGCCGCCGTCCACGCCAATGCGGGCGATTCGCCTGGAGCGCCGTATCCGCGTCGGAGCGGCTCAGCAGACCCAGACGATCCGGAATGGCGCTCATGCAACCCCCGCACGCAAAAGATCATGGATATGGAGCAGCCCAACCGGGCGGCTCCCTGAATCGACCACGAAAAGGCTGGTGATCGGCGGCCCCTTCGCGTTCATCCGGTGCAAAGCCTCGACCGCCAGAAGATCGGGCGAGACGACACGCGGCGCCGCACGCATCACCTGTCCCACCGACTGCGTTAGTAGTCCAGGCCCCATGGCGCGGCGCAGGTCTCCGTCCGTGATGATGCCCGTTAGTACGCCATCGTCATCAACGACCCCGAGGCAGCCCACCGCCTTCTCGGTCATCACGAGCAGGGCGTCGGCCATGATCATCCCGGGCGGCGCCAAGGGCAGCGCATCGCCGTGCCGCATGAGTTCGCTGACCCGCTTGAGCTTCGCGCCCAGACGGCCGCCGGGGTGAAACTGGCGGTAGTCGGTGGCCGTAAACCCTCGCCGTGTCAGCAGCGCCACCGCGAGCGCATCGCCAAGTGCCAGCTGCATCGTGGTGCTGGTGGTCGGCGCCAACCCCATTGGGCAAGCCTCTTCCGTCTCGGGCAGCACCAGCACGACGTCGGCGGCCAGCGCCAGCGTGCTTTCGCCGCGCGCCGTCATGGCGATCAGGCTGAGCCCGAAGCGCCGGCTATGGGCCACCAGATCGGCGAGTTCGGCGGTCTCGCCCGAATTGGACAGTGCCAGCACCGCATCTCCCGGCAGGATCATGCCGAGATCGCCGTGGGAAGCCTCGCCGGGATGGACGAAATGGGCAGGCGTGCCGGTGGAGGCAAAGGTCGCCGCGATTTTCCGGGCGATATGCCCCGACTTGCCCATGCCGGTGACGATGACCCGCCCCTCGGCGCGGAACAGCAGCGACACAGCCCGGCCAAAACTACCGTCGAGCCCATGCGCCAGCGCTCCGAGGGCGTCCGCCTCGGTGGCGAGCACTCTCCGGGCGACCGCGAGGTCGTGGTCGGAAGCGAGGGTGGTCACGGCCGTCATGCCAGGTTCAGACTCATCCAGAAGGGTCTCGAGCTAGCCAAGCGGGGCCGGCGGAGCGGCAGCGCCAAAATGAAGCGGTGAAGAAATGCTTTCCGACTCGGCGGACGCGCGATCAACTTTCCGCACTGCATATTTCACGCTGGCGTTATAGTCATCCAAAAGCGGCAGCGACATGGCAAATTGGTAATCAGTCGTCTCGCGAGATACCGCCAAGGCGATCCCATGACGCAGGGTTGCGGAATCCGCAGCCTTCGCGGTCAGCACCGCGCTTTGCGGCGGTCGCCGCGCGGCTCATCCTAAGGACATGGGCCTGACTTTGCCGGTAGCCAAATCCTCCCCGAACGCACCCAGTTTTCGCGTCATCGCCCTCATTGTCGCGGTCGCGCTGTTCATGGAGCAGTTGGACGCGACGGTGATCTCGACGTCCTTGCCGGCAATGGCCCGCAGCTTCGATGTCAAGCTGCTGCACATGAGCGTGGCGCTTACCTCCTATCTGCTCAGCCTGGCCATTTTCATCCCGGCGAGCGGGGTCATCGCCGACCGTTTCGGCACCCGGCGCGTCTTCAACGGCGCCATCATCCTCTTCACTCTGGGCTCCATCCTCTGCGCCCAGGCGCCGAGCCTGTCGCTGCTGGTGGCCGCTCGGGTCATCCAGGGGGCGGGGGGCGCCATGATGATTCCGGTCGGCCGCCTCATCCTGCTGCGCGCGGTACCGAAGAAAGACATGGTCTCGGCGATGGCCTGGTTCCTGATCCCGGCGCTGATCGGGCCGGTGATCGGCCCGCCGCTCGGCGGCTTCATCACCACCTATCTGTCCTGGCGCTGGATCTTCTACATCAACATCCCGATCGGCGTGCTTGGCGCGATCCTGTCGACCCTATTGATCCCCGATATCCGCGAGGGCGGCGGCCTGCGGTTCGATCTGCCGGGTTTCCTGCTCTCCGGCGTCACCCTCGCCTGCCTCACCTTCGGCTTCACGCTGGCGACGCGCGGTTCTGACACGCGGGAGGGGATCCTCCTGCTACTCGGCGGCATCCTCGGCGGCGCAGCCTATATCCTCTACGCACGTCGCCGCTCCAACGCGATTCTGGATCTGCGGCTGATGCGGATTCAGACCTTCCGGGTCTCGACCATAGCCGGCTCCCTCTCGCGCATCACCTGGGGCGCGGTGCCGTTCCTGCTGCCGATGATGATGCAGCTCGGCTTCGGCTTCAGCGCCGCGCAAAGTGGCCTGATCACCTTCACCACGGCGGCCGGCGCGATGGTGATGAAATTCGTCGCCGGGCCAATTCTAAGGCGCTTCGGCTTTCGCAATACGCTGATCTGGAACCAGCTCCTCGCCACCGCCTGCATCGCCGCCTGCGCCACGTTCCAGCCTGGCACACCGATGCCGCTGATCTACGCGGTGCTTCTGGTTGGAGGCTTCTTCCAGTCGCTGCAATTCACCGCCTACAACACCATCGCCTATGCCGACCTGCGGCCCGAGCGCATGAGCGCCGCCACCGGCTTCTACACCGTCTTCCAGCAATTGATGCTCTCGCTGGGAATCTGCCTCGCCGCCGCGGCACTCTCCGCGACATCGAGCCTCGCCGGGCGGCATGTCCCGGACCTCGGCGACTTCCACATCGCCTTTCTCGTGGTCAGTGCGGTGTCGCTGCTCTCGGGGCCGTTCTGCGCCCGCTTGCCCGCCACCGCGGGTGCCGAAATGAGCGGGCACCGGGCCGCCTGAGAAGACTCTACAGCTCCCCCGAAACCGCCGCAAAGGCGCGGCGGCCCGTCAGAACGCGCCGATAGACCCGGTCATACTCCGCCGCCATCGCCGCTGTGTCGTAAGTGACGCCCTCGCCCTCCTGCCACCGGCGCACCTCCTTCCGGGCGCGCGTGAACTCCGCCGGCTTCGCCGCCAGACTCTGCAGCCGGGCGAGAAGCTCCGTCGCCGTGCTCTCCACCGGCATTAGCCAGCCGCCACCCTGCCGAGCAATGCGCTCCGCGACCGCGCCAATATCGAGCGCGAGCACCGGCAGACCACAGGCCCACATCTCGGTCAGCGTGTGACTCCAGGTCTCCGCCCAGATCGAGAAGATCGCGCCGAGATGCGGGCGGATCTCGGCCGCGCGGGCGGCGAATTCGTCACGCTGATAGCGACCATGCAGCACGACATTGGCGGAAGCACTGACAATCCCGGGATCGCCGAGGATATGGAATTCCACGCTGTCCCCAGCCATCGCCGCAAGCTCGTTCACCAGATGCGAGCCTTTGGCCGGCGAGAGATTGCCCGGCAACAACACCCGCAGCCGCTCGCCCTTGGCGGGGACGCTCGCGACATTGGCCATCGCCTCGAAGGACCGGCCGTGCGGGATAACGTCGAATCCCTTGGCCGCGACAGCCGGAAACGCATCTGAGACAATCCCCGCGGCCGATGCGGACGTCGTCACATAGGCGTCGCAAGCCGCGAGCGAGAGCCGCATCTTGTCGCGCCAGCGATGAACGAAGCGATGCTTGAGATGCGGCACCTCGGACGCCGGCCAAAGCTCCGCCTGGCAATAGCCATCGCCTTCCGTGCAGCGCCCGGCGCAGAAGCGGCGGTTCTCGTCGAGCAGTTTGACGGTGGGACAGACGGTGTAGAAGTCGTGGAAGGACATCACCACCGGCGCGCCGAAACGCTGCGCGACGCGCGGCAGGTCGATGCTATGCCAGCCCAGGTGGCGGATATGCACAAGCTCGATCGCGCGGCGCAGAAGAATGCCACCGACAAGCTCGTCGTAATCATGGGAGCGGTGGTCAGCCATCTTGATCGGCTGCGGCAGCTCCAATGTCTCGACAGGTCGCGCGAAACCGTCCTCCGCGCGATAGAGCAGCAACCTCTCCGCATCGCAACGCAGAAGCCAGGCGTCATAGCGATCCGCGAGCGCCGCCATGAGGTCACGATTGGTCTGCGGCGTGCCGCCCGTCTCGGTCGACACCACGAAGAGCACGCGCGGGCGGATCGATTCCCGCTTGAGCCGGGCGGCTCCCGCCTGCATCCGCCACCGCGCCGCCGCGATGAGCGGATCGCGCTTCATCGCATCCACCAGCGCGCCGTATTCCGGATAGCGCACATCCAGCGTTTCGCGCGCCCGCAGGATTAGCTCGCTCTGAGCCTCCTTGAAACTCGCGGAACGCTTGTGGAAGACCAGCGTGCGGTCATCCAACACGTGAGTCCAGCCGAGCCCCCGCGCACGCAGGCAAAGGTCGTTCTCCTCCCCATAACCACGTGGGAAAGCCGCCTCGTCGAAACCACCCGTCTCGTCCAGGCAATCACGCCGCAGATAGAGGCAGAAACCATGGCCAGTCGGCACCGTCGGATAGAACGGCCCGGCCCCCTGAGCCGCCAGCCGCGCGGCGGTTTCGATCGTGCCGCCCGCCAGCGCATTGTCGGTCCCCGAATGCGGAAAGGAGAAGATGCCCGCGTTGGTCGACATCGGCGTCGCCGAACCGTGCCTCGGGTGGCTGTAGGCCGCCGCGCGCAGCCCCTCCAGCCAGCGCGGTCCCACCGCCGTATCCGAATTGAGCAGCACGACATCGTCTCGCCCCGCCAGGGCAATGCCATGGTTGCAGCTACGGGTGAAACCGCGATTCTCCGCGCTGCGATGGATCTCGACCCCGGCTCGCCCTTCGTAGCGCGACAGCGCTTCCCTCACCGCCGGATCGGGGCTCGCATCGTCGAGCAGGATGAGACGCGCCGGCAGGGTGGTCCAGGCCACCAGGCTCTCCAGACACAGCGCCAGATCCTCGGCCGCGTTATAGATCGGCACGATGACCGCGATGCCCCGCGCGGCAAGGGACGGAATGAGATGCGGCACCAGCCCGCCACGCGACGCCTGCGGGACGAGTTCGGCCTCGACCACGCCACGCAACAGCTTGGCCGAGCCGAGCGGCCGGGCAGCTAGTTGCGTACGGCCACCCTCCGACGGCGTAAGACCAAGCGGCAGACGAAAACCGCCGATGGTTTGCGAAATCCGCTCTCGCTTCAGATCGATGCGCGCCCGATCCGCGCTCACCGTCGCGAGCGGCGTATTATCCGCGAGAATCTCGATGTCCAAGGCGAGATCGGGAAACTCTCGGGCCACGGCCCAGCCGTGCAGCCGGCTCTTGTCGATCTTCTCGACCCGACCCGAAACGGCCGGCGCCAGATCGGCATCCAGCGCGACCACCGCGCGGTCGTCGCAGATCAACTCGTAGCGATGACTGCCCCCGTCCAGCAGAAACAGGTTTGGTTCGCGCGCGGCGATCCTCGTCAGCAAGGCGCGGAGCGGCAGATGGAAGCCGAAGGGCTGTGTTCGGGCCGCCTCGAAGGGCAAGTCGCCGCGGGGCACGTCGAGTTTGAGCGGCACATCAAGCCAGCCGTCGAAACGCAGCACCGGCGCTTTGCCGGAAATCCGCAGCGCCGGATCGAAGATCCAGCCCCAAACACCGTCCAGGCCGACATGCTCGATCGTGCCGAGCGGTTCGAAGGGCGCATGGCGGACGGTGGCAAGCGAGAAGGCCAGCGGCGCCAGCCCATCGGCCGAGGTGGTGATCCCCGCTTCCGCCGGGAGTTCGCCGTCGACCGGTGCGACCAACTGGAACGCGCAGGCGCCAAGACCCGTCTCGGTGAGGTCCGGCCGCGTGTGATAAGCGCGAAGCGGCAGTTGCGCGCCGTCCCATAAAGTGACGACCGCGGCCGGCGGAGGCCTGACGCCGCCTGACTCCGCAAGCCAGCCCGTGAGAAGGACAAAACCCTCCCCGGTGAACACAGCGTCGAGATTGCCCTTCAGTTGCTTCACCCAACCGCAATATCTGTACGACTCGCCGTCCATTACCCGATCGGAACATTATTGTGCAAGTGCGAACTAAGCACCTAATGCTTTTTCGGGACGAGGCCCGGCCAGTGCAGCCGTGATTCCGCCTGTCTTCCGCCCTAATCAGTCGCTTGAATGATATCTTCGACCAAAAAAAGGACTACCCCCTGTGTCGCAGCGACTGATCGAGCCGATGCCGGATGGCGGGGTCGCTGCTGCGGAGGCTCTGGCAGGTGGCGCCTCGCCACCGGTTTTGCTGCCACAACGGCGGCGCCCAATCTCCGACACCCTCGCTATTCGCGCCCGAGAGCTTTGCACAGCTCATCCAATCCTCGTGACGGTTGTGTTGCTCGGCCTGTTTTCGCTGCTGCGACTTGCGCTCTATGTGCTGATCGCTGATGGCCACGGCGGCTTCGCCCACGCGATCTGCAAATATGACTGCTACTGGTACCAGGACACCGCGCGGCACGGCTACGACCTCACCTCACGCGGCGATACGGCCGGCAATACCGCCAACTGGGCCTTCTTCCCGCTTTACCCGATGCTGCTCGGCATCTTCGCGGCGCTGCGGCTGAGCGACGCGGCGCTGACCGCCGCCGGCGTGATGCTCTCGACCGCCTGCTTCATCGCCTTCGGCACCCTTGGCGCCCTCTACCTGCGCCACACCGCCACCGATCGCACGAAAGCCGAAGGCTTCGCGCCCCTCCTCGCCTGGCTCGGCTTTCTCACCCTCTGGCCCGGCACGCTGTATTTTTCGATGCCCTATTCCGAGGCGCTCTACGCGCTGCTGATGACGGCCTCGCTCTTCGCCCTCATTCGCCAGCGCCCGGTAGGCTCCGCGATCGGCTGCGCTCTGCTCGATGCCACGCGACCGACCGGCCTGCTAATGGTGCCGGTGATCGCCGTCGAGCGGCTGCGCATGCTCTGGGGCGCCTGGCACAGCGGCGCTTTGCGGCGCGACCCCATCGGCCACGCCGCCGCCCTCATTCTACCGCTGGCGATCGCACCACTCGGCCTCGTCGGCTTCGTCGCTTATCTCTATTGGCATGTCGGTGACGGCCTCGCCTTCGGGCATGTCCAGGCCGCCTGGCATCGGCATTCCCTCCCGCCCTGGGATTTCCTCTGGGAGGGTTTGGTGGCTCATGACTGGTCGCAGGTTTTCGCCTCGCCCGCCCATGAAAGCCTGTCGGTCGAGGCGGCGGTAGGCATCCTCGGTCTGGTGCTTGCGCTCCGCCAGGCACTGGTGGGTCGCTACGCCGAGGCCTGGCTGATCGGCGCCAGCATCCTGATGGCGAGCACGGCCGGCCTGCAATCCCTCCCGCGATTCCTGCTGACCAACCCGATCACGATCCTCGCGCTATTCCGCATCCTGCGCGGCAGTTTCTTGCCCCGCGTCTTCTGGGGAGTGACGGTGGCACTCGGCGCGTTTCAGCTTCTCATGATGCTAGGCTGGTACACGAATGCGCCGATCCTTTCTTAAATCCCCCAAGCGCCCGCTCGCCGCTGGCGCCTTGTGTCTCGGTCTCGCGCTGATGGGTGGGGAAGGCGCCGTCATGGCGGCGGCACTCTGGGCGCCGCAGGTCAGCCCGCAATACCGCGCAGTCTATATGACGCGCAGCCAAAGCTGCTGGCTGCCGCCGGAGGAACAGGCGGCGGCGCGTGCCGATCCGTATCTCGCGCAACGCTCCGGCACCCTGCGCATCGACCAGCTCGATCATCGCGAGACCTGCAGCCTGCTACCGGAAGGCTGGGCGCTCGGCACCCGCCGCACGCCCAATGGCCAGGTCTTCATTCGCACCGGGATGGCGCGGATCGTTCTTCCCGTGCAGCCCGGCCAAACCGCGGCGGAGCTTACGCTGGAAGGTTACGCACCGCCCCGCATCGCCAACCGCGTCTCATCCGTGGTTATTGAGCCTGAGGTGGATGGCGTCTCCGCTCTGCCCATCACTCTGCGCGTCGGCCAGAGGAGAGTGCTGACCCTGCCTTTGCCCGCCACCGGCCCTGACCGGCCGCGCCTCGTCACCATCACCCTACGCGCGCCTCAGCCCGAAGCGCTGCACGCCCTGAATATGAGTGACACGCCGCAATATTCCGGCGCGATGCTGTGGAGCATCGACCGCAGATAGCGGCGCCGCAGCACATGGGTCGAGTTCATGTCTGCTCGCGCCGCCGCACCTCGACGGTGCGGTGAACGCCGACATTCAACGCTTATTGCCGCGAAGCGGTCAGACTCAACCAATATCGATGAGAACGGCGCCATCCTCGACACGGACGGGATAGGTTCGCAGGTTCACGCAGACGGGCGCACCCTTCGCGTCACCGGTACGATAATCGAAGCGGCCGTTATGTTTCGGGCATTCGATGATGTTGCCCATCACCAGCCCATCCGCGAGATGCACCTTCTCGTGGGTGCAAAGCCCGTCCGTCGCGTAATATTCGTCGTCCTCGCTGCGATAGACGGCGAAGGTGCGTCCCGAATGGTCGAAGCGGATCACATCCTCCGCCTCGACATCATCGGTCTTGCAGGCTTCCACCCAGCTCTTCTCGGCCATTGGACCCGTTTTCCTCGTCTGTCTTGATGTCGGAGTTTAAGCAGCAATCGGCTGGGCGGTAAGTTCCTCAGCCGAACGAGCATTCGCCGGCAGGACGCGCACCACATGATATTCGGGGTCGTGACGCTGGCGGAGCACCGCCGGGATGATCTCCCGATAAGTCTCCAGCAGCCCATGATACGGCGGCGGCGTATCGCCCTTGATCGCGGCATGCAGCCTCGGCAGCGCGTGATAGGGAACCATCGGGAACATGTGGTGCTCCACATGGTAGTTCATGTTCCAATAAATGAAGCGGAAGATCGGATTCATATAGACCGTGCGGCAGTTCAGCCGGTGGTCGAGCACATCCTCCGCCAGCCCCGCATGCTGCGTCAGGCCGAAGACCAGGTAGAGCCAGGCGCCGTAGAAGGACGGCAGACCCACCAGCACCAGCGGCATCCAGCTATGCAGGACGAAGGACAGCGCGATCACGCCGAGAATGATGACGGCCCAGATCCGCGCCGTGCGGAACACCTTCGGCTGCTCCATCTCGGGAATATAGCCGCGCTCCTCAGGCGTCAGGTAGCCAAAGGTGTGGATCGCCACCTCGCGCAGCTCGTTGAGGCCGCTGTTGATGGCAAGAAAATTCGAGAGCAGGCTGAGCATTTTCGGCGGCCTCGGCACACCGATCTCCGGGTCGCGCCCGACGATGATCGTATCGGTGTGGTGGCGCGCGTGGCTCCAGCGCCAGCAGGTCGGCTCGCGCAGCACCATGAAAGAGGCCATCTGATAGATGACATCATTCATCCAGCGCGTCTTGAACGCCGTGCCGTGCCCGCATTCGTGCCAGCGGCTGTCGGAGGCCGAGCAATACAGGACGCCATAGACCGCGAAGAACGGCACCGCCCACCAGCTGCCCCAAAGGGCGATGCCGAGGCCGCCAAACACGGCCAGCGAAGCGAACCAGATCAGCGTGTCCCGGATGGCCGGGCCATCCTTGCGCTTCATCAGTTCCTTCATCTGCTTCCGCGCCACCGGCGAGGAATACCAGACGGCGGAGGCAAGCCCTGCCTCCACGGCGGCACGTCCCTGAGGCCCGGAAAGACTATAGTCGCGAACGACTGCAGACATCGGCTGCTCCCTCTGATCAGGCTCTATGAACCCGTTGCCGCAGCTTTAGCCTAACCCGGCCGAGGATCTCAACGCCTTGCGATAATTCCTAGCAAATTCTATCATGACCGCCTGCAAGCCGAATGAGAGAATGAGCATGGCGATAGCATGACGCAGCGAGCGACGATCAGCGATCTGGCACGCGCCGCGGGTGTCAGCGTCGCGACCGTGGATCGGGTGCTGAACCAGCGCCATCCGGTGCGGGAGGACACTGCCAACCGCGTGCTGCGCGCCGCCGAGTCCCTCGGCTTCCACGCCGCCGCCCTCATGCGCCGCCGGGTCGAGGGCGAGCTGCCCGTGCGCCGTCTCGGCTTCCTTCTCCAGCGACGCGCCACCAGCTTCTACCAGCAGCTCGCGCAGGCTCTGACTTCGGCCACCGAAGCGGCCTCCGCCATCCGGGGCCGGCCGATCGTTGCTTTCATGGAGGAACTTACCCCCAGCGCGGTTGCCGCCACGATGAAGGAACTCGGGCCAGGGGTTGATGCACTCTGCATTGTCGCCCTGGACCATCCACATGTCTCTGAGGCGGTGGCCTTGCTGCGCGAACGCGGCGTCCCCTGCTTCACCCTGCTCTCCGATGTCTCCGCTGAGGGCCGCGCCGGCTATATCGGCCTCGACGGCCGCAAAGTGGGGCGAACCGCCGCCTGGACCGTCGCGCGAACCGCGCGCCGCCCGGGCTCGGTGGGCGTCGTGCTCGGCAGCCATCGCTACCTCGGCCAGGAACTCGCCGAGATCAGCTTCCGCTCCTATTTCCGCGAGCATGCCCCGGCCTTCACGCTGCTGGAAACGATGATCAACCTGGAGGACCCGCATATTGCCCAGGAAGCGACCATCACCCTGCTGCGGCGCCACCCGGATCTCGTCGGCCTCTATGTCGGTGGCGGCGGGGTGGAGGGAGTGATCCAGGCGCTGCGCGACGCCCCGCCGGAACAGCGCCCGACCCTCGTCTGCAACGAGATGACCCCGGAAACCCGCGCCGCCCTCATCGACGATATCGCGACGCTGGTGCTCAACACGCCCGTAGGGCCTTTGGCCGCGCGATGCGTCGAGGCCATGGTAGCGGCGATTGGCGCGCCACTGCCTGCCTCGCCGAGCCAGATCCTCTTGCCCTTCGAGATATTCGTGTCCGAGAATATCCCCTGAACAACCCCTCGGCCGCCCCTTAACAGGATGCGGATCCCCGGCTGCGGAATGGGCAGCCCCACGCCTGTCTGCTAATCTGGCACTAACCCAAAACAACCGCACGGGAGTGAGCACATGCTCGATACGGTCACGACGCTGCCGCTGAAGGACAGCACGCTGCTACGGCAGGCCAACCTGCTCGACGGCAAATGGATCCAGGCCGACAGCGGCAAGACCATGGCGGTCACCAATCCGGCGACGGGCGCCGTCATCGGTCACGTTCCCGTCTGCGGCGCCGATGAGACGCGCCGCGCGATCGAGGCCGCGAACCGGGTGCAGCCCGCCTGGCGCAAGCTTCTCGCCAAGGAGCGCGCGGCGATCCTGCGCAGGCTCTTCAACCTTATGATGGAGAACCAGGAAGACCTGGCGACCATCATGACCGCCGAGCAGGGCAAGCCCCTCACCGAAAGCCGTGGCGAAATCGCCTATGCGGCGAGCTTCATCGAGTGGTTCGCTGAAGAGGGCAAGCGCATCTATGGCGACGTGATCCCCGAGACCGGCCCAGGCCGCCGCATCCTGGTGACCAAGGAGCCGATCGGCGTTTTCGCCGCCATCACGCCCTGGAACTTCCCGGCCGCGATGATCACCCGCAAGGCCGGTCCCGGCTGGGCCGCTGGTTGCACCGGCGTCATCCGCCCGGCGAGCGAGACGCCCTTCTCCGCCCTCGCCCTCGGCGTCCTGGCCGAGCGCGCCGGCATGCCCGCCGGCGTCTGCAACGTGCTGACGGGTGCGAGCCGCATCATGGGCGCGGAACTCACCTCCAACCCGCTGGTGCGCAAGCTCACCTTCACCGGCAGCACGGAAGTCGGCGCTCAGCTCCTCGCCCAATGCGCGCCCACCATCAAGAAGACCAGCATGGAACTCGGCGGCAATGCGCCGTTCATCGTGTTCGACGATGCCGATCTCGATGAGGCGGTAAAGGGCGCGATCATCTGCAAGTTCCGCAACACCGGACAGACCTGCGTCTGCGCGAACCGCATCATGGTGCAGGACAGCGTCTATGACGCCTTCGCTGCCAAGTTCAAAGTGGCGGTCGAGGCGCTGCAGGTCTCCGACGGCATGGTGGCCGGTGCAACCCAGGGCCCGCTCATCAACAAGGCCGCCGTCGAGAAGGTCCAGGAGCATATCGCCGACGCGGTGAGCCATGGCGCGACCATCGTGACCGGCGGCAAGCCGCATTCCTTGGGCCACACTTTCTTCCAGCCCACGGTGCTGGCGAATGTTCCACGTGAAGCAAAAATCTTCTCGGAGGAAACCTTTGGGCCAGTGGCGCCGCTGTTCCGCTTCAAGACCGAAGAGGAGGCGATCAGGCTCGCCAACGACACGGAGTTCGGTCTCGCGGCATATTTCTACGCGCGGGACGTCGGCCGCATCTTCCGCGTCTCCTCGGCACTGGAATACGGCATCGTCGGCATCAATGAGGGCGTCATCAGCACCGAGGTCGCGCCTTTCGGCGGCATGAAGTCCTCGGGCCTCGGCCGTGAGGGCAGCAAATACGGCATCGAAGACTACCTCGAAATCAAATACATCACCCTCGGCGGCCTCGGCGGCTAAGGGCTCCAGTGGCGACTCCCCTCCCCGCAAGGGAGGGGATGGGGGTGGGGAAGGCACCCACCGGCGTGGCTCTGGAGCGGAGTTTCTTGGTTTAGCCGTGCTCATCCCACCACGTCATGCTCGGCGAAGGCCGGGCATCCACGCCTTTCCTTGCGGGACGAAGGCAAGGCGTGGATGGCACGCCTTCGCGTGCCATGACGGATGTTTGGGTCGCGGTTCTGTATCAGATCAGCACAATCTGATCCTTCCTCCGAGGAGGGATCGGCTTACCCACAAACCAAAAAGGCCCACCGGTTTCCCGGGGGCCTTTCCATATCCACCAATCCGCGGAGCCGCGCCCCGCAGCGAAACCTTAGGCCGCGGCGGCCTTGCGGGCCTGGGCGCGCTCAAGACGGCGCTTGAGGATTTTCGCCTCAGGCGTCAGCTGGCGCGAGGCCGTGGTCAGCAGGAAGTTGTCGATGCCGCCATTGTGCTCAATCGTGCGGATACCGTTCGTGGTCACCCGCAGGCTGATCGGCGCGCCGAGAATATCGGACATCATCGAGGTGTCTTGCAGATTTGGCAGGAACCGGCGACGCGTCTTGTTATTCGCATGGCTGACATTGTTGCCAGATTGCACAGTCTTGCCAGTGATCTCGCAGCGACGGGACATCAGAAACCTCAAAACAACAATCGGGGCGCGTGCGTGCTTAAATCTCACGCCCGCCACCCGGGAGAGGCGGGCTTATCGCCAAA
>NZ_LMUQ01000054.1 GCF_009765865.1 Acidisoma sp. L85
GTCGGTGACATGTTCAACGTAGACTTGAAGGACAAGGTCAACGCGCTCTGCACGGCGCTGTCGCGCCAGGCAGAGGAGGTCAACGGACCGCCGCCAATGGAAGAGGATTCTCCCAAGCCATGGTGGCCGGAGGGGCTGGGTCAGCCCTCGTCAACTGGATCGCAGAATGGCATGCACTACGCTTGCTTCCCGGATGCAAGGCGTGTCGCAGTAAAGCAGGCTGAAACAGTGACATTATACGATAGCGGTGACCACAGGATCAGCGGCGTTTCCCAGTCGCAGAGCACGGCCCAGCAGTTGAGCTTCAGTAGTCAAAACGGAATAATTCGCGCGTCAGACCTTCCAATCGCTCGCGCGAAGACGCCGTCGCCGTGAAGCCCGCTCGAGACTTGCGCTGCAACACCCTTTCTGCGCTGAGTTCTTTGCACGACGACCTCGATGGTCATCAACTTGTGCAGGCTGGCCAATACGCCGCCGTTGTGCAAACCGAGTGATTCGACCGAACCAGCTCGATGATGTCAACACGCGATAACGGAGCTTCCCGCGTGGTGACAGAAGCTGCGGTTCGGGTGACATCGCGTTTCTTGCCGATTGATACTGAACGCCTAAGCCGGCTCGTCATCCTCTGATTTTTTTACCACTCCTGTCCAATTTGAATCGATACCCATCTCGTATCTTTCCAGGTCACACGTCAGCGAAGACCTGTCCTACGCTGAGCCCTGGGCCTGGATGCATCTGCCGCGCCATGCATTGGGGGTGCTCCTGCTTGAGCAGGGTTTCATTGAGATACGGTGAGGAGGCTAAGCAGGTGTACCGCGATGACCTCAGGCTGTCCGGGGTTTTTGAGCGTTGTGGGCAAACTCCTGACAACGTTTGATTGCTGCACATGCTGGCTGAATACCTGCGGCATCGCGGCGAGCGCGAAGCGCTGAGTGTAGAAGGCTGAGTGTACTGGAACCAAAACTTGGCGCGGCGCTTACGCTCGCTGATGCGACAGTTACGTGGTCGTGCCTTGTTGGCGCCGCGCCGCAGGCCTGCTGTCATTAACCCGATACGACCCTATCCACGACATCACACAGGGCCTGGAGGCGAGGGACGGCGTCGGTGACCAATGCTTCCTCGGTATTGGGTGTGCCAACCACGCCCCGCCAGACGGCCCGCCCGGCCAGGAACCCGGAGGCGCCTTCACGGCACGCCCATTCGACGGCCACCGGAAAATCATCCGGGGCGACGCCGGAGGACAGCACGACCCACGGACTCTGGATCACGCGGGTCAGCACGGCACAACCTGCCCGGACAGCCGCTTCTCCGCCCTTTCCGTAACGCGGTACTTCGGCCTTGTAGAGATCCGCGCCGCGATTTCCGAGTTCTTTGGCCGCCGCGAGAATGCCCTCCCCGAGATCCCAAGTCCGGCCGTCATGTGGCTTCCGTGAAACAGGTTCGATGATGCTGATGAGTCCCGCATCGCGGCAACGCGATATGAAGTCGTCTGCAAGGGCGACGCGGCGCTCCGCGGGTTCATCGGGACGCCAGATAATTAGGAGCTTCAAGGCGACTCCCCCGTCGGCCCGTATTTCTATCGGATTGAACGCCTCGTCAATGACGACGTCTGTGATGAGTTCCCCTCTTCCTTCGATGAAGTGGTCCATCGCCGCAATCAGGCCGCACCCCGGGCTGACCGCGCTTTCCGCTATGGCGCGCTTCCACGCGAACGGCCGATCGATGAGGACGGCGGATGCGATAGGCGTTAGCGCGCGCAATGCCGCGAGCTTGAACCCAGTTATCTGGTCGTTAGTAACCGGTGCGGCTTGCTTCTCCGCAAACATCGCACGCATGGATTCCCTCTGATCTATCGCCAGCATCGCCAGCGCTCCGGATGGCCGGGCAAGGCTCCGCAGCTTTAGGTTCGGTTTGGCGCTGACTGCGATCATCCCCGGGCTTCCCGCCTTGCTTTCTCCAGTTACTACCGCAACCTAGACATCGATGTAAACGATGACACGACGAACAGAGCTAAATGTAAACGTTGACATTGGTTGTTTGGAATGGCTTCCTGCAGGCAATGAAGGCCCGGAAAGGGCTATGGGTTTGGGGGAGGCAACACTGAGAAACCATGGAAGGCCTCCGACCGTGATCGACGTAGCGGAAGCGTGTGGTCTCTCAACGGCAACGGTTTCCCGGGTGCTGAACGGCCTGGTCGCCTCGGTCGCCCCGGAGACAGCCCAGCGTGTGATTGAGGCCGCAAGGTCGCTAGGTTACACGCCTTCGGCAATCGGACGCTCGCTGCGGCAATCGGAAACGAGGATTGTCGTCCTCCTGGTGCCTGACCTGACGAATGATTTCTGCGCCGATGTCGCGATGTCTCTCGAGAAGGCTCTGCAGCTCGGCGGCCTGTCGATGGTGCTCTGCAACACAGCTGAGAAGCCTGAGCAACAGGACCGCCTTCTAGCCGATGCGGAGAGCCTGAGGCCGCGGGGGATTGTTCTGCTTGGCGCAATGGATACACCACGGCTCCGGGCGATGGCTCAAACCGCAAGGCCGTTCATATTCATCAACCGCCGTCCTCCGCCGCCTATCAAGGCGCCTTATGTGGGCATTGATAACAAGGCGGCCGGACGCGCTGTTGCGGCCCATCTGCTCGAGCGCGGCCACACCGGTATCGCCATCATCCACGGTCCCCGAAAAAATTCGGCAAGCCGTAGCCGCCTCGAGGGATTTCTTGGCCGGATCGCCGAGCATGGCATCGACCCCGCTTCGGTCATTCAGATTGAAAGCGCACTGACGACTGAAGCTGGATACGGACATGGACGTGAGCTGCTCTCCAGGGGTCAGCCGCCTCGCGCGATATTCTGCGGAAATGACATGATTGCCTACGGAATCTACAGGGCCGCCCAGGAGCGCGGCGTCAGTGTCCCGGGTGGTCTCGCCATTGTCGGTTTCGACGATAACGGAATCAACGCGTGGCTCGCACCTTGGCTGACCACCATCCGCGTTCCCGCTGTGGATTTCGGTCCCGCCGTCGCGTCGCTGCTGAATGAAAAGAACACCGCCCGCCGGGAATCGGAAGTCATTCTTCCCTTCGAACTGACCGTGCGGAGTTCGACCTGAGCAGCGCACCCCGCACCGAAGGAGGCTGGCCGGAAAGGCGCAGACCTTGGCTGTAAAATCATAAAATCCTTGGGAGATACCGATGAAAGTCCTGCTACTCGCTACAATCTCGTTTCTTGCCTGCTGTGCCGCGCAGGCGGCGGAGGTCACCGTCGCGTCGGTGAATAATCCCGACATGGTGACGATGCAGCAACTTGCTCCTGTCTTCGAGAAAGCCAATCCCGATGTCACGGTCAAATTTGTCATTCTCCCAGATAACGTGCTCCGCCAGAACGTAACGCAAGACGTCGCTGTCAAGGGTGGGCGCTACGATGTCGCCACCATAAGCCCCTATGAAGTTCAGTCGGGCTGGGTGACCAACAAGTGGCTGGTTGATCTAACGCCGATGTTCGCGGCGCTGCCAGCCGCCGAACAGGCCGCGTATGACGTCGGTGACATTATCCCGACCATCCGGTCGGCGGTTAGCGTCAAGGGCCAGCTCTATGCTCTGCCATTCTACGGCGAGAGCTCCTTTACGATGTATCGCAAGGACCTCTTCGAGAAGGCCGGACTGACGATGCCCCCAGCGCCCACCTGGGACGATATCCGCACTTATGCCTGCAAACTGAATGACCCCAAAGCGCGGGTCTACGGCATTGTCATGAAAGGCGTGCCAGACTTCGGGCAACTCGCTCCCTTCATCACCTTCATGCATTCCTATGGCGCCAAGTGGTTCGACATGAACTGGCAGCCGCAGATAACAAGCCTGGCGTTTAAAAAGGCCTTTACGGCCTACGTGGATTTGCTGAAGAGCTGCGGTGAACCGGGCGCGACGAGCGTCGGCTTCAACGAAGCCCTCACGCTGATGTCCCAGGGTGACGCGGCCATCTGGGTCGATGCAACGGTGGCGGCTGGTTTGCTGGCGGATCCTAAAAGCTCAAAGGTAGCTGGCAAGATCGGCTATGCACTTGCCCCCACAGAAGGATCGGTGAATGGTTCCTCCTGGCTCTACACCTGGGCGCTTGGCATTCTAGCAACGTCGAAGCACCAGGACGCCGCCTTCAAGTTCATCCGGTGGGCCACGTCAAAAGACTACGTCAACCTGGTCGCTCAGACCTACGGGCCGCTGCGCATCCCGTCCGGCACGCGCCTTTCGACATATAGCAGGGCCGACTATGTTGCGGCGGCTCCCTTTGCACCAATAGTTCTTAAGGCCATCGAGGGTGCCGACCTCACTAAACCCGCGAGGGACGCGGTCCCGTACACGGGCACCGCGCAGGTAGACATCCCTGAATATGCGACATGGGCCGCTGACTTCGGCCAGAACTTCTCCGCTGTCATTGCTGGCAGCATGACTGTGGATGAAGCGTTGAAGCGTTCCCAGGCGACGGCAGTCCAGGTCATGACAGATGCCGGCTACATAAAATAAGGGACGCACCGGGGGCGGCGGCAGTGGCTGAAACAACAATGAGTGCGGCCCGTTTGGGCCGCCTCGCACCTTCGCGCTGGGCGACATTGCCTGCCGTGAGTTACCTCATCATCGTGACGCAGCTGCCGTTCCTGGCGACCATCTATTTCAGCCTCTACTCGTGGAATATGCTCTACCCCAATCGCCCCATGCGGTTCGTTGGCTTGCGGAATTTCGTTTATATCGTGACCGATCCGTTGTTCAGGACGGCGATAGAAAACACGGTCATCTTCACTGTGGTTCCGGCCGTCCTGACCATGCTCATCGGGCTAGGTCTAGCGCTGCTGGTGAACCGCCTGACCTTTGGCCGCGGCCTCGCCTATTCGCTTTTGTTCGCGCCGTTCCTGGTGATGGAAACCGTAAATCCTATCATCTGGAAGACCATGATTCTCAATCCGGTCTACGGTTTGCTCACATATGGCCTGAGCGTCTTCGACTTACCACCAGTTGACCTCATCAGCAACGAACCAAAAGTCGCGATAATCATCATGATTACCTGGCAGTGGGCGCCATTCATGATGCTCATCCTGCTGGCCGGGCTGCAGACGGTGTCGCAGGAAACCATTGAAGCCGCGCGGATGGACGGTGCCGGCACGTGGAACCAGTTCCGGTACGTGGTCCTGCCTCATCTTGTGCCGTACGTGTGCGTGGGCATGCTGATCGAGGCTATCCTGATTCTGCCCGTTTTCGGGCCCATCTACGTTGGGACCTATGGCGGTCCGGGAAATGAAACAACGAACCTCATGTTCAGCGTTTACAAAACGCTGACCGAGCAATACCAGATCGGCCGTGCGGCGGCCGGTGGCCTGGTCACGGCGTTCATGACGACGGCCGTGGCACTCGGGCTCCTCTCCTATGTCCGGCCCTTTATGGAGAGGAATTAGTTATGCGGAGGCTCCGCGCGAAGGCCCTCTCTGGCCTCACGTTCGTCGTCGCGTTCGGACTCTGTTTCCCCATCATCTGGACAGTCTTCACCGGCTTCAAGCGCGAGTCGGACGCGATAGCATTCCCCCCAACCATATTCGTCCCTCTGACATTGGCCCATTACTGGGGCGCGCTCACAGGTGGTTACCTGCACTATCTCGGCAACACGGTTATCGCTGTCGTTTCATCTATCGTGCTGGCCATGGCCCTGGCGCTTCCCGCTTCCTACAAACTGGCGTTCTTTCCGGGACGGAAGTCGAACGACCTGCTGTTCTTCGCTCTATCGACGCGCTTTATGCCGGGGGTGGCCGTCATCGTGCCGCTCTTCCTGCTCTATTCCAGGATGGGCCTCATCGATTCACTCTTTGGTCTCGTCGTGATTTATACCGCCCTGAATATCCCCATCGCTTTGTGGCTGATGCGGTCCTTCTTCCGCGACGTGCCCTTTGAACTGGTTGAGGCCGCCTTGTCGGAAGGTGCGCCTCACCGCGTGATTTTCTTGAAGATCGTCACGCCTCTCTCCAAGGCCGGATTTGCGACGACGGCGTTCTTACTCCTTATCCTGACCTGGAATGAGTTCTTCTTTGCCGTCAACCTGACCGGGCAGGGGGCCGGCACGCTTCCGGTCTATATGGCGTCATTCTTTACGACCGAAGGCCAGAGCTGGGCCCGGATGTCAGCGGCCGCTGTGATGGCGATTCTACCTGTCCTCCTTATTGGCTGGGTTGCCTCCCGCTCACTGGTCAAGGAGCTGCTTGCGGGAGCGGTGAAGTGATCCGCAAAATCGTCTGTGTTGGAGGAGCCGTTGTAGACTTCATCTACGGCGTCGAGCAGTTGCCATCGGTGGATGGAAAATTCCTCGCCACCTCTTTCGCAGAGAGCGGCGGAGGCATGGCCGCGAACGCCGCGGTGATCGTCAGCCGGCTGGGAGCACAGGCGTACTGGTGCGGACGGCTCGGCGATGATGACAAAGGCCGCATTATCTTGTCCGGCCTGCAGAGCGAAGGCGTTGATACTAGCCTCTCCCGTTTGTTTACCGGAGCGCAATCGTCGCACTCCCTCGTACTCAATGACCGTGAGGGCAACCGGGCGATCATCCTCTACCGCTCTGGCGCCATCGACCCTGATCCGGGCTGGCTTCCACTTCAGGAAATTTCCTCGGGAGACGCCGTCCTCGCAGATAACCGGTGGGTTGATGGTGCCGTCGCCGCCCTTAAGGCTGCGGCCGCGAAAGGCCTTCCGGGCATTCTCGATGCTGACGGTGCTGGCGACAAGTCGTCTCTGCCCGCCGTTGCCGCGGCGTCCCATGCTATCTTCTCGGAACCTGGTCTCGCCAGTCTCTTCGGCGCCGGTGACCCTGCGGCAGGCCTCCACGAGGCTGCTCGCCACTCTCCTTTCGTGGCAGTAACGCTGGGAGAGCGGGGGGTCCTGTGGTTCGGCCATGGGAACGGCATGCGGCACATGCCGGCCTTCAAGATTGACGCCGTGGAGACGGTCGGCGCCGGGGATATCTTCCATGGAGCGTTTACCCTGGCCCTGGTGGAAGGCTGCGGCGAGGAAGTGGCCCTCCGTTTTGCGTCGGCGACGGCCGCGCTGAAATGCGGGCGCGAGGGCGGCAGGGCCAGCTTTCCCTCGCGCCGCGAGGTCGAAGAGTTCCTGCGACAAAACTAGCGAGTTTATCTTCCGCGCCGGGATTCGGCGACAACAGGACGGCAAGTCCGCCCGCTTAACGCGGGTCGCAGGTCGGGATGCCAATTATGTCCGAAGCTTCGATGGAGAAAAGCTTTGAGCAGAAGCTGGCACACAACAGGCTACGACATGACTTCCATGAGCATGCACTTGCCAGCAGATCATACGTCAACACGCGATAAGTATCCTTCTCGCGTGTTTACGTTAGCCTTAAGTTGTAGACTCATAATGATCAGAGCTTTCGCCTCACCGACGAATCGCCTAACTGGTTGGCACTACCGTGAAAGCTCCGTCTCAATGGTTTGATCATCCTTTGCACTGCCTCGTCATTAGATTTGCAGGCGACATGGGCCGTTCCCGTCGGGAATGTTCGGAGACTCTTATTCCCAGGATCAACAAACTTGGCCACGCGTGTTGCCGAACAGCTACTCCTCGCCAACCGGGGGCAGTGGACTGCATGCCGCGGCGGCGGCGCGCGCCAGCAAGATCATGCGACGAGCGGCAACGCCGGCGCCGGCCATCTCGCCGAAGGCGTGGGCAAGAAATGGGTTAGATAAAGCCGCGTGCGCCGCGGCGTTGAGCGCTGCCTCCGTGCCAGCGACCAGACCTGCGGCCAACATAGTCCGGCGCACTAGACCCAGCGTGCCGAGTAGCCCAGGTCTCATGCCGTGCAGCACCGCCACTTGTCGCACGAGCCGCAATCCGCGCCAGGCCACCAGCAATACGGCCAAGGCAGGAGCGGGGGTGGCAGCGATGCCAGCTGCCATCTGGAGAGCTGCGACACGCCCGAGGGCGTCACTTCGGGCACGCATCGCTGCGGCAGGGCCGGCCCGCAGCAAGGCTAGAATCGCATCCGGATCATTGACCGCGTCGATGGCCGGCACCAGCGTCGCTGCCTCCGGCAGCGTCGCAACCCAGCGCCGGGCTGCGGCATGAACACGGTGACCATCGCCACTGGCCAGAGCGGCGCGCAGGCGATCGACCTGGCTCACTGCAAACAGCCCGCGCAACTCACGCCCAACGGCCGCGAACAGCAAGCCGAACCCCAGTGAAGCAACCGCCAGCGTCAGCCAACCTAGCCAGACGGCGCGGTCAAATTGACTGGCGACGAAATTGGCGGTCTGCAGCGCCGCCAGGCCCACTGCCAAGATCGCAATACCCGTGAGGGCGAGAGCCAGACCAGACGTGCGAGGGGCTAAGTCCACATCCGACCCAGCCAGCGGCATGGCAGGGTCAAGTCGAGGCGCGTCCGGGTTCTCGATCAACAGCCGTGGAGTGCTAGTCACAGCACGTCGTCCAGCAAGAACGTGAGCAACGCATCTAGCTCAATTTGCGGAACGCCGACGCGTCGAGCGTTCGGTAGGCGTGTCGGTTCGAATGCGGGCAAAGCGAAGAACTCGTGAGTCCAGAAGGCATCATCCGGTGGCTCATCGGGCACTTCGCCCGGATACGACAGTCCCACGCCCTCGTCCGCCACGCGCCCTCTTACGGCCGAAACACTACGGCCACCCAATTGCCAAGCAGCATCCTCCGTGCAGCGAACGGACGCTAATGCGAAATGAGCGCCTACGATCTCACCGCCGATCGGCGTCAGCGCTTTCATCAAAGCTCGCAAATTGCCGCGCTGCCGGGCGGCGACATGGTCTGCCTTGGTCGCGGCATAGGCGACACGACGGATCACCGGCGCCGGGCGACGGAGAGAAAGCAAGGAGGTGATGGCCTCCACCCATGAAAATTGCCAGCGCAGTGCCCCGGATGCCGCGGCCAGTGCCGCATGGGTATCAGCAAACGCTACCGGCCCCGCGCTAAGCGCGGTCAGCAAATCCGCCAAGACCACGAGCCGGTCGAGCTTGCCGAACAGTGGCGATAATAGGTCCCTGCGTACAGCGTCTGTGTAGGCGTCATATCGTTGGGTCAGCAGATTAGCCAGGCCACCTCGCCCACGCCGAGGGAAGAAGTGGATCCAGGGCGGCTCCGGCCCTGGCGCGGGCATTAGGAACCGACCAGGCTGCAGATAAGCCAGGCGCGCCTCGTCGCGCAGCCGACGAAGCAGGCTGCGGTAGAGATCGTGGCCTGCGCTGGCCAGGCTCTCGTCACCAGAGGCACCAGAAGGAATCGCCGCGGAAAAGGCGAGGAATTCTTTCGCCAAGGGTTGGTTCTCCAGCCGACGGAGTATCTCCTCTGACCAGGTAGCAAAATCCATTCGGAGCAGAGGTAGGTCCAGCAGCCACTCGCCCGGATAGTCGAGGAACTCCAGCCGAAGCCTTCGAGGTGGAAACTGCGCGGCCGGACCCGCCCGCGGCAGTGACAGATCAAGCGCCAGCATCGATACGGCCCCCGTTCGTGCGGGCCACGCAGCAGGCTCCCCGGCGAGCGCATCGAGATGAGCCGCGTAGTCGAAACGCGGAATTGAAGTTGCACCAGCCTGCGAGAGCGAAACACTAAGGCGCCGACCACCTATCCGCGCGGACAGTGCCGGCAACGTCGGCAAGCCCGCGCTCATTGCGAGCAGGTTCGCCGCCAATGATGTTAAGAAAACTGTCTTGCCAGCCCGGGCCAGGCCGGTGACGCCGATACGAACGGTACCGCCGGTCCACCCTGTTAGGGAGGGGATCAAGATCGTTGGATCAACTCGGTTGTGAGACCGCGCGCGCGGATCATGGTGTGCAGAGAGCGGCTCACGGTGGATCTCCTGAAGTTAGACACCGACGACCTGGAAGGTCGTGGCTTGTGGGTCACCTTTCACTAGATGTTCCTTCGTCCCCAAATGGTCTTGGTCATCTCTCATCGATGAAGCGACGCTCCAATAGCTCGTTGCGACTGTAATCTTCCGCTGATCACTACAAAAACAGGCGGCGCCTGCCCTTGGATCAATACTACGGTCACTTCGACGCGAGAAGCTAGGGAGCAGTCCCGGCCCGGTTTTCTGTTCACTTCCCACCAGTTGGCCGATTTTGACAGCGAGTGGCCCGAGCCAATGGCGGCGCCAAATGGTCGCGAAGTCGAGAGCACTGCAGACCAGGTTTGCATGGCCCACTCGAGCCTCTGAGCAATTTGCACCTTGTTTCACGACCGCCGATACTGTTTGCACTGATATGCAGATCGCTCAACATGAAAATTCTTGGCGCTTTCATCATTCTCCTCACTCTCTCAGTACCTGGCCTCGCTGCCGCTCAAATCGTCGCCTGTCCTCAATTCTTTCCTAGCGGGCGACCCCCGATTTTCCTCAATCCCAGGCTTAGCCAACGGACCACCTTCCTCTGCAATGATGCCTATGCCGTCATAGCCTCCGGGGTTACTCACGGTGCCATCTGGTCCGCCGAACATCCAAGCGTTGATTCCCTCGCAGCCGCTCGCCAGACGCCACGCCAAGGTGTGTTTCATCCCGAGGATCGCCTGCCAGAAGCGGACCAAGCGCAGCTCGAGGATTACCGGAGAAGTGGTGGCTACGATCGAGGCCATATGACGCCATCCGGCGACATGCCCGATGCTCAAGCACAGCAACAGAGCTTCTCGCTCGCCAATATGGTCCCCCAGACCAGCAACCTGAACCGCGGGATATGGGAGGGAATTGAGAGTTCCGTTCGGGACCTCGCTGTTCGCGAGGGTGACCTCTATGTTGTCACCGGCCCTGCCTTTCGTGGCTCAGAGATCCACGCTATC
Source organism: Acidisoma sp. L85 (assembly GCF_009765865.1). Taxonomy (GTDB): domain Bacteria; phylum Pseudomonadota; class Alphaproteobacteria; order Acetobacterales; family Acetobacteraceae; genus Acidisoma. Next base: position 10,829 of record NZ_LMUQ01000054.1, read on the forward strand.
GGGATGGACAGCGTGCTCGTGCCGACCGATATCTGGAAAGCCATCTACGATCCCGCTGCTGGCACGGCTGGCGCCTACATCTGCACCAACACTGCCTCGCCTCAGTGTTCCGCTATCTCGGTTGCCCGGCTCGCCGAGATCACTGGTATTGACCCCTTCCCTGCACTTTCTATTCGCGCCAAGCAGGTCGCCATGCAGCTCCCCGGACCAAACAGCAGCCCTTATACTGGTTCTTCAAAACATACACGCCACCGACGGCCGCCGAACCTCTTGGTTCAAATCATTCGCCAACTTGGAGCCACCCCATGAGTGATTTCTCGCCTTTTGCGGATGACGCCGCATCGCTGTCGATCGGCAAGCTCACGATCGAAAATGGGACCAACCGGATCGCCCTCTATGGATCGCTCGATCTCACCCGCGACAAGCAAGGCCTGGCCCAAGCGGTCACTCTGAAGGCCATCCTTGACAAGGCAGTCGGGCTAATGACCAACCAACACGACTTGCCGAACAGCATCGAACCCTATGCGCCGACTAAGACCGTAAGCAATCCCTTTCAGTGACCGCTGCTGCTCTAGTTTGGGCCGCAATTTTAATGAGCGATCTCCCCTTGAGATGTCTCGCACTCCGCCTCTCGACCTGACAATCTCATCGCGGCCAGCCGGGCGCCACCCGCAGCGAGCGATCTGGACAGAAACGGAGCGGGCATGCGGGTGCTGATTCTAGGTGGGGGCGTCATCGGCGCCTCTATTGCCTACCACCTCGCCGTAAGAGGCGCAGACGTCGTCATTGTTGAGCGCAGCGCCATCGGCTGCGCCGCGTCAGGCAAGTCAGGGGGGTTTCTGGCTCTCGACTGGTGTGATGACACACCCCTCATGCACCTCGCCCGCCGGAGCTTTACGCTCCACGCCGAGCTCGCAGACGCGCTGAGCGGCGAGTGGAGCTACCGTCGGATGACAACCTACGCCGGCACCCTTGGCCGGTCACCGACCCGGGCGCCACGCGGCATCGGGCCAGGATGGATCTCGTCATATGTTGCGATCGACGGGCGGCTCGGTTCAGTCGGCACGACGGCGCAAGTGCATCCAGCCGCTTTTACCATCGGCATGATGCGCGCAGCGGAGGAACGGGGCGCCAGAATGCTCCTCGGCCAAGCCACGGGCTTGCTACGCCACGGGGACGACGTGGTTGGCGTGCAGATTGAGGAAGAAAGACTGGAAGGCGATGCCGTTGTCATCGCAATGGGACCATGGTCGATACTGGCGACGCTGTGGTTGCCGCTGCCGCCAGTGTATGGCCTCAAGGGCCACAGCCTCGTCTTCCAAACCGGCACGACATTCCCACCCGAAGCCCTGTTCCTTGAGTATGCGGAGCCAGTCGGCTCGATGCTCTCACTGGAGGTTTTCCCGCGCGCCGATGGCACGACTTACGTCTGTGGCATTTCGAGTGAGTCTCCCAGCCCGATGGATCCTGACCTCGTCGCTCCCGATGACAGCGCGATCGACCGGCTGAAAGCCTTGTGCGACCGCATGTCTCCGGACCTAGCGAGGGCCCCTGTCCTCGCGAGCCAGGCCTGCTATCGCCCCATAACGGCCGACGGATTGCCCCTGATCGGCGCGATCCCAGGCGCCTGCGGCGCTTACATTGCAACGGGCCACAGCGTCTGGGGCATCCTCAACGCGCCCGCCACCGGTGAGGCGATCGCGGAGCTGATCCTGGACGGGGCGGCGACCACGGTCGATCTTGCACCTTTCAATCCCGCCCGCCTCGCGGCCGTTGACCCCAAACGCGTTGAAGTCGCTCGAAGATTGCGCTGCTGACCAAAACCATGGCTGTTTCAAAGTGGACGGGAAGACCAAGCCGATGAAGATAACCTTCTACGCGCATGCGAGTTTCCGGTTGGAGACGCCGGAGGTGAGTATAGTCACCGACCCTTACACGCCCGAGGTCCCCGGCTTTGAGCCGATCGACGAGCCCGCCGATCTCGTCATCATGAGCTCTGCGACAGACAGGTTCCACTCCGACCCTAGCCACGTTCGCAATCAGCCGACCGTCGTAAACGCGCTATTAGACGTCCCGCCGAAAGGAATAACGGTGCGTGGCGTGCCGATTTGGGCGTTTCCCACGAGCGAAAGCCTGACCTTCGACTACAGGCGGGATCCCGATGCCAATGCGATGTATCTCTTCACCATAGGGGGCGTGCGAGTCCTGCACATGGGCGACGTTGGCAACGCGATCGAGCCGGCATCACTGGAAGTCTTGGCCGGCCAGGTCGACGTGCTGCTGGCCCTGACCGGTGCCCACGCGACGATCGGCCTTGAGGACCTTGACCAGGCAGTCGCTGTTATTGAGCCGCGCATCATCATCCCGATGCATTACTGGAACCCGCGCGGCGTGCTCAAGATCGAGCCGGTGGACCAATTCCTGGGACGCCATCCCGACAGGCTGATCATCCACCATGACGGCGGCGCGCTGACAATTGATCCCGGACAGCTGCCTGAGGCTCCCCAGATCGTCGTGCTGAGGCCCACGCGCTAACGCAACTTTCCCCTCTTGTTAACTGAAGATTTTCCGGCCGTGCTGATTTTGGGCGTAGCAGCTCCACGCGACGCACCGACAACTCCGGCGGCAGCAGCAGCCGAAATTCTTATCATCCGCAGGCTTCCAAACACCGAACGTCAGCGAGCGAAAAGCACGCCGCACTTCCAAGCAGGAGCCGCTTGGCGTTAGGCTCTTGATGCTAGTCCAGTCCGTTAGCGAAATCAAAAGCAGCCCGCCTGGGCTTTCTGGGATGGCCCGCCCCTTCACTTTCCGGCAGCGTAGGCTGGTTGGGGAGCTATCCATGATTGCACCGCGGGACTGTCCGAGATTGAGCCTGAGATAAGCTCTCGCCAACATGATCGCAGGAAGATTGAACGGCATAACTGAATGCAATTCGTGGAACGGCGTAGTCCAGGCGTCTGGCGGTGGCACTTCTATTTCGTCCACCGCAATCCCATAACGAGTTTGGAGCGAAGGATCGAGCTTGGTCCAGACCGCCTGTGCCAGGCTCCACTGGGCGCCGGAAACAGCTTCGAAAAACGCGCGCCCAGAGTAGCCAAAATAGAGGTCGTCGAGCGAGGCGCGAGCGTCGGCACGAGCAACAAGATAGCTCGTCACTTGGAACTGGCGATCGTCAGGATCGTCTCTTAGCTTCATGGGTACCCCTGAAGCAAAGGCGGTGATACGCCACCCGTTTGTCTTAACAACTTGATGTAGAAAACCCGCAGTTCGCAGGGAGGCTGAGAGGCTCGCTTGGCTTTGCAGGATGAGGTGCGATCCTACCGACAGTGTAGCGCGAAGCGCGTGCTTTTCGATCGGTCGATGGATCGCCTGAACATCCGGAGTCGTCAGAGCAAGAACCCCGTCGGGCCTCAGGCTACGATGAACATCCCTCAGGAATGCAACTGGGTCTGCTAGGTGCTCCAGGACCTCAGACGCCATGACCACATCGCAACTGTGATCCGGAACGGTTGTGGAGTTAAAATAGCTTGTTTGGATATCGACGCCCAGCATTTGCTTTCCGAGCTTCGCCAAATTCCCGGGGTCCATTCCCCGGCCTTGCCAGCGCATCGCGTTGACAGCGACATCAACTCCAAAACCGAAGCCACATCCGATCTCGACATATGTTGAATTTGGTGGCTTCTGTATCCGCGCAAGTATGTCAATAAACACTGACAGTCCTGCACCCTGCTGCGCATAATAGATCGTTGAGCCTCGTGCTCTGTCTTCCGAGGAATAATCGGGAATGGCCTGGTCTTTATAGAGACCGTTGAAAATGCTTGTGGCGGCTCGGGGAGGGATGATTCAAGCTCGGTATGTGGACCCGAGAGAACCGAGGCCGGATGGCCGAAATCGCGCGCAGGAC
>NZ_LMUQ01000055.1:0-10424 GCF_009765865.1 Acidisoma sp. L85
GTCGGTCACATCAGAGGGATAAGGCTTACGGGTCGAGGCAGCACACATGCCTCCCTATTATCGCGCGGCCACCAAAAAGTACATAACAGGCTCTAGCGCGCAGCTCATTTTGTTGAAAAAGCCTCAGGTCCATCGGCACTGTTCCTACTCGCGGGGCATTCTCGCTGCACGGGGGACGCGGTGCCGCTGACGAACGACACAAAATGGACTTCGGCAATTGCTCGGCTCTCAGGCCTAGTGGCAAGGACTATCGCCGTCTATGGGAAGTGCGGCTCGTCGAGAAATTGTGAAAGCCGCTCTCGGTCAAGCTGCAAATTAGTGAGTTCGTCCGCGACGTTGCGTTGCGCGCCCTGGTCCCACCCCAGAAACCACGCAACCCACGCTGTGCTCGCGTGTTGGTGCGGGTTTGACTGCCTGGGTGCGCCGTCGATGAACGCGTCATAACCGTCTTCGACGCAATCGATCTCTGTAGATGACATCTCTACCCCATCGGAACTCGAGAATTCGGAAGCTGGTAGCCGGCTCCCGCCGTTGCAAGCATCCTTAGCGAATATTCTGAGCCCACCTCTGGCAAAACGCGCTCTCCTTCGCCAGCGCCTCGAGCGCCACCTCTAGCGCCGAGACCAGCGAGGCGTCGTCGACATGAACTTCGGTAAGGAACTGCAGAAGGTTCGTCTCGGGGGTGATTGCCCTCAAACGCCCTGCGGAACATGCCACGCGCGGCCTGCCAGGCGGGTTGTGGTAGCTTCAAGTAAGCAGACCACGCCAGGCACTCGGCCTCGGTGACAGGCCACATTCTGTCAATCCAGCACGCGTCCGCGAGTGGAGCGTCGATCTTCGGCGGACGCTTGGGGGGCGCTCGGCTTGAACGGAGGATGTGCTCACGTGAGAAGCTCCCCCGCCTGGTTCCGCAACCAGTGGCCCAAGCACTCGTAAACATGCACCGTCGCATCGGCCCGCCCGTCGCGCTCAAGGTCTGCCGCCACGCGGTGTTCGAACCGGGAGCGAGATTCGAAAGGTAGCGATGTCCAGCGAGGCGGGCGGCCTTTCCAGCCCTTCACACAGCTACCGGGGAGTTCTTCAAGATCGGCAACTGCGCAGTCCCGCATGGGGCAAACGACGTTCTGCCGAGTCTTAAAGGCGATCAATCTAGAAACCGTTGTCCCACAGCAACTTGCCGGCCTGGTTTCTCGCGAAGAAACCACCCCTCGCCCAGATCGTGACGACGACGCCGACAGTGCCTGCCGCCTGCAACGCCTGAGCTATACGCAGCCGGAACATGAGCTCGGTCTCCAATGGCTGTGCTACAACTGCGGCCACGATGTCCAAGCCGCGGCGTTGCTGGTGCTGTTCAGCGTGGTGGGCAACGCGCCCAGGTCCGCAACGGCAAGGTCGGGCATAAGCATTTGGTTCGGGTTGTTAGCGACGGTGAATAATGCCCGTCGCGTTGGCGCCGTACGAGGTCATCGTGCGGCACCCATCGCGTTATGCAGCTTGAGAACCAGCGCGTCATCCGCCTCGATCTGAGCCACCATGCCGTTCAGCAACTTGATGGATTCGAAGTTTTGGTCGTCAGCATTGCTTTTTCGAGCGCTCGGCGGCCCTCTTCGATCCTCTCTCCGAGTCCGGTGCGGCAGGCCGCTACAATGGGGCTAACCCACGCGCCCTTGATCGTGTTGCCGCTCGTCGCTCGGGCGTAAAGGCTCTCAGGTCGCCCCGTTCTTGTTAAGCAGCTTCTGAGTGAGCGTCATTACTGGGCGATCCGGAATGGCTTGCGCATGAAGACCGCATAGCCAGGGCAGCGTTCGGCCACCAGGTCCTCAGGCATGGAACTCATGAGCACTACGGGGACGCCATCAGTGGATAGGTCACGAGCCATGGCGCGCAGTACATCGGCGCCATCCATCACCGGCATCATGTAGTCGAGGAACACCAGATCAGGGTGGTCCTTAGCCATTATTGCAAGCCCCTGCCGCCCATTCACAGCGGTCAGCACGCGATACCCTTCATCCGTGAGGACGGCATCAATGAGTTCGGCAATGCCGATTTCGTCATCCACCACAAGCACAACTCTGGTCACAAACGGTCGCGCCCTTCCCGCCGATAACCGGTGGCAAATGGGTCGCCCAAGTTTTGTTTGTAGTAGTTAGCCATAATTCTTTGAGCGCTATCGGCAGTTACCTCGATGAGTAGTCCTTGACCACTCGTGACGTATTCGTGAAGCGACGCGTCAAATTGGCTATCTCTTACCTTGAGAATCGAAACCAGACGATGAAGCTGAGAGTCTACCTCTACGAAGCGTAGCAAGATCAGGTTCTCGGCGAGGTCCGACAGGTCGCCAATCGGAGTTCGGATGGTTGGCCCCATGATGTCAGGAACCTCGAGCGTGTAGAGCGTCGTCACGCCGAGCACCCGCATCTCGTTCATCAGCGCGGTGAGAAAGTTGCCGATGCGAGTGGGCTCTGTGCTGGAAGCCTGCCTGAAGGCGCCGAGGCCGTCGATGAACAGCCTCTTTACCTTGCGGCGGTGCACCGCCTGGAGCAGGCGCTCGCCATAGGCATCCAGTAGATCGTCGGTTGGGGGCTGCCATCGCACCTCTGCCGCGCCGCTATCAATCAAGCCACGCAACGGCTGGCAGACGCCGGCAATCTTGGCATCGAGGCGCGCAGGTGTTTCATAGAAGCCGAATAGGAGGCCAGGTTCGGCCTCGCTGCACTTCGCTAGAAACTGGAGCCCGAGCGTTGTTTCCCCGTGCCCGATGGTCCCATTATCATTGTGGTGGAGTAAGCTGGCAAACCGCCACCCAACATGACGTCGAGTTGCTCTATGCCACAGGAAATCCTTCCGGGGATCCCTTCGTCGGGCTGCGAAGGTCGCGCTAGCAATGCCTCAATTCTCGGGTGGACGACGATACCGTCGCTGGTGATCTTGAAGGCGTGGCGGCCTCGCAGGAAGGCACTCCCGCGGAACTTCACGGCTTGGAGAGAACTCTCAGCCGCCCAACCGGTTAGCTGATCCGTTAGTTCGATGATGCCGTCTACCATTGTATGTTCAGGGGTGACCTTGATGCCCTGCGCGCTCGTGAGCATGAACACCGTGCAGTCGGTAGCGATGGCAATGAGCTGTAGTTCGTGAATAAACTCATTATAGGCTTGCTCGCCCTGCGCTGCCCGTCGCGCAGAAACGATCCCATCGATCACGAGGACAGAGGCGCTACGCGTCGTGATCTCTCGGCGCAACACGGCTAGCAAGCCTTTGAGCCCCTCATCGTGCAGCACTCGCAAACCGTTCAGGTAAGTGAGCTGGTCTGGGAGCTTTGAAATGTCAAAGAAGGACATGATGCTCAGGTGCTGCATCATGCGAGCGTGATATTCGGCGAAAAGGGTGGCGTAGAGAGCCCGCTTTTCGTCAGCGACGTGGTTGAAGCAAATCTGGTTGCCGAGCGTGGTCTTGCCGGCTCCAGGCGGCCCCTGAATGATGTAGAGGCCACCCTTGAGGAAACCGCCTCCTAAGATGACGTCGAGACCGGCTATCCCGCTCGGTAAGCGTTCGAGAACGCCGCCGTCCTCGTTCATGAGCGGTTTGTTTCTGAGTAGCGCGGCAGGGTCACGGTGAAGACCGAGCCTCCGCCTTGTGCATCATTCACCACGATTGTTCCCTCCATAGCCGCTACGAGTTGGCCAACCACCCATAAGCCGACGCCGAAGCCACTGCGTCGCTCATTCGCGCCAACCGCTCGCTCAAAACGTTCGAAGATGCGGGCCCGGTCGCCTGCGGATATGCCGGGACCGTAGTCCCGGACTCTGAGCCTGACCAGGGAGCCGAAATCCTCCGCGCTTACCGTTACCGGTCGGGAAGGAGCGTATTTGATCGCGTTGGAGATAAGATTATCGAGGATCTGCTCGAGAGCCAATCGATCCCAAGCGCCGGGAAGGCTTTCGGGCACCTCTATTCGGAAGGAGCAACCAGAGTAACGAGCCGTCTCAGTGAAGGTTTCAACCGTCTCCCGCACCAGATCAGAGAGATCGCAAGGGGCAAGAGCAAGTTGGAAGCGGCCGCTGGTAATCCGAGAGACGTCGAGCAACGTCCCAGCCCGTTTGATGAAATGGTCCATCGCTCTTCTGATACGGCGGACCCGGTGCTCGACTTGTCCCGATGAATATCTTCCGGCTTGCAATGCGGCCAGGAGGAGATCGATCTGGCCGACGATCGGCGTCATCGGGTTTCGCAGTTCGTGAGCAGCGACCGCAATGAAGGTATCGCGGGCGGCGACTGCCTCGATCAGCTCGGCATTTTGCCGCCGAAGCTCCTCTAAAGCAGCCTCGGCGGTATTTGCCGCTTCCGGAGGGCGATCCTCCGGGAAACTCATAAGGGGCGAACTCGCCACCACATTTTCATCGACCTCAGCATGAAAGCCTTATACGACTTAGGCAAGTCATTGCTCCCACCGCCACGCTCCGAGAACTTTCCGCGCTTCTGTGCCCTCGCGGATTTGTGACCATCTGCTTTCCGCTGCGGCGCATGACAAAGATCTGATCCTGCGCCCCAGCCCCACTAATCCGGGTGGCGTTTCGCCATGCAGATCACCTGCCGCGTGAGATCGAGTGATTTTAAGCGATCGGGAGCAATCACGGCATCGCCTTGGCGAGGCGATCATTGGCGATCACTTAGAATCGAAGACGGATGGCAGGATAGGCATTGCTACCTATCAATGCGGGCTGTTACTCGCCGAGGCTCGATGGCCAGCCCTGAGTAAGGTCGGCGTCTGGGGAGAACGTCGTGCCCCAGACGCCTTCGGCATAGGATGAGCGGTCGGTCACCGCCTCATCAGGCCACAGAAAACCTAGCTACGGGACACCCCGGGCCCCAGCACGCGCCACTCCTGCTGGCCTTGCGATCTCGGTATGACAGGACGCCTCCACTTCCGCGCTTATCCAATGTGCGATCGACCTTTCGTGCACGGAGGTCGCGCAAAGGAGCGTCCGAGCGCATGGTTTCACGCGGTGCGCGGAGGCACCTTGCCTAGAAGCGGGCCAAGGCCCTCCGCAATAGTGAGATGCGTAAACACGGCATCGCGCAGTTTGGTGAAGGGAAGCTCGCCCAATATCGCCGTCTGCACGATAGCCATGACCTCGCCAGCTTCGGAGCCGATCATGGTGAAGCCCCGGATACGATCGTCGTTTGCACCAATGACCACCTTCATGAAGCCCTGGACTTCGTCGGTTGCTTCCGTCCGCAACACGTTGTTCATTGGCAGACTGGCTGTGCGCACGGCAAGGCCGTTACGCTTCGCCTCCCCTTCGGAGATTCCGACACGGGCAAGCGGCGGATCGGTGAACATGACATAGGGGACCAAACGATCGTCGGTCCGTCGGTTGCCACCAGCCATATTGTCCCGAACAATCCGGAAGTCATCGACGGAGACATGGGTGAATTGCGGGCTGCCGGCCGCCTCCCCGATAGCCCATACACCAGCTGCGCTTGCTTCCAATCTCTCGTTGACACGGATAAAGCCGCGGGCATCCAGTTCGACGCCGGCTTTGTCGAGGCCGATGTCGGCTGTGTTGGGGGTACGGCCAACCGCAACGAGCAAGTCACTGCCTTCGATGGTCTGCTCGCCGGCAGCGGTGTCGACAGTCACTGAAACCACATCGCCCGAGAGACCGCTAACGCTCAGCGGTCGTACCCCGAGCAGGATTTCGATCCCCTCCCCTGCCAGGATGCTTCGCATTTCTTCGGCGACGTCGGGATCCTCTCGGCTCATGAGTTGGGGGCCAGGCTCGACGATTGTAACGCGGCTGCCGAAGCGACGGAACGCTTGGGCCATCTCGATGCCGACATAGCCGCCACCGAGCACGATCATGTGTGAGGGCAGGTAGTCGAGTTCCAGCGCCTCGATGTGGGTCAGCGCCCGAGCCGCTTCTAGGCCGGGAATGTTCGGAATAGTGGCGTGGGTGCCGACGTTGATTACCACTTCATTGCCGGAGATTAGACGTGTGCCCCCATCGTTCAGCGCCACCTCAATGGTCTTCGGTTCGACAAAGCGGCCACTGCCCATGATGAGCGCCGCTCCGCTGTCCCGATAAGCACCAAGGTGGAATGCGATCTCACGGTCGATCATGTCCTGCTTACGGCTGCGAACCTTTCGCATATCGGTTTTGACAGCATCGGTCAGCGTGCCGAACTGGGCCGCGTTTCGAACCAGGTGGGCAACGCGGGCGCTCCAAAGCTCATTCTTGGACGGTAAACAGGCGACGGCCGGGCAGGCACCGCCGACCCAGCGACGTTCCACGACGGCGACCGTCTTGCCTGAACGGGCAAGGTGCCAAGCGAGCAGCTTTCCGCCTTGCCCACTGCCGAGGATGACTATGTCGAAGTGTTCAGATGTGGACATGAGGACGCCTCCGTTGATGTTGGTAATCACTGGAGACGACATGCGGGTACGGGGTGAGCTTGTTAATTCCAGATTAGCTCAATAATATGCTCATTCGTCTCATCCTGGAGTATCCCGCCCTGGATTGGCTCAGCCATCTCTTCACGATGATGCCCGTGAGTGGTCGCCTCGACCTGCGCTGCCTCTACGGAGCTCCTTGGCGCATTGACCAGGCAGCGGCTGATATCGGAGGCATTGCTTACCACGCGCCACTGGCCGGATCGGTCATCTTGGAAGATCCCCAACGTGGGTTATCGCATCGTCTCGACAGTGGTGACATTCTCCTAGTGCCATCCGGTCTGGCGCATAGTCTGTATGACGGCAGCGGCGCACCGCCCGGTCCGGCCAGCAGCCGACCGGGACTCAACATGGTTTTCAGCGAGAACGCCGGATCGGGTGAGCGTCTCGATATGCTGTGTGGCCACTTTTTCACCTCGCTCCAGCACAATCGGGTACTGCGCGCCTATCTGCCGCCGCTGCTGATCGTTCGCGGCGAACGACATGTTGACGTGCAAGGGCAAGGTACGGTCGGCGTGCAGGTAAGCAGCCTGCTCTCCTTGATGCGGTCCGAAACAGAGAACGAAAGCTTGGGTGGGGACGCCCTGTTGAACGCACTATCAACGGCGCTCTTTACGCTGACGCTGAGACTTGCGAGCACAGACGACGCTGCACCAGCAGGTCTGCTGGCGCTCGCCGCTCATCCTCGGCTTTCCCCGGCCTTAACAGCCATGTTTGAGGATCCGGCTCATTCCTGGACCCTCCCGGAACTCTCCCGACTTTGCAATATGTCGCGAGCGACGTTCGCACGTTATTTCCAGAGAAACCTTGGCCATTCAGCCGCGGACCTTCTGCTGGACATCCGGATGATTTTGGCAAGCAACGAATTGAAGAAGCCATCGAGTTCTGTCGCTTCCGTCGCCGAGACGGTGGGTTATCAATCCGAAGCTGCATTCCAGCGTGTCTTCAAGCAGAAGATGGGCATTACGCCAGCGCAATGGCGTCGAGCATCAGCTTCCAAGCGGTCGAGGCGCTCCTCCCGCACATGAACTCGTCACCAAGGCCACGTCGCGCGGCTCACCCCCAATGGACGAAGGCGTCCGGCCTCCTGTGTGCGGGTTCGGATGCGGCCCAAGCCGCTTTCTTTCCAATGACTCATGCGGAGCGGTCAACAGGCTGCCCGCGGCCGCGACATCGTCCAGCTTGCGAAGGCCCTCGGTCTGGAGAGCCCGATCCTCGGTGGCTTCGATTGGGGGGCAATGCATCCTGCGCAGCGGCAGCGCTATGGCCAGAAAACATTGGCGGCCTCGTATCATACGCGGGCTACGACGTGATCGACGTCAGCCGACAACGCCACCCCGTCCCACCGGCGCTCGAGCGCGTCTTCTGGTACCAACATCTATTCCAGACCGAACGCGGACGCGATTGCCTAGCTGAGAACCGTCGCGCACTATGCCGGATGCTGTGGAGCGAGTGGTCGCCAGGCTGGCAATTCGACGAACCCTCCCTCGTTCGTCAGCGACGTCGCCACGGGCCTCAATATGGTTGTCAACGTGGCGACGGCGCACAGGGGCGTTGTCTTTCGTTTCCGCTGTTGTTGTCGTTGCGACACTGGCCTATCCGCCGAAAGCGAGCGGCAGGCCTTTCTCCGGCCAGTCCATCGCCACCAGGGCGCCGAAGCCACCCAGGGTGACATAGGCCGTGCCATTCCCTGCGCCGCCAAAGCAAATATTCGTCGTCAACGGATCGCCCGTCACGACCTCTCGTACCACATGCCCATCCGGCGCGATGGCCGTGACCTTGCCCGAGTAAAGTGTTGCCACGACGATATTCCCGGCGCCGTCCACCGCCAAGCTGTCGAAACCCTGATACCCCGGCAGCCCGCAGACAAGCCGGCCGCCATGCGGCGAGGGAAAGGGCGCCTTATGGACGAGGCCCGGCGAGAGAATGTCGAAGGCCCAGAGGCGCGATGGCTCCATCTCGGCGACATACAGTGTCGTGCCGTCCGGCGAGAGACCGATTCCGTTGGGCGTTAACGCGGGGTAGGCGACCTCTACGATGTGGGAGCCGTCGGGCCGCGCGTAATAGACGCCGCCATGATCGTGGCTGCGCTCGAGGTTCTTGCCGAGATCGGTGAAATAGAAGCCGCCCTCACGGTCAAAGACGAGATCATTCGGGCCGCGCAGAGGATGGCCGTCACACGCCTCGTAGAGAACCTCGACCTTGCCAGTCGAGGGCTCGACACGCTCGATGCGGCCGGTTGTGTAGTGCTTGTCGCTTGGGATGGAGCGGAGAACGCCGTCTTCCCTGATCCAATGCGAACCACCACTGTTGCAGACGTAGAAGAATTTGTCCGGCCCGATCGCGAGGCCGTTCGGGCCGCCGCCGGGCTCGGCCACGACTTCCGTGCGGCCATCGAGGAAGACGCGGGTGATGGTCCCGCGTGCGATCTCCACCAGGGCTATGGAACCATCCTCCAGGACGACCGGACCTTCCGGGAACAGCAATCCCGTGGCGATGGTGCGGATGTCGGTCATTGTCGTTTCCCCCCCTCGGCTTCTTGCGTCTCAACTCCCCAAGCCCCCATCAACGACATGGACGTGGCCGGTGACGTAGCTGCTCATCGGAGAGGCCAGGAACAGTGCGACGCTCGCCACCTCATCGGGATCAGCATGGCGGCCCAGGGGAATGTCGGCGTCGATGGCGGCGGTGATATCCTGGCCGGTATAGGCGGTCAGCCGCTGCTCGATATCAGCCTGGAACGCGTTCTGAATCGGGCCGGGATTGAGTGAATTCACCCGGATGCGGCGTGGCGCCAGGGCGCGCGCGGCGGCGCGAACAACGCCGGTCTGAGCATGCTTCGCGACGGTATACGCGATGTTGTTCTCGGCCCCTGTCCCGCCGCGCAGTCCGGCGAGGCTGGATGTCACGATAATGCTCCCGCCGTCATTCATGCGCGGCGGCCCGTATTTGCAGACCAGGAAGGCAGCGCGGGCGTGGACGCGCAGCGTCCGGTCGAAGGCCTCCTCGTCATATTCGGCGAGCGGCCCGATGAACCCGTGATTTCCGGCATTGCTGAGGATCACGTCGATCGCGCCCCACATCTCGGCCGCCGCCGCGACATAGCCTGCGACGGTCGCGGCCTCGGCGACGTCGCCGGAGAAGGTCGCGACTCGGTCAGGATCGAGTGCCGCGGCGGCCTCCGCCAACCGCGCGGTATCAAGATCAACCAGCATCACCCGCGCGCCCTCCGCCACAAAGCGCCGGGCGGCAGCAAGGCCGACGCTGCCGCAGCCGCCGGTGACGATGCAAATCTTGTCTTCGAGCAGAGCCATGGCAGCTTCCTATTTCACGCTGCCGGCCGCGAAGCTGCCTTCGAGCTGCTTCCTGATCAGGGCGATGGCGATGATGGGAACGGCGAAATAGATCGTCGATCCGGCAAAGATCTGGCCATAGAGCGGCCCTTCCGGTGGGACGAAGCGCATCAGCAAGGGCAGGAACGTCAGAGCATTCTGATCAGTCAGTATCAGGGCGAAGAGGAATTCGTTCCAGCAGAAGCAGAAGATGAGCACGGCGGTCGTTAGGATCGGCGGCAGGGCAATCGGCAGAATGACGCGCCACAGTACCGTCCAGGAGCTGGCGCCGTCCATCCGCGCAGCCTCGTCGATGTCGAGGGGAATGGCGACGAAAAAGCCGCGCAGCATCCAGATGGCGAAGGGCAGCGAAAAGGTCAGGTAGATCGCCGACAGCCCGCTGACCGTATCAAGAATATCAAGTTTGCGGAACAGCAGGTAAACGGGGATCACCAGCACGATGCTCGGGATCATGCGGATTGCGAGCACCAGCAGGGCGAGGCGCCGGAAGCCGCCGCCGAAGCGCGTCATGCCATAGGCCGCCATGGCGCCCAGTGCGATCGAGACAATGGTCGCGGTCATGGCGGTTGCGAAGGAATGCCAAAGTGCACCCCAGAATGCATCCTGCGCGAAGATCTGCC
>NZ_LMUQ01000055.1:10547-35485 GCF_009765865.1 Acidisoma sp. L85
CGTCTCGTTATGAACGGAAAGCGAGACGTAGAGCGCCCACAACGGCGGCAGGATGGCGAAGCCACAGGACAGCAGCGCCACGATATAGAGGATGCGGAGCTTCATGCCTGGCTCTCCGCCGACCCGAAGCGCCGCATGGCAGCCATAAGGGCGACCACGAGCGCCATGATGACGACGAAGACGATCAGCGCGAGGGCCGCGCCGCGCCCGACCTGGAAATCTTGGAAACTCTTGCTGTAAGCGTAAAAGTTAAGGATCTCGGTGCTCGTCCCGGGTCCGCCCTGGGTGATAACGATGAAGAGATCGATATTCTTCAACGCATCGATCATGCGCAGCAACAGCGCCACCATCAACACCGGCTGCAACAGGGGAAGCTCGATACGCCAGAGGATTTGGCGCGGGCTCGCGCCGTCCACCCTCGCGGCCTCGGTCACATCGCCTGGCAAAGTGAGCAGCCCGGCGAGCAGAACCGCGAACATGAACGGCGTCCATTGCCAGACATCGGCAATGACGAGGCTATAGAGCGCGATCGCGGGGCTATTGACCCATGGCACCGGGTTCAGGCCGAACCAGCCGAGAACGATGTTGAACATCCCGAATTGCGGGCTGTACATGCTCTTGAAATAGAAAGCCCAGATCAGCGGCGCCACGACCACAGGCACGCAAAGGATGGCGCGCATCATCGGAAAGCCGCGCAGCCGGCGCGCCAGGCCGTGGCGGAACAGCAGTGCCAAAGCAAAGCCCAGCACCAGCTCCAGCGTCACGGAGAGCACTGTATAGATGATCGTGATGACGGCGACCTGCGCCGTTTCGGGATCCTGGAAAATCTGCAGGTAGTTCCCAAAACCCGTCCACCGCTTGAGCCCCGACATGAGGTTCCAGCGATAGAAGCTGGTGGAGGCGGCCGCGACTAGCGGATAGCCGATGGTCACCACCAGGCACAGCAGGCTCGGCGCCAGATAGGCGTAAGCGCCGTTCCACGATCCCCTACGCATCAATAATAGCCCGCGTCCCTCATGATGCCGTCGGCCGCCTTTCGCGCATTTTCCAAAGCTTCCTTGGGCGTGATTTCCCCCACAAAGGCCCTGCTGAGCTGCACACCGGCTGCGCTGTCGATTTGCCCCCATTCGGGAAGCTGCGGCCGCACCATCGCGACCTTGAGACTGGCGGAGACCGCCGGGAACCATGGTTTGGCGCCCATATTCGCGTCCCAGGCGGAGTTGCGGCAGGGCTGGCCACCATGCGGCACCAGGTCCTTGCTTTGCACATCCCGGCTGTTGAACCAGGCGATGTATTCGGCGGCCGCCTTCGGATCCTTTGAGTAGTTCGAGACGGTGAGACCCATGCCGCCCATCACCGGCGCATTGCGCACCTTGCCCTTGGGCGAAACTGCGCTGCCGAGCTGCGGCCTGACGTTGGGCGGCGCCGTGACGATGGCATCGGGAATCCAGGCCACCGGGTCCAGCGTGCCGAGGCCCGTCGCCATCGCCTTCGTCTCATCTGCCTCGGTATAGGCGGCGCCGCCGGTCGGCATGGTCTTGACCAGTTCGAGCAAGAAGGCGAGCGCATCGACGCCCGTCTGGTCGGCGAAGGTCGGGTGCATTTTGTCGTCGAAGAGCGCACCGCCATTTGCCCAGAAGATCGGCAGCCAGACCGAAAAGGCTTTAATCAGCCGCTCCGTCCCGGCGATGAATCCATAGCGCTTAGCAGCCGGATCGACGACCTTCTGGCAACCCGTCAGCAGCTCATCCCATGTCTGCGGCACGCCTAGGCCGACCGCCTTGAGATGAGCGCCATTGTAGATCAGGCGCTGGCAATTCGCGACTGTCGCCATGCCGTAGGTATGATCCTTGGCGGCATACATCTCGCGCAGCGCGGGCGGAATATCGCTGAAGAAATCCTTCAGCTGATCGGCCGCGATGAGATTGTCGAGGGGTTGAATATGCCCCGCCTGGGCATAGCCTTTGAGATAAATCGAGTCGATCTGCACAACGTCATAGGCGCTGCTGTGCGCGGCGAAGGCGGCGACCTGCTTCTGGATGGATTCGTTGTAGCCCATCGTGATCAGATTGACCTTGATGCCGGTCTGCTTGGTGAATTCCGGCGTCAGATCCACGAAGGGCTGGCCGAAGATGCCCTGCCCCAGCGTGATGGCGGTAATCGTGGTGTCCTTGGCGATGGCGGGGCGCGCCAGGGCGCCCCCAGTCGCCGCGATGCCCGATGCGACCGCTGCACCCTTCAGCAGGTCGCGCCGTTTGACGACTAGCGATGTCTTCTGGGCCATGCTTGTTTCTCCTCCTCTGGATCGTCGCTGTTTTTGTTGACGCAAGGCTCGTTCATTGCCTTTCCGGCTTCTTATCGTTAGCCGGTTCGCTCATGCCGCGCGCAGCGGCCGAGGATCAAACATGCGGGCAAACTCGGGCGTCAGCGTCTCGGGCCTGACGAGACCGGAGGCGGCAGCGATACGCCACCAGGCTACATCGGCCTCGTGGATCACTATGCATTCCAGGCTGCGCCGCACGTTGTTGCCCTCGGGCGAGTGACAGGCGGCAATATGAGCCACCGATTCTGGCAGGCCAGCGAGCAGGCAGACATGCGCGCCGTAGATCGGATGTCGCAGCGAGGGCCAGCCGTAGCGGCTGCCATCCGCGTTCCAGCGCCGCTGGTTCTCCGGGTCGAATTCGAAGGTCTTGCCGACGTCGTGGCAGATGCCGCCGGCAATAACGATATCACGGTCGATCTCGGCTTGCGGGAACGCGCCGGCGAAATAGTCGAGATGGCCGACCGCGAGCCGTGTCACGCCGCGCAGATGCAGATCCTGGCCGCCCTCCTTGAGAATCAACGACCCTGGCGTTGCCTCGCCAGGAATATCTCGCACGCGCCGAAAGCTCGACGAAGACAAAGCAATGGCCCAGGCATCGGTGGTTTGTCGGCGCAGTGCCTCATCCGCGATAAGGTCAATTTCCGGCAGATCGGCCAAAATACCCGCCCGGAGCTCATCGGAGAGCTCGGCGGCGAAACCCTTCATCATTCTCAGCTCCCCCTGTCTTCTTAGTTGCAAGGTTACTGGCGCCGTGATGGATAGGACAATTAGGAAGTTTTTCGTTTCTCGATTCAGGTTTCCAAAACTATGCGGCCAACCTTCGCGCAGCTCGAAGCCTTCTACTGGGTCTCACGTCTCGGTTCGCTGAAGGAGGCCGCTCGGCATCTCGGCCTCGCCCCGCCGACCATATCGCTCCGGATAGATCAGCTGGAGGCGGAGCTTGGTAGCCCCGTTTTCGAGCGGGCCGGGCGCGGCCTCATCCTTACCCAACGCGGCGAGACGATGGTGCCGCGCGTCGCCTCGGTCATGGAGGAATACGACAAAATCCGCTCGATCGTCGACGATAACTGGCAACATAGCGGTGTATTGCGCATAGGCGTGCCGGAAACTTTCGCCCAGGCCTGCCTGTCCGACTATATGCGAATCATCGCCGCGCGTTACCCAGCCCTGCGGCTAGAATTCGCGGTCAGCACCAGCTCGGAGCTTGAGCAAGACGTGCTGCACCGGCGGCTGGACATCGCCTTCGCGATCAACCCGACCGGAGATCCGAAGCTGACCTTAGTGCCGCTCGGCATCCAACCAGTGGTCTGGGCCGCAGCGCCTCGCTTCAACCTGCCCTCGCCTTTGCATCCTTCGGATCTGCGGGGGATTGTCATCATCACCAATCCGCCGCCCACGCCGATGTGGCGTCAGATCACCGAATGGTTTCGGCAAGCGGGGTTGGAGCCGCACGTAATCTGCCGGTGCAGCAGCCCGACCGTCGTCGCGCAGCTGGTGAGCACAGGGCTCGGCGCCAGTCTGTTGCCCCGGCGCCTAGTGCAAAAGTCACTCGCCGCGGGTATCCTGAGGAGCTTTGAAAGCGCGCTGCCGCTGCATCCTTCTCGTCTTTTCGCAATCTATCGCTTTGCCGATAGCGACAGCATCACACAGGAGGTGATCGCCTTGGCGCGCCATGCCATGGCCCAGACCCGGCTGGTTGAGCCGGAGGAGAACTGACCGGAGGATCTGCCAGACGCACCGTGATCGGCCAAGTAGTCAACCTTTCAGCTATCTCGAAATATCGTCAGATCGGATTCGCAGGAACGGGCACTCCGGGTTCGCAAACTTGATATTTATCGCCATGGCACCCGCGGACTCCGCATGATCTTGCGCTGAGATGAGGAGTAGGACTCTGGTGCGAGAAGTGGCTCGCTCCGTCACAGAGCACAATCGCCGAAGTAGCTACCAGCGGGGGCGTTGACGTGCTGCGGAAGATTATGTCCCGCGTCGACAACGTAGTGTTCGTGCAGACCGACGAACATGCCGGCGTGATCTGCTGTGCCTCCGGGCTTGAGCGGGTAGGTCGCGCCATCGAGCGTCACCGTCGGCACCTTGATGGTGGGCTTCTGCGCCAATCGGTCCTCTAGTGGCTTCAGCGCGGGGTCGCCAGCGTCGAGGCCGAAGGAGCAACGCTAATAATGGATCACTTCAATCCCGGTGATGTCGAGGAAATTAATGCGGTGTTTCGTCGGTGGGGCTCACATGCATGCGCGAGTCCGCTGCTTCTTTGGTTACGTCGTAGCAAGCTTGCATGACGTGGATCGTCTTCGTCGCAAATGAATATCCTTCGAGGCGCCGCGGGTCTTTGCCAAGGCGTACTCAGGGTTTGGGATTGGCTGCCTGCAAGAGAGCTCCCGGCTCAATAGCCACTGGGTAGTCCGTCAACCACGCAAGAAGCAGCAAAATCGCGGGTTGATCAACGCGTCGCCAAGTCCATCACGCACAGACAAGCTAGCGGCGGTGGCGCAACAGTCATCAGCTATTGCATGATAGCTGCTGAGGTGGCTGCGCCGATCATCTAACAAGTGAGTTTTTACTTTTGCCTGAAGACAGGTGTGGACAAGCAAGGCAAATTAAGCCTCTTGGTGGGCCATAGGCGCCCGGAGCCGGGCTGACTAAGCGGGATTGTCAAAATGGATCGTCACAGGAAATGAAGGTTCCAGAGAAAAAGCGAGAGAAAGCCCGGCGAGGGCCGCCAGAGACGTATGAGGGACTCATCCGGATTATCCATGACCGCCATGCGGAGATGAGCAACTCCTATCAGAAGATAGCGGTCTACTTGACGCAGAACCCAAACGACGTAGCGGTCGCTTCGATACACGCAATCGCCGAAAAGTGTGGAATTCACGCATCGGGCTGTGTGCGCTTCGCACAGTCTCTCGGTTACCAAGGGTTCAAAGAACTTCAGGCGGTCTTCCGGCGCCGTCTCTCGACGGCGGCCCCCGGGTTTAATGCGAGAGTAAAGGCACTTGAGGACGAACTCGGAGCTCGCGAAGACCGCAGCGAGATGAGTTTCCTGCGGGACCTGATTGTGCGTGACATATCGTCTCTGCAAGATCTGCTGACGAGCGTTACCGCAGAAAGAATTGCGGAGGCTGTCACGCTCATGGAACACGCAGACACAATTTACTTAATAGGCCAGCTCCGGTCGGCACCCGTGGTCGGACTCCTCCACTATGTCCTCACGATGCTTGGCAAGCGCGCAGTACTGCTCGACTCCGCGGGAGGGCTTGCGACGCATACGGCCAAAGTCATCCGGTCGAGTGACCTCTTGCTCGCGATCTCGTTCCGCTTCTACGCCAATGAGGTCGTCAATGTCGTGGAGGAAACCGCTGGACGGGGTGTGCCAGTTGTGGCGATTAGCGACAGCACGCTGTCACCGCTCGCCAAGAACGCGCGTGTGCTCTTCGCCGTGCCGGAGCACGAGTATACCTTCTCGCGTTCGCTGGCAGCGCCGATGTGTCTGGCCCAATCGCTCATCGTTGCCTTGGCCTCGCGGCTTCAAAACGAAACCCGCCAGCCCAGGATTCCAATTGCTACTCAGACATAGGACACGCGACAACCGCGTTCAGGACGCCGCCACACGCGCTGGCGCCCTCCGCCGGCACCAGTCGTGCCCAAAAAAGCGGTCCCGCCTAGATCATTGCTCCACGGAGATAGCCAATACTTGCGTTCAGATCGCCTGTGATATTGGATGACTTTGCGACCGACGCAGCGAAAGGCTCAAATGACACCGCGCCGGCATAGCCACCCTGCCGTAAGGCGCTTAGCTGTTCTAAGTTGCCAATGAGATCGTCAGAAGATACTAGGCCCCTGTGGCCGTCCCGCATATCCTCCCGGTTTAGCGCAGCGTCGGTAATTCCTGACACGTGCACGAGGCCCGTGAAATCCGCGAAGACATCCCCCTCCCCTGCTACGAAGTGATGGAAGGTATCATGCACGAGCCTGAAAATACGTTCGGCATTAGCGTCACGGATCGCCTGTATGGCCGAGCGTTTGGAACGCAATGAGCTCTGGCTAAATCCAAGTGGTTCAATCAGTCCGACAACTCCAGCATCTTCGAGTATGGGCTTTAAGCCTAGAATCGCATCATGGAGAAATTTGGCCTTCTCGTCAGGCAGGGGATCGTAGTTCGGGTCATTCACGGGACAAAGCACGATGGATGCCGCCCCGCACTTCGACGCGAAGTTGATCAGCGAGCGGGCCTCGCCCTCGCGCTCTTTCGACCAATCATTGAATCGTTGCAAGGCATTAATAGATAGTATTTCTATGCCGGATGATGATGCCCCTTCTCTTATTTCCGCCGCGCTCGTGCCATCAAGTATTTCCACGTCATCAAGGTCGTTCCTGATCTCGACCGCATCGACGCCTACTGCCTTGGCAATTGTGAAGAGCTTTGACAAGGGGACGCGAGGCGCCACCATATGATTCAGCGAAAACCGCATGCTTCCGCCATGGTTCGGCAATTCTCTCATTGCGACGTTCCTCTTCCATGTTCTGTAAGACATCTATCGGGCAAAGCGCGCGCCGCGGATGGGTTCAGCAACACCCTCGGTGAATGAGAAACGTCCCAAGCGCGCAACGCTGGCGTCAGCCAGCGGCGAATAGTGGTCCGAGACTAACTCAGCAAGGTGCTCATCCAGACCTTGACAAATAATCCTACTTCGAGCGGGCCTGCGCCGCCTGCACGAACACCGCAAGTGCGGTACCAAGGACGATGACAGCGCCGACCACAATTTCCTGATACCAGGAGGCCAACCCATGAAAGTTCAGGGCATTTGTCAATCCCACGATCAAAAACACCCCGCCGAAGGTCCTCCAAGCCCCTCCGAGACCACCGAACAAGCTGGTTCCCCCGACCACCGTGGCTGCGATGACCTGGAGCAGCAGATTGTCGCCGGCGGTGGCGTCCCCTGAGCCAAGGGTCACCATTAGTATGAACCCAGCAAGCCCTGCGAGGGTACCCGCCACCAGGTAAGCAAGGCATTTCAGCCAACGGGTGCGTAATCCGCTAAACAGAGCGGCCCGCGCGCTCGAACCAAGAAGATACCAGCCGCGCCCGGTATCGGTCCGGGAGAGAACCAGCGCGGATCCGGCGACAAATATCAGCGCAATCCACCAGAGGGTCGGAATCCCGGCAATCGTGCTTCGCCCGAAGTTGAGTACGGACGGAGGCAGAGGTCCGACTGAGGCGGCGCCGGTGGCGCCTCCTCCCGCTGCGGCGGATGCCACCATATATCCGACAGCGCGCGCTACGAGGAGCGCCCCGAGGGTAAGAACAAACGGAGATAGCTGCAGGATTCCAACGCATATCCCATTGAACAAACCAATCGCGGCTCCAGTCAGGACAGCGGTGGCAAGCCCTAAAAATATCATGCCGGTGTCGCGGGTGACGACGGCGCCCATAATCGATGCAAGGGCAATCGTCGAGCCGACGGACAGATCTATGCCAGCTATGAGGAACACGACGGTCGTGCCTATCGCCGCGATAGCGAGTACGGACATCGAGACCAGCAAGTTCTCGACGTTTGTCCAGGAAAGAAACCCCGGCGTGGTCAAGGCGAGGATGCCGTAGATGAGAATCGTGATCGGCAGGATGGGAACAGAGACTATCTGCCGCACCGCCGGCACCAAACCCCAACGGCCGGGAGGAATCCCCTCCCGGCCGAGCAGTGTGCGGGCTGGCAGGTGTCCGCCTTTCGTGGCGGGGATCTCAATCATACGAGCTGCTCCTAACCAGCACGGAACGCGGCGGTCTGTTTACCCCAGGCGGCTCAGCCGCCGCAGCCCCAGACTTTTGACTTCATCTGCGCGAAGTTGGCCGGCGTGTAAGGCAGGCCTGGGAGTTCGACGACGCTCGGATTGGGGCTTTCATGCTTGTTGATGGAGTTCGAAATCGCAACAAGCGCTGACTTCGCCATGGCCGGAAGGGGGGTGGCAATGTCGAGATCATCCATATTGCCTCCGACATATTGGCAGCCAATTTGATCCCCGTTGATGCTGACCGTAACAACGTGATCCGGATTGCCGACGGGGAACAGCCGGTGTACCGCTTTTAAAGATGCGTAGATAGCCGGGAGGCCACCCGTCCACGGTGTGTAAACAGCATTGATATTGGGATGCTGCTGCAGGGCGTTCTGAGTTGCCTTGAATGCCTCATTGGTGCGCCAATTCGTGGGCGACTTGGCCACGATCGTTATGTTTGAGGATGTAGCGACTGCTTTCTCGAAGCATCCTGAACGCTCGAGTCCGTTCGCGCTGTTGAGAGAGCCGAGCAACTCGAGTATGTTCAGGTGCTTGCCCTTAGCGGCCTCGGTGACCATGAATTCGCCCGCCATCCGCCCATCACCACATGGGCTTCCGCCGACGTAGTAGAAGAGATCAGCTGTAGTCGCAGGCTCTTGATCCATGACCGCCAGTGGAATTTTGGCGAGTTTCGCAGCGCTGACGTCGGCCGCAACAGCATGGGTATCCCACGGGATTTCAACAATTCCCGCGACCTGCTGGGCGATTAGTGTGCGGACCTGCGAAGACTGGGTCGCCGCAGATTGTTGCGCATCATCATAGATTAACTTTATGCCCATCTGCTGGGCGTAGATGTCGAGATACTTCTTCTCACCAATCCTGAAGGTGTCATCCATTTTGTCAAAGGTAACGCCAATCGTTGGCACGCTTCCTGCGGCGCGCGCACCGTGCGGAAACACGAAGGCCGTTGCGGCGGCGGCGAACAACACACCGGCGGCAAGAAATGCTCGGCTTTGCCCTTTTGTTCCCGCGGGGTCGAAAGTCCTGATCTTCATGGATAGTTCCTTCCTTTATTGATATGTCTATGAGACGCTGGGGCGCGCGCGCCGGTGACTTCAGGCACCCTTTTCTAACGTCTGGCGAGTCCAAAACAGCTTTCCCGCCGCCGCGCGGAACCCCGCCTTTTGGGATGCGGCTCCGAAGAGA
This sequence comes from Acidisoma sp. L85, assembly GCF_009765865.1. Lineage (GTDB taxonomy): Bacteria > Pseudomonadota > Alphaproteobacteria > Acetobacterales > Acetobacteraceae > Acidisoma. The sequence goes on from NZ_LMUQ01000055.1 coordinate 19,861, forward strand.
ATTGCGGCAACGAGAACGACACCCTGAACCACGTCATAGACGTAGATCGAGGCGTTAATGACATTGAGGCCGTTTTCGATCGCTGCCAGCAGCAGGGCACCCAGCATGCTTCCCAGCACGGTGCCTCTGCCACCAAAGAGCGAAGTTCCACCAACGACTACGGCGGTGATGACGGTGAACGCGAAATCCGAACCGAGGGTCGCATCAAGCGTGCCGTCCTGACCAACGTTGATAAGACCTGCCACAGCAGCACAAACACCTGCGAGGCCGAACGCTACGAAGCGGGCTCTCGGACGAGATAGGCCGGATTCCTTGGCCGATCGTGGATCGCTGCCTATGGCGTAGAGCAACCTGCCGTTACTGCGGAACTTGAGAAACGCCGCGGCAAGGATGCTCGCTGCTATGGTCAGGAGAACGACAACGTACGTGCCGCCGGCTTTGGCAGTGCCGAGCCAGGTGATTGGCCCGCTGGTGAGCTGTGTGCCAGCGCCTGTCAGAGCCAGCCCAATTCCTTGGTAAGCATAAAGTGCCCCTAGACTAACAATGAGTGCGTTTATGCGCAGCACGCTGATAAGCGCAGCATTCACCGACCCGAGTATCAGGCCAGTGACAATCGCGACGGGGTAAACCCAGACCGAGGGTGTGATCATCAACGCGCTGGATGATGATGTCAGCATGGTCGCGACGACCACGGACAAGTACATCGTCGATCCGATTGAGAGATCGATATCGGCCAGGAGGATGACGTAGGTCATGCCAATGGCCGCAATTGCGACCGGCGTCGCCTGGACCAGGATATTGCTCAGATTAGAACCGGTCAGATAGGCTGGCCGTATTAGGCCAAAACCAGCCAGAACCAGCACGATGAAGACAATTAGGACACCGGAATTTCCTCCGAGCCTTAGTCTCCTAAACCACGTCATGTACGTGACCCTACGGATGCGAGCCTAAGAATTGTATCCGGCTCGAACTCGTGGCCCTTGAGTTCACCCACTATCTCGCCCTTCCGCATGATGACGATCCGGTGAGACAGCGCCATCAGCTCTGGCATATCAGATGATATAAGAATGACGGCGGTCCCTTGCTCCGCCAGCCGCCTCACCAGCATATGGATTTCCGCTTTTGCGCCGACGTCGATTCCCTTGGTAGGTTCGTCGAGGATGCAAATGCGCGGCTTCTCCATCAGCCAGCGAGCGAGAATAACTTTCTGTTGGTTGCCGCCAGAAAGAGATACAAGGTCCTGTTCAAGACTGGAGCATTTGACTCCAAATGCCTGAACCATGGCATTTGCTGCTTTGCGCTCCTGGTAACGGGAAATTATCCCGTAGCGGCGGTGCTCGGGGCCAATATGGCCCGCAAGCAGGTTCTCCCGTACCGGGCGGTTGAGAAACGCCTGTTCACCGCGGCGATCCTCCGACACAAGAACCATTCCCAGGTGCCTAGCCCGCTCAGGGCTGCGGTGGCTGAACACCTTGCCATCCACCTTGACCGATCCCGTTGCAGGACGCAGCCCCACGAGCGCCTGTGCCAACTCGCTCCGTCCAGCACCGAGAAGACCGCCCAAACCGACGATCTCCCCAGCCCGGACTCGCAGCGCGACGTCGCGAACGCGCTCGCCGTCGCTGACGCCTTCCACCTCGAGCAGTGTTTTGGCGGTATCTTCCATAGGAGGCCGTGCGAGCCTGTCGACTGCTGCGAGCTCACGTCCCACCATATGGCGTTCCACGACCGGAGGGGGCAGATCCTCCACCCGACCCGCAGCTACGAAATTGCCGTCGCGGAGTACGACGATGTCGTCCGCAACGGCGTAGATCTCTTCAAAGAAATGGCTGATGAATAAGACGCTATATCCCTGGAGCCGTAGGCTGCGTATGGCCTCGAGGAGGCGCGCGCGTTCTGCTATCGAAAGTGAGGTAGTTGGCTCGTCGAAGATTATGATGTTCCTTGCTCGGACAAGGGCCTTCGCGACCTCAACCATCTGGCGCTGTCCGAGGGAAAGGTCTTCAACAAGAGTCAGGGGATCGATTTGCTCGCCCAGCGTGTCGTGCAAAAGCTTCCGGCACTCGGCCATCACCCAAGCCAAGCGGACATTTCCCCATCTGTCCTTTGGCAACATTCCAACGTACATGTTCTCCGCAACAGTCAAGCTTGGAAAGAGGCTGAGCTCTTGATGAACCGCCGCGATGCCAAGCTGGCGAGCAAGTGCCGGAGTGAGATGGGGAACTTCTTGGCCGAGGACCTCAATCGTGCCGTGATCGGGCCGAAGCAAACCGCAGATTATGTTCTTGAGGGTGGACTTTCCGGCGCCATTCTCGCCAACGATCGCAAGCACCCGCCCAGCTTCTGCAGTGAACGATACGCCTGAAAGGACTGTAACCCCGGAAAACGACTTGCTGATATTCGTGAGAGATAAGGCCGCCGAGTTCCCCTTCATCTCGGGCCCGGTGGCGCTGGAGGGCTGAGATTGCGTTCCGGTTGGATAGAGTGCCGATCCACTCAACCCCTCACCCCCCAAAGCCGGGATCAACAACAAACGTCCTCATTCCGCCGCGGCGAGAGTGAACATGCGTTGAGGCGGCAAAGCGTGGACGGAGGTCAAGGTCGCTACGGCAACGCGCAAGCGCGACTCCCAAGAACACCAAATTTCCTCCGCGTTTTTGTTAATGCAATATTAATTGCGATATCTGGTTCCTGTCAACCTCCCTTGAGTGTGCCGAATGTTCAGTTTTAGCCTGATAAGGCCAGAGTCGTTCGGTCTGACTTGTGGCGGGATAAACAGAGATTCCGGCGCCTTGAACAATTGGCGGCGGCGCGTCGCTGACCATCGGAAAACTTTCTTCACGCGAAGGGTTTGGCCGCCGAAAACACTCGCGCATCAGTCTGTGTTCATCCGTAGTCTAGGTTAGACACCCGGAAGCGCAGCCGGGCCGCGCAAGCGGCTGTCGAGTCAGTGGACTTTGGCGCGCCTTGGTGGCCGGAGTTTGGAGCGCGACAGCCAACCGGACGAGCGGCCGCTTACACCGCTCGCCGCCCCTGACTGCAGCAACGTAGGCAATCTGCGTCGGGTTTCGCAATCGGTGGGCCGTGTGGCGCAATGATGGTCAGACGGGCAACTTCATCGGGCCTTCTGGAGCGGGCATCCCACTTGCCGCCGCACCCCAGACGGACTGATCGAAATTCACGATGGAACCGGTCATCAGCCCTGCGTCGTCCGAGACGAGGAAGTTCACGGCGCGAGCGGCCTCCGCTGGATCGACAAGCCGGCCAAAGGGAAGCTGCTTTGCCGCCTTCTCCAACCAGTCGGGATCATCCGCAGCCTGATTCTTCTGTTCCTGATCCGACGCCATCCAGCCAACGTTGAGCTGATTTATGCGTATGCGGTTTCCGGCTACCGAGAAGGCTGTATTAGCAGTTAAGGTCGTGAGCGCCCCTTTCGAGGCGCAGTAGGCATTAATAAATGGCTGGCCGGAAAGAGCCGAAATCGAACCGATATTACAGATGGCGCCCTCGATCCCATCACGGATCATGAGCTTGATCGCTCCCTGCATCAGGAAGTACGGACCGCGGACGTTGGTTGCGAAGATGCGATCGAATAAGGCGGGATCCGTGTCGAGGATCGTTCCTCGTTCAGTGGAAGCACCTGAATTGACCAGAACATCCAGGCGGCCGAAGCGCCGATCAGTTTCAGTGATAACTCGGCGGCAATCGTCGACGGAGCCGAGGTCAGCGCGAATAAAAACTATTGGCACGCCGAATTCCTCCGACAGCCCCTTCGCGAGAGTGTTGCCCCGCTGCTCGTTGCGGCCTGTCACGGCTATCCCTGCGGCGCCGGCTGCCGCGAGCCTCCGGCCGATTGCTGCTCCCAAACCTTGGGTCGCGCCCGTCACCACGCAGACCTTTTTGTCCATCCGGTTCATGGACCGACCTCGTATCCTGTCAGCGCCATAATCCGCAGAAGCTCGGCATGCCCCTTTTTTGCCATCGCGAGTGGCGGATTCTTCTTTGGGTCCTGCTCTGCCTCCACGACGAACCAGCCTTGGTAGCCATAGGAAGCAAGTTTTCCGATGATCGATTCAAAATCCAGCGAACCGTCACCGGGAACTGTGAAAGCTCCCTTCACCACTGCGTCGAGAAAGCTCTCCTTGGCGCGGTCGATGCTATCGATCACCGCTCCTCGCACATCCTTCGTGTGGACATGACTGATACGGGCGTGGTGTTTATCGATTACGCGCATCACATCGCCACCAGCGAACGCCATATGACCGGCATCGAAGAGCAGTGGCAGACCCCGACCGGAGTGCTTCATGAGCAGGTCAAGCTCGGCCTCGGTTTCGATAGGGGCGGCCATATGGTGATGGTAGGAAATGGGCATGCCCTGCTCCGCACACCACTCGGCGAAAGCCGTCATTTTGTGCCCGTAAATCCGGATCTCCTCTTCGGAGAGCTTGGGCTTGGTCGCGAGCGGCGCGGAACGGATACCCTGAATTGAGCGCGCCGTTTCGCCGTAAACGATGCAGGGCGCGCCGGCCGCAACGAAAAAGTCCAATTGGGCACGGATCCGGTCCTTCTCCTGCTCGATGTCCCCATCGAGCAGTAGGCCAGAGAACCATCCTCCACACACCGAGATGCCGTGGCGTTTCAGAATTGGCCCCAGCTCATTCATATCCATCGGAAAGCGGCGCCCGGTTTCGGAACCGGTGAAGCCCGCTTCTCTCGTTTGCCGGAGACATTCATCCAGGCTGACGTCGTCCGACAGTTCCGCGAGGTCGTCATTCCACCAGGCGATGGGCGCGATACCTAGCTTTGCTTTCATGACCGTTAGACCCCAACGCGTTGCTTCGTGCGGATTTCCTCCTGGTGTTTCCGGGCGGCTTGCACGGACTCCCGCGTGGAAACTTCAGGCACGCCAACATCCCAATCTGCGTCACCTGGTGTCCACGCGAAGGCGTCTGTCGTGATGGACAGCACAGTAGTCCGGTCATTGGCCTTGGCCCATTCAAGGGCTGGAGCCAGCTCGGCAAGACTGTCGCAATGGCGTGTCGCCGCACCCATCGATTCCGCATGCTTGATGAAGTCGACATGCAGGGGTGCACCGGGATTCTTCACGCGGCTATCGACGAGCAGATTGTTGAACCCTGGCACGCCCTTGGCCTGCTGCAGGCGATTGATTACCGCGAAACCGCCGTTGTCGCAGACCACGACGATCATCTTGTGGCCTGTCAGCACCGTCGAGTAGATGTCGGAGTTCATCATCATATAGGAGCCGTCGCCAACCATCACGATCGGCGTGCCCCCAAGCCCGCCGGGGCCGCTATTGGCCATGGCGTGACCCCAGCCCGCGGCAATTTCGTAGCCCATGCAGGAAAAGCCCCATTCGAGATCGAAGGTATTCGGCGACTTCACGCGCCAGCCTTTCGAGACTTCCCCAGGAAGACCGCCGGCGGCGGTGATGATTGTGTCAACGTCTCCTGCTGCCTGGTTTACGACGTGGACGACCTGGGCATAGGTTGGAACCGGGGCATTGCTGGGCGCCTGGAGCTTGGCCAGAAGCTCGTCCCACTCCTTGAACAAGGCCTGAGCCCGGGTCATATAGTCGGGCTTCACCTTCCAGTCACCAAGAGCTTGGGTGAGCTCGGCTACGGTTTCCAGCGCATCCCCTACGACAGCGACTGCACGATGCTTAATCGCATCGAAGCGGGCGGTATTGATGGATATGAACCGCGCCGTCTGACTGAAGACCGTCCAGGACCCAGTCGTGAAGTCCTGCAGCCGGGTGCCCACCGCGAGGATGACGTCGGCTTCGCCTGCCAAAGTATTCGCCGATGTGGATCCGACGATACCGATAGGCCCAGCGTGGGCCTCGTGATAATGCGTTAAGCACCCTTTGCCCGCGATGGTTTCGACAATCGGGATGCCATGCTTTACCGCAAAAGCAGCGACCGCGTCCTCCGCCAGCGAATAACGCACGCCGCCGCCCGCGATTATCAGTGGCTTCTTCGCCGTCTTCAGAAGTTCCACAGCTTCCGCAAGCTTCCGCCGGTCCGGCCGTGGACGCGGAATGCTCCATAGCTGCGGTTCGAAGAAGGCCTTCGGATAGTTGAAGGCGATTTCCTGAGTGTCCTGCGGCAGTGAAATAAAGGCTGGTCCGCAGTCGGCCGGATCAAGCATCGCTGCCACAGCCTGCGGTAGCGAAGAGAGAATTTGCGCGGGGTGGCTGATCCGGTCCCAGTAGCGCGTGACCGGCTTGAATGCATCATTAACCGTCATGGTCGGGTCGCCGAAGTTCTCGACCTGCTGCAAAACCGGATCGGGGATGCGAGTGGTGAATGTGTCGCCCGCGAGCAAAAGAAGAGGCAGCCGGTTCGCGTGGGCGGTGCCCGCCGCCGTCACCATGTTTAAAGCGCCGGGACCGATGGACGAGGCGGCGACCATGATCTGGCGCCGCCGCTTGCCTTTGGTGAAGGCAGTAGCGGCAAGGGCCATCGACTGCTCGTTCTGTCCACGCCAGGTCGGCAGCCTATCCTTGACCGCCTCCAGCGCCTCCGAGAGGCAACTTACGTTGCCGTGGCCAAAAATCCCGAAGACGCCCGGGAAGAGAGGCACTCTGGTGCCGTCGACCTCTGTGAATTGCTGCGCCAGCCATTCCACGACAGCCTGAGCCATCGTGAGGCGGATTGTCGCCTGTGTCATTTTGTTTCCTCCCTTTAGACGGGTTGTGACCATCATACGCTGGTGCATTTAATATTGACAACCCCGGCGTAATGCAACATTAATTGCTGAACGGAAAACGGGGGGCGTCCTAATGATCAGAATCGCGCTGCTTGGGTGCGGGCGCATCGGCGCTATGCATGCGATCAATATCGCGACACACCCGCGTGCGCGGCTTGCGGCAATATACGATATTAACCGTTCCACGGCAGAAACTGTCGCCGCTTTAACTGGAGCTCCGGTAATGGAGTCCGCGGCTGCCATTTTCGCGTCCCCCGAGGTGGATGCCGTTCTGATTGCTACGGCAACTGATACCCACGCCGATCTTCTGGAACATGCCGTCGCGGCAGGCAAGCCCGTACTCTGTGAAAAGCCCATCGACCTCAGCCTGGCGCGTGTAAACCAGTGCGCGGCGGTTATTCGCGGAACGCCACTCCCAATCCAGATCGGTTTTGTCCGGCGCTTCGACCCGGGACATAAAGCTGTGCACGATGCCGTCCGCACTGGCGATATCGGCGAACTTCACCAAGTCATTGTCACCTCGCGCGATCCGGGGCTCGCACCCGAGGGTTATCTGAAGGTTTCCGGCGGCATCCTGCGGGACATGACGATCCATGATTTCGACATGGCGCGCTTCATTTTGGGAGAGGAACCGGTGGATGTTTTCGCTACCGGTTCGCGTCTCGTGTCACCTGCGCTGATGGAAGGTCTCGGAGACTACGACACGGTAACAGTTGCGATGACCACTGCATCTGGCAAGCAAGCCATCATTATCAACTCGCGCGAAGCGGCGTACGGATACGACCAGCGTGTGGAAGCCTTCGGCAGCAAGGGCCTTGCCGTTTCAGAGAATCGGCGGCCGCATCACATGACACTTTCAGGCCGCGGCTTTACGGAAACGGCCGCGCCTCTGCTCGACTTCTTTATTGAGCGCTACACGGAAGCTTTCGAAGCTGAGATTACCGCTTTCGCGCAAGCGGTGGAAACGGGGCAGCCGGCAGTTGTCGGTTTCGAGGACGGACGCCTGGCGCTCGTGCTAGCTGAGGCGGCGATCAAGTCGATCGCCGAGCGCCGTGTCGTTGAAGTAACGGAGGTTGCGTGATGTATACAAAGTTCGGATTGTTCATCGGCGGTGCTTGGCGGCAGGCAACAGACGGCGAAACGGTGCCGGTGATGAGCCCTGTCTCGGAAACTCCTCTGGGAGATGTGCCGCAAGCGGGTGTCGCAGATACTGAGGCGGCGCTGGCCGCCGCTGAAGAGGGGCTAGCTCGCTGGCGTGCCACTCCTGCCTTCACGCGCGCTGACGCCCTCCACGCCATCGCCGACGAAATGGCGCGCCGCACCCCCGAAGCGGCGCGGATGATCTCAAGTGAGACAGGCAAGCCGATTGCGCAAGCGAGCCGCGAATGGGTTTTGAGCACCGATCAGTTCCGGTGGTACGCGGAAGAGGCCCGCCGCATCTATGGCCGGATAGTGGAAAGCCGCGTTCCGGGCGGCCGCTACGAGGTGAGCCACGAGCCCATTGGCATTGCAGCGGCCTTCACCGCCTGGAATTTTCCTGCCGCGCTGGTTGCCCGGAAGGTCGCGCCCGCTCTAGCCGCGGGGTGCTCCGTTATTGTTCGCCCATCCTCGCAGACGCCAGGCGTCGCAATGGTGATGATTGACTGTTGCCTGGCTGGCAACCTCCCGCCAGGAGTGGTGAATCTGGTCGTTGGACCAACCGCCACGACCTACGGGCCAATTATGGCGTCTAAAGCGGTGCGGAAGGTCTCGCTCACCGGTTCTACCCGTGTTGGACAGCAAATGGTCCGCGATGCCGCTGACACAATGAAGAAGGTATCGATGGAGCTCGGCGGCAACGCGCCGCTCATCGTCTACGGCGACGCAGATTTGACTACGGCTTTGAATGCAACGGCAGCGACCAAATATGCCAATGCCGGACAGGTGTGCGTTACGCCCGACCGGTTCTATGTCCACGAGAGCCTCCATGACGCATTTGTCGAAGGTTTTGTCACCCGGGCGAAAGCTATCAAGCTCGGCGATGGCCTGGATGAAGCGGTGGCCATGGGTCCCCTTATCAACGCCCGCCGCGTGACCGAAATTGAGGGAATTGTAGCCGAGGCCGTGGCTGCCGGTGCGAAGGTGCTTGCCGGGGGGCGCCGCCCTTCCGGCTTCAACAGCGGCCACTTCTACGAGCCCACCGTTATTACGGACGTGACAGACGATATGCGCGTGATGGCGGAAGAGAATTTCGGTCCAATCGCCGCGATTACACGTTTCTCGAGCGATGATGAAGCCATCGCGCGCGCCAATTCGTCTGACATGGGACTTTCCGCCTACGCCTTTACAAGTTCGCCAGGACGCGCCCGCCGCACAGTGGCGGAGCTCAAAGCCGGAATGGTGGGCATCAACTCCTTTGCCCTCGCAGCGTCAGAAGTGCCTTTCGGAGGGACGAATTTCTCAGGAACGGGCCGGGAGGGAGGGGTCGAAGGCATCCGCGACTACCTAGACGTAAAGTTGGCGCAGGTAGTCTTCTGATATGATCACCAACCGGCTTAAGCAGCTCTGGGCTGAGGGGAAACCCACGATCAACGGCTGGTGCTCGATAGGTAACCCCTTCACCGCCGAAATCATGGCCGCCCAGGGATACGATTCGGTAAGCATCGACGTACAGCACGGCGCGCTCGATTACACGAGCGTGTTGCCCATGCTACAGGCGATGCGGGCCTCGGGTGTCGTGACAATGGCCCGGGTGCCGTGGCTGGAGCCCGGTGTCATCATGAAAATCCTCGATGCGGGCGCCTACGGGATAATTTGCCCGATGGTGAATACGGCCGAGCAGGCGGCGGAGTTTGTCAGCTATGTGCGTTATCCTCCACTCGGGCAGCGCAGTTTCGGACCAACCCGGGCGGCCTATTCTGCCGGCGCGAATTACGCTGCGGAAGCAAACGGCGAGATCCTGGCGTTTGCGATGATCGAGACCGGACAAGGCATGAGCAACCTTGAGGCAATTGCAGCCACCCCTGGTCTCGACGGCATCTATGTCGGCCCGGCGGACCTCGCGCTGAGCCTGTCCAGTGGCCGTCTCACCCCGGGTTTTGACCGCGAGGAGCCGGAGATGATCGAAAGACTGCGAGAAATCATAGCTGTCTGCAAAAAGCACGGCATTCGCGGGGCGCTTCACTGCGGCACAGCGGAATACGCCGCACGGGCGATCGGCTGGGGGTTCAACATGACCACCGTGTCCGGCGATTCGAGGCTGCTCGCAGCCGCGGCCACCGCGAGTGTCTCGAAGTTCCGCGCGCTCGTAGGAGGAAATGCCGCAAAGGTGACGGGAGGGGGTTACTGATGCCTCACGTCCTGATCGCGGGAAGCTTGCACCGATCGGGCATCGCCCTGCTGAACAGCACCTCTGGTGTGACCTATGATTATGTCGAAGAGGTCTCAGAGGAAAGCTACGCGCCTTTCATCGGCGCCGCTGATGGGCTGATCATCCGTACGCAGCCCTTGTCCGCAGAAACCGTGGAGAGGGCGCCAAGACTCAAGATTGTTTCGCGTCATGGCGTAGGTTACGATTCAGTTGATCTCAACGCACTGAATGCGCGCGAGATTCCCCTCTGCATTGTCGGAGACGTAAACTCCATCTCCGTCGCTGAACATGCAATGACGCTCATCCTTGCGTGTGCGAAGTTTCTTGTCAGGGCGGATCGTTCGGTCCGTGATGGCAAATGGGGCTGGCGCAATAAACTTGAAGTAGGAGAGGTTAGCGGCAAGCGCCTTCTTATACTGGGTTACGGACGGGCCGGACGGCATCTGGCGCGGATGGCGGCAGGATTCGGAATGGATATCCGCGCCTACGACCCATTCCTGTCCAACAGCGGCAACTGGCCCGCAGGACCGGTGGAAGCGGTTGACAGTCTGCTGGACGGACTTGCGTCGGCTGATTTCATATCGATTAACGTGCCCAGGGCAGACAAGCCGCTCATTGGTGATGCGGAATTGCAGCGGGTCAAACCTGGCGTCATTCTCGTCAATACGGCCCGGGGAGGCGTCGTGGACGAAGCCGCACTCGCCGCGGCTTTGGCTGACGGTCGCGTAGCGGCCGCCGGCCTAGACGTGTTCGACGACGAACCGCCTGCTGCAGGCAATCCCATACTTGCCTTCGATCAGGCAATCCTAACGCCGCACGTCGCCGGGCTGACGGCGCAAGCCGCGGAACGCATGGCCGTCGCGTCCGTGCGGAACGTCCTGGATTTTTTCGCGGGGCGGCTTGACCCCGCCCTCATCGTGAACAAGGGCTTCAAAAAATGACGGAGCGCAAGCTGCGTATTGGCTTGATCGGTAGCGGCTTCATGGGCAAGACACATGCCTTCGGCTACTCTGCGGCGTCGCGGGTTTTCGAACTGCCGCTCCAGCCCGAACTCGCCTGCCTGGCCGACATCAACGAAGAGGCTGCCGCGAAAGCCGCTGCCGCGCTGGGCTTTGCGCGTTCCACCGGAGACTGGCGTGCTCTCGTCACAGATCCTGAGATAGACGTCGTCAACATAACCGCTCCAAATGCCTTCCACAAAGAGATGGCGCTCGCGGCTATTGCTGCCGGAAAGCATGTTTACTGCGAGAAGCCCTTGGCCCCCATTGCAGGCGACGCGCGGGAGATGGCGGAAGCGGCAGAGGCCAAGGGTGTCAAAACCCAGGTTGGGTTCAATTATCTTTGCAATCCAATGTTCAGCCTGGCGCGAGAGATGATCGCCGCCGGCGAACTCGGTGAAATCCGCGGCTACCGTGGTCTTCACGCGGAAGATTACATGGCTGACCCGCTGAGCCCCTTCACCTTCCGCCACGACCCGACCGGCGGCGGAGCACTGGCCGACCTTGGCAGCCATGCACTGGCCACGGCTGAGTTCCTGCTCGGACCGGCAGCGGGGCCGATCACCCGCGTCCTGGGTGATTGCGTGACGGTGGTCAGCGAAAGACCGGATGGCAAAGGCGGCACCCGCCGCGTTGAGGTAGATGATATTGGCCGAGCTTTCCTGCGTTTCGAGAACGGCGCCACTGGTTCGGTTGAGGGTAACTGGGTCGCAACCGGGCGTACCATGCAGCATGACTTCGAAGTCTTCGGCACCAAGGGCGCCCTCGCTTTCACGCAGCAGCGGTTCAATGAACTCAATTTCTTCTCAGCGGACGACGCTCGCGGCCGCAAGGGCTTTCGCCGCATCGAGGCCGGCCCTGACCACGCTCCCTATGGTCTGTTCTGTGTTGCTCCCGGCCATCAGCTCGGCTTCAACGATCTGAAGGCCATCGAGGTGGCCGGGTACCTGGAAGCAATTGCCGACCGCCGTCCTGAACCATTTAACTTTCGGGCCGGCCTGCGCATTCAAACGCTGGTGGAGGCGATCCACGCCTCAAGCCGTGCCTCGGCATGGCGGGAAGTCGGCTAGACGCTCGGGTGGTGCCACCGGCACCACCGCAATGTCGCAGTGAGTAACGGCGTGGCCGATACACGACTAGCGCTTCACGATGTCGCCCGACCACGCCTTCCTGACCTGGTAAGCAGCGCATCGCGCGCGAGGAGTCGAAAGTGGACACTGTTCAGCACTATATCGGGGGCAAGCTGACTTCCGGCGCTTCCGCGCGACGGGCGAAGGTCTATCAGCCGGCGGATGGTTCGGTCGCGCGCGAAGTCGTTCTCGGCACGCGTGACGATGTCGATGCCGCGGTGCGCGCGGCGACCGCCGCTTTCCCGAAATGGGCCGCGACGACCCCGCTCATGCGTGCTCGCGTGATGTTCCGCTTTCGCGACCTCATCGAGCAGAACGCGAAGAAGCTTGCCGCCATCATCACGGATGAGCATGGCAAGGTGCTCTCCGATGCGCTGGGCGAAGTCACCCGCGGCATGGAGGTGGTGGAATATGCGACCGCCGCTCCGGAGCTGCTGAAGGGTGATTTCACCGAACAGGCCGGACGCGACATCGACGCTTTCTCGCTGCGCCAGCCGCTCGGCGTTTGTGCTGGCATCACGCCGTTCAATTTCCCGGTGATGGTGCCGCTATGGATGCTGCCGATGGCGATCGCTTGCGGCAACTGCTTCATCCTCAAACCCTCGGAGCGCGATCCCAGCGCCTCGCTCCTGCTCGCCGATCTGCTCAAGCAGGCGGGGCTGCCGGATGGTGTTCTGAGCGTGGTCCATGGCGACAAGGAAGTCGTTGACGCGATCCTGGAGCATAAAGGCATCCAGGCGGTAAGCTTCGTGGGCTCCACACCGATCGCGGAGTATATTTATCATACAGGCGTCACGAACGGTAAGCGCGTGCAGGCGCTGGGTGGTGCGAAGAACCACGCCGTCATCATGCCGGATTGCGATCTCGACAAGACTGTCGATGCGCTGATGGGTGCGGCCTATGGCTCGGCGGGCGAGCGCTGCATGGCGATTTCGGTGGCCGTTGCGGTGGGTGGCATCGGCGATAAGCTGATCGAGACCATGGCGCCGCGCGTGCGCGCGCTGAAGATCGGGCCGGGCACGGATAGTTCGGCAGAAATGGGTCCACTGGTCACGAAGGTCCATCTCGACAAGGTCACCGGCTATATCGATGCCGGTGTGGCGGAAGGCGCCAAGCTGGTGGTGGATGGCCGCGGCCTGAAGCTGCAGGGCTACGAGAATGGCAATTTCATCGGCGGGACGCTGTTCGACAACGTGACGCCCGAGATGAAGATCTACAAGGAAGAGATCTTCGGGCCGGTTCTTTCCGTTGTCCGCGCCGATGATTTCACCTCGGCCATCAAGCTCGTCAACGAGCATGAATTCGGCAACGGCACCTCGATCTTCACCCGGGATGGCGATTCCGCCCGCGCCTATATGCATCAGGTCCAGGCCGGCATGGTCGGCATCAATGTGCCGATCCCTGTGCCGATGGCCTATCACAGCTTCGGCGGCTGGAAGCGCTCACTATTTGGGGACCATCACATGCATGGGCCAGAGGGCGTGCGGTTCTTCACCAAGTATAAGGCCGTGACATCGCGCTGGCCGGCCGGTATCCGCGCCGGGGCCGACTTCGTGATGCCCACGCTAGCCTGACGGTTGATGAGTGGCTGAGACGACGGGAACGCATGAAAAGGTAGTTCCCTACGCCAGAGCTCCGTCGGTGGATGCTATCGCATTATTCCCTTCGAAAGAGATGGAAATGCGCAGGGGCGCGCCCCCGAACTTTGGCGTACATCGGACCTTCGCCGCCGAGCCGGGACCGCGGGACCGGACTAGAAGCGCAGCGTTTCCTGAAACGGGAACAATCGCCTCCGGCCCCGGCTGTAGGCCCCAAAAGGGAGATATCAATGATGACAGAGTGCGATCCGTCCAACCTCCCCGCGACTGATTTCACAATGCAGCAAGGCCTCCGTAGGCCGCCCCTTGGCCGCCGGATGCGGCTGGGATTTGTGGGCGGTGGCCGTAGCGGCCAAGTCGGAAGCTGGCATGCTTCCGGGGTCCGCCTTTCCGGCCACTGGGATATTGTAGCCGGTGCTTTGTCGACGGACCCAAAGGTAGCGGCACTTTCCGCTATCGACTGGAGCATTGACGGCGGACGCAGCTATGCTGACTACCGTGCTATGGCTGCCGCGGAAGCAGCCCGCCCCGATGGGATTGAAGCAGTCGCGATTTGCACGCCGAACTGGACGCATGCAGCGATAGCGACTGAATTCTTGCAAAGCGGAATCGATGTCATCCTCGACAAACCAATGGCGATGTCGGTTGCCGAGGCCGATCAACTCGTCGCGTTGCAGGAGAAAACGGGACTGACTTTGGCTTTGACCTATTCCTTTGCCCACCACGCCATGGTCCGCCAGGCGGCTGTCATGGTGGAGCAAGGAGCGATCGGGCGCATACGGCAGGCTCATGTTGAGTTTGTACAGGACTGGGCGACCGCTCCCTTCGCGTCGGACAACCGAGCCGCAGCCTGGCGCCAGGATTCCAGAAAGGTCGGGAGAACCTCGGCTGTCGGCGATATCGGGACGCACGCGTACCACCTCCTGAAGACGATATCTGGGCTCGATGCCGAGGAACTCCGCGCCGAGTTTCATGTGTGTGGCGCGCCAAAGCCGATGGAAGACACAGCCTTCGTTGGTCTCCGTTTGACCGGCGGCGTACCGGGCTTTCTCTGGGTCACGCAGGCAGCGCCTGGCAATGCTGCCGGACTACGCCTCCGGTTGTTCGGCGAAAAGGGCGGGCTGGAATGGGATCAGGAATACCCAGAGCAGCTCCGCTATTCTCTCGTCGGCAGCCCCGAGCAGATCATCCATCGTGGCAAAGGGAACGGCATGCTTCCAGCAGCCGAGCGGCTCGTTCATTTGCCACGCGGCCATGGTGAAGCGCTCACCGATGCCTGGGCGAACCTTTACGCGGAGGTTGGTTTCACGATCGCTGCCCGGCGGGCAGGTGTCGCGTTGCCGGATGGCTTTGTGAGATACACCGGTGCTGAAGCAGGAGCCGCGGGCGTGCGGTTCATTGAGGCTTGCGCCAACAGCAATGAGGCGGGTGGCATCTGGGTGCCGTTGCTGTGAAGAAATCTGGGGACCAACCGTTGAGTCCGCCAGTGGCTGAGGACCAAGGCCTGGCAGCAGTGGCCGATGCTAGCCGCTTCCTGCAACTGGAAACCACGGGAGCCGTGTGATGGCTGATGTGGTGACCAAGTGGGTCTACAACTTCGGGGCCGGCCATAACGAGGGCCGCGCCGAAATGCGCAACCTGCTCGGCGGCAAGGGGGCGAACCTCGCGGAGATGGCGGGGATCGGCCTGCCGGTGCCGCCCGGTTTCACCATCACCACTGATCTTTGCACGGCCTTCTACGACAATGGCCGCAAATACCCGGATGATCTCGACGCCCAGGTACGCAGCGCCCTGGCGCGGGTCGAGGAGGCCGTCGGCCTG
>NZ_LMUQ01000056.1 GCF_009765865.1 Acidisoma sp. L85
CAGACCGGAGAATTGGATAGGCTTCCAAATGGCCACCCCGGTGACCACCTGCGAGATACCAGCGAGAATCACGATGATGTAGAGCAGCTTCTGCACTGCGTTGTAGACGGTGAGGTCTTCGTGAGCGATCTTGAAGTGCAGCGTTTCGACGACGGTCTGGACGACTTCAGCCGGCCGGATCGGCAGGAGCCGCTCGCGAAAACGGCCACTGACAATGCCGTAGATGAGATAGATGAGCCCATTGATCGCGAGAAACCACATTCCCGCGAAATGCCAATTGAGGCTCCAGGCGGCCCAATCGCCGAGCCTCCAGAATGGGCCGAAGACAAATCCACGGATGATGGGGTCGTCGTCGTATATACCCCAGCCCGACGTGATCATGATCAGCATGACGACCGCGTTGATCCAATGCATGATCCTCACCGGCAGCGGGTGGAGGCGGCGGCCGATTGGCGCGGGGCGCACTGTGGCAACGGTGTTTGCCTGCTCCTGACTCATTCGCCGAACTTCTCTGGCATTAGAGGTGACTGCCCCGACGAGGTTAAGTAGTACTGTTCGGACGACGAGGCAGCCTCGGGGTCTCCCGGGTTCACCATCTCGACAAGCTCAAGTAGCCAACCGAATTAAGTATAGAGCTTGCGGCCGCCACCAAGTTCCCACAGATCGCTTTCGGTATGGCGAAAGCCTTCAGATTCATGGTTTGAGCGCCATTGAACTGACGACGGAACATAAGCCCTGCCTCAGCCCACAAAGGTCTCTCCCTCAATTTCTGACAGGGCATTCGGGCTGAACAGGCTCTCGTTACACCAAATCTGGTCTCTAGAGAACAAATGCTCTGCGCTCGAGACATTCGCCGGTCGTTCGTCCCGCCTGTATGTGAGCCTTTCCATGATCGGCGGGCAGCCGTTAAGATCGGGAGGAAACCTCTCGTATTGCGGAAGGGCCAATGGATCGCCTGGATGCCATTGGTGCTGATCGCCGCCGTCGAAAGCGGCAGCCTTTCGGAGGCGGTCCGCAACTGGGCCTCCCTCTGGCTAAGGTCAGCCGTAAGGTGTCGGAGCTGCAAGCGCATCTGAACGCCAGCTTGCTGATCCGATCGGCAAAGGGTTTGGAGCTGACGCCGGGCCGCCCGTTGTTACGGCGGCAAAGGGAATTCTGGAGCAGCTAGCCGAGGTCGAGCGCGCTGCGGATTGCGAATATACCGAACCCAAGGGAGATCTGGTCATCACCGAGCCGACGATGTTCGGTCGCTTGCATTTCTTGTCGGTCGTGACGAAATTTCTGGCAGCCTATCCCGAGCTGGCCGTCGGCCTCATGCTGACAGACCGCGTTACTCATTTCATCGACGATCAGGTGGATGTGGCGCTCCGTATCGGGGCGCTGCCGGACAGCAGCCTGGTCGCGACGCGCCTCCGCTCGGTCCGGCACGTGACATGCGCAAGTCACGATTATCTGACCACGAACGGGATACCGACAACGCCCGGTGACGTGGTGCATCGTAACGTCATCTCGCTACGTAGCGTGTCCGCGCCGGGCGATTGGGTCTTCGTGTCCGATGGCGCGGAGATCACCGTGCCGCCCAAAGCACGCCTGTGCGTCAGCACGATCGAACGAAGCCGGCATTGATGCTGCACTCGCTCGGCGCGGACTCCTTCGGACGCTCTCCGATCAGCTTGCCGATCATGTGCGCAGCAATCGCCCGGCGGTCGTCCTCAATGAATTCGAGCCCGAGCCCCTACCGGTCCATCTCATCTATGACAAGTTGAACAGGCCGCCGCTGAAGCTCCGCGCCTTCGTCGATTTCGTCGTTCCGCGCTTGCGGGACAGGATAGCGAAGGCCGCCCTTTAGCCCCAGAGGCCGCGCCCGGCGCCGCATTCCTAACCAGATAATGGAAGGCCGTCTCCCAATGCCGGCGGCTGCCGGGTGCTCCCTCTGCTCGATATCAAGGCCTATTGCGGCGACGACTCCGGGTTCTGCCGAAGAGTCCAGAGCGACAGGTCGCGATGCCGGAGGGTCAGAAAGCATGTCAGAGGTAAGGACCGCAGAGGATCAGCCGAAATTTCGAGCATCGGGTCCGGACTCCGCCACGCCCCGCACACAAGGCCTGCCGCCGATAGCCGGTCTTACCTGTCAACCTGCGACCGGCCATCGTCTCCGTCGGGCCGCTTCTGCCATCCGTTCGGCAAGTTTGGCGGCGTTGATCCTGCTTCTCCTCGCAACGCTGGGGCGGGCCTTCGCAGGTTCTCTCGCCACGCTCCTGAGCTCAACGGTCACTGTGGGCGCCGGACTTGCGATCGCCGGAGCCCTCGTCGGCGGCTTCATCAAGGCGGCCTACACGGGCCGCGCCGCCTTAGCTACCGGAGTATATGCGGTTGCCCCCGCACTGGGCTCGACGATCGCTGCCGCCGCGAGTAGCCCACTCACCCAGGCCTTCGGCTCCTGGCGCGTCGGCATCGGCGCGTGGGCGATTCCGGTCTGTTCGCGATCGGCGCATGGCTTTTCATCGAGAGTCGTCAGCGTCGCCAGGAGGGGACATCTTAACCGCGACCCAACGGCATAGATTGCCGCTCGGCAATGGGGGGCCGCCGGCAATTGGGACGTCCAGCCCAATCGCAATATTTTGGGAGTCCGGAATGGAGCTTCGCGAAATCCGCTATTTTCTCGCTTTGAGCCGTACGCTTAACTTCACCAAGGCGGCGGAAGCGTGCGGTGTCAGCCAGCCGACACTGTCGCGCGCAATCCACAAGATGGAGGATGAACTCGGCGGCTTGCTCTTTTCCCGCGAACCCAACAACACACACGCGACCGAACTCGGTCGCCTGATAGAACCGCATCTCCTGGAGGCTGTGGTACACGCCGACCATGCAGAACTGACCGCGACCCGCTTCCTCAAGCTTGAGGAAGCCAATCTCGTGCTCGGGGTGATGTGCACGATCGCGCCGGTTCAATTTGTGAGCTTTTTGGCCCGCTTTAGAGCAGACAATCCGGGTGTGGAAGTTACGCTGCGTGAAGATATCCCTCAGCGGCTCTGCGACTTGCTGCTGAGGGGCGAACTAGATGTGGCATTGATGGCTAGCCCAGACGGCTTCCAGGAGCCACTTCGGGCGTCGGAACTCTATTCGGAGCGGTTCGTTGTCGCCTGTTCCGCAGGTCACCGGTTCGCTAGCAAGGCAAGTGTGCCGATGACTGAGCTTGACGGGGAGTCGTACCTTTCGCGGATTAACTGCGAGTTCTATGACGTTCTTGACGAGATGTGCCGCAAGCAAGGCGTTAATCTCATGAAAGCGTATCGCAGCGAGCGCGAGGATTGGATTCTCACGATGGTCGCCGCCGGACTCGGTATCTGCTTTCTGCCCGAATATTCGGCGGTCTTTCCGGGCGTCGTAGGATGCCCCGTCGTATCTCCTTCCGTCGCGCGCAACGTCTGTCTCGTCACGGTCGCCGGCCGCCGCCAATCATCGCCGGTCCAAGCGTTCGTGACCGCAATGCAGCGCTATTCCTGGCCGGCGACAGCAACCACGGGCAAGCCGCGGACGACGAAGGAGTCCTCTCGAATGCTGCGCCGTCGGAAATGATCCGATCACGAATGGCGGTGTCTGAATTTGCGAACTTTCAGCCAATGGCTGACCATGTCAGACGATGAAGATAAGCTTGAGTAATGAGCAGCGATTTCCTATCGTTAAGGCAGCCGAGGGTCGCTTGCACGCTGCGGCAGTGATGATGGCGACCACGAAATAGGCTCCGCAGCCGCTGTCCTGCCATAGCGAGCTCGTCAACCAAATCTCCGAGTCTGATCGACAACCGTTGCTTTCGACTGCAGCTGAGGGATTGTTCGCTTTGGGAGACGCCTATAGGCAAAGATTTCGGAAAGAAACGGAGATTTTTGACCCAGCGATGTCGGCGATGCCGCATAAACCAACCTGATCTCGATCTGCCTTAGTGTATCGCGCCATCCCATAGCGGTGGGCTATCGACACGATACCTTCCGGGAAATTCCCGTCCTCGGTACTGCTGCTGAGTATTCACCGTTGTCCGGGTGAAGCCGCACGCAAACAAATAATCGGGATGTTGAAATGAAGAGTTTCTTGTGCTTGGGCGCCGGCCAGATAGCCGTGCTTTGTTTAGCCGGAGCGACTTGTCTGCCCGCCATCACATCGGCCGCGGTCATCAATCGCGGTGAGGAAGGGCCGCCACTGTCCGAAATCCGACCGGCACCCAAATCAATCTACCCAGATCAGGCTGTGATCACAGCCCAGCCATCGCCATCCGAGGTCGACCCCTCTTTCCTCGGGCCGGTCCTGCTCATGAAATCGGCAGTTGTCGATTTGGAAGCCGGTACAGCCACTCTGCCCTTGCGCAAAGGGCGGCTGAAATCCGGCGAATTGGTCTGGTCGATCATGACGGACACGACCGATCCGAGCCTCGCCAATCTGCATGGCGTCGACTTTTCGCCGAAGCTTGCTTATGCCCTGACAGGCAAAGCTGTCCGTCATGCCTCCATTGCAAAGGATGGGACAATCGTCTTTGATTCCGGCAAGGTCGATTTCTCACCGAAGCATAGCGTGACACCAGGTGCCGCGCCCAATTTCTTCCCGCCGAAAGCCGCGCAACCCGGCTCGATCGGTGATGCGGAGTATTCGCCTCTGGTCGAGTTCGAGAATGGCGAGAACGCTATTTTCAACATGCCGATGGTAGCCTTCAATGTTTCGGCCTACGACCTTAACAAGATGTGCGACGGCAGTGTCAATTACTCGAAGGTACAGGACAAGGTGGTGAAGATTTGCCCGCGCGACGGGACGGTCACTTTGAAGATGACCCTCGGCTACACATTCGGCAAGCCGATCTTCTACCTCTCGACCGAAGCCAATGACGAGACGGTCGCGGCCCTGGAGGGGGCGACATACACGCCGGCTCTGAAAGACGTTCCGTTTGCCCTTGAAGATGCATCACCGGGCGAAGCTGCCGAACGCCTCTATACATTTGTGAATGGTCCGACCGGGATCGACAATCCGTTCCGTCAGGGGCTGGACAGCGCTCTTTCGGACAAAGGTACTCATGGGCCGCTGAACGTTCTCGGTGGCATCCCCACGATCAATCTCGACTATAGCCCATTATGGCGGCTGTTTCCCGTGAAATGGACCGACGATGCCATCGCCAAGGGCTACAGGACTAAGATGACGGATGCGATTGCCATTGAGGACGCCGGTGAACGCGGCATCATCGAGAGCATCACCGGCGGCAAGCCGAAGCCGGTCGGCTTCATCGTCAACTGCCCTGTCGTCTATCGCATAAACTGAGCCATTTGCTAGTCGAGTGCCGGGCGATCAGCCCGGCATCTCCTCTTTGCTCCAACCGGAAGAGAGAAATGATCAGGCATTTCATCGCCACCGCATTCGTCGGCGACGCAGTGGCGCTCGCTCCATCGTTGTCGGAAGCGAGGCAACCTATGCAATTCATGGCGGGCGATCCTACAGGACAAACATCGTTCTTTCCTTGGACACGCAGACTGAAGCCGGCTATGCGCACGTCTGGATGGTGAAAGACGCGAAGATCACGCGCTTCCGCCAGTACATCACTCTCGACAGCCGCTGGCGCAACCGTGCCGAATTCACGCGTGGCCGCGCCTAAATCGGGGCGTTCCTGACCCGCAAATGGGCACGTGAACTGACTGCCGGCTAATCAAGGAACTTTGGACCTTTGCTGGTAACCGCATAGCGTGCGTTTCGCCCACAAGTACCACGATGACTGCGGAAAGTGGTTCGGCGCCTATGGCAACGAGAACTGGCAGTTCGATGCCGAAGGGCCGATGGAAGTGCGCTTCGCCAGCATCAACGAGCATCTGATCACTTAGGCTGACCGCAAGTTTCGCTGGCCGCTCAGCCGCCGTCCCGATGACCATCCGTGCCTGAGTGACCTCGCACTGTGAGCCGTCGGCATCGCATAATTCCAAGGAGATGAGCCATGACTAAGTTGATGTTCGTGCAAAGCTCGCCGCGCAGCACCGAATCCAAATCGATTGAGCTCGCCCAAGTCTATCTCGACGCTCTCCGTGTCGAGAACCCGAACCTGGAGATTGACAGAATAGACCTCTGGGAAGCGGACTTGCCAGTCTTCGATGGCGACAAGGCGGCAGCGAAACTCAACGCCATCTTGGGTAGCGATCAAGACGCGATCCAACAGACTGCCTGGGACCAAATCGTCGGTATTGCCAATCGCTTCATTTCCGCTGATCGCTACCTCTTTGCTGTCCCGATGTGGAACGGTGGCGTTCCCTATCGCCTGAAGCAATATATCGACATCATCCATCAACCTGGTCTGCTTTTTGGCCTGAAGCCGGAAACAGGCTATTTTGGGCTGCTGGCAAACAAGCACGCGACGCTCGTGTTAACGTCTGGAGCATTTGCTCCGAGCTTCCCGTCGCCGGCATTCGGGGTGGATCATCATTCGACCTATCTACGCACCTGATTGAACCAAGCGGGCATATCCGCGATCGACGAGCTGCGCTTTCAGCCGACGCTGCTGACCAGCGACCCCGCCGGCGATCTCGAACGTGCCAAACAGGACGCCGCGCACCTGGCTCAGGCGCACGGCCGCGTTCAAATCGCCAAATCTGGAGTGGCATAATGCGAGCGCCAATTTTGCTGGCGGTTGCTACGGCCGCGACTCTCGTCACGGCGCAGGTCGCGCGAGCCGCGCCCGTGGCTTCCGCGTCGGCAACTACGACTTACCAC
This sequence comes from Acidisoma sp. L85, assembly GCF_009765865.1. Classification (GTDB taxonomy): domain Bacteria; phylum Pseudomonadota; class Alphaproteobacteria; order Acetobacterales; family Acetobacteraceae; genus Acidisoma. The sequence continues at coordinate 6,733 of NZ_LMUQ01000056.1, forward strand.
CGTGTGCAGGTGGGCGGCCTTGGAATTTTCTACTGCGAAGCGGGACCAAAGGATGCGCCGACCATCGTATTGCTGCATGGCTTCCCATCTTCGTCACGCGAGTTCGACATTCTCATTCCTCTGCTTGCCACACACTATCATCTAATCGCGCCGGATTTTCCAGGCTTTGGCCAGAGCGATGCACCCACGCCGTCGAGCTACAATTACACGTTCGACCAACTGGCGAAGACGATCAACGATCTGCTCGAGATACTGCAGATCAATAACTACACGTTTTATCTACATGATTATGGTGCGCCAGTTGGTTTTCGCATCATCCTGATGCACCCGGAGCGGCTTCATGCGCTTATCATCCAGAATGGCAACGCCTACAAAGATGGCTTGGGTGCTAAATGGGCCAGGATCGCTGAATATTGGGCCAATCCGAAAGCTTATCCAGAGGTTAGCGCCAATCTCTTTGTCGATCTTAATCTTGACAGCTTCAAGTTGATTATCCTCCACATGGCTCTGGAGCAAGAATGTGGCGTCGAGCTTGAGCCGGACGATAGCGTAGCCACGGTAGCGCAGATGATCGATGCGATGTTGGTGGCGATGAACCAGGCCACGAAACGTGCAACCACCTTGAAAATTGTTCCAAAGGCCTCCGATGTTTGATTCCGATATTTACAAGTCGTCAGGTAGGCCAGCACTAAACTGCTCTCCGCTTCCTCGACAGAAGCCCGCAATAATTCCAGGAACTTCATTTCAGGACGTGAAATTCAGTGTCAGCCTGCGGCAATGGGAGGTCGGAGGACGCACTCCGGGACGCGATAGTTGAGGTGGATGGCTCCGAATTGGATGGGGTTGTCATAGTCGGCACCAATCTTCCGATGTCTCGGGTGGCGGGTGCGGCTGAGTTCTGGCTGGGCAAGCCTGTGATCGCACTCAATACGGCCACTTACTGGCACGCGCTGCGCGGGAGCGGCGTCCAAGACGAGGTGCAGGGCTTTGGCCGCCTTTTAAGCGGGTCGGGCGCAATGCTAGCGCGACGAGTGGGCGCGCCAAACTACGAATGTCCAGCTCATCAGGTGCGCAGGGCTTTCGGAGCAAACCCTGAGCCGACGCGCCGACCCTTTGCGGCAGAGGCTTCTGCGCACGGTGCGCGAGAACCTGGCCGCCCTTCGTCTCCGGCCCTACACTGCGCCCGCATCGTCTTCGGCGGCGTCTCGGGATTTCCTCTCGCGCTCGAGGATCACCGTATAGGCGCCGGCCGAGAGTTCGCCTTGGTCGCGCCTCGTCCGCACAATTCCGGCCACCCGTTGAAACTCAACCTCGGCTTGTGACGCCTTCATCTCATCACCCTCCGACTGGCGCGGATCGGGCATGGCGGTCCCCTGCTCGTGCAAACCTTTGTGTATCGTGAGCACGCCCGTCGTGAGCCACAACGCAGCTTTTGTTTCCTTATGCATTACAACCAGGTGATCCTGCCGACGAATAATTGCCCCCGGGCTCAGCCACAGAAAGCCCTGCCGCCGTGGAGTCTCTGCGCACGGTGCGCGTAAACCTCAGCAGCCGGGCGAGGGTGATGGGCCCGCCCGGCCTTCCCTGGACGAGGATGCAACTCCCCCAGGGCTATGGTAACTTTAGCACGCAGGTTGGCGCCCGCGCAGTTTTGCACAGGGGGGCACGGCACGCTCATCACGCCTAGATACCTCAACAGTGGCGAGAGGAGATGAGGGTTCTATCGTGGGTCCTTGATCTGGAAATCACGCCCGTCGTGCCGCGAACTGCATCCCCGGATCGCGGCAATTGTCGTCTCTGGTTTTGCCCTGCGGCTCTGGGAGCGCCTTGAGGAGCTTGATCCGCCTCCCGTCTTCCTTGGAAACCATATCGCACCAAGGAAGTCCTGCAGATTCTGCGCCAAATCGCACCGAAGGGGAATGGGTGTCGGGTCCGCCGACGCCCCAAGAGAGCAACATCCGCCGTAGCGGTATGCGGACCGTGCGCAGAACCAGCGGCCGGACGAGAGTGGCCCTCCCGCCCGGCCTAACCCTGGGGAAGGAGGTCAGACCAGCCCAGGGCAATGACCGATCTATCACGAGATTTGCCCCCTGCGCGGTTCTGCGCGCGGAGTCCTAGGCGTGCGAAGACGCGGAGAGTGGTAGCGTGGCCGAAAAGACCGGAGACGCAGGCAATGCGTGCAGTAGTCTATCGCGGGTACAAGCTTGAAATCCACCATGAGGATGGCGCATGGCTTGTCGGGATCGCCGGCACCGGGTGGTGGAGCAGGCGGCACATCGAAATTGAGAACGCCCTCGATGAGGCACGGCTGTGGATCGACGTGAACTTGCCCAAGATTCGCTTACGATGTGGAAGCCCAGAGGGGCGTCGGCACTACCGACACCCTAAGGGGGTTATCACTGTGAAGACCCTTTGGCGGCGTCGCGGCCGACACGGACCTACCAGAATAACCTTCGGCTCTCGCGCATCAGCGCAGGCCAGTCGCTCATGAGGACGAAGATTACGAGCAACACGATGCTGACGCAGCCGGCAATGACTGCAGGATTGAAGGCTACACCGCTCGACTTTCGTTCGGCCGCACGGAGCCACAACGTCCTTAGCCAGAGCACCTTCGGCGCCTCTCGTCTCAGCCCGGCTAGCCGCATCGCCGCCAGACAACGGTGATATCGAGGGTGACCGAGCAGCTTTGAGGGGGGTGGATTGATCAAATCGTAGAAACCCGCCCCATCGTGGCGAGACACAAAAATCGTTGGGCACGAAACGGTGCCCGTGAGACAAGGGGGCGCTCCAAACCTCAAGGGCGCGTCCAATGCTGCTTATCGTGCTGATCGTTTTGGCCATCATCTTTTTCGGCGGTGGCATCGGCTACGGCTATCGCGGCGGCCGGACTGGCTATGGCCACGGCGGCGTCGGAATAGGCACGATCCTGATAATCATCGTGATTGTGGTGCTGCTTAGCGGCCATCACTTCTAGGGTTACATTCTAGCGCTTCAGCAGGGAGGCGCGCTTTGGGCAAACCGGTGGTGACGGTGGTCCCGGTCGGAGACGGCCGTCCTACCATCCTGATGCTCGACCCCGCGGAGCAGGAGGAGTGCGCCACGAGCCGCAGAAATGATCCCCACGGCTATACGGAGGCTGAGCTGCGTCGCATTCTGGCCAACTGCTACAAGTTGTCTCCCGAAGAGATAGAGGGGCGCATCCCGACCGCGAGAGGTCAAACGCCGATCGTTTGAGCTTGAGGTCGCCATGCGGCAGAGTCGCGCGCCGGCGCCAATCATCGGCGGGAAATCGACAGTGGATGATTGAGTCAAAGTAGCGGCTTTTGGAACTCACCATCAACAAGTTCGCCTACAGCTACAAGAGCGCAGCGGTTGCGGACTTCGACTAGGCAGATGCGGTGCTTCAAGGGAGGACTAACCCAAGACCGAACAACTAGGGCAGTATTTTTCATGATAGTCTGGCGGCAGGACGAAAACTGCTGGCTGTGGGGACACTTTTCCAGTAGTATTTCGACCATTAGTGATGGGGCTATTTCAGTGGGCGCCTTCCTTTATCGCGTCTTCACTTTCATCGCCTTTTTCTTCGTCGCTTCGGGGATAATCTCGGTGCTCCTGATGGAGTTCGGCCCCGACAATGGGGTCGGACTAATCGCAGGGCTACCGATCGTGCTGCCCTTCATCATCGCTTCGCCTCTTATCTATCTGCTGGGCTGGACTATCCGATGGATTTCCGGGGCTCCTGCTACGACGCCGAAGTGGGACCGCAAGGCAGTGAGGCGGTCGCTCCCTGGGGCTCCGCCTCCAACACTTGCCGCCTCCCGGCCAAAGCCTGCTGAGCAGCTTCCACCTCTCCGTCCCCCTCCTTGATCGGTGTCGCCGGAACAAGGCCAGGAAAATCGCCATTCGCTAGCACGGGTGCGCGTAATCCAGTCCGGCGGGGGACCGTTTTCGCTGCTGTTCTCAATCCAGACGGTAACTATGCCATCGCACAGCGAAGGCGAGGCGGTGAAGGCCTTCCCATCTTTATCGACCCGCACGGTGAATCCGCGGAAACGCGCCATCTCTGCCTCGTTCTCCAGGCGATCCTGACCTTGGGTCCTCTCCAGCTTAATGCACTGCACGAAGTCTCGAGATGATTCGTAACTATATTTTTCTCGAGTTC
>NZ_LMUQ01000057.1 GCF_009765865.1 Acidisoma sp. L85
CCGTTTGAAAATGCTTGTGGCGGCTCGGGGAGGGATGATTCAAGCTCGGGATGTGGACCCGAGAGAACCGAGGCCGGATGGCCGAAATCGCGCGCAGGACCAAGCGTTATCCAACTGACCTGACGGACGAGGAGTGGGAGCGGATCAAGCCGTTACTGCCCAAGGCGCCAAAGCGCGGCCGCAAAATCAGCGTCGATCTGCGCGAA
>NZ_LMUQ01000058.1:0-6036 GCF_009765865.1 Acidisoma sp. L85
CCCGGCTGGACGTGTCCGAGGCCATGATCCATGTCGCCATGGGAAGCCTGCTTTTACGCCGGATCGCCCATGACTGACCTTTCTCAAACGGACTGTCAAGACAGAGGTGGCGCGATCATAAATTTGGGTAGCATCGCCTCAGACCGGCGGCCACTTCAGGGCATGCATGGTGCCTCGAAGCACGCGATTAAAGGGATTGCCGATGTTTTCTGAATAGAGCTGGGACTAGAGGGGTTCCGAACTCGCTGACGCTCATCAAGCCGGCATCGATTAATACGCCATTTCCGAAATATGCCAAAAACTACTTCAACCAAGAAATAGCTACTGCCGCCGTTCCGGGCGCGCTGCGCCATGTGAAGAATCCGGACGGCACGCCGCTTGTAGGGGCAAGCGCGTGACCAGCTCTACCGATGGCGAGGAAGGAGGTGTCGGCCTCACAAAGTCGCTTCCTTCCTCGTCGAGGACGAGCTTATCTCCCCAGGGCCAGGTTTGAGAAGACCGTGGAGTGGAGCTATGTCGTTCAAAATGGGACGCTGATTGCCGGCCAGAACCGGCATTTTCGGCGCCTGCCGCGAAGATGCCGCTCGAAGCGCTTGCGGAGTAGGAGTTTGGGGCGGAGGCGCGCGAGGTGTTCGCCTCCGCTGACCCCGGTTCTTCGACCTATCGGAAGACCGGGTGCGGCGATCGCGCGGAAGGTCGAAGAATTGAACTTGCGCGGGCATGGCTGTTAGGTTGCGACGTACGCAACACGAAGGTTCCCTATGACTCAAGCCGAGACACCGCCCATGCGGCGACGCGACTTGCTGTCGCTCATTGGCGCCGCGGCTGGCAGCTCGGCGCTGTTGCTGGCGATGACCAATCTTGGTCATGCGCAGGAATCGGATTACGCCGGGCCGATCACACTCTCAGGCGATCCGAAAGGCGCGTCCGTCTTGATCCTCGGTGCCGGCCTCGCCGGCATGGTGGCGGCGCTCGAGCTGCGCAAGGCGGGTTACCGCGTGCAAGTGTTGGAATATAATGGCCGCGTCGGCGGCCGCACCTGGACGATCCGCGGCGGTGATCGTTTTACTGAGTTGGGGGGCGCCAGGCAGGACTGTGGCTTTGACCACGGCCTTTATCTCAATCCCGGCCCCTGGCGCATTCCCTACCACCATCGGGCGCTGCTTGATTATTGCAAGCGTCTGGGTGTGGCCATGGAACCTTTCATTCAGGTCAACGCGAACGCGTATCTCCATAGCAAGGACGCCTTCGGCGGCCAGCCGCAGCGCTACCGCACGGTGCAGGCGGATTTCAGCGGCGCGGTCTCGGAAATGCTGGCCAAGGCCGTTAACGCCGATAAGCTCAACGCGCTCGTCTCCAAGGAAGACACCGAGGTGCTGCTCGCCGCTCTCCAGGATTGGGGCGCTCTCGATGACAGCTACGCCTATAAGGCCGGGCCCTACGCTAGCGAACGTCGCGGCTGGGGGAAGCCGCCCGGCGGCGGACTTTCGGCTGAGCCGATCGATTCTACTCCGCTGCGGCCGGCGGACTTGTTGCACTCGCATCTATGGCGCCGGCTAAGCGCCGGTTTGGATTATGACTATCAAACCACCTTGTTCCAGCCGGTGGGCGGCATGGACATGATCGCGAAGGCCTTCGCGCGCGAGGTCGGTGACCTCGTAAGGCTAAGCGCGCGGGTGACCGCAATCGCGCAAGATGAGGGCGGCGTGCATGTGACGTGGGAAAACACGGTGTCGAAGACCACGCAGCAGTCGCACGCGGATTGGTGTCTTTGCACCATCCCTCTCTCGGTGCTCAGTCAGATCGAGATGAGCGTGGGCGCCCCGATGGCTGCCGCCATCGCTGCCGTTCCCTACAGCGCCTCCGTCAAGATCGGCCTGCAATTCCACCGGCGGTTCTGGGAGACGGATGAGGCGATTTATGGTGGCATCAGTTACACCGATTTGCCGGTCAACATGATCGGCTATCCGGCCACCGGATATTTTGGCAGCGGCAAGGGTGTGCTGCTCGGCGCGTACGCTTTCGGCACCTACGCCTTCGAATTGGAATCTCTTAGCCCTGCTGAGCGAATCGGTAGGGCACTCGCCTTCGGTGCGCAGATCCACCCGCAGTATCCCGCTGAATTTGATAATGGCATGGCCGTAGCCTGGCATCGCGTGCCTTCTAACCTTGGCTGCTACGGGCAGTGGACGGATGCCGCGCGTAGCAGTCACTACCGCGATCTTTGCGCCATCGACGGCCGAATTCTTCTCGCCGGTGAGCATGCCTCTTATATCCCAGCCTGGCAGGAAGGTGCCGTCCTATCGTCTTTGGATGCGATCACGCGACTTCATGAGCGGGTGATGAAATCGTGAGGCGCGTCTGGATCGCGATGGTCATTATCGCTACACCGTCGGGCATCGATAGACCGGCCACGGCACAGACCTTCGGCAGCCCGATTCATTTCACGGAACAAGGTGGCGCGGCCGTCTATGGAAGCGTCTGTGCGGCCTGCCACATGCCGGATGGCCGCGGCGCTGAGGGGGCAGGGCGCTATCCGTCGCTCGCTCATAATATCCGGTTGCAGGAGCCCGGCTATCCGATCGCCATTATTTTGTGGGGGCAAGGCGCTATGCCTCCGTTTGCGCGCACGCTGTCAGATCAGCAGATCGCCGATGTCGTGGGCTATGTTCAGACGCATTTCGGTAACGCCTACCCGCAAGCGCCAACGCCCGCCGACGTCAAGACGGCGCGGCTCTCCAAGACTGATCAAACAAGATAAGCCGCACGGCGTTAGGTCTCAAGCCACCGGCGTCACGGCCCCCCTTGGCGGCTTCGCTCAACTAAAACCCGCCATCATCACGCTCTTCCGGGTCAAGATCGACGGGGGACCTGTCGTGGGAACATTGAGGAACGAGGCTGCTGGCGCCTTGACGGGGGCGGCAGTTTGAGCAAACGACGTGCTAGCGCTGATCGCCATAAAGAGGGTGGCGAGAATGCCCAGACCGCTGCGGCTGAACGATCCCGCTAGCCGAAAAGCTGAGCCCTGGGTTTTGCTCCTCACGACAGCATTTCCCGGGCGACAAGTGCCGGTTCGTCCATCTGCAGCCAATGGCCAGCCGGCAGGATGTGCAGCGATACGTTCTTAAAGTGCGACGCCCGGTCTCGGCCTACATCTGCGGTTATGTAGGGGTCGAACTCGCCCCAAATCACCTTGACCGGAACATCAATCACCTGGACTTCGGGGAGCCTGGTCGTGTTGCGCGCCAGTTCCGCGAAGAATTCTGACGCAAGTTGCATGAATGCCGGCCCGGAACTCGGCTGCCGGATGAAATTGTCGGCGATCAACGGGCCCGTGACAGCCGCAAACCGAGCCTGCTGGTTAGCCGGCAGGGACTCGCTAAACTCCTTTTGCTGCCAGCCGAGCAGCCAGCCGAACTGCGCCGGTTCCTGTCCAATCGCGCCGCTGAGCGCCTTCAGGCCATCGGTTGCGAACAACGTCACCAATTCGGGCCAACGAATCGCAACCGCATCGTCATAGGCTGAATTGAGGATGCAGAGCGCAGCAACGCGATCCGGATGGGCGAGGGTGAAGTTGATTCCCGCGGGACCGGAAGAATCGTGGACGACCGGGATGATGGCATCGAGTCCCAGCGCCGCAACCACAGCTTCAAGGTCACCGAGTTGCTGCGCGAAACTGTACTGGGCCCCCGCATGCTTGTCGGACTGACCGAAGCCCAGGAAGTCGAAGGTTACGACATGCCGGCCTGCAGCAGCGAGATATGGCACCAGCGCATCGTAAATTCCGAGGTTATCGGGAAAACCATGCATAAGCACGAAGGCCGGTCCGGCGCCCGCATAATCGCGGGCGTAGACGCTGCCATGGCCTCTTGGCACCCGATGCTCGACAAAGCCTGGCTTGTTATCGATCTGGCCATCGCCAGCGCCTGGGAACGGAGTTTCGGTCATTGCAAGCCCCTAAATTGTATATGCAACATTTTGGATAAATGGTCAGGCCCGTTCGGGCATATTCATGATGCCGTCGGCGATTTGCCTGATGGCAACCACGCCGCTTTGACCGATTGTGATTTTGGCCTGAGCTTGGCCCGCCCGCCAGGCCGGCACGACGGCGTGCAACAAATCCCGGCCGCTCTTCGTCAGCACGATTGAGCGTCCTCGCCCGCTAGAACCTTCCAAGGCTTCCTCAATCCACCCTTGGTTCAGCATAACCTGAAGGTTCCGTGTCAAGGTCGATCGATCTTGGTGGTGGTAACGACTGATCTCTGCACGAGTAGAAGGGCCTAGCTGTGCAATCACCACCAGCAATGCGAATTGCGATGAGTTCAGGCCGAATGGACGAAGCTCCTGATCATAGATCCCGGTGACGACGCGTGACACCAGTCGCGTCCGCATGAGGACACAGGCGTTGGCCATCTCGGCAATCTCAACAGCGTTGATGTCTGGTTTCATGCCTTCGTATGTTGCATATACAATCGTAAGTCAATTCCTTGAAGAGCTAGGTCCTTGGTCGCGCTGCACATGGTCAGCGATGCGGTCGTTCTCGCCCAGCATGAAAAGATGCCCGCCGGCTACCCGGCATTGGACGCCGGGGCAGGAGCCATCAGTATGGCTAAGCTCCGGTCTAAAAGCGCGGCCGCAAAATCAGCGTCGATCTGCGCGAAATGCTCAATGCGATCCGCTATATGGCGCGCAGCGGCGGTGGCTGGCGCATGCTGCCAACGAATTTCGGCCCGTGGCAAACCGTATACTGGTGGTTTCGACGGTTCGTGCGTCGGATGCTGTTCCAGACCATTCACGACGTGTCGCTGATGCTTGACCGGGAGCGTAGCGGACGTGAAGCCAGCCCGTCTGGTGGTGTGCTCGACAGCCAGACGGTGAAGGCGCCGAATGCCAAAGCGCGAGGATATGATGCCAATAAGAAGATCGTTGGCCGCAAACGTCATATCGCAGTCGATACCGACGGGCGGCTGTTGATGGTCAATCTGACCACGGCGGACATCTCCGACAGTGCCGGCGCAAGGCTCGTGCGCGACTATGAAACCCGGCTGGACGTGTCCGAGGCCATGATCCATGTTGCCATGGGAAGCCTGCTTTTACGCCGGATCGCCCATGACTGACCTTTCTCAAACGGACTGTCAGACAGTCCTGCCTCAACCACTTTGTTCTTCGTGTCCCTGCAGACACGCCATAAGAAACCTATCGCGCATCGACCGAGCTGCAGCGAAAGCGGCGATAATAGTTGCTTGTGCCGGGTTTCGTTCGCCTGGCATCCATCTCATGACCAGACGCCGTTTGCTTTTTAGGGCGGGTCGAGAAGGCTCATATCGAGCCCATGATGCACTTTGGGAGTTTGTTACCATGTCCAAATCGTGCGAGGAGGCTGGGTTGCCTTGAGCTAGGTTGACGCCGACCAGGAGCCAACGCCCTCGGCCTAGACCTTGGTCATTTGGGTGCCTTTGGTACCGAGGGTATCTATAAGGCCGCTACGCAGCTCATTGCTTAGTTTGTTATTCGGGCATTCCGGCGAGACGTAGGCACTTGGCAAAATGCTCGCGGTCATTCGCTCCCGCGAAGAGGGCCCTCCTGACGAGTTCCCCTATCGTCGCCTCCGGTTGAATCGCCAGGCACTTCGTCACCGAATCCCGAGTGCGTTCGGCAAGCCCCAGCTTCGCGCAACATCCCGCCATTATGGCAAGCGCTTCGGCGCTTGTTTGAGCGACCCGGTCGAATTCTGCCAAGGCCTCCACATATCGGTGCATCACGAATTGGGCGATCCCCTGGGCCGGCAGGTAAAAGGATGGCCCGAAATACGGGTCGATGCGTCGCGCTTGGCGCAGGTGCTCAAGTCCCTCTTCCGCGCGGCCTATCCGAGTAAGGAAAATACCAAGGTTGGCATTGTTCACCGGATTAGCCGGGTTGATCTCGACCGCGCGCTCCAAATGGCTCAGCGCTGCGCCGAAGCAGCGTCGGTCCGCGTAAAGGAAGCCGAGTGCCGAGTGGCTCGCGCTTTCACCGTCCGCGAGTTCGGCGCCGCGC
>NZ_LMUQ01000058.1:6229-9006 GCF_009765865.1 Acidisoma sp. L85
TGCCTGCCAGTCGGCCTGCACCGTAACGTCGTAAGCGGTCGGATTGCATGGCGGTCTGCGACGCAAACGCTCTGCCGCAATAGCGAACACTCGGCCAACCAAGGTTCCGGCAATTATCCGCACCAGCTCGTCCTGCAGGGTGATAAGGTTTGCGATCGGACGATCGTAACGTTCAGCCCAGACCTGATTGCCTGTCTGGGCGTCGATCAGCTGAGCCGAAATCCTGACGCGCTCTCCCAGTCGACGGATACTGCCTCCAACAAGGAAATGCACGCCAAGTTGGCGTCCAGCCGTCTCGATGTCGACGCGCTGACCCTTGAAGCGGAATGTAGATTTAGCCGAGGCGACCGAGATCGTTTGCCAGCGGGAGAGGTCGGCGATGAGGTCCTCGGTGATACCATCGGTGAAATATTCTTGCTCGCGATCCGAAGACATGTAGACGAATGGCAGAACGGCTATGGAAATCTTGGCGCGTTCGGTGAGGTGACCGCCCTCTGCAGCCGAAGCTGCGACCAACCAATTCCCCGCGACGCCGTCAGGCAGCACAAGCCGGTAGCCCCGTTTCGGCGCGGTTTTCAGCACGACACGGTCGTTATCCTGAAGCGCGTGACGGATTTCGTGGACGCATTGCACGAGGCTGTCGTCGGTTACGGCGAGTCCATCCCACAACGCATGAATGAGTTCGTCTTTGGTGGCGAGTTGCCCGGCGCGCTCGGCCAGGTAGCGCAGGACCGCAAACGCCTGCGGCCGCAACGGCACGGAATGCCCCGAAGCAGTACGCAAGGTCTCGCTGCCGAAATCGGCAATCACACCATTGATGGCAAGCTTCCGACCCTGCACGTCCATCCAGCCCTCTGCCAAATGACGGGCCCTGGCACCCGAACTCACGCTAGCACCTCTCCGCGATTTGTTCGCAATATTTCGCAAAACCTCGGAGAGCTTTCGTTACGTATTGGCCGTACTGGGCCTAAGGGAACGACCATAGCCTGCCGCAAGGGGCGCTCCTTGTCCTTGCGGGCCTATAATTGGGTCTTCCAGCGCTGGGGCGGCCACAATCGGCTACCCTTAAGCTCAGAGGCGCGCAGTTTGCCGGCGTGGGTTTGTCAAGATAGCGGGCGACAATATTGCCCGCGTTTGCTGAGCATGTTGAGCGGCTGGTGCCCAAATGACTTTTGGCTTGGACGAAATGGCTGCCTGTACTGAGTGTTGGCTGGGTGAGGTTCATTGTGAAGACAAGAACATTTGTTGCGTTTGCAATTCTTGCGGTAGCAGTGCCAGCAAGCGCCCAGGACAAACCGGGTGTTCCCGGCACGGGAACACCCTCGAATCCGGCGATGGGCAAGGCACTTCCCTGCGCCCTCGTCTATCGCGCTGCCTTTCACGGATTTCCATCTACTTCTTCTCTCAATGTCCTAAACAACACCGGCACTACGATCCCGCCGAAGTCAGTCATAATCGTAACCAGCATCCCTGGAACTGCCGATGCCCGGTATAAGATTGATGTTCCCGTCGGTCCGGATCAGGGCTACGTCAGGTTGTTAGGCTTATCGACGCGGCCCTGGTCCGCTGACTCGTGCTCGGCTGTGCTCCTCTTGCCGTAGTTTTTGCCGAGGCGTACCGAAAAACTCGGCATGGCTGCGAGCAATAGTATCTCGATTTTGCTATCCGCTATGGCACGCGCGCAAAGTCTTTGCGGCGTTAGCCGGGGGTGGCCCTGTCTCGAGGGCTGCGGCAGGGCCGGCGTTTGTGCGCCGCTCGACTTCGAGTTCAGGTGTCATTGGCGCTATTGCTAAGCTCTGCCAGGCGTAGTACTCTTGAGACCCATAAATACCCGAGTCCACTCCTCCCGAGCGCCATCGCGGAACTGATCAATTCGCCGCTTGAGCAACCTCTTCGTCTTCTCCGGCCTCATCCATTCCCTGCCGCTGCACCGAGAAGGACGGCTTCGAACGTGCCTAGGTCAGCCTCGGCGATACTGCGAATTGCTCACCCAGTTGCCTGATCGTCAGGTCCTCATCCTGATGCTGGATGCCATCTGTCATAATCGGGGCCCATGCTCGGCACCGTCCGCGATTGCGTGCCGCCTTCGCCAGCCCGACTGTCAGCGCGGTCACCGCCTTCTCGGCCTTTGCAGCCGGGAACGCGAGGTCGATCAGATAACCAGCCGCATCCAGCGATATCAGCACGATCGCGCGATCGATGGTTACAGCCGATCCAATAATAATGTCGTCGATGACAAGGGCTTGGGGGTTTGTCCATCACGCCCACCTCAAAACTACACATCTCCGACAGAGCAACTGTCGTGCCAGTCGTTCGACGCGGGGCTTCTTGGAGAAGGCGGGATTATCTCGGAGATCGAGCCTCGCCAGCATTGCGTAACCATCCGCTCGTCAGCCCGTGGAAGCATGGCGGGCCCCTCCGAGCCGCTAAGCTACGCGACATCGCGCGTGCGTCGGTCCGAACAATTCTCGGGAACTGTTCCTCACGAAAAGCGGACGTGGCTCTGTTTCGACAGATCGCGGAACACTTTTTGGAGTGCTGCTACAAAAGGAGCCTTTCGCTGTGATGCATTTTTTCCATCTGCAGCAGCCATGGAAGCTGACGCGGCCTGCTCCTCCGGAGCGAGGGCACAGACTGGAGTGGCCCCACTTCGACCGGCCACATGAGCAAGCCTGGGGACCTAGGGACGTCCTGAATAAGCCCATTCTCGGGCGAGGCTGAGCGGTGATGGTGTTCGCCAGGCGTTTGTGGACTCGCATCGGCAAAAACTATTTCGC
>NZ_LMUQ01000059.1 GCF_009765865.1 Acidisoma sp. L85
GTCGGTCACATCAGAGGGATAAGGCTTACGGGTCGAGGCAGCACACATGCCTCCCTATTATCGCGCGGCCACCAAAAAGTACATAACAGGCTCTAGGCCTAGAAATTGCAGAACTGGGCAACTTCAGTGTACCCACGGCGGCCAGCGCGTGGCGATTAGCATACCTTTTCAACGACTTTTGCTCGTGCCGGCGAGGGGCATGCCTTCTGCTTGAAATTATGCCGACATCACTACGAACGCTTTCTCTATATCTCTTATGCGTGGGCTGACGATACCCTTTCCTCGATGAAACGAGTCGACGATAGCGCTAGGAGTGCGCAGCTCTTGCGCACAGGGTGCAAGCGGAGACAATGCAATTTCATTGCGAGCGCGGCGAGGATAGCTAGAAAATATTGCGTCATCGAACATTCACGAGATTATATGAATATCGATAGCGGCTCGGAAATCCTGGCGAGGTGGAATGTCGATATCGAGAACATCGCGCGTGTATGAGCTTCCGCCCTCATGATCTTCTGGACCAGGAATTTCATCGACCTTCCGGGATTAACTCGCACTCGGGGCCTTACGTTCCCGAGGAAAGTAGGTGACTCATTGGAATTGGCATGAGCAAGCTGAACGTTCCGAATGCCGCTGGGTTCACGCCCGGCGAGCGAGAGTACATCCGAGGGGAGCTCAATATGTTCTTCTCGACATATCCGACAGTCGCCGAGGGCTTCATGATCAAAACCTGGAGGGGTGGGACCGACGCCGGATAGCTAAGCTCTCACATATCGCCAAGGACCTAGTGGATTGAATCTAACACTTGATGCCCGCGCCTGACGGCAGAAATGATTTTCTCCGGCTCTTTTGTCCAGTGGAAGGGCCGTGGATCGGCAT
>NZ_LMUQ01000060.1 GCF_009765865.1 Acidisoma sp. L85
GTCGTGGTGGCGCTCCCGTGGAGAACCTGGCCCATAGCGCTTCCTTCCACTCACGGGTAAAGAATGCACCATCAAAACGCGGGACGATACACCTAGATCGTCACAATCACCGAAAGCATAGCAACCTGGTGAGAGGGCATTAAGCGCTTAACCCACGCTCGACTGCACGCAGATGGCTCACTACTTCGCAGCGCCCTCCTTCTGCGGCCCATAGATCACCCCGCGATGCGATTGCAGTATAAGTTCGGGTAGATCGGCGAATCATGGTTGCTATTTGTCGTTCGAACGTAGCATCTGCGTGGCTTGATACTCAAGCTATTGGTCTTCATGATTCGGGCTACTCGCTTATGATCCAAGCGATGGCCCCGTCGATGAAGTTCATAGGTGACCCTCCGATAGCCATAACATTCAAATTCAGCTTGGATCTCTTGGATCAGCTCCACGAGTTCGGCGTCAGAGATTGTCGTGCTTTTCGAAGAGCGGCGATAATAGAAAGTGCTTCGAGGCAGAGTCATTGCTTTGCATCCTCGTCTGATGGAGCAAGCCTCGGGCCGGTGATGATGGAGGACGTCTCGTTGCCGTTCGCGGTCAACGGCCGCGGTGTTTTTTGACCAGGTCCAGCTCCATCGTGAGCTGGCCGACAGCCGACGTCCTCGGCAATCACTGCCAGCAATGTCCGGCTTGCCCTGATGCGGCCGCGTCCGAGGGTAAGGCGGAGCTCTGTTAAACTATTCCTGCCTGGAGCGATCACCTCCGATATACCGCTCACCTCGAAGGCGATGCGGCAATCCTCTATGCCGAGCGCAGCGCTTGAAAATCGAGGGCATTGTCGTCAAAGGCGCTGACTTACCTATCGCGGGACGACCCAAGCTGGCTGAAGGTGAAGTGTGAGGCCAGGAAGGAGTTCATTGTTCTCGGATGGAAGCCGCCGGGCGGGGCGCGTCAGGGCATCGGCGGGCTGCGCTCGGATATTACGATGCGGCGCGACGGCTCAGTTATGCCGGATCGGTCGGCGCCGGATTTACCGATCAGGAGTTGAAAGGCTGGCGCGCGCCGTTAGAAGCACTCGCCTGACCGCCGCCGGCAACTACCCTGATTGCTGGTGCGAAGCTAGATCGTTCCATCCGCTGGGTCCGGCCCGAGCTGGTGGTCGAAGTCAGCTTCACCGCATGGTCGGGGAGGGCAGGATGCGCCATCCCGTTTATTACGGGTTCGCGCCAGGACAAGGCGCCGGCTGAGGTTGTACTCGACCAACCGGATTCTGCTGCCTTACGCGTTGGCGGTAAAGCCAAGGAAGCCTCTTGCATCCGACGCGCCTGTTGCGCCGGCCGTCGCGGTGGAAAGGCGCCGTGCCTCCACGGGCTAGGGTGACGACATAGCCTTTTCGACCCTATCCGGCGTTTCAAGGGCGTGCCCCTGCCGCCGTTGACACATCTTCGTTCATCGGATAGCGCTTGGCCACCACGGCACCCAACTGCTGGGCATGAAGATTGAACCCAAAGTCGTTATTGTCGCCGAAGACGAAGAATTGATTCGGATGATGGCGGCCGAGGCGCTGACCGACGCCGGGTTTGTCGTCCTGGAGGCCGAGCATGCCGCGGACGCCATCTCGATACTGGAGGCGCAAGCCAGAGGCGTCCATATCCTGTTCACGGATGTGCATATGCCTGGCGACATGAACGGACTTCAGCTCGCGCACCACACCTAAGCCAACTGGCCGTGGGTCGGTTTGCTCGTCACCTCCGGACAGGCTGTCATCAGCATATTGGACCTGCCGCATGGCGGTCGGTTTCTCTCGAAATCTTACAAGCTTAACCACCTGTTAGATCACGTGCAGGACATGACTGGCCTCCTTTAGGGCTACCCGCGGCAACGTGACGGGTCTCCGCTTTTCAGCTAAAGCTGGAGAATGACGCCGGGCGAGCCAGCCTCCGACCTTCAGGCAGACGTTGAGGCTGTTCGACGGCTATCGGTCGTGCCGACCATCCTCGATGTTGTATGCCAGATGACCGGCATGGGGTTTGCGGCCGTTGCCCGTGTCACCGATGAGCGCTGGATCGCGTGCAGCGTTCGCGACGATATTAGTTTCGGGCTCGAGCCGGGGATGGAGCTGGCGATCGAGACGACCATCTGCAACGAGATGCGGGAACATCGCGGGCCAGTTGTCATCGATAGCGTGGCCGACGACGAAGTGTACGCCAATCATCCGACGCCCGCGAGATACGGCTTTCAAAGCTATATTTCGATGCCGATCAGCATGCCCGACGGGTCCTTCTTTGGAACCCTGTGCGCGATCGATCCAAAGCCCAAGAACGTCAAGACGCCCGAGGTGATGGGATCAATCAAGCTGTTCGCGGAGCTGATCGCCTTTCACCTTCATGCTGATCAGCGATTGAGCGCCGTCGAAGCGGAGCTGACGGACGAGAGAGCGGTTGCTCATTTGCGGGAGCAGTTTATTGCCGTTCTGGGCCACGATCTCCGAAACCCCCTTGCCTCGGTGAGGGCTGGGGTAGATTTGATTCGCCGCCGCCCTGAACGCGCACTTGAACTGGTGGAACAGATCGATCAGAGCGCGTCCCGTATGACCGGCTTGATCGACAACATCCTAGACTTCGCCCGCGGCAGGCTTGGAGGCGGGCTGATGTTGACGATCAACCGCGCTGATCCTGTCGAACCGATGCTGTCGCAGGTTATCCAGGAATTACAGGTGGGTCACCCTGAGCGTGAAGTCAGCGTCGAGCTGAGCCTGAGTCAACCGGTCGAATGCGACCATGTACGCATTTCTCAGCTTTTATCGAACCTGCTTGCAAACGCCCTCACCCACGGCGCCGCCGATAAGCCGATCCGCGTACAGGCGGTAGCGGGAGGCAGAGTTTTCGAATTGTCTGTAGCGAACTCTGGCCGGCCAATTCCACCAGAAGCTCTGGGCAGTCTGTTTCAGCCATTCTTCAGGGCCTCAGTAACACCGAGCAAAGAAGGGCTGGGTCTCGGTCTCTATATTGCCTCAGAGATTGCGCGCGCGCACGGCGGGACGCTCACGGTCAGCTCGACCCCCGCTGAGACCCGCTTCACCTTCCGGATGCCGCTGAGCATTTGAAGCGTCTTGGCATCGTTGTTTTCGCTTTGTTTGCGACCGATTGATTGAAGCGCCTCCTGGGCAAGCACAGGGTGTTGCCCGGCGCGGAACCTATCGATTAACCTGCGCCAATGCCGATCCGCCATGACCTTCGCGATCTCTACCCAGCCAATTGGGCCGAGGTGAGCCGTGTCGTTCGTTTTGAGCGGGCAGAGGGTCGCTGCCAGGTTTGTCGCCGCCCTCACGGCCTCGTCGTGCGATGCCTTCCCGACGGGCGCTGGTATGATCCGCAAATGCAGACCTGGCGGACGGGGCAGGGGCGACCGTGCCGATGGCCGGACCTGATCGAAGCCGTCGGCTTCCGAACCACCAGAGTCATCCTGGCGGCGGCACATCTGAACCATGATCCGGCTCGAAATGGGTGGCGGAATCTAAAGAGCATGTGCCAGCGTTGCCACATGATCCACGATCGGCCCTACCACCTTGCGCAGCGACGGCTTAACTATTTGCGGCGCCATGCGTTCGGTGATCTTTTTCTTGGTGGTTATCCGGCGCGGGCCGCGGCGGCTGGGGTGCCCGTCGTTCCGCAATTGGGGAGGCGGCTGTGACTGGTCGCTCACCCGGCCTACAGGCCTTCGGCGCCCGGAACAGCCGCGGTTCCTCCTTGCGCTTGTGAACCCGGGCGCCGAACCTCGATCATGATTAGCGTACCTACAACACTCGGCAATTATTGCAATCGAGTGATCCTAAGCGATTGGAGCGATGCCCAATGGGAACCGCAATCGCCTCAGCGAAGCGATCACTGGCGATCGCTTAATTACGAAAACGGATGGCAGGATAGGCATTGGAGCCACAAATGCGGGTTCTTTACTCGCCGGGTCTCGAACGGTCGCCGTTACCGTCTAGTAGGAGTTGGTCAGCGACAGCGCCGACCATGAGCAGAAGTGCCGCAGATTCTCCAGGTGATCCTTGACGGCGGCGACGCGGGTCTGCGGGTCCTACGGCAGGTGTTGCAGCGCGTATGCCGCGTAGGTCACTACCCGCTGGAGCCCGTCGATGCCGGCCTGACAATCACCTCGCGTAGCAGCAGAAGCTCGAGGGCTGAGGCGTCGAAGATGCCTTGCCCTCGATCACGCCTTGCTCGGCGTCCTTCAGGACCTCCAGGATTCGACGTTCCCCCGCGGTCATTGCGATAGCTCCGTTTGTGGCGTCGGCCGGTTTTCACGGCTTGGGCACGGTAATCGTGCCGCTATAGGCTTCCCGTTCTCTCTGTCAGCGCTGTCGACCAATGCCCGTTGCATCGAGACCTTGGCTGCGACGAATCCGTGTAGCCGGCGTTGCGTGGCGGCATACTCGTGAGCGACCTCGTCCCGATTGGCGACGACGTAGTCTTCTCTGAGGTCTCCCTCTTCAATCAGCATTCCCCACGGGAGGACGAAAGGTCTCCGGTAGCGTTGAGTTAGGACCAGCCGCATTTAACGATACAAGAAAGGGCTAACAAGTCGTATATTGCCGGCCGCGCTCGACGAACTACGTGCTTCCGAGGAAACATCGGTCGCGCGTTGGCCAAGTCTCCTGAGGTCTCAGATGCAAGTCAGTAGTTTGCAGTCGCAGTTGCTTCGTCTTAAGCAGGACATCGCCGAACAAAAGAGATTTATTCAAGAGCTTGGTCGCACCAAGCGCTATCACGGAATACCCAAGGCGCAGCAAAGATTGATGGAACTGCAACGCAAGTTGAAGGACATACGAAGCAGAACATTATCACCCAGATGGACCTGTTAGATCATCGCAACCGGCACACGACCGGAGCATGCTAGAGCAGGATGGTTTTGGCTTGAATCAAGGAAGGATTCCCACGGCGGGGGAAATCTGGTTCAAACGACCGGCCGGATGGAGGTCGGCAGTGATGCCTACACCCTACTCTATGGATTTGAGGGATCGCGCGGTGGCTCGCGTCATGGCTGGTGAAACGACACGCTCGGTTGCGGCGGTTCTGAAGGTCAGCGTGGCGAGCGTTGTGAAATGGTCACAACGTTTTCGTCGAACCGGCAGCGTTGCGCCTGGTCCGATGCACGGCCATCGGCCGCGTGTTTTGTTGTCTAATCGGGATTGGTTGATCGCGCGCACGGCCGGCGATCAGCCGTTCACCCTGCGCGGCCTGCAAGCCGAGCTGGCCGAGCGTGGCGTGAGGGTCGATTGCCGGACCGTGTGGGCCTTCGTGCATGCCGAGGGCCTCAGCTTCAAAAAAAAGCGTGCTGCCAAGCGAGCAAGACAGGCCTGATATCGCCCGCAAACGCGCCTTCTGGAAGAAGCATCAAGCCAGCATCGACCCGCGACGGCTCATGTTCATCGACGAGACCTGGACCAAGACCAACATGGCACCGCTACGAGGCTGGGGGCCGCGGGGTCAGAGGCTCGATGCGAAGGTGCCTTACGGGCATTGGAAAACAATGACCTTCGTGGCGGCACTCCGCTGCGACCCGACCCGCGCCCCCTGCGTGTTCGACGGCCCGATCGACGCGCATAGCTTCCTAGCTTATGTGAACCACCAACTCGTGCCGGTCTTGAAGCCCCGCGACATCGTCGTTCTCGACAACCTCGGCAGCCATAAAGGACCGGCAGTGCGAGCCGCGATCCGCGCCGCGGGGGCCAGGCTCGTGTTTCTGCCACCTTACAGCCCAGACTTGAACCCTATCGAACAGGTATTCGCCAAGCTCAAGCATCTGATGCGAAAAGCCGCTGAACGAACCGTTGACGCCACGTGGAAGCGTTCCGGCAAACTCCTCGATAACTTCACACCAGAGGAATGCGGCCGATACCTTCAAAACTCTGGATATGCTTCAAGCTAAATGCATCACGCTCTAATGGTTGTCTGGAGATGAATCTAATTGCCGCGAAGAAGTGGGAGCAAAACTTTCTCAATATCGCGCAACGCCTCGGCTTTTTTAAGAGTTCCGTCCGTCGCACGGTCAAGGCCTTCACCGACATGCTGTGTAATCAGCAGACGCATCAGACCACGCATTGCAGCCAAGATAGCGCGCGCCTGCTGCAGCTCGTCCCCACAATAGCGTTCCTGTAGGATCATCTGCTGTAGGCCTCGGACCTGCCCCTCAATTCGTCCCAGACGCTGGAGTAGGGGTGCTCGCTCTTCGCTGGTACGATGCAGATATAGCCGACCGTCTTTAAAACTCGACCTCATGATCTCGTGATACCCCTACCGAGTATATGTACTAGCCTTGGGAGTATGGTCGAGGCAAGTTCCTTCTGCAGTCCTGACCGGGGAGATCGAGCGCTTCGCTTCAACAAGTTCTGAGGCATCGGGACGAAAGGCGGCCCTTCAGGCTGCACAACCCTAAAAGGAGACGTCATGTTCCTTCATCGCAAAGAACTCATTCACGCCGTAGACGTGGGTACGCCCGATGCCAAATTCGGCACATACCTGCTCGAGCAATTCGGAGGCGCAACTGGAGAGCTGACGGCCGCTCTCCAGTATTGGGTACAATCGTTCCACGTGGAAAACGCGGCAATCCGCGACATGCTCCAAGATATCGCCATCGAAGAGTTTAGCCACCTCGAGATGGTCGGAAAGCTGATCGCTCAGCATACGAGCAAAATCGACCAGACACCTGTTCAAGATGCACCTCTGTTTAAGCTAAAAGGTGGCGGACCGCACTTTCTCGATAGCCAAGGCAGTTGCTGGACCGCCGCCTATATTCAAGAAGGTGGCAATGTGGTTCGTGACCTGCGCGCAAATATCTCAGCCGAAGCAGGTGCGCGCCAGACGTACGAAGCTCTCATCAAGGCATGCGACGATGAGGGTACTAAAAAAACGCTAGTGCATCTGCTGACTCGTGAGATTACCCACGCCAAGATGTTCATGAAGGCACTCGACCAAATGGGTAAGTTGGACGATCCATTCTTCGGCAACGTCCCGCCAGACGATACGGTCAAGCTGGTCTTTAACTTGTCGCAGGGCGATGATGCCCGCGGTCCTTGGAATGAGGAACCCGATTTCAAATACATTGAGAACCCAGAGCCAATGGGCGGAATGCCTCCGGCACCGGTTAATCCTGACGATGAGAAGGCCGCTTCTGCGATGCAAATGAAAGGGAAGAGGCCCCGCGGGAGCACATGATCTAAGCATCACTTGGGGCGGGCGAGGAGTCTGCGGTTGCCTGTTTCGGGCTGTGCGATCTCCTTGCGAGCTATGTGAAGTTGCTCGGGCGTCATCTTGGGCCGGTCGCTCATAGCATGGGCCGCCGCTTACTACCTAATCCGGCCGCCGTCAGCCCCGTAGGGCCGCGGCCGGAAACGGACATCAGCCAAGACACGGTCCGGTAGCTTCGTGCCCAATGTCGCCATGGCGCACTTGCCTGGTGCTTCCGGAAAGCAGTCGTTAGGCAATTTCGACTGCGAAGCTTCTTCGCGACCCCACCTAAAAGCGCAGCGTCGTACCAACTACTTTTTGGTGGCGTGGTTGTGGAGGACGTTAATGGGCGGTCATGGCTATTTGACTTCTCGGTTCGGCAAAACCACACCACTCCAGGTTTTCAATACAGTGCAGCCGCCCGTTTGACCAATGGCCGTCTGGCATGGGGGACCGCCGGGGCTTCGGCCTCAGTCATCATCCTCCAGGATGCTCATCGTGACCGAAGCTGATGCCGTTGCGATCTGCCGGATTCGCGCTGGGGATGAGGACCATGGCGACCTCAGGTATCTGACGCACCTAATCCTTCACCTCAAGCGCATCGAGCTGAACATGGCGGTGTTTGACAATCGCCTAGCCCAAGCTTTTGTCGCTTCGTCTAGGTACGGACTGCAATCGTCGTAGAGCCGCAACATCTCCTTGAGCTTAGCCCTCTTCAACGCGCACCGGAAGCATTTCGTCTTCGACGATCAGGATGCCACTCATAATTGCCTCTAAACTGGCCCAATGAACGGACGTCGTCCATCAGTGCTCGCGCTTGCGTGAAGATGTCACTGGGTCAACTCGTGACCTTCGTCCCTTAGAGCGCCTAAAGGATCAACCCGCGGCTTGATCTGTTAGGGACAATTGAATCGATCCTCTTGTAAGGTCGACGGAACTGCGCCGCGCAGGCACGCAGAACAGTCTAATGAGATCAGCCTACTCACGCTGGCTTGGCCCCTGGCATGGAGCACTTCGCGGCATCGCGGCAGTGAACGACCTTACTCATGCCCGGAGGGCACTTCAGGAACTTTCCGAGCTGTCGCGGCACCGGGCGCCTGCGAAGGCACCGGTTGAGGCGACAACCATGATTAGAGTTGCTATGAGAAATCGACGCATATGGCTTTCCTCTTGCGGTCGTCCATATAATGTGGATCGACATGAACCGGTGGTCGCGCAGCCAGGGCCCTGGCGGGCGCGCTCCTAAATAGTTGCGTCAAACTCAGCCGTTGCTAGCCGCCGTTTACGTTCTCGATCGGTTTCACGCGGTCACACCGGTAGGTGCCGAGCAGCACTAGCTGGGTCCCCAAGAAAGAACCCGTCCATTGCGCGGTGACCCTATAGCTCATCTGATTGAGCGTGCGACAACCATTTTTGCACAGGGCTGTGCAAAAATGGTTGTCGCACTTTCTGTCTCCCGGACCACCTGTAGCAGCAATGCCGGAACGAGCCGTGGGCTGGGCTGAAAACATCTTCATCATCTTGAGAGACGGAGAAAGCATGTCTGAATCCGAAAGGACTGGTTACGTCAGCGATAGCCTGACGAGCCTGAAGTCCGTTGGAGACGCGGCTTATATGGCGGGAGATGCTCTTCAGGGCGTCGGCGCTGATGCTCTGTCTCAGGCGACAGAGACAATTCATGACGCGCAGGGGCGCGCCAACGACCTCGGTTCTGACATCGCGAAACAAGCGGTGTCGATCGCCGAGACCCAAAAGGACGGAATCGCGGACCGGCTCGAGGGCGTGGCTGGCATATTCCATCGCTCGGGAGATGAACTGCGAGAAAAAGAAGAATGGCTCGCCCTGGTGATCGATAGGGGTGCTGAGGAAATGACGAAGCTCGCAAAATCGCTCCGTTCTAATGACTTCAAAAGCCTCTTCGAGAATCTGCAGAGTTTCGCCCGTCGACAGCCGGCGTTGTTCATGGGGACGTCGGTCGCTGCAGGGTTTGCTCTTGCTCGTGTCGGAAGGACTGTGGTGGTGGGAGCGTCCACGGAGCCAAGTTCGGGGCCGCCCGAGGCGCCGAAGTGAGCGCCGAACAGTTCGAGGCAGGACCAAGTCTCGGCACCCTCATCGGCGGTATTCTTCATGATTTGAAGGACTTGTTCCAGGGCGAGATGAAGCTTGCCCGGATCGAGTTCGATCAGAAGATCCGCAAGGTCATCCTCGGCGTTGTTTTTATCGTCGGGAGCGCGCTCGTCGCCTTCGCTGGTCTCATCGTGTTTTTTCTGGGCATCGCGGCGGCTTTGGCGGTCGTCCTTCCGGTCTGGGCAGCTTTACTGATCGTCGGCGCTGCGAGTTTGATGGGTGCTGCCGTGCTCGCGCGTGTCGGCGTTGCCGTCCTGTCTCTTAAGGCACTGGCTCCAAGTCGCACATGGTCCAGCCTTCAGAGAGATGCGCATTTCATCAGGGAGCATGTTTAATGGCCGATGTTGTTGTTGCCAGAGGCAACGCCGTTGAGCACGATCTAGACGCGACGCGCGCGCGCTTGGGCGGACATTTAGATCAGCTTCGGGAGCGGATGACGCCGGGCCAAGTGCTCGATGATGTGGTGCACTACTTCCGCGGAAGGGAAGGGGCGGGCTTTGGTCGTAATTTGTTAGACAGCGTCAAAGAAAACCCTCTGCCGGCGGCGCTCACTGGCGTCGGCCTCGTGTGGCTGATGGCGACAAACGGTCGAACCGCAGTCACAAAGTCAAACTCAGTCATCACATCGGACCCAGTTAGCCGGGACCGGGCCCATGAGGCCTTTGTATCGCGAAGGGACGAGATCAACAACGCGAGGGCGCGAGTTCGGATGGCAGAACAAAGCGTCTCCCGCGGTAACGAAGAGTCAGAGGACGCCTATCTGATGAGGCGCGAAGACGCCCGCGGCTACGCGATCGGTATCGCCCGGCAACCTCAAGATACCCATGGGTCCTTCGGAGGGCGCATTCAGAGCTTTTTAAATGACAGCAAAGATAGTCTTGTCGACGGTCTTCAGGATGCGAGAGATCGACTTGGCGACGCGGCCTCGTCTTCTGCTGGCGCCTTGAGCGGTTACCGGTCAACGGCTCAAGAGGCTGTCTCCGATGCTGCTAGCGGCGTAGGAGGCGCCATGTCGGCAGGCGGTCAGGCAGTGACGCGGGCTGGCAGCCGCTGGGCAGCGGCCGTCATAGACAATCCATCCCTCATGGGCACGCTCAGCTTGGCCGCAGGTGCTCTTCTGGGAGTGCTGCTGCCGCAGTCGGAAGCTGAGGAGGCAGCCCTTGCGGGTGTCGCGGGGCAGGTGCGGGAGACTGCGGCTGGTCTGGCTCATGATGCCAGAGACAAAGGGAGTGAGGTGGCCAAGTCGGTAATCGACGCTGGCACCACAAGTGTTCACGGGCATGGCCTCGCAGGGGAGAAGTCGGTTGGCGCGCTTGTCGATGCCGCCATTAGCGGCGACCTGGCGTCCGATGCGAAGCAGGTGGTGGGAGATCTCCTTCAGGCGGGTGATGACGCTATCCGCAAAAACCTGCCGGATGCCCACGACCACTCAACCTCGAAACCCGCGTGATGCCGGCCTCGATGACTGAAGGTGGTCCCCTCGATGGCCTCCCGAGTGAGGTGAAGGCCCATATGGCGATTGACCGGACCCTTCGGTGCCGGACGGTCGCGTCCCACGCCACTCGCGTTTCGGCCAGAATTCGGTCGCTTCCAGATATGCAGATCGAACAGGAGCTGGGACTTGATGGGTTGGAGCCTGACGCAACGCCATCGGAGCTGCTGCTGGCGACGTTGAGCGCGTGCCTCGCTAAGCGCATCCACGCCAATGCGACGATCGGCAATATCGCCATCGCAACGCTGGTGTTGGACGTGGAAGCAGATCTTGCGGTCAGTCCAATTTGGACTGGCCCAGGCCGCGAACCCGCGCCAGTGGGCTTTGAGGTTGTGCGCGTCAAAGTACATCTCAATGCGTCGGCACCACCCGAGGCGCTACGCGCCTTACTGTCCCACGCCGTGCTGTGGTCGCCGGTCGCGAATTCGATGCACAGCCCGGTTCATCTGGACGTCACATTAGTGCCTCAGGTGCATCCGTGACTGACTTTGTTCCAACTGCTCCACTCAACGTCTTAGGGGCCACGCGAGAAGCCGTGCTTCAGCTTCACGCGGAGGAGGCGGTCATCGGCACGCGGCGGCTGCAAGGACATACCGTTCGGGTTGCGACCGTGACGCATGCCCGTGAGCGTGTCGTTGAAGTGCCACTGACGCGCGAGGTCATCGAAGTCGAGCGGGTGGCGGTTGGCCAGGTGGTCGAACTTGCACCACCCATTCGCTACGAGGGTGACGTCACGATCCTGCCTGTGCTGGAGGAAGTGGAGGTCGTCGTGATCGAGCGGCGCCTTGTCCTCAAAGAAGAAATTCATGTTCGACGCCGGCGCGTCACGGAAACGCATCGAGAAACGATCTCGCTCCGTGACCAAACCGCTGTCGTGACGCGGTTCTTCGCGGGCGAGGCCGATCCTGCGCCGTC
Organism: Acidisoma sp. L85; assembly: GCF_009765865.1. GTDB lineage: Bacteria > Pseudomonadota > Alphaproteobacteria > Acetobacterales > Acetobacteraceae > Acidisoma. The sequence goes on from NZ_LMUQ01000060.1 coordinate 11,758, forward strand.
CGTGAACGCCATCCCAAGTGACACTGAACTATCAACAAAAGAGAGCTGATCATGTCAGAAACAATCGCTGCCATCTACAAGACGCAGGCACAGGCTGAGAGCGCGGTGCAGGAACTCCTGAGCGCCGGCGTATCTGCGTCCTCCATCGATCGTCATATGCAAGGCGGAAGCTACCTCGGGGAATCTTCATCCCTCGAAACCCGTCCCGTCGAGAGCAAGGGTTTCTGGGCGAGCCTGTTCGGTGGCGAGACGTATGATGACACACGCGTTTACGACGAGAACCTGACGTCCGGCGGGTCTGTGGTGACTGTTCGCGCGGTGTCAGATGCGGATTACGATCGGGTCGCGGCGATACTCGACCGCCACGATCCCGTCGATGTCGATGATCATATGGGTCGCAGTAGCGTCACCGAGACCACGACGGCCGATACCTATGGGACAGCACCGGCTGCCACCAAGCCGATGGTGGCTGGGTTAGCGTCTGATGACGCCACGCTCTCCTTGTCCGAGGAAAGCCTGACGGTCGGTAAGCGGATGGTTAACCGGGGAAACACTCGCATTCGCCGTTACGTCGTCGAGAAGGCCGTTGAAGAGAACGTCACACTGCGTGATGAGAAGGTCACGATCGAGCGGCGGCCGGTGACGGCGGGTAGCGTCGTTTCTGACGCCGCCTTTACCGACAAGGTCATCGAGATGACCGAGACCGGTGAAGAAGCGGTCGTCGGCAAGACGGCACGGGTCGTCGAGGAGGTCGCGCTTCGCAAAGAAGCGGTCGACCACGTCGAGACGGTTCGGGACACTGTTCGTAAGGAAGAAGTCGAAATCGAAAGCGTTCCAGGCGATGGGCTCTCGACTGACCGGCTGAACAAGCCGATTGCGAGAAGCTGATCATCATCCAAATCAATGTTGGGGCGCTCAAGGGCGCCTCAACATCTGGAGGACGCCATGTCTGCTAGTAGCTATACGCCGCCCGGGGCGCATCTCCTCGGCGAGACGACGACTGTGGTGGGCAGTGGGTCCCACACTCACCGCCGAATCTCTTGGGCAGCAATATTCGGCGGCGTCATCTTGACGGTTACGGTTCAGCTCCTTTTGAGCTTCCTAGGCAGTGGCATTGGTCTGAGCCAGGTTGACGTGAACGGCGGCACGACGCCGTCGGCTGGCAGCCTTGGTATGGGCGCCGGAATCTGGTGGATCGTCAGCAGCTGTATCGCCCTTGCATTCGGAGGTTACGTCGCCGCCTGGCTGGCGGGAATAGAGCACCGCTTCGACGGCGTGCTCCACGGCCTCATCGCTTGGGGTATCTCGATGTTGTTGGTTCTTTATTTTTTAAGTTCGGCGATCGGGGGCATCGTTGGCGGCGGCTTCTCAGCGCTCGGCAGCCTGACGAAGGCCGCAGGCTCTGGAATTAGCGACGCCGCAAAACCGATGGCTCAGGCCGCCGGCATCTCGCCTGAGATGCTTCAGCAGCAGGCACAGGGATTTCTGCAGCCGGCCAATCCTGATCTTACGACGATGAGTGCGCAGGATGCTCAGAAAGACGTGGCCGCCAACCTGGTAACCTTTACCAAGGGCGGGAGCGACGCCTCGGCGGCGAAGGAGCGGATCATCACTGTAATGGCCGCGCAGATGCACGTCAGCCACGACCAAGCCGCTAAGAAGTTCGATGACGCTCAGGCCAAGTCGCAAAAGGCGCGCGATCAGGCCGTTCAAGACGCCAAAAACGCAGCGGATGCTAGCGCCGCAGCGGCTTCCAAGGGGGCCTTCGCTGCCTTCGGCATGCTGCTCCTCGGCGCAATCTGCGCTGCGATCGGAGGTGCGATTGCCGTCCAGCGCCGCGTACATGTGACGACCCGTAGCCTTCGATAGCCGTGACGACCTCATGCCCGCCATCAATGGCGGCATGTAGTGAAATCGATAATCAGAAAGAATCATCGTCATGGGACTTCTCGATTCAGTCATCGGCAATCTGATGGGCGGCGCCGGTGGCGGCGCATCGCCCATGGCAGGTGTGCTGACCAGCCTGTTGGGCGGCGGTATGGGCCAAAATCAAGGCCAGGGCATGAGTGGTGGCCTCAGCGGCATCGTATCGAGCTTTGAGCAGGCCGGCCTTGGGCATATTGCCCAGTCCTGGGTCGCCAATGGCCCCAACCAGCCGGTCTCGCCACAGCAGCTTCAAAACGTCATGGGTGATGATCAGGTGCACAGCATGGCAAGCCAAGCCGGCATGCAACCGAATGACTTTCTGTCGCAGCTCAGCGAGCACTTGCCCAACGCGGTGCATGCCATGACGCCCGACGGTCGACTGCCAGAGGGCACGATCTCGGTCTGATGTGGGTCGAACGCAGAAAAGTGACCATGGCAGAAGCCATGCCGGCGGCCAGCGCGCGCGGAGCTCGGGGGTGAGGCGTCGCTTACGGCTGGGATCTAGCCTTGGCATGGGTTTAACGACCGCACTTGCTGGCTGCGCCGTCTTGACGCAGAGCCCGCCGCAAGTGGACGTGGCAAACGTGGCGCTTACAGGTATTGGGCTCTTCAACCAAAGCCTCTCAGTCACCCTCTGCGTTACGAATCCGAACCGGGCCCCGATTGCTTTCGACCGAGTTACGTTCAGGATCGCCGTCGCCAATGCCCCCGTGGCTGAAGGTGCCACAGTGTCCGCCGTCGCCATCCCGGCCTTAACGTCGGTCCCCGTGCCCATCGCTATAGAAACAACCATCCGCAACTTGGCGGCCCAGCTCGGGTCGACCTTGGAGACCGGCTCCATTGCTTATCGCTTGAGCGGCGTTGTGCAGTTAACGAACCTGCCCTTTGGGGTGCCGTTCAGCCGCGAGGGCCGTCTCACCTTGCTTCAGGCCGGAGAACAATATGCGGACATGACTGCTGTATCGGGCGAGACGCGCTGCCAACTCTCTCCGCCCACCATGGAACCTGTCCAATGACGAATGTAAGGCGGTCGACAGTTTCTCCTGCCGCATCTCAACGGGCGACGGTGGCTGAGAGCGCACCCGGGTCGGCCGAAACGGCATCCGAAAACCTTCTGCTCGCCTGCGCTGCCGAGTGCGTAGGAACCCTCCTCCTGGTGCTCGTTGGAACCGCCGTCGCGACGGCCGCAATCTTATCGAAGGCGACCGCGGGACCCGCCTATGATTCCTTGGCGGTCGCGCTCTCATTCGGTCTGATCCTGATCCCGATAGCAGGATCACTTGGTCAAATTAGTGGGGCCCATGTGAATCCTGCCGTGACCTTAGGGCTTGCTGTGGCCGGCAAGTTTTCCTGGAAGAATGTCATTCCTTATTGGGGGGCCCAGATGGTCGGTGCCGTTGGGGCTTCCCTGCTCGTCTGGGCCGCCTATGGCCATGGCGCCTATGCCCATGCCCATCTTGGACTTCCCTCTCCAGCCAATGGTGCGAGCCGGCTGCAGGTGCTCCTGGTTGAGGCCTTGATCGCCTTCATCCTGGTCTTCACCGTCATCTCGACGACAACGGACAAGCGCGTTCCGCCCGGCATCGCCGCCATCTGCATTGGCTTCGCGCTATCGGCTGGCGTGCTGCTCGGGGGCCCAGTGAGCGGTGGCGCAGGCAATCCAGCGCGCGCCTTGGGCCCAATGTTGGTCACTGGAATTTTCCCCGTCTGGCTTTTCTATACCGTTGGGCCACTTCTCGGAGGCGTCGTCGCGGCGCTCGTCTTTCGGCTGATCAGCCGCGCAAGCGCGAAGAAAGCTGCAGCAGAATGAGCCAGCACAAGAAGGTATCCTCATGAGAAAAGCTATTGCGCGCGGCCTTCGCTGCGTATCAGCCTCTCTTGTTGCCGGAAGCCTGTGTCTTCCAGCCCTTGCCGACAATCAAATGGGCTATCGTCTTCTGTCGCAGCAAGACGCGCAAGACCTGCCTCGCAATCATGGTGGCCTCGGAATGGATATTGAAGCTGCCCAGCGAATCACCGACGGTGGCATGACCTTCGATCTCATTCGAGTAAAGCAGGTTCGTTCAGGCTCTCCTGGGGAACAGGCAGGTTTTCATGCGGGCGACGAGATCATCGCGGTCAACGGCGACGTCTTCTCAAGTCTCGCGACCTTCGCGGCGTATATCGGTTCAGTCCAGCCGGGAAACCAGATCAATGTAGACTACATCCCAGCGGGCGGTGGCCCGCAGCAGGCGCAGCGAATTGCAGTCACCGTTGGAACGGCGGGGCAAGTGGCTCAACCAACGCCGCAGGCAGAGCTTTCTGGCCAGCCGCACACCGGCCTGTCGACCGGGTCGAAGGTCGCAATCGGCGTTGGGGCCGTGGCTCTTTTTGGATGTTACGAGCTTGGTTGTTTCTCCCGACACCATCGCGCCGCCACAACACCACCTGGGCAGCCACAAGTTCAGTCGCCTCCACGAACCGCCACGCCGCAAAATTGACTACTATGCGTTCGCCGAGTGATCGCAAAAGACGGAGGGCTACTTTTAGCTTCCACCGGACGTAACCAACAATCATTCCGCGTCAAAACCAGAGACAATGTTCCTCAAGCCTTTGTAGCCCGTCAAAGGCCTTAAGCCGCTAGGGAGGCGGCAATGTTCACCCCAAGCGCCATCACGGCGGTATTGAACAGATAGGTGACCATCGAGTGAGCAAAGACGAGCTTGCGCATACCTTCAGATTGCGTCGACACATCGCTCACCTGGCTCGCTACAGCTACACAAAAGGAGAAATGGAAAAACTCGGAGTAATTCGGTTCGTCGTTCCCGGGGAACGTGAGCCCACTCATTGCCCGCCAAATCCATGCGCGTAATGCGTTGCGAGAATCGTGTGGATGAAGAGCCAAGACAGCAGGACGGAGCCACCGCGAGCGCCTCGATCCATCCGCTATGGGCGCGACCATGCGCCTGGGCGAGCTCGGCGACGATAGCGCCGAGGGAAGCAAGTGACGCAACGATCGTGATTACTAAAACACCCCACCGCCCCTCGTCGGTGAGCGCAGCGACACGCGGGAGCTTGTCAATCGTGGTGACCGTCATTATGGATAAGAAGGCTAAGCCGTAGGCGACAACACCAAGAACCCAACTGACAAGTATGTCGGTCCTGGTGCGGATGAACCCGCCTGCTACGAGCGCGACAGCCAGTCCGACGAGCAGAGACGGACGATGGCGGAGATGGTGAAAGATGGCGCTCAGATGATTATTGAACCGACTTGCGGAAGATTTAGCTTCTATCCCAACATGGCTCTGCATGAGGTTCGGCCAACGATGGCCGTATTTGGGAACGCGAACCGACGGTGCGCACCGTCTCCTAAATAAGGGTCAGGGTTGAGGCGGAACATCAATGCTGCCAAACCTCAAGATTGGTTACTGGCGGCCAAGGAGCCGACTTTTATGATATCAGCCCGGATTCAGTATCGAAGATTTTGTTCGGATAGCATTCGCAATGCCGTCTAGAACCACGCGCAGACGAGGAACGTCTCGAGTTTTCTGGTGGACCGCGAGAAATATCTCAGCATCCGGAATAGGGACTGTCGTAGTCAGGCGGCGGAGCAAGGGCTCCGCATCCGCTCGAAAGCGCGGTAGGACTGCGAGTCCTGCCCCACAGACTGTCATTGCATGCTGTGTTTCGTGGCTATCAGCGCGAGCGACCACAGTCCCGCGCTCACCGAATTGCGATAGCCAGACCGCCTGTTGTGACAGCTCCCGATCGTCAAGCAGTGTGATCAGCTGGTGCCCCGCGCAATCTTCTGCGGCATCCAGGCCGCACCTCTTGAAGTAGGCGAGGCTTCCGAACAAGCCGAAGGCGACCGTCCCTAAGCTTCTCACAACAAGGTCATGATGCTCAAAGCGGCGAAGCTGAACGGCGATATCGGCGTCTTGCGATGCGAGCGGCTCTCCCAATGCCAGCGGGAGTGTTTCGATCGTGATGGCATTGCCACGGCTATGCAGGTCCGCAAAACAGGGGGCGAGGAGATGGCTGGTTACGAGTTGAGAACTGGCGACACGTACCAGACCGGCGGGCCGGACGTCCAGACCGCCAACCGCGTGCTCGATAGAAACCAGATCCGCTTCAACTCTACTCAGACGTTCCAGGACAACCTCACCCGCCATCGTCATCACGTAGCGGTCATCTCTACGTTGGAGCAGCCGCACGCCCAGGCTTGCCTGCAACGAGGCCAGGCGCCGGCCGACAGTCGACTGCGTGACGCCTAGTTCCTTGGCAGCAGCAGAGTGGGTGCGGTGACGTGCGATGGCCAAAAAGAAGCGGAAATCATCCCAGTCGAGCATGAGACCCATCCTCAGCATGGAGATGTAAAGCTTGGGTGTGGCGTCCCGCTCCCATGCGGAGCGCCTGTGATAGCTACCCAGCGCAATTCGAAGTCGTGGCGTAGGCCCTAACGTGGGAGCCGACGTCTGCCTAAGGTCGCGTGGTAAATGACCAGCACGATGATGGCGCCGATGACGGCAACTACCATACTGTAGATGTTAAGGCCCGTGACGGGTGCCGCGCCGAGGAGCGAGAACAAGAAGCCGCCGACAACCGCTCCGATGATGCCGAGGACTATATCCAGCAGCAGCCCTTCGCCTGTCTTATTAACGATCTTGCTTGCAATGAAGCCAGCGATGAGGCCCAAAACTAGCCAGCCTATAACAGACATTCCGATGGTCCTTATGAGCAGCGCGGTTTTATTCTGCGATATCGCAGGCAAAAGTCGGTGAGTGGCACTCCTAACGATGGCACGTGCCTGTGAACAGAGCTTCCTGCATCAGATGCTCTAGGTCATTTGACCCGTGCGGAGCTCCAGGCAATAGTATATAAACGGTACTCGGCTCGCCCCGGCGCGATGAGACCGCCCAACTTTTTCGTCGGAATAACCAATGGTGTCAGCACTTCCCGCCGCCAACGATCGTCGTCAGCTGCAGCAAATCGTCGCGGGCTTGACGGAGGGCGTTATCCTGATTGAGCCGGATCAGTCCATCGCCTGGGCTAACGACGCCGCCCTTTCTATGCATGGGGTCAATACCCTCGCGGAACTCGGAATGACCGTCGATGACTATCGCGCGCGCTTCAAACTTCGTTATAGGAATAACCGCAAGCTCAAGAAGGGCCACACGCCGATCGAGCGGGTGGTCGCGGGGGAGACCTTCCGTGATGTCACCGTCGAAGTGACGCCCCTTGGTAAGGATGATCCCGAATGGACGCACCAAGTGCGCAGCCTTGTGCTGACAAACGAGGCAGGCGACCCAGAATGCCTTGTCCTCATTATGCATGATGTAACAGAGCGCTTTGAGGCAGAAGAGCGATTCGAGACGTCCTTCAATGTCAACCCGGCACCGGCTCTGATTTGTCGCCTCGAGGATCAATTATATGTAAAGGTCAATCAAGGCTTCCTCCAGCTTACGGGTTACGAGCGCGCCGACGTGATTGGCAGTCGCTTAAGCGACATCGACGTTCTGGCCGACTGTGCGCAGGCGGACGAGTATCGGCCTCGTCTGGGAAGAGGGGAATCCGTCCCCCAAACGGAAGCCTGCCTTCACCTTCCCGACGGCAGAAAGAAGGCCGTCATCGTGGCCGGGCAACCCATCGAAATCGCGGGCGCCCCCTGCATGATGTTCACCTTCATGGATCTTGATCCCCGAAAGGGCGTTGAGGAAGAGCTCAGGCTCACCCGCGCAAAGTCCCAAGCGGATTTCGAATCTCTCTACAATGAAGCGCCTGTGCCTCTTCACTCATTGGACAGCAATCAAAAGCTTGTCAGCGTCAGCGATCGGTGGCTGGCTCTTTTGGGGTATGCGCGAAACGAGGTATTGGGGCGGTCCATCACTGAATTCCTATCTCCGCGAACGACACGGGTTCTGAGCGACAGGCACGGGAATGAACCAGTAGAAACAGGGTCTTTTGACGACTGCGATTACGAGTTCGTGAAGAAGACAGGCGAACTTGTCGACGTGTCAGTGTCAGCGCGGGTTGTTCTAAATGAACAGGGCCGGGTTCAGCGCACCATGGTCGCTGTCATCGATGTGACGGAGCGCAAGCAGACGGAGCAGCGATTTCAGAAGACCTTCGACCTGGCGCCGATCCCTATGATTGTGGCCGACCTCGGAGAACACCGTGTCATCAATGCGAACAGGGCGTTCCTTGAGGTCGTTGGGCGCCCTCTGAACGCTGTAGCCTATAGACCGCTTGCAGAGATTGGGCTCAATGATACTTCAAACGGACGGCCCGATTTGGAAAGGCTATTGAACGGGACGAACGGTCTGAGAGAACGTGCCATGACGGTCGAAACGGCCGCGGCTGATGTGCTTGATTGTCTTGTTTCGGCAGAAAAGGTCGTCATTCAAGGCAAGGACTGTGCCCTTCTCGTGATTCAAGACGTTACCGAGCGTCGACAGTCGGAAGCGCAACTCTTTGAAGCAATCGAAGCTGTGATGAATGATACGACATGGTTCAGCCGCACCGTTATCGAGAAGCTCTTGCGGGCGAAACGGCCCGCTTCCGCCCGCTCACAAGAAGATAAGACTCTCGGTGCGCTGACGAAGCGAGAGCAAGAGATTGTCGGCCTCATTAGCCAAGGCAGATCAAACGCCGAGATCAGCAAGGAGCTGACATTGTCGCTTAGCACAATTCGCAATCACGTTGGGACCATCTATGGCAAGCTCGGAGTTCACAATCGAAGCGGTGCCGTCGTTTGGGCGCGAGAAAGGGGCATACTGGGCTCGACGGGCGGAAAGAGCCCAAAGACAAAAAAGAGCTGAGCATCTAACACCGGGCTCATCGATAGAGCAGTCTTTCGATCTGGGTTGTTCACCCTTAGTGCTTGGTTGGCTGTAGTATACTCTGGATTTGATTATGGCCTGGCGTTGAATCGTAGTTCCGTGTGGTGGCGCCAGCTCGGAACCAGCTCGCGGGATTGGAGTTAGAATGAACGATAAGAGGTCACCAAATGCAGCAGCGCGAGCTAAAGCGTCAGTTACGGAAGCTATCGGCAAGTTAACCGGAGACAAGGCAGTCGAAGAGGAAGGCGCTGCTCAAAAACGCGTCGCGGATAGCGAGGCGGCCAGGTTGGCGCTCAAGGGCAAACCCCAAAAACCAACCTGAAACGCCGCACGTGGCATCCGCGTGATGCATCATTCGGCGGGAATTCTTCGAGCGGAAAGGCCCATGATCCGCGCCGAATGTTTCAAATACACTCGGGTCTGAAAGAACGGAGCCGGCAATAGCCGCCACGCGTGGGGTCCGCGGGATAGCCGAGAGACCCGATCCTGTGCATCTCGTGAAGTTGCGACAAAACTGGCCTCGTCTTCGGCGACAGAGGCTGCGCCTAAGGGCTAGTTTGGAAGCTGTAGAGACTGCGCCAGTGGAGAGCCTCTTGGCCGCTGAGGAGATAGACAGCCTCTTTGTCCTACCACTCAGTGGGCAACCCGGACCGCGAACGTCAATCATTCAATTTTGATCTGCATACGCAGCAGTGACGTCAGGACGCGGAGGGCGGGCCGGCGGGAGGGGCAAAAATTACTGCGAGAAAGAGGGTCCCTTCGAAGGCCGTTTCGACCGGCAGCTGGAAAGCGGCCGGGTCCGGGGCATCACCAAGGCGGCGCGCTGACACCGCGAGTCTCCATACGATGGCCAGGCAGTTGTGGGGAGGGCGCCTTTTGAGCTCAAGCGACCTGAACTCGCAACAGCCTCCCCCACGGAGGCCATGACGGTTGCCGCGATGGCACCGCTGGTCGCAACCGCCGGTGCGATGAGGACAGCGACGATGGCCGCCACGACCGCGGCTACCGCCGTGATGACCTCCGTGACCATAGGAGCTAATTTATTTAGCGCCGGGCAGAGATCTGTTCTGGAACCTGATGCCCCATCGGTCCCTGCGGCCTTGGCCAAGGCTGAAGACAAAGAAAAATGTCCGATGCTTGGGGGCGTTGTGCGTCCCAAAAATAGGCAACTGGTTCCGACCACAACTTGCAAACCGACCCCAACTTCGATCGAAGCTTTGACGCAGCTATGGCATAAGGCTGCTTCCCGTGCGGCGTCGGCATCATTTTGTAGAGCAGAGCCGTGGCCAGATGCAACGGCGTGGCATGAAGGCCCGTTTCAAACATTCCGGACCGGGCGACAGTCTCGCCCGGCGAAAGCGTGTGTCGGAAATTGCGGTCTTTGGCCACTCGCAGAGGGGTATTACACCCGGTAACTAGAGGGTGATCTTCTTCGTGCAACCCGCGCGTTGTAGGAACCTGAAAGACTGTTACTTGTCACGTAGATAGAATCTTCAGGAATCGGTCAATGAAATCCACTGCAGTCATTAAGACTCTCGCATCCGCTGCCATCCTCCTCGGTCTTGCGGCATGCGACATGGGAACAAACGCCAGAGAGCCCAATGTCACGACGCCGACGCCAGGCATCTCTCCAGCGTCATCTACGGCGGTGAACCCCGTAACCGGCACGCTGCCTAGCACCAACTCAAGCGGAGCGTCCCCGGTTGCGCCTGGCGGCGGTAATGGCGCAGGGGGCTCAGGTGCTGGCGGTTCCGGTGCGGGTGGCGCAGGCTCAGGCGCCGGTGGCGGCGCGTAGTGGAGACACGTTCCCGCTAGGCGTGCCATTTCATGCCCGTGTGCCACCGTTATCCACCGCACGATGTTAGACGTCATCAGCCTTGGACGAGTTGATCCCTCCCCAAGGTTAGGCCGGACGTGGTCGCCCACGACCGGGCGCTGTCGGTGCCGCCGAAGGCTAATCATGTCACCGCAGTTGCCGGGCGTGGTGACTCGGCGCGAGTGCACTATCATTTCAAATCGACGATGCAATGAGTAGCGGAAAAAGGTGCAAAATGTCGAACCTCAGAAAACACCTCAAACCCCTCGCGGCAGTTCTAGTTCTCGTGGGCTTGGGCGCGTCGCTCTCGGGATGCATTGTCGTTATGCCGGAACATCCCGGCTACTGCTACTACCATCCATACAATTTCGGATGTTAGTGGACGAGGAGGCGGGCTTCCTGTATCGTTGAGCGCAAGCGTAGCAGAGACAGCCCTTCCGCGCTTGAACCAGTACGATTTCCGGTGGAAACGTACATTTGCAAAGCGGATAGCCCAGCTTCTGCGGCCGTCCTTTACCGGCCGAGTGGCGTATTTCAGTGTTTTTGTTTTCACTCTGCGCTCTATTCGCCCGCCTGAAACCTCCCTTCCACACCACCTCTCAGATTGGCCCTAGTGCTTCATCCAGCTTCGTTGCCCGACCTCCGGGCAAAATTCGGTAGCGCCAACAAGCTCCCCATGCGCCGCCATGGCAGCCAGAAGGCTGCTGCGCCGCGATCACATCCAGTAGCGTGTCCAACATAACGCCCGGCAATGTGCTCGCCGCCGCAGTGCGCCGATGCGCCGCGGGTTTCCTGTTGCATTCCCTAGTGACCGCCCGATAGGCTCCTGCGATCGATCTCCCGGCCGTCGCGTATAGCGTCCCACCCCGATCGGAGCGGCCGGAGCTGAACCGGTCCTTGCTGGAGCCCCAAAAATGGCCGATCCAGATCACACCGCTGAACAGGCCATCCGCGAGACCGCCTATTTCATGTGGGAGCGCGAGGGGCGGCCGGACGGCCGAGCTGAGAGCCATTGGCAACGCGCCGCGGCCCACTTTGCCAGTCTGCTCGCGCGGAATGGTGAGCCCCTTGATGACGAAGAGAAAATCCTCGCCGGCCAGGCTGACGTGAACATGACGGCGCTCCTGACCAAGGATGTGTTTGGTGGATGATGCCAGAAAACTCGGTCGCAAATGGAAGTTCCTGATCCGACCGATCAACGGCGAGTATTGACGCTTGTTCAAGCGTTTAGGGAACGGCCTGCGGCTGCATCCCGTGGGATATGTGCAGTTCCTCCACAATGCAAAAGAGCAAGCCTGAGATAAGCAACATGGTCGGACCTCGGTCTGGAGACATGGATGACGCAACTTGAGCAACGAATTTCATCTGGACGACCTATGCCTATCTATTCCACATCTACGACGGTGAAGTGGTTCGGATCGCGTTCAACGTCGCGCCTGTCTGCGGTCTTGACTTGTGGGCTTCTGGCGACCGGGATCTCATCGCTGCATTCATAACTTGCCTCACAAGGGCTGAATCGCAACGAAAGATGAGGCATCTTTGGGCGTATCAGGAGCCGTTCCTTCGAACTGGAAAAGTATCCTAGTGTCCTGATTCCGAAGTTTCTATCCACATCTCTGCTGGACGTCGACGGTTCTTTGGCAGAAGCGCTGGATTGACGCCAAGATGTCGTCTGC
>NZ_LMUQ01000061.1:0-50067 GCF_009765865.1 Acidisoma sp. L85
CTCCAGCAGCGGACTATCACATCGGCCATCGGCATTGGTCACGCGCCGCGCAAGGACTTCGCCGTCGCGGTTGAGATTCAGCGCCATGCCGGCAGCGGGTAGCCCTCGCGCCATATCGAGTACATGCACGGTAAGACGACGCCGAGAGTCAGTCATTCACGATGTCCTCCAGCCGGAACCGCGCAATGCGCGCGACCTCGCGAAGTGCCGTCACGTGTTCGCTTTCAGGCGACTGCGTAAGGCGTTGGCGCAGTGCCGCCTCGATTGCCTCTGGATCACGCTGGCCGCGCACGGCGATGATGAAGGGAAAACCGAAACGGTCCCGATAAGCGCGATTGAGCGCCATGAACTCCGTGGCCCGGTCACCCGCCAGCCGATCCAACCCTGCCGCTGCTTGCTCGGAGGCCGAAGCCGCCGTCAGCTTCGCTGGCTTCGCGAGTTCCGGATGTGCCCGCAGTAGTGCCACCTCGGCTTCGGTTCCGGCGGCGGCAAGGACAGCCATCATCGCGGCTTGCAAGGCATCGAGGCTCGCAAAGGGCCTTGCCTGCCAGGCGCCTAGCGCGATCCAGGGTGAGTGCTCGAAGACCCGCCCGAAGCGCTCGGTAAAGGCGCTCTCGTCGAGTGTATTGACTGTATCGAGCGTGATCTTCATTCCGGTCATACCAGGACCATCGCCCAACCCGCGCCCGGCATCAACCGAGACCATCGCGAAAGGAAGACCGCCGCATGACCATGATCCGGAACACCTACGGCAAAAGCCGCGTGCGGGTGATGCGCGTGCATCGCGATGGCCCCCATCACGGCGTTCGCGAGCTTTCCGTACAGGCGATGCTGGAGGGTGACTTCGGCCCCTCCTACACCGAAGCCGACAACCGCCTCTCGATCGCGACCGACACCGTGAAGAACCTCACCTATGTCGTCGCCCGCGAGGCGCTGGACGCGGAGGCCGAGATCTTCGGCCAAAAACTCGCGATGCGCTTCCTGGACCTCTATCCGCAGGTGGAGCGGGCGACGGTCACGATGCACGAAACCAAGTGGCGCCGGGCCTCTTTCGCGGGCCAGCCGCATGACCACAACTTTGTGCTCGACGCCAACGGCAAGCCGTTCGCCGAAGTCGCCATGACACAGGACGGCACGACCATTCGCTCCGGCATCGAAGGCTATACCTTCATGAAGTCCACGCAATCCGGCTGGGCCGATTTCCACCGCGACGCCTATACGACGCTACCGGATACGAGCGACCGGCTTTGCGCGACGGCGATGGACGCGCACTGGTCCTGGTCCGCCGCCCCAGAGAGCTATGACGACGCGAACGCGCGTATTCTCGCGACAATGCTGCAGGTCTTCGGCACAACCTATAGCCATAGCGTGCAGGATAGCCTCTATCGCATGGGCGAGGCCGCGCTGGCCGAGGTCCCTGAGCTTGCGACCATCAGCATGGCCTGTCCCAACAAGCACTATTTGCCCGTAAATCTGGCACCCTTCGGCATGACAGCCGACAATGCGGTGTTTATCCCGACGGACGAGCCGCATGGGCAGATCGAATGCGTCGTGGGGCGAGGCCAGCCGTGACTGAACACCGCCGCGTAATCTACGCCCGCGAGCCCGGCCTGACCATATTCGAGTTTCGCCGCCTCCTGGTCGAATCTGGGCTGGGATCGACACGCCCGGTTGGGGATGAGCCTCGATTGGCCGCGATGCTGACCGCCGCTGACATGATCCTCACGGCGCGGGTGGACGAACCCGGCAATGCCTTGGTGGGCGTCGCCCGCTGCATCACCGATTTCGCCTGGTGCTGCTACCTTTCGGAATTGGCGATCGCCCCTTCGGCGCAAGGCTTGGGCATCGGCAAGGGGCTGCTGGACGAAGCGCGGCGGCAACTCGGCCCCGCTGTCACCCTGATCCTCATTTCCGTGCCCGAGGCTGTGGGCTTCTATGAACGCGCCGGGATGGCGCGGGTACCCCACACATTCTGGTACCGCCGCGAGCATTGAGCGCACGAAGAACCAAAGATGCTGACCAGCTTTGCGGATGACCCGTCATGCTCGGCGAAGGCCGAGGATAACGTCGGAGAATAGTTCCCGTGACGATTGGGATCAGGCCGTAGACTACGAGACATGTGATGCGCCCCCGCCGTGCGGACTTTCGGGCTCAACCCAAAACGATTCGTCGTCCGCCAGCATCTCGATCGCGGAGCAAAGCACCATCACCGAGACGCCCGCATCCTCCAACGTGATGCTCTCCGCAGGCGTATGGCTCACACCCCCGCGACACCGCGTGAAGAGCATGCCAATGCGGCCCAGCGGACCCATCACCAAAGCATCATGCCCCGCACCGCTCTGCAAATGACACACCGGCAAGCCAAAGGCCGTGACGGCTCTGGCCAAGATCGCTTGCAAACCCGCATCGCACTGGACAGCCGGTGCTTCATAGGTTGCGCGCAATTCGACCATGACTTGGCGCGTCGCGGCAATGGCGCGAGCCGCCGTCTCGATAAGGTGCAGCGCCGCGTCCCGCACGTGATCGCGTTCAGCCCGCAGGTCGATACTCAGCACAACCTCGCCCGGAATGCTGTTTGAGGCCCCAGGACGCAGGGTCAGTTGCCCAACAGTCGCGACCAGACCGCCGCCATTCACCTGAGCCGCTTCTTCCACCGCCAGCACCAACTCGGCGGCGGCAGTCAACGCGTCACGCCGCATCGCCATCGGCACGGTGCCCGCATGACCCGCTACCCCTCGCAATGTTGCGGTCACGCGCACGGCGCCAGCGATGGCGGTGACGACACCCACAGGCAGGCCCTCGGCCTCCAGCACCGGCCCCTGCTCGATATGCAATTCGAGGTAGCCGACCACACGCCGCCCCCGTCGCGAGAGAGCCCGAATGTCGGCCGGATCGCAGCCGAACGCCTCCAGCGCCTGTCGCAGGCTGACACCTTCAGCATCGACAACATCGAGCGTCGCCAGATCGAAGCTACCCGCGACAGCGCGCGAGCCTGAGAGCGTAGCCGGGAAACGGGCGCCCTCCTCATCGCCAAAGGCAATGACCTCGACGTCGAACGGCAGCGCCGCACCGCGCCGCCGCAACTCCTCGACGGCGGCGATCGCGCCCAGCACACCAAGCGCGCCATCGTAGCGGCCGGCATCGCGAACCGTGTCGATATGGGAACCGAGGATCAGGAGCGGCCGATCCGAAACCACTCCCGCGCGGCCAACGACATTGCCGATCGCGTCGATCTCGCTTGTCAGCCCCGCCTCTTCCATCCAGCCGCGCAATTGATCGGCCGCGGCTCGATGAGCGGGAGTAAGGTAGAAGCGCGTCAGCCGACCGGGTTCGTCCGTGAACCGTGCAAGCGCATCGAGCCGCGCCATCAGCGCCGCGCCAATCTCCGCGACCCGCGCGTCCTGCACCGTCCGTTCAGCCCTCCGCAACGGCGAAGGTAATCGGCTGCGCGCCCTTCCGCAGAGTAAGCCGCCCCAAGCTGGCGAGATCCTCAAGCCCATCCGGAATGGTCAGGAAGTGGTTGCCCGCAAGCTGCCCGGCTTTGCTGGCGAAGCAGCAAGGACCATAGGCAATCAAAATCTCCGTCTCGCTCACGCCGCCGGGATAGAGAATCACATGACCCGGCGCGGGATAGCTCGTCGCATTCTCCGGCCCGAGGCCGAGATCATAATCGCCCATCGGAATCCAGCACGCCTCGCCGCTCCAGCGAACATGGATGAGGGATTCCCGATAGGGCAGCATGCCGCGAAACGCAGCGACGGTCTTAGGCGCCGCCGTCTCCTCGAAACGCGCGACGAAACTGAAATCGCCAGCCGTGATGCGGATCAAGCTCATACAAGCCGCTTCCCCGACGGGCCGACCGCCATCGCCGCCGCATCGAAGCCATCCGCCAGCCGGCCGGTCGGCTTGATGAGATCATAGGCATCGCGCGCGAGGAACTTGCCGCTGCCCGGCGCCGCCACGACCTTGCCGGATTGCATCGCAAGCTGACCGCGCAGAAATACCGCTTCGGCCCAGCCAGTGACCTCCATCCCCTCATAGGGCGTGTGGTCAATGGCATGGCCGAGCTTATCGTTGGTGATCTTGACTTTACGCGTCGGATCCCAGAGCAGGATATCGGCATCGGCGCCCGGTGCGATGCGCCCCTTGCGCGTTAGGCCAAAGATCCGTGCCGGCTGGCTCGCGACGAGCCGCACGAAATCCGTCACATCGATGCGCCCCTTCGCAACACCCTCGCTGAACAACAAGGGCAGCCGCGTTGCCAAGCCTGGAAGCCCATTGGGGATATTGGTGAAAGGCGCGTCCTCGCCATTGCTGCGTTTGCCGAGATCACCGTGATACGAAAAGCCACTATGGTCCGAGGAAACCACGTCGATCGTGCCGCGACGAATGGTATCCCACAGGCCCTCCTGCGCCTGAACATCACGCGGAGACGGGCTGCACATGTATTTCGCCCCCTCGAAGCCAGGGCGGTCCATATCGGCGGCCGTCAGCGTGAGGTATTGCGGGCAGGTCTCGGCCCAAACCTTCACGCCACGGGCCTGCGCGCGCGCGATTTCCTTCGCGACCCCTGCGGAGGAGACATGGAAAATCTGGATCGGCTGATCGACCAGCTCGGCCAAAGCGATGGCGCGATAAGTCGCTTCGCGCTCCACAATCTCTGGCCTCGACCAGGCGTGATACTTCGGCGCGGTACGGCCGTCCGCCAACAGCGCGCGAGCGCGCCAGTCGATCGCGTCGTAATTCTCGCAATGCACCGTGACCAGCGCGCCCGTGCGGCGCGCTACGGACAGCACCTGTAGATACTGTCGATCGTCAAGATGCACCGTGTCGTAAGTCAGAAAGACCTTCAGGCTGCGGATACCCGCCTCGACCAGACCGGGAATTTCCGCGAGAACCTCATCGGTCGGGTCCGAAATGATCTGGTGGAAACTGTAGTCGATGGCCGATGCCCGCGCGAGTTCCCGGTACTCGTTGAGCGTGTCGCGGATCGGCTGGCCCTTGAACTGCGTAGAGAAGGAGATAGCCGTGGTCGTGCCACCAAGAAGTGCAGCCGCGCTGCCGGTGGTGAAGCTCTCCTCATCCGTGCCGCCCTCGGGCCTTAGCTGCGCGATGTGGCAATGGGTATCCACGCCGCCCGGCATCACCAGCAGCCCGCCGGCATCGACCGACCGCTCGCCTTGAAGGTTTTCCCCAACCGCCGCGATGCGTTCGCCGATGATGCCGACATCGGCGCGATAAGCGTCTGAGGCAGTGACGACCGTGCCTCCCCGCACGACGAGATTATAATCAGCCACAGTCGGGGCATCCAAGGTGACGATCAACTCTCATGCGATGGAACCCGCCCTTGCGATGAATTGCTGCGGCCGAGAATGCGGCGCGGCCGGTGGCTGGGCAAGCTCTAGATCGCAGGCGCGGTCCGGGTTCCGGCGTCTCGCGCCCAGCATCCGGGCACAATCGACCTGCATGGCGTAGCGAAGTCAGCGCGACTCAGTCATCAGCGACACATGAGCCGCGGTAATCTTCCAGCCGCCCGCAGTGAGGATCCAGCTCTGACTCTGGCGGCCTACTTGAGTGCTGCCCGCCCGCCGGAACTCGAGATTGCAGGTGGCAAAAGCATCGCCGTAACAGGCGATCTCGCGCCTCAGCACCTTGCGCGGCGGCGAGCCGCCAACCCGGCCTCGCCGGAACGCCTGAATCTCCGCCGTGCCATAGAGATTCTCACCAACTCCATAGCGAAGGGTCATCGGCGAATCCCAGAACAGCGCGTCGAGGGTCGCGAGATCGTTCGCCATCAGGGCCGCTTCGTACTGATCACAGGCCGCCGTCACCGCCGCGAGCGTCTCGGGATCGTTGATCTTCATTTCCCCCTCGGTCATTTGGCGCGAACCACCCCGGCGCGCTCCAGGTTGTGCGCGACCCGTAGCGCCAAACCCTCCCGCCAAGGCGGCGCGATGACCTGCACGCCCAGCGGCAAGCCTTCAGTCACGACAGGCACCGTGACGATCGGCAGGCCGATGAAACTCAGCGGCTGCGTATAGAGGCCGATATTCGGCCGCGCCGGTATCTCGACGCCGTTCAGCACCATCATTGCCTGCCCGATCCGTGGGGCCGAGAACGGCGTCGCCGGCGCCAACAGAATATCGGTCTCCTCGAAGATCGCCGCGACCTGAGCGCGGAACAGGCTCCGAAAGCGCTGGGCCTGCAGCACCGCCGTCGCCGGAACCAGCGTGCCCGCCATCAGACGGTCACGTGTCGCCGGGTCAAAGTCGTCTGGCCGGCGGCGCAGATCGGGAAGATGCAGGTTGCCGCCTTCACTCGCCGTTATCACGAACGCCGCCGATCGTGCCGTCTCCGCGCCCGACAGCTCGACCTCCCTGGCGGCGCCGAGCGCTTCCGCCACACGGCCAAGCGCCGCCAGCATCTCCGCCGAAGCGCCAGACATGAACCAGCCGCCTAGCACCTTGCACCGCAGGCCATCGATCGAGGACTCAAGCTCCGCCAGGGTCGGCTCGATCGGACGGTCGGCGGAGCCGGGGTCAGCTGGATCGTGGCCTGTCTGCAAAGCGTCGTAGCAGAGCGACAGATCGGCCACCGTCCGGGCGAAGGGGCCGACATGGTCGAAACTGCCGACAAAGGGGAAGCTTCCGGCCCGCGACAGGCGACCATAGGTCGGCTTCAGACCAAAAATGCCGCAAAAGCTCGCGGGCACCCGGATCGACCCATTGGTGTCCGTGCCGAGCGAAAGCGGAACCAGCCCTGCCGCCACCGCCGCCGCTGATCCGCCCGATGATCCGCCCGCTACATGCTCCAGCGCGTGGGGATTGTGCGTCGTCCCGTCATGGGAGTTCTCGGTCACGAAGCCATAGGCGAACTCGTCCATATTGGTCGCGCCGACGAGCACCGCGCCCGCTTGCCGCATCTGGCGCACCAATGCCCCATCCGAGGTCGCCGGCGGCCGGTCGCGCAGGATGAGGGAGCCGGCGACCGTCGTGAGATCCGCGACGTCGAAAAGGTTCTTCACCGCGAATGGCACGCCCGCCAAGGGACCAGGATCACGCCCCGCTGCGACCGCCTCATCCACCGCGCGCGCATCCTTGAGCGCGCGCTGTTCGAGCACCGCCGTGAAGCAATTCAGCGCAGCATCGCGGGACGCGATTTCGGCCAAAGCGTCCCGCGCCACCGTCTCGGCGCGCAGCGTTCCGTCGCGCACCGCCTTCGCCACCGACACCGCATCGCGAACAGCCGCGCTCAAGGCCGGAACACCGGCGCGGGCTCCACGCTTTCCGAAAGGTCAAGCGCCATGAGCCGATCGATATGCTGCTGGAGGGTCTTGAGATTAATCACAACCCCCGGCGCGCAGCTTTCCGGAATGTCGAGGCCGATTCCGCGCGCCGTTTCCCGCCCATGCGCCAGCAGCGCTTCGTCGGAGGCTGGTATTGTCGATTGCATGCGGCGGCGCTCCTGCGGATGTCAAAGCCAGCGAGCCATCACTCGGGTAGGAAACGAGCGAATCATATTTCCCGCGCCGAGGCTATCGCAGACGCGTCACCAAGCCCACCACCGAGTGCTGAAACCGGTTGGCCGCCCATGATCACCGCCGCGGAAGCGCCTGCCTCGACCCCACGCGACAGGCAGCGCTCGATCGCACCACCGCCGAGATGTTCCGAGAGATACCCGGCGAGAAAAGCATCCCCCGCGCCCGTGGTATCGAGAACCTCGACAGTCGGCGCCGGTTGAGCCCAGCGATCCCGCATCAGACCTCCCGCAATCGCCCCCGCGTTCCCAAGCTTGATGACCACCAGCTCGTAGTATTTGCCCAGGATCGCAAATTGCTCCTCCCGATCGGGCGTGCCGGCGAGGAGTGCGGCCTCCTCGCTGTTGGGAAAGCAAATCGAAGCGCCTCGCGTCCAGCTCAGAAAATTCGCGGCCCCCACCTCCTCGATGAAAGACACTGAACCAGGATCGACCGTCACCTTAACCCTGCGCGCCCGCGCCCGAGCCATAAGATTGAGAACGGCGCTTCTGGGACTGGGTGTGATCAAGGCATAGCCGGAGACCTGCAGCAGATCGGCACCATCGAGTAGCGCATCAGGCAAGTCCTCGACGCAGAGTCCGTCATTCGCACCGCGATCGGTAAAGAAGCTGCGCTCACCCGTCGGGTCCACCAGAGCCACCAGGGTTCCAGTCGGCCGCACCGGATCGGCCCCTAGAAACGGAGAAATTCCCAACGCCTCCATCGCCAGCCGCTGGGCAGCGATATCACCCTCGCCGACTCTCCCGGCAAAGCTAACCGCAACACCGAAATGATTTAGCCACGCCGCCTGATTGGCGCCCGAACCTCCCGGCATCGAACGGATCGCCGCCCGCCGGTCCGAACCCACGATCAAAGGTCCTTCGGCCCTGACGATGACGTCTGTCATCACATCCCCCACGACCAAAACTCGCCGCGGAAAAGGAGCGCCTTGGGCGCCCATTCGCTAGCTCGCTCCGCCCGCACCCGAAGCTTCAGCGGCCGTGATCGCCACCAGCGCGACCGCTATCTCCGCCGCGACCGCCGCGTTGTTCTTAACGAGCGCGATATTCGCCTCGAGGCTCTTGCCATCGGTAAGCTCGAAGATGCGCTGCAACAGGAATGGCGTCAGCGCCTTGCGATTGACGCCCGAGGCCTCAGCCTGTGCGACCGCTTCGGCGATCCGCGCCTCGATTGCGGCCGCATCCAAGCCATGCCCGTGCGGGATCGGATTGGCGACCACCATTCCGCCACCCATTCCGAGCTGCCGGTTCATCGCGATCACCCCCGCGACCTCGCCTGGCGTATCGAGACGGTGATCGACCGGATAGCCACTCGTCCGCGCGAAAAACGCCGGAAACTCATCCGTGCCGTAGCCGATCACCGGAACGCCAAGACTCTCCAGCATCTCAAGCGTCTTGCCGATATCGAGGATCGACTTTGCCCCGGCGCAAACAACAGCCACCGGAATCGAGCCGAGGGCCGCCAGATCCGCTGAGACGTCGAAAGTCTCCTCAGCGCCGCGATGCACCCCACCAATCCCGCCAGTTGCAAAGACGGAAATCCCCGCCATCGCCGCGATATGCATCGTCGCCGCGACCGTGGTTCCCGCCAGCCGCCCCGTAAGCAAAAGCGCCGCGATGTCGCGCCGAGACGCCTTCGCCGCCGAATGCCCTTCCGCCGCAAGCCGCTCCAGCGCCACCGCGTCCAGGCCGACCATCAACCGGCCATCCATCATGGCGATCGTCGCCGGCAGCGCGCCATGGTCGCGCACGACCTGCTCCACCGCTCGGGCCATCACGAGGTTCTGCGGAAACGGCATGCCATGGGTGATGATCGTCGATTCCAGCGCCACGACAGGACGACCCTTGGCAAGCGCCTCGCTGACCTCCGGCGCGATCGACAGCAAGCTCTCGGCGGCCATCTCATCTCCTATCTAGGCAGCAGCGGCGCCACCGAGATAAGCGGCCTGAACGCGAGGGTCCAGCGCGAGATCGGCAGCCGCGCCATGGATCAGGATGGACCCGCTTTCGAGGACATAGGCGCGGTCCGCGATGCGTAAGGTTTGCCGCGCATTCTGCTCCACCAGCAGCACCGCCATCCCCTCGTCGCGCAACCGCTTCACGATGCCGAAGATCGACCGCACGATCAGCGGGGCGAGACCCATGGACGGCTCGTCCAGCACGAGCAGGCGCGGCTGCAAAACCAAGGCGCGAGCGATCGCCACCATCTGCTGCTCGCCGCCGGAGAGCGTCCCCGCAAGCTGCAACCGCCGCTCCGCCAGTCGCGGGAAGAGCGCATACATCGTCTCCATCCGCCGCTTCAACTCCGCCGCCTGGTCGCGGATCAGGTAGCCGCCAAGCCGCAAATTCTCCTCAACCGTGAGCGGGCTGAACAGCCTGCGCCGCTCCGGCACATGGGCCAGGCCGAGCGCCGTGATGCGATGCGCCTTGACCCCGTTGAGGCTTTCACCCCCCAGCACCACTTTTCCGCCCCGCACCGGCTCCAGCCCCGACAGCGCCCGCAGCGTGGTGGTCTTGCCCGCGCCATTGCTGCCGAGCAGCGCCACGATCTCGCCGGGCGCCACAGTCAGGTCGATGCCGTGCAGTACCTCGACCTTGCCGTAGCCGACGCGCAGCCCCTCGACGACGAGAAGGCTCATGCCACAGCCCCAAGCGCGCCGACGTCCTCGTCGTCCTCCTCGGTGCCGAGATAGGCCGCGATGACGCGGGGATTGGCCTGGATCTCCGCCGGCCGACCCTCGGCAATGACACCGCCGCGATCCATGACGATGATGCGGTCGGAGACGCCCATGACCAGCAGCATGTCGTGCTCGATCAGCAGCACCGTAGTGCCAAGATCGCGAATGCGGCGGATGAGGCCCATGAGCGACTGTTTCTCGGTCGGATTCATCCCCGCCGCCGGCTCGTCGAGCAGCAGAAGACGCGGCTGACCCGCCAGCGCCCGCGCGATCTCAAGCCGGCGCTGGTCGCCGTAAGGAAGATCGCCGGCCCGCATCCCGGCCTGATCCGCGAGACCGACGAACTCCAGCCAGTTCCGGCAGGCGGCATAGTGCCGGCCAGCCTCCCGCCGCGCGCCACTGAGCGCCAGCATCTCGGTGACCAGCGGCACTCGGTAGCGGTGATCCATGCCGACCAGCGCATTCTCGAACACCGTCATGTCGTCGAACAGCCGGATGCCCTGGAAGGTTCGCGCCAGTCCCAGCGCCACCACACGATGCGGCGCCAGCCCGACCAGCGAGGCGCCGCCCCAAAGGATCGACCCCTCGTTGGGTTGCAGCACGCCGGTCAGGCAATTGAAGACCGTGGTCTTACCGGCGCCGTTAGGTCCGATGATGCTGAGGATCTCGCCCTGCCGCACGGAAAAGCTGACATCGCTGACGGCGCGCAGCCCGCCGAAGATGCGGCTGATGCCGCGCACCTCCAGCAAAGTGCCGCGATGAGGCGCCGGTACATCCCCTGCCTCATCGGCCACCAGCGCCGACGGCTCCGCCTCGGGAACCGCATGGGCGGCTGTGGCGGAGGGCGCCGCGATGTGACGCAGCCGTGCCGGCCACAGTCCTTGGGGCCGCACGAGCATGAGCAGGATGAGCGCAATCGCGAAGGCGAATTCGCGCCACAGATGGATGAACCGCAGCGCCTCCGGCAGGCCCGCAACGATGATGGCGCCAAGAATCACACCGGGCAGGCTGCCGCGACCGCCAAGCACCACGATGATCAGGATCGTCACCGACTGCGCATAGGTGAAGGAAGTCGGGTCGATCGCCCCGAACCGCGCCGCGAAGAGGCTGCCGCCGAGGCCGCCGATGACCGCGCCCATGACATAGGCCAGCATCTTGACCCGAAGCGTCGGCACGCCCACGGCCTCGGCCGCGGACTCATCCTCGCGCAGACTGGTCCAGGCCCGGCCCAGGCGTGAGCGCCCGAGGCGAATGACGAAGACCAGCACGACGACCAGGAACGCGATCCCCAGCTCGTACACCGCTTTGGGCGATGTTATGTCATGCCCGAATAGCCGCGCGGGATTGATGCCGTACAGCCCGTTGGGGCCACCGGTAATGTCGAGGTTGGTCGCGATGATCCTTACGATCTCCCCGAACCCCAGAGTCACGATCGCCAGATAGTCGCTGCGCAGCCGGAGCGTCGGGAATCCGATGATGACGCCGGAGACTCCCGCCAGCAGCATGCTGAAAGGAATCGTCTCCCAAAAATTCAGATGCAGCAGCGTCTCCAGCAGCGCCGTCGTGTAGGCACCGATGGCGAAAAACGCCGCATAGCCGAGATCGAGCAGCCCCGCGTAGCCCACAACGATATTGAGCCCGAGCGCCAGGATCGCATAAGTCACGACCGTCAGCCCGACATCGATGACGTAATTGCTCGACACCAGCGGCAAAGCCGCCGCCAAAACGAGCGCGCCAATGACGAGTGGCGCTACCGGAAAACGGGCGGCCGCCGCCACCTACATCCGCTCCACGACGCGCTCGCCAAAGAGCCCGGTGGGCTTGATGACGAGCGTGCCGATGAGCACCGCGAAAACGATAACGTCGGTCCAGCGCGACGAAACATAACCGGCGCTGAATGCCTCCAGCAGGCCGATGATCAACCCGCCCGCCATGGCGCCTGGAATATTGCCGATACCGCCTAAAACCGCAGCGGTGAAGGCGCGCAGGCCGACGATGAAGCCCATGAAGAAGTTGATTTCGGTGTAGTACAGCCCCTCCATCACACCGGCCACCGCAGCGAGCGCCGAGCCCACGAAGAAGGTCGTCTGGATGACGCGCTCGACATCGATGCCCATCAGCCGCGCCGCATCCCGGTCCACCGCGAGGGCGCGCATCGCGGTGCCCATGAAGGTGCGATGCACAAACAGATAAAGTGCCGCCATCAGCGCCAGGCTGCAAAAGATGATGCCGATCTGGACGTAGCTGATCTGCGCGCCACCAATCACGAAACCCGCGGTACTGACGAGATGCGGATAAGTCTCGAAGCCCGGCCCATAGATCAGCAACACGCCATTTTCCAGCGCGAGAGACACGCCGAGAGCCGTGATCAGAATCGACAGGCGCGGTGCCGACAGCAATGGCTGATACGCGAAACGCTCGATGACGACACCAATTCCGCCGGTCAGCGCCATCGCCAGCAACACCGCCAGCAGCAAAGCGATGCCCCAGGGCATGTGCATCGCCGCCAGGGCTGACAGCACTGTCCAGCCCAAGAAGGCGCCAACCATGAAGATGTCGCCATGGGCGAAGTTGATGAGCCGCACGATGCCGTAGACCATCGTGTAGCCCAGAGCGATCAGCGCATAGAACGAACCGGTCGTAAGCCCCGCGACCAGAAGTTGGAGAAATTCGCTCATGATGCGACGCCGCCGGGACCGCGTCGCATCAATGCGTTCTTACTGCACCGCGACCCATTTTCCATCGGCATCAAGCTTCTGGCCGGCGACGAACTCACCGTTCTTGACGTCGATGGTGATATAGACGGCGGTCGCGCGGTCACCCTTCTCGTTGAAGGTGATGTTGCCGGTGATGCCCGGAAAGTCCTTGATCTTGTGCAGCGCCGCTGTGATCGCCGCCGGATCGACCGACTTCGCATCAGCGATCGCCTGAGCGATCACCGCCACCGCGTCATATTCGTAAACCGAGTAAGGACCCGGCGCCTTGCCATAGGCCTTGGTGTAGTTGGTCACGTAATCCTTCGCCCCGCTCAGGAACTGCGGCAGCGGAGCGGTGGTCGAGGTCCAGCCCTCGGCGCCGGGTCCGGCCGTCTTGATCAAGGTCGGGTCATTGGTGGCGTCGCCACCCATCATCTTGGCTTTGATATGGAGCGCCGCCGCCTGCTTCGCGATCAGCCCGGCTTCCGCGAAGTAACCGGTATAGTCGATCACATCGGGGTGTAGTGAAGCGACATGCGACAAGACGGCGGAGTAGTCCATCTGCCCAGGCGTGATGGCATCGTAATAGACGACGTTCACGCCGTCCTTCTTCAGCGCCTCAACAGTATTGTCGGCCAAACCCTTGGAATAGGTGGTGTTGTCGTCGATGACCGCGGCGGTTTTCGCGTGCAGGTAATTGGCAATGTAATTCGCGGCGAAAGGCCCCTGCTCGTCATCGCGCCCGATCGTGCGGAAAACGGTGTCGAGACCCAGTTCGGTCAGCTTCGGATTGGTCGCACCATCCAGCACGTAGGCAATGCCCGCACGATGCAGCGCCGTCACCTCTGGCAGCGCCGCGCCGGAGCAGTAGGAACCGGCAACCGCGACAACGCCGTCATCAGCGATCTTCTGCGCCGCCTGCGCGCCCATTTGCGCGTCACACCCGTCATCCTCAGGCACCAAAACGATCTGCCGGCCCAGCACGCCGCCAGCCGCATTGATCTTGGCCGCGGCCACCTTGCCGCCATCGACGATATCGATGCCCGCCGCGGCATAGCTGCCCGAGAGCGGCGCCGTGACGCCGATCTTGATGGGATCCGCGGCAAAAGCCGCCGTCGCTCCTCCGGCCAGCATCAGGGGGAGCGCGGCGTAGAGGATCGGTTTGATCATTGCATTCTCCGTAACGAGGGGCGGATATCTTGGCAGCTACCGGTCGGTCTTAGTCCCGCCCCGGCACGAGATGCAATCGGTAGGCCAACAGTTCCCGCCAGGCTGGCAAAGGCGCATCCAGCGCGTGTGGAACCCGCTTCGACCTCGCCTTGATCGGGCGAGGCTGGTTAACATCCAAATCCTTATAAGAAGTAAATGAGAGGGCGATCACCCGCGCCCTACCGGGAAGCCAGTAACGCCCCTGGCCTGATGGCCCGGGGCGTCCTGATCGCGGCCGCCCGAAGACGGCCGCCGTGAGTTAGTTTAGCTCGCCTGGCCGAGTGCCTTCTCAGCCTCCGCCGCGTTCTCTTTCGTCACGAGCACCGACGGGACAAAGGTATAGGGCGGCAGGTCATGGTTGCCGGCGAGGTAGCGAGCGGCATTATCCACCGCCGTCTTGCCGATCAGATAGGGTTGCTGAGCCGCCACGGCGGAAGCCGGCGATGCCGGATCCTTCACCATCTTCACCACGTCCGGGCTGCCATCCACGCCATAGGTCCGCACCTCTGGCCGCTTCGCCGCGACAATCGCCTGGGTCGCGCCAACCTGGGGCACATCCCAAGCCGACCACACCGCCGCGATATCGCCCTTGTTGGGATATTTCGAGAGCATGTCGGTGACCTGGCTATAGGCGTTCTGCACGGTATTGGGGATCACGTCCCGCAATTCCGGCGTGATGATCTTGATGTCTGGGAATGCCTTCAGCACCAGCTTCAACTCGTCATAGCGAATGGCGCAGACCGGCACGCTGTAGAAGCCGTTGAAGACGAGGATATTGCCCTTGCCGTGAATGTCGCTCGCCAATTGCAGAGCCAGCTTCTCGCCGATGCCGAAATTGTCGGAGGTCGTATCGTTGATGCTATGCGGCGAGATCGTATCGACGGTGAACAGCGGAATACCCGCGTCACGAACCTTCTTGAGCCAAGGCTGCAGCACCGGCCCATTGCCAAGCTGCTCGATGATGACATCGGGCTTCTGCGCGATCAGGGTTTGGATCTGGCTAATCTGGCGACTGTCATTGCGCCCGCCATCGAGAGCGATCGCGGTACCGCCAAGCCGCTTCACCTCATCCATCTGGCCCTGATAGGCTTTCAGGTCCCAATAATGCTCCGTGCCGATCACGGTGATGCCGATGCGCTTGCCCTTCAGGCTTGGCACATCATCCGCATAGGCGGTGGTCGCGGCAAATCCGAAGGCAAAAACAAGTCCGGCGAGAATCCGAGCTTTGAACGACATGACGAGGGTCTCCGATTGATTGATTTGTTATTTCAGTCCGCGGCCTGAAGACGCCGCGTGGCGAAGCTCGCGCCGAGCACCGCGAAGACCAGCAGGCCGATCGCGACCTGCTGCCAATAGAAATTCCAACCGATCAGCAGCAAACCGTTATGCAGCATGCCAAAGAGGAAAACCCCGATCAGCGTCCCGAGAACATTCGGCTTCGCCTCCCGGCTGATGGTGGTGCCCACGAAAACGGCACCGATCGCATCAAGCAGAAAAGCGTTGCCCGAGAGCGGCACATAGGACTTCACGGTCGCCGCCAGCAGCAGTCCGGAGACGCCGCAGAGCAGCGCCGAAAGCAGATAGACCAGCCACGTGGCACGCCTTACGGGCAAGCCCGAATAGCGCGCCACCTGCGGCGCCGCGCCGATCGCCCGGACGTGTCGCCCAAAAGGCGTGCGCCCCAGCAGCACCTGCACCACGATCACCGCCGCCAGCACGATCCATAGCGGCGCCGGCACACCCAGCGCTGTGCCATGAGCTAACGCGTCCAAACCGGCCGCGGGGAAGTTGGATACAAGATAAATCGGCGTGCCGCCATTGGTCGCCAATTGCTGCACGCTCTCGCCCACGAACAGCACGCCGAGCGTCGCCAGAAACGGACTAATGCCCAACACGGTGATCAGCGCCGCATCGACAACGCCCACCATGAGCGCACCGCCGAGCCCCACCGCGAGACTAAGCGCCAGCCCATGGCCGAGAGACATCAATGTCACCGCGACCATCGCCGCGATATCCGCCGATGTGCCAACCGAGAGGTCGATCCCTCCCGCCGACACCACCAGCGTCATGCCGAGCGCCACAATCGCGGGAAGGGTGAAGTTGTTCACCAGGATATGCAGCAGGTTTCCCGGCGTCCTGAAGGTCGGCGAGGCCACGGCGAAGATGACGAAAAGCAGGATCAGCGCGGTAGGCGTCACCCAGCGCACCAATTGCGTGACGCGGAAGCGTGGGGCGGCGATACTGGCTGACAACTCACACCTCTCCCGAGCGGCGCGACACGGACCGAACCGCCACGACGAGCAGGATCAAAACGCCTTGCACTCCATTCACCCAGTAGCTCGACACGTTGAGAAGCTGGAAACCGTTGATGAGGCAGCCGATAAACAACACGCTCAGGATCGTGCCGCCGATCGAGGGCAGCAGCCGGCGCGAAAACACCGCGCTCATCAGGCTCGTCAGCACAACGGAGAGAAGAATATCGCCCGAACCCGGCGAACTGCCGGAAAGCCGCGCCGCCTGCACAATGGCTGCCAGCGCCACCAGCAGACCCGCCGACACATAGCTCAGCGCAAGATAAAGCGGCACGCGCAACCCGGCCGACCGCGCTGCTTGCACCGACCCGCCGACCGCCTGAAGCCGCAATCCCCAAGGCGTCGCATGCACCACGACCAGCAGCAGCAGCGCCGTGCCCAGGAAAGTCCAATCGGTCAGCGAAAAGCCCAGCGGCGTGGCACCCGCGATATAGGCGAGCAGCGGGGAATTAGCCGTCAGCACCGTATTCTGTGTGAGCACCAGTTCCAGCCCGGCGCAGATATTCATTACCGCCAAGGTCGCCAGCAACGGCAGAATACCGAGCCCGACAACCGCAAAAGCGTTGACGAGCCCAACTGAAGCCCCCGCCGCAAAAGTCAGCACCGTCGCGGTCGCATCCCCCAAGCCGGCATTGACGGCCACCGTAAAGACCGCCGCGCAAAGGCCGAGATTGGCACCGAGCGAAAGGTCGATCCCGCCACGGATAACGTCACCTCCGCCACCGATGATGACGATGCTCATGCCGAAGGCGAGCAGCGCCAGCACCGTCGATTGCTCGACCACATTGGTCAGATTGCCGCGCGTGAGAAAGCCGGGCGCCGCGATCGCGAAGACAACAAAGACGATGAGCAGAGCGCCGATGGCGGCAAAGCGAACGAAGCCCCCCCGCCGGTTTCTTTTCAGCGGCGGCACCTCAGCCTCGGCATCCTCGGTCGCGAGAGCGACGCCGAGACGCTGATCGATCGCCCCGTCCATCAGGCGGCCTTGTCGAGCGGTGCCAGCGCTCCCGTCGCGGCGGCCAGGATCTCGTCGGCGGTCGTTTCCGCAGGGACAAGCCGCCGCACGATCCGCCCGCGATACATCACCAGTACGCGGTCGCAGATACCCTGCAACTCCATGAGATCGGAGGAGAGGATCAGAACAGCAGCCCCCTGCGCGACTAGATCGCCCAGCAGCCGGTAAATCTCGACCTTCGCCGCGACATCGATCGCAACCGTCGGCTCGTCCAGGATATAGATATCAGACTTGGCGCTCAGCCATTTGGCGAGCACGACCTTCTGCTGATTGCCGCCACTGAGGTCGCGCAGCCGCGCATCCGGCCCAGGCGTCTTAATCCCCAGCCGCTCGATCAGGCTCATCACCTGCCCCCGCTCCCGCCGCGTATCGATCAGACCGAAGCGCGTCAGCCCGCGCAGGCTGGCGAGCGTCATGTTCTCGCGCACCGAGATGTCGAGCGCCACACCCTGATGCCGCCGATCCTCCGGCACCAGCCCGAGCCGCCGTGCGATAGCCCGCCCCGGCGAGCCAATCCTGGCCGGCTTTCCGCCGATCAGGATCTGTCCGCGATCATGGCGCGTAAGGCCGAAAGCCGTCTGCAAAACCTCCTTCGCACCTGAGCCCACAAGGCCCGTCAGGCCAAGGATCTCGCCTGCATGCAGCGTGAACGTGACATCCTCATAAGCGCCCGCCTTGCCGAGCGATTGCAGCGTCAGCGCGGCTTTGCCACAGGGTATCACCTGTTTGGGAAACATCTCGTGGATGTCGCGGTTGATCATGAGGGACACGATCTCCGCCATAGGCGTCGTGCGCGGATCGACCGTCGCGACATCCCGCCCATTGCGAAGGATCGTCACCACATCGCAGAGATCACGAACCTCTTCGAGGTAATGCGAGATATACACGATCGAGGTGCCTTCATCACGCAGCCCCCGGATGATGTCGAAAAGCCGATTGGCCTCCCGCCGCACCAGCGCCGCCGTGGGCTCATCGAAAACCAGCACGCGCGGCTTGTTCAGAAGCGCGCGGGTGATCTGCACGATCTGCCGCTGCGCCGCGCTCAATTCGCTGATCAGCATATTGCCCGAAAGCGAGACTCCGAAGGTCTCCCGGACGATCGCCTCGGCGCGGCGACGCATGGAGAACGGCGCCAGCAGCGGACCATGGCGCAACTCGTTGCCCAGGAACAAGGCTTCCGCCACCGTCAGGCCGGGCACCAGAAGCGCTTCCTGGTGGATGATATGGACCCCGAGTTCTTCCACCAGACGCGGTGTGACGCTGCGGGGTTCCTCGCCATGGATCAGGATGCGGCCGGCATCGAGCTGGTAGAGACCGCCGAGGATCTTGATGATCGTCGATTTCCCCGCGCCGTTCTGCCCGATCAGCCCATGAATGGTGCCACGCCGCACAACCAGGCTCGCCCCATCCAGCGCGCGCGTCGCGCCGAAAGACTTGACGATATCGCGCAGCGCGAGCGCCTCCTCCGTCATCGTCACAGCGCTCCGTGACGTGGCGGCTTGATGCCATTGAGATAGTAATTCCCGATCGCCGCATATTTCCACCGCACTGGATCATGCAGCGTGTGGGTGCGGACATTGCGCCAATGCCGATCGAGATTGTGCTGCGCCAAAGTCGATCGCGTGCCCGCAAGCTCATGCAGCTTATTGGCGGCGGTCAGCGCGGCCTCGGTGCCATAGGCCCGTGCTTCCGCGACAGCGATGGAGGCGAGTGCGACAGTCTCGTCATTCGGCTCGGCAACCGCCTTGTCCACCGCTCTGCCCGCCCGCGCGAGCAGCGCATCGGCCGCGTTCTGCCGCAGCGTCAGATCGCCGATCTGCGCGATCGTATAGGGATCGTCCGTGGCGCGGTCCTGGCCACTATCGATCCAGGGACGCGTGAAGCGCCGCACGAAATCGATCGTATCGGCCAGCGCCGCCCGGCCAATGCCGATGTCCATCGCCGCGTGCATGATCTGCGCGAAAGCCCCCATCGAGGTCGGCACGTCGAAAGCGTCGTGGAACGGGATTACGCCAATCGGATCGACCTCGACATTCTCGAAGATCGTCGTACCGCTGCCCGTCGTCTTCTGCCCGAAGCTCGACCAGTCATCCACCAAAGTCACACCTTGCGTCTCGGGCGAGACGAAGGCGAATAGCAAATTCCCTTGCGCGTCCTTGGCGACAGCCGCGACCCAATGGGCGAAGAGCGCACCGGTCGAATAGAATTTTCGCCCTTCGAGAATCAGGCGGCCATCCTTTGGCAAAAGCGTGGTCTTGTAGTCATGCACCGTCTTGGTGCCGATCTCGCTCAAGGCATTGCCGAAGCGGTCGCCATTCAGCACCCGCTCGAACCAGAGCTGCTTTTGCTCCTCGGTCGCGGTAAGCCTGATCGCCTCGACCACGAAGAAGTGGTTCTGCGGGATCTGCCCGATGCTGCCATCCGCCGCGGCTATTATGGCGATCACCTCCGCCAAGGTCGCCGCCGAAACTCCGGCGCCGCCATGCTCGCGCGGCACGGTGATGCCCCAAAGGCCGCTCTGCGAATATCGATCGATCTCCGCCCTCGGCAACCGTCGCTCGCGGTCGCGATCGGATGCGCCCACGGCGAATTCGACGGCGAGTTCACGCGCGACGACTAGCGCCTCGGCATCGCTGGAGATGCGGTGCGCGGGCCTGCGTTCGGAGAAGTTCGACGAGGCGCTCATTGGGCGGCTTTCAATGTCGTGTGGCGAGAGGCGGCGGCGGGATGCTGCGCGCCAAGACGCGGGCCGCTGCCAGGAAACATTTTCTGGCGCAGCGTGCCGGCGCGATACTCGGTCTTGTACCGCCCGCGCCGCTGCAATTCCGGCACCAGAAGATCGGAGATATCGGCGAAGGTCTCGGGCGTCACGACATAGGCAAGATTGAACCCGTCGAGGTCAGTCTCCGCGATCCAGGCTTCCATCTGATCCGCGACTTCAGAGGCTGATCCCACCAGCAGCGGCCCGAAACCGCCGATACCGACATGCTCAGCCACTTCGCGCACGGTCCAGGTCTTGTCCGGATCGGCCGTGGTGAAGGATTCCACCGCCGAATGCACCGCCTCATTGCGAATATACCGCACGGGCTCGTCCAAATCGTAGACCGAGAAATCGATCCCGGTCCAACCCGACATAAGCGTCAAAGCGCCCGCATGGCTGATGTAGCGCCGGTACTCCGCATGCTTCTCGCGCGCCTCCTCGCCCGTCCGGCCGACAATGGCCGTGGTGAGATTGAAAATGCGGATCGACTCTGGGGCGCGGCCATACAGCGCGGCGCGCCGACGGATGTCGGAAACATAACCCTTCGCCACGGTCTTGCTCGGCGCCGCCATGAAAACGCATTCGGCATGGCGCGCCGCGAAGTCGCGCCCCTTGCCGGAAGTACCCGCCTGGAACAACACTGGCGTCCGCTGCGGAGATGGCTCGCTCAGATGAATCGCATCCAGCTTGAAGAACTCGCCCTCATGCTTGATGCGATGGACCTTCGCCGGATCGGTGAAGATACCGCGCGCGCGGTCGCGCAAAACAGCATCGTCCTCCCAGCTGCCCTCCCAAAGCTTGTAGACCAGATCCATATATTCCTCGGCGATCTGGTAACGTGTATCGTGCTTCGGCTGCGATGCAGCGCCGGAAACTCCACGCGCCGCGCTATCCAGATAGCCGGTGACGATATTCCAGCCGATACGGCCCTTGGTCAGATGGTCTAGCGTCGACATGCGCCGCGCGAAGGTGAACGGCGGCTCGTAGGATAGCGTGCAGGTCACGCCGAAGCCGAGATTCTCAGTCACCCCCGCCATGGCGGAAACGGTCAGCAGCGGGTCATTCAGAGGAATCTGCGTCGCCTCGCGCAGCGCGGTATCCGTATTGCCGCCATACACATCGTAGACGCCAAGCACATCCGCCAGAAACAGCGCATCGAACTTGCCACGCTCCAGAATTTTCGCGAGGTCGGTCCAATAGGATAGGTCGATGTAGCGATCCGCCCGGTCGCGCGGATGCCGCCACAGCCCAGGCGACTGATGCACGACGCAATTCATGTCGAAGGCGTTGAAAAGGATCTCGCGGGTCGCGCTCATCGTCTCGCTCACACCCAGGCGTGGCGCGGAGGCAGCACGCCGTTGAGGGCATGATTGCCGATCAGCGCGTATTTCCAGCGCACCGGATCGTGCAGCGTATGGGTGCGCGCATTGCGCCAATGCCGGTCCAGCCCGTGCTGCGCCAAGGTCGAGCGCGTGCCCGCCAGTTCATGCAGCTTGTTACCCGCCAGAATCGCGATCTCAGTCGTCAGCACTTTGGCTTCAGCGACCTTGAGTGAAGCCTCACCCACCGTCTGCTCGTTCGCCTCCGCGATCGCGCGGTCCACCGCATAGCCAGCCTGTTCCAGGATCGCCTCAGCTGCGTGAAGCCGCAGGAAAAGGTCGCCGACCGCCGCGATAGTATAAGGATCTTCCCACGCGTGATCTTGCCCACTGTCGATCCATGGCCGCGACTGAGTGCGCACGAACCGCACGGTATCGGCGATGGCGGCGCGCGAGATGCCCAGATCAACCGCCGCCTGAATGATCTGGGACACGGGCCCATTGGCGGAGGGCTGGTCATAGCCGAGATAGGCGGGCACCACGTTCCGCGCCTCGATCAAGACATTATCCAGCGACACGCTGCCACTCGCGGTGGTGCGCTGGCCAAAGCCAGACCAATTATCCGTGATCTTCAGGCCCGGCGCCTGGGGATCAGCAAAGGCGAGATAGACCTTGCCGTCCTCGCCAGTCGCCGCGATCGGGATGATATCCGCGAAAAGCGCGCCGGTGGAATAGAACTTTTCGCCGGTGACCCTAAACGCGTCGCCGTCCGCCACCAGTTTCGTATCGAAGACGCCGGCATTCTTGCTGCCCGCCTCGGAAAACGCATTTCCGAACCTGCGGCCTTCCAGCACCCCGGCGTAGAAGCGGGTCCTCTGCTCCTCGTTCCCGGTAAACCGCAGAGCCTCCACCACGCCAAGATGGTTCTGCGGAATTTGCCCGATCGAGGGATCAGCCTCAGAGATCATGGCGATCACCTCGGCGACGGTCGCGAAGGAAACCTCGGCTCCGCCGTAACCGCGCGGCACCGTCATGCCCCAAAGGCCGCTGCCGGAGAAAAGGTCGAGTTCGGCGCGCGGCAGAATACGCTGCTGATCCCGCGCGATCGCCTCCTTCGCCATCTGAGGCGCCAGCTCCCGCGCAACCGCGATTGCCTCCGCGTCACTGCGGATGACGGTGGCAGGGGCGCGAGAGAAGGCGACGCCCTTGTGGCCGGCGATCTGATCCATGCTCAAACCTTGTGCAGCAGCAATATTACGAAGCGAAACGCGTGAACCCCGTAGCGTAACGCAGCGAGCGATCTAACGCAAAAACACCTACCGTCAACGATATTGTTATAATATGCTATCTTAAATAGTGTTATTTGGACGAGGACCGATCCATGAGCGCGTGCAGGACGCCCGGTGGCGCACCCAGCGCCGGCGCCTGCTCAGCTCACGCCGAGCAGAGAGCGCGCGCCACGAACTCCGAGCGTGGTGGGACCAGACGTTCTCCTACGCCGCGCAGATCTCCTTGACCGACTTCATCACGGCCTCGGTGCTGAAGACCCGGTCGAGCCAGCCGTCCCGAAAAATCTGCGGCTTGGCCTGTTCGATCGCGTAAAGCGCGCCATCGGAGAACTTGCCCTCCGGAAAAACCCCAAAGGCGATCGACAGGCCGATATTGATATGCCCCAGCATGAAATCGACCGCCGCCTCGCGCGGAACCCCCCGGCGCACGACATCATCCACGGCCTCCTTCATCGCGAGGCACAGCGTAATGCCGACGGTTTCGGACAAGGCCGGCTCCAGCATCGCGATATTCTCGACCGTGCAGCGATGCGCCCGCATCACCGGCTTGTAGATTTCTCGCGCCACTTCCTCGCACAGCGCATAATGCGCTTCAGGCCCCTGCATCAGCGCGCAAACGATATGCTGCTTGGCGTGAATGCCGCCGAAGAAATCGTTCTTCGCCACCGGGTCGGTCTCGTCATTGAAAATCGGCGGATGGCAGGGATGGGTCACGAAGTAAGTCACATCCGGGCGCACCGGCATTTCGCCCGCATAGGGCGCCGCGGCGTCGAGTACGATGAGCGCCGTGCCGGGCCGCACCTTGCCGATGATGTCGTGGGCGATCTTGCCGATCAGCCGGTCCGGCACCGCCATCACCACCACATCGGCCTGGCTCAGTGCAGTGTCCATTTCGACGCAATCTGCGCCAACCGCTTGCTTGAGCCGCTCGCGCCCTGCCTCGGAAACCTCGACATGATCGACGGAAAATCGCGATCCCTGCAGGTTCGTGGAGAGACGCACACCCATCTTTCCGCCAGCACCGAGTAAAGCGACCTTCGTCATCGGACTATCCTTGGTTCAAATTGGTTTCGAGGAGGACTCGCCGCCCGCCTTTATGCGAGCGAAGTAGTCCGGGCTGCCCATCTGGCCGCCCTTCAGAGCCAGTTCCAGCGCGGCATGGGCGGGGTCATCGGAATGCGCCTTGCACAGCGCCGCTCCGGGCACCGTCGGCGCCAGCGCGCTCAGCGCATAGACGCCGAGCGCCAAAGCCGCGTGGCTCGATGTGTCGCCGCCCGCGATGATTCCGCGATCGATTCCGGACTTTCGCATGACACGATCCAGGATGCGGCCGAGGCCGTCCCCGATGCGGTCATTAACCGTGTCCAACGCGACGCCAGAAGTTTCCACCACACGCCGCAATTCGGGCAGCGACGGATCATCCGGCCCCCGCGCCGTATAGATGATCGGGTCCAGCCCAGCCGACAGCGCCTCAAGCGCCGCCGCCGAGGCGCGATCCTTCTCCCTCTCCCAAGCCGCGCCATCGACCGCGGCCGTGGGATCAAGCCGAATACCCAGGAAACCGTGTTCCTCGGCCCAGGCGATCTGATGCGCCGTCACCGGCGAGCAGGAGCCCGACACCCCGACGATCCGCGCCGCCGCTGGCGCCGCACGCGGCGGTTCGGCCACCGGAATGAGCCCCGCCCGCTGCCAATGGGCGATCAGCGCGTATTCGACACCCTGGGAGCCGACAACGAATTGCATCGCCTCCCGATGCTCCCAGACCAGCCGCCCGGCTTCCGCGAGCGTCTCCTCATCGACAACATCAAGCGACATGATCTGGGCACCCTCGGCCCGCGCGATGGCGAGCGCATCATCCGCGCGTCCCTGCTTCATCGCAACGAAGTCGATCAAGCCCGAAGGAATAGCCGTCTGGGTCGCAAGATGCCGGGCGAGATCCGCCTCATGCATCGGCGTGACAGGGTGGCGGCTCATAGTCGGATGGCGGTCGAGCCGATATCCCACGCCCGCAACCGTCGCGAACAGATTCCCGAAGGCCTGGTAGCGGTGAATAGCGGGCGCCGCCGTGATCATGGGAATCCAACGATTGCCGAAAATCTCGTCGCCGATCTCGATCGCCGCGCCAATGGAGCCGACCTCGCGCGAGGAATCGAAGGTCGAGCAGATCTTGTACTGCGCGAGTGGCGCACCGGTAGAATGCAACGCCGCGAAAATGGGCGGCAAGGCGACGCGCATCCAGTCGGGACTCTTGGACCGCGCGATGCCCGCGATGCCGATGCCTCGAAGGTTAGGGAACCGCGCTAGCTGCTCCGGCCGCGGCACGTCGAAGAACAACACGCTAGGTAGGCCCGCGAAGGTCAAAGCCTCCATCACGGCGGCCGAGCCCGTAAAGTCGTCACCGTAGAAGGCTATCAGCGGCCCAGCCGGCAGCGGCAAAGGTGTCGTTCTGCGATCACTCATTATACGATCATTATACCAGCTAAATCATGTGGAGCCAAACGCCTTCGCTACGGCGCAATGATTCGATATCGAACGCCAACTCAAGCACCGTCATGGCACGCGCAGGCGGGGCGGCCCTCGCGTGCCATCCACGCCTGTCTTTGTTGCGCAAGCAAGGCGTAGATGGCATGCCTTCGCATGCCATGACGGTGAGGGAGTGAGCATGGTTCAAACCAGAGACATCCTGCTTTAGCGAAAGCTACGAAGCGGATTCCACCGCCTGCGACAAAAACAAACCACGGCTGCGTTGCAAATGGTCCCGCATCGTCTGCGCAGCTCCCACCTCGTCATGGGCGATAATCGCATCGAGGATCAGACGATGTTCCTCCAGCGTGATGCGCTCGTGGCCTTTCCAATGCAGCAGACCAGAATGAAACGCACTGAGCCATTGCAGCATCGCGCGGCTCACCACTTCGAGGATCACATTCCGCGTGATGGCGGCAATGACCGTATGAAACTCCATATCCGCCGCGACGAAACGGCCGGCGTCGCGGTCAAGAAACGCGGTCTGCCGCGCCAGTGCCTCTTCCAGTCGCTGAATATCGGCGGGCTCCGCCATGCGCGCGGCCTCCCGCACCATGCCCACCTCGAAGAAAACCCGCGCATCCTGCAACTGCTTGAGGGATTGCGGCTGCGTCGCCAGAACATGCCGCGCCGCATGGTCGATCTGCTGCATGACATCGGCGATCGAGGGATGAGCGATGCGCGCCCGCTCCCCGTGGGTGATGGTAATGAGACCGAGCTTTTCCAGCCGCTGCATCGCCTCCCGCACCGCCGGCCGTCCGACGCCATAAGCCACCATGAGCTCCCGCTCAGACGGCATCTGCGCGTCGGCACCGTAAGCCCCGGTCTCGATCTCTTGCAGGAGGCGATCGAAGACCTCGTCCGACAGCTTGCGCCGCGTGATCTTCTGCGGTGCGACCATCAAGCGCTGATCAGGCTTCCACCCGCTCCTGGTGATATTTCCGGTCCAATTCCTTGATCCCCTCGACATTGGCGGCCGATGAGCCTTGCGGATCGAAATGCGATTCCAAGAATTTGTCGACGATCGCCTTGGCGACTTCCGTTCCGATCACCCGCGCGCCCATCGTGATGATATGCGCGTCGTTGCTTTTCGCGGCGCGCTCGGCCGAGTAGGTGTCATGCGTCTGCGCCGCGCGAATGCCGGGAACCTTATTCGCCGAGATACACACGCCGATGCCGGTGCCGCAGCACAGAATCCCGCGATCGAAACGCCCTTCCAGGATCGCGTTAGACACACGTTCGGCGAGCGAGGCGTAAAGCTCCTTGCCGCCCGGCACCTCACGCCCAAGATCGACGACCTCATGCGGACCGCCGGATAAATGCTTGAAAATGACATCCGACAGCGGCTGTCCCGCGCTGTCTCCGCCCACGACGATCCTCATGTCGATAACTCCTCCGTCCCGTTCTGGGTCGATGCGGCATTGGCCGCCTCTGCGACGATGGCGACGATCTCCGCCAAGCCGTCCGCGTTCCAGGCATAGCGCCCCACGAAGAGCCCGTCGACATCGGGGATCACGGCCAGCTCCGGAGCATTGGCCGCGGTCACGGAACCGCCGTATAGAATGCGGGTCGCCGTGGCATTGGCCGCGCCAAACCGTTCGGCGAGCGCAGCCCGCAGCCGCGCGAGGCGGTCCGCGACATAGTCGGGATCGGCGGCGGCGGCGGCACCGATGGCCCAGCGCGGCTCATAGGCCAGCACAAGGCGCGGCAGGGCATTCGCCGGCTGATCGGCCGTCGCGGTAGCGAGCTGATCCGCCAGAACATCATCCGACCGACCGTCCCGCTTATCCTCCGCCTTCTCGCCTAGACAGAGGATCGGGGTAAGCCCGTGGCGCAGAGCAGCGTTTACCTTGAGGCGCACCGCGGCGTAGGTTTCGTTGAAATGCTGCAGCCTCTCGGAATGGGCGAGTGCCACGTATCGGCAACCCGCCTCGACGAGCATCGGGGCGGAAACCTCCCCGGTCCAGGCGCCGCGATCATCCCAATGGACGTTCTGGGCGCCGACGCCGATCTGCGACCCTGCGACGCGCGCGCCCGCCGCGCTCAGCGCGGTGAATGGCGGCAGAACGAAGACATCGAGCCCATGATGGTTGATGCCGGCCAGCCTTTCGCGCAGCAGGTCGATATAGGCCAGCGTATCGGCGATCCCATGGTTCATCTTCCAGCCGGTGCCGACGAGTTTGCGCCCCCGCTTCGCTGGCAGGGTCATTGCGCGCCCTTCTCGCCGAAGGCCGCGATCGCCTGAGCGAGTTCGGGATGCTCGCGCGCATAATCCGCGAGCGGAACCCCGGCCACCGCCGCTTCCCAGGCCTGAGTGATGGCGCGCACGCCAGCGCCAGCCCCGCCCGGATGCCCCATGATCCCGCCGCCGCCTAGATACAACAAATCGATGGACCGCCCGTTTCGCGCGAAAGTCTCCGGCGCCTGCCCGCCCCATTGCCCCGATCCCACCACCGGCAAAGCACGGTCGTCGTCGGAAAGAAGCGGCGTGGTGCAGTCACGGAAGGAGCGCAGGAAGGACTCGTCCGGCTCCCAATATTTCGCCCCAATGCCATTGACCTGAAACTGGTCGATACCGAGCAACCGCCACAGCACCTGATAGACGCTGAAATCGAGCCCCAGATCCGGATGCCGCGTCAGCATGTCCCAGCCGCTACGATGCGCATGCAGCACCAAGCGCGAGCGCTTCCGCAAAAATGCCAGTCCGCCATAGCCGACCGAGTTAATGTTGATCACCGCCGCATTGCCGCCCGCATCCGCCACGATGTCGTGCTGGCGCAGCATGGTCTCCGGGTCCGCGCTGGAAATGCCAAAGGCATACATGACCTTCCGCCCGGTCCGCTGTTCATGGTCCAGAATCACCGGCATCACGGCCCGCACCCGCGCTTCGAGCGGCGCATAGCCGGGATTCATCATCTTCTCGTCGTCTTTGATGAAATCCGCGCCGGCCTCGACCAGTTCGCGCGCAACCTCCGCCGTCTGTTCAGGCGTCAGTCCAAGCGCGGGTTTGATGATGCTGCCGATCAGGGGCCGGCCATGGACATTCGCGAGCCTGCGGCTGCCGGCGATGCCGAAAGCGGGTCCCGGATGCGCCTTGATAAACGCGGGCGGCAGCCGCAGCCCGACGATACGCGCACCCGACAGGCCGCGCACCGAAAAGACCCCGCCGAAAGCGATGGTGAGGAGGGCCGCGATATCCGTGCCAATAACTTCCAGCGGGAAATCGACATCGACATCCGCGCGCTTATAGGGCCGCGGATTCTGGGAATTGACCGCATCCTGGGGATAAGCCGGCCGCTCATGCGGTTCCAGCATCCGGATATCAACGACCCGCGCCGCGCATCTCGCTTTGAGATCAGCAGTTTCGCCCGGCACCGCGACGAAGGTTCCGGTCGATTGGTCGCTCGCGATCTTTTCCGCGAGCCGCCCGATATCGCCCGACGTCTCAATCCGATACGTCAGCCGGATCGCGCTGTCGTTCGACACTTGGCTCACGATCGACCTGCCACTTTAGTTCCAGCGCCGCCCTGCGTGGTTGGTATCGCGCGCTTCACCGTCCGCCCCCTGCCACCACCCGCCAGCGACAGCACGGCGATCACCACAACGCCCTGCACGATATCCTGCATCCCGGAAGGCAACCCGGCAATCTGCATGGTCGCCACGATGAGGATGAGCAGCACGCAGCCGAACAAGGTGCCGACCGCTGTCGAAGATCCGCCCATGATAAGCGATCCGCCCAACACCACCGCGCCAAGCGATTGCAGCAGGTAGGGACCGCCCATCTCCAGAAAAGCGCCGCCGACATAAGCTTGCAGCAGCAATCCATCGAGCGCCGCGAGCAGTGAGCTAATCAGAAAAGTAGCCGCGACAACCCGCGTCACGCCAATGCCGGAGAAATAGGCCGCACGCGTGCTCTGCCCGACAGCCGAAAGCGTGCGCCCATAGACCAGCCGCCCCAGGACGATGCTGCCGACAACAACAGCCACCACCGCGAGCATCGCGACCACGGGAAAACCGCCGACCCGCGCCGTTGTCAGCCACTTCAGCGTCGGGCTGACGCCGTAGCTCACCAGCTCCTTATTGGCGAAGAGACTGGCGGTAGCCAAAATATATCCGGTCGCAAGCGTCGCGATAATCGCCGGTATCCGGAAAGCCAGCACAAGCACCGCGTTCACGCTGCCAACGACAATGCCAATCCCCAACGTCGCCAACACACCAAGCCATAACCGGCTGTCGTGGCCCTGGATGAGGATCGTGCTGACATAGGCGCTCAGCGTCAGCACGTTGGGAATGGACAGGTCGATATTCCCGCGACCCGCCGTAATCACGAACATTTGGCCCAGCCCGGCCAATGCCAGGAACGACGCTGAAACCGCAACGCCGGAGAGACTCTGCAGGCTGAACCGGCTGGTGATGAGGGACAGCACGAACCACAGCAGCACGACGCCGATGAGCGCCCAAATCCACCGGTTGCGCTGGCTCCAGTCGATCAGCCGGCCCTCGCCCAGACCCGCCATCACTGCGCCCTCCGCCGGATCAGCGTGGCCCGCAACCCGAGCATGCCGAGCAGCAGCAAGCCCTGAACCGCCGCATTGTAATCCGTGCTGACATTTAGCGCGCCAAGCAGGGCGCCGATCAGCGACAAGACGATCGCCCCGGCGACCACGCCCCAAGGCGACAGCACCCCCCCGATCAGGCTGCACCCGCCGATCACCACGGCCGCGACGCTGGAAAGCGTGAAGGGACCACCGACATTGATGTCGCTCGCGGTATTCGCGGCGGTCAGCGAGACTCCGGCGATCATGCCGAAGATTCCCGCCAAACCATATCGGATCACCGCATAGCGCAGCGCCGACCAGCCGCTACGCGCGAGCGCCGGCGCATTGTTGCCAAAAGCGCGCAGCACCACACCAAGCGGCGCGCTGTCGAGGAAGACCGTCACCCCTGCGACGATGAGGATGATAATGACGGATGTCGGCAAATGCGGAATGGACC
Source organism: Acidisoma sp. L85 (assembly GCF_009765865.1). Taxonomy (GTDB): domain Bacteria; phylum Pseudomonadota; class Alphaproteobacteria; order Acetobacterales; family Acetobacteraceae; genus Acidisoma. The sequence continues at coordinate 30,334 of NZ_LMUQ01000061.1, forward strand.
AGCCGAACAACGACGTGACCCAGTCGGGGCTGCTGCCGCCGGGCGCTGGTTGCAGGGAATACCCCGCTCCCATCCAAATGAACGAAGCGCCTAGCGTCACCACGATCGCGGGAATGCGGCGCAACTGGATGAGCGCGCCGATCAAACTATACGCAATCAGCGCGACAACAATGGTGACCGCGCCCAACAGCGGCCGGTCGACCAGCAGAGTCGCACTCACGACATTCATGAGCCCGGCAAAAGCACCGATGCTGAGGTCGATCTCGCTTCCGCCCACGACAAACATCTGCGCGACAGCCACCAGCACCAGCGCAACCGACGGCCCAAGCAGAAGATCGAGACCGAACACGCTCGCCGCCGCATGATTGACCAGCATCATGACGCCCAGAACCAGCGCCAGACTCACAAAAGGCGCGGCCTTGATGACTGTCTTGCCCCAGTCGCGATGAAGCCGCTCGACACCCTCGCCCTCTCCGCCGCGTGCGACTTGCTCCGAAAAAGAGGCGCCAATGATGGCGTCCTCGGTGATCTCCTCGCGCCGCAGCTCGCGCACTATGCGGCCCTTGCTGAAGACCAGCACCCGGTCGCATTCCATGAATTCGAGGTCTTCGGTCGAAAGCCAAACAATCAGCCGCCCGGCCCCCGCGGCATCGGCGAAGAGCCCATAAAAATCCGTCTTCGCCGCCACATCGACACCGCGTGTCGGATCGTCGAGCAGGATCGTCGGCGAATCGCTCACCAAAGCGCGGCCGACCAGCGCCTTCTGCTGATTACCACCGCTGAGATCGAGAATGCCGGAGCCAAAGCGACCAGGATCCAGCCGCAGCTTCTCGGCGGCATCGAGAATGGCGGGGCGATCCTCGGCCGCGGCGAAAGGCGCGAGCGCGAAACGCCGACCGATGCGCTCGATATCCATATTGGCGAAGACATTCCAGAACGCGAAAACGCCTTCTCTCTGCCGGTCTCCCGAGACGAAACTGACGGCGCCCGAGCGCTCGATCCCGCCCGAATGACCGGAGGCAGCGAAAATGTCGCGCAGAAACTCCTTCTGCCCCGCGCCTTCCAGACCCGCCAGACCCACGATCTCGCCTTCGCGCAGAAGGATCTCGCTGCCGATCTTCTCGACCACCGGGCCACTCACCCGCAGCCGCACTGGCCGTTGCGAAACCGGCGCCGCCTCATGCGCGCGCCGCAAAGCGACTTCCGCGCCACCGCCCATCGCCTGAACCAGTGCCTGGATCGAGGTATCCGCCGCTGCACCGCGCCAGGCCAGACGCCCATTGCGCAGGACCATAACATCGGCCGCGACATCGACGATTTCATGCAGCTTGTGGCTGATGAAAATACTCGCGAGCCCCGCTTCGGCCTGCTGATGAATGAAAGCCCGCAGTTGTCGGCTGCGTTCCAGATCCAGCGACGATGTCGGCTCATCCAAAACAAGCAGCCGGATGCGCGGCGCCGAGGCGGCCCGCGCGATCTCCACCATCTGGCGCTGACCAATGGAAAGGTCATCCACCACATGATCGACATCGATGCCGTTGCCGGGAAACACACGGTCGAGCGCGGCACGGGCCCGCGCACGATAGGCGCGGCGCCATCCGGGCACCGGCCGCGCCAGATCCGGCGCCTCCAGAAAGAAGTTCTCCGCGACCGAAAGATTGGCGCAGAGCGAAAGCTCCTGATGCACGATACGAATGCCGTGAGCCTGCGCCTCGGTGGGACCGAAGCGATCCCAATCCGCCGCACGGCCATCCAGCTCCAGCGTACCGAAATCGGGCCGGCTGACGCCGCAGAGCGCGCGCATCAGCGTGCTCTTCCCCGCGCCATTGCCGCCCACAAGTCCGAGAATATCGCCCGGCCGCACGATCAGCTCGACCCCGTCATTGGCGAGGGTCGAGCCGAAAGCCTTGGTAATGTCGCGCAGCGCAACGAGAGGCACGGTCGCGTCAACGCTTTTGGCGTGCGGCGAGGCCGTGCTGAGATCACTCATCGCTTAGTCACGGAACTGCCTATTTCTGCGACAGCAGATTCGTCTTGACCCAATCCTGCGAATAGGACGGGCTGACGATGATGTTCGGCGGCAGATTGGCGTAGCTCTTCAGATTGGCCTGATCGACGGTCGCCACCGGCATGATGAGCTTCTGCGGCACATGCGCGCCCTGCACGATGGCAAGGCTCAACCAGAAAGCCGCGCCGCCGATACCGGGCGTCGTGTTCATCGAGATGGTCGTATAGCCGTTGCTCGCATTCTCCTGCGCCCACCAGCGGATGAAGTTCGAGCTGCCGCCGCCCTCGATGACAGGCATGTGGCCCTTATACTGGCCGCCATACTGGTCGAAGGCCTGCGCCACGCCGTAATCGTCACCGCCCTGGCCGAGCACCGCATCGACATGCGGCAGGCTGGGCAACACATTGGCGATGGCCGATTGCGCGACCGAAGCGGTGGCTTGGCCATAGACCGTCGCCACGACCTTCACATTCGGATTGTTCTTGAGCACGGCTTCCTGTGCTGCATACATCGACACGTCCGGCGCCGAACCCTTCACGCCACGGACCAGGATGATGTTGCCCTGGTTATGGATGAGCTTCAGCGCGGCGGTGGCCTGCTGCGTCTTATAGCCGGTGAAGTCGAAATTGAGCTGCGTATTGCAAGGCGCCGAGGCGATGGAATCGAAGGAAATCACCTTGATCCCGGCGTGGCAGGCTTTCTGGATAATGCCATTCTCCGCCGTCTCGGAAGCGGCATCGACCGCGATCGCATCGACACCCTTGAGAATGAGCTCGGCGAGCTGGCTGTTCTGCTGGCTGACGCTGCCGTCGCCGTTCTGGATGATGTAGTCCGAGATCAGGCCGGCCGCCTTGGCCTGCTTGGCCGCCGCCTCGAAGGCCTCGACCATCTGATGGCGCCAGATGTTGCCGTAATAGGAGTTGGACAAAGCGATGACCGGCTTGTCGGCCGATGCCATCGCCGGCATGGCCGGTGCGACCATGGCCGCCGCCGCCAAAGCGAGGCTGGGAATAAGCGAGCCAGCAATCTTCATGACATGTTCCTCCGCGCACCCGTTAAGCCCGGGCTGAGCGCTGCATATGCCCCGACATGACAAGCCTAGGCAAGGTGATTATCTCATCATACCACCAGAACCTGCGTTTCTCTGTGCTCGCCCGCATAGGCGCGCGTCGTTCGTCCAGATTGACTCTCCTTCGTCCGAGGCGATACCCCGGCACGCCGCGCCGGCATCCGCCGGCGGCCTCCAGGCGGCTGGAGCAGACATCCGGCTGCGCCGGTCCGCTTCCCGAAGGACATGCAATGCCCGTTAACGCCTTCATCTTCCCGGGTCAGGGGAGCCAGTCCGTCGGTATGGGGCAAGACCTCGCCGCCGCTTTCGGCGCGGCCCGGGACGTCTTCGACGAGGTGGACGAGACACTCGGACAACGTCTCTCCAAGCTGATGTTCGAGGGACCGACCGAGGAACTCACCCTCACCGAAAATGCCCAGCCCGCGCTGATGGCCGTCTCCCTCGCCGTCATGCGGGTACTGGAGCGCGAGGGCGGCCTCGTTCTGCCGCAGAAGGCAGCCCTCGTCGCCGGCCACTCGCTTGGCGAATACAGCGCGCTCGCAGCTGCGGGCAGCCTCCAATTGGCCGAGACCGCGCGGCTGCTACGCCTTCGCGGGACCGCGATGCAACGCGCGGTTCCCGCGGGAGAAGGCGCCATGGCGGCTCTCCTCGGCACTGAACTCGAACAGGCCGCCGAGATCTGCCGCGAGGCAGCCACCGACCCGGAGACCGGTGCTCATCAGGTCGTGCAGCCAGCCAATGACAATGGCGGCGGCCAGGTCGTCATCTCGGGGCATAAGGCTGCGGTGGAGCGCGCTATCGAGATTTCGCGGGCGCGCGGCATCAAGCGCGCCATGCTTTTGCCGGTCTCTGCCCCCTTCCACTGCGCCCTCATGGCGCCCGCTGCCGATGCCATGGCAGAGGCGCTCGCCACCGCCGCGATCACGGCCCCGCTCGTGCCGGTTGTCGCGAATGTCTCCGCCGCCAAGGCGACGGACCCGGCCGCCATCCGGACACTGCTGGTCGAGCAGGTGACGGGCCTCGTGCGCTGGCGGGAGAGCGTGCAGGCCATGGTGTCCATGGGCGTCGACACCTTCATTGAGATCGGAGCGGGCCGGGTTCTCGCCGGTCTCGTCCGCCGCATCGCGCCGGAGGCGACAACTCGCTCCATCGGCACGCCGGCGGAGATCGAGGATTTCCTCAAAGGCTAAAACACCCCGCACGGATTGCGTCGCTGGCGCACCATGCGGCCTCAATCGAAATGATTAAGGGAGCGGACATGTTCGATCTCAGCGGAAAAACCGCCCTCGTAACGGGCGCCTCGGGCGGCATCGGCGGCGCCATAGCGCGCGCCCTCCACGCCCAAGGCGCCGCGGTCGCCCTCTCCGGCACCCGTCAGGCGCCTCTCGACGCCCTGGCGGGTGAATTGGGCGAGCGTGTCGCCGTCTGCCCAGCCGATCTGCGCGACTCAGCCGCGCCCGATGCCCTTGTGGCAACAGCCGAAGCGGCCCTCGGCCCCCTTGCCATCCTCGTCAACAATGCCGGCTTCACGCGGGACATGCTGGCGATGCGCATGACCGATGAGGACTGGCAGAGCGTGCTGGATGTCGATCTCGCGGCACCCTTCCGCCTCATCCGCGCCGCCATGAAAGGCATGCTGCGCCGCCGGGCAGGCCGGATCATCAATATCGCCAGCATCGTCGGCGTCACTGGCAATGCCGGCCAGGCCAATTATTCCGCCGCCAAGGCTGGAATGATCGGCATGACCAAGTCACTCGCGCAGGAAATCGCTAGCCGTGGCGTAACGGTCAATGTCATCGCCCCAGGCTTCATCGAAACGGCAATGACCGCCGGCCTCCCCGAGGCGCATAAAACCAAACTGCTCGGCGCCATCCCGCTCGGCCGCATGGGGAAGCCTGAGGACATCGCTGCCGCCGCCGTCTATCTCGCCGCGGAGGAGAGCGCCTGGGTCACCGGCGCCACCATTCACGTCAATGGCGGGATGGCGATGATCTGAGTCGGGCCGCGACGGCCAGGGGCTTAGGTTTGCTCACCCCGGGCTGTTGGCGACCTAATTAAAACCGTGCTAAGCGCCCCGCTGTTCCGGGGTGCATCGTCGGGAAGGTCGGCGGGTGCTCCGGCCCGGCGCTTGCCCCCAAGGCGTTTGGATTGTCATCAATAGCCGCCAGGCAGGAGTTTCGAGGTCCATGAGCGAAGTCGCCGACAAGGTGAAGAAGATCGTGGTGGAACATCTGGGCGTGGAGGAGTCGAAGGTGACTCCCGAAGCGTCCTTCATCGACGATCTCGGCGCGGACAGCCTCGACACGGTCGAGCTTGTCATGGCTTTCGAAGAAGCCTTCAGCGTCGAAATCCCCGAGGATGCCGCCGAGAAGATCAGCACCGTCAAGGATGCGATCGACTACATCGAGAAGCAGAAGGCCGCCTGACGGCAGCTTCCAGATGACCGGCTTGAGAACGATTGAGCTGCGCCGCGTCGTCGTCACCGGGATGGGCATCGTATGCCCCCTGGGAGTCGGCGTGGAGCATGTCTGGCAGAGGCTGATCCGGGGCGACTCGGGCATTTCAGCGATTCAAAGCTTCGACGTGACCGACCTCCCCGCGAAAGTCGCCGGGGAAGTCCCGGCCGGAGTCCGCGCGGAGGGTGGTCTCGACCTCAACGAGTGGGTTCCGATCAAGGACCAGAAGAAGATGGATCGCTTTATCCATCTTGGCATGGCCGCGGCGATCGAGGCCGTCGAGGATTCCGGCTGGATGCCGACCGACGAGGAAGATCGCTGCGTCACGGGCGTGATGATCGGCTCCGGAATAGGCGGCCTGCAGGCCATCGCCGATGCCGCGGTCCAGGTGCATCAGGGGAAGGTCCGGCGGCTTTCGCCTTTCTTCATTCCATCCGCCCTCATCAACCTGGTCTCCGGCCATGTTTCCATCCGCTACGGCTTCAAGGGTCCCAACCACTCGGCGGTGACGGCCTGCGCCACCGGCGTCCATGCCATTGGCGACGCCGCACGGCTGATTTCGCTCGGCGATGCCGATGTCATGGTCGCCGGCGGGGCCGAGGCCGCCATCTGCGCGCTGGGCATCGGCGGCTTCTGCGCCTCGCGTGCCCTATCGACCGGTTTCAACGCCGAACCGGCCCGCGCGTCGCGTCCCTGGGACAAGGATCGTGACGGTTTCGTGATGGGTGAAGGCGCCGGCGTGCTGGTGCTCGAGGAATACGAACACGCGAAGGCGCGCGGCGCGAAGATCTACGCCGAGATCGGCGGCTACGGCCTCTCGGGCGACGCGCATCACATCACGGCGCCAGCCGAAGGCCATGACGGCGCTTTTCGCGCCATGAAGGCGGCGCTGAAGAACGGCCAGGTCGATCCATCCGAGATCCAATACGTCAATGCCCACGGCACCTCGACGCCGCTCGGCGACGACCTGGAACTCTCCGCGGTCGAGCGTTTCTTCGGCGACAATGCCCGCGGCCTCGCCATGTCCTCGACTAAATCGGCGACCGGTCATCTGCTTGGCGCCGCCGGGGCAATCGAGGCAATCTTCTCGATCCTCGCCATCCGGGACGGGGTGGCGCCACCGACCCTCAATCTCGACGAGCCAAGCGTGCCGAGTGTGATCGACCGCGTCGCCAATACGGCGCAGCAGCGGCCGATCAAGGTCGCGCTGTCGAATAGCTTCGGCTTCGGCGGCACCAACGCCAGCGTGATCTTCCGCGCTGCCGCCTAACCGCCGAAGCTCCCCCATCGGCCGGATCGCGAAATGGGTCCTGCCTCTGGCGGTACTCCTCGCTGTCATCGGGACGGCGCGGGGATTCATCCGCCAGAGCTGGTCGGGCTTCGGTCCCCTCCCGGCCACCACCGCCCTTGTCGTGCCGCATGCGGACACCGCCCAGCTTGCCGATCTGCTGCAACAACGGCAGGTGGTGGATAACGCGCTGATTTTCCGCATCGCGGTGCTGATCACCAGCCGCGACGGCGCGCTGCATGCCGGCGAATTCAGCTTTCCCGCCCATGCCCGGCTCTCCGATGTGCTTGCGATCCTCCGGCACGGCCGCCAGGTCGAGCATCACGTCACCATCCCGGAGGGCCTAACGGCGACAGCCATCGCCACGCTCGTCAATCAGGCGCCCGCGATGCGGGGCAAAGTCTCGCCGCCCGCCGAAGGCGCTGTCCTGCCGAACACCTACGACTATCTCTATGACGCCGAGCGCCCGGCATTGCTCTCACGCGCGGAAGCCGCTCTGGACTCGGCGCTTGCCACCGCTTGGACAGCCCGCGCGCCAAATTTGCCGCTCACCTCGCCGCAAGAGGCCGTGACGCTCGCCAGCATCGTGGAGCGGGAGACGGCCAAGCCCGATGAGCGGTCAATGGTCGCCGCCGTCTATCTCAACCGTCTGAAGCTGGGCATGCCGCTGCAGGCCGACCCGACGGTCATCTACGGCCTGAGCAAGGGCGCCGGCGTGCTTCCTCGGCCGCTGACCCATGCCGACCTCGCGACGCCCGACCTCTACAACACCTATGTGCGGACCGGCCTGCCGCCGGGGCCGATCGCCGCGCCCGGCATTGCGTCGATCCAAGCCGTGCTGCATCCCGCGCAGTCCGACGCGCTCTACTTCGTCGCCGATGGCACCGGGGGCCACGCCTTCAGCCACGACTATGCGGGGCAGGTGCGCAACATCGAAAAGCGCCGCAAGGAAACGGCGGCGCCGTAATCCTACTTCGGCACCACGTTCGGATTGCCCCCCGGCGAACCGGCTGGCGGAAAGACCGGCATATTGCTCGGCGCCAACGGCTTGATAACCGGCATCCTGCTGTTCACCGAGGGCACGATCACACCATTGACGGAGCCGGGCGCCGTGATCGCTGGCGCGCCAGGATTGACGAGGTTCGGATGGGCGGGATCCTGCGGAGCGGGAGGTGCCGTCACCATCGGCTTGTAGGAATTCGGCATCTGCGCCCCCGCCGCCATCGGCATTGCCGCCCCTAGGCCGATCAGGCCGCAAAGCACTATCGTCTTTCGAGCGATCATCGTTTTCTCCCAAGCCGCGAGTCCGCCGGAGCATAAAGGCTTCCGGCGCGGATAAGTTTCAGATGGCCGTGTGCGCCGTCAGCCATTCTCCGCGCGTAGACGCGGCGCGGCTGGCAGGCGAAGTACCCGCTCGGTTGCGAGAAAGCCAAGCATCACCATCGTGACAATGCTGATCACTATGGTCATCACCATAATCCCCGGCAGAAAATGCCATTCGGTGTGAAACACTTCCCGAATGGTGACCATCGCCGCGAGATCGCCCAGCACCGCCGCAGCGATGCCCGCCGCGCCACCTGCCACCGCGAATTCCGTGAGCCAGGCCAAACGGATCTGCGCGCGCCGCGCGCCCAGCGTCTTGAGGATCACCGACTCGGCGATCCGCGCCTCCCGCTCCACCGCAATGGCGCTGACGAGCACCAGCCCGCCCGCCAGAAGCGCGACCAGACCGACCAGGCTGACCGCCGTGCCGATCTGGCCCAGGAGGCCAGCCAGACCACGCAACACCGCGCCGACATCGATGCCGGTCACGCCAGGCAATGCATCCGTCACCGCCGCCAGCACGCGCCCCTCCTGCCCCGGTGGCGTGCGAAGCGTCGCGATCATCGTATGCGGGGCACCCGCAAAGGGGTCCGGCGTGGCGACGAAGAAGAAATTGAGCTGCAGCGATTGCCAGTGGATATCTCGCAGATTGGCGATGCGAAGGTCGAAGCTGCGGCCGAGCACACTCACCGGCAGCAAATCCCCGACACCGATCCCCCAACTCCGCGCCACCCGCGCATCGAAGGACACGAGCGGCGGCCCGATATAGTCAGCCGCCCACCAATGCCCGGCGACAAGACGCGTCCCCGCTGGCGGCGCGGCAGCGAAACTCAGCCCCACATCGCTGCGCAGCGGCCAGTCGGTGCCGGAGGGAGCATGAAATTGCGCGACCGGAACGCCGCGTACCGCGAGAATGCGGGCGCGAAGACTAGGGAGCGCCGCCAGATCATAGGCTCCCGCCGCGCGCGCCACCGTCTCGAACTTGGGGAGGTCAGCCGGCTGCACGTCGATGAAGTAGAAACTTGGCGCCCGACTAGGCAGCGCCCCGGTGAACTCGGCGACCAGATTGGCGCGTATCTCGGCGACCGCCACCAGCACCGTCAGTCCAGCGCCAAGCGAGAGCAGCATCAGCGGCAAGGAGGAAGCCGGTCCATGCAGCCGGCGCAACCCGAAGGCCAGCGCCGCCGATCTCGGGCGTGGCAAGCGGGCCAGCGCCCTCATAAGAAGCCACGCCACACCGCGCAGCAGCAGCAGCGTCGCGGCGGTTCCGGCGCAGAAGCCGAGCGCGATCACCGGCCGCGGCACCGAAACGGCGGCGAGCCCGACCAGCAGCGCAAGGCAGAAGCCTTCCGCCAGTGCGAACTGCAGGGTCCAGGGCAGACGCTGCGGCAGAACCGCCGCCCGGAACAGTGCCGCGCCCGAGATCGCCGACGCGCGCCGCAACGGCGGCATCGCGAAGACAAGGGCCACCAGCAGCCCGAACGCCGCCGCAAGAGCCAAAGGCAATGAGTAAAGTGCGAGATTTGCCGGCACCGGCAGCTGGTTCCGCAACAGCGGCAGAACCAGCAACGGCGCCAGCCCACCGACCACCAGTCCGAGCAGAATCCCCGGCAGCCCGAGCAACGCCAGCTCGAAGCCCAACACAGCGCTCATCAACTGCGCGGAGGCGCCGAGACAGCGCAGTGTCGCGATGCTGCGCGCCCTCGCGGCAAGCCATGCCTCGACGCCATTCGCCACGCCGATTCCGCCGACCAGCAGCGCCCCCAGGCCGAGCAGGATCATGAACAACGCGGCCTGATCGACGAAACGCGTTATATCGGGCGCCGCCTCGCCAACGCCGCGCACGCGCCAGGCCGCCACCGGAAAGGTCTTTGCGAGATCGGCCGTGACCCGCTCCGGCGCGAGACCGGCGGGCAACGCCACCTGCAATGCGTAGGTCGCGAGGCTACCGGAAGCCAACAGGCTGCTATTGCGCAGGGTATCGAGCGGCACCAGCGCTTTAACCCCGAAGAGCTGGCTGTCCGATATGCGGTCGGGCGCATCAACTATCTTGCCGAGGTAGCGTAACGGGACACCGCCGAGCGTCACCCGGTCGCCAGGTTTGAGGCCGAGCGTATCAGCGGCTGTCGGGTCCAACAGCAATCCCGGCAAGGCGCCGGACGCCAACAGTTCTGAGAATCCCCCGGCAGGCGCGGTCGTCACGCGTCCCAGCAACGGCCAAGTGGGACTGACCGCCTCAACCGCTGCCAATAAGCGCCGGCCCGAGGGGGCGACGAGGATTGACCGTGTCCGCACCGTCTCCGAAAGCCGCCCATGACGCGCCAAGAACCAATCGCTCAGCGCCGGCGGCAACGCTCCACTGCCAGTGGAAATGGCGAGATCGCCACCCAGAATAGCCCGGCCATCCTGCGCCAGACCCTGGTTGATCGCCGCCCGCAGGGAGCCGACGCCCGCGATGGCGGCGACACCCACGGCCAGGCAGAGCACGACAATGAGCAGCCCTCGCCGCCCGCCGCGCAGGTCGCGCAGCGCAAGCCGCCAAGCGAGGCGCATCACGCGATGCGGCCGTTTTTCAGGGTGACGATGCGGCCACAGCGCGCGGCAATGCCGGGATCATGGGTGATGAGCATCAAGGTCGTGCCGCCCTCGGCACAGAGTGCGAAGAGCAAATCCATCACGCTGCGGCCAGTTTCGACGTCAAGACTGCCGGTCGGTTCATCCGCCAACAACAGGCGCGGCCGCGGCGCGAAGGCTCGGGCGATCGCCACGCGCTGCTGCTCGCCGCCGGAGAGCTGAGCCGGTCTATGATGTAAGCGATGACCCAATCCGACCTGTTCCAGCGCCCCAGCCGCGACCTGTGCGGCATCCGCCCGCCCCGCGAGTTCGAGCGGCACAGCGACATTCTCCGCCGCCGTCATAGTGGGGATGAGATGGAACGACTGGAACACGATACCGAGGTTCCGCAGGCGAAAGAGCGCCCGCGCCTCCTCGTCCAGCGCTTCCAGCGCCTGACCCGCCACCCGGATGCCGCCGCCGCTCCCCCGCTCCAGGCCGGCGATCACCATCAGCAGGCTGGTCTTGCCCGAGCCGGAGGGGCCAAGCACCCCCACGCTCTCGCCAGCGGCGATATCGAGGTCCAGCCCCTGAAGAATGGCGACCGCGCCGGTGGAGGTCGGGATGGTCAGCCGCAAGTCGCGAAGGGCGACGATCGGGGTTCCCTCCTCGCGCGAGATTGCGGGACCGGCGGGCAGAGGATTTCGTCTCGACATGCCGGACATCTGGTGTCGAGGAGGGCATCCGCCATCGTATTGGCGGACAACGCGGTCATTCGTCGATGGTGGGAAGACAGTCCTTCGCGGCAACCGGTAACTTGTGCTCTGTCCCACCGAAAGACGATTAGCCCGGAGTTGTGCGGGCACGGCGCGCGCTCTTCTATTGCGGCAGACTGACATACATCGATCTTGAGGGATGAAGTGAATCAGACAGCCCGTCTCGCCAGCCGAATTCTGCTTGCTGCCCTGATGGCGGCGGTGGCTCCGTGGCCGCAGCAGGCGGCGAAGGCGGCGACCGCAGGGGCACCGGTGCGATTGCTCGTCCTCGGCGACTCCCTCACTGCCGGCTATGGCCTGCCCGTTGAGGACGGTTTCCAGGCTCGCCTCGCGGCGGCTTTGAAGGCTCAGGGCGCGTTGGTCACGCTCGTCGACGCGGCGGTCAGCGGCGATACCACCTCCGACGGGGCGGCCAGGCTTGGCTGGGTGCTGGGCGGCGGTCCGGTCGACGCGGCACTGATCGAGCTCGGCGGCAATGACGGGCTGCGCGGCCTCGACCCCGCCCTCATGCAGCACGCGATGACCCAGATTCTCGATGCGCTGGCGGCCAAGCATATCCCGGTGCTGCTCAGCGGCATGCTCGCACCACCCAATCTCGGAGCCGACTACGACAACCGTTTCCGTGCCGTCTTCACTGAACTCGGGAAGCGGCCGGACGTGATCTTCGACCCCTTCTTTCTGCAGGGCCTCATCGGGCATCCCGAACTGACCCAGGCTGATGGCATCCATCCCAATGCGGCGGGCGTGAAAATCGAGGTGGCGCGGTTATTGCCGCTGGTCCTGCAACTCGTGGCGCGCGCCAAGGCGCAGGAGACCGCGAAGGCGCCGGCCGGATGAGGCTCTTCGTCGCTTTGGATCTACCCTGGCCGCTGCGGGAACGGCTGGCGTCGCTCGCCACCGGCATACCCGGCGCGCGCTGGGTCAGCCGCGAAAACCTGCACCTTACTCTCCGCTTCATCGGCGAGGTGCCACCCTGGCGCGCCGAGGAGATCGACCTCGCGCTGCATGGCCTGCGCGGCCGCGGCTTCAACCTGACTTTGGCCGGCGCCGGACTGTTTGAACGCGGCGGCCGCGTCACCTCCCTCTATGCGGGCATTGAGCGGTCGCCGCCGCTCGAATTGCTGCAAACGAAGATCGAGACAGCGTTGCAGCGGGCAGGGCTGGAACCGGAACGACGACGATTTCTTGCCCACGTCACGCTTGCCCGCATGGATCAGCCGCCGAGCGAGAAAATCACCGGCTTCGTCCAGCAGAACAACCTCTTCCGATCAGAAGCTTTCGCGGTCGATCGCGTCACATTATTCAGCTCGCAGCTCACCAGCACTTCGCCGATCTACACTGCCGAAACGGAGTATCTTCTGGACTGAAGAGCGGTGTTTTCCGCTAATTGGAGCGCCGGGAGCTACGAACTCTCATCCTTTGTGACACGTTCGACGACGATCGCGTGATGCCAAGGTCCCATGGCAGCGCTTGTGCAACTGGCGGCGCGCTGTCTAGAAGGCTTCATGCCTTTCGCTGCCTCCCGGATTCTCAAACGCGCACATGGCTGGCCGATGCGGTGGTGCGCCACTAACGGAACGATAGCGTGAGCGGCTCGGACCCCAGGCGATGGCTACGTGACGCCCGGCGGGCCATGGCGCGCCTGCCCAGCCTGCGTCTCACCCGCGTGCCGGATGCGCCGACTTTACCGGTGCGGGACCTTTGGCCGGGTGACCCGACCCAGGGCGCGCGACTGCTGAAAGGCGAACTTGTCGTCGGCAACTCGGTGCGAGCGTTGCAGCCCGGCGGCTGGGGCGACTCCAGCGGTTCCCCGGTACTGCGCGCAGCGGCGCATTCCTTCACGTGGCTGCGGGATCTCAGGGCGCTCGGGACCGATGCAGCGCGCCAGCGCGCCCGCACGCTCGTTTCCGAATGGATCGCGACGCCGCAGCATGATCCCGTCGCCATACGGCCGGATGTGGTGGGCGCGCGGATTGCCGCCTGGCTCGGCCATTACGATTTCTTTGCCGCGAGCGCCGAGGACGCTTTTCGCCAGAAGCTCATGGCGCGGCTGGTGGGAGACGCCCGTGCGCTCTCCGCCGCCATGCCGGTCGAGGAGAATGAGGCGCGCGGCTTGACCGCCATCAAGGGGCTGGTCGCGGCGGCGGTTGCCTTGCCCGATCAAGGCTCTTTCCTTAGCCGCGCCCTGCGCTTCCTGCCTCAGGAACTCACGCGGCAGATTCTACCCGACGGCAGCCATATCGAGCGCAGCCCGGCGACCAATCTCTCCGCCCTGCAGGATCTCACCGAGATCCGTGCGCTGTTGCAAGCCGCCCAGGCGACGCCGCCACCGGCGCTCGGCCCTTCGATCGAGCGGCTTGCCGCCGCACTTCGCGTGTTGCGGCACGGTGATGGCGGACTCGCTTTGTTTAATGGAGCGCGGGAGGAGACCTCCAGCCTCGTCGATCTCGCGCTCACTCAGGCGGGACGCGCAGGCAGGGCTCCGACGCAATTGGTGGATGGCGGTTTCCACCGGCTGCAGGCCGGACGCAGCGTGCTGCTGATGGATACGGGCGCGCCGCCGCCGACTGGCTTCGACCGCAATGCCCATGCCGGCACGCTCGCCTTCGAATTGTCGATCGGCCGCGACCGCCTGGTGGTCAATTGCGGCTCTGCGCCCGCCGCGATGTCCGAATGGCGGGACGCCTTGCGCGCGACCGCCGCGCATTCCACCCTGATCATCGACGACACCAGCTCCTCCGAGCTGAAGCCCGAGGGGCTCGGCCGGCGCCCGGAACAGGTCGAGGTGCAGCGCCAGGAGGCGAGCGGCGCGCATTGGCTCGAAGCAAGCCATGACGGCTGGTTGAAGACCTTCGGCGCCCTCCACCGCCGCCGCCTCTATGTTGCGGCAAGCGGCGAGGATATCCGCGGCGAGGACGCCGTGGAATCGGCGACACCGCAGAGCTTCGCGGTCCGCTTTCATCTGCATCCCAATGTCCAGGCGACGCTGCAGCCCGATGGCGAGGGCGTGACGCTGCGGCTGGCCGGGGGCGCGAGCTGGCGTTTCAGGGCCGACGGCGCCCGCATCGGGATCGAGGAAAGCGTCTATATGGGCGGCAGCGAGCCCCGCCGCGCCGAGCAGATTGTCCTGACCTCCGAGGCCGAGGGGCCGCAGCAGGTCAAATGGGCAATCACCAAGCTGGGCTAGCGTCCTAGCCGGAGCGTGTTCGCTGGGTGGCGAGATAGGCCGCCGGGCCGAGAGCCGCATGAAGATCATCGAACTTACCAACACCGATTTCGCCATGCGGCACTTCCTCGCGCCGCTCCTGCGCGAGGGCCGGGCGCGAGGTCATGAGATGGTGGGCGCCACAACGGAGGGCGCGCTACTGAGCCCGCTGCGGCAGGAGGGCTTTCGTGTCCTGCCGCTGCCGCTTTACCGCGATCTTTCGCCGCGCAACCAATGGGCTGCTTTCGTGGCACTCCGTGACCTGTTCCGGGCCGAGCGGCCCGATCTGGTCCATGCGCATATGCCCATCAGCGGCTTCCTCGGCCGCATGGCGGCCCGCGCCGCCGGGGTGCCGCGCATCGCCTATACCTGCCACGGTTTCCTCTTCAACCAGCCGGGCTCCCTGCTGCGGCGCGGCGCGGCGCTCGCCATGGAAGAGGTAGCCGGGCGTGTCACGGACCTCTTCCTCACCGTTTCGGCCGAGGAGGCGCGGGATGCGCGACGCCTCGGCATAGCGCGGCACCCGATCGCCATCGGCAATGGCCGCGACCCCACCGTCTTTCGTCCGGACCCTGAAGCTCGCGCTGCGTTTCGGGCAAGTTTCGGCGTGCCGAAAGATCGCGTTGTTGTCGTCATCGTCTCCCGCCTCGTGCGTCACAAAGGCCACCCAGAGCTTCTCGCAGCGATGGAGCAGGTCCCGGGCACCGAGCTCTGGGTTGTCGGTGACCGGCTGCCCTCGGACCATGGCGCCGAGATTGAAACCGCATTCGCCACAAGCTCGCTCGGAGACCGCTTGCGCCGTCTTGGCTATCGCGAGGACACGGCGGCGGTTTTGGCGGCGGCCGACATCTTTGCTTTGCCGAGCCATTTCGAAGGCCTGCCTATGTCGGTCATCGAGGCGATGATGAGCGGCTTGCCCGTGGTCGGGACCGATATTCGCGGACCACGCGAACAGATTGTCGATGGCGAAACGGGCTTCCTGGTGCCGCGACGCAGTGTGCCATCCCTTGCCGCCGCGCTGAAGCGACTCGCGGCCGATGCCGGACTTCGCGCCAAGATGGGTGCCGCCGGCCGCAGCCGCGCCTGCGCGCTGTTCGACGAGAGGCGCATCGTGCGTCGCACGTTGGACCTGCTGACGGGCGAAGAGTCACCGAGCGCGCGCGAATAGTGCTCTCACGAGGGCATCCAATCCTTCATTTCTCCCGCCAAGCGGTAGAAATTGACACGGCCGCAGGCAGGGCCAGACTTCGAGGACGGCGCGGGACCATGCTGCGCCGCTTCAGGGTCAAAGCTGCTGGCAAATGAAGCGGAGACGGCGTTGATGCCGTGACCGCCCTTGCCCGGCCCCCTTAAGAGAATGCCCTGCAACGGCAGAATCTGCTTAAGGCCGGCGACAACCAGCAGGTTGCGGCCGCCATCAATCTGTTGCCGCACCGTCTCGGCCATAGCGCGGTCAGCACCCTCCGAGCCGCCTTCCGGCGGGGAATCGACGGGGATAATCGCCAGGCCATAAGCCCTAGCGAGCGCGCAGACGAGCGCCGCCATCTTCGATTGCGCCCGCGCGGGGCCAATTTGCTTGAGGTAACGCGCCGCGCCACCGGCCCGCGCCATGCCCTGCTCGACCTCCCGCATGCCGTGGCGCAACTCCTCGAGCTGGGTCGGGGTGATGGCGGCCAGCAGCGCGCGGTAGCCCTTGTCCCGGGCACTGCCAAACAAGGCGTCATAGAGCGGGAGGAGGCCGAGATTGCCGCTCGGAGCCGCGATCAGGATGGCGGAGGCAAGGCCCGGCCGGCTGAGGCGGGCCGCTGTAGTGAAGAGGTCCTTCGCGATTAGCGGGGCCTGGGCCGGCGAGCGATATACCCCAAGATGCGAAGCGCCTGCGGCGTTCGCGACTCCGGGCTCACCGGACGCGGACGACTTGCGAGGCTCATCTGGCTTGTCCGCTTTCGATGGCGTCCCTTTCTGCCGCATCGCCGCCCGCCAAGACGGAGATACGGTGGCGCCACCCGCGGACCGGGCGGATTGGGTTGCTTGGGGTAGGGCTGCATCCATGGCCGGTTCCTCCTGCGCTATAGCGCAATCCGTTACGACTAGGCATCATTACCCTGGACTTCGATAATAAACTGTAACCAATTGGGCCGGTAGAGGCTGGACGAGGCGGGGACGCCGGCTCTATCTCGGCGCCACCTGCCGGAGCATTGCCCCCATGAGCCTTATCCCCGTTCGCCGCGCCCTAATCTCGGTCTCCGACAAAACGGGGCTGCTGCCTCTCGCGGCGTCTCTCGCGGCCGTGGGGGCAGAGATCCTCTCGACCGGCGGCACCGCCCGCGCGCTGCGCGAGGCCGGCTTCGAGGTGACGGAAGTTTCCGACCACACCGGCTTCCCGGAGATCCTGGATGGCCGCGTGAAAACGCTGGTGCCGCAAATCCATGGCGGATTGCTCGCGCGGCGAGACCTTCCCGAGCATATCGCGCAGATGGATCGCCACGGCATCGCGCCGATCGATCTGCTGGCGGTGAATCTCTACCCCTTTGAGGCGACGGTCGCCCGAAATGCCGATGCCGAGACCACGATCGAAAATATCGACATCGGCGGTCCGGCTTTGATCCGTGCCGCGGCGAAAAACCATGACTTCGTGGTGGTTCTGACGGACCCCTCGCAATATGACCAAGTGCAGACGGCGCTCGCCGAGGGCGGTACCGAACTGAGCCTGCGGCGCGCCCTTGCCGCTGCTGCCTATGCGCGCACCGCGGCCTATGACGTTGCGATCGCCGCCTGGTTCGCGCGTGAGGCCGAAGAGACGGCGCCGGAGCGTTTCGCCATCGCCGGCCGGTTGCGCCAGCGGCTACGCTACGGCGAAAATCCCCACCAAACCGCAGCGTTCTACGTCACCGACCAGCGGCCCGGCGTCGCCACCGCGCGGCAGGTGCAGGGCAAGGAACTGTCCTACAACAACCTCAACGACACCGACGCGGCCTTCGAGTGCGTCGCGGAATTCGCTGAACCCACCGTGGTTATCGTCAAACACGCGAATCCCTGTGGAGTGGCTTCCGCCACCAGCATGGCGATTGCGTGGGATGCGGCATTGGCCTGCGATCCGGTGAGCGCTTTCGGCGGCATCGTGGCGTTGAACCGGCCGCTCGATGCCGCGACAGCCACAAGGATCGCGACAATCTTCACTGAGGTCATCGTCGCGCCGGATGCGAGTGCCGAAGCGCAGACCGTCCTTGCCGCGAAGAAGAACCTGCGGCTGTTGCTGACCGGTGCGCTGCCTGATCCGGCGGCACCCGGCACCAGCTTCCGCTCGGTTTCGGGCGGTTTTCTGTTGCAGTCGCGCGATGCGGGCCGGGTTGCCCGCGCCGATCTGCGCGTGGTGACGAAACGTGCGCCCAGTGAGGCGGAGTTCCTCGACCTGCTCTTCGCCTTTCGGGTCGCGAAGCATGTGAAGTCGAATGCGATTATCTATGCGCGTGATCAAGCGACCGTCGGCATCGGCGCGGGTCAGATGAGCCGCGTCGATAGCGCCCGGATCGCCGCGTGGAAGGCAGCAGAGGCAGACAAGGCGGCGGGACGTGTGCGGCCCAGCACGCAGGGATCCGTCGCTGCCTCGGACGCGTTCTTTCCCTTCGCTGATGGGCTCGAAACGATCATTGCCGCGGGCGCCACGGCGGTCATTCAGCCCGGCGGCTCTATGCGGGACGAGGAAGTCATCGCAGCGGCCGATGCCGCCGGTATCGCGATGGTGCTGACGGGGATGCGCCACTTCCGGCATTGAGCGGTTTCGGTGGAAGCGCTTCTTTCAGCCCACCCGCAAGGCCGGCTTCTACCTTGACGGCGGCTTCCGAGCTCCATTCAGCAACTGGCTCGCGAATTTTCGATTTCTCGGTGCAAATGGCGCCGGAGAAGCATCTCCGGATACAGCCAACTTTCGCGCGGCAAAGTCCAGCAACTCGCGAAACCGGACGTTCCCATCTGATCTCCTCACGACAAGCTTGGGGTGGCCTATGCGATCGATGGTTAAAGTCATGCTGTCGCTGTCCTCGTTGGGATCCTGACGCCACATTTTGCGGCCGCGAGGATTGACGAGGCGTGATCACCGTTGCAGTTTGCGTATGATTTTCATGCGTCGGGTCAAGGCGATGGCGCAGCGGGGTTTTTCCGCGCCTCGTATTTCTCGGCTTCGTGGTTCACGTCCCATGCACCGACAATCATCCAGAGATCGGCGTCGCTGGAAACGTCTCCGGGTCTGAGCCCCAGCGCCACCTTGAGCCTCGACAGCGCCTCCGGCTTGTTCAGGAAGAGATCCCGGGCCTGCTGCACGCTGAGCGTGGATAGATAGCTATCGGGCAACGCGTCGATGATTTTGAGAAGATCGTCGTCCGCGGGAGTTTCTCCTGGTTCGAGCTCCAGCACTGTTTTAAGGGCCACGAGCGCTTCCGGCTTATCCTTGAGGAGAATCTCGAGCGCCTTCTTGCCGATCGGGGACAAAAACTTGTCGGGAACGAGAGCCGAAGGCGCTGCCGGGATGGGCTCCCGCGCCGGGGCGGTGCGTCTCTGTCCCCCGCGTGCAATGAATCCGGGTCCCACGGGCGCACGAAGCCTATCCGAACGCCCTATCCCGTGGATGCCCGGCTTGTGAAAAGCCTCAGCCTTCCGCTGACTGACGATGTGCTGGAACTTGTTCTCGCCGTCGCTAACGGGAATGCCCGTCAAGGCGGCAGGACTGGCGTCCTTCGCGGTACCCACACCAAGTCTCATCAAATAGTTCCTTCGCGATTCCCTATCCCTTCATGTGAGCAAGCATGCGTTGACACGAAACTAACAAACCAAACCTAGCCCCGATCACGGTCGGACTTCCGCAAGCCTAAGCTCCCACCGCCTCGCCCGCGCCGATCCGCGCATGCTCGCGCAACTCCGCCTCGCCCACAGCGTCAAGCGCGTCGAGGAATGCGGCGGCGAAGCTGCCTGGTCCACTGGCGCGCGCTTCCGCCCGTTCGGAAGCGACCGCCATATGGGCATGCGCGGCGACAATGGCGGTGGACGGGTCGGGGGCCGC
>NZ_LMUQ01000061.1:50158-128425 GCF_009765865.1 Acidisoma sp. L85
AGCAGACGCATAGGCGGCGGCGAGCGCGCCGAGCACGCACCCCGTCGCGGTCACGCGCGGCAACCAGGCGCTGCCGCCCGAGACGCGCACCAAAATGATCCGCTCGCCGACCCGCCCCACCACATGATCGATCGGGCCGGAGGCCGAGACGGTAGCGGCATGCACCAGCAGCGCCACCGCGGCGGGCACCGCCGCCGGGGCGTCGATGGCGCTATCGACCCCTCGCCCGCCCGCGCCGAGGCCCGCCAGGCCGATGATCTCCGAGGCATTGCCGCGGATGATCGCAGGTCGGTCGCGCAGCAATTCAACGGCGATCTGGCCGCGCCACGGCAGGCCGCCAGCGCCGATCGGGTCGAGCACCCAGGGCCGCCCGGCGGCGCGCGCCGCGGCGGTGGCGAGCCGCATACCCTCGACCTGCGCCGCCGTCGGCGTACCGAGATTGACCAGCACGGCATCCGCAATGCCGGCGAAGAGGCCGGCCTCCTCCGGGTTGTCGACCATCGCCGGAGCGGCGCCCACCGCGAGCAGCACATTCGCCATGAAATTGGTCGAGACGGCATTCGTCAGGCACTGGACGAGCGGCGCCTTCGCCCGCAGCGCGTGTTGCGCCGCCACGACATCCTCAAGCCCCGGCGCATGATCCAGCGTCATAACCCATCCCTCAAAGCGATCAGCCGACACCTATGACACAGGCGCCGGAGGTCTAGAACCCGATGCGAATGCGAGCGATTCGCATCGTTTCGATCTCGACTTGATCGTTCCGGGCGCGATCGTCAGACTCCAGCGCGATGCGCAACTTCTCCGACCTCTCCGAACGCGAAATCCTGGCCCTGGCCATCGGCAACGAGGAGGAGGATGGCCGCATCTATGCCGATATGGCGGAGAGCCTGCGCACCGACTATCCGAGCACCGCGCATGTCTTCCTGGAGATGGCGCAGGAGGAAAGTGGCCACCGCCATGACCTGCTCACGCTGTATCAGGAGAAATTCGGTGACCATATTCCGCTGATCCGCCGGCAGGACATTCGCGGCTTCATCGCGCGCAAGCCGGTGTGGCAGATCCGGCCACTCTCTGTCGCCATGGCACGGGCTCACATGCAGTCGATGGAGGTCGAGGCCTTCCAATTCTACACCCGTGCCGCCGCACGCAGCCAGGACGCCTCGATCCGCAAGCTGCTCGGCGACCTCGCCTTGGCCGAGACCGCGCATGAGCTGCGCGCCGATGATCTGGTGGAGCGGAACCTTGGCGAGGAGGCGCTGCATAGCGAGGACGAGGCGGCTCGCCGCTCCTGGCTGCTCCGCGTCATCCAGCCGGGTCTGGCCGGGCTCATGGACGGCTCGGTCTCGACCTTGGCGCCGCTTTTCGCGGCCGCCTTCGCGACAGGCAATACGTGGTCGGCCTTCCTGGTCGGGGTTTCCGCGTCACTTGGCGCGGGCATCTCGATGGCCTTCGCAGAGGCGCTTTCAGATAACGGAAGCCTCACCGGCCGTGGGTCGCCGGTGGTTCGCGGCTTGGTCTGCGGGCTGATGACGACGATCGGCGGCCTCGGACACAGCCTGCCCTTCCTCCTGCACGACTTCCACACGGCACTGTTCCTCGCCATCGCCGTGGTGCTGGTGGAACTCGGCGTGATCAGCTGGATCCGCTGGAAATACATGGACACGCCACCGATCTCGGCGACGATTCAGGTAGCGCTCGGCGGTGCGCTGGTCTTCGCGACGGGGGTGTTAATCGGGAACAGCTAGAGGGCCCGGGGCATCAAGTGAGGAGATCAGCGAAGAAACAACGCCAGCAGCAACAACACGCCGGCCTGGCACCAGCACGCGACACGGTACAGCCGGAGCGCGGCGCGGATGTCGGCAGCGGTCAGCGCGGCGCGGCCGTCGCCCATCCAGCCATCCTCCACCAGCGTCTCGCCATAGACGCGTGGCCCGGCGAGGCGGAGGCCGAGAACTCCGGCCATCGCCGCCTCCGGCCAGCCCGCATTCGGCGAACGGTGGTGGCCCGCGTCTCGCCCGATGGCGCGGGCGCCGCTTCGCCAATCCCCGCCCGTGACGAGAGCAGCGAACAGCAAGAGCGCTGCCGAAAGCCGGGATGCCGGCAGGTTCACCACATCGTCGAGCCGCGCCGCCGCCCAGCCGAAGGCGAGGTGACGGGATGTCCGATGGCCGATCATGCTGTCGGCGGTATTGATCGCCTTGTAGGTCGCCATGCCGGGCAGGCCGCAACAAGCGCCCCAAAATACGGGCGCCACCACGCCATCCGAGAAGTTCTCCGCGAGACTCTCGATGGCCGCGCGGCAGATGCCGGCCTCGTCGAGGAAAGCCGGATTACGACCAACGATTTGCGCGACCGCCACGCGCCCGGCATCGACACCCCCACGCTCCAGCCCGCCGGCCACCGCCGCGACATGAGTGTGCAAACTGCGCTGCGCGAGCAGGCTGGAGGCGAACAGCGCCAGCAGCAACAGGCCCAGCCAACGGCCGAGCAGACGCAGCGCCAGCACCTGCAACAGGACCATGGCGAGCACGACGATGAGGAGGATGAGCAGCAAAGCCGCCACGCCGCGAAAGCGCCGCCGCGCATCTGACACTACGGGATCGTTCACGCTGGTATCGAGCCGGGCGATCAGCGCACCGACCCAGGAAACGGGATGGCGGATGCGGCGAAACAGCGTGTCCGGATAGCCCAGCGCCGCCTCGAGCGCGACAGCGCCGAGGGTCAGCGTGAGTGCCGTCGCGGTCACGCGGCGCGCCGCGTCCGCACCGGTGGCGGCGGCCACACCACCACCACCGCACCGAGCACGAGGCAGCCGATGGCGATGCCGACCAGCCGTTGAAATCCCGGCGTGATACTGGTCGCCGGGCCTGGTCCCTGCACAAGAGTCACGATGAAGGCGAAACAGAACTGCGTGCCGACGTAGGAAAGGCCGGAGCGGCCGCCTTGAATATGGACGCCGATACCCACGCCCAAGGCCAGCGTCAGGCCATAGAGTGGCAGGCTGTCGCCGGCGAGAGGCAGCAACAGCAGCGCCAGCAGGCCGCCCATGACGCAGCCGAGCACGCGATAGACCGCACGCTGATAGATCGCGGCTATCCCCTCTTGCTCCACGACGGTCGCCGGCATGATCATGACGATGAAGGAAGTGACCGCCGTCGCGGAAATGTCGGTGATGCTGAAGGCGCGCCAGACCAGGGGCAGCGACCCCACCGCGATGGCCGCCCGGCTCGCATGCGCCAGGATGGCGGCATGGTCACGGCGCCAATTCTCATCGAGCAGGCGGCGCAGCGTGAGACGGCTGCCGGGCGAGGGCAAAGGCTGCGGCGGCGGCGCGCTGGGCTGCCGGAACAGCTCGAACAAACCCGAGACGACGATGCCGCAGAGCGTGCCGATGCCGACCTCCGCAATCCGCGTGCTCGCGAAGTCTATCGTGTCGGCGGGTGACGCGAAGGCCGCGGTCATGACCATTGCCGCGGTGACACCGAACAGCACCCAGGCATAGCTCGCGACGCTGACCGTCGATTGGTAGACGCAGACAAAGGTGACGACGACGAAGGTCACCATGAGCAGCGGGACCGAGGCGGATGTATAGCGGGCGAGGCCGAAGCCGAGTGCAGCGCCCGCCAGGGTGCCGAGCATGCGCTGGCCGCCGCGCGGCGCTGATTCTCCGAAACTGGTACGCATGACGAGAAAGCCGCTTAGCGCGGCCCAGGCATTGTCCTCGAGATGAAAGGCGCAGGAGACGGCGGTCGCCAGCAGAACCGCAAGCACAGCTTTGACCGGTTCGCGCCAGGTGCTGAGATCCGCCGCCAATGCCCGCGTTTCCTGCCAAAGCGCGCTCGGGATCGGACGCAGCGCGTCGAGGGCGGGAGAGGACATGGCCGATTAGAAGAGAATGAAGACGCGGGCGTCGGAGCCCATGAAGCGCTCGTCTTCAGGCGGTGGATTATCGAGGGTGAAGCGCACGGGCAAGCGGCGGGCGAGCCGGATCCAATCGACGGTCGGGGAAACATAGGGCAGCAGGCCGGGATCCTCCTGACTGCGGCGGATACCGGGCGCGACCCCTTGCACGCGCGCCCGGAAAAAATGCCAGGGCTGCGTGTCGAGCCAGACCCAGGCGACGGCGCCGGGATGGAGATGACGCAGCACCGATTCCTTGTAATTCGCGACGACACGCCAGCCATCCGCCGCGATCAGGGCGATCATCGGCGTGCTGGCATCCGCCATATCACCGACACGCAAGGTGAGATGTGCCACTCGCCCGGCGACCGGCGCGACTATTTTCGTTCTTGCGAGGCGCCAGAGCGCGATCAGCCGGTTGGCCTCGGCGGCGCCGAGCGCGATCTCGTGCAGCCGCAGCGTTTGTTGCGCCGCGATCACCGCGGATTGGGCAGCGCGGAGCCGGTCGGTGGTGCGCTGTTCGGTCGTCTGCGCCTCCTGCAGAGCCTGCACGGAAGCGAAGCCCGCATGATTCAGGCTGGTGGCGCGCGTGAGGTCGGATTCCGCGAGGCGCAGCTGTGCCAGGGCGCCGGCTCGCGCGTCGGTGGCACTTTCCAGCAAGGTTTGGTCGATTGGCAGCTGCGAACTTGCCTGCGCGGCGTCCGCCGTGGCGCGGTCGAGTTCATATTTGTAGGGCGTGGGGTCGATGGTGAAGAGCGGCGCTCCGGCGGCGACCAGTTGATTGTCCTGGATATCGACGGAAGCGATCGGCCCGGTCACCTGCGGCGCGATGGAAACGAGGTCGGAGGTGAGGAAGGCGTCATCCGTGAAGGCGAAGACATAGCCCGAGCCGATCCAAAGCAGCAGGATCGCGATCAGGCAGCCGAAGATTGTCAGTATGCGGCGGCGATACGGCGAGGCGCGCGGCGGATCCGGCACTACCGACACCGGGGTCGCTTCGGGGATGGTGGTGACGATGGCCGGTTGTTGCGGGTTGTCAGCCATGTCCCTCGACGGCTCCGTCTGCCGGCCGCAGATTATGGGGCCGGCCGTTCATTGCAACGCCTGGTTGAGCAAAGCGTCGATTTGACCGGGATCTTCCCAGCTTAATGTGACGCCGGCGACATCAACGCGCTCCCGCCAGGCTGGCGGCAAGCGAACGGCGTCCTTCGGCGTGGTGACAAGTCTCAACCCGGACGCCGCCGCGCGTTCGAGCAGGCGGGCTAGATCCCGCTCGGCATAGGCATGGTGATCGGGAAAGGCCTGCGTGGCGCGGAGCGAAACGCCCGATGCCCGGAGGCCGGCGAAGAATTTCTCCGGCCGCCCGATGCCGGCGAAGGCGAGATAGTCAGTGCCGGGCGCGAGATCGCCGAGGTCCTGCACGAGCTTCGCCGCGAATAGCGGAATGCCGGATGGCAGCGCCGCGCGGGCGTCCTTGGCATCCTCGCCGATCAGGACCGCCGCTTGGCAACGCGCGGCCGCTGCGGCGATGGGTTCCCGCAGTGGACCGGCGGGCAGTAGTCGTCCATTGCCGAAGCCGGCGCCTCCATCGATCACCAGCAGGCTGCAGGATTTGAGCAGACCCGAATTCTGCAGTCCGTCATCCATGACGATGGCGCTGGCCCCCGCCGCCACCGCGGCGCGCGCGCCCGCCGCGCGGTCAGCCGCGATCCAGGTAGGCGCGCAAGCGGCGAGCAAAAGCGCCTCGTCCCCGACTTGCGCCGCGTCGTGGCGCTCCAGATCAACCCGCAGCGGTCCTTTCTCTCGCCCGCCATAGCCCCGCAGCAACGCGTGAGGCGTGAGCGCGCGGGACTGGAGGCGCTGCAGCAAATCCAGCGCAACAGTTGTCTTGCCCGAGCCGCCGACGCTCGCATTGCCGCAGCAGAACACCGGCACCGGCGCGCGCCACCCTGGCTTGGCGACGCGCCGGGCGGTCATCCAGCCGGTCACCATGGAGCCCGGGGCGAGCAGCCGTGGCAGACAGCCGTCCCGCGCCCAAAATTCCGGCGCCCTCATGCGAGTTACGCCGCGCGTGGTGTCGCGAGGTCGCGCAGCATCGCCGCGACCTCGGCCGGGATGGTCGAGAAACCGTCCAGGAGTTTCGCGCCGCGCTCGCCGCTGGCGGTGGTGCCCCAGGGGTCGCGCAGCCGCGCATCGACCCACGGCGCGATCTCGTTGGCGTTCGGGATCTCGGTAAGCGCGCCGCCCTCCCGCAGCAGCGCCACGGTCTCGGTGAAGTTGGCGGTGTGGGGTCCGATGCCGACGGCGCGGGCGAGGCGGGCGGGCTCCGCCGGGTTCTGACCGCCATGCGGGATCAGGCTGCCACCGACAAAGGCCACCGGCGCCAGCCGATAGATCAGGCCAAGCTCGCCCACCGTATCGGCCACCCAGACTCCACCGCTCCGGGGAGGCGGCGCACCGAGGGAGCGCTGCGGCGCGCCGCCCGCCAGTTCGGCGATGGCCCCGCCGCGCTCCGGATGGCGCGGCACGATGATGGTGAGAATGCCGGGATGCGTCGCGGCGAGGCTCTGATGCGCGGCGAGCACCATCTCGTCCTCGCCACGATGAAGGCTTGCGGCGATCCAGACCGGCCCGCCGATCAAGGTGGAGAGGTGGGACAGTTCCGCCTGATCCACCGGCAAGGGTGGCGCCGCGAGCTTGAGGTTGCCCGGCGGCAAGATCCGCGCATCCGAGGGGGCGATTGAGGCGAAACGCTCGGCATCGCCCGCGCTTTGCGGATGAATGAGCGCGAAGCCGCTGAGCAGTGCCCGCGCGGTTGCCGGCACCATGCGCCAGCGCGACAGGCTGCGCGCCGAAAGCCGCGCGTTGATGAGCATCAGCGGGATGCCGCGACGCCGCGACGCGATGAGGAGATTCGGCCAGATCTCACTTTCGACAAAGCCCGCGGCATTCGGCCGCCAATGGTCGAGGAAACGACTTGCCCAGGCGGGCACGTCCAGCGGCACGAAACGGTGGATGACGCGCTCTGCCAGCCCCATCAGCGGCAGCCTTTGAGCCAGCAGCCGGGCCGCCGTGACGGTGCCCGTGGTGACCAGGAAAGTGCCAGGATCCCGCGCCAGTACCGCCAGCACCGGCAGGATCGAGGCGGTCTCGCCCAGGCTCGCGGCATGCAGCCAGAACAGCAGGCCGTCCGGGCGCGGCAGGCTCTCGATGCCCTCGCGCTCAGGCAGGCGGCCAGCGATCTCCTTACCGACGGCGAGGCGGCGGCGAAGCATGATACGCAGGGCCGGCGCGGCGATCCGGCCGAGGCCCGACCAGGCGCCGAGAGTAAGGCTCATAGGCGGGCCCGATCAGACATTGCAGAGGCGATCGCTCTGGCGGGAGACCGCGTCGATCGCCGCCGCGATCATCGGCACGAATTCGGCCCAACCCTGGCGCGGAACGAGGATCGCGGGACCACAGACAATGGCGCCGCGCCCGAAGGGAAACGGCACGACCATGCTGTCCCAGCTCGGCAGCCGGAAATGCCAGCGGCATTGGGCGGCGGCGGGAACCACCGGCACGCCCGTCGCCGCCGCGACCTGCGCCACGCCAAAGGCCGCGACCTTCGCCGGTCCGCGCGGGCCATCCGGGGTGATCGCAACGTTATGCCCTTCCCTCAGTAACAGCAGCATCCGCCGAAGGCTCTCCCGCCCGCCTGAGGATGAGGAGCCGATGACTGTATCGAGGCCGAAACGGCCAACGACCCGGCCGATAAAACGCCCGTCATTGTGGCGGCTGACAAGGACATGCGTACGCATCCTGATCCCCTCCTGCTGCGAGCGAAGGGCGAGGCGCGGCATCATGGGTAGCCGCTCGTGCCAGAAGGTGAGGATGCAGGGGTGACGGTTTTGGAAAACAGGTTCGAGGTGCTCCAGGCCCTCGAACTGCCAC
Organism: Acidisoma sp. L85; assembly: GCF_009765865.1. Taxonomy (GTDB): domain Bacteria; phylum Pseudomonadota; class Alphaproteobacteria; order Acetobacterales; family Acetobacteraceae; genus Acidisoma. Next base: position 57,992 of record NZ_LMUQ01000061.1, read on the forward strand.
TGCGTGGTGCGCAAAACGAAGGCGAGATAGTTCCCAAGCGCCAGGGCGAAGAACCCCTTCAGCCAGGGGTGCCGCACGATGACCTTGAACGCCTTAGGGGTGCGGAACTTCGTGTTGCGGCTTTTCGCCATGGCGCGGCCGGTAGCATGGCGGGTCCCCGGCGGCAAACGACTGATCTCCCAATTCCTTTGCCACGGGTCATTTCATATCGATGTTGCATCCTTATGCCGCCCGCGAGATGGTGAGGCATGACGGCGAACCGGCGCTTCCTGTCCATACTCACGCTTGGGGCGGTAGTGCTGTCGCTCGCGGCGGTTTGCCGCGGACCGGAATATGACGAGGGCTACACGGCATTCGTGACGGGACGCGAGGCCCGGCCTGATTGGCCGCGGACGCCGTTCCGCGTGGCCGAGATGCGCGCCGCATTCCTCCCCGCACCCACACCGGCGGCAATCCTCGAAATGCTGCGGCAGACCGATGTGCATCCGCCGCTTTATTTCTGGCTTGCCTGGGGATGGCGTCGCTGCTTTGGCCCCGATTTGCGCGTCACGCGAATGCTCTCGGTGCTGCTCAGCCTCGGCGCGCTGGCGCTGGTGGGTGCGACCGCCCGGGTCACAGGATTGCCGCCGGGGTTGCCCATGCTGCTCACACTGGGGTGCTACGGCTTCGTGGGGAGTGGTGTCGTTGCGCGGGGCTTTGCCCTTGCGCAGTGCCTGTCGGTGGCGGGGCTGCTGCTGGCTTTGCTGGCGCGGCGGAAGGACCGTCCGGCGCTGGCCCTTGCGAGTGGCGCATCGCTGGGGGCGGCCTCATTCACCAACTATCTCGCGGGTTTTCCGGCTGCCGCCGCCTTGCTTTGGAGTCTTTCCCGCCGTCCGCGTGGCTTGCTGCAAAGCGCGGCGATGTTTGGCGGATTGGCGCCCTTCCTCGCGTCCGATTTTTATGTCTTCGTCGCTCAGCGCGGCAGCCGCATCGGCCAATTCGAGCCTTTTGCCTGGGCTCGGCTGCCGGCTGCCTTCGGCCGCGCCATCGGTGGGGCTCTGCTCGGCGGGCTGCCGCTTTATATCGGCGGCGTGTATCGGGTTACGGCCACCGGGTTGCTGGCGTTGCTTTTGGGCACGATGCTTGCCATGCCGGTGCTGCGGTGGCGCCGTGTCGAACCGCACGACGCGCGCGACCTTTGGGGGATGGCCGCGCTTGCCGCGCCTTTGGGCCTTGTCGCGATGGGCTGGGCGGCCGGATCCATGCCGGTCGAGATCCGTTATCTCACCTTCGCGCTGCCGCCTTTCGCGCTCATGCTGGCGGCCGCGCTGCGCGAAGTGGCCGTCGCTCGGGTGTTGTGCCGCGCGGTTCTGGCGGCGCAGGCGCTCAGCGTCGCTGGTTTGATCGTGCGGCCCGAAACGATGCAGCCAGAGGGGACTGCGGCGCTTGCCGCCGTGCGTGCCGCCGGACCGAATGGCCTGGTTCTCCTCCCGCGGGGCAATGATGGCGTCGGTCTTGTCGCGGCCTTCGCCACCGCCGCACCCAACGGGCTTCGCATCGCGCTGCTCGAACCGGGCACGGCAATAGCCGTGTTGCGTCGCGCAGCGCTATCGGGAGGACGTGTCGTCGTCGTGCTTCTCGCGGTCGATCGAGACAGCCGGTCCGTGAGCGGCGCAATCAGAGCGGCGACGGCCGCCGAGTGCAGGCATCCGGCGGGACCGTCGGGCGCCGAGTTGCTGATAGTCTCCCCTGGACTGACCTGCTTTTCGCACCTCTAAATCAAGGCATGGTCGACGCGCGCCGATATAAAGCTTCGTTTATGTCTACAGGCAGGGCACGGTAACGGCGGAAACAGCCCCTTGCCTGTGTAAGTTTACCTCTGGCCAGCTATCAACGCCTCCGCCGGCCGCACCACCTACATTCCTTGCAACCAGCGATAGGTTATCCACGCTGGGAGCCAGAACGGAGCGGTCAAGAGCGCGACCACTGTGAGTATAACCCGATAAGCGTCGCACCCCTGGTCGTCCGTTAGAGCTGGCTTGGGCGCCCCCAGCGCGGCTGCAGACGATGAGCGACGGTCGATTTTCGTGTCCACACGTATGGTCCCGTAACGAGCCAGTAAGTCGGTCGCTGCTGAGGCTGTGCCGCGCTCTCGCCACGGTGCGCGCAGTCTGGGGCAACCGCATTAATGTGGCGTTACCGGTGAACGCGCAGCAGTAACCGCGTCAGCCTCGTGGCCGCCTTCGCCACAGCAGCGCCGCACGGGCGGCGAGTGGCGCTGATGGATCCGAAGACTGGGGCCAGGGGGCCGAGTGGTCACTCGAGGACAAGCGACAAGCCCGTCATCCCAGGCTAGGAAGCTTGCCGCTCCAGGCTGTCATAGCCCTTGATGCGGTAGATCAGCATTGAGACAATCCAACCGGCGAAGAAAACGCCGATGATGGCGAAACCCAGATTGCTGAAGTTGCCGTTGAGCCTTTCGACGGCCCGCCAGATCGGGCCCCTCAGCTCGAATTGGCCGGCTAGCAGTCCGAGCACCTCGATGCCGCCGATCAGTACCGCCACCGCGATCGAAACCAGCGTGATGGTGAGGTTGTAGTAGAGTTTCCGGATCGGCTTGACGAAGGCCCATTCATAAGCACCCAGCATCAGCACCCCGTCCGTGCTGTCGACAAGGCACATCCCCGCGGCGAACAGCGCGGGGAAGACCAGGACAGACCATAAGGAGAGGCCTTTCGCCACCTCATGGGCGGAGATACCGAGGAGGCTCACCTCTGTCGCGGTGTCGAAGCCGAGGCCGAAGAGGAGGCCGATGGGCAGCATGTGCCAGCTTGACGTCACCAAGCTGAAAGCCGGGCGGAACAGGCGGGCAAGCAGCCCGCGTTTGTTAAGCAGGAGGTCGAAATCCTCGTCCACGTAGCGCCCGCCATGGCGGACGTGCCGGAAGGTTCGCCAGACGCCTTGCAGAATCACGATATTCATCGCCGCGATCAGGAACAGGAATAGCGCGGAGACGCCGGTCGAGAGAAAGCCGCCGACACTCTTCCAAGCTGCGAACCTTCCCTCGAGTGCTGCCGCCGTGGCGGCGACCGCCGCGGCCACCACCACCACGACCGTCGAATGGCCGAGTGCGAAGAACAGCCCGACCGAGACCGGACGTTTCCCCTCCTGCATGAGCTTGCGAGTCACATTGTCGATCGCGGCGATGTGGTCGGCATCGACCGCATGGCGGAGTCCGAAGCCATAGGCCAGCAGGCCGGTCGTCAGCAGAAAGGGCTGGCCGTGGAAGGCGGCGAAAGCCCAGATCCAGGCGCCAATGTTGACGACGCCAAGCAAGCCGAAGAGGCCCGCGACGCGTCGGCGGAGATTCCCGGTGGCGGGACGATAGGCAATGAAGGCAGACACCGAGATCCTCTCGACACATCAACCGTCCGCGCGGTCAGGCCTGACCACCGGGCCACCTTATGCCGAGGACCAGGGCCGTCTCATTCAGGCGCCCGCGGGAACCATATCGGCCAGCCTAGGGGGGAGTTCACGCGTCACGCAAGGCTCGACCGCCGGGAGGCGGCCCCATGCTGTGCCCCACGCATAGTGCGATGAGGAAATATGCAAGCATGACCCACCGCGCTAACCCCGCGGTAACGCACACATCCTATAAGAGCGGGACTGCCCAAGACGGCCGATATGAGAAGGCCGAGCGGGCTAAAATCCGGCGGTTGAAGGATGACGTTACTACAACCTAACGATTTGCGTGGCGCTCCTTTGGAGAAGGACCAGATCGCTCGCGACGACTGCAGTTATATCCTACCCCGAAACGATGACCATCCTTTAGCCTATGTTGGAATGCAGCGATTGTTCAGAGCTACCCCTTTCTCTCGTGTGCGGGTCGACGAATTCGTTAACGATACATGGCGATTACATTGACACGCCGTAACCATTAGTGGCTCGCGTCAATTTCGTAATGATTATTCGCGCGAAAGTTTATGTTTTGGGCAACCGAGAATGAATCTCGCTCTCTCTTAGGGAGATGGCCAAGCGAGTCGAGATTACGTCTTCACCCTTTCCTCACCGAACGGTCAGGGCGCTGATATCTTTTGAGCTCCTTCAACGCCCCGGACTACGCCGTCGCTGCACTTGATAAGTAACTGGAGACGTGGACTTACTACCGTCACTGCTCAGCAGCTTAGTCGAATAATGACTATTTGCGTTCAGACTTACGATTCCCACTCTCCATGACCGAATCGCCTCCCCTCTTTGGGAGCAACACCGCCAGGTACGATACCCGAGCCTATGTTTTCCTCCCCAAACGACTAAGACCTTCATGACTATACAATGCCTTCCAAACTCAGCACTACTCCGTTGCGTCAATGACGAGTGAATAACCTTGTTGCTCACAGAGAGTAATGTCAATTAACTCCCGGTAATAATCACTAAACGGACTTACTTAAGTAATGATTATGCGCAGCTCGCTTCTAGAGTTGCCGCAAGCGTTTATCTACGCCGGGAAGCATTTCGCTTATCCCACTTATGTGTGGCGGTCATATACTATGGCTCAATTCAGTACTATTGGTGCCAAATGGGCAGCGGGAGAAACCGTTACCTGGAGCTTCGCCGATCAGGCCGAAGATGGGATCAACTTTTCTTCAAACATAACCGACGGCGCCCAGCAGGCGGCGATTGAAGCCGCTTTTAACGAATGGTCGAGCGTCACTGGTATTAAGTTTCAGGAGGAAGCACCAGGCCAAACCTCCGATATCTACTTGGGCTATGCCGACAACAACAGCGCGAGTGGCCTGCTGGGGATCACTAGCCTGGCATGGGACGCGAACGGCATCATCAACGACGGCTCGGTCGTCATCCGCCTCGAAGACCCGAACGAGATGCCGCTCGCCAGCGTGAACGGCGCGCTGCTTTACGAGCGTCCCAGCGGAAACAGTGACACGGACACAACGCTCAACCAACTTGCTCTTCATGAGATCGGCCATGCGCTCGGCTTTGGCGTTTCGAGCGACCCCAACTCTATCGAGAACGTTTTCCTGACCTCGGCCAATCGTGGTTTGAACCAGACCGACATCGATGGCGCGCGATTTCTCTACCCTGCAACCGCCACCGCAGCCAACGCTGTGGCGGCGGCTGCTTCGTCGACTCCGGCCAAGGTCGTCCCGCAGCTGACAAGCTTCACGGTTTCCAACCAAAGCGGGACCTCTATCGTCGCCGGGGACACCCCGACCGTCGGGCTGAGCTATGTGAAGTCGCAGTTCATCGACGGTGGCGCTCTGACGGGCGAGGCCGTGACGGCGAATGGCAATAACGTCTATATTCAGACAGGCGCTGGATCGGACGCCATCAAGGTTCAGGGCGGCCAGAACTTTATCGATGCGGGCGCCGGCTCGAACTTGGTCGATGCGGGGACCGGCGTTTCGCAAATCTCCATGAACACAGGCGGCGTCAATGTATGGGACGCGATCCAGAACCTCGGCGTCGGTGATCTCGTGGCTCTGTTCATGCCGAACACGCTCAGCGCGACGCCGAGTTGGGGTGGCGTGATGGGCATGGGTGGTTTGGCCGGAGAGACCCTCGCGATCAAAACGGATACCGGCATCAGCGCCATCACCTTCAGCGGCGCCCCATCCTCTGCCGGCTACCAGGTCGGTGTCGTCAATCTCGGAGGCGAGCCCGTGGTGCTGGTCGATCGTGTCGCTTAGGGCAACCCACCATCAATGAGGTGATCGCCGCGACGGTGCGGCGTTCGTCTCGCGGATTACTTCGTCCAGCGCAGAACCAGCGGGTCCAGACGCCGCGCGGTATCCAGAAGCCCGGCCCTCGTCTCGGGGCTCATTGACGGGATTGGATGGCGCGGCGCGTCGCAGGCGATCACGCCGCCCTCTTTCATCAGCGCCTTGCAGGCCAGCAAGCCGCATTGGCGGTTCTCGTAATTGATCAGCGGCAGCCACCGGCCGTAGCGCTCCACCGCCGCTTCCCGGTTGCCGGCCAGATAATCATGAACGATGGGCTTCAGCCCGTCCGGATAGGCGCCCGCCGTCATGGCGCCGGTCGCCCCCGCATCGAGGTCGGCCAGCAGGGTGATGGCTTCCTCGCCGTCCCAGGGTCCCTCGATCGCGTCGCCGCCCAGCCTGATGATCTCCCGCAGCTTCTGCGCGGCATTCGCCACCTCGATCTTGAAGTAGGAGACCTGCGCGATCTCCTTCGCCATGCGCGCAAGGAAAGGCGCGGAAAGCGGCGTTCCGGCGGCGGGCGCATCCTGGATCATGATCGGAATGGTGATCGCGTCCGAGACCTTCTGGAAAAAGGCGAAGATCCCAGCCTCCGGCACGCGGAAGGTCGCGCCGTGGTAAGGCGGCATGATCATCACCATCACCGCACCCTGATCCTGCGCGCGCCGGCTACGCTCGGCGCAGATGCGGGAGCTGTAATGCGTCGTGGTGACGATCACCGGCACCCGCCCGCCAACATGCTTGAGAATGCGGCTGGTGAGCAGTTCGCGCTCTTCATCGGACAACACGAATTGCTCGGAGAAATTCGCGAGGATGCAAAGCCCGTCCGACCCGGCGTCGATCATGAAATCGATGCAGCGCATCTGGCTCGCCAGGTCGAGCGCCCCTTGCTCGTCGAAAGTCGTTGGGACAACGGGAAAGATGCCGGTGTAGCGGCGCTTCAACTCAGCCATGGATCTCGCTCCTCGGACGGGCCGCTACATTGGCACGACCGACCGCCAGCCCGCGAGGGCAAGACAGGCGACCGAGACAGGGCGGCTCTTTTACAGCGGGTGCATGCTGCACGGCGGCCGCCCGCAAGGCAACCGCGGCTATGGCGCTGAACGCTAGCGAATGGCCGGCAATGAAGCGCGAGGCCAATCCCGCCGAGGAAGTCTTTGCATCGCGGCCGTTGACCTTACCTGGCATCCGGGCGACCAATCATCCGCTTAGTCCAGTTTCCGGAGTCCCTCATCATGCGTCAGTCTTCTTTGACAGCCGCCGGCATGCTTGGTTTCCTCGCGCTCGCCGCACCGGCGATGGCGCAGGAATCCTACCTCCCCAAGGGTCTCAGCCGAGTCGATCTGAAAATGGTGCAGGAGGCGGCGGGAAATCTGGCGCCCGAGGGGCCCCGCGAGGGCAGTTGGTCAAACCCCAAGAACGGCCATAGCGGAACGGTGACGTATGTGAAGTCGACGAAGGAGAAGGGCATGAACTGCCGGCTCTTCCGCTACACTTTCGTCACCGGACACACCACCGACCGCACGCCGTATCACCTCAACTGGTGCCGGACGACCCAGGGCAACTGGGCCATCGTGAACTAACGGATACTGCGGTTTCGCCTCACGCTTCGGGCAGGCGCATCCATCCGGGAATCTCGGCCTCCAGCCGCGCCTCGCCAACGCCGAGCATCCCGCCGGTCCGCAACGCTTCGAGCCGCAGCACGGCCATGCCGCGATCGCCCTGACCCGAGCGCAAAGTTCCGACCTCCAACCCGTCCCGCATCACGGGCGTTCCGCGTGGCGGAAGCGTGCCTTCGATGCGAACCGGCACGAGGCGGCGCTTGAGCAAGCCGCGATAGCGGGTGCGAGCCGTCAGCTCCTGGCCCATGTAGCAGCCTTTGGTCCAGGATATGCCATTCAACTCGTCGAAGCCGGCCTCCAGCAATACAGTCTTCTCGCTCTCTAGGTCGCGGGAACCGTCCGGAAGGCCGAGCGTGAGGCGGTAATGGTCCCATTCCTCCGCATCGGCATTGGTCGGCAGCGGCGTCTCGGCGAGGATGCGCCAGCCGGCCTCGGGCAGGCGCGGATCGGGGGCGAGGGCACGAATGTTTGGCGACGCATCAGGCGCGGCACCCCAAGCGACCTGAACCGCGAGCGGCAGGGCAGTCACGGAGACCTTGGCGCGGAGGCGGTAACGCAGCAGGCGAGCGGCGATCATGTCGCGCTGGGCTGATTCCACATCAAGCAACAGGCGATCGCCCGCCGCCAGGACAAAGAAATCGGCAAGCCATTTGCCTTGAGGTGTGAGCAGCGCCGACCACAATGCCCGCCCCGGCGCCGCCAGCGCGATATCCTGCGAGACAAGCCCCTGAAGGAAGGCGACGCGATCCTCCCCGGTTACTTCGAGAACCGCGCGATCGCTCAAGGTCGCGAGCTTCATCATAGCTTCTTTTCCCATCCGCGCGCCGCCTGCTGCCAATAGCTTAGCGTGTGGCCAGCGGCCTTGGCTGCCGCCCAACGCTGGCGGGCCGCGGCGACCGCGGTCTCGTCATTGCCGTCGAAGAGATCGAAGACTCGGTCGTATTCCGCAAGCCGGTCGCTCGACATGCCATCGATGAGGAAAAGGAAGCGCGCCTCATTCGGCGCCTCATCCGCCTCGGTCAGCCAGATCGGCTGGCGCGTCGGCTTACCGGTCGCGGCGCTGCCATGCGGCAGCCAATCCGGATCCGGACAGAGCCAGAGCGCGGAGTCGAGCGCCGCCAGCCGCTCCGCGCTGCCGCAACGGATGACGGCGCGCTGCTTCGCGGCAAGGGTGCGGCCGAGCAACGGCGGCAACGCCTGGTCGGTAGTGGTACGCGTGAGGTGGTAGAAGCCGATCTCCGCCATAAGCGTTGTTTAGCTGCGATCGGGGTTTGTCTGAAGCGTCACGGCAAACCGCATCATCCGAGTCGCAACATCCCTCACGGATGCTCCGGATCCTCGTAGCGCGCGGCCACGAGTTGATCGAGCAACCGGACGCCGAAGCCCGTCGGCCCGGCGCTATACCGCGCATCGCCTTCATCACGCTGCTCGGTGCCGCCGATGTCGATATGCGCCCATGGCGTATCGCCGACGAATTCGCGCATCAGCGCGGCGGCCTGGCTCGCGTCGGGGATGAGGCGTCCGGTATTGCATTGGCGCAGATCCGCGACCTCGGAGTTGAGCGCCTCGCGATGGGAGGCTCCGATCGGCATGCGCCACAGGCGCTCACCCACAACCTCCCCCGCCGCGCCGAGATGCGCCGCCAAGGTCTCATCATTGTCGTAGAGGCCCGCGCGCTCATGCCCCAGCGCGACGGAAACGGCATGGGTCAGGGTCGCGAAATCGACGATGGCGCGCGGGGTGTAGGTCGCGACGGCATAGGAAAGCGCGTCGGACAGCACGAGGCGCCCCTCGGCGTCGGTATCAATGATCTCGATGGTGCGCCCGGCGTGGCTACGCAGGATATCGCCGGGCCGATAGGAGGTGGCGCCGATCATATTCTCCGCCAGCGCCAGAACCGCGATGGCGGGCGTTGGTGACTCGCGGCGCGCGAGCGTGACCATGGCGCCGACGCAAGCGGCGGCGCCCGCCATGTCGCCTCGCATGTCCCACATGCGATCCGCCGGCTTGATGGAAATGCCGCCGGTATCGAAGGTGATGCCCTTGCCAACAAAGGCGAGCGGCGGCAGGTCGAGCTTACCCTTCCACCGCATCACCACGAGGCAAGGCGGGTTCACTGAACCGCCGCCTACGGCCGCGATGAGACGCAGACCCTTCGCCGCGAAATCCTCCGCCGGGATGACATCGAGTTTCAGGCCCAGATCGGTCAGCGGCCGCAGCCGCTTCACGAAAAGCGCCGGCGTGAGAGTGTTGGACGGTTCGGCCACCAGATCCCGGGCGAAACCGACACCTTCCAGAACCGCCAGCGCGCGCCGCCAATGTTTGCCTTCCTTCCTGGCATCCTCGACGACGAGATCGATGCGCCCGATCACCATCGCTTCCGGATCCTCAGCGAAGCGATTGGTGGGAAAGCGCCAGGAGCGCAGCGCGGCGCCCACGGCAATCGCTGTCGCCATTGCGCGCGGCAGGCCGCGACCATCGATCGCGAGACGCGGCGCGCGCGGCAAACTCGACGCCGCCTGAGCGCCGGCGGCTTCCGGGTCAGCGGGATCGAGCCCAACCAGGATCGTAGCCGTGCGCCCAACACCCCAGAGTGTCAGCACCTGACCGGGCACCGCCGTAAATCCTGCCGCCTTGGCGGCAACCGCGTATTCAGGTGGCACGCCGCCGGGCGCGACCGGCAGCACAAGCGGTACCTCGGCCGTCAGTTCGGCAGCAGCGAGCAGGAAGAGCGAAGGCTGCGGCATTCAGCCCTCGTAGTGGTCCCGCACCAGCCGGTCGAGCAGCCGCACGCCGTAAGCGGTGGCACCCTTCGGCGTGATTGCCGTATCCTTCGAGGACCAGGCGACACCGGCAATGTCGAGATGCACCCAGGGCTTGTTATTGACGAAGCGCTGGATGAATTGCGCTGCTACAACCGCGCCCCCTTGCCGTCCGCCGATGTTCTTCATGTCAGCGATGTCGGATTTGATCGCCTTGTCATAGGCATCCCCGAGCGGCATGCGCCAAGCCTTCTCGCCCGTCGCGAGCCCCGCCGCCGAAAGTTTTTGCGCCAATTCGTCGTCATTGCTGAATAGTCCGGCATGTTCCTGGCCGAGCGCCACGATGATGGCGCCCGTCAGCGTCGCGAGGTCGATCATGAAGGCCGGATCGAATTTTTCCTGCGCATACCAAAGCAGATCGGCCAGCACGAGGCGGCCTTCCGCGTCGGTGTTCAGCACCTCAACGGTCTGGCCGGAATAGGTCGTAACCACATCGCCCGGACGCTGCGCGGTGCCGGAGGGCATGTTCTCGACCAGTCCCACCAGCCCGACCACATCGGCCTTGGCCTTGCGCCCGGCGAGTGCCGCCATGAGACCGATCACGGCGCCCGCGCCTGCCATGTCCCATTTCATATCCTCCATCCCGCCGGCCGGCTTGATGGAGATGCCGCCGGTGTCGAAGGTGACACCCTTGCCGACGAAGGCGAGCGGCTTGCGCGGCTTACCCTTGCCCGCGCCGTTCCACTGCATGATGACGACGCGCGGTTCCTGGGCGCTGCCCTGCGCCACACCCATCAGGGCGCCGAAACCAAGCTTGTCGAGTTCCTTCGGCCCTAGAATCTCGACCTTCACGCCGAGCTTCGTCAGGGCCTTGCAGCGCTCGGCCATTTCCGTCGGGTTGAGCACATTGGGCGGCTCGCTGACGAGATCGCGGCTAAGAAACACTCCCTCGGCCACCGCCTGAAGCGGCGCATAGGCGGCCTTCGCCTTGGGAGCATCATCAACAAGGATCGTAAGACCGGCGAGCTTGGGTTTGTCCTCCGCCTTTTCCTTCGTGCGGTAGCGATCGAAGCGATAGGCCCGTAACGCGGCGCCAAATGCCAGATGAGCGGCGTCCTCGCTGCGCAAGCCCTCAGCGGAGACGGCGGCAGTCGCCTCCTGCGACAAAGCGGAGGCAATGGCGCCGCCGGCTTCCTCGGCGACGCTGGCCGTGACTTCGGCTCGCTTGCCGAGACCGATGAAAACGACTCGGGTGAAACCGGCGGCGGGGGAGAACAGCAGGCAGGTCTTGGCCTTCTGGCCTTTGAAGGCGGCGGCCTCCAAGGCCCGCGTGACGCCGCCCGCGCTCGCCTCATCCAGCGTCTTTGCGATGCCGGACAGCGCCTCTTCCTCGGCAACGAGGAGCGCGAGCGCACCCGACTTGGGCAGGGCCGCCCGCGCGAAGGCCATGGTCAGCATCGATGTCACTCCAGAAACCGGGATAGAGGCGTTCAGCGAGTCCGAAGCGGCAAGTTAACGGTTAATGCGCGCTTTGCCAGGGCCGCCCGCGCGTCTATCACACGCGGATGAAATATCGCTATTCGGACGAGTCGCTGCTGGAACTCGCGGCGGAATTGGCCGTGCGCGCCGGCCGGCTCATCCTTGAGTGCCGCGCGCGGGGAATTGCGGTCACCGCGAAGGCGGATCGTTCCGTCGTGACGGATGCCGACAACGCCGCCGAGGCGCTGATTCTGGAGGGACTACGCCGCGCCGATCCGGGTGTGCCGATCATCGCCGAGGAAGCGACGGCGGCGGGCGAGGCGCCCGAAACGGCCGGCGAGTATTGGCTGGTCGATCCGCTGGACGGCACGCGGGAATTCGCCGCCGGGCTCGATGATTTCGCGGTCAACGTCGGGCTGGTGCGGGACGGGCGGCCGGTGCTCGGCGCGGTGGATGTGCCGGCGCGCGGTGCGGTGTTCTGCGGCATGGTCGGCGGCGCGGCCTTTCGGCGCGACGCCGCAGGCACCACAGCGATCACCGCACGCACTGTGCCGGATCGCGGCCTCACTTTGCTGGTATCCCGCTTCCATGGCAGCTCGGTGGTCGATCTACCGCCCCGCCTGCGCGGTCACGCGGTTTACGACAGCATTCGCATGGGTTCGGCCGCGAAATTCTGTGTGCTGGCCGAAGGCGGCGGCGACTTCTATCCGCGCCGCGGCCGGACGATGGAATGGGATACCGCGGCGCCACAGGCGCTGGTCGAAGCGGCCGGCGGCGCCGTTCTGCGCATGGATGACGACACCATTCTGCGCTACGGCAAGCCGGGCTGGGAGAACCCTTCCTTCTACGTCGTCGGGCGACCGTGACCTTCGCGACCCGCCTGCTGCCGCCAGATGCCGCCGGGCTGCATGAGGCCGCCAATATGGTGCGCGGCGGGCTGCTGGTCGCCTTCCCGACCGAGACCGTCTATGGCCTCGGCGCCGATGCGACGCAGCCGCAGGCCGTCGCGATGATCTTCCAGGCCAAGGGGCGGCCGCATTTCAATCCGCTGATCTGCCACTACTCCACTGCTGCCTTCGCCTTCGATGACGTGGAGGCGAGCCCGTTCGCCGAGCAACTCGCCGCCGCCTTTTGGCCGGGGCCCCTGACCCTTGTTCTGCCGCGCCGCGTGACCTGTCCCGTGGCTTTGCTAGCTGGGGCGGGGCTCGAAACCTTAGCTGTGCGCGTGCCGGCTCACCCCTTGGCACGGGCTTTTCTGACCGAGGTCGGCAAGCCGGTCGCCGCACCCTCGGCCAATCGCTCCGGCAGCGTTAGCGCGACGACCCCGGCCCATGTGCTGGAGGGATTGGCGGGGCGCATCGCCGCCGTGCTGGACGGGGGCGCATGCCCGGTCGGCGTGGAATCCACTGTGCTGGATCTGAGCGGCGACCGCCCGTTCCTCCTCCGCCCCGGCGGCACGACGCGGGAGGAGATCGAGGCGGTGGTGGGACCGATTGGCGTTGGCATCCCGCACGCGGTCGCGGAGGCGCATCGCAGCTTGCGCTCGCCGGGGCTGCTCGTTTCGCACTACGCGCCAAACATGCCGCTGCGGGTGGGGGCCACAAGTGTTGCGGCCGAGGAGGCGCTTCTTGCATTCGGGCCACCGCTGCCGGGCGCTGCGCTGACCTATCAATTGAGCGAAACCTCCGACGTGACGGAGGCCGCCGCGCGGCTATTCGACGGTCTGCGCTGGCTCGACCGGGAAGGCAGTGCCTTGGGGCTGCGGCGGATCGCGGCGATGCCGGTGCCGGAAGTCGGCCTAGGTGCCGCCGTCAACGATCGGCTGACCCGCGCGGCGGCACCGCGCGACTAAGGCACGGACGAGCGGCTTGTCACCCTGCCGCCAGCATCTCCAAGATCGCTGCCGCACAGATCCGCGGCGCCTCTTGCGGAATGTTGTGGCCCACTCCCGAAACCACGCGACGGTCGTAGCGGCTCGTGAAATGACGTTCGTGACCTTCCGAGCTGGACGGCGGCGCCACGTCATCATCCGCGCCATGGAAGGTGATGGTCGGCACGCCAATTTTCGGCAAAGCCGCTAGCCGATCCTCCATCGCCTGATAGGCCGGATCGCCCGCAACAGCGCCGAAACGATGACGATAGGAGTGGATCACCACATCCACGAAATCCGGATTCGCGAAAGCTGCGGCACTAAGATCGAAGGTCGCGTCGTCAAACTCCCAACTCGGAGACCACAGACGCCACAGCAGCTTCGCCAAAGCCTCGCGGTTCCGCGCGAGACCAACGCGCGCTCGCTCACTTTGGAAGTAATACTGGTACCAAAGCCGCCGCTCCTGCAGCGGATCCTCCGGCTCGAGCGCCTTGGCGATGTTTTGGATCGCATAGCCGCAGGCATTCACCAGCCCGATCACCCGCTCCGGGTGCAGAGCCGCGAGTATCGTCGCGCTGCGCCCACCCCAGTCGTAACCGGAAACCAAAGCGCGATCGATGCCCAGCCCGTCGAGCAGATCCAGCGCGTCCTGCGCCAAAGCCGCCTGCTGTCCCGAGCGCATCGTCGCCGCAGAAAGAAAACGCGTCGGACCGTAACCACGCAGATACGGCACGATCACCCGGCAGCCGCTCGCCGCAAGCTCCGGCGCCACCTCCGCGAAAGCCTGGGGCGCATAGGGAAAGCCGTGCATTAGCAGAACCGCAGTGCCGTCAGACGGCCCCGTCTCCTCATAGGCAATGTCGAGAACAGCCGTCCGCAGCGTCTTCAGTGCCATGCGCCCACGCCTCTAGCCGCGGTGAACGATGTAGCTTTCCTCGAGCAAGGTCGCGATGGCAGCACCATGCGCCGCGTCGCGCGCCTCGATCATCACCTCCAGCTGCGCCGCCTGTACGGTCGGCGAGGCGAAGAGCCGGTGATGTGAAACGTCGATGATATTGCCGCCCTGATTGCCGATGAGCGTCGCGATATCGGCGAGCATGCCCGGACGATCCGGAATCTCCATGATGACGCGCACCAGTCTGCCGTCCCGAAGCAGATTGCGCAGGAGGGTATTCGCCAGGATCCGCGCATCGATATTGCCGCCGCAGATCGGCAAGGCAACCTTGCGGCCGGCGAAACGATCCGGATAGGTCAGCACCGCGGCGAGCGCCGCAGCACCCGCCCCTTCGGCCACGACCTTCGCACCCTCCGCCAGCATCGCGATGCCGCGCTCGACCGCCGCTTCGGGCACCAGCAGGATCTCGATGCCCATCTTGCCGAGCAATCGCACCGGCAACTCGCCCACATCCCGCACCGCGATACCCTCGGCGATCGTCGCACCACCGACCGAGACCGGCTCGCCTGCCAGGCGCTGCTTCATGGCGCGATAGCTATCGACCTCGACGCCCAGCACCTCGATCCCCGGCTTGCGCGCCTGCACCGCGATGGCGCAGCCCGTCAGCAGCCCGCCGCCGCCGACCGGCACCACCAGCACGTCGAGATCGGGAAAATCCTCGATGAGTTCGAGGCCGAGCGTGCCCTGCCCGGCGATCACGGCGGGGTCGTCATAGGGATGGATGAAGACCATCCCCTCGCGTCGTTCGAGGTCATGGGCATGCTCGGCCGCTTCGGCCAGCATCTCGCCATGCAGCACCACCCGCGCGCCCCAGGCCGCCGTGCGGGTCACTTTGCTGACCGGCGTGAAGCGCGGCATCACGATGGTCGCCTTGATGCCGAGCAGATGGGCGTGCCGCGCCACCGCCTGCGCATGGTTGCCGGCGGACATCGCAACGACGCCGCAAGCCCTCTCCTCGGGCGTCAGTAAGGCGAGCCGGTTGGCCGCCCCGCGCTCCTTGAACGCCCCCGTAGCCTGAAGGTTGTCGAGCTTGAGGATGATCTCCGCCCCCGTCGCGCGGCTCAGCGCATCGGAGCGGATCGCGGGCGTGCGGAGGACTTTGCCGGAGATGCGTGCCGCCGCCGCCCCGATATCGAGGATCGTGAGAGACATAGACCGAGGCGCCGTCAGCCGAAACGGACGGAGAGGATCTCGTAAGAGCGGTCGCCGGAGGGCGCCGGCACCGAGACGGTGTCGCCCTTTTTCTTGCCGATCAGAGATTTCGCCAGCGGCGAGGAGACCGAAAGCAGGCCTTGCTTGATGTCCGCCTCGTACACGCCAACGATCTGATAGGTATATTCCTTCTCCGTCTCCTCATCGACGAGCTGGATATGCGCGCCGAACTTGACGTGATCGCCAGACAGCGAAGTCGGATCGATGACCTCCGCCGCCGAGGTGACCTCCTCGAGCTCCTGGATACGGCCCTCGATGAAGGATTGCCGCTCGCGCGCCGCGTGATATTCGGCGTTCTCGCTCAGGTCGCCGTGGCTGCGCGCCTCGGCGATGGCGCGAATGACGGCCGGTCGCTCCTCACTGCGGAGAAGGCGAAGTTCGGCCTCTAAGCGCGAGAGGCCGGCCCCGGTCATCGGAAATTTCTGCACGCGTTAACCCCGCAGTCCTCGTCCGTCAGGACATCTGTTGCTCAGGAAGCCCGCAGACCGGATGGCCCGGTCGCCGACATCCCATCCCTACATGCCGAAAGCGGCCGAAGCCCGGCCGCGTCCTGCCCGCATCCCTCTAGAAGGGGGAACGAAAGTAGGACTGGAGCGGCGCGACTTCAAGCGGCCCGGCCTTGAGGGCTGCCACGGCATGAACCGCGGCTCTGGCTCCCGCGATGGTTGTAAAATGCGGGACGCCCTTGGTCAGGGCACTGCGGCGGATGTCAAAGCTGTCGGTCACCGACTGCGGCGTGGAGGCCGTATTGATGACGAGCTGGATTTCGCCACTCTCGATCGCGTCCACGCAATGCGGCCGCCCCTCCAGCACTTTGGACACGGTGCTGACCTCCAGCCCCGCTTCTCGAATGCGGGCGGCGGTGCCCCTGGTGGCGACAATGCCGAAGCCCATCTCCGTCAGCCGGCGGGCCAGCGGCACCATGGCCGACTTATCCGCCTCCTTCACCGAGAGGAACACGCTGCCCTGCATCGGTAGGATGACACCGGCGCCGAGTTGCGCCTTGGCGAAGGCGCGGGCGAAGCTGGTATCGAGCCCCATGACCTCGCCGGTCGATTTCATCTCAGGGCCGAGGATGGTGTCGACATTTGTGAAGCGCGCGAAGGGGAAGACCGCCTCCTTCACGGCGACATGGCGGCCAATCGTCTGGTCGTCGAGCGCGAAATCCTTGAGCTTGGCACCGGTCATGACCTGGGCGCCAATCTTGGCGAGCGGCACGCCCGTCGCCTTGGCGACGAAGGGCACGGTGCGGGAGGCGCGGGGATTGACCTCCAACACGTAGATCGTGTCGTCCTTGATGGCGTATTGCACGTTCATCAGGCCGACGACGTTCAGCGCCCGGGCGAGTGCCACCGTCTCGGCGCGCAGTTCCTCGACGATAGCGGGTGAGAGGGAATAGGGCGGCAGCGAACAGGCGCTGTCGCCGGAATGGATGCCAGCTTCCTCGATATGCTCCATGACACCCGCCACGAAGACGTCCTCACCGTCGCAGATGCAATCGACATCGACCTCGATCGCGTCATTGAGGTAGCGGTCGATGAGCACCGGATTGTCGCCGGAAACGCGCACAGCCTCCCGCATGTAGCGGGCAAGCTGCGAGCGGTCATGCACGATTTCCATGGCGCGGCCGCCGAGCACATAGCTCGGACGGATCACCACCGGGAAGCCGATGCGTTCGGTGATCGCCTCCGCTTCCTCGGTCGAGCGAGCGATACCATTTTCTGGCTGAAGCAAGCCGAGGCGGTGCAGAAGGGTCTGGAAGCGCTCGCGATCCTCGGCGATGTCGATGGCGTCCGCGCTGGTGCCAAGCACGGGAATGCCGGCGGCGGAAAGGCGCTGCGACAGCTTCAGCGGTGTCTGACCACCATACTGCACGATGCAGCCCAGCACCGTGCCGTTCTCCTGTTCGCGCCGGATGAGTGAGATCACGTCCTCGGCCGAAAGCGGCTCGAAATACAGACGGTCGGAGGTATCGTAATCGGTGCTGACGGTTTCCGGATTGCAATTGACCATGATGGTCTCGAACCCGGCATCCTTCAGCGCATAGGCAGCATGGACGCAGCAATAGTCGAATTCGATGCCCTGGCCGATGCGATTCGGCCCGCCGCCGAGAATGACTACCTTCTGCCGGTCGGTCGGATCGCTCTCGCAAACCGGCGTGCCGAAGCCCGTTTCATAGGTGCTGTACATATAAGGTGTGGCGGAGGCGAATTCGCCCGCACACGTGTCGATGCGTTTATAGACCGGGCGCACTTTGAGCTTCTCGCGCAGGGCTTCGACCTGAGCGGTGGTCATGGCGGAAAGATGCGCAAGTTGATTGTCCGAGAACCCCAGCGCCTTGAGGCGCCGCAGCGATAGGGCCGTGGTCGGCAGGCCATGTTCCTTGATCTTGTCCTCGGCCGCGACGATGCGGGCAAGCTCGCGCAGAAACCATGGATCGAACTTGCAGGCATCGTGGATGTCTTCCACCGACAGCCCGGCACGCAGCGCTTGCGCCGCCATCAGCAACCGGTCGGGACGCGGTTGCGACAAAGCGGCGCGGAAAGCATCAGCGGTGCCATCGCCCGGCGCCTCGATCGGATCAAGGCCGGAGAAGCCGGTCTCCATGCTCCGCAAACCCTTCTGCAGGGCCTCCGCGAAGCTGCGGCCGATCGCCATCGCCTCGCCCACCGACTTCATGCTGGTGGAGAGCATGGCCGGCGTGCCGGGAAACTTCTCGAAGGTGAAGCGCGGGATCTTGATGACGACATAGTCGATCGTCGGCTCGAAGCTCGCCGGTGTGGTGCGGGTGATGTCGTTCTTCAGCTCGTCGAGCGTGTAGCCGACCGCGAGTTTCGCGGCGATCTTGGCGATCGGAAAGCCGGTCGCCTTGGATGCGAGGGCGGAGGAACGCGACACGCGGGGGTTCATCTCGATGACCACCATGCGGCCATCGGCGGGGTTGAGACCGAACTGCACGTTGGAGCCGCCGGTATCGACGCCGATCTTGCGCAGGCAGGCGATCGAGGCATCTCGCATGCGCTGATATTCTTTGTCGGTCAGCGTCAGCGCCGGGGCAACCGTCACGCTGTCCCCGGTATGGACGCCCATCGGATCGACGTTCTCGATGGCGCAGACGATGATGCAGTTGTCGGCGCTGTCGCGCACCACCTCCATCTCGTATTCCTTCCAGCCGAGCACGCTCTCCTCGATGAGGACCTCGGTGGTGGGGCTGGCTTCGAGACCGCTCGAGACGATGCGCTCGAACTCCGTCTTGTTATAGGCGATGCCGCCGCCGGTGCCGCCGAGCGTGAAGCTGGGGCGAATAACGGCGGGCAAACCGACCTCGGCGAGCGCCTCGCGCGCTTCAGCGAGCGTACGGGCGATCGCGCTTTTCGGGCTCTCGATGCCAATTTCGGTCATCGCGTCGCGGAACTTCAGGCGATCCTCGGCGCGGTCGATAACATCCGCCTTGGCGCCGATGAGTTCGACGCCAAGCCGCTCCAGCGTGCCAGATTTGGCAAGGCTCATCGCGACGTTGAGCGCAGTCTGGCCGCCCATGGTCGGCAGCAATGCATCGGGCTTTTCGCGCAGAATGATGCGCTCGACGATCTCGGGCGTGATGGGTTCGACGTAAGTCGCGTCCGCTAGGGACGGATCGGTCATGATCGTGGCGGGATTGGAATTGACCAGGATCACGCGATAGCCCTCGGCCCGCAGCGCCTTGCACGCCTGGGCGCCGGAATAGTCGAACTCGCAGGCCTGACCGATGACGATGGGGCCGGCGCCGATGATGAGGATCGACTTGATGTCAGTGCGTTTCGGCATTTTCAGGCCTTCTCGTCCATCATCGCGACGAAGCGGTGAAACAGGTGGTGGCTGTCACTCGGGCCGGGACTCGCCTCGGGATGGTATTGCACCGAGAAGGCGCGCTGCGCTGGCGCCGCTATGCCTTCGTTGCTGCCGTCAAAAAGGCTGACATGGGTGACGGTCACACCTTCGGGCAGCGATTTGTCATCGACCGCGAAGCCATGATTCTGGCTGGTGATCTCGACCTTGCCGGTCGCGAGATCCTTAACCGGCTGGTTGGCGCCGCGATGGCCGAGATCGAGTTTGTAGGTGCGCGCACCGAGCGCCGTGGCGAGAAGCTGATGACCGAGGCAAATGCCGAAGATCGGACGCTTGGCCGCCAGCACGCCCTGAATCGCCGGTACCGCATATTCGGCGGTCGCCGCCGGATCGCCGGGACCGTTCGAGAGGAAAACACCATCCGGCTCGTGGCGCAGAATGTCCTCCGCCGTCGCGGTGGCGGGCACCACGGTCACCCGGCAACCGGCCGCCGCGAGGCAGCGCAGGATATTGCGCTTGGCACCGTAATCGACGGCGACGACATGGTGACGCGGCGCGGTCTGACGGCCCGGCGTGGTCTCCTCGCCCCATTCCCACAGCGTCTCGTCCCAGCTGTAGCTCTGCGTACAGGAAACGGTGCGCGCGAGATCCATGCCTTCCAAACCAGGCCACGCCACGGCCTGGCTTCGCAGCTCGGCGATGTCGAAACGGCCGTCGCGCGGGAAACACAACACGCCAGTCGGCGCGCCACCGTCGCGAACGCGAACGGTCAGCGCGCGCGTGTCGATGCCGGAGATGCCGGGCAGATCCATCGCGCGCAGCCAGTCAATCAAGCTTCGCGTCGCCCGCCAGTTGCTCGCCTCGGTGATATCGAGTGCGGTGATAAGGCCGAGCGGTCCAGGATTGCGCGCCTCCTCGTCTCTGAGATTCGCGCCGATATTTCCAATATGCGGAAAGGTGAAGGTAACGATTTGCCCGGCATAAGAAGGATCGGTGAGTGTTTCCTGATAACCGCTCATGCCTGTGTTGAAGCAGACCTCACCGACACGCGCCGCGCCGTGTGCGGTGTTTGCGCCGAAGCCCCTGCCCCACCACAGAGAGCCATCGCCCAGCACTAGTACCGCGGTCGCGCCTTCGGGCAGCGCATCGGCGTCCGGCACGGCAATCGCCCGCTCGGCTTCCTCGGCGTTACCGGGCATGTCGGAGAGCGACAGGCCGGTTGCCGCGATGATGGCGCGCCAATGGCGCGAGGGAATGACCCCGGACTGGCGCCATTTGCGCAGCGCCTCAGCGCCGACATTGGTAAGGCGAGCGGCGGCGTCAGGACCACCAAGCCGATCGATGATATCGCTGGTCGAGAGGGGCATGTAAATCGCATATGGGAAATTTCTTCCCAACGCAATATGATTGACGCTCTCGTGAAAAAACTTCCCTCTGCGCAAATGAGGGGCTAGGGGCGGGTCGTTCCGGGCGCCACATTAAACGCGCTAAGGTATATGCTCGTGAGCCGGCACCCACCCCGGCCCTCCCTGAGAGGGAGAGGGAGAGGGAAGTAAGTAGCTAGGAGTAAGCATGGCGCTGCGAGAGACTCTGACCGACGCGATGAAGACAGCCTTGAAGGCTGGCGAGACCGAGCGGCTTTCGGCCATCCGCCTTATCCTGGCGAAGCTCAAGGACACCGAAATCAACGCGCGCGGCACCGGCAAGACGATCGAGGACGCCGATATCCTCCTCATGCTCCGCGGCATGATCAAGCCTCGGCAGGAGGCCATCGCGCTCTATCGCCAAGGCAATCGGCCCGAGCTTGCGGAAAAGGAAGAGGCCGAGATCCGCGTGATCGAGGGGTTCCTCCCCGCCGGATTGAGCGAGCAGCAAACCACGGCCGCGGTCGATGCCGCCATTGCCAGCACCGGCGCCTCGAGTTTGCGCGACATGGGGAAAGTGATGGCCGCATTGAAGGCGGAGCACGGTGCGGCGCTCGACATGGCGCAGACCGGCGCGCTTGTGAAAACGCGTCTGGCGGGCTGAAGCGCAAGCATGGCGCTGCCGCCCGCATTCCTCGATGAACTTCGCCAGCGCACACCGCTGCCGGCACTCATCGGCCGGCGCGTAAAGCTCACGCGTTCGGCGCGGGATTGGCGCGGCTGCTGCCCCTTCCACAACGAAAAGACGCCGTCCTTCTACGTCTATCAGGACCACTACCACTGCTTTGGCTGCGGCGCGCATGGCGACGCGATCGGCTTCGTCATGCAGAGCCAGGGCGCCGGATTCGTGCAGGCGGTCGAGGTTCTGGCTGCGGAAGCCGGCCTCGATGTGCCGCGCGCAACGCCGGAAGCCGCGGCGGCGGAACGTCGTCGCAGCGATCTGCATGATGTGCTCAAGGCGGCCGATGCCGCGTTCCAGCACAAGCTGCATATGCCTGAAGGCCGCGCGGCACTCGACTACTTACGCGGTCGCGGTCTGTCCGATGAGACGATCACCCGCTACGGCCTCGGCTTTTCCGGTAGCGGGCGTGGCGCGCTGGCATCCGAACTTTCGGGCCAGGGGATCGAACTGCGCCAATTGGTCGATGCCGGCCTCATGAAGCAAGGCGAGGACGGACGCACCGTCGATCTCTTCTTCAATCGCGCGACCTTTCCGATCCGCGATCCGCGCGGCCGCACGATCAGCTTTGGTGGTCGTATTCTCGGTGACGGCCAGCCGAAATACCTCAACGGGCCGGAAACCGCGCTCTTCTCCAAGCGCCGCACCCTCTATGGCCTCGATCTTGCGAATGCTCTCCGGCGTGAGCGCGGGCGCGGCGCCTCGTCGCAAGAAGGACATAAGGGACTGATCGTCGTCGAAGGCTATATGGACGTTATCGCGCTGGCGCAGGCGGGTTTCGCGGCCGTCGCACCGCTCGGCACCGCGCTCACGGCGGAGCAGCTCGAAGCTTTGTGGGAGCAGGATGACCGTCCCATCTTCTGCTTCGACGGTGACGCGGCGGGCCGCCGCGCGGGCATTCGCACCGTGGGTCTCGCATTGCCGATGCTGGCGCCGAACAAAAGTCTCGGCGTGATCGTGCTGCCTGAGAGCGATGATCCGGATAGCGTCATTCGTCGTGGTGGCCGACTGGCCTTCCAGGATGAACTGGCGCGGGAGGATCTCGGCAACGCGCTGTACGGCCTGCTCAAGGATGATGCGCGTCCCGCGACACCCGAAGGCTGGGCCGCTTTCCGCAACCGGCTGGTGGCGGAGGCCGGACGCATTCCGGATCGCTCCCTGGCGGCGGAATACCGCTCGCTCTTCCTCGACCGGTTCTTCGCCGAACGCCGCCGCGCGGCGCCCTCGAACCGTGGCGCCAACGCTGGCACAGGCTTCGGCCTGCGGCGTGAGCGCCCGCAGGCGCCAGTCGCGCTGGGCGCCCGGCCGAGGGCCAGCGAACTCGCGACACAGGAGGAACGTGGCCGGGGATTGGTGGCGATCCTGCTGGCCCACCCGACCCTGCTGCCGGACCTCGAGGAATCCTTCGCCCTGATCGACCTGCCGCCTACCCTCGCCGCCATCCGCGATGGCATGGGAGACTGGCTTGCAACCCACCCCACACTTGACAGTCAGTCGTTGAAGAACCATCTCGACAGCCTTGGGCTCGCGGGCGCGGTTTCCGCCGCCCTTGAGTCGCGCCCGCTCCCCGTAGGTGCAATGGCAGAGGCGCTACCAGCGGAGGCCGCGGCGAAGTGGCAAGAAATCTTCGGCCACATGCGCCTCCATCATGCGGAGAGAGAACTCGAGGAGCAACAGATGGCGTTTGCTCGTGAGGGCTCTGAGGAAGCACAGAACCGTCTGATTGCGATCAAGGGGTCTGTCGATCGGCTACGTCGTGGAGAGCCCGACAGCACGGGCTAAGCACCGGCACGAACGTGCGTTAAGTCTAGGTCCCGCGACGCGCGGCGCGGGGCGGTAATGGTAAAGGGTCGATTATGGCAACCAAGCCGTCTGTGACAACCGAGGCCGCTAGCTCGGATCAGGACAGCGAGAATACGCTTCTGGACACGCAATCGGCCGCTGTGAAGCGGCTGGTCGCGAAGGGGAAGGAGCGTGGCTACATCACCTTCGACGAGCTCAACGCCGTCCTGCCGTCCGAGCAGAACAGCTCGGAGCAGATCGAGGACGTGATGTCGATGCTTAGCGAAATGGGCATCCAGGTGGTGGAGAGCGAGGAGGAAGAGACCGAGGCGCCGGTCGTTAAACCCGCCGAGGAAGAGGAAGAAGAAGAGAAAGCCGGCAACATCAACGAGGAGACCGCCGGCCGTACCGACGATCCCGTTCGGATGTATCTTCGCGAGATGGGCAGCGTTGAGCTGCTGTCCCGCGAAGGCGAAATCGCGATTGCCAAGCGTATCGAGGCCGGCCGCGACATGATGATCGGCGGCTTGTGCGAAAGCCCGCTGACCTTCCGCGCGATCGTTGCCTGGCACGACGCGCTGAAGAACGGGAAGATGTTGCTCCGCGACATCATCGACCTCGAAGCCACCCAGGGCATGGGCAATCCGCCAGCGGAAACCGAAGGCGAGGCCGATCCCGCGGAGCCGCCCGCGCCACCGCCTTTCGCGGCGATTGAGGAGAGCGATGACGACGAAGGCGAAGGGCCGAGCCTTTCGCTGTCCGCGCTCGAAGAGAAGCTGAAGCCCGATACCCTCATCATCTTCGAGGAGATCGAGGCGCTCTATAAGAAGCTGTCGAAGGTGCAGAACCGCCGGCTGGAAACCATCACCAGCGGCGAGGAAGTGAACTCACGTTCGGAGCGCGGCTATACGAAGCAGCGCGAGGAGCTGGTGGTCAAGGTCAAGACCGTCCGCCTGCATAACAACCGGATCGAGGAATTGGTCGCGCAGTTCAAGCAGCTCAACCAGCGGCTGACGGCGATCGAGGGCCAGATTCTGCGCCTCGCCGAATCCACCAAGGTCGGGCGCGAGGAGTTCCTGCGCGAATACCGTAACCACGAACTCGACCCGAATTGGATCGAGCGGGTGAGCGCGCTGACCACCAAGGGTTGGAAGCTCTTTATCTCCAAGCATGGCGAGCAGGTGCAGGAACTGCGCATGCAGGTCGGCGCCATCGCTGCCGATGCCAGCCTGCCGATCGAGGAATTCCGCCGCGTCTACATGACCGTCAGCCGTGGCGAGCGGGAAAGCGCGCGGGCGAAGAAGGAGATGATCGAGGCCAACCTCCGCCTCGTGATCTCGATCGCCAAGAAATACACCAATCGCGGCCTGCAATTCCTCGACCTCATCCAGGAAGGCAATATTGGGCTGATGAAGGCGGTCGATAAGTTCGAATATCGCCGCGGCTACAAGTTCAGCACCTATGCGACCTGGTGGATCCGGCAGGCGATTACCCGCTCGATCGCCGACCAGGCGCGGACCATCCGCATCCCGGTCCATATGATCGAGACGATCAACAAGCTGGTGCGGACCAGCCGCCAGATGCTGCACGAAATCGGCCGCGAGCCGGCGCCCGAGGAATTGGCGGAAAAGCTCGGCATGCCGCTGGAGAAAGTGCGGAAAGTCCTCAAGATCGCCAAGGAGCCGATCAGCCTCGAAACCCCGATCGGTGACGAGGAAGACAGCCACCTCGGCGATTTCATCGAGGACAAGAACGCGGTGATCCCGCTGGATGCCGCGATCCAGGCGAATCTGCGCGAGGCGACAACGCGTGTATTGTCGAGCCTCACGCCACGCGAGGAGCGTGTGCTGCGGATGCGCTTCGGCATCGGCATGAACACCGACCATACGCTGGAAGAAGTCGGCCAGCAGTTCAACGTGACGCGCGAGCGTATCCGCCAGATCGAGGCCAAGGCGCTCCGCAAGCTCAAGCATCCCAGCCGCAGCCGGAAACTGCGCAGCTTCCTCGACGACTGAGGCTGGTAGCCGCCGGCCACTTTGCGCCAGCCGTGAGAAGTTCTGGCGGGTCTCGATGGCTTCCTATTGAGGCTTCGTTCAGACGACTCGGGCTATGGTGGCAAGCTTGCAAAGCACGACGCTAGGCATGAGCGACAAGAGGCGACGACGGGCGATGGAGCGGCGGAACGTGGTCGGAGCGGCGAAGCTACACGACGAAATGTCGAGCATAGGGGCTGATAGTGTGACGCGGGCGCGGGTGACGATCACCTTCCTCTGCATGCTCGAACGCCCGCAAATACCGGCGCCGCCGCTACCCGCGAATGCGCAGGTCATCCAGTGGCGGGCGCCGAAACCGGAAGGCTATCTGGCACTGCAGGAAGCGGTGGGCGGGGAATATCTCTGGTGGCTGCGGCGCGCAACGCCACGCGCCGAGCTGATCCGCATCCTGGAGAACCCCCAGGTTGCCGTGCATGTGCTGCAAATCGACGGCCAGGATGCCGGCTATTACGAGCTTGATGCGTCGCGCTGGCCTTTCATCAACCTCAGCTACTTTGGTCTGATGGCGAATGCGATCGGGCATGGTTTGGGGCGAGCTTTCCTTCGCCACGCCGTGGACAATGCCTGGTCCGGCCCCATTCGCGGTGTCACGGTCAATACCTGCACCGCGGATCACCCGCGCGCATTGCCGCTCTACGAGAGTGCCGGGTTTCGCCGGATGAAGGTGACGCAGGAGGACTGGGATATTCCAGATCGTCTCGGCTTCAAAATTCCTGACAGGCTGCGCGCCTGACCTCCGCCTCTATGAGAATTACGATCTTCGCGCCGGGATCCTTTCCTGCGGCAACGGGCGCAATCGTCTACGACACACGTCTCGTCACGGCTCTTCGCGGCTTGGGGCATGATGCCTCGCTCGTCATGCTCGCTGGTTCACATCCGACAGCCGACGACACGGCGCGGGCGTCCGCAGCCGAGGCGTGGCACGCTCACGGCGACGCCGACCTCCGCATCATCGATGGCTTCTGCCTGTCCGCGTGGGAAGGGCTGGAGGAGGCGCTGAGCGCCCGTGGCGTCATTGGCCTCATCCATCACCCCCTCGCCCTGGAACCCTTCCAGGAAGCCGTCAAAGTGGCGGAATACGCCCGGGTCGAGCGCCGACTGCTGCCGCTGCTGAACGGCATCCTGGTACCAAGCCAGGAGATGCGGAACCGCATGCTCTCGGCCTATGCCGTCGAAGCCGGGCGCATCTCCGTTCTGATGCCGGGGACCGATGTCACGCTGCCTCGCAGCCCGCGCGAGCCGGCGGCGACATGCCGCATCTTGTCGGTTGGCAGCTTCATTCCGAGAAAGGGTCACGACACCCTGCTCAAAGCGCTGTCCCGTCTCGTCGATCTTGACTGGCACTTGACGATCTGTGGCGACCAGACCGCCGATCGCGCTTGCGTCGTCGAACTCGGTGCCTTGAGAGAACGGCTCGGGCTGACCGAGCGGGTAACCTTCCTCGGTGCGCTCAGTCCGGCACAATTCGATGAGCTTTGGCAGGCCAGCGACCTTTTCGCCTTGGCGACGTGGTTTGAAGGCTACGGCATGGCTGTCGCTGAAGCGTTGAGGCGCGGTCTCCCCGTCGCCGTCACAACCGCTGCCGCAATTGGCGCGCCGCTCTCCCCCGATACCGCGATCATCGTCGAGCCCGGCGATCACGAGCAGCTTTCGAAAGCGCTCCGCCGCGTCATCTATAGCCCGGAGCTGCGGCATATCATGGGGCATGCGGCCTGGTCGGCGACGCGTAGCCTGCCAAGCTGGGAAAATCAGGCGCGTCATCTGCTCGACATCGTGACGCCGGCCGCGCCAACGTCCCTGTCCTGATCGCAACGCAAAAGGGAGGCTTCGGCCAGTGGCCTGCCTCCCAATGCTTTTCAGACATCAGCCGCCACTGCGAAAATCGACAGCGGCTCATCAAACTCAAGACAAAGCCTGACCGGCGCGAATAAATGCCGGTCAGGCTTTTGTCGTGGCTACTCCGCCATCTCCGACTCAGGCTCGTGCGGGATCTCGACCTCGGTCTCGGGAGTCTCGATGATCGGCAGCTCCTGCTTTGGCTGACGCGGACGGCGCGGCCGCTTTACGCGCGGCGCGGCGGCTTCGGCTTTCGGTGTGGACGTTCGCCGGGCAGCCGCAGGCTTCGCGGCCTTGCGCGCGGTTCCGGTGCGCGTGCCAGTGCCGCGCGCGCTCTTGCCGCGAGTGGCGGGCGCTTTGCGAGCGGCGGGCGCCTTGCGAGTGGCAGTTTTGCGAGTCGCTGTCGTCTTGCGCGCGGTGGTGGCCCGAGTGCCAGTCTTGCGTGCGGCGGTGCGCGTCGACTTGCGAGCCGTCGCCGTGCGGGTCGCGGCGGCGCGCGCCGTGGTCTTGCGAGCGGCGGGCTTACGGGTCGCGGCGACCTTGCGAGTCGTCGCGGTCTTGCGCGTGGCAGCCGGCTTGCGGCCGGGAGTCTTCCGCGTCGCGGTAGCGGCGCCACGGCGTGTCGCGGCGGTGGCACGCACGGGCTTGCGGGTCGCGGCGACCTTTGTCGTCTTGGCGCGGCGCGTCGTCGTCGCTTTCGCGGCTGTCACCCGACGCGTTGTGCCGCGCGCCGTTGTCGCCTTTGTCGCGGTCTTGCGCGCGGCGGGTTTGCGGGTGGTCGCGCGTGTCGCGGTCTTTGCAGCGGTAGAGCGGGCTGCCGGCTTCCGCGTGGTCTTGGCGCCGGCTTTAGCGGCACCCCGGCCAGTCGTCTTGGCCGTGCTCTTGGCGGCGCCACGAGCCGTCGCGCGCTTCGGCGCTGCACGACGTGTTGTCGCTCTTACCGCCAGCGCTTTGGCACGGGGGGAAGCTTTGCCGCTTCCCTGATTCTCTTCACTCACGAGCGTCACTCCTTCGGTTGCAAGTAGATCGTCGGCTTTCCGACGAATGGCTGTCCGACATCCGCCGTTCGATTGCTTCGCGCTAATCCCTGTCGGTCCAGAACTGGCACGTGGGAAAGCTCGAAAGAACTTCCAGCACTGTGGAACGCGATTATTCAGGTCCCTCGGTATTTCGTCTGCTAGGCTTCGTCACGTTCAGAGTCGGATCCTCAACACCCGGGGCGGTACCGCCCGCCCGACTCGTGCCGCGTGTTTCAGATCTCGCTATTCCAAGTCTCTAATGAAGCTGTCAACAAAAAGGCGTCGTTACCGACGAAGTTTTGCAATCTTTTCTTGGCCGAGCCATCTGACGGGCGCCAAACGCCAGCCCAGCCAAGCTCTCTTTAAATCGAAACCCTTTGATCTCAACAGCGAATTTGTAGAATTCAAGGTAAAGCGATAAACGCGATCCGACAATCTCGTCCCACGCTGGGAAAATGGGGCCGCCGCGCCGCGATTCGCCCCGACAACAGGCCCGATAAACAGCGCCGAGCCAGTAATCCACCGTCCACCTTTCGTTAAGCAGCCGATTCTTGTAGGGTGGGAGCCGGACAAAACAGGCCCAGCGCCGGACAAGCTGCCGCGTCTGACGCCTCCAAGACAAGCGATCACGATGATTGGAACCGACATGCCGAAAGGGGACGAGCCTATCCGCTGGCGCCCGGATCGAGCGCCACGGTTTCCGCCGTGGCCACTTCCAAGCATCCCCACGACCATGTTCCGCGGCGCCAAAGGCCGCTGCCCATCGTGCGGGGAAACCAAACTGTTCAGCAGCTATCTGAGGGTCGTGCCAGTCTGCGCGGTCTGCTCCGCCCCCCTCGGCACCTATCCATCTGACGACGCGCCGCCCTACATCACGATGGTGATAGTGCTTCACCTCATCATCCCGATCATCGTCGTGCTGGAGGAAACTGTGCAGCCGCCCTTCTGGCTCGACGGGATTATCTTCCTCCCGCTCGCCGCGATCCTCACCTTGCTGCTGCTGCCAGTCGTGAAAGGTGCCACCATCGGACTTCTTCTGCGTCTCCAAGTGCAGCGGGGACAGGATGGGCATTGAAGCGCAGCCGCATCTCCTTCGCGTCCTGTTGAGCGACGAAACCTTGGGAAGCCTGCCGCCGCTGATCGAAGCGGACCGCGCGCAGGCCGTCGCCGACCTCGAACTGCAGAACGTCTTCGCGCCGCGCGGCGCAGGTGCCGGCCCCTTCATCCTCGCACTCTCGGTGCGTGACGGCCGCCTGATCTTCGACATTCGCGACGCCGCGATGCAGCCCGTCACCGCCATCGGCCTGGCACTCGGACCGCTACGGCGCCTGATCAAAGACTATGTGATGCTCGTCGATAGCTACGCGGTCGCCATCCAGGAAGGCCGGGAGGCGCGCGTGCAGGCAATCGACATGGGCCGACGCGGCTTGCACAACGAGGGCGCGGCGCTGATCGCCGCACGTCTCGACGGCAAGGTCGATCTCGACCAGGATACTGCGCGTCGCCTCTTCACCCTGATCGCCGTTCTGCATCATCGCGTCGCCGGTCCAGCAGCATAAAGTCCCGCCCATGAAAATCGACGGCACGCCCTATCGCAGCATCTGGCTCGCCGAAGACGGCTGGTCCTTGCGCATCATCGACCAGACCAAGCTGCCCTGGTCCTTCGAAATTCTGACACTGGAAACGGTGGCGGAGGCGGCTCACGCCATCCGCAGCATGCAGGTGCGCGGCGCACCGCTGATCGGCGCGACCGCCGCCTATGGCCTGTGCCTGGCGCTGCGCGCGGATGCCAGCACCGATGCGATGGAGCGCGACGCAGCGACATTGGCGGCGACGCGGCCGACCGCCGTGAACCTCAAATGGGCGCTCGACCGCATGCTGACGCGGCTGCGCAATACGCGGCCGGCCGAGCGAGTCGCCACCGCCTATGCCGAAGCCGCCGCCATCGCGGAGGAGGATGTCGCGCAGAATGCCGCGATCGGGCGGCATGGACTCGAACTCATCAGAGCGCGGCAAAAGCCTGACAAGCCGGTGCAGGTGCTGACGCATTGCAATGCCGGTTGGATCGCGACGGTGGATTGGGGAACGGCGCTGGCACCCATCTACCAGGCTCACGATGCCGGCATCGGCGTGCATGTCTGGGTCGATGAAACCCGCCCGCGCAATCAGGGCGCGGCGCTGACGGCTTGGGAACTCGGCCGCCATGGCGTGCCGCATACCGTCATCGCCGACAATGCCGGTGGCCATCTGATGCAGCATGCCGAAGTCGATCTCGTGATCGTCGGCGCCGACCGGGTAACGCGGCGCGGCGACGTCGCCAATAAAATCGGCACCTATCTCAAGGCGCTTGCCGCGCATGACAATTCGGTGCCGTTCTGGGTCGCCGTTCCCTCCACCACGATCGACTGGACGATCGAGGATGGCGTGGCCTCGATCCCCATAGAGGAGCGTGCGGAAACGGAAGTCACGATGATGACGGGACCGACAGCGGATGGCACGCTCGCCACCGTGCGCGTGACGCCGCATGGCAGCGGCGCCGCCAATCCCGCTTTCGACGTGACACCGGCGCGGCTGGTTTCTGGCCTCATCACCGAGCGTGGGCTTTGCGACGCGACGACCGAAGGCCTTGCCTCACTCTTTCCCGAGCACGCATGAGCCACATGAACTGGCGTGCCGCCGTCGCGCTCGCCGCGGCGCTTGTGCTCAGCGCTTGCGCCGTCAACAAGCACCCGGCACCGGTTGCCGGACGCACGGCGCCCGCGCCACCGACCTTCTCCTCCTGTGTTCAGCAAACGGGCGATCCACAGGAACCGCCTTTTATTCGGCAGTGCTACGAACCCTTCTCGCGCGCCTCAGCCGTCGCCATCGCCATGCGCGAATGGCGAGCCTGGGGCAGTGTCGTCTATGACGCAGACCCGAGAAACGAGCTGCCGCCTGACCCGAATACCAAGGCCGAACGGCAGGACGGCTATTGGCAACGCGTTGGAGAATATTGGTGGCTCGGCCTGAACCAGAACGATCCCGCGACAGCCTGGACCGGCAAGCATGACGAAACCGGCGCGGATTTCGCGCCCGAGGGCGACAGCCAATATGCCTGGTCCGCCGCTTTCATCTCTTATGTAATGCGCATGGCCGGGGCTGGCCCGTCCTTTCCTTATGCAAGATCGCATGTCGATTACATCGACATCGCGGCGCAGGAGACCGCCGGTACGGCGCAGGGCTATTCGATCGAGGCGCAGCCGCCCGCGACTTATCCGCCCGCGCTCGGCGATCTCATCTGCTTCGGGCGCGGTCGCGCGGAGAGGCTGCGCTACACGGATCTTCCGACCGGTCACTTCCCTGGCCATTGCGGCATTGTCGTAAGCGGGCAGCCCGGCCAGATCAGCATCATCGGTGGCAATGTCGAGGATGCGGTGGCGCTCACCCATGTTCCGCTGACGGCCCAAGGAACGCTTGCGACTCCTGACGGCGTGTCCATCGACCCACGCTATCCGTGGCTGGTGGTGATCCGCGTTCTATACGCGCGGTAACGCGACGACCGTTGACCGTGTTCGGCAAAGGCCGAGCACGGCGGCTAGCCGGAGATGGTGGACGCTAGAGCGGCTTGCCCTCGCTGCTTGCCCAGGCGGCCATCAGCGCGTTGCTCGGGCGGTTTTTGTCCGCGACCTTGCGCGCCGTCTCTGCGCCCGCGACAGGCAAACCTCTGGGATCGAGCAGGCCGACCTGCACGAGAACCGAGGCCTGGTCCCAATAGATATGCTCGTGAAGCAGCTTGTCGCCCTCGAACCGGATGACGGCGATCGCTGGAATCTCGACCGCACGGCCAGTGGGTTCGACGCCCGGCAGCATCCAGTCGATGACTGTCGTATGCGTGAAGCCGATGATGAACTCATCGACGATCTGGCTGTCGCCGACGGTGCGGCTGATCGGCGTCAGACGAAGGTCCGGCGGATTGCCTTGGATGAAGTGAAATTTGTAGAAGCGCTTGAGTTCGTCGTGCCCGACGCCGCCGGTCATGGTCGGGATGTGGTTGACGTAGGGTGTGGCGACCATCGTCGCCATCGTCGCATCGACATCCCGCGTCTCGAACTCGTAGCGGCAATGCGCCTCCCAAAGCGCGACCAGATCGGGTTTCGTCATCTGCGGTTCCTCTCCCAATTCCGCGTGTCGCTGAGCGGGTCACCTGCGTATCGCTGAGCACTTCCTCGCCACAACCCATCGTCATGCTCGGCGAAGGCCGAGCATGACGGTACTGGCTAGGTCCCAGCCTGTACTAGTCCGCGCGTCGCCGACCCGCCACACCAAGCTGGCTATCGCTGCTGCCAAGGCAGCCCGTCTGCCTTCCAGCCCGCAACGGTTCCGCGATGTCCTTCGGGTCCCACCGGCCCCTCGAAACCATCGGCCACATTGTAGACCTCGGGAAAACCCGCCGCCCGTGCGGCCTGCGCGGCGGCCAGGCTGCGCGCGCCACTGCGGCATATAAAGAAAACCCGGTGTTCGGGGGTGAGGCCCGCGGCACGCAAATGCTCGACGAAGGCACCGTTGCGCTGCATCGACGGATAGACCTGCCAAGGGATCAGCACCGGCTCCTTACCAGCCTCCTCCAGGTTCGGCAGGCCGACGAAGTTCCATTCGGCATCGGTCCGCACGTCGCATAGCGCGGCTTGCGGATCGCTCTTGAGGGCATCCCAAACCTTGCCCGGCTCGATGTCTTCGATCATGTCTCTTCTCCTCGCGTCTCGGTGGCCAGTGAAGGCCCCGCGGCATCGGGATGGCAAGAGCGAGGACCGGCATGTCCACTGATCGTCTGACGCCGAGCGACGCCGCGATCGCCGACGGCCTCGTCGGTGCCATCGGCGGAACGCCGCTGATCCGCCTGCGCCGCGCATCTGAGGCCACCGGCTGCACCATTCTCGGCAAGGCGGAGTTCATGAACCCTGGCGGTTCCGTGAAGGATCGCGCCGCCCTCGCCATCATCCTCAACGCCGAACAGCGCGGCCAATTGCGCACCGGCGGCACGATCGTCGAAGGTACCGCCGGGAATACCGGCATCGGCATCACGCTCGTCGCCAATGCGCGCGGCTACAAATCCGTCATCGTGATGCCGGAGACCCAGAGTCAGGAGAAGATCGACTTTCTCCGGATGATTGGCGCCGATCTGCGTCTGGTGCCCGCCAAGCCTTTCAAGGACCCGGGCAACTACGTCCATGTCGCGCGTCGCCTGGCGGACGAGCTCGATGCCGTCTACGCTGACCAATTCGACAATCTCGCCAATCGCCGTGGCCATGCGATGACGACCGGCGTCGAGATCTGGGCGCAAACCAACGGCCGCATCGACGCCTTCACCTGCGCCTGCGGTACTGGCGGCACGCTCGCCGGGGTGTCCGATGCGCTCAAGCTGCGCAGTTCGCGCGTGAAGATTGTCTTGGCTGACCCCACAGGCAGCGGCCTCTATGGCTGGGTGAAATCGAACGACCTCTCGGTCGAGGGCAGTTCCATCACCGAGGGCATCGGCCAGTCCCGCGTGCCCGGTAACCTTCGCGACGCCCAGATCGACGATGCTCTACGCGTCACCGATGAGGAGGCGCTGGAGCAAGTGTACGACCTTCTACAGTGTGAGGGGCTCTCGGTCGGCGGCTCGGCCGGCATCAATGTCGCCGCCGCCATCCGCCTCGGACGTCAGATGGGGCCTGACCATGTCATCGTCACCATTCTCTGTGACGGCGGGGCGCGCTATCAGTCCAGGCTCTTCAATCCTGACTTCCTGCGCGGCCGGGGACTGACGCCGCCGTCCTGGATGAGTTGAGATCGGGTGCGGTACGCGAGCAATTGTCTTCCACATCCGACCCGCCCACTTGCTATTATTGACCCGTTATCTTCCTCCGACTGATGGAACCTAGTTTGTCCGCATCACCGGCCTTCGGCCTGACGAAGGAGCCCGGCACCGCCGGCTCGGCCACCGACGAAGAGCACGGGCGCGGTGGCC
The DNA here is from genome assembly GCF_009765865.1 of Acidisoma sp. L85. GTDB lineage: Bacteria > Pseudomonadota > Alphaproteobacteria > Acetobacterales > Acetobacteraceae > Acidisoma. The sequence continues at coordinate 92,214 of NZ_LMUQ01000061.1, forward strand.
TGGGCGAAGCGCTCGGGCTCACGGTCGGCGAGTCCGACGATACGGAACTGCGGCGGCATGACATGCCGCTACCGCGCTCGACCCAATCCGTCTGCCTCGGCATCCTGACGACCATCGCGATCCTGGCGTGTCTCTATGTCGCCCGGGACATCGTGCTGCCGGTGGTCCTCGCGATCGTGCTCAAGCTGCTGTTCCAGCCATTGGTAAAGCTGCTGGAACGGGTGCATGTGCCGAAGGCGGTCGGCGCGCTGTTCTCGATTGCACTGCTCCTTGGCGTCTTCGTCGGCCTTGGGATGCTGCTGTCGAGCCCGGCTTCCCGCTGGGCCGGGCAGTTGCCTCAGGCCTGGCCGATGCTGCAGAAGCGCTTCGCCATGCTGAAAACGCCGGTGGATCATATTCAGCGCACGCTCGAGAATATGGGTGTCCATTTCACCGGGCCGGGATCGGATTCCTTCTTCGCTCATCCCGTCGGCATGGTGACGGCGGTCTTCAGCGGCACCGGCACTGTCGCCTCCCATCTCTTGGAGACGCTGCTCGTCCTCTTCTATCTCTTGGTCTTCGGCGAAACCTTCCTGCGCCGCCTGGTGGAGGTACTGCCCCGCTTCGACGACAAGCGCGAGGCGGTGGAAATCTCCATGCATATGGAGAAGGACCTCTCGGCCTATCTCCTGACCATCACGATCATCAACGCCGTGGTTGGTTGCGCGACCGGCGCGGTGATGTGGATCTGCGGCGTGCCGGGCGCGATTCTTTGGGGCGTCGTTGCCTTCTGCCTCAACTTCGTACCGATCCTCGGGCCGTTCTGCGGCATCCTGGTTTTCCTGGCGGTCGGCATTGTGACCTGGGGATTCGAGTGGTTCTCGATCCTGCCGGCGGGCCTGTATTTCGGGATCCATGTCGCGGAAGGCGAGATCATCACGCCGATGCTGCTGGCGAGTCGCTTCACCATAAATCCGGTCGCGGTGATGCTGTCCTTGATCTTCTGGTATTGGATGTGGGGTGTCGCGGGCGCCATTCTGGCGGTGCCGATGCTCGCCATAATGAAGATCGTTTGTGATCGCCTGCGCCCCTTCCGCGCCTTCGGCCATCTGCTGGAAGGCTAGCCGCCCGCGATGCGGCGGCATGGCATGAAGGTTTGCCGCGCTTAGCATGGAGCAGTTCGACGCCATCGTGCTCGGGGCCGGCGCGGCCGGCCTGATGGCGGCGATGACCGCGGGGCAGCGCGGCCGGCGCGTGCTTCTGCTCGACCATGGCGCCGAAGCGGGTGCCAAGATCATCATATCCGGCGGCGGTCGCTGCAACTTCACCAATCGCGAGACGCCGCCGACGCGCTTCCTCTCGGCCAATCCGCATTTCGCCAAATCGGCGCTCAGCCGCTACCCGCCTGCCGCCTTTATCGCGCTGATCGACCGCCACGGGATTGCCTGGCACGAGAAGACGCTGGGCCAGCTGTTCTGCGACGGCTCAGCGCGGCAGGTGGTCGCCCTGCTGCTCGCCGAATGCGCGGCGGCGGGCGTCGTGCTGCGGCTGGGTCAGCGCGTTAGCGATCTCGGCCATGACGGCCAGGCATTTCGCGTCGAGACCCCAAGCGGTGGCGTGACGGCGGCTGCCCTGGTGGTGGCGACTGGTGGCCTCTCGATCCCGAAAATGGGCGCGACCGGCTTCGCTTATGACATCGCGCGAAAATTCGGCTTACCTATCGTCACACCCGAACCGGCGCTCGTGCCGCTGACCTTCGCGGAGCCAGAGCTTGGCCTGATGCGCGGCTTGAGTGGCGTCTCCTGCGAAGCGATCGCCCGCGTCGGCAAAACCGCCTTTAGGGAGGCGCTGCTCTTCACCCATCGCGGCCTCTCCGGCCCCGCCATCCTGCAAGCCTCGAGCTACCTCGGCCCGAACGGCAACCTGTCGCTCGACCTCACGCCGGAGCGGGATGCGCGGGCCTGGCTGTTCTCGCTGAAGCGCGAGCGGCCACGGATCGAGCTGCGCACGGCCTTGGCGGAGGCCCTGCCCCAACGCCTCGCCGCGGCCCTGGCGGAGGGCGCGACACGGCCGATGGCGGAACTCACCGACAAGACGTTGTCGGCGGTGGCAGAGCGACTGAAGAACTGGCGCCTGGTCCCCTCGGGTTCCGAGGGCTTCGCCAAAGCCGAGGTCACGCGCGGGGGTGTCGATACCAGCGCGCTCTCATCCCAGACGATGGCGGCGCGCAATGTGCCGGGCCTCTACTTCATTGGTGAAGCGGTGGACGTGACCGGCTGGCTGGGCGGCTACAATTTCCAATGGGCCTGGGCGAGCGGATGGGTGGCCGGCCACGCAATCTAGATTTGGCTCACCAGGTCTGGGCTAACACCTAGTGATGGCAGACGAATTATATGAGCGGGACATTCTGATTTGGTCGGAGCAGCAATCCGACCTGCTATGGCTATGCCGTGGCCCAAGCCCGCGCCGGACACCCCTCCTCACCAGACCTCGCTCCGCGATGCCCCTTCTCCCTCGACGATCTCCTTTCGCTGAATGTCGAGCCTTCGGCGCCGGCGGCCCGGTTGCATGAGCCGGGCCAGCCCTAAACGCCCTCAGCCCTTCTTGAACCCACCCTCGAAAACGCTCTCGCTGATCGGCTTGCGGGGGCTCGGCGCCTCACGGGCCTGAAGTTGCTCCGGCAGAACCGACTTGTCGCACTGGCGGCCGATCGCGACGGCGGCTTCCACGCGATGGCCCTCAGGCACGTCGAGCTCGGCGAAGGCGCGCGGGATGTCGAAGCCGACCATGCCGTGCGTGTGCCAGCCGATCCGCTGCGCCTCCAGCGCCATATAGGCCCAGGCCGCGCCCGTATCGAAGGAATGGCTATGCGAAGGCACCGGCTTCTCGCTGCTCGGGGTCGTCATGAGGGAATTGGAGACGACAATCACCAGCGCCCCCGCTTCCTTGGCCCAAGACTGGTTGAAGGGGATCAGCAGCCCAAGCAGCTTCTCCCAATGCGGCGTGCCGCGCCGGGCATAAACGAAGCGCCACGGTTGGGAGTTGTAGGAGGACGGCGCCCAGCGCGCGGCCTCGAAGATAGTCATCAGATCGGCTTCGGAGATCACCTCCCCGGTGAAGGCGCGGGGCGACCAGCGCTCTAGGAATTGGGCGCTGATCGGATGGTCGGCCGTGCGGCCGTTGGCGGTCGTTGTCATTCTTTCTCTCCTGGGTCTCGGCGGAGTAATAGGTTGGGTGGCGAACGCCTACTATCGAGGCTGGGCGTTCCGCAGAGCCTCCGCCTCGGCGTAGAATTTCTTCTCCCACGCCGTATGGTTCTCCGCCCCTTCCCGAATGAAGGGCGTGAAGATCGCGACACTGAGCAATAGCTTGTGGAACAGCACGGCCGGGAACCGCAGCGGCTTGTCGAAATCGACAAACAGCACCACGCGCGTCTCGTCGGAATGATTCCAGGCCTCATGCTCGAAGGCATCGTCGAAGATCAGCGCGCGGCCCTCCTGCCAATGGCAGATCTGCTTGTCGACGCGGATCGCGATCTTGTCGGGATAGGGCGGCACCTTGAGGCCGAGATGCAGGCGCAGGACGCCGTTATAGGGGCCGCGATGGGCCGGCAGATGCTTGCCCGGCTCGAAGATCGAGAACATCGCCGTCCGCAGACCAGGTATTTTCTGGACGATGCGCCAGGTTTCCGGACAAAGCGCGGTGTTATTCGCGGAGGTATGGCCATAGCCGGTGAGGAAGAACGTCTTCCAGCCGGCATCGGTGCTGATCGTCGCGACATCGGTCGAGATGTCATGAAAGCTCGGCAGGTCCTGCTTGCGGACCAGGACATGATCGAGTTCGGTGCGGATCAGGGCCCATTCCCGCTCGATCTCATGCGCCCAGGCGAAAGTCGCGAGGTCATAGACCGGCGGATTGCCGACCTTGGAGCAGCGGAGGTTCATCCGCTCCACCCAGGCGACCACGCTCATGACGGCACGCGTGGTCAGGCTGGGACGCCCCATGGGCTTGATGCCCTCGGTCCCGAAGGCCTGCTTGGCATCGCCCGACGGATTGGTGTTCACCCCGTCCATGGTCGTCTCCACTGAGTGGCGCAAAGCGAAGCTATGGCGCAGCTACCTCGCGGTGGGAAGTAGCGCGGCGCTAGGGGCAGAGGGTTGATCCGCTTCGCGTCGATGTCGTAACATTACAATCAGCGAACGACACGAAGTGATGGCGGGAGACTGAGAGCGATGGACGGGCTCACTTTGGCTGCCGAAGCCATCCGGCCAAGGGTCGCCGCGATCGGAACCTGCCGGATATTCTCGCCGCTTAGCTACCTGGAGCGAGACAACCAAATCGACCCGGTCCGAGACCCGGTCAGGTGGTACACCCACAGCATCCCCGAAGCGATCCAGAAGATCAGGATCCTCAAGGGCGAAGTGGCGATCACGCCCAGCCTTGTCCCGCTCGTGGCCTATGAGGCCGATCACTTCGAGACTGACCTCTTCCGGCCGGATTACTATGAGGCGTCCGAGGTTTTCGTGGTCGAGGTCTCCTCGATTAACACCGTGCAGTGGCGAAATTTGGAGCTGCAGCGATGGTGTTTAAAGGCTGCCTTCGAAGCTGGGGGGGTCGATTACAGCAGACTATTACGGCTGTTGAAGGCACCGCCTGAAAGCCGTGAACTCTCGGACATTCCCGAGGCGTTGCGGTCTCTCGCCACCGAAGCGAGGCAAGTGACGCAGACGCCGGACGCCATGATGACCGGGCTGTACCAGCTCCGGGAGATGCTCCGGCGCCCACTCGTTCTCGTCCCCACACTCAACGTGGACGGCTCGGACGGGAAGCCGATCCGTGAACGGGCACAAATCAACGACGTGCTGCGGCGTTTCTCCGAAGCGGCCGGCGAGACATTCTTCGATCCCCTGCCGATCGCTCGCGGCTACGGCATCACCGAGGCGCTTACCGACGGCAGCAGCCACTACGCGAGACCGTTCATGGAGGTGCTCAAGGACCGGCTGCATCGCGCTATCATGGAGCGGCTTACGGCTGGGATGTCACGAGGCGGCACAGGCTCAGCTTCTCGTCGCGACGCGGCTCTTTTGGTGTGACTCCGCCGCGAGGGCGATAGCTGGTAAGGTCGCGGCTGCGAAACCGCTAGCGGCGCAAGATCACCCGTTTCATCCGGGCTACCAGGCCGTGACGGCGGGTGATCAGGCTGGGGCATCCCAGGGGCTTGATGCCCCCGGTCTTGAGGCTCTGCGTTCCCTCGGGCAAGGCGGGCGTGATGTAAAGCGCGTCCATGATCACCTCCACTTAACGGGATCATAGCTCGGCCAGACCGCGCCGCGAGATAGCGGCCAGCCTCCAATCCTAAGTGCGCCGCGGATTTAGAGAAAAGAAATATCCACGTGTTAGCACAACTAACACTAACATCTGGAAACCTTGAAATGTCCTCGACAGTCAATAAAGGCAGTCCCTATAGTGGATTTCAGCCGCCGGGTGGCCACGTCGACACACCGGCTGTGTTTAACATGTCGCTCACTAACAAGAAGCAGCCATCCCCGCCCGACTTCGACGCCGCTGTCCACAATTGGTATGACGTTAACAAGAAGGCCGTCGAGGCACATGTAATGGGTTATCCGGGCAATAAATGGAACTATCTCTACCCTCTCGATCTCAGCAAAATGCCGGGAAAGCCTTACGGCGACACCTACATCTCTTGGGCTAACTCCGACTGGGCATTGCTGGCAAAAGAGAAGAAACATGGACCCCATGCATATGATCAGGGGTTCGCGGTCGCGCCAGAGGGTGGGGGAAGTTATAGTGCCCGTTTAAATGGTGTTCCGGTGAACTCGGACTCGGAGTACGCGGCAGCGCTTTATAAATTCATGACAGAAAGCCCAGCAGCCTACCTGCCGCTGGCGACGTCGCTAACTAGTTCGCTCACTTTTGATGCGCCGCAGGTGCAACAGCCGGTACCAATACCGCCGCCCCCTGCCCCCGTTACACTCAGACCGACCATTACGCCCAGACCAGTCCAAGCTGTGCCCATACCTTCAACGCCGCTCCAAACATTTAATTCTAATGTCGCTTATATCCACGGGCAGGGTGCGAACTTCTTTAGCCTTCCCGACGTAGTAGCCCCAGTTAATCTCCCTCAATCTAATCTCCCTAAAATGATAGCCGAACAGCAGCAGTATTTTGCGCAAACGAGATCGGGCTACGTCGTACAGGATTACGACCAATGGCAGCATGGGAAGAACGGTCTCTACCTGCCGTATGAAGGCGAGCCTCTTTACAATAGCAGTACTGTGCACGACCAGGTTGCCGCCAGACAGCAGATTCCTTTTGCGCTCGCGCAGGCCGCATCGGATTACATGAGAAGATACATCAAACAATAGAACCACCGAAGGCGACTATCCTGCCGAATAGTCAGCAGAGATAGTCGCCTTGCTTGTGGCTCAAGAACACCCGCTCGTCGCCCCGCACGTCACGCATTTCAAGCACGTCCCATTCCGCACCATCGTGAAGTTGCCGCAATCCGGGCAGCTGTCGCCCTCATAGCCCTTCACCTTCGCCTCCCGCACCCGGCTCATCCGGTCATCCGCCGCGGCCACTGGCGCCGAAACCGTCGTCGCCTGCAACGGCCCGCGCACAAAACCACGGCTCACGTCACGCTGGATATCCGCCAGCCGGGAGCGCGCCTCCTCCGCCAAAGGTCCAGGTCCGCGCGGCAGATTGCCCTCGCCGATCCCCGTGCCCATCGCATCCGGCAGCAGATCCGACGCATCGACATGCGCGAGATCGTTGCGCGCCAGATAGGACACCGCCAGCTCGCGGAAAATGTAATCGATGATCGAGGTCGCCATGCGGATGGCGTCGTTGCCCTGCACCATCCCCGCCGGCTCGAAACGCGTGAAGGTGAAAGCCTCGACGAATTCTTCCAGCGGCACGCCGTATTGCAGCCCGATCGAAATGGCGATCGCGAAGTTGTTCATCAGCGAGCGGAAGGCGGAACCTTCCTTGTGCATATCGATGAACACCTCGGCGAGGCTGCCATCCTCGTATTCGCCGGTCCGCAGATAGACCTTGTGGCCGCCGACGCTCGCCTTCTGCGTATAGCCCTTGCGGCGGCCCGCAAGCTTGCGGCGCTCGGCGCGATGGATGACGCGCTCGACGATACGCTCCGCCATCGCGACCGCCTGAGCCGCCGGCGCCATCGCGATCAGCTCCTCCGCGTCATCATCCTCATCGTCGATGAGCTGCGAAGACAGCGGCTGGCTGAGCTTGGAGCCATCGCGATACAGCGCATTGGCCTTCAACCCGAGGCGCCAGGACAGCAGATACGCCATCGAACAATCCTCGACCGAGGCCGAGTTCGGCATATTGATGGTCTTCGAGATCGCGCCGGTAATGAAGGGCTGCGATGCCGCCATCATGCGGATATGGCTGTCGGCCGAGAGAAACCGCACACCGATACGGCCGCAGGGATTGGCGCAGTCGAATACCGGCAGATGCGCGGGGTCGAGTTCCGGCGCGCCCTCCAGCGTCATCGCGCCGCAGATATAGGTATTCGCCGCCTCGATCTGCGCGCGGGTGAAGCCCAGCGCCGTCAGCAGATCGAATTTCGGCGTCGCGATAGCCTCCGCCGTCATGCCGAGGGCGTTGATGAGGAATTCCTCGCCCAGCGTCCATTTGTTGAAGACGAACTTGATGTCGAAGGCCGCGACCAGCGAGGACTCGACCTTGGCGAGATCCGCCGCGCCGAAGCCCTTGGCGGTCAGGCTTTGTTGGTTGATGGCCGGCGCGCCAAGCAGCGTGCCATGGCCGACGGCATAGCGGATGATGCGATCGACCGCCGCCGGCGTATAGCCGAGCGTCGCGAGGCCGGTCGGCACGATGCGGTTGATGATCTTGAAGTAACCGCCGCCCGCCAGTTTCTTGAACTTCACCAGCGCGAAATCAGGCTCGATGCCGGTGGTGTCGCAATCCATCACCAACCCGATGGTGCCGGTCGGCGCCACGACACTGACCTGCGCATTACGATAGCCATGCGCCTCGCCCATCTTGAGCGCTTCGTCCCAAACATCGGCCACGGCATTGGCAAGACCGGCATCGGGGCATTGCGCGCGCAGGAAAGGCACCGGTGCCACCGTCAGCCCCTCGTAAGCCTCCACGCCGCCGCGCGCCGCGCGCCGGTGGTTGCGGATGACGCGCAGCATCGGCTCGCGATTGGCGGGGAACTCGGCGAATGGCCCGAGCTGGGCTGCCATCTCGGCGGAGGTGCGATAGGCGACGCCGGTCATCACCGCGCTGATGCCGCCCGCGATGGCGCGACCGCCATCGCTGTCATAGGGCAGCCCCGCCGCCATCAGCAGACCGCCGAGATTGGCGTAGCCGAGGCCGAGGGTGCGGTAATCGTAGGACAGCCGCGCGATCTCCTTCGACGGAAACTGCGCCATCAGCACCGCGATCTCCAAAACCACGGTCCAGAGGCGGACGCCATGGGTGAAGGTCGCGGTGTCGAAATGGCCGTCGTCGCGCCGGAAGGCCAGCAGGTTCAGCGACGCAAGATTACAGGCGGTGTCATCGAGGAACATGTATTCCGAGCAGGGGTTGGACGCATTGATGCGTCCGCCCGCCGGGCAGGTGTGCCACTCATTGATGGTGGTGTCGTATTGCACGCCGGGATCGGCAGAGGCCCAGGCGGCTGAGCTGATCTTGTCCCACAGTGCGCGCGCCCGCATCGTCTTGTGGATCTTGCCGTCGGTGCGGCGGATGAGGTTCCAGTCCTTGTCGTCCAGCACGCGCTGCACGAAGTCATTGGTCAGCCGCACGGAGTTGTTGGAGTTCTGGCCGGCGACGGTGAGATAGGCGTCGCTATCCCAATCGGTGTCGTACGTGCGGAAGTCGAAACTCTCCTGCCCCTGGCGCGCTGCGTCGATGGCGCGGCGGATATAGTTCTCGGGGATCGCGCAATCCTTGGCCTTGCGCACGGCGGCCTTCAGCGCCGGGTTCTTCAGCACGTCATAGGCCGCGTCGCCCAGATCCGGCGCCGCCGCGCGGGCGGCGAGGATGACGCCATCGAGCTGGCGCTTCGTCATCTTGGAGCCCGCAACGAGCGCCGCGACCTTCTGCTCCTCGACGACCTTCCAATCGACATAAGCCTCGATATCCGGATGATCGACATCGACCGACACCATCTTGGCGGCGCGGCGCGTCGTGCCGCCCGACTTGATGGCGCCCGCCGCGCGGTCGCCGATCTTGAGGAAGCTCATGAGGCCGGAAGAACGGCCGCCACCCGACAGCTTCTCGCCATCGCCGCGCAGCTTGGAGAAGTTGGAGCCGGTGCCGGAGCCATATTTGAACAGCCGGGCCTCGCGGACCCAGAGATCCATGATGCCGCCCTCATTCACCAGATCATCCGAGACGGATTGGATGAAGCAGGCATGCGGCTGCGGGTGCTCATAGGCGCTGGTCGACTCGATCACCTTGCCGGTCGCGGAATCGACGTAGAAATGGCCCTGCGCTGGACCGTCGATGCCATAGGCCCAATGCAGGCCGGTATTGAACCATTGCGGCGAATTGGGCGCGGCCATCTGGCGGGCCAGCATGAAGACAAGCTCGTCGCGGAAGGCTCGGGCATCGCCCTCGCTGTCGAAATAGCCGGCCTTCCAGCCCCAATAGGTCCAGGTCCCGGCCATGCGGTCGAAGACCTGCTTCGCCGAGGATTCGCCGACGAGCCGCTCGGTTTCCGGCAGTCCGGCGAGGGCCTCCTCATCGCGCACATGGCGGCGCAGCCAACCGGGCACGCCGGGTTCCTCGACGGGCTTGAGCCGCGCCGGGATGCCGGCCTTGCGGAAGTATTTTTGCGCCAGGACGTCGCAGGCGACCTGGGACCAGGCGCCCGGAACCTCGATATCAGCGGCGCGGAAGATCACCGAGCCATCGGGATTTCTGATCTCGCTGGTTGTCGTAGTGAACGCGATCTCGCCGTAGCGGCCCTCTTCCTCGGTCGTGAGTTCGCGGTCGAAACGCATGGGCCATGTCCTTTATCGAGCGGTTGGCGGGGCGTCTCACGGACTCGCGAGCGACGCGGCGATACCATATCTTGTGGCCCCGAAGGCCAATTGGCAACTAGTTATAGTGCATGGCGATATGCGGAGGCAGCACGCGATTATCGCGACCGCTTCCCGGAATTTCCACTGGAAACCGCGCCTGAGGTGTTTTGTGAAGACTGTGTGGCACCAGCGCCACCCGTTTTACGCGAGTGTGCATGGTGGCTCAGCGCGCGAAACAATCAATCACGTCATCCTCGGCGAAGGCCGAGGATCCACGCGTTCGCCGGGCGTCGCTAAGGAAGAAGGCGTGGATGGCACGCCTTCGCGTGCCATGACGGGAATGCGAGACTCGCTGTCCGCTGGGCTAGCACCGGGCGGATGAGCCCACGCGTGTTAGCTACGCTCGATCAGCTCGATCTTGTAGCCGTCCGGGTCCTCGATGAAGGCGATCACGGTGGTGCCGAACTTCACCGGCCCTGGCTCGCGGCTGATCTTGGCACCGGCCTTCCGCAGCTTTTCGCAGGTCGCCTTGATGTCCGATACGCCCAGCGCGAGATGGCCGAAGGCCGTGCCCATGTCATAGGTCTCGGTGCCGTAGTTATAGGTCAGTTCCAGCACCGTATGGTCACGCTCATTCCCGTAACCAAGGAACACCAAGGTGTATTTCCCGTCGGGCACGTCCGCCCGCCTAAGCTCCTTCATGCCGAGGTTCTCGGTATAAAACTTGATGCTGCGGTCGAGGTTGCCGACCCGCATCATGGTGTGGAGATAGCTGAATTCCTGCGTCGCGCTCATGGGGCATGTTCCTTCTGGCTGCCGGCTGCCGCGCCGGTCTCGTGAGTGTCGAGGCCGAGCAGGAAGAGCCCAGCCGCATTCGCGGCGGCGATGGTGCCGGCGCGGTCCATGAGGATGGTGCCACCGCCCTCGAAAGCCAAGCCTCGAAGTCCGGCTTCTGCCGCGCGCCGCACGGTCTCAATGCCGATGGTCGGCAAATCCGCCCGGCGTTCCTGCCCCGGCTTGACCAGCTTCACCAGCACGCCGCCCGGTCCCGGACGCGCCAACGGACCGCAGCGGGAAAGCATCGCGTCGGTGCCCTCGGCCGCTTCGACCGCGAGCACGAAACCATCCTGCACGACGCAGCCTTGGCCGATATCCGCCGCACCCATGGCCCGCGCTACCGCGACGCCCCGCGCCACATCGGCCAGCGCCGCGTCATCGGGCGCGATTTCGGTCAGCAGCCCGGTATGGCCAATCAGATCATCCAGCACATCGTGCGCGCCGAGGATGCGGAAACCCTCCTCCCCCAGCACGCGGATCACCGCCTTCAACAACCCGTCATCGCCCGCGAAAGCCGCCCTGCCGACGCGGGCGAGCAACCGCATCCCATCGGCTTCCGGGCGGATCTCAAAAAACGACGGCCGCCGCACAGGCCCCGCCATGACGAGGTCGGTGCAACCCTCGGCCTTCAGGCGCCGCAGCATCCGCGCCGCCGCGCCGACTCGCAGGATGACATGAGGAAAGGGCGCGAGCGCCTTAGGATCGGCATGCCCCTCGAGGCCCACGATGAAAACCTGGCGCCCCGCGGACTGGGCCGCTGTCGCGATACGGAGCGGCAAGGTGCCGCCGCCCGCGATAATTCCGAGCGTGCTGGAGGCTGCGGCCACCCGCTCAGGCCGCGTCGTCAGCCTCGACCAAGCGGGGTTCGCGCCGGATCAGGCCGCGCTTGCTCGGTTGCTCGATGAAGGTGAGGATTTCGGCGACAATCGGGTCGTCGCCATAGCGCATGCGCGTCTCGCCGACGCGGGCCGCGAAAACGCCCTCGTGCTGGAATAACAGGCGGAAGGCCGCGCGCAGCCGGCGAATGGCCGCGGAATCGAGCCCTCGTCGTCGCAGCCCAACGATGTTGAGACCAGCGAGCCGCGCCCGGTTGCCCATCACCATGCCGAAGGGAATGACATCGGCCTCGACACCCGAAACGCCGCCGACCATGGCACCCCGGCCGATCCGCACGAACTGGTGCAACGCCGCGCTGCCGCCGATCACGGCCCCATCCTCGATCGTCACATGCCCGCCCATCACCACGTTATTCGCGATGATGACGCCGTCCCCCAAAACGCAGTCATGGGCGATATGGACCACCGCCATCAGCAGGCATTCGGCGCCGACCCGGGTGATGCCGCTGCCCGTCGCGGTGCCACGATGGACGGTACAATGCTCGCGGATGCGGGTGCGCGCCCCGATCTCGCAACGCGTCGGCTCGCCGCGATACTTGAGGTCCTGCGGCGGCAGTCCGACCGAGGCGAAGGGATAGAGGGTCACGCCCTCACCAAGCCGCGTATGGCCATCGACCACGGCATGGGAGACCAGGCAAACGCCATCCCCCAGCACCACATCGGGGCCGACATGGCACCACGGCCCGATCTCGACATTCTGGCCGAGGACGGCGCCGTCGGCGACGATGGCCGACGGGTGGATTGAGTTCACGTTCCCTGCTTATCCATGATCATGGCCGCGTAGGTCGCCTCCGCGACGGAAATCCCGTCGACCCGCGCCACGGCATGGAATTTCCACACGTTGCCGCGGTTGCGCAGCTTGACGACATGCACATGCACCTGATCGCCAGGCACGACCGGGCGGCGAAATTTCGCGCCCTCGATGGACATGAAATAGACGACTTTCCCGCGTGCCTCCGGCCCCAAGGTTTCAACCACCAGCACGGCCGCGGTCTGCGCCATGGCCTCGATGATGAGCACTCCCGGCATTACCGGATGGCTGGGGAAATGGCCCTGGAAAAACGACTCGTTGATCGTGACGTTCTTGATCCCGATCGCCGAGGTGTTCTTGTGCATCTGCACCACTCGGTCGATCAGCAGGAAGGGATACCGATGGGGAATCGCGCCCATGATGCCCGCGATATCCACGGTTTCACCGACCTCACCGCTCGTCACGGGCGAGCCGTGGTCAATCTGTGCATCCATCGGCTCAGTCCGCACCCGTTCCGCTTCCGGCCGCACCGCTCCGCTTCACGAGCCGGCGGATGAACGCGACCTGACGAAAAAAATCCTTTATCGGCTCGGCGGGCGTGCCCACGACCTCAGCACCGGCTTCCAGGTCGGCCATCACACCGGCCTGAGCCCCGATCCGGGCCCCGCGACCGATCTTCAGATGTCCCGCCATGCCGACCTGCCCGCCGACCACAACATGATCGCCGAGCGTGGTAGACCCTGAAATGCCGACTTGAGCCACAATGATACAGCCGCGTCCGACGCGGACGTTGTGCCCGATCTGCACTAAATTGTCGAGGCGAGTGCCTGCCCCAATCACGGTGTCTTGCGCCGATCCCCGGTCGATCGTGGAATTGGCCCCGACCTCGACGTCATCCTCGATGATGACCCGGCCGAGCTGCGGGACGGTCTTGAACCCGCTGGCCGCGGCGTCGAAGCCAAAGCCTTCCTGGCCGAGCCGTGCCCCGGGATAGATATAGACTCTTGCGCCGATCAGGCTGTAGCTGATCGAGGCACCGGCGCCGATGCGGCACTCCGCGCCGAGCACCACCCCCTCCCCGATCGCCACGAGCGGCCCAATACGGCAGCCACGCCCAATTTCCGCCCGCGCCCCGATCACCGCCAGCGGTCCGATCTCCGACCCTTCGCCAATGATCGCCGTGGGATCGATGACCGCCGTGGGGTGGATGCCGGGCGTTGCCACTGGAGCTGGATGGAACAGCGTCGCGACCTCGGCCCAGGCGCGGACAGGATTGGCGGTCGGGAGCGCGACCGTGCCGGCCGGCACCCGAGCCACCATCGCTGGCTCTAGCAGGACCGCACCCGCTCGCGTTGCCGCCAAGGCATGCTCGTATCGCTGGCTATTCAGGAAGCTGACATGCCGCGGACCCGCAAGCTGTAGGGGCGCTACACCGACGAAGGACTTGCCCTCCAGTGCCGTCAGCTCAATGCCCGCTGCTTGCGCGACTTCCGCCAGCGAAAAGGGGCCGCATCTCGCGAAGAAGCGCGGATCCCCCGTGATCGACTCGATCAACCGCTACTGACCCTGCGCCGCCTGTTGCTGCTGCTGCATCATGGCGGCGGTGACATTGGCGAAAACCGAATCCGGCGGCACGGTGACCGCGGGTAGCACGATGTTAAGTTCCTTGGTGACCTCATCGCTGATGTCGAAGGCGTTCATGTTCAATGCCACCTGCGCCCGGTGCAGGACGAGGTTCATGCCGCGGCTCTGCGCGACCTGGCGGATAACGGCGATCAGCGTCCGTTCGATCTGGCCCAGAGACACCTGCGCCGCCGCCTGGATGCGCGCCTCGCGATTGCGGAACGTGGTCTGCGCGGTAGCGATACGCTGCTGCAGGCTCTGCTCGCGCGTCCGTATCTGATCGGAGGAGAGATGCGCCCTGGGATCGGCCAATGCGCTCTGCAGCTTACGCCAGCTGTCCTGTTCCTTCTGCACATCCTGGGCTAGGGCGGCACGCCGCTTCTGAATCTCTTTGTCAACCGCCTGACCGGCGGTCGACGCCTGCAATACCTCGGGCACGCCGATCACACCGATGATCGCCGGTGGCGGTGTCTCCCCCTTCGACAGGGGCGGAAGCTGCGGGATTGGCGCGTTCATCTGCGCCTGCACAGCCTTCATCGCGGCAGGATCCACAGGCGTCGCGGCCGGCGGGGAGTCAGCCACGGACCGGCGATGCACCGCGCGCGGTTCGGCGGCAGCGCGTGGCGCCGCCGGCTGGCTGGGAACGAACCAGCCAGGATTGGCACTTTGCGCATGCAGGGTGGCAGGGGCAGCCATAAGCGCGGCCGCCATCAGGCAGACGCGTCGCAGAGAAATATATTGCACTAGAACCTCGTGCCGAAGCCGAATCGGAAAACTTGGGTTTGATCGTCTTTGTATTTGACGATCGGGTCGGCCAAATCGATGTTGATGAGGCCGAAGGGGGTGTTCCACGAGAAGCCGACACCGGCGGCGACGCGGGGCGAGGAGGTGTCGTAGACCGGTCCGAATTTCGCATCAACGCCCGTCAGCACGCCGATGTCCGCGAAGACGCGTCCCGAGAGGCCAATATCTGGCGAAATCGGCAGCGGAAAATGGAGTTCCGTCGTCTGCGTCGCAATGAAGCGGCCGCCGAGGCTATCGCCGGTCTTGACGTCATGCGGACCCGCGCCGCCTTCCTCGAAGCCGCGCAGATTCTGACCGCCCATGAAGAAGTTGTCGATGATCCTCTGGTCGCCGCTGTAGTTCCAGAGGTAGCCGACACCACCAGTGATCGCGACGCTCCAGAGGTGATTGCCACTGAAATAATCGAGCGGGATGTAGTAGCCGGCATCGAGCTTGGCGCGCACATAATCTGAATTGCCACCGAGGCCCGCGACATCCGTGCCGAGCCGCAGGATGTAGCCGGAATGCGGATCGATCGTACTGTCTCGGTGATCCCATACGAGCGATTGCGAAATCTGAGACAGCAACGACCAGCCAGACTCGTCCACCACATAAAGGCTGGCGCCCGACTGCACGTTGAAGACATCGCGATCGATCAGCGAGTAGCTCACAGTCTGAGACATATACTGATTGAAGGCATAGCCAGTGCGAACCGTGAAGCCGGTGCGGCTTTCCTCGTATTGCGAAATATCGCGGTTATCGTTGGTGATGTTGAACAGATCGCCGCCGAGCAACAGATTTCTGTCAAGGAAGTAAGGATCGGTCGCCGATAGATCGATCTGGCTGGCCTTCTGCGCCAAAACGCCGGAGATCGAGGTGTCGATACCAGTGCCGATCAGGTTCTTCTCGGACAGCCCGAGATTGATCAGCGCTCCGTCATCAGTCGAGTAGCCGCCACCGATGGTGAGCGAGCCGGTGGACTGCTCCTGCACCGCTGTTGTCAGAACGATCTTATCGGGCGCCGAACCGGGCTGCGTGCCCAGCTCCACGCTCTTGAAATAACCGAGGTCGATCAGCCGCTGGCGCGAGCGCCGGATCGCATCGGCATTGAAGGCATCACCCTCAGCGAGCAGGAACTCGCGCCGGATAACCTTATCCTCGGTGCGGGCGTTGCCGCTGATATCGATCTGCTCGACGAAGACGCGCGGCCCCTCGACCACGTCGAAGGTCAGATCGACGACATGGCGGCCGCGGCTGTCCACGCGTTTCTTGAGAACGGGGTTGACCTGCACGAAAGCATAGCCTCGGCTTTGCACGTCGGCCGAGATCGCGTCGGCGGTCTGATTGATGGTGTCGCCGTTGAACCAGTCGCCCGTATCCATCTTGAGGTCGCCACGCAAAGTACTGCCGTCGAGATGCGGCAAATGCGAGACGATCTTGATGTCACCCACGCGATACCGCGCGCCTTCATTCATCACGAAGGTCACGAAGAAGGACGAGCGGTCGGGCGCCAGCTCGGCTTCGGTATTGAGCAAGCGGAAATCGGCAAAGCCCTTCCGCAGGTAGAAACGCCGCAGCAGGTCACCATCGAACTCGACACGGGTCGGATCGTAGGAGTCGCTGCTGGATAGGAAACGCCACCAGTCGCTCTCGCGGCTATTGATGACGGTCCGCAGGTTTCCTTCGCTGAAGTGGTTATTGCCGACGAAAGCGATCTTGCTGATGTAGGTCGCCCGGCCGTCATGGATTTTGTAGACGACATCGACCCGGTTTTCGCTGAGCTTGATGATCTGCGCCTGCACCGTGGTCGAGTAGTAGCCCTTATGGGCATAGGCATCCAGAATCCGCTGCCGATCGTCCTCGGCGGCTGCGGCGGTATAGACTGACCTTGGCTTGAGCTGAACGACGCCCTGTAGATTGGTCTTGGTCAGCTGATGGTTGCCCTCGAACGCGACCTGACCGACGAGAGGATTCTCAACGACATTGACGACGAGGTTGTTTCCCTGCCGGGTAATGCCAACATTGCTGAATAGGCCAGTCGCATAAAGTGTCTTAAGGCTTTGGTCGACCAGCTTGGGGTCAAACACATCGCCGGATGACAGCAGCATATAGGACTGGATCGTCCCTGCTTCGATCCGCTGATTGCCGGTGACGACGATCGCGGCGATGCGGTCGCCCTGAACTTGTCTCGGCGGCGTGGTTGTCTTCGCTCGCGCAGGCCGTGTGGCCGAGGGCAAGATCTGAGACGACGCGGCGCCGGCGACAAACGTGGGCAACAGGCAGGCTGTGGCTAACAGCGCAGCACGAGTGCGTAGCAAAGACGCGTCTCCCTCAGTTCCGGCGAGGCGCCGGGCAGAAAATCCAGGCCGCATGCGCGGCAGGCGCCGAAACGGCAGTCAGGGCGAACAGCTTACGCCGCCTAGCTCAGGCTCCGTCGCCGCAGCAAGCTATTTTCTCGCCCGATGACTTTCTCGCCAAGCGAAGGGTCCTCTTACGTCATCCCGCGAGATGCGTCACCCAGCGGACGACACCGAGTTGCGTGACGTCGTTCCAGGTGGCGAAAACGAAGAGGCAAAGCAGCAGCGCGAAGCCAGCGCGGAAGCCGTATTCTTGTGCGCGGGAGGAGACGGGGCGGCCTCGGATGGCCTCGGCAAGGTAGAAAACGAGATGGCCGCCATCCAGCACCGGGATCGGGAAAAGATTGATCAGCCCGAGATTCACCGAGAGGATCGCGATGAAGGACACCAGGCTGGCGAGCCCCAGGGCCGCCACCTGACCAGACAGCGCCGCGATTCGCAGCGGTCCGCCGAGCTGGTTGAAGCCGGTGCGATGAACGACGATCTGCCACAGCCCGTTGAGCGTCTCACGTCCGACCGTCCAGGTCTCGACCACACCGGCCACCGCCGCATCGGCCGGGTTGAGGCGCTTGAGAACCGGGGCGCCCTCCATGATGCCGAGCACGCCGCGTTTGCCGCCATGACCGTCATCCGCGCTGCCGATCGTCAGGCGCAGGATCACCTCGTCCAGCCCACGATGGACGATCATCGGCACATTCTTACCGGGATTGGGCGAAACCTCACGCTGCACCGCGGCGAAATCCGGCGTGGCGACACCGTTGACCGACTGAATACGATCGCCGACATGAAGATTGGCCAAGGATGCGACCGAATTGGGCATGATCTTGCCGATCACTGGGTCTGCCACCGGCTTCCCAACGGTCGCGAAGAGCAAAAAGAACAGGACGATGGCGAGCAGGAAATTGGCGATCGGCCCGGCCGCGATGACGATCATCCGCGATCCGACCGATTTCTCGTGGAAGGTGCGGCCCGACTGCCAGGCCGCCCGCTCCTCGGGCGTCGCATCCTGCGGACGCTCCTGCCCATGCAGCTTTACGTAGCCGCCGAGCGGGATCCAGGCGAGCTTCCAGACAGTGCCCCGGCGGTCGGTCCAGCGCGCTAGCGCCTGCCCGAAGCCGATCGAGAAGGTCTCGACATGGACCCCACGCCACCGCGCGGCGAGGTAATGGCCCATCTCATGAACGAAAACGAGAACGCCGAGGACAACGGCGAAGGACAGGACGGTACGAAGGAGTTCGGGCAACGCATGCATGATGGGACGCTTTTAGGCCGTTTCGGCGGCCCGGCGCCAGAGCGGGTTCATGGGTGAGAGTCCGTGACTTCTTGTTTCCCGCTTAAGCCGCTCTCGCCCCTAAGCTAACCCTCGCCGCGTCCCGCGCCTCGGCATCCACCGCGATGATGCTGTCGAGATCGTCGGCTCGCCGCGCCCCCAACCTGTCCAGCACCGCCTCGACCGTTCCGACGATATCGAGAAAACCGATCCGGCGATCGAGGAAGGCGGCGACAGCCACCTCATTCGCGGCATTAAGGATGGCGGGCGTGCCGCCCCCCGCCGCCAACGCCTGACGCGCCAGCCGGAGCGCCGGGAACCGCAGTTCATCCGGGGGCTCGAAATTCAGCCCCGCCAAGGCCGCAAGGTCGAGACGCTTTGCTGTCGTCGCCAGTCGCTCAGGCCAGCCCAAGGCGTGGGCGATCGGAATTCGCATGTCGGGCGCGCCGAGCTGAGCCAGCATGCTGCCGTCGCGATAGCAGACGATGCCGTGGATCACGGATTGCGGGTGGACGAGAACCTCCACCGCCTCGCCTGCGAGACCAAACAGCCGTGCGGCCTCGATGACCTCGAGCCCCTTATTCATCATGGTCGCCGAATCGATGGTGATCTTGGCGCCCATCGACCACACCGGATGGCGCAGCGCGGCCTCGGGCGTGACGGCGGCCATCTCTTCCCTGCTCGCCTTGCGGAAAGGGCCGCCCGAAGCCGTCAGGATGATGCGTTCGACCGCCGACCGATTTTCCGGCTCCAGACACTGGAAGATCGCATTGTGCTCGGAATCGACCGGAAGCAGCACGGTGCCGGAGGTCGCGACGGCATCCATCATCACGTCGCCCGCCGAGACCAAGACCTCCTTATTCGCGAAAGCCAGCGCGCCGCCGCGCCGGATCGCCGCCAGGGTCGGGTGCAGCCCCGCCATGCCGATGATCGCCGCCATCGTCCAATCCGCGGGCCGCGATGACGCCTCAAGCGCCGCCGTCTCGCCCGCCGCGATCTGCGTATCCGTCCCGGCAAGCGCCTCACGCAAGGCCCCAAGCAGAGACTCGTCCTGGATCACCGCGATCTCGGCGCGAAACTCGCGTGCCTGCTCGGCGAGCAGCGTGACATTGCGGCCCGCGATCAAAGCCTCGACCCGGTAACGTTCTGGCGTCGCCCGTATGAGGTCGAGCGTCTGAGTGCCGACGCTGCCGGTGCTGCCGAGGATGCTGATGGTTTTCACGTTCATGGTCTTCTCGCCATTTCCGGTCACTGCCAAAGCAGGATCCCCTCCCCAACCACAAGGGCCACTATCGCCGCCACTGGTGCCGCGGTCAGCATCCCGTCCAGCCTGTCGAGCAGGCCGCCATGCCCCGGTATCGATCGCCCCGAATCCTTGACGCCGAAATGACGCTTCAGGCCGCTCTCCAATAGATCGCCCACTTGCGAGGAGACGCCCAGCAACATCGCAATCGCCGCGCAGTGCAGACTGTCCACCGGCCCACCGGCCCAGGCAGCGACCCCGATGCCGACGAGCGCTGCCGCCGCTAGCCCGCCCAGAGCGCCGGAACGTGTTTTGCCGGGTGAAATGCGCGGCGCGAGCTTCGGGCCGCCGATCAGCCGGCCGGCGACATAGGCTCCGATGTCGCTCGCCCAGACGATGAGAACGAGGAACAGCATGTCCCACCGCCCGACCAGCGGCACATGCCGCAGCCGAACCATGGAGATTGCCGCCGGCGCCACATAAAGGATGCCCAGCACGAGCCACGTCGCCCGCCGGTTCCGCCCGAGGAGCAGCCAGGCGCAGATGATCAGGACCACGGCATAGATCAGGGCCACCGCACCGCCTCCCGCCATGGCGAAAAGCGGCACCGCCGCCACGCCAACTGGCAGAACGATGACCGGCCACCGCCAGGCCTCGGCCCGGCACATCCCCGCCCATTCGGCGGCGCAGCCGGCAACGCCTAAGGCCAGAAGCAGCGCCCACGGCAGTTTGCCCAGCCAGAGGCAGCCGAGTGCCAGCGGCGCCAGGACGATCGCGGAGCCGACGCGCTTCCGCAGGTCACTCCAACGCTTCCCGCCGCGCGTGTCCCCGCCCGCTCGCCTTTCGTCAGGCGCCGCTGGCACCGTAGCGCCGCTCGCGCCGCGCATATTCCGCGAGCGCGTCAGAAAGATTGGCCGGGCCGAAATCGGGCCACAGCACATCGAGGAACAGCAGCTCGGCATAGGCGCATTGCCAGAGCAGGAAGTTGGAAAGGCGCTGCTCGCCACTCGTGCGAATGAGGAGATCGGGATCCGGCATCCCAGCCGTGGAGAGGAAGCGGCCGAAACTCGCCTCATCCGTCGTCTGGATATCGACCTCGCCCGACTGGACAGCCCGCGCCATCTTACGCGCCGCGGCGAGAATTTCCGCGCGTCCGCCATAAGACAACGCCACCGTCAGGTTGAGACGGCGGTTTCCGGCGGTCTGCCGCTCGGCGCGGTCAAGCTCCGCGCGCATCTCCGGCGAGAAGCGCTCGCGGTCGCCGATCACGCGGAAGCAGACGCCATTGGCGCCCAGCTCGGCGAGTTCGCTGCGCAGATACTGCCGCATGAGGCTGGTGAGATCCGAGACCTCCGATTGCGGACGCCGCCAATTCTCACTGCTGAAGGCATAGAGCGTCAGCCACTCGATGCCGGAGGAGATCGCACCCTCGATGCAGCGCCGCACCGCCTGCGCCCCCGCCCGGTGGCCGGCGATCCGGGGAAGCCCGCGCGCCCGCGCCCAGCGTCCGTTGCCATCCATGATGACCGCGACATGGCGCGGCACCGACGCGGCACCGGCTTTTCGAGGTGTTGCCACCGGCTCCGTCACCGGCAGCTCCGTCGCGGATCCGGCCAGCTCAGGAACCACCGCCCGAATCATACCTGGCGGATCTCTCGATCCTTCTCGGAGGCGTATTCGTCCACCCGCTTCACGTAGGAATCGGTGAGCTTCTGCACCTCGTCCGACCAGTCCCCAGCCTCGTCCTTACTGAGCTCGCTCTTCTTCTCGAAGGCCTTGATCTGCTCCATGCCGTCACGCCGGACACCGCGTACCGCGATCCGCGCGCCCTCGGCATAGCGACCGGCGGCCTTGGCCAATTCGCCCCGGCGTTCGGCGGTCAGTTGTGGGATCGGCACCCGTACGATCTGCCCGTCGGCCGAGGGGTTCAGTCCAAGACCCGAGTCGCGGATCGCCGCCACCGTCGCGTTCACCAGACTGCGGTCCCAGACCTGCACGGTAATCATCCGCGCCTCCGGCACCGCGATGGTGCCAACCTGCGGCAGTGGCAGAACGGAGCCATAGGCCTCGACCTTGACCGGTTCGAGCAGCGCCGGGCTGGCACGGCCGGTCCGGAGGCCGCTGAAGTCCTTGCGCAAGGTTTCCAGCGCGCCATCCATGCGGCGCGTTAGATCCTGTTTCAGCGCATTCAGATCTGCGGGCACCTTGCCCCTCCTTCGTCAGACGTCGCGGATCATAGTGTAGGTGCCTTCACCCCGCATGACGGCGGCAAATGCCCCGACTCGGTGAAGGTTGAAGACGAGGATAGGCAGCTTGCTCTCCCGCGCCAGACTGATTGCGGCCGCATCCATCACGGCCAAATCCTGCGACAACACATCCATATAGGTCAGTTCGTCGAACCGCTTGGCTTCCGGCACCTTCAGGGGGTCGGCGGAATAGACGCCATCGACCTGCGTGCCCTTGAGCAGAGCCTCGCAGCCCATTTCGGCGGCACGCAACGCAGCTGCCGTGTCGGTGGTGAAGAACGGGTTGCCGGTGCCTGCCGCGAAGATCACGATCCGGCCTTTCTCCAAATGACGCTGCGCCCGCCTGCGGATATAGGGCTCGCAGAGGCTCGACATATGGATCGCCGATTGCACCCGGGTCGGCAGGCCCGCGCGCTCGAGGGCGCTCTGCAAGGCGAGGGCGTTCATCACCGTCGCGAGCATGCCCATGTAATCGGCCTGCGCCCGGTCCATGCCGGCCGCCGCGCCCTTTACGCCGCGAAAGATATTGCCGCCGCCGATGACGATGCAGACCTCGACGCCCATGGCCGTGACGACGCCGACATCGGCCGCGATCTGCTTGAGCGTTCCGGTGTCGAGGCCATACTCGCCGGCCCCCATGAGCGCCTCGCCCGAGAGTTTGAGCAGAACGCGCTTATAGAGGGGCTGACGGTCCATGATGTCCTTGGTCGAGGTTCCGGCCAGCACCTGCGCCAAATCATTCGGCGCGGTCGAGGTTACCGTAGAGAGCGAGCCGCAAAGCGGCAAGGCACGGCGTTATTTGGCGTTCGAGAATGCGGACTGGAACCCACCCCTGACCCCTCCCTTTTCAGGGAGGGGAAGCCGCCGCCACCAACCTCTCCCCTCCCCTTTTAGGGAGGGGCCGGGGGTGGGTGAGCCGGGCAGCGACCTCAGACCGTGAGCATTGTGGTCAGACTTCTGGCGCAGACGGCTCCAGAGCCTTCACACCAGCCGTCGCCGCGACCTCGGCCGCGAAGTCGGTGCTCTGCTTCTCGATGCCCTCGCCAAGCTGGAAACGGTCGAAGCCGACCAGTGTCCCGCCCGCCTTCTGAACCACCGCGCGCACCCGGCTCTCGCCGTCATGCACCCAGACCTGCTCGAGAAGAACGACCTCCTCGTAGTATTTGCGGATGCGCCCATCGACCATCTTCTCGATGATCGCCTCGGGCTTGCCGGAGGCACGCGCCTGCTCGGACAGCACGCTGCGTTCCCGCTCCAGTGCCGCCGGATCGACCGCGTTCACGTCCAGCGCCTCGGGCCGAGTCGCCGCGACATGCATGCCGATCTGCCGGCCGAGTTGCTCCAGACCCGCGAGTTCGCTCGGGGCCTCAAGCGCGACCAGCACACCGATTTTGCCGAGTCCCGGCTTGAGCGCGTTGTGGACATAGCTCGCTACCACGCCGCTCTTCACCCGCATCACGCGGGCGCGGCGCAGAGTCATATGTTCGCCGACCGTCGCGATGAGCTGAACCAACTGGTCCGCCACCGTGTGGCTCGCGCCCGGATAGGTCGCGGCCTTCAGAGCCTCGACGTCCTCCCCAGTCTCCAAGGCGACGCGGGCGACGGTCGAGACGAAATCCTGGAAGGTCTCGTTGCGCGCGACGAAATCGGTCTCGGCATTGACCTCGACCATGGCGGCGACGTTCGGCGCGCTCGCGACACCGATCAGCCCTTCCGCGGCGACGCGGCCGGACTTCTTGGCGGCGGCCGAGAGGCCCTTCTTGCGCAGCCAGTCGGTCGCGGCATCGAGGTCGCCGCCCGTTTCGGCCAGCGCCTTCTTGCAGTCCATCATGCCTGCGCCGGTCTTCTCGCGCAGGTCTCTGACCAGGGCGGCCGTGATCTCAGCCATCTGCGGTCTCCGTCTAGGACCGCAGGCCGCGCGACGCTTATGCGCGGCGCAGCCTGCGGCTCGTTGATTGATCGAACGGCGCTGGCAGCCCAGGTGTCGCCACCCGGACCCGCGCCGTATCTGATTAGGCGCCGACGGCTTCGGCGGCTGCGGCTTCAACCGGCGGAACCGGCTGGGCCAGCACGGCCGGTGGCAGTTCCTCAGCGGCGCCGATGTCACGGCCGGAGGCCGCCATCTCGGCGCTGATGCCATCGAGCACGGCGCCCGAGATCAGGTCGCAATAGAGCATGATGGCGCGGATTGCGTCGTCATTGCCCGGGATCGGATAGGTCACGCCATGCGGATCGGAATTGCTGTCGAGCACGGCGATCACCGGGATGCCGAGCTTATTGGCTTCCTGAACCGCCAGCTTCTCCTTGTTCGTGTCGATAATGAACAGGATATCCGGCAGTCCGCCCATCTCCTTGATGCCGCCGAGCGCCCGCTCCAGCTTCTCCTGGTCGCGGGTGATCTCGAGGACCTCTTTCTTGGTCAGACCCTCGGCCTGGCCCGCGACGAGTTCCTCGATCTGGCGCAGACGGCGGATGCTGGCGGTGATGGTCTTCCAGTTGGTCAGCATGCCGCCGAGCCAGCGATGGTTGACGTAATACTGGCCGCAGCGCCGGGCGGCTTCCGCCACATGATCAGCCGCGGCACGCTTGGTGCCGACGAACAGCACACGGCCGCCATTGGCCGTGGTGTCCCGCACCGCACGCAGCGCACGGTCGAGCATCGGCACGGTCTGCTGCAGGTCGATGATATGGACCTGGTTGCGGACGCCGAAGAGATACGGCGCCATCGCGGGATTCCAGCGACGGGTGTGATGGCCGAAATGAACGCCGGCTTCGAGTAGCTGACGCAGTGTAAAGTCGGGCATCGCCATTGGCGTGTCCCTTTCCTGTTGGTCCGGTTGATCCTCCGCGGAGCAGAGCCTCATCGGCACCGGACCTGGCTAAGCCAGGAAAGTGCCCCGCGTGCGAATTTGCCCGCCACCTCCAAGGGAGGCGCCGGACGGCGGTGCTATCGCGTATTGGGTCCGGAAAATCAACCCCGTTCCAGGCGGGTCTCCAAGACTGAGCCTGTCACCAGATGGCGCGGCAAGTTCCCGAATGCTGTCTCAATGAGCCTACCGGCGCAAAAACCCCATCTCGAACCTCAAGCAGGATGTCTGCGGTTTGAACCATGCGCATTCCACTTCGTCATGCTCGGCGAAGGCGGGGCTGCCCGCGGCCGAACATCCAGGCGTTTGCTTGCGTGACGAAGGCAAGGCGTGGATGGCACGCCTTCGCGTGCCATGACGATTCTTCGGGTCGAGGTTCAGTAACAGATCATCACCCCTAACCAGCAGCGAAATGCCTGGGCTAATGCCCCTCGCCTGCATCCTCGTGCTGATCCGGCGCGGAGGCGGAATTCAGCTGGATGTAGCGCTCGATGCCGATCAGCTTGATGAGGTCGAACTGGCGGTCGAGGAAATCGAGGTGCTCCTCCTCATTGGCGAGGATCCGCATCAGGAGATCGCGCGACACATAGTCCCGCACCTGCTCGCAATGGGCGATGCCCTCGCGCAGGTCGCCGGTCGCCTTCTCTTCGATCTTTAGATCGCAGCGCAGGATCTCCTCGACCGTCTGGCCGACGAGGATCTGGTCCAGCCGCTGCACATTCGGCAAGCCGCCGAGGAACAGGATGCGCTCGATGAGCCAATCGGCGTGGTGCATCTCCTCGATCGACTCTTTGTATTCGTGCTTGCCGAGGAGGGTGACGCCCCAATGCCGCAGCGTCCGGGCATGAAGGAAATACTGATTGATAGCGGTCAGCTCATTGGTGAGCTGCGTGTTCAGATACTCGATGACTTTGGGATCGGCTTTCACGACGTCTCTCCGGATGGTGCTACCGCAAGTTGGGTAGCACTTCCGGTCCGCGTGTCATACCGCCGCGGCGGTCGCCATCTCCTGCATGCTCGCCTTGATGGAGCTGAGGATCATGCGAACGCAGGCGCCGCAATCGGGCCGTTTGCCGCAGCAGGCATAGACCTCGCCGGGGCGGCAGGCGCCACTGCGAATGGCTTCCGCGACATCACTATCAGTAAGCCGGTTGCAGGAGCAGACGATCATGACCCAATCCCGTGGCAGACGAGAGCGGATTACTGATGTTGCGACTTATTCGCAATAGGCCAAAACGTTGAGTTCCTCGGCGAGCCTCCCTCTTATGGGTGTCATGACCCCAGCTTCGCCCCCCGCCTTCCGCCTCAGCGTGCTCGATCAGGCCCCCATCGCCGAGGGATCCACTGGGGGCCAAGCACTGCGCAACAGCATAGACCTTGCCCAAAACGCTGAGGCACTTGGCTTTTTTCGGTATTGGCTGGCGGAGCATCACGCGACCCCCGGCCTCGCCTCCGCCAGCCCCGAGGTGATGGTGAGCGCGGTCGCGTCAGCGACTCGGCGGATCCGCGTCGGCACCGGCGGTATCATGCTGCCGCATTACAGCCCCTTTAAAGTCGCCGAGACCTTCAGCATGCTGGCAGGGCTGTTCCCCGGCCGCATCGACCTCGGCGTCGGCCGCGCGCCCGGCACAGACGGGCGCACCGCCTATGCGCTGCAGCGCGACCGCCGGGAACGCGCACCCGACGACTTCCCGCAACAGCTCGCCGAACTCCTCGCCTATCTCGATGACCGCATGCCCGAGGACCACCCCTTCGCAACCCTGGCCCGAACTCTGCCGGGCAGGCCAGATGTGCCGGCGCCCTGGCTGCTCGGCTCTTCACCCGATAGCGCGAACTGGGCCGCCGAAACTGGACTACCCTATTGCATCGCCGATTTTATCAACCCGCAGGGCGTTCCCCTCGCCCACCGCTACCGCTCCGGTTTTCAGGCGCTGGAAAGCCGGAACCTGTCGGCGCCTTACCTGATGGCGGCGGTCTGGGTGATCTGCGCCGATACGGATGTGGAGGCGGAGCGCCTCGCCGCTAGCTCCCTCATGCTGTTCCGCCTGCTTCACCGTGGCGAGCTGATCGCCGTGCCGACACCGGAGGATGCGCTGCGCTTCCTGGAACGCGATCCGCCCACGGGCGCTCCTGGCGCCACACGCCGCCGCCGCATGATCCTCGGCACGCCCGAGACAGTACGCGCGGGCATTGAGGCTGTAGCCGCGGAGTATGGCGCGGACGAAATCATGATCGTGAACATCATGCACGATCATGACGCGCGCCGCCGTTCCTACGCGCTGATCGCGGAAGCCTTCGGGTTGGCGGCGAGTGACGCGACGGAGCCGAACGCGGTCTTCGTTTAGCTCCGCGAAGCATTGCCGACAGCTCGCGAGGTCACATCGTCTTGCTCGGCGAAGGCCGAGCATCCACGCCTTCTCCGTCTCGTCCAACAACAAGCAAGGCGTGGATCCTCGGCCTTCGCCGAGGATGACGACGGACTAAATCTCCTCGACCGCCGCGATCCCCGGCATCACGCGAAACGCCGCCGCCAGCCGCGGCGAGACATTGAACCGACCCGGCAGCTTGATCTCGGCCTCCCGGCTCGCGTCTAGACGTGGATACAGCAGCACCTCGCCCCGCCCCGCGCCCTCCTTCTCCAGCAGCACCCGGATGTGATCGACGGCGGCGGTTTCCGTCAGCCAGATCCGCAACCCGACCCCCGCCCCCGCCGCCGCCTGGTCGAGCGAGACGACATCCTGCGCGGTGAGCCGAAGCGCATCACCATCCTGCCGCAGATCCATCGTGACGAGCAGCGCATTGCCGTCCCGCAACAACTCGCTGCTCCGCGCCAGAACCTCACTGAACAATGTCACCTCGAAACTGCCGCCCGCATCCGACAGCCGGATCCAGGCCATCCGCCCGCCGGTCCGCGTCGGCCGGATTTTCGGCGAGCCGACAACCATGCCGGCGACCTTCACCCGCCCGATGCCGCTAGCCGCCGCCGTCTCCAGCCGCGTGCTCGACATAACCCCGAGCCGCGCGAGCACCGGACCGAAACTGTCGAGGGGATGGCTGGTGAGATGAAAACCCACTGCCTCCGCCTCGAAGCCCAGACGATCGAGCAGCGGCCAATCCGGGATCGGCGGCAGATGCAGAACCTCGGGCTCCGCATCGGCGCCGCCGAACAACCCGATCTGGCCAGAGCCGCGATCCTCGGCGGCGGATTGCGCGCGGCGCAGCAGAATCTCGGCGCCGGAAAAGAGCCGCGCCCGATTGCCTTCCAGCATATCGAAGGCCCCGGCGCGGATGAGGTTCTCCAACTGCATCTTGTTGAGCAGCTTCGGATCCACGCGATCGGCGAAATCCGCGATATCCGCGAAAGGCCTCCCACCGCGCGCCGCGACCACCGCCTCCATCGCCGCCTGACCCACGCGCTTGATGGCGGCAAGCGCGTAGCGAATGGCGAGACTGCCATCCGCCTGCCGCTCGACCGTGAAATCGGCCTCGGAACGGTTGATATCCGGCGGCAGAATGGCAATGCCCATGCGGCTCGCCTCCTGCCGGAAGGCAGCGAGCTTGTCGGTATTACTCAACGCGAGACTCATACATGCGGCGATGAACGGCACCGGATGATTGGCCTTCATCCAGGCGGTCTGGTAGGCGACCAGGGCGTAAGCGGCTGCGTGTGATTTGTTGAAGCCGTAATCGGCGAACTTCGCCATGAGATCGAAGATCTCACCGGCCTTGGCGGGGTCGATGCCGCCGGCCACCGCGCCATCCGTGAAGGTTTTGCGCTGCGCCTCCATCTCCGAGCGAATCTTCTTGCCCATCGCGCGGCGCAACAGGTCGGCGGCGCCGAGGCTATAGCCGCCCATGCGCTGGGCGATCTGCATCACCTGCTCCTGGTAGACCATGATGCCATAGGTCTCTTCCAGGATGTCGCGGATGTCCTCGTGCGGCGCTTCCCATTTCTCGCCATGCTTGCGCTGGCAATAGGCGGGGATATTCGCCATCGGGCCGGGGCGATACAGCGCGACCCCGGCAATCAGATCCTCGAAACGGTCGGGACGCATCTGGCGCAGCACGTCCCGCATGCCCTGGCTTTCGAACTGGAACACCCCGCCCGCATCGCCGCGCTGTAAAAGCTCGTAGGTGCGAAGATCATCGAGCGGCAGGCGATTGATGTCGAGCTCTATGCCAAGCTTGCGCAAGAACGTTTCGCCGCGCCGCAGGATCGTCAGTGTCGTCAGCCCGAGGAAGTCGAACTTCACCAGGCCCGCCTGCTCGACATGCTTCATCGAATATTGCGTGACGAGGAAGTCCGAGCGCGGATCGCGATAGAGCGGTACAAGTTCGGTCAAAGGCCGGTCGCCGATCACCACACCGGCGGCATGCGTGCTGGCGTGGCGATATAATCCTTCGAGTTGCAGCGCGATTTCCATCAGGCGCCGCACGGATTCGTCGTCCGCGCGCATCTGCTGCAAACGGGGCTCACCCGCAATGGCCTCGCCCAAAGTCACCGGCTTGGCCGGATTGTTGGGAATGAGTTCCGCCACGCGATTGACCTGGCCGAACGGCAGGCCAAGCACGCGCCCAACATCGCGAACGGCGGCCCGCGCCTGCAATTTTCCAAACGTGATGATCTGCGCCACACGGTCGCCACCATATTCGGCGCGCACGTAGCGGATCACCTCGTCGCGCCGATCCTGGCAGAAGTCGATGTCGAAATCCGGCATCGACACGCGCTCAGGATTGAGGAAACGCTCGAACAGCAAGCCAAAGCGCAGCGGATCGAGGTCGGTGATGCTGAGCGCCCAGGCGACAACGGAACCGGCACCCGAGCCACGGCCCGGACCCACAGGGATATCCCGCGCCTTGGCCCATTGGATGAAGTCGGCGACGATCATGAAGTAGCCGGCGAAACCCATGCCCGCGATGACGCCGAGTTCATACTCCAGCCGTTCGCGATAAACCTCCGGCGTGGCAAACTCCTCGGTCATCAAAGCAAGCCGCCGCTCCAGCCCCTCCGCCGCCATGGCGCGGACGGTTTCCTCCTCGGTGGCGCCCTCACGCACCTTGGGACAGCGCGGCAGCAAAGGTTTGCGGGTCTCGGCCATCACGGCGCAGCGCCGGGCGATGGCGAGGGTATTGTCGCAGGCTTCCGGCAAGTCGGCGAAGAGCGCGCGCATCACGGCGGCGGGCTTGAACCAATGCTCGGGCGTGACGCGCCGCCGCTCGATCTCGCTGAGCACGCGGCCCTCGGCGATGCACAGCAGCGCGTCATGGGCCTCATGCATGCTGGCTGTCGCGAAGTAGCAATCATTGGCCGCGACCAGCGGCAGGCCGGCCTCATCCGCCAAAGTCAGCAGACCAGGCTCGATCGCCTGTTCCACCGCCAGACCGTGGCGATGCAGCTCGACCGCGACGCGGTCCGGGAAGGCCTCGCGGAACCGCGCGAGGAGCGTCGCTGCCTCCTGCCGCTGGCCCTCGGCGAGCAGCCGGTTGATCGGCCCGAGCGTTCCGCCGGTCAGCAGAAACAGCCCCTCGGCATGCTCCGCCAGCCGCGCCAGCCCGACCTGGGCGCGAAGTCCGGGATCGCTCTCCAGGTAGGAGATAGAGGATAGGCGCTGGAGGTTCGCATAGCCGGCGGCGTCTTGCGCCAGCACCACGATCGGCTCGGCCGGAAGCCGCGGCTGGTCGTCTCGCGTCAGGGAGAGCTGGCAGCCCAGGATCGGCTGCACCCCCTTCCCCGCCGCCGCCTGGCTGAACTCCAGGGCGCCGAAGAGGTTGGAGCTATCGGTGATGGCAACCGCCGGCATGCCCTCGGCCGCCGCCAGCGCCGCCAGCTTCTCCGCCTTGATGGCGCCCTCGCTCAGGGAATAGGCGGAATGGTTGTGCAGGTGGACGAAGCGTGTCTCGCTCATCGGATGAGTATAGCCCGAGGTCGCACGAGTCTCCCATGAGCGCACTGACCCTGTTCGGGCTTTTCGCCGTCACCGCCATGCTGGTGACCTATGCGCTGGAGGCGCGCAGCCGCTGGTTCATTCTGGCCTTCGCCGGCGCCTGCCTGCTCGGCTCCGCCTATGGCTTTCTGCAGGGCGCTTGGCCCTTCGGCGCCGTCGAGGCGATCTGGGCGGTGGTGGCGGCTTGGCGTTTCGTTAAGCATCCGTGAAGCGGCGAGGATATTCATCTTACGTTCAGGATTTGGTGAGACAGTTTCGCAAAACTGATCTGGATTCTCCACTGATGAGCATCTCCAATAGCAGCGCTACGTGGCAGCCGGTGCACCCGATCGTTCCACCGTTCCCTTCCCTGGGCCGGGTCCGGCGCCGACCTTTTTGCCATCTTTGCCGGGAGAACCCGGCCAGGGGCCGAGCACCTGTCCCCCTGTCGCGGTTCGGCGGGCAAGCTGGCGTGGCCACGAACGTTACAGCCAGCCCGTTGGCACGGCGCAGCGCACTGACAACCCAGCAAGCCAGTGTTCTGACTCTCACCGACGCCGAAATTCTTCAGTACTATCTGATGGTCGGCGACATCGAATTGGCACCAGCCCAAACCGAGCCTGCCACCAGAGCGCTTCGCGCCGATATCCGCGCCGCCTTTCAGAGCACAAGCCCGTCCCTGGAAGCGATCAAAGCGACTGGGAGCCGGGCGCTCATCGCTGGGGCAACGGGCCGCCCAGGAGGATCCGGCTGCCGGTTTCCGCCCGTATGAGTATCACCACGAATTCCAGCTACGCCCCGCCAGCCTCCTTTCTGCCGCCGATTCAGCCCATCGCTCAACACTTCGTTGTGCCGGGCGCGGTACCGGATTTCCCGCCGGGTATGCCGCCTTTTGCACAATCGACGGGCCGAAACATGACAAGCGCTGGGCTGTTACGGTTCGGCAGACGAGCCCCAGCAGCCCCGAACATGCGGGGTCCGTCCGCCGAGCGGGTCGAATTGACTGAACAGCAAGCCGGCCTAGTGAAGCTCACCAATGCCGAAATTGTCGGAACCTATCTAAAGATTGGCGGGACTGAACTGCCCCTCAACGCAACCCAACCACAACTCAGTTTGTTTCTCGACGAACTCTCTACGGCCGTGCACAGCAAGACGGACGACGGGCAGCAGGTCAGGACGAATGTGCAGATCATCACTCTGAACAATATATTGAACCGGGTCGAAGCGTTCCGTCGAGTGATGAGTGGATCGCGGGAAACCGTGCGGCAGCGACTGCTAGCTTCTGGCGATCAGGACGGAGCGTCGTTTCTCAATAGAGCGGTCCAGCAATGCACCAATACCGTCCTCAAAGAATTATATAATGGCTACCCCTATCCGGAGATTCGAATCAGTCCCGATACCTTGCTGGAAAAGCTACACTCGCTGCGGAACAGGGAGAATTTCGTCCGATCGCGGCTCGGCGCCGAGTCTCAACGGAGAGAGCAGGAGAACCAGCGCCAATTAAACCAACAGCGACAGACCGAGGAGGCGACGATTGCCGCAACGTCGCGTTTTTATGCGAGCTGCACCAATTCCGACATCCTCGGCACACAGGATGTGCCAACAGGGGAAAATTCACCAAGTAGCGCTTCGTGCCTGAAGGGAGGGGAACTGCTCTGGGGCAGCTTCCAGGCGCTGCTTCAGCACGGCGTTCGAGCTCGCACTATTATCCCGAAACAGGACTGGCCTTTTGCCTTCATGACCTGGGGCATCGTTGATTACGCTGACACCTTGGCAGGGATCCGGACCGAGGTCACAAGCCACTACGCGAGAGATCTCCGGTCGCTCGTCTACTTGGGACCAACGACCTATAGCAGGGATCTTGGCGTGACCTGGCATGACAACCCCTACCCAACCAGTCCAGCCCTGGAAACGATCAAAGCAACTCAAAGCAACGCGCTCATTGCCGGGGCTGCGGCTCGCCCCCAAGGAAGCGGCTGCCAGTTTCCGCCTCCGACCGGCGGCCGCCGCTGATGCTCGCAGGCGCGTGGCGAGAGCCGGGCTGGACTGGGCTCCCAGGTTCGCTCGTAAGAAGACGTGGTTTGGGCGACCGGCCCTAGACCACGCGCCCGTCGCGCAGCGTCATCCGGCGATCCATCCGCGCGGCCAAATCCGGGTTGTGCGTGGCGATCAGCGCCGCCACCCCTTCGTTCCGCACCGCCGACAACAGCTCGGCGAAAACGACATCGGCGGTAGCAATGTCGAGATTGCCGGTCGGCTCGTCGCACAACAGCAATCGCGGCCGGTTGGCGAGCGACCGCGCAATCGCCACGCGCTGCTGCTCGCCGCCCGAAAGCTTGCCGGGCAGGTGCTTGAGGCGATGTGCAAGCCCAAAGGACTCCAGCAGTCCCGCCGCCCGCAGCTGCGCCTGTTTCCGCCCGACGCCCGCGATCATCTGCGGCAGCACGACGTTTTCGAGCGCCGTGAATTCCGCGAGCAGGTGATGGAACTGGTACACGAACCCGATGCGGTCCCGGCGAATGGCCGTCCGCGCGGAATCCGCCAGCGCACCTGAATCGCGCCCCTCGATCAGCACGCGCCCGCCATCGGGCCGGTCGAGCAGCCCGGCCAAATGCAGCAGCGTCGACTTGCCCGAGCCGGAGGGAGCGGCCAGCGCCACGATCTCGCCGGCAGCGAGTTGCAGATCAACCGCCGTCAGGACGTCCAGCGCCCCGGCGTCAGTGCGATAGCTCCGCCGCACCGCCTCCATCAGCAGCACGACGCCCGAGCCGTTACTCATGGCGCAGCGCTTCCACCGGATCGGTGCGCGCCGCGCGCCAGGACGGGTAGAGCGTCGCCAGCAGCGACAGCACGAGCGCCATCACCACAACCTCGAGAACCTCCTGCCAATCCAGAACGGCCGGTAGTTGCTCCAAGAAATACACGGTCGGATCGAACAAAGTCGTGCCGCTGATATTCTGCAGGAACTGCCGGATATTCTCGATATTCGCGCAGAAGACGACGCCCAGCAGAAAGCCGATGGCCGTGCCCGTCACGCCAATCGAGGCGCCGGCCATCAGGAAGATCCGCATGATGGCGCCCCTACCCGCGCCAAGCGTCCGCAGCACGGCGATGTCCCGCGTCTTGTCCTTCACCATCATGATCATCGACGAGATCACGTTGAAGGCCGCCACCACGATGATCAGCGTCAGGATGAGGAACATAACATTCCGCTCCACCGTCACCGCCGCGAAGAAACTGTCATTCGACTGCTGCCAGTCGATCACCTGCACCGGCCGCCCCGCCAACACCTGGCTGATCCGCTGGTTCACCGCGCCAACCTGGTCGGGGTTCTTGACCATCACCTCGATCTGCGTCGCGCGCCCATCGGCAGAGAAAAAGGTCTGCGCGGCGGCCAGCGGCATGAAGACGAAGGTGCTGTCGTATTCCTGCATGCCGACGTTGAAGATGCCGACGACCTTATAGGCGCGGATGCGCGGAATGGTACCGATCACCGTCGCATTGCCCTGCGGCGAAACCACCGTGACATTGCCGCCAACCTGCAGGTTAAGCGAGCGCGCGAGTCCAGTGCCAACGATCACCGCGTTGTCGCCGGTGAGATTATCCAACGACCCCTGCACCAGATGGCCGCTTACCGCCGGCATCGCCTTGAGATCCGCCAGCGTCATGCCACGGATGACGCCGCCGACCGCGCCGCCATGCTCGCCTGTCAGCAGGACCTCGCCCTGGAACACTGGCGCCGCCGTCAGCACGCCCGGAATGCCGCGTACACTGCCCGCCATCTGGTCGTATTCGACGATCTGAGTGCCCCCGGCGCCGTAAATGCCGAGATGACCGTTCAGGCCGAGGATGCGCGACAGCAGCTCGGTGCGGAAACCGTTCATCACGCTCATCACGATGATCAGCGTCGCCACACCGAGCGCGATGCCGACCAGCGAGAAAATCGCAATGACGGAAACGAAGCGCTCACCCTTGCGGGCACGCAGGTAGCGGCCGGCGACGGCTCGCTCGAAGGCGTTGAACATCAGAGGCGCTTCGTCCCGACCTTCGCGAGAGCATCCTCGACACTCAGCTCCTCGCGCTCGCCAGTGGCGCGGCGCTTGAGTTCCACGCGCCCGGCGGCGGCACCGCGCGGGCCGATGATGACCTGCCAGGGATGGCCCATCAGATCCGCGTCGTTGAACTTCACGCCCGCGCGCTCGGAGCGGTCGTCGTACAAGGCGACCGCGCTCAGCTTGCCATACACGTCCTCGCTCAGCGCATCAGTCACCGCGTCCCCCTGCTTGAGGTTGAGCACCCCGGCCTGGAAGGGCGCCACGCTATCCGGCCAGATGATGCCGGCCTCGTCATGGCTCGCCTCGATCAGCGCACCGACCAGCCGGCTCACGCCGACGCCATAGCTGCCGCCATGGGGATTGACCGGCTTACCGTCCGCGCCGGTGACACTGAAATTCATCGCCTGGCTGTATTTGGTGCCGAAGTAGAAGATATGGCCGACCTCGATGCCGCGCCCCTCGCGGCGGCGGCTCGCCTCCACTTGTTCCCAGGCGGCCGTGTCGTGCTTCTCGTCCGTCGCGGCATAGCTGCCGGTCATGGTGTCGTAGAAGCGGGCGAGGTCGTCAGGCGCCGTGATATCAAAATTGCCGGCGCTGTAATCCACTTCCTCGAAAGCCGCGTCGTAGAAGACCTGGCTCTCGCCGGTCGGGGCCAGGATGATAAACTCGTGGCTAAGATCGCCGCCGATGGGGCCGGTATCCGCCACCATGGGGATCGCCTTCACGCCGAGGCGCTGGAAGGTTCGCATATAGGCCAGCATCATCTTGCGATAGCTGATGACCGCGCCGGGATAGTCGAGGTCGAAGCTATAGCCGTCCTTCATGAGGAATTCGCGGCCGCGCATGACGCCGAAACGAGGACGCACCTCGTCGCGGAATTTCCACTGAATGTGGTAGGCGATCTGCGGCAGTTCCTTGTAGCTGCGCACCGAGCTACGGAAGATGTCGGTGATCATCTCCTCATTGGTCGGGCCATAGAGCAGGTCGCGCTTATGCCGGTCGGTGATGCGCAGCATCTCCTGCCCGTAATCCTCGTAGCGGCCGCTTTCGCGCCACAGGTCGGCGGCCTGGATCGTTGGCATGAGCAGTTCCTGCGCGCCCGCGGCGTCCTGCTCCTCCCGCACGATATCGGCGATGTTGTTGAGCACGCGGAGGCCGGCGGGCAGCCAGGCATAGATGCCGGCGGCCGTCTGCCGCACCAGACCGGCACGCAGCATGAGGCGGTGAGAGGCGATCTGCGCCTCGGCGGGCACTTCCTTGAGGGTCGGTACCAGGCTGCGGGATAGGCGCATCGCTTCCGTTCACTCCGTCTGCAGGCGGGAAGGGTCTAACGAT
>NZ_LMUQ01000061.1:128596-238111 GCF_009765865.1 Acidisoma sp. L85
ACCATGCATGCCGGCTGGGATCCAGGCCGGCATGCCGCCAAAGCCGCGCGAAGGCGAGTTCGACCGGCGCGTAGGACATGTAGGCGCAGTAGGAGAGCCCGCCGAGCGCCGTAAGGCCCGGCACCCGGCCAAGAACGCGGTTTCGATTGGCCGCGAGCGAAAGAAGGCAAAGGAAGATACCGCCCACCGCCACGGCATCGGCGGCGGAATCTGGCGTCCCAGCCAAAATGCCGAGCGTCGCCACCATAAGCCCCACAAGACCCGCCAAAGCCGCGTTACGCTGCCCCATGGCCGGCAGCATGATGGCGATCGCCATTCCGGCCAGGAACTCCGGAAAAAACCGCCAGAGCGCACCGGCATAGGTCAGGTTGAGACCGGCGGGCGAGAGTAGCGCCACGGCCCCCAGCGCGGCCCACAGGACCAGGGAGCCCAAAGCCGCAATCCTCACTCCGAAACCCGAGACAAGGCTCAGAAGGAGAGGAAAAGCCAGATAGCCGGCCCATTCCGTGCTGACCGACCAGGACGGATAGTTCCAGCTCCAGCCTTGGCTGGCGCCCCAGCCATTCAGCATGAGGAGCTGCAGGAAAAACTCGCGTCCACTGGCACGACCTGCCTGATGTGGCGCAACGCCTGCCGCCTCGGCGAGCAGGAACCAGCCGCCGAGCAGCAGAAGCAGGGTGAGGTGGACAGGATAAAGCCGGACGAGACGGCGCCACCAGAAGAGCAAAACGTCGCGGGGTCGCAGTCCCAGGCTTGGATAGCGATGGGCGAGCACACAGCCCGAGAGGATGAAGAAGCCATCGACGCCGAGGTAGCCGCGCTTCACCCAGGGACGCAGAAGCGGAAAAGCCAGATGAAGGTCGAGATGATAGGCCAATACCCAGAGCGCAAGTAATGCGCGCGCGGCCGTCAAATCCGGCAACTTCCGCGAGCTATCATCAACTAACAGACCAGCGGTATCTTCGTTGTAGGAATATTGGTTCGTAACTACGCGACTAGGTAAATGTTTCGATAAAAATTCGTGCACAACGACACAATAGCTCGTGACAGGAGGCTGCCCGCTAGATAAAGAAGTGCCCGCGACGCCATCGCGCCGCGGGCCAAGTTTAGGGAGGAAACGCCAGTCACACGACAGAATGAGGACCTAACCTCATCCGTGACTGAAGCATGCGGAGATAATCCGCCCTCGTCCATTAGAAAAGTCTGAAGTTTTCCCGGTTTTTTTCGAATACGAACGAGTTATGCCCGTTTCGTAATCAGTCTTGCGTTGGATGCCTCAGACGATGGCAGGCCCGCGTCAGCGGGCCTGCCATTTCTATGTCAGCGCTTCCACCATCCGCGCTTCTTTTCCGCACCCACCGTATCGACTCCAACCACCACCGGCTGGATCACCGGAGCGGCCGAACGCTCGGCTTGTTCAGCATAGGGATCGGACGCCGGGGCCTCGGTGCCATCGGGCGGGATCAGTGGCGCGGGGTCGAAGACATTGCTCCTGATGCCCGAGTTGAGCGGCGGCTGGTGCACCATCTCCTCCTCAAGCTGAGCATCCTCCTCGCTTGGCATGCGCGGCGTCGGCGCCGCAGCCGCACGAGCGCGTGGCGCAGCGCGCCGACGAGGCGCCGGCGCGCTGTGAACTTCGTCCGGCGCCAATTCGCCTAGCAGCTCCAAAGGCGCCGCGGCCTCCTTTGGCTTCCGGGCCCTTGGGGTGCGCGCGGGAGCGCGCCCCTTGCGCGCCACCGGCGCCACTTCGACCGCTTCAGCGGGCACCACGTCGGCAACGGGCGCCGCAACCTCGGGCGTCTCGACCGCCGGACTCTCAGCCGCGACGGCCATGTCCGCCGTCGAAGCTTCGTCGGCCGCGAAAGCCTCGGCGGCTGCCACCGCGCTTTGCTCCGGGACATCAGACGGCGCGAGTCGCGTGGGTTGTGGCTCCGGCACAAAGTCTAGCGCCGCGAAGAGCTCATCGACCTGCCCCGCATAGGGATTGGCCGGGGTTGGACCGCGATACGGAACCGGCTCACCGGTGCCGCTAACCTCGCTGCGCCGCCCGCCACCGCGACTGCTGCGCCGGCGGCGGCCACCGGTCGTCTCCGCCATAGCCACCGGCTGCGGCATCTCGGGCGATGGCCCGATCGGCGGCATGATGTCGGGACCAGGGCCGCTGGGATCACCCGGAATCTCCGGCCCCGGACCATTCGGCACAGGCAATTCGGGTTCGCGGCCCGGACGCTCCGGTATTTCGGGTCCCGGACCGGGAACCGGACGATCGGGCAGCGGCGGAACGCCCGGATCCCGTGGCCCGGGCGAAGGCTCGTCCGGAGAGATCGGCGGGATCGCCGGCTCCTGCGGCGCGGGCGTGGGATCGGCTGCCTGAAGCAGGTCGCCGTCTTCCTCGTCGTCGCTCTCGAAGCCGCCTTCCGACTGGAACTCGCCTTCGCCCTGGAACGGCTGCGTATTATTCGCGGCGCCAGCCTCCTGGCCTTCCTCACGACGGCCGCCACGACGGCGGCGGCGACGGCGACGGCGACGCTCCTGTCCTTCCTCGCCACTCGCGCTCTGCTGCGCATTGGGCTGGACCTGCGCCTGCACCGCGGCAGCGATGATGGCCGCCTCGGGAACGGGCACGGATTGCGGTGTCGAATGCAGCACTGCGGCGGTTTCCCCTGCTTCATCCTCCGCGGCGGTGTCATAGACCGCAGTGGCGGAGGTGTTCATGGCGATCGGGCCGCCGATCTGCGGCGCCTCGCCACTCTGCACATAGGGTTTCGAACGCTCGATGCGCACCTGCGGCGCCAGTAAACTCTCGTCCTGCAACAGGATGATCTGGATGCCGTGAATACGCTCGATCGCCGCCAGACGCTCGCGCTTGAAGTTGAGGATATACATCGCGACCGCACCGGCGAGATGCACCTGCAACTCGGACGCACGGCGTCGCGCCGCCTCTTCCTCAAGCGCACGCAGCACATGGATGGCCGAACTTTCGACGCTGCGGACGTGCCCGAGGCCAAGGCAATGCGGGCAAGTCACGAAGGCGGTCTCGGCGAGCGACGGGCGCAGCCGCTGACGGCTCATTTCGAGCAGGCCGAAATGGCTGATCTGGCCAATCTGGATCCGCGCGCGATCGTTTTTCAGCGCTTCCTTGAGGCGCCGCTCCACCATCGCATTGTGCTTGCGGCTCTCCATGTCGATGAAGTCGATCACGATCAGCCCGGCGAGATCCCGCAGGCGGAACTGGCGCGCCGCCTCATCCGCCGCTTCGAGATTGGTGCGCAGCGCTGTCTCCTCGACATTGCGCTCGCGCGTCGAGCGGCCGGAATTCACATCGACCGCGACCAGCGCCTCGGCCTGGTTGATCACCAGATAGCCGCCGGATTTGAGCTGCACGGTCGGGCTCATCATGGCGTCGAGCTGCAACTCGACCTGATGCTTGGCGAAAAGCGGCAGGTCGCTGTCGCGCCATAGCTGGACCTTGGAGACATGCTGCGGCGTCAGCATCCGCATGAAGTCGCGCGCGGCCTTCCAGCCGGCCTCGCCATCGACCAGCACTTCCTCGATATCGCCGGTATAGCCGTCGCGGATCGCCCGTTTGATAAGGCTCGCCTCCTCGTAGATGAGGGACGGCGCCACCGATTGCAGCGTGTGGTCGCGAATATCGTCCCACAACCGCAACAGATACTCGCAGTCGCGCCGGATCTCGGGCTTCGGCCGGTTGGCGCCGGCGGTGCGGACGATCATGCCCATGCCCGCCGGCATATCGACTTCCTTAATGACCTCGCGCAGGCGCTTGCGATCGGCGAGCGAGGTGATCTTGCGGGAAACCCCGCCGCCGCGCGGCGAATTGGGCATCAGCACGCAGTAGCGGCCGGCCAGCGACAGGTAGGTGGTCAGCGCCGCGCCTTTATTGCCGCGCTCCTCCTTCACCACCTGGATCAGCATGATCTGGCGGCGGTGGATGACTTCCTGGATCTTGTAGTTGCGCATGAAGCGGGTGGACTGGCGCCGCTCGGGCGCCTCCTCGCCGCCATCATTGCCCTCGGCGCCGCCGATATTCTCCGGCGCCTCCTCGGTCGCGTCATCCTGCGCGACGGAAACATGGCCCTCAGGCTCCGCGAAGGACGGCAGATCCGCCTCGGCCAGTTCGGGAGGCGCCTCAGCCGAGATTACGATATCCCGCGCCATCGCCGCAGGCTGCGCCCTCGGCGTGGATGTCGCTTCGCTTTCTTCCTCGGCCGGCGGCTCGACTGAAGCGCCTATAAGGGCTTCGGCCGCAACGGTCGGCTGTTCGGCGGGCGCGTTTTCGAGTTCCGCTTCAACCGCCGCCTCGAAGGCGGGCTCGATCGCATCGAATTCCGAAATGATCGGGGCTTCGCTCTGCGCTTCGGCAAAGCCGGACACCTTGCGGCCCCGCGAGGCCGCGCGATCCTGAGCGGCTTCCTCGGCCGCCTCAGCCTCCTCCTCGGCGCGCAACTCGGCCGCCTCGATCTCGAGCAGGCGCTGCCGGTCGGCGACGGGGATCTGGTAATAGTCGGGATGGATTTCGCCGAAAGCCAGGAAGCCGTGGCGATTGCCGCCGTATTCGACGAAGGCGGCCTGAAGGCTGGGTTCTACCCGGATGACCTTCGCGAGGTAGATGTTACCCTTGATCTGCTTCTTGGTGGAGGTCTCGACGTCGAAATCCTCGAGCTTCGTGCCGTCCAGGATAACGACCCGGGTCTCCTCCGCATGGGTCGCGTCGATGAGCATTCTTTTCGTCATGTACTGAAAAACTCCGGCGTGCCCGGAATGCGGGCACGGCCGCCGATACGCGGCGAC
The DNA here is from genome assembly GCF_009765865.1 of Acidisoma sp. L85. Taxonomy (GTDB): domain Bacteria; phylum Pseudomonadota; class Alphaproteobacteria; order Acetobacterales; family Acetobacteraceae; genus Acidisoma. The sequence goes on from NZ_LMUQ01000061.1 coordinate 133,409, forward strand.
TTGCAATGAGTGAAATAAGGTGGCGGCTGGTCCACGGATCGGACGGCCTTGCTCTCACAATGAGGCTCTGAAAGGCCGTCGTCATCGAACGTGTCCCTACCACCGGGGGATGCGCCGCTCGCTCACGAACGGCTGTGTTGATAAGGCGCGGTCCTGGCTCGCTCCCGCACCGCGTCACGCTCGCGGCGCGCCGCGGAGGCGGAAACGGATGAGGCCGGGTTAGACCCGTTTGCCTGAACACGCAGAAGCGGGGAGCCGGAGCCGACGATCGGCACATCCAGCACACGCCCTGCCTATAAGGATGAGCCAAACCGCCAGGGGTTGCAAGGCGACCCGATCGCCGAGGCCGATTATGCCGCAAATTAATATCGGCCATCTCAAAGGAAAGATGATTTCGCGAAGCTCACCTGTTAAGTTCTGCCCCGTGAACGCTCAAAACACTCAGGGAAATGCGCTTCCTGCCTCCCACGCCATGATCGAGCGTAGACTCGTATTGGGCACGGGCGTTATCGCGAGCCTGTTGTTGCCGAGCTGGATCCTGCCCGCCCTTGCCCAAGCGGAGACCCTGAGAAAGCGGTTGCACCGCGGCGGCAAACACGCCCCCGCGACGGTCGCGCGCTCTTCCAAGCATTCTCCGGTCGTCATGCTCGACCCGGGTCACGGCGGCAAGGATCCGGGCGCCATCGGCGTCGCCGGCACCTACGAAAAGCACGTGGCGCTCGCGGCCGCGCATGACCTCAAGTCGCGCCTCGAGAAGGGCGGCCGCTACCGCGTGCTGATGACCCGCGCCGGCGACCGCTTCATCCCGCTGGAGGAACGCGTCGGCCTAGCTCAGCAGCACGGCGCCGATCTCTTCGTATCCATGCATGCCGATTCGGTCCCCGACCACAGCGTGCGCGGCGCGAGTGTCTACACGCTCTCCACCAACGCCTCGGACGCCCAGACCGCCGGCCTCGCCGCGCGCGAGAATAGCGCGGACCGCTTCGGCGGCCCAGGTTTCACCGGGGTCTCCCCCTCAGTTGCCCGGATACTGGCAAGTCTGGTCGGCCAGGAGACGCGGATCGGCTCGGCGACCTTGCAGCAGGACATGGTGCGCTGCCTGACCGGCGGCACGCAGATGCTTAACCAGCCATCCCGCCACGCCGCCTTCGTCGTGCTGAAATCGGCCGAAATTCCCAGCGTCCTGGTCGAGATGGGCTTCATGTCCAACTTCAAGGACGAGACGGCGCTGCGCCAGCAATCCCACCGCCAGCAGATTACCCAATCGATGTCGGATGCTGTGGATTCCTGGTTCGCCGCCCGCGATGGTGCTCGCATGGCTGGCTGAAGACCAGTCATCCAGCCTGCGGAAGGGCGCCCGGCTGAGGTGTCGCAGCCAACAGCCTGTCGCTGTCGTCCTTGAGGGTAACGCCACTGATTTGCCGCGCCAGAGCCTGGTCGATCAGCCAGCCCACCCGCCGCGCCGCCTCATCCAATACCATGCCTTCTGGCCGGATATTGGAAACGCAGTTGCGATCCGCATCGGTCCGGCCGAGCCGGGGCCCAAAGGTGACGTAAGCGCCCAGACTATCCGGCGAGGACAGACCCGGCCGCTCACCGATCAGCACCAGCATGAGCTTGCTTTCCAACAACTCGCCGACCTCGTCCCCCAAAGCCACCCGTCCGCGCGGCGCGAGGCAGATCGGACCCACCGTTCGGCCGCCGCGCAGAATGACCGGAACCATCAGCGCGAGCAGTGTCGCCGCGTGGCTGCCCGTCGCCAAGGCGGAGAGCCCGCCCGCGACCAGGATCGCGACCTCGGCACCCGGCCCCGCCGTCTTGAGACGAAGCGCCGAATCGGATGCCAGACGACGGCCAAGATCCGGCCGCGTCAGGTAAGTCGCCTGATCCATACAGCGGCTTTCGACATGCAGCACGGTCAGGCCAAGAGGCGTCATCGCTTCCGCCACCGCATCCAAATCCAGCGACGCATGCACCGCATCCCGCGCCAAGGCATGGGCGGCGCGGAAAGCGAGATGGTCGGTGGTTGCTATCCCAGGTCCCGCGCGGCCGAGCCCGATACGCGCGGCGGTCAGGCCGCGAAGATGGCTCCAGCGATCACCGCCGCTCATGCCGCGATCAGTTTGTGGAAGCGCTCCGGCATTTCCAGTGGCCGCACGCGTCCGGCCGCATCCATCAGCCCGGCGCGCTCCAGCCACGCCTCGAATTCCGGCGCGGGCTTCAGCGCCAGCATCTGCCGCAGCGCGAGGACATCGTGGAAACTCGTGCTCTGATAACCGAGCATCACGTCATCCGCGCCGGGCACGCCCATGATGAAGGTCAGGCCGGCCGCGGCGAGCGTGGTCATCAGCAGGTCCATGTCATCCTGATCCGCCTCGGCATGGTTGGTGTAGCAAACGTCGCAACCCATCGGCACGCCGAGCAGCTTGGCGCAGAAATGGTCTTCCAGCCCGGCCCGGATGATCTGCTTGCCGTCATAGAGATATTCCGGCCCGATGAAGCCCACGACGGTATTGACCAGCAGCGGCGAGAAGGCGCGGGCGACGGCATAGGAACGCGCCTCGATCGTCTGCTGATCGCAACCATGATGCGCGTCGGCGGACAGCGCGCTGCCCTGGCCGGTCTCGAAATACATCACGTCCTGACCGATGGTGCCGCGCCCGAGCGAAAGCGCCGCCTCGCGCGCCTCGCGCAAGGTCGAAAGGCCGAAGCCGAAGCTGGTATTCGTGGCCTCCGTGCCGCCGATCGACTGAAACACCAGATCGACCGGCGTTCCGCTATTCATCAGCTCGATCGCTGTCGTCACATGCGTCAGCACGCAGCTTTGCGTCGGCACTTCCAGCCGCTGGCGTAGATCATCGAGCATGCTCAGCAGGTCATGCACACGCTGCGGACTGTCTGAGGCTGGGTTGATGCCGATCACCGCATCGCCGCAGCCCAGCAGCAACCCATCAACGATGCTGGCGAGAATGCCGGCGGGGTCATCGGTCGGATGGTTCGGCTGCAGGCGGGAGGCAAGACGGCCCGGCAAACCGATCGTATTGCGGAAGCGAGTGACCACGCGCCGCTTGGCGGAGATCAGGATGAGATCCTGAATGCGGCAGATCTTCGAAACCGCCGCGACCATCTCGGGTGTGAGGCCCGGTGACAGCGCCCCCAGCGCCTCGCCATCCGCCTCATCCGATAGCAGATGATCCCGCAAGCCGCCGACAGTGAGATGGCGGATCGGCGCGAAGGCGGCGGCATCGTGACCATCGACGATGAGCCGCGTGATCTCGTCGCTCTCGTAGGGCACCACGCTCTCGCTGAGAAACGCCGCGAGCGGCAGAGCGGCCAGCGCCATCTGCGCCGCCACGCGCTCCGCCATGCTGGCCGAGGCCACGCCCGCAAGCACATCGCCCGAACGCAAAGGTGTCGCGCGTGCAAGCAATGTGCGGAGATCGGAAAAGCTATAACGCGTGCCGCCGACGGTCTCTGCATACATGGCAACCGGTTCCCAATCCGCTCGGACGCCGAGCACTGCCACGGCACCACCCCCAACCCTCCCTTGGCGGGAGGGGAGAGGTTTTCCCTGGCTAGATTTGCCTCCCTGCAAGGGAGGGGCCAGGGAGGCGTCGCTTGGAGCGACCATAAGGCTGAAAGCGAGGCGCACCCAACGCCCCTTGTCAAAGCGTTCCATCCGCAAGCCGCAACACTCGTTTCGCGGCAGGCAAGCTAATACCCGAGCTTAGACCTTTGGCGCGGCCATGCTATCGGGTGCCCTTCCGCCATCCGAGGCCTGCGGCAAATAGTATGACGAGCCCCCGGCGGATGCCGAACCTAGGACCCGCAGGACCGCGCCGCATCCCGCTCGCGCCCAAGCGCCGAATCGTCGCCCGCCGCCGTCCGCTCGAATGGTCGCTCGCCGTCTCGCTGTGCCTGCACGCTGCGATACTGCTCTATTTCATCATCAATATCCCGCTGAAGCCGCCGCCTGAGGCGACGCCTTCGCCCGCCGTCGATGTCGTCTTCGAGGGCGGCGAGAAGAAAAGCAGCGCGCCGAAAGGCGTGCGCGGTCCCGCGCAGCGGGCGCGCGAAGCGGCGCCACAGGGCGCCGTGCCCCGTCCACCCTCTCGAGTAGCGGAACAAGCCGCGCCGGCGCCCGAGCCGCTCCCGCAACCGCCCCCGCCAGCACCTCCCGCGCCGACTCTGCCGCAACCGCCTGCCCCGCCACCTCCGGCGCCGACTCCGCCGAAACCCACTCCACCGAAACCGACGCCGCCGACACCCATTCCGGCGCCGAAGCCGCCAGCAACACCTAAGGCCCCGCCCCTGCCCAAACCGGCGCCCGTTTTGCCTTTGCCGCAGATCAAGCTGCCGCCACCTCCACCGGCTCTGCCGCCAGCTCCTGTCCCGCCGCCGGCTCCGCCGGTTGAGAGCGAACAGCCCGAGGTCAATCTGGCGCTTCCGCCCGAGCCGCCTTTGCCTGAACTTCCGCCGCCGCCGCCGCCGCCGCCTCGGCCACCAGCCCCCCCATCGCCCCGGCTTGCGCGCCAGGCGCCCTCACGCCGCAGCACCTTGGGTGGCGGCGTCATGATGAACGGTCTCTCCTTCAACGGCGGAGGCAGTCTCAGCGGCGGCCGCAGCACGCGCGGGCTGAACCTATCGCTCGACCAATCGGAGGCCCCGGCGAATGGCGCCGATCTCGCGATTACCGGGGCGATCGGCGCCGACTGGCGCGCCGCCTTCGCGCAATGGGTGGAAGACCATAAATACTATCCGCCAGGCGCGGGCATGCTCGGGCAGGAAGGGCACGTCGTCGTCCATTTCACGGTCGATCGCACCGGCCATGTGAGCGCCCTGTCCTTTGTCACCACCTCCGGCTACGCGCTGCTCGACCAAGCCTGGCTCGGACTATTTCGTGGCGCCGACCTGCCGCCCTTCCCGGCGGGCACCAAGGCGGACAGCGTCGCGATCACCGCCTCGATGCATTACGAGATCATCCGCCCTTAGAGAGTGGGCGCCTTCAGTTTGGCCGTGCCCATTCCTCCCGTCATGCTCGGCGAAGGCCGGGAATCCACGGCTTGCTTTCTGCGCCAAGGCAAGACGTGGATGGCACGCCTTCGCGTGCCATGACGGATCCTCGGTCGCGGTTGAGTATCAGATTAAGCATCCCTCGCGCCCCAACGCGCCGCGTCAATGCATCGTCGCGGCTTGGCGGGGGTTAGACGCCGCGTCGGTCGCGAGCACCTCAAGGCGCATAGAGGTCTCCGGCGCAAGCAGTCTCTGATCCGCCCAGACAAGGACCTGAGCCAGTACCGACGCCGCGCATTGCGCCGCCATCGCCGCCTCGTCGCGCAGGATCGAGCGCAGCAGGATCATCGACTCCAGTGACCGCGCCTGCTGTTGGAGGGCAACCACATGCAGCAGCCGCTTCTCGTCGGCAGACACCGAGCGGTCGCACAGACAGCGAATCGCGATCGGGCGATAGGCCCCCGCCGGCGTTGCCAGCGCCATCATCATCGCGCCGAGCGGCGCCACCGCCTCGCGGCATCCCAGCATCTCCAGCACAGCACCCGTCTCTGGCGAATCGGGCAAACCACGGCGGCGCGCCGCAAGCCAGGCCCGCATCGCCAGCAGCAAAGCGGTCTCCACGGGGGGCAGATGGTGCTGATCATGATGAGCCACGAGTGACGCTCCGATGCAATTGCGAGGCATTCGCAATTGCAATCTACGGAAACGGCTGAGATTGCACAACCGCCCGCCGGTTCTGACGTCAGAACTGATGTGGCAAGTCAGCCTTTCGCGGGAACCGGCACCACGCTCATCGTGGCGGCTGGCGGGCCATAGACATCCCGCGCGCGCTTGAGAAAGGCATAGACCATCCGGCGCACCGCCTCGGTGAAGACAGCGCCGATGGCCATTTGCAACACCCTGCTGCGGAATTCGAAATCAACGAAGAAGTCGATCAGGCAGCCGCGCGGATCCTCGGAAAACTTCCAGCGATTGTTGAGGTAACGGAATGGGCCGTTCTCGTAGCGCACGGTGATATGCCCTGGCCGGTCCAGGGTCACGCGGCTGGTGAAGCTCTCGCGGAACGGGCCGAAACCGATGGTGAGGTCGGCGACAAGTTCCGCATCGGTGTGGCTGCGGATGCGGGCGCCGACGCACCAGGGCAGGAACTCGGGGTACCGCGCGACATCCGCGACCAGGTCGAACATCTGGTCCGGCCGATAGGGCACATGCTTCTGCTCCGCGTAACGCGGCATCAGGCGCCCATGGCGGAGAGTGCTGTCAGCCGCTCGGCCCGCGCCGCCTTCAACGCCGCGAAATCGGCATCGGCGTGGTAGGAGCTGCGGGTCAGCGGCGTGGACGACACCATCAGGAAGCCCTTGGCGCGGGCGAGCGTCGCGTAGTCGCCAAAGGCGTCGGGCGTCACGAACTCGGTGACGCTGACGTGCTTGGGTGTCGGCTGGAGGTATTGGCCGAGCGTGATGAAATCGACATCGGCGATGCGCAGATCGTCCATGACCTGACCGATCTCGGCGCGCGCCTCCCCGAAGCCGACCATCAGGCCGGACTTGGTAAAGATCGCGGGGTTCAGCATCTTCACCTGGTCGAGCAGCCGCAGCGACTGGAAATACCGCGCACCCGGCCGGATTGTCGGATAGAGGCGCGGCACGGTTTCCAGATTGTGGTTGAAGACATCGGGCGCCGCCTCGGCGACGATCTCCACCGCGCCGGGCTTGCGCAGGAAGTCGGGCGTCAGCACCTCGATCGTAGTACCGGGAGCCGCGGCTCGGATGGCACCGATCACCGCCGAGAAATGCCGCGCCCCGCCATCGGCCAGATCGTCCCGGTCGACCGAGGTGATGACCACATGGCGCAGCCCGAGCTTAGCCACCGCATCCGCGACACGCACAGGCTCGCCGGCATCCAGCGCATCGGGCATTCCGGTGCGAACATTGCAGAACGAGCAGGCGCGCGTGCAGGTCTCGCCCATGATCATCATGGTGGCGTGACGCTGCGACCAGCACTCGCCGATATTCGGGCAGGCGGCTTCCTCGCAAACCGTCACCAGCTTATTGGCGCGCATGAGTTCGCGCGTCTCGTGGTAGGTCGGATGGTTGGGCGCGCGGACACGGATCCAGTCGGGCTTGCGCGCGATGGCATTGTCAGGGCGGTGCGCCTTCTCCGGGTGGCGGAGGGTCGCGGTGCCGCCTTCGCGGTGGTCGATCAGAATGCGGGTCGCCATCAGTCTCCCCACGGAGCGGATCAGTAACTAACAGTCATGCTCGTCGGAACAAACCTGACGGGGCGAGCGGGATTAGAAGTGTATGGCGCGGCCCCAGGCGTCAAGCACGGCCTCATGCATGGTCTCGCTGACCGTGGGATGCGGAAAGACCGTCTCCATAAGCTCCTGCTCGGTCGTTTCCAGAGTCCGCGCGATGACATAGCCCTGGATGAGTTCAGTGACCTCGGCCCCCACCATATGGGCGCCCAGCAGCGCGCCGGTCTTGGCATCGAAGACAGTCTTGACCATGCCCTCGGGCTCGCCCATCGCGATGGCCTTGCCGTTGCCGATGAAGGGGAAGCGGCCGACCTTCACCTCATAACCGGCGGCCTTGGCCTTAGCCTCCGTCAAGCCGACGGAGGCTACTTGCGGCCGGCAATAGGTGCAGCCGGGGATATTGCCGATGTCCATGGGATGGACATGCTGTCCGGCGATTTTCTCGATGCACACGACACCCTCATGACTCGCCTTGTGAGCAAGCCACGGCGGGCCGGCGAGATCGCCTATGGCATAGACGCCCTCCTCCTCCGTCCGGCCGAAGCCATCGACTGTGACGTGGGTCCGATCGACCTTCACCTTGGTGCCTTCGAGGCCGAGGTTCTCGACATTGCCGACGATACCGACAGCCGAAATCACCCGGTCGACGGTAAACTCCTCGGTCTTGCCACCCGCCTCGACTGTGACGGTGACGTTATCCGCGCCTTTCTTGGCGCCCTTAACCACCGCGCTGGTGATGATCTTCATCCCCTGCTTCTCGAGCGCCTTGCGGGCGAAGGCGCCGATTTCCTCATCCTCCACCGGCAGCATGCGGTCGAGCGCTTCGACCACCGTCACCTGGGCGCCCATGTTCAGATAGAAGCTGGCAAATTCGATGCCGATGGCGCCGGAGCCGATCACCAGCAGGGTCTTCGGCATCATTGTCGGCACCATGGCCTGCTTATAGGTCCAAATCAGCTTCCCGTCGGCCTCGATGCCCGGCAGTTCGCGGGCGCGGGCACCGGTCGCCAGGATGATATGCGGCGCCTTGAGGGTGACGACAGGCTTGCCGTCCTTCTCCACCGCAAGGGTGTTCTTGCCGGCGAGCTTGCCCTGGCCGTCAAAGACCGTGACCTTGTTCTTCTTGAGCAGGAAGCCGACGCCCGACGCGAGCTGCTTCGCCACCGCGCGTGACCGCTTCACAACCTTTTCGAGGTCGAAGGTGATTGCCTCGCCGGAGCTGAAGCCGAATTCCGGCAGATGGTGCAGCAGGTGGTTTATCTCGGAGGTGCGGAGCAGCGCCTTGGTCGGGATGCAGCCCCAGTTGAGGCAGATACCGCCGAGATGCTCGCGCTCCACCACCGCGGCCTTGAGGCCGAGCTGGGCGGCGCGGATGGCGGCGACATAGCCGCCGGGTCCGCCACCGACGACCACGACGTCGAATTGCTGTTCGGCCATGGTGGCCACTCCCTATGTTAAACCGGCCGAGGGCCGCCACTTCGTCAGACCCGGCAGAGGCCGAGTGTCGATGTCTTAGCGCCGGTCGCCCCGCCTCAAGGCCTCACCGCTGGCCCATCACATAGGCGCGACCGGTCCATTCCGGTCATGCTTCAGCCACGGGCCAGGGCTTCCAGCGCTTCGCCTTCCAGGCGCTGGCGTGTCCAGCCGGACTTAGGCCGCGCGCCGATGCCGCGATAGAAGCGGAGGGCGTTTTCGTTCCAATCCAGCACGTCCCAATCCATGCGGGTGCAGCCTTGCTCGACGGCTCGCGCGGCGAGGAAGCGAAAAATCATGCGCGCTACGCCCTGGCCCCGGCGTGCAGGCTCGACGAAAAGGTCTTCGAGATAGAGGCCGTGGTGTCCGTGAAAGGTGCTGAAGTTGTAGAACCAGAGGGCGAAGCCGACCGCAACGCCATGGGATTCGGCGATAAGCGCCTCGGCCCGTGGCGGCGAACCGAACAGCGACTGCGAGAAATCCGCTTCCGTTGCGGTCACCTCATGCGCCAGACGCTCGAACTCCGCCAAGGCACGGACGAAGCGAAGGATCGTCGCCTCGTCCCCAGGACGAGCCAATCGGAGCGTTACGGCGCCCGGCGTGTCCACGGCCCCCCGCCTAGAGCATGAGGTTCAGCGGCTCTTCCAGAATCGCCTTGAACGCCTGCAACCATTCGGCCCCGAGCGCGCCATCGACCACGCGGTGATCGACGCTGAGCGTGGCGCTCATCACGGTGGCTATGGCCAAAGCGCCATTCTTCACCACCGGCCGCTGCTCGCCCGCACCGACAGCCAGGATCGCAGCCTGTGGCGGGTTGATGATGGCCTGGAAGTCCTTCACCCCGAACATGCCGAGATTGGAGACTGAGAAACCGCCGCCCTGGAACTCCTCCGGCTTGAGCTTGCCGGCCCGTGCCCGCAGGCCGAGGTCCTTCATCTCGTTGCTGATCGTCGCCAGACCCTTCTGATCGGCGCGGCGGATGATCGGCGTGATCAGCCCATCTGGAATAGCGACTGCGACCGAGATATCAACGTCGTCGTAGAAAGCGACGCCTTCTTCGAGGAAGCTGGCATTGACCTTCGGCACGCGGCGCAGCGCGAGCGCCGAGGCTTTGATGACCATATCATTGACCGACAGCTTGAACGCCCCGCCGCCATCCTTAGCGGAGCGGGCGTTCAGCTCGCCGCGCAGCTTCAACAGCGCATCGAGCTCGATATCCATCGTCAGGTAGAAATGCGGGACGGTCTGCTTGCTCTCGGTGAGGCGCTTGGCGATGACCCGGCGCATCGAGGTATGCGGCACGAGCTGGTGCGGCGCGGTGATCGAGGCGGCCTTTGGCGCCGCGGCAGCGGGTGCCTTCGCGGCGGCTGGCGCTGCTGCGGCAGGTGCCTCCGCCTTCGGCGCGGCTGCTGGCTGGCTTTGCGCCGCCTCTACATCGGCGCGGACAATCCGTCCGTTTGGCCCGCTACCGGTAACGCCCGAAAGATCGACGCCGTGTTCCTTAGCGATGCGTTTTGCCAGAGGCGAGGCGATGATGCGGCTACCCCCCGCGCCGTTCGGCTGAGACTGTGCAGCCGGTTGCGCCGCCACCTGAGCGGGAGCCGCTTGAGCCGGGGCCGGCTGCGTGGGAGCGGTCTGTGCGGCAGGCGCGACTGTGGTCGGCGCGGACTTCGGCGCGCCGGTTGCTGGTGCCGCGACATCATCCGGCACCGCCTCACCCTCGGCCACCAGGATCGCGATCGGGGCGTTGACCTTCACCCCCTCCGTGCCGTCGGCGACCAGGATCTTGCCGAGTACGCCCTCATCGACCGCCTCGACCTCCATGGTCGCCTTGTCGGTCTCGATTTCTGCGATGATGTCGCCGGCCTTCACCGTCTCGCCGGTCTTCTTGAGCCATCGGGCGAGCGTGCCCTCCGTCATGGTCGGCGAGAGAGCGGGCATCAGGATGTTGGTCGCCATCGGCGTGCTCCCTCAAACTATCTTGCGAACGGCGTCGACGACCCAATCGGGCTGCGGCAAGGCCAGTTTTTCGAGATTGGCAGCATAGGGCAGCGGCACATCGAGGCCATGCACGCGAACCGGCGGAGCATCCAGCCAGTCGAAGCAATGCTCGATGATCTGCATCGCGATCTCGGCGCCGATGCCGGCGAAGGGCCAGCCCTCCTCAACCGAAACCAGACGGCTGGTCTTCTTCACGCTCTCGACGATGGTCGCGGTATCGAGTGGGCGGAGCGAGCGGAGGTTGATGACCTCGGCGCTGATCCCCTGTTCGGCGAGCTTCTCGGCAGCCTGAAGCGCCACGCCCACCATGATGCTGAAGGCAACGATGGTGACGTGCTCGCCGACCCGCTCGACCTTGGCCTTGCCGATCGGCAGCACGAAGTCCCGCGAGGTCGGGCAAGGGAAGCTCTGGCCGTAGAGCATCTCGTTTTCGAGCACGATGACCGGGTTCGGATCGCGGATGGCGGCCCGCAACAGCCCCATGGCATCGGCCGATGACCAGGGCGCAACGACCTTGAGGCCGGGGCAATGGGCGTACCAGGACGCATAGCACTGGCTATGCTGGGCGCCCACGCGCGAGGCGGCGCCATTGGGGCCACGGAAGACGATCGGCGCGCCCATCTGACCGCCGGACATGTAAAGCGTCTTGGCGGCCGAGTTGATGATCTGGTCGATCGCCTGCATGGCGAAGTTGAAGGTCATGAACTCGACAATGGGCTTAAGGCCGGTCATCGCGGCGCCGACGGCCATGCCGGTGAAACCGTGCTCGGTGATCGGCGTGTCGATGACCCGGCGCGGCCCGAATTCCTCGAGCAGGCCCTGGCTGATCTTATAGGCGCCCTGGTACTGGGCGACTTCCTCGCCCATGAGAAAGACATTCTCGTCGGCGCGCATCTCATATGCCATGGCGTCGCGCAGCGCCTCGCGCACGGTCATGGAGGTGGTGGCACCCCAATCCTTCTCGGGCTCCGACTTGGCAAGCGCCGGGCCTGGCGCGGCGGCGGCAGGTGCCGGAGCGGCAGGCGCTGGCGCCTTGGCTTCCGCCGGTTCCGCCTTGGCCGGCGCTGGAGCCGAGACGGCACCCGGCTCGCCGCCGATTTCGGCGATCGGCGTGTTCACCGCGACACCCTCAGTGCCTTCCTCGACCAGGATCGAGGAGAGCTTGCCCTCATCGACGGCCTCGACCTCCATGGTCGCCTTGTCGGTCTCGATCTCGGCGATGACGTCGCCGGCGCGGATTTCCTCGCCCACCTTCTTGAGCCAGCGGGCGAGCTTGCCTTCTGTCATGGTGGGGGAAAGCGCCGGCATCAGGATCTGCGTCGCCATCAGAGTCAGGCCTCCACCAGGATGTCGGTCCAGAGTTCGCTGGCATCCGGCTCCGGACTGGACTGCGCGAAATCAGCGGCGTCCTGAACCACGGCCTTAACCTCGTCGTCGATCTGCTTGATATCGGCCTCATCCACACCCTGCTCGGTCAGCAGCGCATGGACGGATTCAATGCAGTCGCGCTCACTACGCATCTTCTGCACCTCTTCCCGCGTGCGATATTTCGCCGGGTCGGACATCGAGTGGCCGCGATAGCGATAGGTCTTCATCTCGAGGAGGAACGGCCCCTTCCCCGCGCGGCAATGCGCGATGGCCTGGGTTGCCGCCTCCTTCACCGCGATGACGCTCATGCCATCGACCTGCAGGCCGGGGATGCCGAAAGCCTGGCCGTTCTTGGAGAGGTCCTTGGAAGCCGAGGCCCGCTCGACGCTGGTGCCCATGCCGTAGCGGTTGTTCTCGATCACGAAAACCACCGGCAGCTTCATGAGCGCCGCGAGGTTGAAGCTTTCGTAGACTTGGCCCTGGTTGGAGGCGCCCTCGCCGAAATAGGTCACGGACACATTGTCGTTGCCGCGATACCAATTGGCGAAACCGAGGCCGGTGCCGATGCTGACCTGGGCGCCGACGATGCCGTGGCCGCCGTAGAAGCCCTTGGCTTTGCTGAACATATGCATCGAGCCGCCCTTGCCGCGGGAATAGCCCGTGGCGCGGCCCGTGAGTTCCGCCATCACGCCGCGCGCTTCCATGCCGGTCGCCAGCATGTGGCCGTGATCGCGATAGCTGGTGACTACCTCATCGCCTGGTTTCAACGCGGCCTGGATGCCCACCACTACGGCCTCCTGGCCGATATAGAGGTGGCAGAAGCCGCCGATCAGACCCATGCCATAGAGCTGGCCGGCCTTTTCCTCGAACCGGCGGATAAGGAGCATATCGTGATATGCCCGGAGCAGATCGTCCTTGCCCATCGATGTTTCCCGAATTTTGGTGCGTCGCTTGGGATCGGCTGCAAGTGGCATCCCATTCTCCGTGCTGGCCCGACCGTGCCAGAGGCTGGCGGCGGCGGCGGTCTCTCGAAGCGATAGCTATGTACCGCGAGCGGCACGGCCTGCAAGACCCCTAACCCCTTATGCTGCAACGCAATAATAGCAGTTAACCGAATACTGGTTAACACGCTTGGAATGCAATCCTTGGCTGTGGCTCGGTCGCTGGGAACCCCTCGAAACCGGTCCTGCGGCGGCAGGCGACACGGTCGCCGCAATCCACGTCGAAAACGCAAGTGTAACGGAATTTTTATCTTGCGGCGCTAGTTCCTGAGCGGGCGGCAGCCCAGCCGCAAGCGCAGGTAAATCAATTCGATGCCGGTTTTCATCCCCGACGACACCGCCGATGCCGCCGTCGAGGGCGCCCTGGCTCGCTCGACCTATTCGGTGGATGGCGCAGGGATCAAGGTCGGGATCATTTCCGACAGTTTCGATGCGGATGGCAGCTATGCCGCGGATGTGACCAGCGGCTACCTGCCAGCGGGGATCCAGATCCTGACCGACAACGCTGATGGCACCAACGAAGGCCGCGCGATGGCAGAGTTGATCCACGAGACGGCGCCCGGCGCGGCGATCGCTTTCGCTGATGTGACCGACGGCACCGGCGATGCGACCCAAGGGAACTTCGCCGCCGCCGTGGACGCCTTGGCGGCAGCGGGCTGCAACATCATTGTGGACGACGTTTCGACAAGCGACGAGCCGACCTTCCAGCTCGGCAACGACCTCGACACCGCGATCGCGAGTTTCATCGCGGATGGCGGCGACTACTTCACCGCCGCTGGCAATGACGGCGCCGATTACGACCAGACGACTTTCAGCGCTGGGCTCACCACCATTGCCGGCCTGGGCGAGGTAACCGCCGAGAGCTTCGCGCCGAGGGTGTATCAGGACGCGCTGACCTTGGCGCCGGGGGCGACCGAAGTGGATGTTCGCCTCAGTTGGGACCAGCCTTTCGCGAGCATCGGCGGCGGGGGCGCCTCAGGTGAAGGCTCCGACGACAGCCTGAGTCTCTACCTTATGAACGGCAGCGGCCAGATCGTGGCGGAGTCGGTCGCCGACCAGTCAGGCGGCAATCCGTATCAGGATCTCGACTACACGGCGCCTGCCGGCTCCGACGGGCATTTCTCGATCGTGGTTGCGCTGGCGGATGGCCCGGCGCCGACAACGATCCGCCTGGATCTGGCGAATGATCCGGGCACGCTCGCTTTCCAGGGCGGCGGAGACGGCGATCTCTCCGGCCAGTCGCTAGTCCCCGGCGTCAACAATGTCGGCGCCGTCGATGTCGATGAAACGCCGTCCGAGGATGTGTCGCCGCCGGTCGTTGAAGGTTTCTCGCAATATGGCGGCGGGGAATTGCTGTTCGACGGCAATGGCGTGACGCTACCCATACCGCAGGCGACATCGGGGATCGCCTTCGTCGCGCCGGATGGCGCGACGACGAGTGTGGGACGGCAATTCGCGCCGTTCTATGGAACCTCCCCGGCAGCGGCGGTGGCGGCCGGAGTCGCGGCGCTCATGCTCGAGGCCAATCCAGCGCTTACACCTGCCGAGGTGACGGCGGGGCTCGAAGCCTCCGCCATATCGATGGCGTCACCGGCGCAGAGCGGCGCAGGTTTGATCCAGGCGCCGGCCGCGGTCGCCGAGGCGCTCGGGATGGCGTGTTTCGCCGCGGGCACGCGCATCCGCACGCCCTCCGGCGAGGCAGAGGTCGAAACGCTGCGGGTCGGCGATCTGGTCTCCGTCGCGCGGGGCGGGGCGGAGGCGATTCGCTGGCTCGGCCGGCGCCGGGTGGATTGCCGGCGGCACGTCTCGCCGCATGCCGTTTGGCCGGTTCGAATTGGGGCGGAAGCCTTCGGGGCAGGTGCGCCTCTCCGCGATCTGTTTTTGTCGCCGGACCATGCCGTTCATGCGGAGGACGTGCTCATCCCGATCAAGCATCTCATCAATGGCGTCAGCGTGCGGCAGGCCGGGCGGGACGAGATCCACTACTTCCACATCCAGTTGCCGCGTCATGAGGTGATCCTGGCGGAGGGGCTGCCGGTGGAGAGTTACCTCGATTCCGGCGACCGGCAGGTCTTCGACGAGGGCGTGAGCGACGCACATCCGTTGTTCGGCGGGCTGCGGCAGGATCTGCCCTTGTTGTGGGATGGCGTAGCGGTCGCCGCGCTTTGCGTCACCGGGCCGCCGGTCGAGCGGGTGCGAGAGGCGCTGACGCGACGGGCGGAGGCAATGCGGGCGGAGGTGGAGTGAGCGGGTTGGGGCTGAAAGTCGTGTTGTGGGTTGTGTTGACCAGTTCCGCAGGTGTCCCGTTATGCTCGGCGCAGGCCGGGCATCCACGCCTTACTTGCTCCACGAAGGCAAGGCGGGATGGCACGGGGTGCCCCGCACGCCTTCGCGTGCCATGACGGTGTGTGCGGCGAGCGGCGGCTTACAAAGCCCCCGTTGCAAACGCATTGTTAGCTGCGCTCAGCACCGCCTTCATCGAGGCCTCGCCGCTATCGACATCGATGCCGACGCCATAAACCGTGCGGCCATCCGGCAGAGCGCATTCGATGTAAGCCGCGGCCTGGGTGCCGGAGCCTTTGCCGATCGCGTGCTCGTCGTAATTGACGATGTCGAGCGCAATGCCGCAGCCTTGCCGCAGCGCATCGGTGAAGCTGGAGAGCGGGCCGTTGCCCGTGCCCTCGATAACCCGCCCCACACCGTTGATCTCGATCCGGCCGACGAAACGCCTGCTGCGGTCCGCCCCGGTGACTGTGTAGTCGACCAGGACGAGCCGGCCATCGCCGTCGAGGTGGTAGGCACGACGGAAGGCGGCGACGATATCGGCGGTCGTCGTTTCCCGTCCGGTGCCATCGGCGATCTCCTGCACGACGCGGCTGAAGGCGATCTGCAGGCGGCGCGGCAGGCGGAGGCCCTGATCCTGCTCCAGGATCCAGGCGACGCCGCCCTTGCCGGACTGGCTGTTGACGCGGATCACCGCCTCGTAGGAGCAGCCGATATCGGCCGGGTCGATCGGCAGATAGGGCACTTCCCAGGTCGGATCGTTCTGCTTCGCGCGAGCGGCGAAGCCCTTCTTGATCGCATCCTGATGCGATCCCGAGAAAGCCGTGAAAACCAAGTCCCCCGCATAGGGATGGCGGGGATGGATCTCGATCTGGTTGCAATGCGCCACCGTCCGCACCACCGAAGGCACGTCCGAGAAGTCGAGCTTCGGATCAACGCCCTGCGTGTAGAGATTGAGCGCCATCGTCACGATATCGACATTCCCGGTCCGCTCGCCATTGCCGAACAGGCAGCCTTCGACGCGATCGGCACCAGCCATCAGGGCCAATTCCGCCGCCGCGATGCCGGTGCCGCGGTCGTTATGCGGATGCACCGAGATAATGGCGCTGTCGCGGCGCGACATGTGGCGGCAAAACCACTCGATCTGGTCGGCATAGACGTTGGGAGTCGCTACCTCCACCGTCGCGGGCAGGTTGAGAATGATGGGGCGATCGGGCGTCGGGCGCCATTCGTCCATCACGCGCTCGCATACCTCGAGGGCAAATTCCGGCTCGGTGAAGCTGAAGGTCTCCGGCGAGTATTCGTAGGTCCAGATGGTGCCCGGCCGCTCCTCCGTCAGCTGGCGGATCAGCCGGGTGCCGGAGACGGCGAGATCGATCGTGCCCTGGCGATCCTGGTTGAAGACCATGCGGCGAAACAGTTCGGACGTCGCGTTGTAGAGGTGGACGATGGCGCGATGCGCGCCGTCCAGGCTGTCGATGGTGCGGCGGATGAGTTCCTCGCGGGACTGGGTCAGCACCTGGATCGCGACATCCTCAGGGATCAGACCCTCGGTGATGAGCATGCGAACAAAGTCGAAATCGGTCTGCGAGGCGGAGGGGAACGCGACCTCGATCTCCTTGAAGCCTGACTTGATCAGCAGATCGAAGAAACGCCGCTTGCGCTCCCCATCCATGGGATCGATTAGCGATTGGTTGCCGTCGCGCAGATCGACGGAACACCAGCGCGGCGCCTGGGTCAGGCGGCGCGACGGCCATTGTCGGTCGGGCAGATCGACGGTGGCGGCGGCGTGGTATTTGGTGGCTGGGGCGCTCAGCATCATGGGGCGCTCTTTCTTTCCGTAACGGTCTCGGGGCTCGGGCGGCTGGCTACGGTCGCGCGCTGGCCGTCAGCGAGCGCGACCGCACCGAAGTCGCGCGAAACGCGCGCCGGAAGGTTTTAGGCTCGGTAGCCGATTGGTGCAGGGAAACATTGAGACTTCGCAAAGATCGGAGGAGAGGAGTGCCGGGCGCCGGATCAGCGCGCGGCAAGGCGCGACCTTCTTTAGAAGGCCGGGGTGGTAAGTCGCCCCAACAGCGCCTTGGCGCTGATATTCCTACGATCGCTCATGTCGTGATCATTGCCCGCGCAGAAGCGGCGCTGCAAGCGAAAGGGCGCGAAAGCGGCATGCGTCCGCCGAATGGCCGTCAGCCGGTCCGCCGCAGCGCCTCGCCCATCCGCGTCAGCGATTGCTCCTCGAAGTCCAGTTCTTCGAGCAGCAAGCGCACCGTCTCGTCATTAAGGCGGCGCGCAGTACGGAGCCTGCGTAGCTCGACCCGCTCGGCACGCACGGCGCGTAGCCGGATCGCCATCTCGGAGCGTTGCTCGGCCAAAGCGCCGTCATGGGCGACATCGTGATCGTCGTGGCTTTGCAGGCGGCGGCCGTAATCCGCGAGCACCATGTCACTGGCGCTTTCATAGGCAAGCAGGGCGTCGCCGGTCCGCCGGGCAAGCGCCTGGGGGCGGAGACGCTGCATTTCCTGGACGGCCGCCTCCGCCATTTCGCGGCGGGCCTGTGCGGCCTGCTCCGCGATCGGGTCGGTTTCCGGCATGTGCATCAAAGGCAGCAGCAGCGGAAGACCGACCGCCGCGATCACGAGCGAGAAGAGGATGACGCCGGCAGCGACCGCGATCAGCACGGCCCGCGCCGGAAATTGGTGGCCGTTCGCGGTGACGAGCGGGAGAGAGAGAATGCCCGCGAGGGTTACGGCACCGCGCACCCCCGCGACAGCGAGGCCCATCATCTCCGGCATCCCCGGATTGGGGAATTTTTTGCGGCGGAGGGAGTAGACCAGCCGGCGTGCCGCGATCGAGACGACGACCCAGACCAACCGCAGCGCATATAACGTCACGGTCACGACCAGGGTCAGCGCCAAAAGATCCCAAGGCGAATAGCCCGCGGACCGCGTAAGCCGGATACCGTCGCGAAAAATCTCCGGAAGCTGCAGCCCGAGCAGCAGGAAGATCACGCCGTTGAAGGCGTATTCGACAACACCCCAGATCGCCGCGGTCCCCAGACGGGTGTGGCTCTTGCCTCCGCCGAAGGGGTTCATGGCATTGCTGGTGAGGCCAGCGCTGACCGCGGCGAGAATGCCAGAGACGCCGATTTCCTCGGAGATGAGATAGGCGACGAAGGGCAGCAGCATGACGAAGGTGACGTAGATCGCCGCCTCATCGATCCGCCGGGTGAGCACGTATTTGTCGAGGAGGGCGAAGCCGTAGCCCAGCGCGGCACCAACGGCGAGGCCGCCCACCGCGATGACGACAAAACTCGCCGCCGCATAGCCGAAGGAGAAGGTGCCCGTCACGACAGCGGCGACGGCGAAACTGAAGGACACCAGGCCAGAGGCGTCGTTGAGCAGCGCCTCGCCTTCCAGAATATGCATGAAGCGGCGCGGGGCGGGCCTTCCGGCAAGGACACCGCTGACGGCAACCGCATCGGTGGGAGAGAGTGCGGCGGCGAGCGCGAAGGCGGCCGCCAGAGGAACAACGGGCAGCACCCAATGCACGACATGACCTAAGCCCACGACCGTGAAGAGAACGAGGCCGACGGAGAGCGCTAGAACCGGCCCGCGCTCCTCCATCAGCTCGCGCTTCGGGATGCGATAGGCGTCGGCGAAGAGCAGCGGCGGGATGAAAAGAAGGAGGAAGACGTCAGGATCAAAATCGACGCGGAGGCCGGCATAGGCTGCCAGAGCGCCAATAGCGACTTGCAGCAGCGGCAAAGGCACGCGCACCACGCCGACCGCCAGATTGCTGAGGGCAGTTACGAAGAGCAGCAGGAGGATGGTGGTGACGAGGTGCATCTAGCGTTTCGCTAGAGCGTGATGATCTAATGCGGAGCCGCGCCCCAGAGATCCGTCATGGCACGCGAAGGCGCGCCATCCACGCCTTGCCTTTGTTTCGCAAGCAAGGCGTGGATGCTCGGCCTTCGCCGAGCATGACGTAGTGGAATGAGCGAGGTTAGACCTAGAGACATCTCGCTGCAGGCTCGTCGTCAGGAGCCTCGGCCTCCGTCCCGTCCATCTCATGCTTGGCGAGAGCCGCGCGTCCGCGCCTCGTCTTCGGCCCCGTCGCGATGTGATTCGATTGGAGGCCCGGTCATCGCCGGCATCACCCATCCCGCGCAGGAAGGTGCCGGAGGCGGATCACCGGCCTAAGCCAGGACCCGCCCCGCGACGGCATCGAGCTTGGCGAGGAGCGCCGGGTCGCGATGCGCCGGGGCGGTGATGAGGCTGTGATTGAGTGCGCGGTCGCAGCCCGAGTGGCAGACATGCCGGTTAAGGTCCAGCGACGGCACCAGCTTGCGGACGAGGTTGCGGGCATTGTCCGCATTGGCGAAGAGCGTGCGGACCACTTCATCCACCGTCACTGCGTCATGGCCTTCGCGCCAGCAGTCATAGTCGGTGACCATGGCGACCGTCGCGTAGCAAAGCTCGGCCTCGCGGGCGAGTTTGGCCTCGGGCATATTGGTCATCCCGATGACGCTGCAGCCCCAGGAGCGATAGAGGGTGCTCTCGGCATAGGTCGAGAATTGCGGCCCTTCCATCGTGATGTAGGTGCCGCCGCGCGTGACCGGCAGGCCGAGTTCACGCGCCGTTTTCTCCAGCGCATCGCCGAGCCGGCCGCAGACGGGTTGCGCCATCGAGACATGGGCGACGCAGCCTCGGCCGAAGAAGCTTTTCTCCCGCGCGAAGGTGCGGTCAATGAACTGGTCCACGATCACGAAATGGCCGGGTGGCAATTCCTCCTTGAGGCTACCGACGGCGGAGAGCGAGATCACATCGGTCGCGCCGGAGCGTTTCAGCGCGTCGATATTGGCGCGGTAGTTGAGGTCGGTCGGCGACAGCGGATGGCCTCGGCCATGGCGCGGCAGGAAGATGCAGCGCAGCCCGTGCAGCCGGCCGAACAGCAGGGAATCGGAGGGATCGCCCCAAGGTGTCTCGACCCGCCGCCACTCCTTCTCCTCGAGATCCGCGATATCATAGAGGCCGGAGCCGCCGATGACGCCGAGCACGGTTTCCACGGTGTCAGTCACGCGGCAGGCCCGTCCAGATGCGGCGCTTCAGGAGGTAGGTCAGCAACGTGAGGAAGGCGAGGAAGAGGATGACCTGGACACCGGTGATGCGCCGCTCCTCCAGCGAGGGGTCGGAGGCCCAGGCTAGGAAGGTCGCGACGTCGTGCGACATCTCGGGCACCGTCGCCTTGGTGCCGTCCGCGAAGGTCATCTGGCCGGCGCGCAATGGGTTTGCCATGGCGATCTGGTTGCCGGGAAAGGCGTCGTTCCAGTTGCGGTTGTTGAACATCGCGGCGCCGGGAGGCGCGTCACCGTAGCCGGTGAGGAGACGGTAAACGTAATCGGCGCCGCCCTGCCGCTGGCGGGTGATCAGCGCCAGATCGACCGGATAGGCACCGTTGGATGCGGCGCGTGCGGCCTGGGGATTAGGCCAGGGGTCATGGAAGAAGTCCGACGCGATGCCGGGCCGCAGCACGGCCAGTCCATTGGAGTCATAGCCGCCGGGAACCATCGCATTCGCGGCAACCGCGGCAGCCTGGTGATCCGAAAGTCCAATGCCCTCAAGATCACCGTAGCGCAGGTGGCTCAACGCGTGGCAGGCGGCGCAGGCCTGCTGATAGACCTGGAAGCCGCGCTGCAGGGAGGCGCGGTCGAAGGTGCCGAGCGGTCCCTCGAAGCTCCAGCGCTGCGGGTCCGCCGCCCTCGCGGTCTGGTTCGCCGCGAGAAGAGACACGCCGCCCAGGGCGAGCACGGCGAAAAGCGTGCGGGAGAAGCGGCGCATCACGAGGTCTCCAGCCCGCGCGTGCCGGGCAGCGTCGTCACGGATGGCCAGGCGCCCGATGCGGGGCCGCCGAGCCTCGGCGAAGCAGGCACCGGCAAGGGTGTCGGGGTTTCGATCGCGCCGATCAGCGGCAGGACGATGAGGAAGAAGACGAAATACAGTAGCGTGAACAGCCGATCGAGCAGCAGCCAACCCGTTGTCGTCGGATGCGCGCCAGCCCAGCCGAGCAGGATGACGAGAACGATGAAGGCCCAAAACGCCGGGCGGAAGATCGGGCGATAGCGGGCACTGCGCGTCGCCGAGGTGTCGAGCCAGGGCAGCGCGAAGAGCACGGCCCAGGCGGCGAGCACCAGCACGAGGGCGATGAAGGAATTCTGCGCGCAGCGGGTGATCGCGTAGAAAGGCAGCAGATACCATTGCGGCACGATGTTGCTTGGAACGACCAAGGGATCGGCGGGCAGGAAGTTCGCCGCATGCTCGAAGGTATAGGGGATGAAGAACACCACCACCGAGCAGAGGATGAGAAACACCAGCACCGCGAGACCGGCGCGCACCGTGTAATAGGGGTGGAAGGGCAGCACATCCTCGGCCGCGACGGCCTCGACACCGTCGCGGTTGCTCGGACCGTTCTCGCGAATGGCGCGGATATGGACATAGACGGCACCGACCACCGCGAAGGCGAAGAGGATGTGGAAGGTGTAGAAATGGGTGAGCGTCGCGGCACCCAGCGTATCGCCGCCGAGGATCCAGCGCACCACGCCATGGCCGACGAAGGGGATGCCCCCCAGCGTCCAGGCCAGCGCCAGCGTGGACCAATAGGACATCTGGCCCCACGGCAGCAGATAGCCGGTATAGGCCGTGATCTGCATCAGGATGAGCGTCACGAGGCCAAGCTGCCAGATGCGCGCGCGCGGCGCCTTGTAGGTTCCGTAGTAGATACCGCGCGCCAGATTCACATAGGCGACGATGAAGAAGATCGAGGCTCCCGCCATGTGCATGAGCCGGATGAGCCAGCCGTAGCTCACGTCGCGCATCAGATACTGGATGGTCGCGAAGGGATCGACGCCGACGACATAGTTCATCGCCAGGAACACGCCCGTCAGCATCATGAGGCTGAGCGAGACCGCGGCCAGGATGCCGAAATGCCAGAGAACCCCCTGGTTGCGTGGCAGGCGGGTCTCGCCATAGGGGAAACTGGCTCCGGGTGGCGTCTCGACAAAGAGGTTGCGCGCCCAGTTGGCGCGCGTCGCGGGAGCGGCGACGGAGCCTTGGGCGGTCTGAGGCTCTTGGGCCATCGTCTCAGTGCTCCCGGTCAGCCGATGGTGATCTTCGTGGCGGACACGAAATCATAAGGTGGCACGCCGAGATTCTGCTTCGCCGGGCCGCTGCGGACACGACCGGAGACGTCATACTCGCTGCCGGTGCAGGGGCAGACCCAGCCGCCCCATTTGCCGCGATTGTCGGAAGGCTGGTTGCCGGTGGCGACACAGCCGTCAGGCCCACAGGTTCCGTAGACGACGATCCACTCGGGGTGGCCGGTCTTGACGCGGGACAGGTCAGACGCGCGATCGCGGAGCTGGAGAATATCGACATTGGCCATGGCGGTGATCTCCGCCGGGCTGCGGTGACGGACCAGGATGGGCTTGCCCTGCCAGATCACGGTGATGCCGGAGCCCACGGGGATCGCCGCGAGATCGACGCTGACCGCGGTTCGCGCCATGAGGTTCTTCGACGGGTCCATGGTGTCGAGGAACGGCCATATCGCCGTGCCGAGACCGACCACGAGCGAGGCGCCAAGTGTCATTTTGAGGAAATCGCGGCGCGGACCCGGATGGTCCTCGTGATGCGCCGCCGCCGCGGCTCCGGTCGCCACCGTTTCGGGAGCAGGTCCAGCCATCCACCACCTCGATCCATGCCGGACGCCGTCCGAAGGCACCACGTCGCCCGCTGCATGCTTCAACAGCAGAGACGGACGCGTGGCAAGTCGTTGACCGGATACTAGAAGCCCGGCCCGATCCCTGGCAACACGCCAGGGCAACACAGAGAGCCCGAACGATGGACGATCCCGCCTCGGAGGCGAGCGAACATGCCGCATTGCGCGAGCCCGTGGCCGAGTGGTTCCGCGATCTGCGCGACCTGATTCGCGCCGAATTCGAGGCGATCGAGGCGGAGCAGACTGGTCCGCTCGCCGATCGCGCCGCCGGGCGATTCGAGGAAAAGCCATGGCAGCGCCCGACCGAAGATGGCAGCGACGGCGGCGGCGGCGTGATGAGCGTGATGCGTGGCCGGGTGTTCGAGAAGGTCGGCGTCAATATCTCGACGGTCTGGGGCGAATTCGGCGAGGAGATGCGCCGGGCGATCCCGGGCGCCGCGGAGGATCCGCGGTTCTGGGCCTCGGGGATCAGCGTGGTGGCCCATCTCCAGAGCCCGCTCGTGCCGGCGGTGCATATGAACACGCGGATGATCTTCACGCGGGAGGGCTGGTTCGCGGGGGGCGCGGATCTGACGCCGATGCGCCTCGAGTCGCCATCGGCGGTTGAGGATGCGGCGGCGTTTCACGAGGCGTTGCGCGGGGCCTGCGAGGGCTACGGGGCGGAACTCTATCCGCGATTCAAGGAGTGGTGCGACCGCTACTTCTATCTGCCGCACCGGAAGGAGCCGCGCGGTGCGGGTGGGATTTTCTACGACCACTATCGCAGCGGCGACGTCCAACGCGATTTCGCCTTCACCCGCGATGTGGGGCTCGCCTTTCTGCGCGGCTATGCGGCGATTGTGCGCCACCGCATGGGGCAAGCCTGGACCGCAGAGGAGCGCGACCACCAGCTTGTCCGCCGGGGGCGCTACGTGGAGTTCAACCTGCTGCACGATCGCGGCACGCTGTTCGGATTGAAGACCGGCGGCAATATCGAGGCGATCCTGATGAGCCTGCCACCCGAGGTTCGATGGCCTTGAGGCGTGGCGTGGCGCGGTCGCCCCTCGTCCCCCCACTTCTCGTTATCCTCGGCGAAGGCCGAGGATCCACGCCTTTGATCGCGGCGTAAAAGGAAGGCGTGGATGGCACGCCTTCGCG
This sequence comes from Acidisoma sp. L85, assembly GCF_009765865.1. Lineage (GTDB taxonomy): Bacteria > Pseudomonadota > Alphaproteobacteria > Acetobacterales > Acetobacteraceae > Acidisoma. Next base: position 157,712 of record NZ_LMUQ01000061.1, read on the forward strand.
TGCCATGACGGGGGTGGGTGCTTCGGCCGATTGGACAAAGACCCGGCAGGCGGCGCCCCTAACGCGGGCGGACCATTTCGAAGAGGCTCAAGACTTCCGTGTAGTCGCCGCGATAGCCGCAGCGGGCGATGGTGTGGGCGGCGGCAGTGTCGAAACGGCCGTTGGTCAGGAAAGTCGGGTCGATGTGCACGCCAACCACCTGGCCGATGACCATCCAATGCGAACCCTCGCGGCCATCGATGTCCCGCAGGCGCTCGATCGAGATGCTGCGGCATTCGAGTGCCGAGGGAGCGGCGGCCACGCGTGGCGGCTTGACGAGCCTGGAGGGCGCGGCGGCGAGGCCCGCGAGCACCATCTCATCGACATCAGGATCAACCACGGCGGAGGTGATGTTCATCGCCTCGGCGAGCGGGCGCACCGTGAGATTGGCGACGAATTCTCCGGTATCCGAGACGTTACGGACGCTGTCCTTCCAGCCCTCGCTGCAAAACATCACCATGGGCGGCCGGTCGCAGACCATGTTGAAGAAGCTGTAGGGCGCGAGATTGACCACGCCCTCGGTGCTCAGCGTGCTGATCCAGCCGATCGGGCGGGGTGCCACGATCGCCTTGAGGGGGTCATGGGGCAGCCGGTGGCCGCTCGCGGGCTCGTAGAAATGGGTGTCTTGCATGACGCCTGGATATCGTGCCCATGGCGGCTTGGCCATGCACGGCGCCGTCACGCATGGGCGAGTGGCGCCGCCTTTTCTTGACATCCGGCCCCCGGCGCGCGTAAGGGCCGCCGGCTGGAGTGCGGCTTGCCCGCGCCTGGCCTCATAAAAAGAAGCCGCTCCAACGAGGGCGCAGCAAAGAGAGATATAGGACTATGTTCGCAGTCATCCGCACGGGCGGAAAGCAGTATCGTGTCGTGCCGAACGCCATCCTGAAGGTCGAGAAGCTCGAGGCCGAGGCTGGCAGCACGATTACCCTCGATGAGGTTCTCGCGATCGGCGAGGAAGGCGGCGCGGTTTCGATCGGCGCTCCGCTGGTCGCCGGCGCCTCGGTTACGGCGACCGTTGTCGCGCAGGACCGGCTCGACAAGATCATCATCTTCAAGAAGCGCCGCCGGCAGAACAGCCGCCGGAAGAACGGCCATCGCCAGCACGTCACCGTGCTGCGCATCGGCGAAATCGTCGCGGCCTAACCGCTTCATACAGGAGACACAGCAATGGCTCACAAAAAGGCCGGCGGCTCGTCCCGTAACGGGCGCGATACCGCGGGACGCCGCCTCGGCGTCAAGAAGTTCGGCGGCGAGAGCGTCGTTGCCGGCAACATCATCATTCGGCAGCGCGGCACCAAGATGAAGCCGGCGGCCAATGTCGGTCTGGGCAAGGACCACACGATCTTCGCTCTGGTGGACGGCCATGTCCGCTTCGAGAAGAAGGCCGAGCGGGTCCATGTCTCGGTCGTGCCGCTGGCCGTCGCCGCCGAATAGCCGCCGCCTCTTCGATTGATTGGAAAGGGGCCGGCACCGCTGGCCCCTTTCCGCGTTTTCGGCCGCCTCTTCCACCCGCGACGCCTTCGCCACCAAGCCCCCAGGGCCTTCCGCCATGAAGTTTCTCGACCAAGCCAAGATCTACCTCCGCTCCGGTGACGGCGGGAACGGCGCGGCCGCTTTCCGGCGGGAGAAATACATCGAGTTCGGCGGCCCGGATGGCGGCAATGGCGGGCGCGGCGGCGATGTCATCTTCGAGGGTGCGCCCGGCCTGAACACCCTTATCGACTTCCGCTATGCCCAGCACTTCAAGGCATCCAAGGGCGGCAACGGAGCGGGCAGTGACCGCACCGGCGCCAATGCCGAAAACCGGATCATCAAGGTTCCCGTCGGCACCGAGATCCTGGCTGAGGACCGCGAGACGCTGCTCGCCGACATCGACACGCTGGGCAAGCGCGTGCTGGTCTGCCGCGGCGGCGACGGCGGCCATGGCAATGCCCATTTCAAGACCAGCACCAATCGCGCGCCCCGCCGCGCCGATCCCGGCTGGCCGGGCGAGGAGCGCTGGGTCTGGCTGCGCCTCAAGCTGATCGCCGATGCGGGGCTGGTCGGGCTGCCCAATGCCGGGAAATCGACGTTCCTCTCGGTGGTCTCCGCCGCGCGGCCGAAGATCGCCGACTATCCCTTTACGACACTCATCCCGCAACTCGGCGTGGTGCGGCCGACGCCTTACGAAGAGTTCGTGCTCGCCGATATCCCCGGCCTCATCGAGGGCGCGCATGAGGGCGTGGGCCTCGGCGATCGCTTCCTCGGTCATGTCGAGCGCTGCGCGGTGCTGATCCACTTGGTCGATGGCGCGGCGGGGGACGTAGTGGCCGCATGGCGCACCGTCCGTGAAGAATTGCGCGCCTATGGCGGCGGTCTCGCCGACAAGCCGGAAGTGCTGGTGATGAACAAGGCCGATGCGATCGAGCCGCGCGCCCTCTCGGCACGACGCGCGGCGCTGGCGAAGGCTTCGGGGCGGCCGGTGCTGGTCGTCTCGGGAATCAGCGGCCAGGGCGTGCCAGAGGCGCTGCGGGCGCTCATGACGATCATCAACGACGGCCGGACCGCGGAACCGGCGAGAACCGCCGCGACCGCCTGATGTCTCCCCTGCCCCGCATCGCCGACGCCCGACGCCTGGTTGTCAAACTCGGCAGCGCGCTGGTGGTGGATCAAGACGGCGCCTCGCCGCGCTCGGCCTGGCTTGCCGAGGTCGCCGCCGATATCGCCGAGCTACGGCGTGGAGGGACCGAGGTCATCATCGTGTCCTCAGGCGCCATCGCCCTCGCCCGGCGCAGCCTTGGGCTCACCCAGGCGCGGCTGCGGCTGGAGGAGAAGCAGGCAGCCGCCGCTGTCGGCCAGATCCGTCTCGCCCAGGCGTGGAGCGAGTGTCTGTCGGCGCAAGACCTTACCGCCGCGCAACTGCTGCTGACGATCGAGGATAGCGAGGACCGGCGGCGCTACCTCAATGCCCGTGCGACTTTGACGACATTGCTCGGCCTCGGCTGCGTGCCGGTGATCAACGAGAACGACACGGTGGCGACGGCGGAGATCCGCTTCGGCGACAATGACCGGCTGGCCGCGCGTGTCGCCGAGATGGTGCAGGCGGATCAGTTGGTGCTGTTCTCCGACATCGACGGCCTCTACACCGCCGATCCACGCCGTGATCCCGCTGCGACGCATATTCCCGTCGTCCAGGGCGTGACCGCCGAGATCGATGTGATGGGGGGCGAGCCGCCACCGGGCTATTCGTCCGGCGGGATGCGGACCAAGCTCGCCGCCGCGCGGATCGCGACCGGGGCGGGCTGCGCCATGGCAATTGCGCTCGGCCATATGCCGCATCCGTTGCGGGCCTTGGCGGAGGGCGCGCGCTGCACCTGGTTCTTGCCGAGTGCCGATGGCCGCTCCGCGCGGAAGCGCTGGATCGCCGGCAGTTTGCAACCCTTGGGCGCCGTCACCGTCGATGCCGGCGCAGCCCGCGCCTTGGTCGGCGGGCGGTCGCTGCTGCCGGCCGGGGTGCGCGCGGTGACCGGCGCCTTCGCGCGGGGCGATGCCCTGCGCGTGCAGGGGCCCGATGGGGCGGAGGTCGCGCGCGGCCTCTCTGCCTATAACAGTGAGGACGCCCGGCGCATCATCGGCCACCGCTCCGAGGAGATTGAAGCGATCCTCGGCTGGCGCGGTCGCGACGAATTGATCCATCGCGACGATCTGGTGCTCGTTTAGCGCGAGACGCTGCCCTCGGTCCGAAACCACTCCTCCGCAAAATCGCCACGAAGCCTCGGCATCACCAAGGCATGGATCAGATGACGAGCATTGCCCCGGCCACGGAGCGCATTCGCCAGGACCGCATCGCCCCTGCTGGCAAGGAGGAAATCGATGCGCTGACCGGTATTCGTGGGGTCGCCGCCTGTCTGGTCATTGCCTACCACGTCTATCCCTCGGAGCAGTTCCCGTGGGGGCTGCATCAACTGGTGGCGCGGGGCTATCTCGCGGTCGATATCTTCTTCGTGCTGAGCGGCTTCGTGATGGCGCTCAATTACGGGCGTATGTTTCATGACGGCCCGACCGTGCGTGGCACGCTGATCTTTCTGATGCGGCGTGTCGCGCGGCTCTATCCGCTCTACATCGTCTTCCTCGCGGCGCGTGTGGCTTATTCTTTCGCCGCCTATGGCAGCATTCAGGTGCCGCACTACTGGTTCGCGATGAATCCGGAGCATCCGGTCAAGGACCTCATCGCCAATTCGCTGATGATCCAATCCTGGGGAATTTCTCGGGCGATCACCAATCCAACCTGGTCGATCAGCACCGAGTGGGGGGCCTATTTTCTCTTTCCCCTGATGCTGGCACCGATTTTGTTTCGCCGCTGGCCCTTGGCGCTAGGCGCGGCGCTGATCGGCGTTGGGCTCGTCCTACTGGCCGGCTTCCTCACGCTGCATGACGGGATGGGCCATAACGGGCGGCTCGACGCTTTCGACGGGCGGACGCTGGTGCCTCTGGTGCGCTGCCTGGGCGGCTTCATCCTCGGACTGGTGACGTATCGGATCTATCGCTGGGCGCCGGTGGCGCAATTCGCAGGCGGTGGTTTGGGCTGGCTGGTGGTCGTGCTGCTGCTGGGCGGAATTCTGCTGCACGTGACCGATCTCGTGCTGTTCCTGCTGTTTCCGCCGCTCGTTCTGTGCCTCGCCTGCGATCGTGGCGCGCTGGGAAGGTTCTTTGCCTGGGGGCCGATCTTCCAGTCGGGCGTGCTCTCCTATGCGATCTACGTGCTGCACAATGTCTGGATCGGGCCGCTGAACTGGGCGCGCATCGTGCTGCCATTGCAGATGCCGCATTGGGTGGCGGAAAGCGTGATCGCCTTCTGCTTCGTCGTCAGCCTGTTCGGCGTCGCGATGGCCGCGCATCGCTGGGTGGAGGTACCGGGACGCCGCGTGGTCCGGCGACTGGGCGACTGGCTGCTCAGGCCACGCGGCGACACCCGTCTCAGTCGTGGATGAAGGTCGCTTCGATCTCGCCGAACTCGATGCCGAACTTCGTTCCCCATGCGCGGTTCATCATGATCTTCGGCGCCACCATCCATTGCCAGTCGTCGAAGTCGAGCGTGTGGTTCGAGCCACTGCTGGCGAGGTCGAAGGTGTAATGCATGCGATAGGCATTGCCTGATTCGCGCCCTCGCGTGACGCCCACGACGTCCGGCGTGCGTCCGATCCATGTGCCGTCGGCATCGCGCGTGTAAGTCCAGTCGCGATCCTGCGTTTTGCCATCCGAAAAGAGATAGTGCTCGTGCAGCCGTAGTGTCTGCCCGTCCCAGACACCGTTTTCATCGGCGGTGAATTGCTTCACGACGTCGCCGCCACGCGAGAAGAAGAAACCGTAGCCTCTCGAATGGCCGTTGTAGAATTGCTCGACATGGAACTGCGGGGTTCGATCAGCGAAGGCGGTAACCGGCTGCCGCGCACAGCCGGCGAGCAGGAGAAGGGCCGAGCCGGTCGCGGCGAGGCGGGTGGCAAAGCGCATGAGGCGTCTCCGTGATTCGGCCAATTAACGACGGAGTGGTCTCGGCGGATGCGGGCCTAGCCGATGACGTGATGACTAAGCCCGGTATTTGGCGGTTGCGCTCGAAGGGCTGGGCCGTGCCAGAGGATGGTGCTCCTCGACGAGCTTCTGCAGCCGTTCTGCCAGGAGATGCGTGTAAATTTGGGTCGTCGCGATATCGGCATGACCGAGCAGCATCTGCAGGCTGCGCAGATCCGCGCCCCGCGCGAGAAGATGGGACGCAAAGGAATGCCGCAGCACGTGCGGCGAGACACGCGCCGGATCAATGCCTGCTTTCAGGACGAGTTGCTTGAGTTGCAGAAAGAAAGCCTGGCGCGTCAACGGCCGAACTCCGTCGCGTCCGGGAAATAGCCAGCGGCCCGGCTTGTTACGCGCCTGGCGCAGTGTCAATGCGGCTTCTCGCGCCGCGTCCGAGAGCGGCACGATGCGCTCTTTGTTTCCTTTGCCGCGCACGAGGAGCATTTCGGCATTCGCCGTTAGGGCGGCGGCGGGCAAAGCGAGCATCTCCGAGATGCGCAGGCCGGTCGCATAGAGGATTTCCAGGCCCGCGCGCATCGCAAGCCCGGGCAGGCCCGGCGCGGCGGCGGCTTCCTCCAGCAGCCGATCGACCTCCGCCTCGGTGAGGTTCTTCGGCAATGACGGATGAAGCCTCGGCGAATCGAGGAGCCGCGCAGGGTCGTCCTTGCGCAGGCCCTCCCGCAGAAGAAATTTGTGGAACTGGCGTATCGACGCGAGGCGCCGCGCCTGGGTACGTGCCGACAGGCCGGCGGCCGTGATGGCGGCGAGGTAGTCGCGTAAAGCCGCCTGATCCGCGCCGCCCAATCCCAGGCCGCGTGCCGCCAGATGCGCCGCCAGATCCTCGAGATCGGCGCGATAGGCGGCGAGCGTGTTGCGCGCGGCGCCGCGCTCGGCGGCCATCATCTCGAGGAAGGCTTCCAGGTGGCGGGTGCCGCTACCGCTCATGGGGGCACGGCTTCCCGTCGCGGCATGAAGGCGAGCGCCGCCAGAAGGCCAAGGGCGCCGCCGATCAGCGTCTCCCAGCCGCGCGACAACAGCAGGCCGATGGAGGAGGCCTGGCCGGTCGCGTAAAGTGTGATGATCAGCGCGAAGGCATAGGCGCCGCAGGCGATGTCGTAGCGCTCGGGCAGCGCCATGGCATAAATCACCATGGCCACGGCGGCCGCGGCGAAGACCAGCACGGGCAGGTCCGTCGCGACCGGCAAAAGGGCGAGACCAAGCGGCACGCCCACCGCTGTTCCCAGGATGCGCCGCCGCACGCGCAGCAGCGTCGAGGCCCGTGAGCCCGCGATGACATAGGTGCAGGCGGTGATGGCCCAGGCGGATTCCTGCAACCTGACCGCATCGCTCAGAAGCACGATCACCAGTGCCGAGGCGGCCCCCTGCAGACCCATCCGAACGGCGACGCTTTGGGGCGTGAGACCGGCGGGGATCGGCTCTTCACGTGCCAGAGCGGGATGTTCGGCGGGTCCGCTGAGCACCCGGGGCACCACCGCCGCGACCATGGCGACGAGTCCGGCGACGGCAACCATCGGCAAGTCATCGAGTTTCACGCCGGCGGTGAAGGCGTAGAGCTGGCCCATGAAGATCTGCGAGCCGATGCCCGCGCCCAGCACGCCGTAGCGGCGCATATAGCCGACGGCGAAGGCACCGATCAGCAACGCTGCCTCGGGACCCGGCAGGTCCGGCCCGGTCAGCAACGACCCCAGGAGTATCATGAGGACGGCACCGACCATGCCGGCCGCGACGAGAACCAGAAGATCCCGCGACGAGTCCGCCCGCTTGATCCGCGCTTCCGAGACGCTCGCCCAGAGGGCTATGCCGGCGGCCAAGACTGGAATGGCGGCGCGGCCATGCAAGCCCGGGGCGAGTCCCGGCAGGGCGCCGAGCATCCAGGCGACGGCATAGGCGCTGACGAGGCGAAGCCCCTTGATGCGGCGATGCGTGCCGGGGTCGACCCGATCCAGCCAGGCCGTCACTGCAGAGAATGAAAAGCCGTGCACCGATCTCACGGCATCATCGTCACTGGGCGCCGACAGCGCTCGTCGGCAAAGTCTGGTGCACGGGGTGCTGGTGAAGCGGGAGGGGAAATAGCCCAAGCGCCAGGAATCCGCCGATGACCACGATCAGCAGGAAGACGATGAGAATCAGAACATATTGGCGCATCCGGGTGGTCTGCCCTCCGAAACCGAGGCTGTGCTACCCTCAGGTGTGACCACACGCAACAGCTCACTGGATCCCGATGAGGCTCCGGCTCCCTCCCCCCACGCGGGCCCCAGCATCGTGCTGGTGGGCCTGATGGGCGCTGGGAAGACCTCCGTTGGCAGGCGACTCGCGACGCGCCTTGGCCTGCCTTTCGTCGATGCCGACCACGAGATCGAGGCAGCGGCCGGTTGCAGCATCGCCGAGATCTTCGAGCGATTCGGGGAACCGGCCTTCCGCGATGTCGAACGCCGGGTGATCCGCCGCCTGCTGGAGGGACCGCCCGTGGTTCTCGCGACCGGCGGGGGCGCCTTCATGGATCCGACGACTCGCGCCGCGATCCGCGACCGGGGGCTGTCCGTCTGGCTGCGGACCCCACTGCCGCTGCTGCTGCGACGGGTGTCCGGGCGGACGCATCGCCCGCTGCTGATGACCGACGACCCCGCCGCCGTGCTGCAACGCCTGATTGACCAGCGCCATCCCATCTATGCCGAGGCCGACCTGATCATGGATTCCCGCGACGAGCCTTTGGACGAAGCCGCCGACCGGCTGCAGGCGACGCTGCATTCCCTGCAGCTCCCGCGCCGCTTGGAAGTCGCTCTGGTGGGCGGCGGTTACGACGTCGTCATCGGCGAGGATTTGCTGTCGCGCGCCGGAGCGCTGCTGACGCCGGTATTGCCGCAGAAGCGGGCGATCGTGGTGACGGATCGCAGCGTCGCGGCGCTGCATCTGCCAGCGCTCGCCGCCGGGTTGGAAGCCGCCGGCTTTGAGTTCTCGACGGTCGAGGTCGAGCCGGGCGAGGCAAGCAAGTCGATCGAGGGCTGGACCCGGCTGACCGAAGCGCTGCTGGATGCGGGCGTGGAGCGGCGCACGGCGATCATCGCGCTCGGCGGCGGCGTGGTGGGGGATCTGGCGGGGTTCGCCGCCGCCTCGACGTTGCGCGGGCTGCCTTTCGTCCAGGTGCCGACGACGCTTCTGTCTCAGGTCGATTCCAGTGTCGGTGGCAAGACGGGCATCAACACGCCGCAGGGCAAGAACCTGGTCGGCGCCTTCCACCAGCCGCGCCTGGTCATCGCCGATACCGATGTTTTGGCTACGCTGCCGCCACGCGAGCTGCGCGCGGGCTATGCGGAGATCGTCAAGGCCGGGCTGATCGCCGATGCCGAGCTTTACGATTGGTGCGAGGTGCACGGCGCAGCGGTCGTTTTGGGCGACCGCGCGGCTCAGGCGGAGGCGATCTGGCGGGCCTGCGCCTTCAAGGCGCGCGTGGTGGGGGATGACGAGCGCGAGGAGCGACCCAATGACGGGCGCGCATTGCTCAACCTCGGACATACCTTCGGCCATGCGCTTGAGGCCGAGAGCGGCTATGGCGGCGGGCTGTTGCATGGCGAAGCGGTGGCCGTGGGGCTGGGGCTGGCCTTCGCGTTATCCGCGCGCCTGGGGATTTGCGCGCCGGAGGACGGGGCGAGGCTGCGGCGACATCTTCAGGCGGTCGGGCTGCCAGCCTCGATCCGCGATCTCGGGCGGGAGTTCTCCGCCACGCGGCTGATCGCGCATATGCGGAAGGACAAGAAGATGCGGGACGGCGCGCTGCATTTCGTGCTCGTCCGCGGCATCGGGCAGGCGTTCACATCGAAGGACGTGCCGCCCGAGGCGGTCGCGGCGGTGTTGCGCGAGGATGGCTGCGCGGAATAGCGGACGCGTGGCTGTAGCCGCTCTCTTTGGTGATTCGTAACGATCAGCGTGTATCGGCGGCGAATGATCATTTCGCGCGCGTGGCTGAGTCCTGTACTGGCGTTTCTCCTGGCCCTCGCCCCTCACGTTGCGAGCGCCGGCAGTGCACCCGTGCATCGGCGCGTCGTGGTGGATTTGTCGCAGCCGCCTTGGCGAGCAGTCGGGCGTGTGCAGACGGAGCTTGGCGCGCGCTGCACTGGCTTTCTGCTCGCGCCACGCCTGGTGGTGACGGCGGCGCATTGCCTCTACCGCCGCAGCACCGGACGCTTCGTGCAGCCGAGTTCCGTGCATTTCCTCTGGCGCTATGCCGCCGGTGCCTATGCGGATCATGCGCGCGTCGTGAGTTTCGTGGTCGAGCCGGGCTACGATCCGGCGGCGGAGGATCGAAGCCTCGGCGTCGATCGCGTGTTTCTCACGCTCGATCATGCGGTCGGCCCGGCCGGGGATATGGCAGGCCTTTCGCACGTGTCACCGAGACCTGGAGTGCCGCTTCTGCTCGGCGGCTACAACCGTGATCGGGCGGAAGTCGCCGAGGCCGATCCTGATTGTCGTCTGATTGGTTTCGGCGTGGATGCCGGCGGCCACCGGCTGCTGCTGCATGATTGCCTCGGCCTACAGGGCACCAGCGGGGCACCGCTTTTCGCGCGGCAGCCGGATGGTCATTGGGCAGTGGTCGGGCTGGAGGTAGCGATCATAGGCCCGGGTGGACGCACTGGAATCGCGGAACCCCTTGACGCAGAAGCGATGGGTACGGGGCGTTGATCTCCGACAAGCGACGCTTTCCTTCATCACAACACTAGGCCCGCTTTTCCGGAATTTTGTCTCGCCGTTTACGGGGCAATCCGACCCTTGATTGGCAGCCTGCGTCAATCAGGCTTGGGACCGGCTTGTGTCCCCGCGAGCGGGGATTTTCGCCTCTCTCGCAAATGACCGAGGCGCTGTAGAACGACGGCCGGCGCACAGTCGGCTTATCCGCGAATCTAAAGGATTGTACAAAGGAGTGCTGCGTAGAGGACAGCCGCTACCTCAATCGGCTTTCCGTCGCCTGCCATCGCATCACCTGCGACAGGTGGCGCTCAGTCTGCGACAGCAACAGAATTAGGAAAACGAACATGTCTGGCGTCAGCTTCAACAATCCCTACAGTTCCTACGTGAATCAGCAAACGCCTGCGGGTCCGAACGATTTCTACTTTACGCTCGCCAGATACGCCCTGGACAACCGGCGACCCAAACTCTGGTGTGGACCGGAGCCACGTTCGTGACCGGCAATGTCATCAGAGGTGCATTGCAGGACGTGCGATATTTTTGGGACCAGCTGGATCGTCTCCAAGCTTATATGCATGGCGGGAATCCCGTTTTGCCACCTGGCTAGCCAGAGGGCCGTTGGCCCTAGCTCTCTGCCATTCCGGTCCGCCGATCCACCAATGACCGCGACGGGTTAGTCGCATCTGTTCAAATCGCCCGGCCCTTCCATACTGGACTGGGCTGGGTAGATGAAGGCTTCCTGATCCGCCAGCTTCAGCGCAGGATCGGACCCATGGAACGCTTTTCCGGCCTCTCGCTGCTCCGTCACGCCTTTGGCGGCCATCAGGGGTGGAAGCCCTTCTGGCGGGAGCCCGCGCCGAAAGCCGCCTATGACGCGGTGATCGTCGGTGGCGGCGGGCATGGGATCGGCGCCGCCTACTACCTCGCCAAGGAGCACGGGCTGCGGAATATCGCGGTCCTGGAAAAGGGATGGCTCGGCGGCGGCAATACGGGACGCAATACCACCATCATCCGCTCGAACTACCTCTTCCCCGAGAGCGCGGCGCTCTACAACCACGCGCTGAAGCTATGGGAGACGCTGTCGGAAACCCTCAACTACAACACGATGTATTCGCCGCGTGGCGTGCTGATGCTGGCGCATACGGTGCACGACGTGCAGGTGTTCAGGCGGCATGTTCATGCGAACCGCGCGGCCGGGGTCGATAACGAGTGGCTTGATGCGGCGCAGTGCAAGGCTTTCTGCCCACCGCTGAACATCAGCGACAATATCCGCTACCCCGTCGTCGGCGGCGCTTTGCAGCGGCGGGGCGGCACGGCGCGTCATGATGCGGTGGTCTGGGGCTATGCCCGTGCCGCCGATGCGATGGGCGTCGATATCATCCAGAACTGCGGCGTGACCGGAATTCGCCGCAACGCGGCCGGAGCGGTCGAGGGTGTCGAGACCGAGCGCGGGTTCATCGCGACGCCGAAGGTGGGTGTTTCGGCGGCGGGCAATACCAGCGTGGTGATGGCGATGGCCGGGCTGCGCATGCCGCTGGAAAGCTACCCTTTGCAGGCCTTGGTGTCGGAGCCGGTGAAGCCGGATTTCCCCTGTGTCGTCATGTCCAATACGGTCCACGCCTATATCAGCCAGTCCGACAAGGGCGAGATGGTGATCGGCGCCGGAACGGACGCCTATACGAGCTATACGCAGCGCGGCGCGATGCATATCGCCAGTCACACGCTGGATGCGATCTGCGAGCTATTCCCCGCTTATCGCAGACTTCGCATGCTGCGGAGCTGGGGGGGCATCGTGGATACGACGCCTGATCGCTCGCCGATCATCGGCAAGACGCCGGTGCCGGGGCTCTACGTCAATTGCGGCTGGGGCACGGGCGGTTTCAAGGCGACGCCGGGTTCCGCTCATGTCTTCGCGCATACCATCGCGCGGGACGAGCCGCATCCGATCAACGCGCCCTTCAGCCTCGAACGCTTCCGCACCGGCCGCTTCATCGACGAAGCCGCCGCGGCGGCGGTGGCGCATTAGGAGCCGGGACCGATGCTTCTCATTCCCTGCCCCTATTGCGGCGAGCGCCCGGAATTGGAATTCCGCTATGGCGGACAGGCGCATATCGCGCGGCCCGAGAACCCCGCCGCATTGAGCGAGGAGGATTGGGCTGGATTCCTCTATATGCGCGACAATGAGAAGGGCGTGCATGCCGAGCGCTGGCGCCACGTCCATGGCTGCGCGCGCTTCTTCAATGTCGTGCGGGACACCACAACGGATCGCATCCTAGGCAGCTACAAAGCCGGTGAAACGCGGCCGGAGACTCTGCGATGAGCGACGCTTTCCGCACCGCGAGCGGCGGCCGCATCGATCGCGCGCGGCGTCTCGCTTTCACCTTCGATGGCCGCGCCCTTACGGGCTTCGCCGGCGATACCCTGGCTTCCGCGCTGATCGCGAATGGCGTTCACCTGGTCGGCCGCTCCTTCAAATATCATCGCCCGCGCGGCATCATGTCGGCCGGATCGGATGAGCCGAATGCGCTCGTCACCGTCATCCGGGACCGCGCGCGCCAAGCACCGAATCTGCGGGCGACGCAGGTCGAAATCTATGAGGGTCTGACAGCGATCAGCCAAAACCGCTGGCCGAGCCTCGATTTCGATATCGGCGGCATCAACGACCGTGTTTCCCCGCTTCTGCCGGCGGGCTTCTACTACAAGACCTTCATGTGGCCGCGTGGCTTCTGGGAGAAGGTCTACGAGCCGCGTATCCGCGCCGCCGCCGGTCTCGGCCGCGTGCCGGAGGGTCCCGACCCCGATCGCTATTTGCAGCGCAACGCGCATTGCGAGGTGCTGGTGATCGGCTCCGGTCCCGCCGGACTCGCCGCAGCCCTTGCCGCCGCCGAGAGTGGCGGGCGCGTCATCCTGTGCGACGAGCAGAACGAAATGGGCGGCTCGCTGATCGCCGACCACACCTCCAGCATCGCCGGCAAGCCAGCGGCCGTTTGGGTAGCCGAGACACTCGCACAACTCACCGCCATGCCGCGCGTCACGCTGCTGCCGCGCACCACGGCTTTCGGCTATTACCCGCACAATCATCTAGGCCTGGTCGAGCGTGTGACGGACCATCTCGCGACGCCTGATCCGGGCCAGCCGCGCGAAAGACTGTGGCAGGTGCGGGCAAAGGAGGTTGTGCTCGCCTCAGGCGCGATCGAGCGGCCACTGACTTTCCCCGACAATGACCGCCCCGGCATCATGCTCGCCGATGCCGCGCATGCCTATGTCACGCGCTATGGCGCGATACCGGGTGGCCGCGCCGTGCTGGCGACGGCGAATGACAGTGGCTACCGCGCGGCGCTCGCGCTGCACGAAGCGGGCGTCGAAATCGCCGCCGTCGCTGATTTGCGCCAAGCGCCGAGTGGCGATTGGCTGGATGCGGCGCGTCGGGCCGGGCTGCTGGTCGAGACCGGCGCCACGGTTACGGGCACGACGGGGCGAATGCGGCTTGCGTCCGTTTCGCTGGCGAGGGTCGATGGCGAGGGCGGCGTCGGGGGCACGCGCGAGATTGGCTGCGACCTGCTGCTGATGGCGGGCGGCTGGACGCCCTCGGTGCATCTCTTCTCGCAGTCCCTCGGCAAGCTTCGCTTCGACGAGACGTTGCAGGCCTATGTTCCCGGCGCGGCGCCGCAGCGGATACGAGTCGCGGGAGCCGCCGCCGGCATCTACGACCTTGGGAGCGCGCTAGACAGCGGTTTCAGCGCCGGCGCGGCAGCGGCTGGCGGTGACGGGAAGCGCAACTTTGTGGTTGTGGCAGCCGCCGCGGATACCGGCAGCGTGCTCGGCAGCCTGCCGCATGACCGTGATCCGACAAAAGTCCGGGCCTTCGTCGATTTCCAGAACGACAGCACGGCCAAGGATCTGAAACTTGCGGTGCGGGAAGGCTTCCGCTCGGTCGAGCATGTAAAGCGCTATACGACTACGGGCATGGCGACGGACCAGGGCAAGACGAGCAATATGCCCATGCTCGGCATCCTGTCCGAGGCGCAGGGCAAGACCATCCCAGAGGTCGGCTTCACCACCTTCCGCCCGCCCTATACGCCGACGACCTTCGGCAATTTCGCAGGTACCGCACGTGGCGAGCAGTTCGATCCCGTGCGCCGCACGCCGACCCACGCCTGGGCGGTCTCGCAAGGCGCCGTCTTCGAGGATGTCGGCCTGTGGAAGCGCGCGCGCTATTTCCCGCAACGCGGCGAGGACATGCATGCGGCGGTGCTGCGCGAATGCCGCGCGGTTCGTGCGGGCGTCGGCATCTTCGACGGCTCGACCCTCGGCAAGATCGAGGTGGTAGGGCCGGATGCCGCCGAGTTCATGAACAGGATGTACGTCAATCCCTGGACGAAGCTCGGCACGGGGCGTTGCCGCTACGGAATCATGCTTCGCGAGGACGGCTTCGTGATGGATGACGGTGTTGTCGGCCGCCTCGCGCCGGACCGCTTCCACGTCACCACCACGACCGGCGGCGCAGCGGCCGTGCTCAACATGATGGAGGACTATCTGCAGACGGAGTGGCCCGATCTCCGCGTCTGGCTGACCTCCGCCACCGAGCAATGGGCGGTGATCGCCGTCCAGGGACCCGCCGCGCGCGCGGTTCTGGAGCCGCTGGTCGAGGGCATCGATCTATCGGCAGTGGCGCTGCCTCACATGGCACTGGCCGAGGGCACGATCTGCGGCGTTCCGACGCGGCTGTTTCGGGTGAGCTTCACCGGCGAGCTGGGCTTCGAGATCAACGTGCCCTCGGATTACGGCCAAGCCGTTTGGGAAGCGGTCTACGCGGCGGGCATACCGCATGGTATCACCCCTTACGGTACCGAATCGATGCATGTGCTGCGGGCCGAGAAGGGCTTCATCATCGTGGGTCAGGAGACGGATGGCACGGTGACACCCGATGACGCGGGCCTCACCTGGGCCGTCGGCAAGGCCAAGCCGGATTTCGTGGGCAAGCGGTCACTCAGCCGCTCCGGGATGATGGATGCGAACCGGAAGCAGCTGGTGGGACTGATGAGCGCCGATAACGTGACGGTGCTGGAGGAAGGCGTGCAGATCGTCGCCGATCCAAATCAGCCGGTGCCGATGAGCGTGCTGGGGCACGTCACCTCCTCCTATCTCAGCCCAAGTTTGGGCCATCCCATCGCGCTGGCGCTGCTCGCGGGCGGCAGGGCGCGGCATGGCGAGACGCTGCATGTGCCGATGCCGGGCGGCCGGTCGATCGCCGTGCAAGTGGTGCCGCCCGTTTTCTATGATCCGGAGGGAACACGGCTCAATGGTTGAACGTCCCGCCCGGCTGCCTGCCCTGCCCGCCTCGGTGATCGGCGCCGACGGGGTGACGCTCAGCCCCGCGCCCGACGGCGCGCGCTTCGTCTTTCGTGGGCCGGAGGGCGCGGCTCAGGCGGCGGATGAGGCTTGGGGTACGCCGCTTTCGCGTGTCGCCTGCCGCGCGACGATGGCGATGGGCCGGGCGGCGCTGTGGCTCGGTCCCGACGAATGGCTGCTGCTGGCGCCGGGCGAGGAGCCGGAGACGGTGGCGGCACAGCTCGCGGCTCGGCTGCCGGGGATCGGGCATGCGCTGGTGGATGTGTCGCATCGCCAGACGGCTCTGATCCTCTCGGGGGTGCTGGCCGAGACGGTGTTGGCGGGAGGCAACCCGCTCGATCTCGATATCGGTGCGTTCCCGGTGGGGATGTGCACGCGAACCTTGCTCGGCAAGAGCGAGATCGTGTTGTGGCGAACGGGGCGGGAGACGTTTCACATCGAGGTCTGGCGATCCTTCGCGCCGTACGTGTGTGAGTTCTTGCGCGAACACATGCGTGAATTCGGTGGCTGAGAAACGTCGCAACCCTCTTCACCCCACCCTGCAAGGGAGGGGCCGGGGGTGGGTTCTCGCGCGTGCCGAACCTCCCTTTCTGAAACCCTATATCAAACCACCCCCACCCCCTCCCTTCCAGGGAAGGGAGCCACATGCGGCTTTCGGGCCATGATCAGCGTTTTCGAGCTGTTCAAGATTGGGATCGGGCCGTCCTCCTCGCACACCGTCGGGCCGATGAAGGCCGCGTTTGCCTTCGCCAAGGCGTTGGAGCCGGTGGGGCTGGATCGCGTTGCGCGCCTGCGGGT
Source organism: Acidisoma sp. L85 (assembly GCF_009765865.1). Classification (GTDB taxonomy): domain Bacteria; phylum Pseudomonadota; class Alphaproteobacteria; order Acetobacterales; family Acetobacteraceae; genus Acidisoma. The sequence continues at coordinate 174,149 of NZ_LMUQ01000061.1, forward strand.
GACTTTGATGGGGTCCCTCGCCTGGACCGGCAAAGGCCACGCAACAGACACGGCGGTGATGCTCGGCCTCGCCGGCGAGATGCCCGATAGCGTGACCGCCGCCGATGCGCGGCGGATCATCGACGACGCACGCGGCGCCCATCGCCTGCTGCTGCTCCGCCGTATGATCCCCTTCGAGCCTGGCACCGACATCATCTTCGACACGGAGGCGGCAACGCCCGTCCACGCCAATACGATGGAATTCGCGGCTCTGGACGCCGCCGGCGCCGTGCTCCATGCCGAACGCTGGTGCTCCATCGGCGGCGGTTTCGTATTGCGCGAGGCCGAGGTCGGCGCACCGCCTCCGGATGATGCAATTGCTCTCCCCTACCCGTTCCGCTGCGGCGACGAGATGCTGCGGATGGGGCAGCTATCGGGCCTCACGATCGCCGAGATGATGTGGGCGAATGAGCGGGCCCTGCGCGGTCAGGCCGAGATCGAGGCGCTCATCGACCGCATTATCGCGGTGATGATGGACAGCATCGACCGAGGTATCGCGGCCGAGGGCGAGTTGCCCGGCGGGCTGAAGGTGCGCCGCCGTGCCCGCGCCTTGCTTGCACGGATGGAGGCGGCAAGCCGGCGCAACGATCCGCTGCCGCATACGATGCTCGACCGCGTGAGCCTCTACGCCATCGCGGTGAATGAGGAGAATGCCGCCGGCGGCCGGGTGGTGACGGCACCCACCAACGGCGCGGCGGGCGTAGTGCCGGCGGTGATGCGGCACTATCGCGACCACTGCCCCGACCCGACCACCGAGGGGTTGCGCGATTTCATGGTGACGGCGGCGGCGATCGGCGCGCTGTTCAAGATCAACGCCTCGATCTCCGGCGCCGAGATGGGGTGCCAGGGCGAGGTCGGCGTTGCCTGCTCGATGGCCGCCGCCGGCCTCTGCGCGGCGCTGGGTGGCACCAATGAGCAGATCGAGAATGCGGCCGAGATCGGAATGGAGCATCATCTCGGCATGACATGCGATCCGGTCGGCGGGCTGGTGCAGATCCCTTGCATCGAGCGCAACGCTTTCGGCGCGATCAAGGCGATCAACGCGGCCTCGCTGGCTTTGCATGGGGATGGCACGCATCGGGTGTCGCTGGACCAGGTGATCGCCACGATGCGCCAGACCGGCATGGACATGCAGTCGAAATACAAGGAGACGTCGCTGGGCGGCTTGGCGGTGAATTTCACGGAGTGCTGAGCCGGTAAGCGGGCGGGGGTGGCACTCTATTCACGATTCCGACCCTGCTTCCCTTGCCGGACGGCAAGAGTTTCGCGCGACACAGGAGAATTCGGATGCCGATCTACGCGACCTTCGGAACCAACGACATCGAGAAGGCGACCGCCTTCTATGACGAACTGCTCGCTATGATCGGCGCCTCGCGGGTTGGCGCGATCGATCGCGGCATCTTCTATGGCCGTGGCATCATGGAATTCGGTATCCTGAACCCGGCCAACGGCGGCGCGGCGGCCGTGGGGAATGGCGCGATGATCGCGCTCGATGCACCGTCGCGCGCCGTTGTGGACGCAATGCATGCCAAGGCCCTGACACTGGGGGCGAGTTGCGAGGGTCCGCCCGGTATGCGGGACGATGATCCCGATGGCTTCTACGGCGCCTATTTTCGCGATCCCGAAGGCAACAAGCTCTGCGCCTTCCATATCGGCCCAGCCTGAGGCCAGCGGCTTCCCCATCCGTTCCGGAAAGGGGATGTTTACCGGAGTGACGTCGGCATGGTCGCGGATCTCTATCGAGGACGGATTGCGGAGGACGGAACGACGACAGGCCTGCGGGCCAAGCCGCCGCTATCCGTCGGCTTCATCCTGGCCGATAACTTCACCCTCTCCGCCTTCTCGCTCTTCGTCGATTTCCTGCGCCTGGCCGCCGATGAGGGCGACCGCAGCCGCCATATCCTGTGCCGTTGGACAGTCATGTCCTCACGCGGCGAGCCCGCGAAGGCCAGCTGCGGCGTCAGCATCGCGCGAAACAGCGCCTTCCTCGATCCGAGAGGCTTCGACTACATCGTGGTGGTTGGCGGCCTGCTGCATGCCGGGCCGCAGATGGATGCCGAGACCACCGCCTATCTGACCGCGGCGGCGAAAGCGGGCGTGACGCTGATCGGCCTTTGCACCGGCGGCTTCATGCTTTGTCGCGCCGGGCTGATGAAGGACCGCCGCTGCTGCGTGAGCTGGTACCACCACCAGGACTTCACCAGCGAATTCCCCGACCACAAGGTCATCGCCGACCGGCTGTTCTTCGTCGATGGCAACCGCATCACCTGCTCCGGCGGCGCCGGCACCGCCGATCTGGCGAGCTTCCTCATCGAGCGGCACATCGGCCGCGCCGTCGCCCAGAAGGCGCGGCATGTGCTGCTGCTCGACCGCGCCCGCTCCGGCAGCGAGGCGCAGCCGCACCCGCCGGTGGCCGAGGAGATCGTCTCGGACGAGCGGGTGCGCCGGGCCTTGCTGCTGATGGAGCAGCATGTCGCCGACCCGCTGCCCATCGCCGAACTCGCCTCCCGCCTCTCGATCTCGCCGCGCCAGCTGGAGCGGCTGTTCCAGAGCGTGATGGGCGTCCGCCCGGCCTCTCACTACCGGCTGCTGCGGCTGCGCTATGCGCGCTGGCTGTTGGACCATACGGATCTCTCGATCACCGAGATCGCGCTGGATGCGGGCTTTGCCGACTGCGCCCATTTCTCGCGCAAATTCAAGGCGCTGCACGGCATCACCCCGACCGACTGCCGGCTGCGGGAGCGCCAACCTCAGGTCGAGCCCGAAGATCTCGCGATGATGGTGACGCGCCGCCCTGAACATCTGGCGGGCATGCGTATCTTCGAGTAGCGCCCGGGCGCGGATTTTGGCAAAAACCATGTCGCATTGGCGCAACCCGGGAAGCTGCGGCGCGATCAGGATGCGCTGGGATGCCGACCCGAGACCCGACGCCGCCGGCATCCATTAGAGAGTGGGAGATCAGGGACATGACCGCCCTGGGCAAGAGCCTCATTTCCGACGAGACGCGCGCGGCCCTCCGCTCCCTCATCGCGCGCCGCCAGCCGGGCCACAGCCTGGAATCGCCGTTTTATACCAGCCCCGAAATCTTCGCGGCCGATATGGAATACATCTTCGGCCGCCACTGGATCTATGTCGCGGTCGAGCCGGAGATCGCCGAGGCCGGAGACTACGTGACGGTCACGCTGGGCCTCAATTCCATCGTCATTCTGCGGAACGACGACATGGAGCTGCGGGCTTTCCACAATGTCTGCCGCCATCGCGGCTCCAAGCTGGTGCATGAGGAGAGCGGTGCGGTCGGCAATCTGGTCTGCCGTTACCACCAGTGGACCTATAATCTCGAAGGCAATCTCATCTACGCCGAGCATATGGGCGAGGATTTCGACACCAGCTGCTTCGGGCTGAAACCGGTGCATGTGCGCTCGGTCGCCGGCCTGATCTTCATCTGCCTGGCCGCCGAGCCGCCGGACGATATCGACGCCATGGAAGCGGCAATGAATCCCTATCTGCTGCCGCACGACGTGAAGAACTGCAAAGTGGCGACCTCCTTCGACCTCATCGAGCGTGGCAACTGGAAGCTCACCATGGAGAATAATCGGGAGTGCTACCATTGTTCCGGCAACCATCCGGAGCTGACCATTCCGCTTTTCGCCTATGGCTTCGGCTTTGCGCCCGGCCAGATGGACGAGACGGAACTAGCGCAGGCCGAGCGCTATGACACGCTGGTGCAGACATCCCATAAGCATTGGGAAAGCTGCGGCATCGCTTCGGCCGAGGTCGATCACCTCGACGACATGATCACCGGTTTCCGCACGCAGCGGCTGCCGATCGATCAGGCGGGCGAGAGCCAGACGCTCGATACGCATGTGGCGTCGAAGAAGCTGCTGGGCGCTCTGACGGATAGCAAGCTGGGCGGTCTGTCGTTCTGGACGCAGCCGAATTCCTGGCACCATTTCATGAGCGACCACATCGTGACCTTCACGGCGATCCCAATCGACGCCGAACACACCTTGGTCCGCACCAAATGGCTGGTGCACAAGGATGCGCGCGAGGGGATCGATTACGACCTCGAAAACCTCACCAGCGTCTGGAATGCGACAAATGCGCAGGATGCCGGCTTGGTCGAGATCGCCCAGGCCGGGGCACGCACGCCGGCTTACGAGCCGGGACCCTATTCGCCTTATACCGAGATGCTGGTTGAGAAATTCTGCAAATGGTATCTCGGCCGCCTCTCCGACGGGCTGGCCTGAGCGAAATGGCTGACGCCACGCCCGAGACTCCGCGCATTCTGTCCTCTCGGCGCCAACTCGTCGCGACGGAGCTGGATGCGCGCCTGCCGGACTGGGATTCCGAGGAGGATGACGTGCTGGTCTGCCGCGCGGTGCGGCAGGAAACGCATGACGTGCGGACCTTCGTCTTCTCGGGGCGTTCGCCGCGCCGGCACCATTACAAGCCGGGCCAGTTCATCACGCTGGATCTCAATATCGATGGCCAGTCGGTCAATCGCTGCTACACGATTTCCTCCTCGCCGACCCGGCCGCATCTGATTTCGATCACCACCAAGCGGTTTGCCGGCGGCGTGGTGAGTCCCTGGCTGCATGACACGATGAAGCCGGGCGTCGAGATCCGCGCGATCGGGCCAATGGGCGAGTTCAACTGTGTCGATTTCGCCTCGCCGAACGGAAAGTATCTGCTGCTGTCGGCTGGCAGCGGGATCACACCGCTGATGTCGATGGCGCGCAGCTTCCATGACCTCGCGATGGAGACCGACGTGCTGTTTCTCCACAGCGCGCGCAGCCCCGCCGACATCATCTTCCGCAGCGATCTGGCGATCATGGCGCGCTCGCCCGGGTTTCGCGCGATTCCGATCTGCGAACACGATAGTCCGGACGAAAGCTGGACCGGGCTGCGCGGGCGTATCACCTTGCCGATGTTGCAGATGGTGGCACCGGATTTGATGGAACGGGAGGTCTTCGCTTGCGGCCCGGCGCCCTATATGGCGGGCATTCGCAGCATGCTGACCGGCGCGGGCTTCGACATGGCGCGCTACCATGAGGAAAGCTTCAAGTTCGAGGATCTGGCACCCTTGGACGCGGCGATCGCGCCGCCCGCCAACACGGCCAATGCGGTCGCGACCTACAAAGTCGAATTCACCAAAAGCCGCCGTACCATCGAGGTTCCGGCCGATACCCATGTATTGGCGGCGGCGCGGGCGGCGGGGATGCGCCTACCCTCCTCCTGCACACGCGGCTTGTGCGGAACCTGCAAGAGCAAGCTGTTGTCTGGAGAGGTCGCGATGCAACACCAGGGCGGCATCCGCCAGCGCGAGATCGATCAGGGCATGGTGTTGATCTGCTGCTCCAAACCCCTGAGCGATCTGGTGATCGAGCGATAGGGATCGATTGCGCACTTGCGATTCTGACCATGGTGGCTCGAACAATGTCTTCGATCCTGGACGCACCCGTCACCGTCATGGCACGCGAAGGCGTGGATGCCCGGCCTGCGCCGAGCATGACGAGGTAGCCGATGTCCCTCCTTCTCTACACCACAGTCGGCGTCAGCGATCTGCCGAGAGCCATCGCGTTCTACGACGCCGTATTTGGCGTGCTCGGCGCATCGCGATCACCGGGATCGACCGACGGTTTCTTCAGCTGGGGTCCCGACTACGATGGCGGCGTGAGCTTCTGGATCTGCAAGCCCTTTGACGGACAGCCGCCAACCGCAGGCAATGGCACGATGATCGCGTTGCGGGCTGGCAGCGAGGCGGAGGTGATCGCCTTCCACGACGCGGCGCTGGCCCATGGCGGCACCAGCGACGGCGCGCCAGGCACGCGCAGCTATTACGAGCCGAGCTTCTACGTGGCCTATGTGCGTGATCCGGACGGCAACAAGCTCGCCTGCGTCTTCCATCACCACAAGCCGGACGCCGCCTGACTTTGGCTTAGCTCGACGCGCCTAAAGACCAAAGGCTCCGCTTGACGATCCCGTAGCGGGCAGCCGGTTGACGGCGCGAGAGATTGGGCGTCAGTGCCCGCCGAGCTTTTTCGCAGGCGGCCCAGTCGTTGATATTCGGCAGGGACGGGATGGTGACGAGTTCGCCCTGATCCAGCCCGGCGAGCGCCGCATCGACGAGATTCTCGCTGGTCATCACCATCGTCGGCGGAAGGTTCTCGACAGGCTGGCCGGCGATACCCCAGAACTCGGTCGCGATGGCTCCAGGCAGCACGGCCTGGACACGCACGCCTTTCGCCGCGAGTTCGTGGTGCAGCGACTGGCTGAAGGCCAGAACATAGGCTTTGCTGCCCCCGTAAACGCCATTAAGCAGTTCCGGCGCGATCGCGACGATCGAGGCGATGTTGATGACCGCACCTCTTCCGCGCGCGACGAAACCGGGTGCGGCGGCGAAGGTCAGCCGGGTCAGCGCGGTGACGTTGAGCGCGATCATCGCCTCCATCTTGTCGATGTCGGAGGCGAGCAGAGGCGCCGTCGCCCCGAAGCCGGCATTGTTCACCAGCATGCTGAAGCGGCTCTCGGTGCGGAGCATGGCCTCAATGCCCGCCAAATCGGCTTTGTCGCCCAGATCCGCCGCCACGGTTTCAATGGAACGGCCTGTCTCCTCCCGCAGCCGTTTCGCGAGAGCTTCGAGGCGCTCCCGGTTTCGCGCGACCAGAACGAGATCGCAACCGCGCCGGGCAAGGCGGTCTGCATAGACCGCGCCGATGCCCGAAGAGGCACCCGTGATGAGGGCCGAGCCCTGGTTTTCGAGAGAATCCATAATGCCGCTTCCTCCCTTGCCGGCGGAGCACCAGCGTTCCGCAGAGGTCTAGGTCGATGTGGCGATGGCTCGTATGGCGAATATCCCGATTTTGATGGCATTTGGGAGTCATTCGTACTGCGCATCGGATTTGTCTTGCGCTTCGGCGTGCGACACTCCCGACGGTGCCGCGTAAGTAGTTTATAGGGCGAAGCCTATGTCCTCCGACCTCACACGCCTCTCCGCCATCGACCTCACCCGACGCGTCGCGGCGCGTGAGGTTTCCTGCGTCGAGGTGATGACCGCGTTTCTCGACCACATCGACGCGACTAACCCGTCCGTTAACGCCATCGTCTCCCGCGTCGAGCGCCCCGACCTCCTGGCGCAGGCGGCGGCGCTGGACGGCGGACCGACGCGCGGGCCGCTGCATGGACTGCCCTTCGCCGTAAAGGACCTTGAGGAGACGGCCGGGCTCCGCAGCACGCAGGGGTCGCCGCTGTTTCGGGATCATGTGCCGGAGACCGACAGCATCATGGTGTCGCGGCTGCGGGCGGCGGGCGCGATCTTCATCGGCAAGACCAACGTGCCGGAATTCGGCTACGGCTCGCAGACCTACAATACGGTCTTCGGCACCACCCTCAACGCCTATGACCAGGGCCGCACGGCCGGCGGCAGCAGCGGCGGGGCGGCGGTGGCGCTGGCGACGCGCATGGTGCCGCTGACGGATGGCAGCGATCATGGCGGCTCGCTGCGCAACCCCGCCGCCTTCAACAACGTCTTCGGCTTCCGCCCCAGTCCGCAGCGTATTCCCGAGGCGGATGCGGCGGACGTTCTCAATGCCGGGATGGCGGTGCTCGGGCCGATGGCGCGCAGTGTCGCCGACCTCGCGATGCTCTTCGCGGTCCAGCTTGGCCCAGACCCGCGCGCGCCACTTTCTCTGCGCGACCCCGCGGAGGCGGTGACGGCACCGCTCGATGCTGCGGTGGCGGGCCGCCGGATCGGCTGGCTGGGTGATCTCGGCGGACATCTGCCGATGGAGCCCGGCATTCTGGCGCTCTGCGAGGATGGGCTGCGGGTGCTGGAGGCGCAGGGCATGCAGGTCGAGCCGCTCGCCATCGGGTTCCCGATGGAGGAGGTCTGGCAGGCCTGGATCACGCTGCGAAGCTGGGGCATCGCCGCCTCGCGCGGTGACGATTTTCGCGACCCCGCGCGGCGCGCTCTGCTCAAGCCGGAGGCGCAATGGGAGACCGAGCGCGGGCTGGCGCTCTCCGGTTCCGCGATCAGCGCCGCGCTGGCGGTGCGGACGCGGTGGTTCCGCCATCTGCTGACGGTATTCGAGCGTTTCGACTACCTGGCGCTGCCCTCCGCGCAGGTATTTCCCTTCGGCGCGGAGACGCATTGGCCGCAGGAAATCGCAGGGCGAGGGATGGATAGCTATCACCGCTGGATGGAGGTCGTCGTGACATCGACGATGGGCGCGCTGCCGGCGCTGAATGTGCCGGTCGGGTTCAACCCGGGCGGCCTGCCCATGGGGATGCAGTTGATCGGGCGGCCGTACGCTGACCTCTCCTGCCTGCAACTAGGCCAGGCCTATGACCGGGCGACCCGATGGCCGGAGAAACACCCGCCACCGATCATCGCCAGTCGCTAATCTTCCATTGGCCCGGCGAAATCCTTCTGTTGCCAATTGCCAAGCGGTTCCTATCCTGTCCGCGCTGCTCTCTCCGTACCGAAGGACGACCCGATGAAGACCCAGGCGCGCGTTGTAGTGATCGGCGGCGGCGCCGTGGGCGTGGGCACGCTCTACCATCTCGCCAAGAAGGGTTGGAGCGATGTCGTTCTCATCGAACGGCGGGAGCTGACCTCGGGTTCCACCTGGCACGCCGCCGGGCTGCTGCCGCTGTTCAACCTCAGCTATTCCGTCGGCCAGCTGCACAAGTATTCGCTGGAGCTGTACCGGGGGCTCGAGGCCGAGACCGGACAGAATGTCGGCCTGTCGCGCGTCTCCAATATCCGCCTCGCCCGCACCCAGGACCGGCTCGACGAATATAAGTATTACGCCGGCGTGGCGCGCACCATCGGCGTACGGACGGACTTTCTGACGCCCATTGAGGTGAAGGAAATCTGGCCGCTGATGGAGACCGGCGACATCATCGGCGCAATCCAGCATGTCGATGACGGCTATATCCAGCCCGCCGACCTCACCCAGGCTTTCGCCACCGGCGCCCGCAAGCGCGGCGCGGAAATCTATCGCAATACCACCGTGACGGCGATCACCCAGAAGCCGAACGGCGAATGGCTGGTGACGACCGACAAGGGCGAGATCACCTGCGAGCATGTCGTCTCCGCCACCGGCAATTTCGCGCGCAAGACGGGCGAGATGGTGGGGCTCGATATCCCGGTGATCCCGGTCGAACACCAATACATCGTGACCGAACAGCATCCGCTCATCATGGAGCGCCGCGCCAAGGGATTGCCCGAGATGGGCGTGCTGCGCGAGGCAGACTCGTCATGGTACATGCGCGAGGAAGCCGGCGGGTTGCTGCTCGGGCCGTACGAGGTCGGCGCGCCCTGTTGCTACGTCGATGGTCCCTCGCCGCAGTCCGAATACGAGCTGTTCCAGGAGGATCTCGACCGCCTCGCGCCCTATATCGAGACCGCCATCGAGCGCGTGCCGGCATTCGGAGAGGTGGGCGTCAAGAAAGTCTACAACGGCGCCATCGCCTATACGCCGGATGGCAGCCCGATCGTCGGGCCGGCCTGGCACCTCAAGAATTTCTGGCTCAACGAGGGCCATAGCTTCGGCATCACGGCTGCCGGTGGCGCAGGCTGGCAATTGGCGGAATGGATCGTCGAGGGCGAGCCTTCGGTCGATATGATGGGCGTCGATCCGCGCCGTTTCGGGCCCTATGCCGGGCGCGGCTATCTGCGGCAGAAGACCGAGGAAGCCTATGCCAAGGTCTTCAGCATACACTATCCCGAGGAGGAGCGCGGCGCCGCGCGTGGCCTCAAGCGCTCGCCTTGCTACGACCGCATGGCGGCGAAAGGCGCGGTGTTCGGCACGGTCTATGGCTGGGAGCGGCCGGGCTGGTTCGCGCCGGAAGGCTATGCGCTGTCGGAGGCCGATCTCGCCAAACCGAATGTGCTGGTGAACGAGAACCACGCGGAGCCCGAAAAGGACGGCCGCATCCGCGAGAAATGGAGCTTCCGCCGCTCCAACGCCTTCGACTTCGTCGGCCGCGAGGCAAAGCATGTGCATGAGAAGGTCGGCCTGCTCGACATGAGCGCCTTCGCGAAATTCGAGATTTCGGGTCCGGGCGCCGCCGAATGGCTCGACCAAATCCTGACCAACAAGACGCCGAAGCCAGGGCGCGTCTCGCTGTCTTATCTGCTGACCAAGCGCGGCGGTGTGCGTGCGGAATTCACTGTCTTCGGCATAGGCGCGAATAGTTTCTACCTCGTCTCCGCTGGCGCGCTGGAGCGTCACGACAGCGACTATCTGTTCAAGCTGGTGCCCACCGATGGCAGCGTCACCTTGCAGAAGGTGACGACACAGTATGGCGTTTTCGTTCTCGCCGGACCGCGCTCGCGGGCGCTGCTCGCGAAGCTGACCGAGACGGATCTGTCGAATGCGAGCTTCCCCTGGCTGACGGGCAAGATGATCTCGGTGGGGACGGCGACGGCGCTGGCCATGCGCGTCAACTATGTCGGCGAGTTAGGATGGGAGCTGCACCACCCGATCGAGATGCAGAACTACCTGTTTGACCTGCTGTTCGAGGCGGGTGCGGAGTTCGAGCTGCGGCCCTTCGGCATCAAGGCGATGGACGCGCTGCGGCTGGAAAAGTCCTACAAAATTATCCCGCGCGAGATGTCGATCGAATATTCGGCCTACGAGTCTGGTCTCGATCGCTTCATCTCGCTGAAAAAGGGCGATTTCATCGGCAAGGACGCTTTGCTGGCCTGGAAGGAACGCGGCGTGGGCAATGCGTTTGTCACGCTGGAAGTGCATGACGTGACGGATGCGGATGCGCGCGGGTCGGAGCCAATCCATATCGCCAATGAGCTGGTCGGCCGCACAACATCCGGCGGCTTTGGCTGGCGCGTGAGAAAATCCTTGGCGCTCGCGATGGTGCGGCCAGATCTCGCGAAAGCCGGGCAGGCTTTGGAGGTGACGATCCTGGGTGAGCGCCACCGCGCGACGGTGATCGCCGATTCACCCTTCGACGCAGCGAATGATTCGCTAAGAGGCTGACCACAACCTCGGAACCTCCGCCATGCGATTGCGCGACGCCGCTTTTGCTCTTGCCTTCCTCGCGGCGCCGGCGGTCGCGCATGCGGATACCATGCTTGAACTGTCCGCCGCAGGCGCGGTGGAGGCAAAGCCGGATGAGTTGCGGGCGGCTTTGACGGCTTCGGCAGCGGCGGCGAACGCGGCTGCCGCGCAGTCGCAGGTGAATGACGCAGTCACGCGCGCCTTGGCGGCGGCGAAGACGGCTCCCGCAGTGACGGCGAGCACCGACGCCTATTCCGTCTGGCACGAGACGGATCCGAAGGATGTCTGGCGCGCCAGTCAGGGCGTCGCATTGCGCTCGAAGGATGGCGGCGCGCTGCTCGGCTTGGTGGGAACGTTGCAGGCTCAGGGCCTCGCGGTGAATGACCTAGGCTGGCAACTCACGACCGAGGCGCGAGACGCGGCCTATGCGCAGGCGATGGCGAAGGCGATCACGGCACTTGAGGTTCGCGGCCGGGTGGTCGCCAGGCTGCTGCACCTCACCTTCATCGGTTTCCAGCGGATGAGTGTCGGCGAGGATGGCGGCAGCGCGCGGCCCATGCCGATGATGCGCATGATGGCCACCGCCGCACCGTCCGGCCCGCCGAATGCGCAGGCGGACAGCCAGACGGTGACCGCGACGGTTTCAGGCACCGCGCGGCTGATTACCGGCGAGTAGTACGAACAGCATCTCGTCGCTAGCGGCGAGATGACCCGTTCAGCAGCCACCATCGTCATGCTCGGCGAAGGCCGAGCATCCACGCCTTGTCTGCGTGACATAGGCAAACCGTGGATGGCACGGGGTGCCCCGCACGCCTTCGCGTGCCATGACGGTGGGGAGTCGGCCGATCGCCCGGTTTGCGCTGCTCACACTAGCCGTTGCTCAAAACCCCTCCAGCACGATCTTTCCAATCGCCGTGCCCTTCTCCATCGTCTCATGCGCCCGCTTGAGGTTTGCGGCATTGATCGTGCCGTAATGCTCGCCGCGCGTGGTGCGCAGAACGCCGCGGTCAACCAGGCGCGCGACGAGTTCGAGAATCGTCTGCTGCTCGACCATGTCGGCGGTGTGGAAAACCGAGCGCGTGAACATCGACTCCCAGTGCAGCGCGATCGACCGCGACTTCAGTTCGCGCGCGTCAAAAGGCTGCGGATCGTCGATAAGCCCGATATGGCCCTCCGGCATAACCGCCTTCACAAGCTCGCCAAAGGCCGGCGTATTCGTGCTGAACACGTAATCCACGCCCTTCAGCCCGAGATCTGCGAGTTGCCCGGAGAGGCTGCGCTTGTGGCTGATCACGTCATGCGCGCCCATCTCCTTGCACCAGGCAACCGTCTCGGGCCGGCTCGCGGTCGCGATCACGCGCAGGCCGGTGAGCTTGCGCGCAAGCTGAATCGCCATCGAGCCGACACCGCCGGCGCCCCCAATCATCAGCAGCGTGCCCGAACTCACCTTGGCATCGCGCGGAATGCGAAAACGGTCGAACAGCATTTCCCACGCGGTCAGCGCCGTGAGCGGCAAAGCCGCCGCGTCGGCGAAGGAGAGCGAACGCGGCTTGTGGCCGACGATGCGCTCATCCACGAGATGAAACTCGCTGTTGGTACCTGGGCGGTTGATGGTACCGGCGTACCAGACCTCGTCGCCGATGCTGAAGTGCCGCACGTCCGGACCCATGCCTCGGACAATGCCGGCCGCGTCGAAACCGAGAACACGCTCCTCACCCAGCGGCTCGGCGGTGCGGCGCACTTTCGTATCGACCGGATTGACCGAGACCGCCTTGATCTCAACCAGCAGGTCGGCGTGGCGCGGATGCGGTTCGGGGTGATGGACGTCGATCAGGGCATCCTCATGCGTGATCGGATAGGCGTGGGTGAAGGCTACTGCTTTCATGCGCAACTCCTTGGTCCAAAGCGAGGCGGGTTCACCCGAGAAGGGCGGCGTAAGCTGTGTCCGAATGGTTCGTTGGAGAAGCGGAATTGGCGCTCAGCCGATACGCATGAGGCGCGGTCCATCCCGCCTCAGCCAGGCGGCGTCACGCTCCCATCCCGCATGCAGTTCGCCGACCAGCGACCAGAAAGCGCGGCCGTGATCGAGGTGCCGCAAATGCGCCGCCTCATGCGCGGCCACATAGGCCTGGATCCTCGGCGGTGCCATGACGAGGCGCCAACTAAAGGCGAGCGTGCCATCCGGCGCGCAACTGCCCCAGCGACTGCGCGTATCCTTGATCAGAACCCGGCGGGGTTTCAGCCCGGCGACGGTGGCCTTCTCCCAGGCGAGCGCGGTGAGGCGGCGCCGCGCCTCCAGCCTGAGGCAGTCGGCAACGCGCCGCCGGAGAAAGGCTGGATCGCCCGAAACGATGATCTCGCCAGCCTCGATCGAGGCAGCGCCTGGCCGATGTCTGTGGTGTCGGATGGCATGCGGCGTGCCATGCACCGGCACTTCCGCGCCATCGGCGAAAACGATGCTTTCCGGCAGTGCCGCCAACCGTCCCCTCACCCAATCCGCATGGTCCTTCAGCATCGTCAGACCGGTGCGGCGGGAGGAACGCATGGGGAGGGTGACGACCACCGTGCCGTCGCGCGGATCGATGCGCAGAGTAAGGCGCCGGGCGTGACCGCTGCGCCGCCATTTCACCTGAACGGGGCCGCCGGGCATGGCGACGGTCTCGATCTCCGGCTCGGTCGCGACGAGCCGGCTTACGGGCATCGGACTCAGCGTCCGGTCGTGATCCGCTCGAAGAGCTGCTTCACCGTCGGGATGAAGCCGTTCGAGTAGAAGGGATCGAGCGCGAAGCGGAAGCCGTTATGACCGCTGAACATGAGATTGTCCTCGGTCGTTTCCTGCCGTTCCGCCTCATGGCCGATAGTCTGCAAGGTCTTCTGGATGCAGAAGCTACGCGGATCGGCCTTCTTGCCGTTCGAGTAGTCGGGCGCTTCCTGACTCCAGTTCGAGAAGCGGCACTGGCTAAGACAGCCCATGCAATCGACCTGGTCCTGGTAGATCTGCCCCGCGGTTTCGGGGGTGACAAAGATCAGCGTGGTGTCCGGCGTGCGCAGCGCCTCGGTAAAGCCCTGGGAGGCCCATTTGCGCACTCGCGCGAGGTCCTGGCGGGTCAGATAGACGATACGCTTGCGCGGGCCGACACCGAACTCGGCCAGATGCTCGCCCACGATCTCCGTGGTGTAGGCGACCTGTCGCTCGCTGCGGCCACGCAGTTCCTGGATGAAGCCGTTATTGACCGCGCTCGAATAGAAGCCGGTGGGGCTGAAGCGGTTGAGGAAGATGTCGCCCTTTTTGAGCGTGAGCAGCTTCTGCTTCCAGTTCGCGCCAATCGGGCTTTCCACGGTCAGCAGCGGACGCGTACCGAACTGGAAGGCGATAGGGCCAAGATCGGGATTGTCGATCCAGTCCTCCCACTCCTCCAGCCACCAGACGCCGCCGGCCATGATGATGGGGGTATCATCGAGCCCGAAGGCGCGCATCTGCCGGCGCAGAGCCAGCACGCGCGGGAAAGGATCCTCGGGTCTCGACGGATCCTCGCCGTTCGACAGGCCGTTATGGCCGCCAGCGAGCCAGGGATCCTCATAGACGACACCGCCCAGGAGGTTTGATGCCTTGTGATAGGCGCGCTTCCATAAGGCGCTGAAAGCGCGGGCCGAGGAGACTATGGGGTAGTAGTGGACGCCGAAACGTGTCGCGATGTCGGACAGGCGATAGGGCATCCCGGCGCCGCAGGTCAGGCCGTTGATGAGGCCCTTGGCCCCTTCCAGTACCCCGGTAATGACGCGTTCGGCCGCGCCCATCTCCCACAGGATATTGGCGTTGATCCGGCCCTTGCCGCCGTTAATCTCATGGGCCTGCTGCGCCTGGGCGATGCCGCCGGAGATCGCATAGGCGACGAGTTCCTCATGCCGGTCCCGCCGGGTCCGGCCGTGATAGACCTGCGGGATCGGGCGCCCGTCCTCGTCATAGCTATCCGCGTTCACCGCGCTGAAGGTGCCGATGCCGCCCGAGGCCGCCCAGTGGCCGCAGGTTTCCCCGTCCGTGACCGCCACGCCCTTGCCGCCCTCGACAAGCGGAAGCACGTCCACCCCGCCCATCCGTATCGCGTTCAGCGCCTTCATGACCTCATTTCCGATTGGCTCAGGACCCGCCCCGTCGCCGGTGTCTCGCCTAGCCTCCGGAGCGACAGGCCCTCGCCGGATCGGCCGGGCGCCCTTTTGCCACTGCGTGAACGAATTCCCTAGCGTGCCGAGTGGGTTTTCCACAAGTGGATTGCTGAGCGCCACTCCCATGCACAGCTCATGAAACTAGCGTGAGGGGGTGTTTTAGCCGCCGCGGCAAATCTACAACGATGACAGAAGCGGGTTACCCCGGTTCAATGGACGCCATGGATACCGAAGACCGGCCCCCGCCCCTCGTCGTCTTAGAGCCCGCGCCCCAGACGGCGGCGGTGATCTTTGCCTCGCCCCATTCCGGCGCGCACTACCCGCCTGACTTCCTCGTGGCGAGCCGCCTCACCGCCCATACACTCCGGCGGAGCGAGGATTTTTGTGTCGACCGGCTGTTCGCGGCAGCCCCCAGCCGGGGCGCCCCTCTGATCTCCGCCACTTTCCCGCGCGCCTATTGCGATCCGAATCGCGAACCATGGGAACTCGATCCTAGCATGTTCGAGGATCCCTTGCCGGCCTGGGTCACCACCAGCAGCGTCCGCATCGGCGCCGGGCTGGGCACGATCCCCCGGATCGTCGCCTCGGGCGAGGCGATCTACGACCATAAGCTCCGATTCGCGGAGGCCGAGGCGCGCATCCACCTGTGCTGGGAGCCGTATCACCACGCGCTCAAGGGCCTGCTCGACCGCACCCGCGCGACTTTCGGGCGCTGCCTGCTCGTGGACTGCCACTCGATGCCTTCGATGACGGGGGCCACGACGCCCGATATCGTGCTCGGCGACGCCCATGGCACGTCCTGCGCCGGGATCATCACCCGGCGAACCGAGGAGTTCCTCACCCTTCGCGGCTATAGCCTGCGGCGGAACGACCCCTATGCCGGGGGTTTCGTGACCCGGCACTATGGCCGGCCGCGCGATCAGGTGCATGGCCTGCAGATCGAGATTGCCCGTCGCCTCTACATGGACGAGCACCGGATGGAACCGCATGGCGGGTTTCGGAGCTTGCAAAGGGATCTTTCGGATCTGGTTACCTATATGACGAGCGACGGCTTCCTGCCGTCCTGACGGATCGTCCCATCGGCACCCAGCTTCTCTAGGAGTCTACCTTCATGCGTCTGCTTCCCCTATTCGGCGCGCTGGCGCTGGTCGCGGCGTCCGGCATTTCAGCAGCCCGGGCCGAGCCCGGCGGCTGTCTGAAATACGGCGCGGTCGGCGCGGTCGGCGGCCATCTGATGCATCATGGCGTCCTAGGCGCGGCGGGCGGCTGCGCGGCGGGAATGTACAAGCGCCACGAATACCGCAAGCATGAGAAGGAAATGCAGGAACAACAGGAAATGCAGGAAGTGAAGCCCACCGGCAGCGGGCAGAACCTCTAGCCCGGCGCGTTCCGGTGGAACTCGGCATCTACAGCTTCGGCGAGACGCGCCACGATCCCGCGACCGGGCGCCAGATCGACGCCGGACAGCGGATGCGCGACCTCGTCGAGGAAATCGTGCTGGCGGATCAGGTCGGGCTCGATGTCTTCGGCCTCGGCGAGCATCACCGGCCGGATTACGTGGTCTCTGCCCCCGCCGTGATCCTGGCAGCCGCAGCAGCGCGGACACGGCGCATCCGGCTCACCAGCGCCGTCACCGTGCTGAGTTCCGAGGATCCGGTGCGGGTCCTGCAGGATTACGCGACGCTCGACCTGCTGTCGGAGGGTCGCGCGGAGATCATGGCGGGGCGCGGCTCCTTCATCGAGTCGTTCCCGCTCTTCGGCTACGCCCTGGACGACTACGAGTCGCTGTTCACGGAGAAGCTCGATCTCCTCGTGAAGCTGCGGGCGGATCAGGGAATTACCTGGAGCGGCGAGCATCGGGCGGCGCTGACGGGCGAGCCAGTGTATCCGCGATCCGAGCAGGCGAGCCTACCCATCTGGGTGGCGGTCGGCGGCACTCCGGCCTCAGCCTCGCGGGCGGCCCGGCTGGGGCTGCCGATGGCGGTCGCGATCATCGGCGGCGAGCCGGCGCGGTTCGCGCCTTTGCTGGAGTATTATCGCGAGTCGGGGCGCCGGGCCGGTCACGCGGCCGCGGCCCTGCCGGTCGGCATCAACTCGCACGGTTTCGTCGCCGACAGCGCGGAACAGGCGGCGGCGGAGTTCTACCCATCCTTTGCCGAAGTCATGAACCGGCTTGGCCGCGAGCGCGGTTGGAGCGCCATGTCCCCGGCTCAATATGACGAGATGCGCGGACCGCGTGGCGCCCTGCTGATCGGCGGGCCGGAGGAGGTGGCGGAGAAGATCTTGGCGCAGCACGCGGTGCTGAAGCACCAGCGATTCTTGCTGCAGGTCAGCGTCGGGCCGATGCCGCATGACCGGATCATGCGGGCGATCGAGCTTTTTGGCACACGGGTGGCGCCTATTGTGCGGGCAGAAGTGGCGCGGCGGGAAGCGGCTTGACGGCCGGTTCGTCATGCTCGGCGAAGGCCGAGCATCCACGCCTTTACTGCCTCGCCCGAGAAAGAAAGGCGTGGATCCTCGGCCTTCGCCGAGGATGACGAGGAGACAATTCCCGGTGCAGGTTGCTGGCGCAGCCGCACCGGCCAAAAGTGCCTAAACCCGATCCGCGTAGTCCAGACGTTCCACGCTGCCATCCGCCCTACCGACGATCGCGTCTCTGGCAATGCCGATGAACAGCCCGTTTTCCACCACCCCGGCGATCTGATTGAGAGCGATGGCGAGTGGCTCGGGATGGGTGATCGCCTGAAGATAGCAGTCAAGGATGATGTTGCCGCTATCCGTCAGGAACGGCGCGCCGTCGCCGCCGCGCAGCCGGAACTCGACGTCGCCGTAACCGCTCTCGACGAAGAGCGCGCGCAGTTGGCGTTCGGTGGAGAAACGGCCGAATCGCAGCACTTCGACGGGCAAGGGGAAGCGGCCGAGTTGGGTCACCGTCTTGCTGTCGTCGATCACGGCGGTGTAGCGCCGCGCGGCGGTTGCGACGATCTTCTCGCGCAACAGGAAGCCACCACCGCCCTTGATCATTTGCCCGGCGCCGTCGATCTCGTCCGCGCCGTCCAGCGCGAGGTCGAGCTCCCCGACGCTATCCAGATCGACGATGGGAATGCCGGCGGCAAGTGCGAGTGTCTTGGTCTCCTCGGAGGTCGGGACGCCGGTGATGCGCAGCCCCTCCTCCCTCACGCGGCGGCCGAGGCTGGTGACGAAGCGGTGCAGCGTGCTGCCGGAGCCAATGCCGAGCAACATGCCGTCCTCGACAATCCCGGCCGCGGCATCCGCCGCGACCTGCTTGGCCTGGTCCTGCTTGCTGTCGGGCATCTGGTTCAGCCCCCGGCGCGGGTAGGTTCGGCGACGCGCACCACGAGCTTACCGAAATTATGGCCGCGGAGGAGTTCGATGAAAGCCTCCGGCGCGTTTTCGAGGCCGTCCACGACATGCTCGCGATAGCGCAGGCTGCCCTCGGCGACCCATGGCGCCGCGAGTTCGCGCCACTCGGCGAAACGCTCCGGTTTGTCGCTGACGATGAAACCCTCGATGCGGAGACGCTTGCGAACGGCGGCCATGAGATTCGGTCCGGGACGCGGCTTGGCGTCGTTATATTCGGCGACCATCCCACAGAGGATCATGCGGCCGAAATTATTGAGCAGCGGAAAGACGGCTTCCTGAAGATCGCCACCGACATTCTCGAAATAGACGTCGATGCCATTCGGACAGGCGTCGCGCAGGGCGGCATCCATGTCCATCACGCCGCGATGATCGACGCAATCGTCGAACTCCAGAACCTCCTGCACGAACATCGACTTATCGGAATTGCCGGCGACACCAACGACGCGCGCGCCGGCCCGTTTGGCGATCTGGCCCGCGACCGAGCCGACCGCGCCGGAGGCGGCGGAGATCAACACCGTTTCGCCGGCTTTCGGCTGGCCGATATCCTTCATTGCCGAATAGGCCGTGGTGCCGGGCATGCCGAGAATGCCGAGATAGGCGGAGAGCGGGATGTTGCCGCCATGTGCGGCCGGCAGCGGCACCAGTTGGTCGCCATGGGTCACGAGGTGGCTTGCCCAGCCCCGGGGATTCTGGACGATCTGGCCCGGCGTGAAGCGCGGATCCTGGGAGGCAACGACCTCGCCAATAGTCTCGCCGGTCATCATTCCGCCGATCTCGACCGGTGGGGCGTAGGATGGGCGGTCGCTCAGCCGGCCACGCATATAAGGATCGAGTGACAGCCAGAGCGTGCGGGTCAGCACCTCACCGGGGCCGGGGTCCGGGATGGTGCTTTCCTCCATCGAGAAGTCGTCGACATGCGGCAATCCCTTGGGCCGCTGGCGCAGGGCGATCGTGCGGCGGAGAGAACTCATCGGCACATCCTTCTGGCGGTCATTTCAGACCTCGTTCGGCAGATCGCCTTTCGCGTGACGCGCGAAAGCCGAGAAGAGCTTACGCGTGACGGGGCCGACCGCGCCATCCGCAACAGGCGCGCCGTCGATGGCAGTGATCGGCCGCACGAAGCTGGTAGCGCTGGTGATGAAGACCTCCCGCGCGCCCCGCAACTCGTCGAGGCTGAAGGCCGTCTCGGAGAGGGTGAGTTTCTCGTCGCCGAGCAGCGCCGCCAGGGCACCGCGCGTGCAGCCCGGCAGGATCTCGTGGCCCAGGGCGCGCGTGCGAAGGTGGCCGGAGGCGTCGACGATCCAGATATTCGAGGAGGCGCATTCGGTGACCATGCCGTCGCTATCGATCATCGCCATCTCGAAGGCACCGGCTTCGCGTGCGGCCTGTTTCGCCAGCACGTTGGGCAGCAGGTTCACCGACTTGATGTCGCAGCGGGCCCAGCGCTGGTCCGGCCCGGTGATGATGCGGGTGGCCCAGCTATCGGGATCGCGCGGATAGGGCGGCAGGGCGCGCGCAGTGACCACCAGCGTCGGGGATGTCGGCGGCGGGAAGACGTGCTCGCGCCGTGCCGCGCCGCGGGTGATCTGGATATAGGCGAGCGCGGCGCCGCGAAGCCGGTTGCGGGAAACGACCTCTCGCAGGATGCCGCCGAGCACCTCGCGCTTGACCGGCCAGTCTATGCGTAGCTCGCCAAGGGAGCGATGCAGGCGGTCGAGGTGGCGGTCCTCGTCCAGGAAGCGGCCGCGATGGATGTAGACGACTTCGTAGACGCCATCACCGAACTGGAAGCCCCGGTCCTCTACCCGGACCTGCGCTTCGGCGAGCGGGAGGTAGCGTCCGTTGACATAGGCGATGCGGCTCATGACAGCGTTTCGGTCGTTTCAGGAAACACAGAACTAATCGTCCAGCCCCAGCGCGCGGAGGTGCTGGGTCTTCTCGTCCCAGCCCGCGCGTTCCTTGACGTTCAGGAAAAGGTGAACCTTGCGGTCGAAAAGCTTCACCAGTTCCAGCCGCGCCTTGGCGCCGATCTCGCGAATGCGGCTGCCTCCGGCGCCTATAAGGATTCCTTTATGTCCGGCGCGGGACACGGTGATCGTCGCCTCGATCCGCACCGAGCCGTCCTTCTGCTCCTTGAAGCTCTCGGTCTCGACGGTCGTCGCATGCGGAACCTCCTGATGCGTTTGCAGCAGGATTTGCTCGCGGACGATCTCGGCCGCCAGCAGACGGTCCGGCAGGTCGGTAAGGTCGTCGTCGGGGTAGAGATGCGGACCCTCCGGCACGGCGCCGGCCAAGGCATCGCGGAGCTGGTCTACGCCCTCGCCCGTGACCGCGCTGACCATGAAGGTCTCGACGAAGGTCAAGCGGCTGTTGAGTTCGGCGATGAGCGGCAACAGGCGGGCGGGCTCGACGAGGTCCGTCTTGTTCAGGACTAGCCACAGCTTGCGGTCGGTTTTCGCCAGCGTCTCGATGATGCTGGCGGTCAGGCCGCTGATCCCGGCCTTGGCGTCGACCAGTAGCACGCTGATATCGGCATCCTGCATGCCGGTCCAGGCGGCGGCGACCATGGCGCGGTCGAGCCTGCGCTTTGGCTGGAAGATGCCGGGCGTATCCACCAGCAGGATCTGCGAGGCGCCGCGCATCAGCACGCCCATGATGCGGAAGCGCGTGGTCTGCGCCTTCGGGCTCACGATGGAGAGCTTGGTGCCCGCCAGACGGTTCAGCAGGGTCGACTTGCCGGCATTGGGGGCGCCGATGATCGCAACGAAGCCGCAGCGTGGGGCGGTTGTTTCGTTCATGAGGCGGATAGCCGGTTGAGGAGGGCGCGGGCGCCGGCCTGCTCGGCCGCGCGGCGGGTGCCGGCTTCGCCCGTGGCGCTGTGCTCACCGAGCGTCACGCGGAGCACAAAGCGCGGGGAATGCGATGGTCCTTCCTGCGATTCGACCTCGTAGCCGGGCAACCCGAGGCTGCGGGCCTGGGCCCATTCCTGCAGGGCGGTCTTGGCGTCCTTCGGTGGCTCGGTGTCGGCGATCATGGTTTGCTCGAAATGCCGGCGCACAAAACGCTGCACAGGGTCGAGGCCGCCATCCATGAACATCGCGCCCAGAAGCGCTTCCACTGCGTCGGCGAGCACCGAGGCACGGAGGCGCACGCCGGCACGGGCCTCGCCGGGCGCCACGGCCAGGAGATTGGGCAGGCCGAGTTCCTCGGCGATCCGGGCGAGCACGGGCTGGGAAACGAGATGGGCGAGACGGCGGCCGAGGGCGCCTTCCTGCTCGCGCGGATAGCGCTCGGCCAGCCAGACGGCGACGGCGAGGCCGAGAACGCGGTCACCGACGAATTCGAGACGCTCGTTGGAGTGGCGGCCGGACCCAGCGGCGGATCGATGGGTGAGCGCCTCGCGCAACAGGCGAGGCTCGGCGAAATGATAGGCGAGGATGCGCTCGACCTCGGGTGCCGGCGAAGTAGCAGCCGCGGCGGAAACGGCGGTCAATGCACGAGCTGCAGGAGACGGCCCCACCGGATTTCGAACGGCCACTCCCAGACCTCCCACCACGGATAGCGCGAGTCGATCGAGAAGAAGATGATTTCCGCCTTACCGACCAAGTTCGCGACCGGGATATAGCCCACCGCATCGAGCACGCGCGAGTCGAGGCTGTCGTCGCGGTTGTCGCCCATGCCGAATACATAGCCCGGCGGGACATGATAGACGTCGGTATTGTCAAGCGGGCCGTCATCCGAGGCTTTGAGGATCGGGTGCTTCACCCCATCCGGCATCGTCTCGATATAGCGCTTGAGCACCATCGGCGGACCATCGCCCTCGGCGGTGAAGGTGCCGGACGGGTCGCGCGGCAGTTCCTTGCCGTTGATGTAGAGATGGCCGGACTTCATCTGGATCTCGTCACCGGGCAGGCCGACGATGCGCTTGATGTAATCAACGGAGGGATCACGCGGCAGGCGGAACACCGCGACATCGCCACGCTGCGGCAGGCTGCCGAAGATGCGGCCCGAGAAGAGGCTCGGGGAGAGCGGGAAAGAGTAATTCGAGTAGCCGTAACTGAATTTCGAGACGAACAGGTAATCGCCGACCAGCAGTGTCGGGATCATGCTTCCGGACGGAATATTAAACGGTTCGTAAAGAAAGGTTCTGATGAAGACCGCGATGAGCGCGGCATAGATAACGGTCTTGAGGCTGTCCCCCCAACCGCCCGAATTACGCTGCGCCATCGTCTTGTCGTATTCCTCAGAGGGACCGGGCCGGATGAAGCCGAAAGGTTCCGGCCTGTCAAGCAAGCGGGGCGCCGGGTCGTTGCCCTCTCCTGCGCTGGCCGGCGGTCCTCCGCAAGCTGGCAAATCGTTACCTCAGGCTTGCGAGTGGCAGCCGCGCCAAGCCGCGCCTTGCGGCGGCGGCGGCGCATCGGCGACAAGGCGCGTCATGGCCCCCCCGCTCCTCACGCTTCAGACGATCCGGCTTCACCTCGGCACGACCGCTCTGCTCGACGGCGCCGAACTCAGCGTCGGCGCGGGGGACCGGATCTGCCTGGTCGGCCGCAATGGCTCCGGCAAATCGACGCTGCTCAAGCTCGCGGCCGGGCTGATCGAGCCCGATGGCGGAACGCGCTTCCTCCAGCCAGGCACGACGATCCGCTACCTTCCGCAGGAGCCCGATCTGTCGGGCTATGCCACCACGCTGGATTACGTCGAAGCCGGACTGGGGCCGAGCGACGATCCGTATCGGGCGCGCGCTTTGCTCGATGCGCTGGGGCTTTCGGGCGAGGAGCAGCCGGACCAACTGTCCGGCGGCGAGGCTCGGCGGGCGGCGCTGGCGCGGACGCTGGCGCCCGAACCTGACCTGCTGTTGCTCGATGAGCCGACGAACCACCTGGACCTGCCGGCGATCGAGTGGCTGGAGACGGAACTGGCGCGGCTGCGGGCGGGGATCATTCTCATCAGCCATGACCGTCGGCTGCTCACCGGCCTCTCGAAGTCGATGATCTGGCTGGACCGTGGCGTGACCCGCCGGGTCGATCGCGGCTTCGGCGAATACGATCAATGGCGCGAGGAGATCCTGGCGCAGGAGGAGGCGGAGCACCACAAGCTCGGCCGCCAGATCGCGCGTGAAGAGGATTGGATGCGCTACGGCGTGACGGCCCGGCGCAAGAGGAATGTGCGCCGTGTCGGCGAACTTCGGGCGTTGCGCCAACGGCATCGGGAACGCGAGGGTGCTGCCAAGGGCGCTCGCATGTCGGCGAGTGAGGGCGAGGTTTCCGGCAAGCTCGTCTGCGTCGCCGAGCAGGTCAGCAAGAGTTACGACCGGCCGGTGGTGCGGAACCTCGACCTGCGGGTGATCCGGGGCGACCGGCTCGGCATTGTGGGGCCGAATGGCGCGGGGAAGTCGACGCTGCTGCATCTTCTCACCGGGACGACGCAGCCGGATACCGGGACGATTCGCATCGGCACGAACCTCTCACTGGTGACCCTCGACCAGCAGCGCGGCGCGCTCGATCCCAACCGGACCTTGGCCGAAACGCTGACGGATGGGCAGGGCGACATGGTTCAGGTCGGCGAGGAGCGTCGGCATGTCATCGGGTATATGAAGGACTTCATGTTCAAGCCTGAACAGGCGCGCACGCCGGTCGGCACGCTGTCAGGTGGCGAGCGTGGGCGGTTGTTGCTGGCCTGCGCCCTCGCCCGGCCGAGCAATCTGCTGGTGCTCGACGAACCGACCAATGATTTGGATTTCGAGACGCTGGATTTGCTGCAGGAGATGCTGGCGGATTACGCGGGCACAGTCCTTCTGGTAAGCCATGATCGCGACTTTTTGGATCGCGTCGTGACCTCGACATTGGCATCGGAAGGCGATGGCCGCTGGACGGAATATGCTGGTGGTTACAGTGACATGCTGTCGCAGCGCGGCGCCGACTTGCCGGACCGGCCGACGACAGCGGCGATCGCGTCCTTGCCGCGCGCGCGTTCCGAGACTGGTCGCGTCGAGAACACGCGCGTGAAAATGAGTTTCAAGGATCGCCACGCGTTGGAGCGGCTGCCGCGCGACATCGCGAGCCTGCAAGCGGAAGCGGCGCGGCTGCGTGGCATCCTGTCGGACGCCAATCTCTATACGCGCGACAACAAGCGCTTTGCCGCAACTACGGCGGCGCTGGCGAAAGCCGAGGCGGATCTCGTGGCGCAGGAATCTCGCTGGCTGGAACTGGAGATGCTGCGGGAGACGCTCGAAGGCTGAGTGCGGCGCGGTCAGCGCAGCCGCCGCCGTCATGCTCGGCGAAGGCAGAGCATGACGGCGCGCGTTATGACTCAGCGTCGCATCCTTGCCGCAATGAGTAGGGAGTTTACGATGTCGTTATCTCTTGATCCCCGCACGACCGCCCTGGTGCTGATCGACCTGCAGCAGGGCGTCCTCTCGATGCCGCTCAGCCCCTATGGCGCACCGCAGATCATCGAGCGTTCCGTGCGCCTCGGCCGGCGGATCCGGGATGCGGGCGGGATTGTGGTGCTGGTGAATGTCGCCTTCGCGAGCGGCTTCGCCGACAGGCTCAACCTGCCGGTCGATGCACCACAGCCGGCGGCGCCGGGAGGACTGCCGCCGGACTGGTCCGAATTCGCACCCGAGGTAGCGGCTTTGCCGGGCGATGTGCTGGTGACCAAGCGGCAATGGGGCGCGTTTCACGGCACGGAACTCGACCTGCAACTGAGGCGGCGCGGCATTACCACCATCGTGCTCGGCGGCATCGCGACGAATTTCGGCGTGGAGTCGACAGCGCGCGAAGCGTGGCAGCACAATTACGCGGTGGTCATCGCCGAGGATGCCTGCACCAGCATCGGCCCCGAGATGCATCAGTTCGCGATCGAGAAGATATTCCCGCGCTTGGCGCGCATTCGTTCCACGGAGCAGATTCTTGCGGCATTGCCAGCCGGGTCGGGTCCGGCGACGCCGCCGGTTTGAGGCTGACTCGCGGCTTCACGCTGCGGCGGTCGACCCACCCCCAGCCCCTCGCTGCCAGGGAGGGGAGCGTCACTCCGGGATAGGGAGTGCTTCGATAATGACCTGGGCAAAAGCGTAGGGGTATTCGTCCGTCATCGTCAGAGCGACGACCGCGCGCATTCCAGGCGGGGTCAGCGCCGCCAGGCGGCGGGCGGCGCCGCCGGTGAGGAGGAAACCCGGCTGGCCGGAGCGCTGGTTGACCACGCCGAGATCCGACATGAAAACCCCGTTGTTAAAACCGGTGCCGAGCGCCTTGGCGCAGGCTTCCTTGGCGGCGAAACGCTTGGCGAAGGTGCCCGCCCGCAGCTTGTCGGTGCGGCGCATCGCCTTCTCGCGCTCGGTTTCCGTGAAGACGCGCTGGAGGAAGCGGTCGCCGTGGCGCTCCATCGCCTTCTCGATGCGGCGAATGTCGCAGAGGTCGGAGCCGATGCCGATGATCATGGATCTGCGTTCAGCCCTTCGCGCGCTCGACCTGATTGATGCCGCCGGTCGCGCGCAGCCCGGCGATGACGGTGGAGAGGTGCCGCAGGTCGCGCACCTCCACATCCAGCAGGATCTCGCAGAAATCCTGCTGCCGGCTGACCACCCGCAGGTTCAAGACCGAACCGTCATGCTTCGTCACGGCATTGGAGATATTGGGCAAAAGGTCGCGCTCGTTGCTGGCGACGACACTGACGCGGCCGGCGAAAACCTGGCCGCCCTTGGCCTGCGGCGGCAGCGTGTCGTCCCATTCCACATCGATGAAGCGTTCGGGTGTCGCGGCGAAGCTCTGCAGCTGCGCGCAGTCCCGCGTGTGGATCGTCACGCCGCGGCCTGTCGCCACGATGCCGACGATGGGATCGCCGGGCAGCGGATGGCAGCAGCCCGCATAGCTCACCACCATGCCCGAGATGATGCCGCGGATCGGCGCGCCGGCTGGCCCCTCGGTCTTGGAACCGCTGCGGCCGGCGGGCCTCGGCGGCAGGCCCATGCCGGGCAGCATGCGGGGTGCGCGTGCCGTCTCCCGCATCTCGGGATAAGCGGCGTGCACCACATCCTTGGCGCCGATATGGCCGCTACCGACAGCCACATAGAGATCGTCGATCGACGCCTGCTTGAGCGTCTTCAGCGCCGGGTCCAGCGCCTTCTCCGACCCATCCAGCCCTTCCTGACGGAAAGCCTTGGCGAGGGTCGCGCGGCCCTGCTCGCGATTGACGCCGCGCTGCTGCTGGGTGACGAAGCGGCGAATACGGGCGCGCGCCTTGCCGGTGACGACAAACCGCTCCCATTGCGGGGACGGCGTGCCGCCCCGCGCCGTCATCACCTCGACCTGATCGCCGTTCTGCAACTCATAGCGCAACGGCATGAGGCGGCCGTTGATCTTGGCGCCGACACAGGTGTCGCCGACCTGACTATGGACGGCATAGGCGAAATCGACGGAGGTCGCGCCGCGCGGAAGCTGGATCAGCTCGCCCTTCGGCGTAAAGCAGAAGACCTGGTCGCGATAAAGTTCGAGCTTGGTGTTTTCGAGAAACTCGTCCGCCGCCTGACTGTTGTCGAGGATTTCGAGCAGATCCTGAACCCAGCGGAAGCGCTGGATATCGGAGGCCGCGGCATCGTGCTGCTTATAGTGCCAGTGCGCGGCGACGCCTTTCTCGGCGACCTCGTGCATCTGGAAGGTGCGGATCTGGACTTCGATCTTTTGATTGCGCGGTTCGCGCAGCGTCACGCCGGTATGCAGGCTTTGGTAACCATTGGCCTTGGGCGTCGAAATATAGTCCTTGAAGCGGCCTGCGATCACCGGGAAGGCCGAATGCACGGCGCCCAGCGCGACGTAGCAATCATCCCGTGTCGGCACCAGAAGTCGGAAAGCCATGATGTCCGAAAGCTGCTCATAGGCGACGTTGCGGTGCTGCATCTTCTCCCAGATGGAGAATGGCGATTTCTCGCGGCCCGTCACCTCGATGCCGCTGACCCCGGCGGCGAGGCAGACTCGGGTGAGGTCCTGCCGCACCTCCTCGATGACGTCGGCGCCCTGGCCGCGCAGGAAGTTCAGGCGGGCTTGGATGGTGTCAAAAGCCTCGGGCTCGAGCTGTGCGAAGGCGAGGCTCTGCAACTCGGTCTTGACGGAATCCATGCCGATACGGCCGGCGAGCGGCGCGTAGATCTCCATCGTCTCGCGGGCGATGCGCTGGCGGCGCCCGATCTCCAGCACGAAATGCAGCGTGCGCATGTTGTGCAGACGGTCGGCGAGTTTGACGAGGAGAACACGGATGTCCCGGCTGAGCGCCAGCACCAGCTTGCGGAAGTTCTCCGCCTGTTTGGTGCGATCCGACTGCAGCTCCAGCCGGGTGAGCTTGGTGACGCCATCGACCAGCCCGGCCACGTCGCCGCCGAAGCGGGACTCGACTTCCGCCAGGGTGACCGGGGTGTCCTCGATCACATCATGCAGCAGGCCGGTGATGATGCTGCCGGAATCGAGCCTGTAGTCGGCGAGGATGCCGGCGACGGCGACCGGGTGGTTGATATAGGGCTCGCCGTTGTCGCGGCGCTGCGGCGCATGGGCGCGCCGCGCCATCGCATAGGCGTCCTCGATCAGCGCGAGATCGGCATTGGGATCGTAGCTGCGGATCTTGGCTGTAAGCTCGGCCAAGGCCCGCTGATCCTCCGCGGGGAGGAGGATATCGGCGGCTACTGGGGCACCATCAGGGGAGCGAGCAAGGGCCGGCAGGAGAGGCGTGACTGGTTCGGAAGCGCCTGGTCCGGCCGGCATGCGTGTCCTTAACCCCGGCGGCGGCCGCCGAGTTCGGCCTCGATCGCGGCTTCCATGTCATCGACGCTCAGCGCCTCGCCCTTATCGGCGAGTGCCGCCGCTTCCTCGTCCGCCGAGACATCCTGCAGGCCGAAGATGTTCTGGTCGGTTGGGATGAGGTCCATGACCTCCTCGTCCGCAGGCTCCGGCTCCGGGGCGCGGGACAGCGAGCGAATCAGATCGCTCTCGATCCGCTCGAGATCAATGGTGCCCTCGGCAACCTCTCGCAGCGCGACGACGGGGTTCTTATCGTCGTCGCGGTCGATCGTCAGCTCCTCGCCGCGCGCGATATTGCGCGCCCGCTGAGCTGTCAGCAGCACCAGCTTGAAACGATTCGGCACCTTGACGATGCAGTCTTCCACGGTGACGCGCGCCATCCCGCTCACTCTCCGCCATTTTTCGAGTAGAGGACTACCTAGCGTCTGGGATTGCGGGATGCAAGAACCGTGGCGCTTCGGTGAGGGCATGGCTGGCAGCCAGCCGCGCGTCCAGCGGGCATCAATCCCAATCGGCCAACCGCCGCACGGGTTGGTCGGCAACTTTGGCCAGGAGCGCCTCCACCTTTATTCCGAGTAGCGGATGGCGCCAGCCAGGGGCTACATCAGCGAGTGGCCGCAGCACGAAGGCGCGCTGATGGGCACGGGGATGTGGTAGGATGGGGTCGGGCGCCTGGCGTAGTGTCTCACCCATTGCGATGATATCGAGGTCGAGGCTGCGCGACCCATTCCCTTCGCCGCGTTGCCGCCCGAACCGCGCCTCGATTTCGAGCAGGGCCGCAAGCAGCGCGGCCGGGTCGATGTCCCCGGCGAGCCGCAGAACGGCGTTGCGATAGGCCGGCTGTCCGGATGGTGGCTGCGGAGCGGATTCATATAAGGCGGATGTCGCTTCGATCCGCAGATTGGGCAAGCGTGCAATCTCCGCAGCCGCCGCGCGGAGTGTCACTGAGGGAGGAGAGCCGGAGGGAGCCGGAAGATTGGCGCCGAGTGCTACAAGGATCATGCCATTGCGTGGCGTAACGGGATGACGAGTGCAAGACTGCATCATCTGAATTGGTCAAGACGGCTGCTGACCAAACTGATGATCGCCTCGTTCATAATTCTTGCATCTAACGGGGCTACAAAACTTGATTATTAAGCTCAATTTTGGCACCCTGTAGTCAGGGCTTGCAACTTAAAGTTGTAGCGACATGATTATGTCACCGACTAATCGGCGTTGTGTTTCTCAAGCCTTACGATTTGTTCATCGAGGTGTCCGCGAATGCTTTTCCCCAACCATGAGCGGACTGTCTTATTCATAGATGGTGCTAAACTCTACGTCGCGTCACGCCACCTTGGCTTTGACGTCGACTATCGTTCACTTCTAGAATATTTCAGAAGCCGAACCAATGTTATCCGCGCGTATTACTATTCGGCAATGATCGATAGCGACGAATATTCGCCGCTTAAGCCACTGACCGACTATCTCGCCTATAACGGGTATTCGCTCGTCACGAAGACGGTGCGGGAATACACGGATCCATCCGGGAAGCGGCGGGTCAAAGGCAATATGGACGTCGAACTGGCGGTCGATATGCTTGAGCTGTCGCCGCATATCGAACACGCGGTGCTGTTCTCGGGCGATGCCGATTTCCGCCGTGTCGTCGAGGCCGTGCAGCGTCATGGGGTGCGCGTCACCGTAATCTCCTCGGTGAAGAGCAATCCGCCGATGATCGCGGACGAACTTCGCCGGCAGGCCGACCAGTTCCTCGATCTCGCGGACCTGATGGAGGATATCGCGCGCAAGGTCAGCGATGTGCGGCCACGCGCCTCCCGTACCGCCGTGGCCGACCTCGTGACGGTGCAGCCCGGCCAGGCGTGATGGAGAAAGACGGGGCGCTGCCCAGCCACGACTGCCCGCTATGCCCTCGCCTCGTCGCCTACCGGCAGGCGAATCGTGCGGCTCATCCTGACTGGTTCAACGGCCCGGTTTCCGGCTGGGGGCCCCTCGCCGCTCCCCTCGCGATCGTAGGGATGGCGCCGGGGGTCAAGGGTGCGAACCGGACCGGACGGCCCTTCACCGGCGATCATGCGGGTATCATCCTCTATGAGACGCTTCTGGAATTCGGCCTGGCACGCGGCCGCTTCGATGCGCGGCCGGATGACGGGTTGGAGCTGACGGGCTGCCGGATCGTCAATGCCGTGCGCTGCGTGCCGCCGGCCAATCTGCCTACCCCCGCGGAAGCCGCGACCTGCAACCGGTTTCTCACGGTCGAGCTACAGCGGATGCCGGGGCTTCGCATTGCGCTTGCCTTGGGGGTGCTGGCTCACGCAGCGGTTTTGCGCGCCTGCGGGATTCCGCAGAGCCGGGTGCGCTTCCAGCATGGCGCTTTCCACGAACTGCCGGACGGTCTGATCCTCTGCGACAGCTATCATGTGTCCCGATACAACACGAATACCGGGCGACTGACCGTGCCGATGTTCCAGGATGTCATTCGCAACATCCAGGCGCGGCTCGAACGCGCTTTGCCTCAGGTCGCGAACGCCTAGCGGGACGACCCAGAAGCGGGTCGCATCCGCCGCAAGGTCAGAAGCGCGCCGACACGGCGAGTGAGCCGAATTCGAACATGCCGCCTTGCTGGGTGTCGAATTCATGGGTCTGCCAGACCTGGGTGTAGCTGATCTTCACACCGTGCAGGATGATGGCGAGACCGGCCTCGAACTCGGCCACGAAGGGCTTGGGGTTCACATGGGGACCTTGGCTCGTGAAGGAATTGCCGTCGAGCAGCGTGTCATAGGCCACGGCCTGACCATCGACGCCGCCGAAGGCATACCAGGTAAGTCCCGGGTTCTGGTTATAGGCGTCGCCGCCCGTCATGCCTGGCAGGATGCGGGCAACGCCATAGTCCGTGTCCAGCCCCTGGCCGATACGGAAGGTGGCGCCAGCCTCGCCATAGACCCGCTGAGTGCCGACGAAGCCGGTGATGTCGGGTAGCATGTCGATGGCCAGGCCCGAGGACGCCACATAAGGCACGTCGACCGGCAGGTTCAGCAGCGGCACGCGATAGGTGCGGTCGATGAAGAGGTTCACGATGGGACGGTTGTCGAGCTGATAGGCCCAGCCCTTGTTCTGCGCATCGCCGATGATGGTGTGGAAAGCATTCTGCACCAACTGGCCGCCGGCATCCGGACCCAGCACCCCGAGCTGCGTGCCGATCTTCGTGCGTGAGATCTCGTCATCCTGGATGAGCTGGCCGGTCACGACCAAGGTCGCGGCATAGGGGCGGTCGGTCGGATCGGGGGGGCTGATCTGAGTATTGACCGGCGTGAAGATCGATTGGCTGATGTCGATGCTGATGCGCTGCTGGCCGTCGCCGAAAGCGGCATGGCCGGCGCGGGCGATGAAATCCGGGAGGTAGCCGGTTGGCCCTGTCCAGCCGATCTGGTCGCCTGCGCTGTAGTAGCGGTCAGTATTGGCGAAGGTGTCGTTCTCGACCCGTAGCGTGTAGATGCTGCCGTCATCCGCCGGCGGCATCCCCTGCGCCCGCACGGGACTGGCTAGAAGCGTTACCGAGACCAAGGCTGTCGCGCCACAAAGGCAAAGACCGATCCAGCCCGTGAACCGGGACGCCTCGCGTGGAACATCACTCATCGAAAATGCCTCTCTTTAGCGCGGACGCCAGTTCGCGGCGCAACCCTACGCTTTGTAAGCATTCTTTAAGCGGATGAGAAAGTCCTTCCCTGCTCGGTCAGGTCCCGCAAGATGAGATCCGCGGCCTCTGTTTCCCAAATGCCCTCTATTCCGACGCGGATTTTGCGCCGCCAGTTGGGGCGCTCGCGATCCGTCCCCGGTAAGTTGATGGGCACCGTCTCCGCCGCCAGGTCGTCGGCCTGGACCAGATCGAGCAGGCAGGGCGTGGCCGCGACGTAGCTGTGTATGGCGGCGTTGAGTGCGGCCGAAAGTGGCGCATCGAGGTCGATCGCTGCCGGAGCGAGGCCGTTCGCCGCGAGCGCTTCCAGCAATTGCGCCTTCTCGCGGCGCCGTTCGGTCCTTGCCGCCTCAGCGGCCGCGGCGTCGGAAAAGCCGAGACCCAGCCGCTCGTCGATGTCCTCGCCAGCCCACCAGCCAGCGATCGTCGGCAGGTCGTGGGTCGAGACACAGGCCGCCGCCTGCGCCGGATAGCTTGACGGTGGCTTGAAATGCTCGCCATCCCGCTCGAACCAGAGGACGCGGTAGGAGAGCACGGATCTCGCGGCCAGGGTTTCGCGAACACCATCCGGCACCGTGCCGAGATCCTCGCCGACCACGATGCATTCCGCGCGCTGACTTTCGAGCGCGACATTGCCCAGCAGATCGGCGAGCGGAAAAGCCAGGTAGGAACCCTCCGCCGGCGGGACGCCCTCGGGGATCAGGAAGAGGCGGTTGAGGCCGAGAACGTGGTCGATCCGCAGCGCCCCGGCGTGGCGCATATTGGTCTGCAGCATTTCGGCGAAGATCGAGTAGCCGTCCGCGGCCCAGGCGAGCGGGTTGGCGGGCGGCAGCATCCAGTTCTGCCCCTCGACGGAGAAGGGATCGGGCGGCGCGCCCACTGAAACGCCTCGCATGAGCGACTTCTGTTCTGCCCAGGCGGCCGCGCCATCGGGCGAGGTGCCGACCGCGAAATCCCGGTAGAAGCCGATGCTCAGCCCTTCCCGCTTCGAGACGGCGGCGGCGTCCGCGAGCTGCGCATCGGCGAGCCATTGCAGGAAGCAGGCAAAATCGACCTCGGCCGCGTGGCCACGGACAAAGTCCCGCACCGCTTCGCTGTCAGGGCGCTGGAGCGCCTCGGGCCAACTGCGCCAGGGGGCGCCTCTCCGCGCCGCCGAGATGGCCTCGAACTGCGCGAAACAGGCGAGCGAGGCGCCTTGCGCCTGTTTGAAGGCTGCGAATTCAGCTTGGGCCGGATGGTCGTCGCGCAACGCGGCAATAGCGTCGAAGCTGGCGCGCAGCACAGTCTCCTTTGCGGTCCACACGGTGGGGTAGTCCACCTCGCCGGCCAGCCGCGCCGCCGCGAAGATCGCCGCCTGCTCGGCAAGGGCCGCGCGCACCGCCGGGTGGTCCGGCAGATGCGGCAAAGCCGTCACGTCGACGTAGATCGGGTCGAGGAAGCGGCGGTCGGAGGGCGAATAGGGGCTGGTGAGGCTGCGGTCCGAGCAAAAGAGAACATGCAGCGGATTAAGGCCGACGACCGAGCCGCCTTTCGCCGCCGTGGCGGCGCCGATGCGAGCGAGCGTCGTGAAGTCGCCGATGCCCTGATCGCCATCGCGCCTCAAGGTATAGAGATGCGCGGCAAGGCCAAAGCGCCGGCCGCCATGCTGCAAAGCCGGGGGCAAGTAGCATTGCGCCGGTGTGATGGTGAGGTGGCAGGAGATCGGCTCCGGCCCGTCGATCCACATCAGTTGGTGCCGACCGAGCGGCTGCGGCGGTAGTTCGACCGTCCGGATCGAGGCCTGGCGGCCGTCGGGCGCCGACACCACGCTCAAGGCGCCGGTCTGTGGCGTGACCACGACGCGGTGTCGGCTGCCATCCTCGCGCTGGATCAGCAGCGCTGCCGCCCGGTCGAGGCGCGCAATCGCCGGGCCTAGGGGAAGCCTGACGGGCCGCCCCTCCTCGGCCACCAGCGTCGCGGGCAGGGCGCGGAGAACCGTGCGGCGTGAGAGGCTGTGCAGACTGTCCTCGACATCGTCGCGGCTGTCGGCCGGCAGACCCATCGCGGCGAGTAGCTTCCGTTTGGTCGTGTCTGGCACTAGATGATTCGTGCCGCTGATGTCCCACCAGTCATGGGTGAGGCCCGCGGCGACGGCGAGTTCGGCAAGACGTTCGGACGTGCTCGCGCTGCTTTCACGCTTGCGGCTCAGTTCAGCGGGTTCCTCGATGAAGAGGAGAACCGCGCGCGCGGCGACTGGTTGTGTGCCCTCGGCTCCGGCCACCGCCGCGTCCGGTGATGCGGTGTCGATCACGCGGCGCCAGGCGAAGCCTTCGCGCGGCGGTGGCAGGACGAGTGTGAAGGCGTTCCAACCGGCGTGAAGTACGACAAGCGCGCGGCTGGCGGCCGTCTCGTCTTCGGCGGGGCGGTAGAGATCGGCGATGAGCGTGCGATGCTCGGGGTTCTGCCAGTCTTGCAGCCCCATCGGCTGCCCATCCGGCCGCAGCCAGGCGACGTCGGGGCGGAGGCTGTCATCCACCGCCTCTCCCGTCAGGTGAGCGAGGCTGGTCAGAGCGGGGCAGCCACGGCGGGCGACAACCAGGCGGCTTACGAAACCGGAGAGGCCTTGGTCATCGGCCGTCCAATCCATCCAGGAGATCGGGTTGTCCTGGGCATAGCCGTTATTATTGCCGCGCTGCGTGCGTCCGCGCTCGTCCCCCATGGTGAGCATCGGCGTGCCGCGAGACAGCAGCAGCGTCGCCAGGAGGGCGCGGATATCGGCGCCACGGGCGGCGAGGATGCCGGCGTCCTCGGTCGGCCCTTCAACGCCGTGATTCCAGGAGTGGTTGTCGGAGGTGCCGTCGCGATTGGCCTCGCCGTTCGCGTCGTTACGCTTGTTCTCGAAGGAGACCAGGTCTGCGAGCGTGAAACCGTCATGGGCGGTGACGAAGTTGATGCTACGGCTCGGCTGGTGCGGCGCGCTGCCGAAGATGTCGGTGGACCCCGCGAGGCGCGTGGCGGCGGCGCCGAGCAGGCCGCTATCGCCGCGCCAGAAGCGACGGATGTCGTCGCGGAAACGGTCGTTCCATTCGCGCCATGGTGCGGGGAAGCGGCCGAGCTGGTAGCCGCCGGGTCCGATATCCCAGGGCTCGGCGATCATCCGCAAGCGGCGAAGTTCGGGATCCTGAGCGACAGCCTGCAGGAAGGCGGAGTTGGGATCGAAGCCGGTAGCCGTGCGCGAAACGGTGGTGGCGAGGTCGAAGCGGAAACCGGCGAGCCCGCAGCGGCGTGCCCAAAGCCGCAGGGAATCCATCACGAGGCGGAGCACGATCGGCCGGTCCACCGCCAGCGAATTGCCGGTGCCGGTGTCGTTCACCATGCCATCCGGCGCGCGGGGGTCGAGGCGGTAATAGGTCGCGTGATCCAGCCCACGCAGCGACAGCGTCGGCCCAACGGTGTCGCCTTCACCGGTATGGTTGTAGACGACGTCGAGAATGGCGGCGACACCCGCTTCGGCAAGGGCGTCGACTGAAGCGCGGATCTCGGCGAAACCGCCAGGGGCGAGGCGCGGATCGGGCGCCATGTAGGTGACGGGGTTGTAGCCCCAGTAATTGGTGAGGCCGAGCGGCGGGAGATGCCGCTCCTCGATCCAGCCGGAGGCCGGCATGATCTCGACGGCGCTCACACCTAGCCTGCGGATGTGGTCTAGGGCCGCAGGTTCCTTCAGAGCGGCGAAAGTGCCGCGCACGTTCTCGGGGATGGACGAATTGAGCTTCGAGAAGCCACGGACATGCATCTCATAGACGACCTGGCCCTCCCAGCCGGCGACGGGTGGCGCCAGTTCGGTCGGCGGGGCGGCCGGTTCGATGATGGCCTTGGGCATGAAGGGGGCGCTGTCCACCTGGCTCGGCGGGCCACCGGAGGGCGAGCCAGGTGGCCAGTCGAACATGCTCGCATGCAGGACGAGCGACCGGTCGAGCGATGTCGCGTAGGGGTCGATGAGCAGCTTCGAGGGGTTGAAGCGGTGGCCCTTCGCCGGCTCAAACGGGCCATACGCCCGCAGGCCATAGCGCGCGCCGATGGCGATGCCGCCGATATGGCCGTGGAAGACGTTGTCGGTGCGCGCCGGCAAGAGAACGCGCTCGACCTCCTCCTCGCCCTTCTCGTCGAAGAGGCAAAGCTCAATGGCGGTTGCGTTGGCGGAGAAGACCGCGATGTTGATGCCGTCAGCGTCGAGGGTGACGCCGAGCGGCTCCGGACTGCCGTCCGTTAGGCGACGTTCGGTCATGCGCTCATCAGATAATCACTGGTCTCCGGGGGAAGCTCGTCATGCTCCGGCGCGATCTCTCCAGTGGCGAGTTCGCGGTAGAGTTCGGCATAGAGCCGGGCGGAGCGGCGCCATGAGACATCGGTCCGCATACCGTTCCTCTGGATACGGCGCCAGAGCGCCGGTTTGCGCCAGAGGGCGGCGACGCGCAGCACGGCGGATTCCAGCATCTCGACGGAGGGTGGCGCGAATTGGATGCCGGTGCCGATGCCTTCCGCGCGCGCCATTTCGTTGGCGTCGATGACCGTATCCGACAGGCCGCCGACGCGCGCCACCACCGGCACGCAGCCGTAGCGCAAAGCATATAGCTGAGTGAGCCCGCAGGGCTCGAAGCGCGATGGCAGCAACAGCGCGTCGGCGCCGGCCTGGATGAGATGGCCGAGTTCCTCGTCATATCCAATGACGCAGCCGACGCGACCAGGATAAGCCGTCACCGCGTCACGCACCGCGCGCTCCATGCCGCGGTCGCCCTGGCCGATGATGGCGACTTGCGCTCCGGTGCCGAGGATCAGCGGCAAGGCATCCAGCAGCAGGTCGATGCCCTTCTGCCAGGTGAGGCGGCTGACCAGGCCGAGGACCAGGACATCCGTATCCTCATGCAAACCGACGCGGCGCTGCAAGGTCAGCTTATTGACGCGCCGTGGCTTGATATGAGCGCGATCGAACTTGGCGGAGATCAGGTCATCGGCCGACGGATCCCAAACGCTTTCGTCGATGCCGTTGAGGATGCCTTGCAGATCGACGATGCGGTCCCGCAACAGCCCGCCGAGGCCCATGCCGCCTTCGAGCGTGCAGATCTCCTCGGCGTAGCGCGGCGAGACGGTCGTGATGCGGTCGGCGAGCTGGATGCCGGCTTTGAGGAAGCCGATTCCGCCGTAATATTCCACGCCATCGACGCCCATCGCCTCGGGCGGCAGACCAAGCTGTTCGAGCAGTTCGGGGCCGTATTGGCCCTGGAAGGCGAGGTTGTGGATCGTCATGATGGTGGCGGGCCGGTCGTTGCCGCCGCGATAGTGGAGATAGGCTGGAGTTAGCCCGGCTTGCCAATCATGGGCGTGCACGACATCGGGCCGGTATCCGGCGACCTCTCCCAGCCCGATCGCGGCGCCGACCGCGCTCAAGGCCGCGAAACGGATCGGATTGTCCGACCAGTTCTCGCCGTCTGGCCCGACGTACGGGTTGCCGACGCGGGCATAGAGATGCGGCGCATCGATGACGATCAGGTCGAGCCCCGCTGCGGTGGCCCGCAACAGCGTGGCGGGGGCGCCGAAGAGGTTCTGAAACTCGTGGATCGCGACCGCGTTGCTGATCTTCGCGAGCACGGCGGGATAGCCGGGCAGCAGCGTGGTGGTGGCGATCCCCTCTGGCCGCAAGAAGGCCGGCAGCGAACCCGCGACATCCGCCAGTCCACCCGTCTTGATGAGCGGGAAGAGTTCGGAAACGACCGAGAGAACCGCGACGGGTTTCAACCGAGGGCCTTTCCGTTAGGAACCGAAGGAGACCGGAATGTATTCCAGGTAGATCGTCGCCAACGGAGGGATGGTAATCGCAGCGGAGTGGGGATGACCATGGCTCGGCACGTCTTCCGCCCAGATTCTGCCCATATTGCCGATACCGCTGCCGCCAAATTCGGCGGCGTCGGTATTGAGGATCTCGTCCCAGCGGCCGCCATGCGGCAGGCCGATGCGGTAGCCCTCGCGCGGGACCGGCGTCATGTTGCTAATCACCAGCACGGGACGCCGTGACCCCTCGCCGCCGAACCGCAGCCAGGCATAAACGGACTGCGCGGCGTCATCGCCCACGACCCATTGGAAACCCTCGGGCTCGCAATCCCGCTCATGCAAAGCTGGCGTGTGCCGATAGGCATGATTGAGTTGGCGGACGAGCGATTGCACGCCGGAATGGAGCGGATACTGGGTGAGATGCCAGTCGAGGCTCCGCTCGGCATTCCATTCCTCCGACTGGGCGAATTCCTGCCCCATGAACAGCAACTTCTTGCCGGGCATACCCCACATGAAGCCGTAATACGCGCGCAGATTTGCGAAACGCTGCCATTCGTCTCCCGGCATCTTGCCGATGATCGAGTGTTTCCCATGCACCACTTCGTCATGTGACAGCGGCAAGACGAAATTCTCGGTGAAGGCATAGACCATGCCGAAAGTCATCAGGTGGTGGTGCCACTGCCGATGCACCGGCTCCTTCGACATGTAATCGAGGGTGTCGTGCATCCAGCCCATGTTCCACTTGAAGCCAAACCCCAGCCCGCCGAGATAGGTCGGCGCTGACACGCCCGGCCAGGCGGTCGATTCCTCCGCGATCATCGTGGTGCCGGGCTGCAGCGAATAAGTCAGTTCGTTGACACGGCGCAGGAATGCAACGGACTCACGGTTCTCGTTGGAGCCGTCGTCATTGGGGATCCACTCGCCCGGCTGCCGCGAGTAATCGAGATACAGCATCGAGGCGACGGCATCCACGCGCAGGCCATCGACGTGGTAGACATCGAGCCAATAGACCGCGTTTGAGACGAGTGTCGCACTCACCTCGCGCCGACCGAAATTAAAGATCGCGGTGTTCCAATCGGGATGGAACCCCTTGCGCGGATCGGCGTGATCATAAAGCGCTGTGCCGTCAAAGTTTGAGAGGCCGTGCGCATCGACCGGGAAATGCGCCGGCACCCAATCCAGCAGCACGGAAATCCCCGCCTGATGCGCACGATCGACGAAACGCGCGAAGGCCGCGGGATCACCGAAACGACGGGTGGGCGCGAAAAGTCCAACCGGCTGATACCCCCAGGAAATGTCGAGGGGATGCTCGCTGATCGGCATGAGTTCGAGATGGGTGAAGCCCATGTGATGGGCATAGGGGATCAGTTTGTCGCCGAGTTCGTCATAGGTCAGGAAGCGATTGCCCTCGCCGCGCTGCCACGAGCCTAGGTGAACCTCGTAGATCGAGATTGGCTTGCGGCGCGGATCGCCTTGCGCGCGGCTGGCGAGATGCGCCTCGTCGTGCCAGGAGAAATTGTCGATGCGCGCCGTCATCGAGGCGGTCGAAGGCCGCATTTCGGCGGAGAAGCCGACCGGATCGGCCTTCAGCGGCAACAACTCGCCGCCCGCGCCAACGATCTCGTATTTATAGGCGACACCCTCACCCAGTTCAGGTGCGAAAATCTCCCAGACGCCTACGCCGAGGCGTTTGCGCATCTGGTGACGCCGGCCATCCCAACCGTTGAAGTCACCGACCACCGCGACGCGGCGCGCATTCGGCGCCCAGACCGCGAAATGAACGCCCGGAACGCCCTCATGCTCGATGAGATGCGCACCCAGCCGCTCATAGATGCGCTGATGCGTGCCTTCCGCGAGAAGATAGTCGTCGAGCGAGCCGAGCACCGGACCGAAAGCGTAGGGATCGTGGATCTCCCAAACGCCACCGGCATTGCGGGCACGCAGCTTGTACTGCGTGTCGCTCTCCAGGTTGGGAACCAGACCCTCGAAGAAGCCGTGCGAGTGGCGCGAGCCGAGCGATCCGATCAACGTGCCGTCGAGGCCGATCACCTCCAGGGTTTCGGCATGCGGTACGAAAGCACGCACCGCGATCCCCGCATCGGTGTCATGGACACCCAGGATCGCGAAAGGATCGCCATGACGGGCGCCGAGGATCGCCATGAGGTCTGGCTCCGGCACCCGCCAATCGGTGACGCGGCGAAGACCACGCTCGCGCTCACCGATGGCCGGGCGGCGGCTCACGGCGCGGACCAGGTGGGCACGTTCCACAGCTCCGACGCGTATTCGCGGATCGAACGGTCGGAGGAAAACCAGCCCATGCCGGCGGTGTTGAGGATCGCCGAGCGCCGCCATTGCGCCGTTTGACGCCAGCGTGCTCCGACATCGCGCTGCCGCGCGTAGTATGACTCGAAATCGGCGGCGACGAGGAAGTAGTCGTGATGGCGGACGATATCCATGAGGCCGCGATAGCGGTCCGGCTCGTCCGGGGAGAAGTTGCCGTGTTCGACCGCAGAGACGACTTCCGAGAACACCTCGGATTGCTCGATGAGCGATGAGAAGTCGATGCCGTCACGGCGCCGTGCCTCGACCTCATGCGCTTCCATGCCGAAGATGAAGATATTGTCGGGGCCGACGCGTTCGAGCATTTCAACATTCGCGCCGTCGAGCGTGCCGATCGTCAGCGCGCCGTTCAACCCGAGTTTCATATTGCCGGTGCCGGACGCCTCCATTCCCGCCGTGGAAATCTGCTCCGACAGATCCGCCGCCGGGATGATAATCTCCGCAAGGCTCACATTGTAGTTGGGAAGGAAGACGACCTTAAGGGCGTCGCGTACCACAGGGTCGCTATTGATCACCCTGGCCACGTCGTGGATGAGCTTGATGATGAGCTTCGCGCGATGGTAGCTCGGCGCGGCCTTGCCAGCGAAGATCTTCACCCGCGGCGTCCAGTCCCGGAAGGGCTGCGCGCGGATCGCGTTATAAAGCGCGATGGTTTCCAGGATGTTCAGCAACTGGCGCTTGTATTCGTGGATGCGCTTGATCTGCACATCGAACATCGCCCCGGGATTGAGGCGAATCTGCATTTGGTCGGAAACCAAAGTCGCCAGCGCTTCCTTATTCGCCAGCTTCACCTTGGCGAAACTCTCCTGGAAGCCGGCGTCGTCGGCGAAAGGCTTCAGTTGTTCGAAAGCGCCTTCGTTGTCGAGGAAGCCATCGCCGATTGTCTCGCGCAGCAAAGCGGTGAGGCGTGGGTTGGCCTCGTACAGCCAACGGCGGAAGGTGATGCCATTGGTCTTGTTGTTGATCCGGTCCGGATACATGGCGTGGAAATCGCGGAACACGGTTTGCCGCATCAGATCGGTGTGGAGCGCGGAAACCCCGTTGATCTTGTGCGAACCGAGGAAGGACAAATGCCCCATGCGGACCCTCCGGCCGTGTTGCTCATCGACCAGAGAGAGGGTCGAGAGAAGCCGATCATCCTCCGGATGCGCTTTATTCACATCATCCAGGAACGTCACGTTGATCATGTAGAGAATTTGCATATGGCGCGGCAGCAGCCGCTCCATCAGCGAGACCGGCCAGCTTTCCAGTGCCTCGGGCAGCAAAGTGTGGTTCGTGTAGCAGAAGGTTTTCTGCACGATGCCCCAGGCTTCGGCCCACTCAATATGATGGACATCGACCAGGATGCGCATGAGCTCGACGATGGCGATCGAAGGATGCGTGTCGTTGAGCTGGATGGCGGCCTTGTCCGGCAAGGTCCGGATCGTGCCGAAGGTTTGCAGATGCCGCCGGATGAGATCCTGCAAGGACGCGGCGGCGAAGAAATACTCCTGCCGCAGCCGCAACTCCTGACCGGCTGGCGTCTCGTCGCTGGGATACAAAACGCGCGAGATCGCCTCGAC
Organism: Acidisoma sp. L85; assembly: GCF_009765865.1. GTDB lineage: Bacteria > Pseudomonadota > Alphaproteobacteria > Acetobacterales > Acetobacteraceae > Acidisoma. The sequence continues at coordinate 215,943 of NZ_LMUQ01000061.1, forward strand.
CCGTGCGCGTTCGCTGATGGCGCCGACATGGTCACCGAGGTTGAAGGCGTCGAGGCGGATCGGGTCAACCGCGCGGGCAGACCACAGCCGCAGCGTATTCACATGCCGCCCGCGCCAGCCGACGATCGGAATGTCATAGGCGACGGCCGATACGCGCTCCGCCGGATGCCAGACGTGCTGGACCTCGGAGTCGAGCTGGGACACGGCCTCAACCGAGCCGCCGAAGCCGATGTCGTAGGAGATTTCGGCGCGTTCGAACTGCCAGGGATTGCCCAGCTCAAGCCAATCCTCGGGGAATTCGAGCTGGTAGCCGCCCTTGATGAGCTGACGGAACAGCCCGTGATCGTAGCGGATGCCATAGCCGAAAGCCGGGATCGCCAGGCTCGACATGCTCTCCAGGTAGCAGGCCGCGAGCCGCCCGAGACCGCCATTGCCAAGCGCCGCATCCGGTTCCATCTGGCGGATCGCGTCGAAACTCACCCCAAGGCTTTCGAGGGCCTGCAAGGCGTCATTCTCGATGCCGAGGTTGGAGAGGCTGTCGCGGAGCTGACGACCGATCAGGAACTCGAGCGAGAGGTAGTAGACCCGCTTGCTGCCGCTCGAATAGGCGCTCTTGGTGCTTGCATGCCAGCGCTCGACCACCTTGTCGCGCACCGCGAGCGCGGTCGATACGTACCAATCGCGGTCATTCGCCGAGGCGCGGGTCTTGCCGACCATGTAGTAAAGCTTTTGCAGAATGCTCTCGCGCATCGCCGCTACGGGCTCCTGCGCGACAGATGACGGCGGGGGCGCCGCTTCTTCAGTGGTTGCCTCGTTCTCGATCCGATCCGCTAGCGTCACGAGTAGCTCCTTGTGGTGATGGACCGGCCAATCGCCGGGCGGCACGTCGTTTCGGCACGTCGGACGCAGACGACGGGCGAAGAACCGGCCCTCCCGCCGCACAGCTTGCGCAGGATGGCGCACGAAGAAAAGGGCCAAACCGCTGGCCAGGCGCCGCCGGCTAGACGGTTGCCGCTTGGCCGGGGCCTATGACCTCGTGGTGTCGGCTCAACTGTCCGTGACCGGCGACGTCGATGCAATGGCCTCGCCACGGGTGGCGCTGGACGTCCTCTCGGGCGTCCCCAACTCTGCCATTCTCGCGTCTCCAGCCCTGGGGTCGCTCAAACGCCATTGATTGGCGTAGGGCGGACCCGTCACTCTCTCCTCGGTTATGCAAGGACGACGCCATGGCGGTTCCTCTTCGTGCGACCTACCGGCTCCAGTTCCACAAGGGGTTTACCTTCTTCGATGCTGTGTCGCAGGTTCCCTATCTCAGCCGGCTCGGCATCAGCCACGTCTATGCCTCGCCCATCCTGATGGCGCGGCCCGGCTCGACCCATGGCTATGACGGCATCGATCCAAGCCGCATCAATCCGGAGCTTGGCGGGGAGGATGGCTTTTCAGCGCTCGTTTCGGCCTGCCGCGCGGCAGGGCTCGGGCTCATCATCGACATCGTGCCGAACCATCTGGCGGTCGATAGCCTCAATCCGCTGTGGATGGAGGTGCTGGAACTTGGGCGAGCGGCGCCTGCCGCCAGCGTCTTCGACATCGACTGGGCGAAGGGGCCGATCGTCTTGCCGACGCTTGGCAAGACCCTGAACGACGCGATGGGAGCCGGCGAAATTGCGCTGCGGGTCGATTGGGAGTCGGCGCGCATTCTTGTCACCTACTTCGACAATTTCTGGCCGCTGCGGGCCGAGAGCGTCAGTGCCATCTTGCAAATGGCGTCCGAGAAAGCCGGGCCGTCACTGGATGGCCTGGCCAATGCCTGGCAGGCGCTTGAGGGACCGTCGCAAACCTTGCCGGACGAAATCCTGCGTGCGCGGCGCGGTCTGCGCGGCCTTGGTGTGGAGGCGCGCCGGCATGTCGAGGATGCGGTGGCGCGGGAAGATATTGGGCATCTGCTGCACCGGCAGCATTGGCTGCTGACGCATTGGCGGGCAGAGAGCGACCGTCTGACCTATCGGCGGTTCTTCAATATCACCGGCCTGATCGGTGTCCGCGTGGAAGACCATGCGGTTTTCGAGCGTATCCACGCGCGGCCACTTGCAATGGTGCGGGCCGGCGAGGTCGATGGGCTGCGGATCGATCATATCGACGGGCTGGCGGATCCGACGGCGTATTGCGGGCAGCTCCGCCGCGCGGTGAAGCCGGATACGATTTTGCTCATCGAGAAAATTCTCGGCCGCGAGGAGCCGCTGCGGAATTGGCCGATCACCGGCACCACCGGCTACGAGCGGCTGAACGACATTAACGGCTTGTTCGTCGATCCCGACGGATGGCGTGCGTTGGATGGCTATCTGGTGAGCCGCGGTGCTCTGGCGGCCGAACCGGAAGCCCGGCTAGCGGCGGCTAAGGCCTTCGTGCTCCGCACGAGCTTTGTCGCGGAGGTCAATAAGCTCGGCGAACTCGCCTTGCGGCTGGCGAAGGACGATCCGCGGGCCGCCGACTTCGGGCCCTCGACGTTGCGGGACGGGATCGTGGCGCTGCTCATCCGGTTTCCGGTGTATCGCAGCTATGGGCCGGATACGGGGTCGGATCCGGCGGATCATGCGCCTTGGGAAGCGGCGCTCGGTCTCGTCACTGAGCATGACAACCCCTGGGTGGCGCAGGCGGCCCGGTTCCTGGTGGCGCGGGTGGCCAAAACGACCGACACGATCGCGGAGGAGTTCGTTCGCCGCTTCCAGCAGCTCAGCGGCCCAGCCATGGCGAAAGGACTGGAGGATACCGAGTTCTACCGCAGCGTCGCGTTGAGTTCAGTCAATGAGGTGGGCGGCGATCTTGCCCAGCCCTGGCGCAGTGCTGAGGAGTTCCACGCGATCTTCACCGCCCGCGCAGCGGAGGGACGGCAGGATCTCATTCCTCTCGCGACCCATGACACCAAGCGCGGGCCGGAGACCAGGGCGCGGATCAATGCGCTCTCACTTTGGCCGCAAGAATGGATCGAGGCCTTTGAGAGCTGGCACGAGATCAACGCTCCGCTGTTCAAGACGGTGGCGGGTGAGGCGGCGCCCGATCCGATCGATGAGTGGCTGATCTATCAGACGCTGCTCGGGGCATGGCCGATCTCGGTCGAGCGGCTCTCCGAATACCTCACCAAGGCGATGCGGGAGGCGAAGCGGCGGAGCTTTTGGGAGAATCCCAACGAGGAATACGAGGCCGCCGTGCAAGGTTTCGCCAAGGCTCTGGTGCAGGGCAAGACGAGTGAGGCTTTCCGCGCACAGCTTGATCGCGCGGTCGTGGCGGTTGAGCCAACGGCGCGGGTCCATGCGATTGCCCAGACGATTCTCCAACTGACGCTGCCGGGCACGCCTGACATTTATCAGGGCACGGAGTTCTGGGATCGCAGCCTGGTCGATCCCGACAATCGCCGTCCGGTGGATTATGCGGCACGTGCCGCCGTTCTGGCGGAAGCGTCCCCCCTCAGTCTCGCCAGCCGCAATGATGGCTTCGCGAAGCTGACAGTGACGCATCGGCTTTTAGCGTTGCGTGCGAGCGAATTGGCGTTGTTTCAACACGGCGATTACCGGGCGGTGGCGCTAGCCGGCGGCGCGGGGTGGCTCGGTTTCACGCGTAGTCACGGAGATCGGCACCTTCTCGTTGTGGTGCCGACGCGGTGGAGTGGCGATGGCGGGTTGTCGCTTCCGCCGGAGGTTGAGACGGGTTGGAGGGACGTGTTGACGGGTGTCGAAGTTGCCGCAGCGGATGGGAGGAAGCGTGACGCAAGCTGGCCGTTTATTGTTGCGACGCGGGTTGGGTGAAGGCCGAGGCGAAGGCCGCTTATGCTCCCGTGCCGAGCGTCGTGGACACAAGAGTGGTCGTGCACGGCGCGGGGCGGTGATCCTGGTTTGGTAGAGCCAGCTCAGCATGCGGCGATCGCGAGCGACTCTTCCGCGGAGAGTCGGCCGCGACTAGTCGCGTATGGCTGGAGAGGCGCGAGGCTTGCTCCGGTTGGCGGCGACGCCAGGAGCGGCCGGTTCTTCGGCGTCGGGGTCGGCACCCTTCTTCCCCATATTGCTGCCGAATAGCGCAAGTCTCGCAAATGCAGCGAAAGACACCCAGGGGTGTTTTATCTGAAAAGTTGCCGCTCTCATCTGGAAGAATAGTTGCAAAGCTCTCCGACCGAACTCTCTCGGGCTGATTTTGCCCGCTGCAAGAAGAACATCAAGTTGCCCGGCCCTCTGGAACAACGGCCCAAGGATCATTGCCTGGGGGTTGAAGCCCATCCCTGGCATCATGCCCATACCCATCCCGTTCATGCCCATGCCGCCGATCCCGTTCATGCCCATGCCCATGCCGGGCAGTCCGCCCATGCCAGGCATCATGCCCATGCCGCCGATCCCGTTCATGCCCATGCCCATGCCGGGCAGTCCGCCCATGCCAGGCATCATGCCCACGCCGCCGATACCGTTCACGCCCATGCCCGTGCCGGGCAGTCCGCCCATGCCCATGCCAGGCATCATGCCGCCGATGCCGTTTACGCCAATGCCTGGAACTCCCCCCGCGTTGGGCAGGCTCGTCGAATTCGGTTTTGGCGAGGAGGCGGCAGCCCGACGCGGCGGAGATGGCGTTGCCGAACTATGACCCGCGGCCAGACCCGCGACGGAAGCTTGCTTGGTATTCGCGGTCAGCAGATGGTTCTGGAAGCTGTTAGCAGCGTGGCCCACAGCAGCAGCCTTCGACGGTATCGCAGCGATCCGTCCAATGCTCTGCGTCTGATTGATCGTCTGTGCCACCTCGCCGCTCCCCTTCAGATCGGAGCGATAGGATCACAGTTACATTAAAATGACATTACGATTGCCGCTTCTATCGGCGTCGGCACGTACTAGCATGAGCGCCGACAGAGGCTACGCCGCCTCCGTATCCAGCGCGTAGCCCGCGGCGCGCACGGTGCGGACAACGTCCAGCTCGCCCTCGCCATTGATCGCCTTGCGCAGGCGCCGGATATGGACGTCGACGGTGCGCGGCTCGACATGGATCGAGGGGCCCCAGATGGCGTCCAGCAGTTCCTCGCGCGAGAAGACGCGGCGGGGCCGCTGCATCAGGAACTCCATCAGCCGGTATTCGGTCGGGCCGAGATGCAGCGCGCGGCCGTTGCGGCTGATGCGATGGGCCGCGAGGTCCAGCACAATGTCGTGGAAGCGCAGCTCGCCTTTGGCCGGCACCGTGTTGGAGCGGCGCATGAGGGCACGCATCCTGGCCACGAGTGCCTCAGTGCTGAAAGGTTTCGTCACGTAGTCGTCGGCGCCGGTATTGAGCCCGCGCACAGTGTCCTGATCCTCGCCACGGGCAGAGATCATGATCACCGGCAATTCGCGCATCGCCGGACGCCTGCGGATCTGACGGCAGACCTCGATGCCGGACAGATGCGGCAGCATCCAGTCAAGCAACACCAGGTCAGGCTTGAGTTCGGAGATGCGGGTCAGCGCCTCCTCGCCATCGCCGGCTTCCTCGACGCGGAAGCCCTGCTTTTCGAGGTTGTAGCGCAGCATGGTCATGAGCGCGGCCTCGTCCTCGACAATGAGGACGAGCGGCTTGCTGGAAGCGACGAGGCTTTCCGGGATCACGCTGGGTGTCTCCGTTCAATCCGTGCGGCGGTTGAGGGCGACCGAGCTTTCGCCGCGCGGCCGTTCGTCTCCGATTGCTTCGCCAGTGATGGCATAATGCAGCGTCTCGGCAATATTCGTTGCATGGTCGCCCATGCGCTCTAGATTCTTCGCAATGAAAAGTAGATGCGTGCAGGGCGTGATATTGCGCGGATCTTCCATCATATAGGTGATCTGCTCGCGGAAGATGCCGGTGTAGACGTCATCGATCTCGCGATCGGCGTGCCAGACGTCCTGCGCGCGGGACGCGTCATTATCGCCCACCGCATCGACCGTGTTCTTGAGAATCTCCTGCACCAGCCTCGCCATATGGCCGAGGCCGCTCAGCGTGTAAGGCTGCGCCATGTCGTTGAGCACGAGGCTACGCTTGGCGACATTTGCCGCGTAATCTCCGATGCGTTCGAGATCGCCGCTGATCTTGAGCGTCGCGACAACAAGGCGGAGGTCGGCGGCGACAGGCTGGCGCAGCGCGAGCAAGCGGATCGCGAATTGCTCGATCTCCCGCTCCAGCGCATCGACCTGCGGATCGTCCTGCACCGCGAAGGTCGCCGCCTGCACGTCATGCTCGATCACCGCGCGGGTAGCATTGGCGGCCTGGGATTCAACCAGCCCGCCCATCTGCGTGATAAGACCGCGCAGCCTGCTCAACTCCTGGTCGTAACTTTTCACGATGTGCTCCACCTGCGGGCCGGCCATGATTCTGTTCCGATCAACCGAAGCGGCCCGTGATGTACTCCTGGGTCTGGCGCTTCACCGGATTGGTGAAGATGCGCTCGGCGGCGCCGACTTCAATGAGTTCCCCCAGGTAGAAAAACGCCACGCGATCAGCGCAGCGCGCCGCCTGCTGCATATTGTGTGTTACGATGACGATGGTGAAGTCGCGCTTAAGCTCGTCGATCAGCTCCTCGATCTTTAGTGTGCTGATGGGATCGAGCGCGCTGGTCGGCTCGTCGAGAAGAATAACCTCGGGGCGGACGGCAATACTGCGCGCGATGCAGAGGCGCTGCTGCTGGCCGCCGGAGAGGCCGCTCGCCGTGGTCCGCAGGCGATCCTTTACCTCGTCCCACAAGGCCGCACGGGTGAGCGACCACTGCACCCGCTCATCCAGCGCGGCGCGTGACAGCTTCTCGTGCAGGCGGACGCCGAAAGCGACGTTGTCGTAGATCGACATCTGGAAGGGCGTCGGCTTCTGGAAGACCATGCCGATGCGGCCGCGCAGCTGGTTGAGGTCGATATCGGGCGCCACGATATTGACCTCGTCGAGCATCACCTCGCCCTCGGCGCGCTGGCCTGGATAGAGGTCATACATGCGGTTTATGACGCGCAGCAGGGTCGACTTGCCGCAGCCCGAGGGCCCGATCATGGCGACGACCTGACGGTCGGGGATCTCGAGATTGATCTGTTTAAGGGCCTGGTTGGACCCGTAATAAAAATTAAGGCCGCGGATCGAAATGCGGCTCTGGGCGTCAGCCTTTGCAGCGGCCGCCGGTATCGGGCCTGGCCTCAGCCGCTCAGACACTGCCATCTCCATCCACTCGCCCCAATGCCCACATCAGCCTCACCAGCTCTCGCCGGATTGTTGCCCGCATAGAGGAGTGCATGCGGTCCGGCCATGGGCGTAGCGTGAAGGTTTGATGACGGGGTGTCGAGAGCAAGCGCTCTCCGCCCCGAGATCAGAGGCGGAGAGTATCGGGTGAAGTCACTCGGCGGCCTGGGCCGTCTCGTCCCGCAGTTCGACCACGCGGAGATAGGGCCGCAGTTCCTTCCAGCCTTGTGGGAATCGCACCTTGGCGTCTTCGTTTGACAAAGCGGGCGAGATGATGACCGGCTGGCCCGGCTGCCAGTCCGACGGTGTCGAAACCTTATTCTTATCCGTGAGTTGCAGGCTGTCGATCACCCGGAGGATCTCAGCGAAGTTGCGGCCGGCGCTGGGCGGATAGGTCAGCGTGAGGCGGACCTTCTTGTTCGGATCAATCACGAAAACGCTGCGGACGGTGACGCTTGGATCGGCCTCGGGATGGACCATGCCGTAGAGGCTGGAGACCGTCCGGTCCTTATCCGCGAGCACTGGGAAGTTGAGGGACTGACCCTGGGTCTCGCGGATGTCCTCGGCCCAGCTGGCGTGGTTCTCGGTGCTATCGACCGAAAGCCCGATGACCTTCACGTCGCGCTTCTTCCATTCCAGCTCGAGTCGCGCGACGGCGGCCAATTCGGTGGTGCAGACGGGGGTGAAGTCTTTCGGGTGGCTAAACAGGACGCCCCAGGACGAGCCCAGGTAGTCGTGGAAGCGGATGCGGCCGCGGCTGCTGTCCTGCTCGAAATCGGGGGCCGTCTGCCCTAGCTGGATGGTCATTCTGGTTTCTCCTTGCCGTTCGGTCGCGCTCAGATCGCACCTTGCGGGAGGGCGATCAAGCGTTCGCCGGGCAGTGGCAAGAGTGAGCGTTCCGCGCGGCATCTATGGAGTTTTCTACTATCTAAAATCTTTGTGGGAGAATTTTATGTCCAAGAAAGGCTTTTGATCGCGGACCGGAGAAGTTTCTTCCGCGAGACCTGATGTAGGACGGGCTGCGGCGCTTACTCCTTTCCTGCAAAGGGAGGGGGTGGGTATGGTTGTACGGCGATACTTCGACCCCTTTGCGCGCGGAAGAACTCACCCCCTGTCCCCTCCCTTGCAGGGAGGGGACAGCCAGCCCGCAGATGCCGGCTCGGATTTTGCGAGCGGCACATGTCAGCGCAAGGGCTGGCTCCATATGGTCACGCCGATCGGCCCCACGGTGACGGGTACGCCCGCGCCGTTTGCGCGACCGCTTTCCGGCCGGTAAATGCTTGGCGGCGGCCTTCAGTCGCGACAATTCCAACCGTATCAAGGGCCACAATGCAGCTGGAACCCGGCCGAACGCTCACCGCTCGTGGCTTGCTCTTCGACATGGACGGAACGTTGGTCGATTCGGGACCGGTCGTGGAGCGTGTCTGGTCGGCCTGGGCGATCGAGCAAGGTCTGGATGTCGCTGGCCTCTTGCCTGTCGCGCATGGACGGCGGGCGATCGAAACCATCATGATGTTCGCCCAGCACGTGCGGGATCCCGAAGCCGAGGCCCGTAAGCTTGAGGATGCCGAGCGGCTGGACATTGAGGGCCTCAAGCCCATCGAGGGTGCGCTGGCGCTCATCGCAAGTCTGCCGGCCGATCGCTGGGCGCTCGTGACCTCGGCGGATGAGTCGCTGGCCCGGACGCGCCTCGCTGCCTGCGGGCTTCCGGTGCCGGATGTAATGGTGACGGCCGAATCGGTGGAACGCGGCAAGCCCGCGCCTGATCCGTATTTATTGGGGGCGCGGGGGCTCGGCTTCGACGCCAGCGATTGTATCGTGTTCGAGGATGCGGATGCAGGCCTCGCCTCGGGTCATGCCGCGAAAGCGCAGGTCATCGCGGTCGCGTCCCTTCAGTCGCCTGAAGCGCTGGACCGGAAGAAGGAGCTTTGGGTTCCTGACCTCAGCCGTCTGCGCGTGCGGTTGGTCGATGGACTTTTGCATCTGACCATCGAAGGCTAATCCAGCAGCAAATGCAGCGCGACGCTCTGCCTCGCCTTGGTCACGCTGGCGCCCGGAAAGCGACATCCTCCACCGCCAGTTAGGCGAAATGCAGAGACGCCGTGAGGTCAGAATGATGCGCTTTCTCCGATCTCCCTCTTTCCGCGCCGGCCGAGTCATGGTGCTCGACGCTGTCGCGCTTGGAGCCCTGGCGATCGCCCATCCGAAGCCGGCGGAAGCTTGGTGGCGTGGCGGCTATTGGTATGGGCCGCCGGTCCCACCGCCAGTCTATTACGCGCCCCGGCCTTACTACGCAGCGCCGCCGGTGTATTACGCGCCCCCGCCACCGCCGCCCACGGTCTATTATCCGCCCCCTGCGAGTTACGGTCCGGGACCGACCGCGCGTAGCTGCTACGCGAGCCCTGTCGTCTGCCCGATGGAGGTGCCGCGGCCCATCGGCGTCGGCTGCTATTGCTCCGATGGCGCGGGTGGACGTGTTTGGGGTCGGACCGGCTGAGGCTTGAGCGCCGCCGCTTTCTGTAGCAGGAGCGCGGCATGAGCAGTTCCTCCCCGCGCCGCGTCCATGCCCTCATCGTCTGTGCCGGGCGCGGGCAGCGCATGGGCGGCGGGGTTCCGAAGCAGTATCGCACGCTAGGTGGGACCGCGATCCTGCGGCGCACCGCCGTCGCCTTCCTCGACCATCAGGCAGTAAGCGGCGTGATGGTGGTGATCCATCCGGACGACCGACCGCTATACGACGCGGCTGTTGCGGGCCTGCCGTTGTTGCCGCCAGTTCATGGCGGGGCGAGCCGCGACGCCTCGGTGCGGCTCGGGCTTGAGGCGCTGGAAGCCGAGGCGCCGGATTGCGTGCTGATCCATGACGGCGTGCGGCCCTTCGTGACGGCGGCGACGATCGCGGCAGTTACCGAGGCGCTGACCTCCGGCCCGGCCGCCATCGCGGCGATGCCTGTCTTCGACACGATCAAGCGTTGCGAGGGCGGCGTTATCACCGCGACCATCGAGCGTGCGCCTTTGTGGCGAGCGCAGACGCCGCAGGGATTCCACTACGCCACGATCCTCGCCGCCCATCGTGCGGCTGCTTCCCGGCCTGGCCATCTCCCGGCTTTTACGGATGATGCAGCTGTCGCCGAGGAGGCTGGTATCCCGGTTCGGGTCGTCGAAGGCACCGAGGACAATTTCAAGATCACGACGGAAGCCGATCTACGCCGCGCCGAGCGGCATTTGCGCGAGCTCTTGTAGGTCGCCGGTCGCGCTCGCAAATCTCCGCTTGACTGGGAATCCTCTCCGGTCAGCCTGGTTGGCTCTTTTCGGTCCGCCACGCTCGATGCCGGCGCGACCAGCCCTCAAAATCGTTTCTGGAGCCTAAAGTCTCATGACAAGCACCACAAAGACCGCCCTCGTTACTGGCGCCAACAAGGGCATCGGCCGCGCCATCGCGAAAGGCTTGGCGAAGCAAGGCTATACCGTCTGGATCGGCGCAAGGGACGCCGGGCGCGGCGAGGCGGCCGCGGAGCAGTTGCGTGAGGAGGGGCTCGACGTTCGGTTCCTCCCGCTCGATGTCGGCGACGACGCCAGTGCCAAGGCTGCCGCCACGAGTCTCGCCGAGCAGACCGACCATCTCGATGTCCTGGTCAATAATGCCGGTGTAGCCCTGGAGGGGATGGACGGGGTCATCAAGCCGAGCACGCTCGAGATGGCGAAGCTCAAGGCAACCTATGAGGTCAATGTCTTCGGGCCAGTCCGTGTCACCCAGGCCTTCGTCCCGCTGCTTCGCGAGGCACCGGCGGCGCGGATCGTGATGATGAGCAGCGGGCTTGGCTCGATCGCGCGGCAAGCCGATCCGAATGGTGCTTTCACGAGCCTCAACCTGCTCGGATACAGCAGTTCCAAGACTGCCTTGAACGCGGTGACCGTCGCCTTCGCGAAGGAATTTCGTGAGACGCCGATCAAGATCAACGCCGCCTGCCCCGGCTATGTCGCAACCGACCTTAATGGAAACAGCGGGACGCGCACCGTCGAGCAGGGCGCCACGATCGCCCTCCGCCTCGCGACGCTTCCGGCGGACGGTCCGAGCGGCGGCTATTTCAACGAGGACGGCCCGCTGCCCTGGTAAGGGCGGACTACTTGGCGGGCGGTGTCAGCGAGACGCCATTCGCCTCCGCGACGAAATCGGACAGCATCGGAACGTAATCCTCGCCGCGTCCAGCGCCCACGGCGGAGGCGAAGGCGTTCCGCACGGCGGCGCCCATCGGATTGGCGAAGCCGCTCGCGCCGGCGAAGCCCGCGAGATAGGTCATGTCCTTGGCGGCGTTGCGGATGGCGAATTGATGGGCGTTGCGGTCACGCTCCAGGACGTATTTGAAGAAGGTCTGGTAGAAGGGACAGTCCATCCGGCCGCCGCGAATCACGCTGTCAAAGACCTGCGGCGTGAGACCGGCCTTGGCGCCTAGAGCGAGCGCCTCCGAATAGAGCGCCGCGTACCCCATCGAGACGAAGTTGTTCAGCAGCTTCATGGTGTGGCCGGTGCCGGTCGGGCCGGTATGCGCGACCCGGCCCGCGAAGGCGTCCAGGACCGGGCGGACCCGCGCCACTGTCGCCTCGTCGCCGCCCACCATCACATCGAGCGTTCCGGCGGCGGCATCCTTAGGCGTGCGGCTGAGCGGGGCGTCGATCAAGGTGATGCCGCTCGCCTTGAGGCTTTCGGCCAGACGCAAGGTTTGCGAGGGGTCGGAGGTCGAGCAATCGACGATCACCAGCGGCTTGCCGGCTGCTGCTAGACCCTGCGGTCCCTCCACCACCGCCGCGACTTCCGGCGAGCCCGTGACGCAGAGAACGACGATGTCGGAGCGCTCGGCGAGATCGCGTGGACTACTCGCTTCCACCGCGCCTTCGGCGACCAGATCCTCGATCGGCGCCCGGTTGCGGTGGGCCAGCACGGCGAGCGGCCAGCCCTTGACGAGGATGTTGCGCGCCATGCCTTGCCCCATGAGGCCGAGGCCGATGAACCCGATGCGTTCCTTGCGGGCGGCCTCGCTCATGATGGTAGTCCCTCTCGTGCAGCGTCAGGCCGTCTATCGCCCGGCGAGCGCGGGTGCGCGGGCGCCGAGGGGCAGAATGACGCGGCCATGCGCCTCGTTGATGATCTCGCCGGCCGAAACGTAGAAGGCGATGATGGCGGTGACCAGCCCGGCATAGCCGCCGATCTTAGTGCAGATGCCCATACCCCAAGCGCCCAGAGCTAGCAGCAGGAAGGTGATCCAGAGGGCGAGGAAGATGAACGACACGGCGCGGGCATGCGCGAGGCTACCGATCCACATGTAGAAGGTGAAAAAGCCCCACATGAAGAGATACCAACCGACGAAAGCTGGCGGAACGTGCGCGGCGAAGAACAGGACGAAAAGCGCGAAGGACCACCAGAAGGCGCCGTAACCGCAGAATGCCACGAAGCCGAAGGTATTGCCGCGCGGCAGTTCCAGCAGCCCAGCGCAGAACTGCGCCGCGCCACCGAAAGTAAAGGCGAGCGCCAGGACCATCGGCACAGCGGCGCCGCCGTACCAGCCGGCATTGACCATGCTCAGCATCCAGGTCGTCAAAGCGAAGCCGGCAAGCCCAAGGGGCGCCGGATTGGCGAGCTTGATCATAGGACTATCCTCCCGCTCGCCGGGCCGGCGTTTCGCCGCCCGGTCATTGCTATTGCACCCGCGCAGCAGGCGGGCGGCGCATTCTATCGCGTCCTAGCAACGACCAGGAAGAAGAAATGTAACATCAGCGGCCTAACGTCCAAACCTCATGGCAGGTTTCCGACGTCGGATGGCGGGCGTCAGCTTTCGTCGAGCTGGGACCGCACCCAGTTGTGCAGTTTATGCACGAGATACTCCTCGGGCATCAGCGTGCCAGTGCGATGACGGAGCGAGTGCAGGCCTTTTTGGTTGAGTTCGCAAAGTGCGACGTCCTGCCGCATCACCAGATCGGCGAATTCCACCGCTTTGGGCAGATCAAAGGCGGGATCGTTCAAGGTCTCGGCCGGGAAGAGCCACTCGGCGGTGAGTTCGGTCTGCTCCGGGCCGAGCGGACGCATATGCACGATGCGCACATAGTCGATATGGGCGACCATGTACATCGAGGGGAGCTTGGTGAAATAGGTCTGGCCGGCGGCGCGCTCCGCTTCGGTCAGCTTCGGGAAGGTGTACGGCAAGGCCCGCCCGTCCATCGACCAGGTCTCGGCGCCGATCTTGAGCCCGCCCTTCAGCTTGGGATCCGTGGTGTCGCCCTGCGCGCGCCAGTTGGGGTCGTCGCGCTGAGACAGCAGGCCGCGGCTGTAAATCGGCACGATGTCCGAGAGCTCGGGATGGGCATGGGCGCAGTGCAGGCACTCGTTGTAATTCTCCCAGAAGACCTTCCAGTTGCAGGCGAGAAGCTTGCGGACTGAGTGCCCGACGCGAAGATCGGCAAGAGGCCAGTTGTCGACGGGTGCTGAATCGTCGCGATCGGGCGCGGCATCGAAGGGTCCCGCATTCTCATCGAGGTTAATGAAGACGAAACCGCTCCACTCGGCCAGGGCGATCTTGTAGAGACCGTGATCCGCCTTGCTGAAGTCCGGCGCACAAAGCTTGGACGGCATACGCGCGAGTTCGCCGGTCAGCTTATAGGTCCAGGCATGATAGGGGCAGGTGATGGCGCGCGCCTGCAATCTGCCGCTGGGCTCGGTCTTCAGCACCGCGCCGCGATGGCGGCAGGTGTTGTGGAAGGCGTTCAGCGCGCCGTTCTCGTCCCGCACGAGCAGCACATTCTGGTCGCCGATCTCGAAGGTGCGGAAGGCGAGCGGAGCATCAAGTGTTTCGCTGCGGCAGAGATAGATCCAGTTACGATACCAGATATTGCGCAGCTCGCGGTGATACTGCGCCGGATCGAAATACCAGTTGCTGGGCAGCGTCGGCTCAACCTGGGTCAGACCATTGACCTCGGGCTCGGCCTCCAGAATGTCACTCATGCGATCCTCCAAAAATCTTCAGGCCCGCGCCGCGGCTTCGGCGGCGAAGGCGAGTTGTTCGTCACGCAGCCGCTTGCGCTCGCGCGACGCCATGACGAAGCCGGCGATGATCGTGCCGATCGTGACGAATGCGATGACGATGGCCGCGAGGGCGTTGACGTCAGGCTTTACGTCCAGCTTGACCTCGGAAAAGATCAGCAGCGGCAAGGTTGTGGAACCGGGACCGGCGACGAAGCTCGAAATCACCAGATCGTCGAGCGAGAGGGTGAAGGCGAGCAGCCAGGCCGATAGCAGCGCGGGGGCGATAATGGGCAAGGTGATGTCGAACAGGATGCGAAGAGGCCGGCAGCCGAGATCCATCGCGGCTTCTTCCAACGAGCGATCCAACGCGACCAGGCGGGATTGCAGCACCACCGTGACGTAGGAAGTGCAGAAGGTGATATGCGCGATGGCGATCGTCAGCATGCCGCGATCGGCCGGCCAGCCGATGAGCTGCCCCATGGCGATAAACATGAGCAGCAGCGAGATGCCGGTGATGACGTCGGGCATTACCAGCGGTGCGGTAATCATGCCGCTGAACAAGGTGCGCCCCCGGAAGGGGCCGAAGCGGGCCAGCGAATAGCCTGCCATCGTGCCCAGCACGACAGCACAGGTGGCGGCGGTCAGCCCAATCTCCAGCGTACGGCGAGCGGCGGCCATCATGAAGCCGTTGTGGAAGAGCGAGGCGTACCACTTTGTCGAGAAACCACCCCACAGCATCACGATGCGGGAGCTGTTGAAGCTGAAGATGATCAGCGTGATGATCGGGATGTACAGGAAGGCAACGCCGACCCCGAAGACCAGCCGGGCGACACCGAGTTTCCTCATGGCGCGTCGACCTGTTTCGCCTGGAGGTATTGAAACAGGATCATCGGGATGACGAGCGCGAGGAGCAGCGCGATGGCGACCGCAGAGGCCGTCGGCCAGTCTCGGTTGGAGAAGAATTCGTCATAGAGCACGCGGCCGATCATGACGTTGCTCGCATTCCCCAGCAGATCCGGGATCACGTATTCACCGACCGCCGGAATGAAGACGAGAAGCGATCCGGCGATGACGCCGGGGATCGAGAGTGGGAAAGTGATGTCCCGGAATACCGCAAACGGCTTCGCGCCGAGATCGGCGGCCGCTTCATCGAGCGTGCGATCAAGCCGTTCCAGGCTCGCGTAGAGCGGCAGGATCATGAAGGGCAGATAGGAATAGACGATGCCGACATAGACCGCGAAGGGCGTGTAGAGCATCTGCAGAGGGGCGTGCGTCACATGCGCCCATTGCAGGAAGCGGTTCAGTAGACCGTTGGTGTCGAGGATGCCGAGCCAGGCGTAAACACGTAGTAGAAACGGCGTCCAGAATGGCAGCACCACGACCAGCAGCATGATGTTGCGCGTCTGCCGCGTGGCCCGCGCGATGGCGAGCGCCATCGGGTAGCCGAGCAGCAGGCAGAAGACGGTCGAAATCGCGGCGATCTTCAGGGAGTTTAGATAGGCGCGGAGATAGAGATCATCCTGCCACAGACTGGCGAAGTTATCCCAGGTGACGGTCAGCGCCAGGTGGTCGCCGTCGGGGTAGCTCAGCAATGGCGTGAAGGGCGGACGGGCGACCACGGAATCGGCGAAGCCGATCTTCAGGACGATCGCGAAGGGGATGAGGAAGAAGAGCAGCATCCAGCCGAAGGGAACCGCGACCATGATGCGCTGCCAGGAGTTCCCTAAGCTGTGCAGCATGTTTCCCGGGAAGCGGAGGCGGTCATTTGGACGTGGGCCGGGCGGCAGACCGGCAAGCTCCTCCGGCACGATGGCGGCACCGGGACCGATCGGCGCCGGGGTGGCGAGACCGCCTGAGTCGAGAAACTCGCTCATGGCGTCACCGAGCCCCGTAACCCGTCATGCTCGGCCTTCGCGTGCCGTGACGGGTTGCTTTGGTCGCACGCCTTCGCGCGCCATGACGGTTGGGTTTGGTCGTGGGTCGGGCAGTGCATCCCCCCCGCCCTCATTCCGTCAGCAGCACGGCGGACGCCGGGTCCCAGGTCAGGAAGACGCGCTCGTCCCAGTCCGCCCGCAAAGCCAAGGCGCGATCGGCGTTGGTGACGTTGACGGAAACCAGCCGGCCGTCTCCGACATCGATGCGGTAGGAGGTCGTGCCGCCGAAATAGCCGAGATCCTTGACCTTCCCTGCAACCATGTTCTGCGTCGCCGCGACCGGCGTGAGTGACAGCCGGATCTTCTCGGGCCGCACGGCGACCCAGACCGGCGTGCCATCCGGCACCGGCGCGCCGGGATGGGCGAGGAGGAAATCTCCGCCCTCCTTGCCCTTCACGCGCAACAACCGGTCCTCAAGCCCCAGCACCACGCCCTCGAACATGTTCATCGTGCCGATGAAGCCGGCGGTGAAGCGGCAGTTGGGATATTCATAAATCTCGATCGGGCGGCCGACCTGATAGACCTGCCCGCGATCCATGACCGCGATACGAGTGGAGAGGGTCATCGCCTCTTCCTGGTCATGTGTCACCACGATGAAGGTGATGCCCACCTTGTCCTGGATGTTCATGAGTTCGTACTGCGTCGCCTCGCGCAGCTTCTTGTCGAGCGCGCCCAGCGGCTCGTCGAGCAGCAGCGCCTTGGGGCGCTTGACCAGGGACCGCGCCAAAGCCACGCGCTGACGCTGGCCGCCGGAAAGCTGGTGCGGCTTGCGCTCGGCATAGGGACGAAGCTGTACCAGCGCCAACGCCTCATCGACGCGCTTGGCGATCTCTGCGCGGGCGACACCGTCTTTCTTCAGGCCATAGGCGACGTTGTTGAAAACGCTCATATGCGGAAACAGCGCATAGGATTGGAACATCATATTGACCGGCCGCTCGTAAGGCGGGACGCCGGTCATGTCCTGGCCGTCGATGATGATGCTGCCGGAACTTGGCGTCTCGAACCCCGCGATCATCCGCAGCAACGTGGTTTTGCCGCAGCCGGAGCCGCCCAGCAGCGAGAAAAGCTCGCCCTTGTAGATTTTGAGGCTGACATCCTGCAGCGCGACGAAGGTGCCGAACTGCTTGCTGACGCCACGGATTTCGATGAAGGGCTTGGCCGCGCTATCGCGCCAAGGCTCCGTCACATCCGGTATCGCGGCGGAAACGCCCCCGGCCGGAAGATTGGTGTCTGGCCGAAGGAGCGTTTCCGCCATTGCATCAGCCTCGCTCAGGAACCGGTCTTGAAGTCGGAGAAGGCGCGGGTCTCGGCCTTGGTCGCCTTGGGCGGTAGCGGCTCCTCGCCGAAAGTGCGCTTCATGGTTTCCGCATCGGGGTAATTCGCCGGATCGCCGGTGATGCTTTTCGGGATGAGCGGTGTCGATTTGTAGTTGGCGTTCGCGTAGTTCGTGACCTCGGTGATGCCGGCCATCACATCGGGGCGCTGCAGGTAGTTGATGAACTTCAGCGCGCCATCGACGTTCTTGGCGTCAGACGGAATGAAGACCGCATCGAACCACAGGCCTGAGCCTTCCTTGGGGATGGTATAGGCGAGATTGACGTTCGCCTTGGCGCTCTGTGCATTCGCGACGGCGGTCGCGTAATCACCCGACCAGGTCATCGCGATACAGATCGATTTCTGCGGCAGCGCGGTGAGGTAATTTGAATTGTCGAAGACGCGGACATTGGACCGGATCTTGGCCAGCATCTCCTTGGCCTTGCGATAATCGGCCGGGTTCTGCGTATTCGGGTTGATGTGCAGGTAGCTCAGCGCCATCGGCATGACGTCGGTCGGGCCGTCGAAAAAGGACACGCCGCAGTCCTTGAACTTCGAGACGACGGCCGGATCGAACAACATCGCGAGCGAACCGACCGGGGCATCCGGCATCCGCTGCTTGATCATGTCGACATTGTAGGTGAATCCGGTGGTGCCCCACATATAGGGCACGCCATATTGCATATCCGGATCGTAAGAGTCGTAACGCTTGACCAAACTCGGATCCAGATTGGCGAGGTTCGGCAGCTTCGACTTGTCGAGCTTCATGTAGATGCCCGCCTTGATGTCCTGCGGGCCGTAATTCGACGCCGAATGGACCACCACGTCGTAACCGGTGTGGCCCGCCATGAGCTTGGCCTGCACGGTCTCGGACGAATCATAGGTGTCGTAGACCACCTTGATTCCGGTTTCCTTGGTGAAGTTCTTGAGTGTATCGGTGCCGATATATTCGGCCCAGTTGTAGACGTAGATGGTCGGCTGGTCGGCCGCGGCGGGCCTATGCCCGGAGAGGAGCGTGGCGGCGGCCAAGGCCCCCACCCAGATCAGCGTCTTCGAGCGCATCATCGGCACAGTTTCCTTGTCACTTGGCGTTTATCCTGCGGCGACCGGCCTCGCGCGCCCCGAGCGAGCTTGGACCCGACCTTGTTACGGCTGACATGATGGTCGCGGGACTTCCCGCTTGGCAACCATGTCCGACCAATCCTCCCAAAACTTCATTTGCCCGAAAATGCGCGAGGGAATACGGCGGCCAGGAAGCTGTCGATAGTCTGGCGGCCCGGCTCGCGGTCGATGCGGCCGGGGCTGAACAGCAGGCCGAGCCATATACCGTCGGTCAAGGCGCTCAAGCCGCTCGCCGCTCTTTCCGCCGCCATCTCCATTGCGGTCCCACCGCCGGCCTCGATCACAGCAGCGCAGAGCCCAACGAGTTCGGCATGATGCTCGGCCTCCCGTTGCGCGCAGCGGGCGAGGAAGGCTGGGCGAGCGCGGGCCTCGCCATAGAAGGCGTGCCAGACGGCGATGCGGCGGCGCGTGCAGACCTGCGGGTCGAGATCCGCCATCATCATCGCGCGCAGACGGGCAGCTGGGGCGGCGCCGGCATTGTCGATGGCGTGCCGCCAGCACAGGCGATATTCCTCGGACAGGTAATCGAGCGTCGCGTCGAGCAACTGGGCTTTGCTGACGAAGTGGAAGTTCACCATGCCGGTGGCGAGCTTCGCGCGCTGCGCCACCCCGGAGATCTTCAGACCCGAGAGGCCGTTCTCGGCGATCTCGGCGACCGTGCTCTCAATCAATTGACGGCGCCGGACCTCGCGGCTGGCGGTGCGGTCCAGGCCCCGACCGGAGCGTTCGGAAGAGATTGGGAGTGGCGCCACATCCTCGTCCTCGTCACGCATTTCTCGATCGAATTCGATCACTGCCCCCTGCCGTCCCGCGTCGCCGATTAAGCCCGATCATGCCTCAGGTAAGGCGAGACACGCAATGCTTTCCTGCCAAATCTTGACTGAATATGCATTCAGTCGCTGGACAGAACGCTGGTCTGGGGCGTAGCCTTAGTCTCATAACAGCCCGTGATGAGAAGAATGTCCGTATCGAACCAGAGGCCCCTCACCCGCAGCCGGCAGCAGATGGCGAAAGCCCGAACCAAGCTGCCTTTCGGCGTGGCCTCGACGTTTCGCTACTGGGGCGAGAATACGATCTATGTGAAGGAAGGCCGCGGCGCCCGGATCTGGGACATCGACGACAACGAATATGTCGATTACCGGCTGGGCTATGGCCCCGCCATCCTGGGTTATGCCGATCCCCGTGTGGATGCGGCAGCCATGGAGGGCATGAAGGTCGGCGGCGTTTTCGCGCTGGCGACCGAGAAGGAATACGAGGTCGCGACCCGGATCAGCCGCATGGTGCCGGCGGCCGAGTTGATCCGCTTCTCCAATTCCGGGACCGAAGCCGTAATGGCGGCGCTGCGCCTGGCGCGTGGTTTCACCGGGCGGGACGAGTATGTGATCGTCGAGGGCAGCTATCATGGCCTGTTCGACGCCGCGATGTGGCAGACGGATATGGAAGGCTGGGACGGCACCGGCGAGCCGGAGCTGAAGGCTTATGGCCGTGGTGTGCCGAGCCGGCTGAAGCAGATGATCCATCTCACGCCGCTGAACGACATCGAGCGGCTGGAAGCGACTTTTCGCGCCCATGGCGAGCGCATCGCGGCCTTCCTGGTCGAGCCGATCATGGGCAATTGCTGTGCGCTGACGGCACATACCGAATTCCTCAAGGCAGCCCGCGCGCTATGCGACAAATACGGCGTGGTGATGCTCATCGACGAGGTGAAGACCGGTTTCCGCGTGGCGCGAGGCGGCGTGCAGGAATTGTTCGGTGTGCGAGCCGACCTTTGCACCTTCGCCAAGGCGATGGCGAATGGCTACCAGATCGCGGCCTTCGGCGGGCGCGAGGACATCATGCGCACCATCGAAAAAGGTGTCGCGCATGGCGGCACCTATACGGCGCATTCGATCGCCATTGCGGCGGCCGCGCGTTGCCTGGAGATCCTGGAAGAGACCGATACGCTGGAGCGTATCGCCGATTATGGCACGCGCATGCAGAAGGGCATGAGCGCGATCCTGACGGAAGCTGGGCTGCCGCATTGCTTCACGGGGCACCCGAGCATGGGCGGGCTGTTCTTCCGCGAGGAGCCGCCGACGAATTATCGCGACTGGAAGACCAGCAATTACACCTTCTACGACACCATGGCGCCGCATCTGCATGACCGCGGCGTGCTCTGCGAGCCAGATTCGCGAGAGCCTTGGTTCATCTCGGCGGCGCATGACGAGAGCTGCCTCGCCACGACGCTGAGCGCCTTCCGCGATGCGGTGGCGGTGACCCAGGCCGAGCTTGAGGCGAATCTCGGCGCCGACCGGAAGGGCGATGGAATCATCGGCACGCGGGTGATCGAGGCATCGGCCTCGTGAACGAGATCAGCTCTGTCGCCGGAACCATCGAAGCGCCGGACGCGATCAGCCGCCCCACCGCGCTCGGCGCGCGGAAAGGCGACAAGGTTTGGGACGCGATCGTCATCGGTGCCGGGCATAACGGGCTGATCAACGCCGCCTATCTGCAGCGCGCAGGGTTGAATGTGCTGGTGGTCGAGAAGAACGGCCATATCGGCGGCGCGGCTGTCAGCAGCGTCCTGCATGACGGCTGGACCTATTCCAACTGCTCCTATGTCTGCTCGCTGTTGCGGCCCGAGATTCAGCGCGACCTCGAGCTGTACAAGCACGGGTTGCAGGTCATTCCCTATGAGGGGGGGATGACCATGATGCGGAACGGTGACCGTTTCTGCAGCTACTACGATCACGATGTTTTCCGCGCCGAGATCGCGCGCTTCTCGAAGAAGGACGCGGACGCCTACGATCATTACGCCACGGCCGTGATGAAGATGTGCCGCTGGATCAAGCCGCTTCTCATGCGTACGCCTCCCGACCCGACGCGTTTCCGGCCGCGCGATATTTCCGAGCTCATCTACCTCGCGAAGCACTTCTCCGGCCTCGGCGAGCGCGACATGGGGGAGCTGATCCGTTTCTTCACGCTGTCGATCGCCGAGTTTCTCGACGAGTATTTCGAGACGGATGTGGTCAAAGCGCATTTCGCCGGATCGGGGATCATCGGCACGGCGCTTGGCCCTTACTCCCCCGGCACGGCCTATGTGCTGCTGCACCATTATATGGGCGATATCGACGGCAGCGTCGGCGCCTGGGGTTTTGCGCGCGGCGGCATGGGCTCCGTCAGCAAGGCCTGCGCGGGCGCTTTTCAGGCGGCGGGCGGCACGATCGAAACGAATGCCGAGGTTGGTCGCATTCTGGTGCGCGACGGCCGTGCCGAGGGCGTGATGCTGGCGGACGGCACGGTGCTGCGCGCGAAACGGGTGGTGTCGAACCTCGATGTGAAGCGCACCTTCACCAAGATCGTGCAGGAGCGCGAGCTGCCGTCGGACTTTCTCGACACCGTCAAGAAGTTCAAGATCCGTGGCTCCTCCGGCAAGCTCAATATCGCGCTGGACGGCATGCCCGACTTCACAAATGTCCGCGCCGGCCATCCCAGCCTGCGCGGCGACCTGCATTTTACCGATGGCATGGAGCGCATGGAGCGCGCCTATGACGACTGGAAAGCCGGCCGCTGGTCCCGCGATCCTTACGTTGACATGCTGATCCCGACGCAAATCG
>NZ_LMUQ01000061.1:238311-317586 GCF_009765865.1 Acidisoma sp. L85
ATGAGTTCCGCGAAACGGTTCTGTCGCAGATCGCCGAACAGAGCCCGAATTTCCGCGACCTGATCCGCCATGTGGAAACCCGCAGCCCCTGGGATATCGAAAACGAGGCCGGCTTGACCGAGGGCAATATCTTCCAGGGCGAACTCACGATGGACCAGCTCATCTTCAACCGCCCTGTACCCGGCTACGCGCAATACCGTGCGCCGATCGCCGGGATGTACATGTGCGGCTCCTCGACGCATCCCGGCGGCGGTGTGATGGGCGCGCCGGGCGCCAATGCGGCGCGTGAAATCCTGCGGGATCTTCGCATCAAAGGCTTCGACCCGCGCGAGGAGCATGACCTGTGAGCACGCGCTACGACCACATCGTCATCGGCGCCGGCCATAACGGCCTGGTCTGCGCCGCCTATCTCGCCCGCGCCGGCCGCAGCGTGTTGGTGCTGGAGGCGGCCGAGGAGGTCGGCGGCGCCGCGCGAACAGCGGAAATCGCGCCGGGTTTCCGCGTCTCGGCCTGCGCGCATCTGCTGTACGGCCTGCATCCGCGTGTGATCCGCGAGCTGAGCCTTCGCCGCCATGGCCTGGACTATGCCTCCGCGAGTTTGCAAACGGCTGTGATGGGCGCGGATGGTTCCGTGCTACGGCTCAAGACCGACCACGCGGCGGGTGCGATCGACGCGGCGGATATCGTGGCGCTGCCGGGTTTTCGTCGCCGCTTGCTGAAGATGGCGCGGCATCTGCGGCCGATGCTGCTTATGCAGCCCCCGCGTTTGGCGGGGCGCGATCTGAAGCAGAACATCGACCTAGCGCGCCTGGGCTTCGCCATCCGGTCGATGGGCCAGGCGG
Organism: Acidisoma sp. L85; assembly: GCF_009765865.1. Lineage (GTDB taxonomy): Bacteria > Pseudomonadota > Alphaproteobacteria > Acetobacterales > Acetobacteraceae > Acidisoma. The sequence goes on from NZ_LMUQ01000061.1 coordinate 239,154, forward strand.
ATATGCGCGACTTCCTGCGCATCGCCACGATGAATGTCTTCGATCTCGTGCAGGACAATTTCGCCTCGCCGCTGATCCAGGCGGCCTTCGCGGCGGATGCCGTGCTTGGCACGAATCTTGGGCCGCGTTCGCCCGGCACGGTGCTGACGCTGCTGTATCGCCTCATTGGCGAGGTTGGACCGGTACAGGGTGCGGTTGCCTTGCCGCGCGGCGGCATGGGCGCTGTGACGCAGGCGATCGCCGCCTCGGCCCGGGACTTCGGTGCGACCATCCGCATGGGCGCCGCCGTCGGCCGCATTCGTGTCGAGGGCGAGCGTGTGGTGGGGGTCGAGCTGGCAGATGGCGAGTTCATCGCCGCTGGCAGCGTGGTTTCCAATGCCTCGCCGCAACGGACCTTGCTGGATCTAGTGGGGCCGCGTCATCTGGATGCCGGTTTCCAGCGCGACATCGGCAAGATCCGCGCGAAGGGCAATACCGCGAAGCTGAACCTCGCCTTGAGCGGCCTGCCGGCATTCCGTGGCCTGGACGCAGCCGATCTTGCCGGCCGCATTGTGCTCGCGGGCAGCCCTTCGGCCATTGAGGCGCAGTTCGATCCGAGCAAATACGGCGAGTGGTCGCCCGAACCGCTGATGGAGATCACCATCCCCTCCGCGACCGATGCCACCGCGGCGCCATCCGGCCAGCACGTTCTCTCGGCCGTGGTGCAATATGCGCCCTATCGGCTGAAGGAAGGCTGGGACGCCGCCAGGGCGCGCTACCTGGAGGTTCTGCTCGACCATCTGGAGCGCTTCGCTCCCGGCATTCGGCAGCAGGTGGTGGCACAACAGCTTCTCACGCCGTTGGATCTGGAACGCGATTACGGGATGCCGGGCGGGCATTGGCATCACGGTGAACTCGCGATTGACCAGCTGCTCATGCTGCGGCCGGTCAATGGCGCGGCGCGCTATGCCATGCCTATCGCTGGTCTGTTCCTTTGCGGCGCCGGAGCGCATCCGGGCGGCGGGGTGACTGGTGCTCCGGGGCATAATGCGGCGCAGGCGGTTCTTGCGGAAGCCAAGCCCTTGGAGCGCGCGGCATGAACCCCGATCTCGCTCCGGCGCAGCACGATAGTGCCCGCGCCACCACGCGCATTGGCCTGAAGGAAACGCCCTTCGCGCCGCGCCTGCGTCCGCTCAACCAGTTCGAGGCGCTGGAATATTGGCAGGGCTATTGGTCGCCGGCGCATTTCGGCAATATGGAGCGCGAATACTTCGCGATCCGCAATACCGCGAGCGTCTTCGATATCTCGCCGATGAACAAGTATCGCATCACCGGGCCGGACGCGGATGCATTTTTGCAGCGGCTGGTGACGCGCGATGTCACTAAGATCAGCGTCGGTCGCGTCGCCTATACGGTATGGTGCGACGATGCCGGGCAGGTCATCGACGACGGCACGCTATTCCATCTCGGCGAGCAGGATTGGCGGCTGTGCTGCCAGGAACACCAGACCTTCTGGCTCGAGGCTTCCGCGCGTGGCTTCGATGTTTCGGTGCGTGAGGAAACCGAGGAGGTCGCCGGCCTGTCGCTCCAAGGACCGACGAGCTTTTCGGTGCTGTCCCGTCTCGGGCTGGGTGGGCTGGAGACGCTGAAGCCTTTCGGGATTCGGCGCTGGCCCTTCCGGGGTCATGAGTTGATGGTCTCCCGCACCGGCTTCACCGGCGACCTTGGCTACGAGCTGTGGATCGCGCCCGGCGGGGCGCTCGACCTTTGGGATGCCCTGATGGAGGCGGGCCAGGGCATCGGCGGCGTGGAGCCCACGGGCAGCCACGCGCTGAACATGGCGCGGATCGAGGCGGGGTTCCTCGGCGCCCAGCTCGACTTCATTCCGGCCGACAAGGCTATCCGGGCGGGGCGGACCCGGTCGCCCTACGAGCTGAACCTTGGGTGGCTGGTAGACCTTGCGAAGGGTCAATTTACCGGCCGCAAAGCGCTGGTGGAGGAGAAGGCTCGCGGATCTCGCTACTGCCTGGTCGCGGTCGATATCGAGGGCAAGGAACCGGCCGAAGGGTCGCTTGTCTACCACAAGCAGAAGACCGAGGTGGGCCATATCACCTCGGGCATCTGGTCGCCCACCGCCAAACGGAACATTGGGCTCGCCAGCCTCAAGCGGCCATTCGGCGATACGAAGACCGAGGATCTTTGGGTCGAGATCTATGCCCTGCACGAGCTGCGCTGGGAGAAGGTCATGGCGCGCGTCCGGGTGGTGAAGGCGCCCTTCTTCGAGCCAGCCCGCCGCCGCGCGACCCCGCCGCTGCCCTTCTGATTCGAGCCGGTCGTGGTAGGTTATCCGACGAACCCTGAGGGAGAGAGCGCATGAGCGCGACCAATTGGCATGAGAGAGCGGCGGCGCTGAAGCCGGAGACGCGGTTCTTCATCGGCGGCGACCTGGCGACCGGTTCGGGCGGCCATTTCGAGACCATCAACCCCGCCAATGGCCAGGTCATCGCCGCGGTCAGCGAGGGCACGCCCGCGGATATCGACCGCGCCGTGGCTGATGGGCTGAAGGCCTATCGCAGCGGAAGCTGGTCCCGCATGGCGCCGCGTGACCGCATGGCCGTGATGTATCGCTTCGCCGATCTCATCGAGCAGAATGTCGAGCTTTTCGCGCTGCTCGATACGCTGGATATGGGCAAACCGATCAGCGACATGGTGAATATCGATGTGCCCGCCTCGGTGCATTGCATTCGCTTCACCACCGAATGTATCGACAAGCTGACCGGCTCTACCACGGCGACGCCGTCCAATGTGCTGCATTACATCAATCGCGAGCCGCTCGGCGTGGTGGGCGCCATCGTGCCGTGGAACTATCCGCTGCTCATGGCGGTGTGGAAGATCGCGCCCGCATTGGCCGCCGGTAATTCCGTGGTGCTCAAGCCCGCCGAGCAGTCGCCGCTATCGGCTGTGCATCTCGCGCGGCTTTTCGCGGAAGCCGGCGGCCCCTCGGGCGTCTTCAACGTGGTGAATGGCCCCGGCGAGACGGTCGGCCGGGCCTTGGCGCTGCACAATGACGTGGCGAAGATCAGCTTCACGGGCTCGACCGAGGTCGGCAAGCTGATGCTGCAATATGCCGGCCAGTCCAACATGAAGAAGGTCGCGCTGGAATGCGGCGGCAAGACGCCTCAGGTGATGATGGCCGACCTGCCGGACCTCGCGACGGCCGCCAAAACCGCCGCCGCCGGCATCTATGGCAATATGGGCGAGGTCTGCAACGCCGGCTCCCGCTTGCTGGTGGATCGCAAGATCCATGACGAATTCGTCCATAGCTTCATGCGGGAAAGCGAAAGCTGGATTCCGGGCGACCCCCTGAACGAGGAGACCAATATGGGTCCCCTCGTCACCTTCGAGCAGCAGAAGCGCGTGCTGGGATATGTCGATATTGGCAAAAAGGGCGGCGCTTCGCTGGCCTTCGGCGGCAATGTTCCGCAGGGTCTGGAGAAGGGCGCCTATGTCGCGCCGGGTCTCTTTACGGGCGTCGACAGCGGCATGCGGATCGCCAAGGAAGAGATCTTCGGCCCGATCGCGGCGCTGATCCCCGTCGACGGCGTCGAGAACGCGATCGAGGTCGCCAATGACACGATCTACGGCCTCGCCGCCGGAATCTGGACCTCGAACCTCACCACCGCGCATACGCTCGCTCGCGAGATCGAGGCCGGGACGATCTGGGTCAATTGCTTCGACGAGGGCGACATGACGCAGCCCTTCGGCGGCTACAAGCAGTCGGGCAATGCACGCGACAAATGCTTCGACACGGTGCTGGCCTATACGCAGTCGAAATCGGTCTGGGTGAAGCTGGTCTGACCGTCGGCGGTCAACATGCGCGCGACTTCCCCGCCACCACCATCGCGGTGCGTGACGGGGAAGCTGAGGAAAAGCCTAGGCGGCGACTGCCCAATCCTGCTCGGCCGCCACGACATTGACGTCGATTCTGACTACGCGCTCGTGGTCGGAACGGCCGAGGTCCAGCAGCGCCTGCCCATCCGTCCAGCGCAGTCGGCCGCAGGTCTCGATGCCATGGAAGCCCAGCGCAAGACGGCCGTCATCCAGCGCTAGCGTATCGCCGTTGATGGTGACCGTGGTGATCCCGGCGCCCAAGCGGCGATGATCGCTGGCCGCTCTGGCGGCTACCGAAGCGAGGCGCACAAGGCCACTGCTTCCCGCTGGGACCGTCACGTCATGCGTGCCGACTGCTTCCAGCCATAGCGTCTGGGTCGCGCCTGCGCCCGCGCCGGTGGCGACGGCTCGTCCCTCGACCCGCGCACGGATCACGGCGAGGGCAACCCCGCCCTCGACGAGCGGGGCGCAAGCGCGCGTCCGCCATGCCTCAGAGGCGAGATCGGGGGCGAAGTCCCCGTGCAGATCGGCCGGCACAGCCGCGTTCGCGAACATGCCGCGATTGCCGGTGTCCAGCCAGCTCTCTGCCGCGGCGCCTTCCGCCATGAGCAGGTCGTGCTTCGGCAACTCGACATGGAAATAGGTGATCTCGGCCATGCTCGTGTCGCGAAGGATAGTGCTGCCGTTAACCAACAGCCGCGCCGGAACCAGCTTGCCGTCGAGGCCCATGGCATGCTCAGGGCTGACCAGGAGATCGCGCGACGGTACGCCCGCCGCCAGCGCGCCAGCGCGGATCCGGATCGGCGCTACATCCGGCCGTGCCGCGAGGCTGAAACGACGATGCCCGATCCAGGTCACCGCCGCGGCTTCGCCGGAAGCCGTCACCACGATGTCACCCGCTTTCAGCGACTCGACGGCGACGTAGCCCCCCGTCGTGGCGATCAGTGTGCCGAGCGCGAAACAGGTCGGCGTGCCCGGCGTGGTCACGAAGCCAGCAAGGGTTTCGCCGTTCGAGGTATCGGTGTTTCCGAGCAAAAAAGTTTGAAACTTCCACCCACCGTTCGAGGCGCCTTGGCTGGACGCCTGAACGACAACACCAGAGGAATTGACGCCGAGCACCGTGAAGGTCGTGCTTGCATTCGCCTGGTCGGTCGAAGCCGCTCCGAATGCGAGCTTGCCGCTATAGGTTGAGCCGACGACCAGATCAGAAAATGAAGATACGCCGTCAATCTCGACGAAATAGGCGTCGGTCACTCCGCTCGACAGGTTCTCATGCGATGCCGCGGCATTGAAGGTGCCGTTGGAAAAGCTGCCAGGCGATAAATCTCCGGAAGCTCCGCCATGCTGCGTGAAGCCGTTTGAGTTCTGATTGTAGAAATAGATCGACATTCTGCGGTCCTTCAGGATCGGGGGGCGGCGAAGCCAGGCTGGCTCGCCACGTCGCGGATCCTGTGTCAGTCGAGGACAGTCATCGTCAACATCATGGAAACGATCCGCAGCTCCGATATCAGGTCAATCAACTTTCTGCTGAATAAGCGACGGATTTTTCCAATACAAACACTGGTCACCTCTAATTTTTTCTTGGTGTTCAGCACTTCAGCGATAGTCAATGCTGGGGCTAAGGGCTTGGTTGTGGAGTGACAAAGCGCGACAATGGGTCACAGCGAAGAAACCGACGCAAGCAGCCCGCATGGTGTCACACCATCAGGCTTGCCAAAGCCGCCAGGAGTGCGGGCGGCATGACGATGGCACCGCGCAAGAGGAACTTCGTGAAGCTCACTTCCTCACCCTCCCGCCGCAATGCCGTCAGCCAAAGGATTGTCGCCAGCGAGCCGGTGATCGAGAGGTTCGGGCCAAGATCGACGCCGACCAACAGGGCGTTCGTCACTACTCTTGGAACATGCGCGGCGGCGACGGCGGAGCCCGCGATGAGGCCCGCCGGCAGATTGTTCATCACGTTGCAAAGCAGCGCGAGCAGCACCCCAGCCCCCCAGGCCGTGCTCGCCGTCGAGACCTCAGAGGCGTGATGTAAGAGGTCGGCGATCCCGGCAACCACGCCGGTCGCGGCGAGGCCCTGGACGAGCACGAACAGCCCAGCCACGAGCGGCAGGACGAGCCACGAAACGCCGCGCAAGGTCTCCCAGGGTGCCTCCCGCTTAGCGGCCAGCACCACGGCTGTCGTGACGACGCCCGAGAGCGCGGTGGGCAAGCCGAGCGGGACGTCCGCACCGGAGGCGGCGAGCAAGACAACGGCCGTCGCCAGAATGCCGGCGGCCGCGACCTTGCCTCCGAAGGGAAGCTCGGCATGCGGGATTTCAGCGGCGATCGGCGCCCTGAGACCGCGCCATTCGACCAGCAGCAAAGTCCCGAGCGTGACGAGGACGCAAACGGTGGCTGGCAACAGGAAGTCAGCGAGCCAAGCCATCAGCGCTGGCATGTGATTGCCGTAGAGCACGAGATTGGCCGGGTTGGAGATCGGCAGGATGAAACTCGCCGCATTGGCGATGAAGGCGCAGATGAAGAGATAAGGCAGCGGATCGGCCTTGGCGGCTCGCGTGGCGGCAAAAACGGCAGGGGTGAGCACGACGGCGGTGGCATCGTTCGAGAGGAAGGCTGTGACAATCGTTCCAACGCCATAGACGAGCAGGAAAAGCCGCGTGGCCGAACCTCGTGAATGGCGCACGGCGAAAACGGCGAGCCAATCGAACAGCCCCTCCCGCCGCGCGACCTCGCTCAGCAGCATCATGCCGAGAAGAAAGAGGTAGACATCCGTGCCCTTGCCGATCGCGAGCAGTGCCTGATGCCACGGCAACAATCCGCTCGCGACGAGCAGGACGGCGCCGCCGACCGCCCAAACCGCTTCGGGCAGGCGCCAGGGTCGGACGATCACACCGGCGGTCGAAACGCCCGCTATGATCCAGGTCGGCGCCGCGGCACTTGCGGCGATCATGGGGTCGGGTTCCGCTCACGGCAAAGCGATGCCGGCATTATCGAATTTACTTCGCCGTTCATCGTGGCTGTTTGGCCTATGCGGGTTGGATAGTCGCTCTGGGAGTTCGTCGTCTACGCGCCGTCATACACACTATCTTGGGCGCATCTTGCGAGACGGCTAGTCCTCGCGAGGTGACGACGCAGCGGAATTTACTTGTTGCTGTCGCCTAAGCAGCAGTCGGTGTAGGGGCTGGGCGCGGCGCCCAGCCTGGCTCCAATCCTAGAGGCAATGCGTATTCACCGCTTTCCATCTTGCGTTGAACCGTGGCCAGCGAACGCGGTCGGTCGAAGTAGTATCCCTGCACATAGGTGCAGCCGACGGCACTCAGGAAGTTCCACTGTTCCGCCGTTTCGATGCCCTCCGCCGTCGTCGCCATGCCGAGCTTGGTCGCGAGTTTGATGACGGATTCCACGATGGCGATCGAGTCGCTGCGGGAGCCTAGATCGCCGATGAAGGAGCGATCGATCTTGATCTTGTCGAAGGGGAAATGCCGGAGATAGCTCAGCGACGCGTAACCGGTACCGAAGTCGTCAAGTGCGATCGTCACGCCGAGCGCCCGCAGCTCAAGCAACATGGAGCGCACCTCGTCGCCATCGCGCAGCAGCGCCCCTTCGGTGATCTCAAGCTCGAGCCGCGATGGCTGCAACCCCGCGTTGCGGAGCGCGGATTCCACGACCTTCGTTAGTCCTCGATCCTCGAACTGCGTTGGCGACAGATTGACCGCCACGCGAATATTGGCAGGCCAGTCCGCCGCATCCATGCAGGCACGCCTGATCACTGATTCGCCGATGGGAATGATCAGCCGGGAATCCTCGGCGACAGGGATGAAGCGGCTCGGGAGGATGGTGCCGAGCGTCGGATGGTTCCAGCGCAGCAGGCCCTCGAATTGCGCGAGGTGCCCGGTCGCGACCTCGAAGACCGGCTGATAGAGCACCTCGAAGCGGTCCTGCTCCAAGGCATCGCGAATATCGGCGGCGATGGTGCTGCGGACTTGGACGGCTGTCTCCATCTCGGCCTCGAAGAACCGGGAGGTGTTGCGGCCCTCCGCTTTCGAGCGATAGAGCGCCATATCGGCGCTGCGGAGGAGTTGTTCGGCGTCATTCGTCTCGTCATTGCAGATCGCGATACCGACGCTGACGCCGGCCACGACGCGACGGCCGTCGATGCTGTAGGGCTGACCCACCGCCTCCACCAGACGATGCGCCAGGGTGACGGTCTCGTCCCGTGTGCGGGGCTGCATTTGCAGGATGGCGAATTCGTCGCCGCCGAGCCGCGCGACCACATCCTCGTCGCGCACGCAGCCGCGCAGCCGTCTCGCGATCATCACCAGCAGGGCGTCGCCCGCCAGATGGCCAAGCGTGTCATTCACATCCTTGAAGTGATCAACATCGAGCAGCAATAGCGCGAAGAAGCGATCGGCGGCGCGGTCGCGCAAAGCCTCGGCCATGCGAAGCGTGAACATGAGGCGATTGGGCAGATCGGTAAGAGCATCGTGATGGGCGATGTAGTCGGTATTCGCCTCGACCTTGCGTCTCTCGGTGATGTCCTCATAGGTCGCGACCCAGCCGCCTTCGGCCATCGGCATGTGACCGACCTGGATCGAGCGGCCATCGCTTTCCGCATAGAACGAACCACGCTCCTTCTGGGCGACGAAGGCTTGAGTCTGTTCGCGGATGCGCTCAATCACCGCTCTCGGTTGGGACTGCCGTTGCCCCATTATGCGGAACAGGTCCTCCAGCGCGGCTCCCGCCTCCGCTTCGGCGGGACGCAGGCCGAACATTTCGAGGAACCGGGTATTGGAGACGATGAGGCGGTCGTTCCGATCGGCCATCAGCAAGCCATGCGACATGTTGTTGAGCGCAGCATCGAAACGCGTGTTCTGAATGCGCAGCGCCTCGTCGCGATTGCGGAGGGCCGCGTTCTGCGCCGCCAGATCTTCGTTCGCCTTCGCCACAGCGGAATGCGCGGAAGTGAGCGCCGCCCCCGCGACCTGCAGATCCTCGGTGAGCAGACTGAGATGCCTGTTGGCCTCCATCATCAGGCGATTGTCGCGCAGCAGCATGATGATGAGCAGGACGCCCACGACGATGAGCGCGAATATGACGCCGGACGAAATGAGGTGGAGATTTTTAAGATGCGCCTGGTCGATCTCGATCTGAGTACCCACCAGCGTGCTCGTGATCGACGACAGCCGGGTCATGTCGGGATCGAGCGGCGTAAGTTCCGCGATGATCTGCGCCGCGACGCCCTTCTCGGACAATCGCGGCATGAGCACCTTGATGTCTTTGAGCGCTACAGAGAGTTCATCGAGCACGCCATCAATCTCAGAATGGCCGGCGATGAAGCTCTTGAACGACTCACGGCTGAGAATTTCGAAGCGGTTCTCGAAAATCTCGAGCCTGAGGTTAACGATATCCTCAGATGAATCGGGTAATCCGAGTGCGAAGGCGGAGACCGCGTCCTGGAATCGCAGCAACTCGACGGCGCCTTGCCCAGCGTCGAAGGCATCGTCGTAGCGAGCCAGCCGGTGAACGGTCTGGTCCTGCTGGATCGCCAGGTAGGAGGTGCAGCCGGCAGCCAGCGCGAAGCAGAACAGAATCAGGAGGAGCGGTAGCTTAGCCTGATTTCGTCGCCGCACCTTCCCGGTGGCCGTCAGCGGCATCTTTCAGACGATCGCGAGCCGGTTGAGCTGCCACACGCTACGACCGTAGAAAGTCTGACGCTCCAAGGTCGAGCGGCTGTCGAAGGGATAGACGATAAAAAGTGGTCCCTTGCTAGAGACCGGCATGTATTTGCCGTTCATCTTGGTCGCCAGCAGCGTGCCATATCGCGCGAAGTCGCTGATGGGGAGTTCGGCGCTGTAGTCATTCAGCGCGTAGGCGACGACGGTCTTGCCGCTCGCCCCGACACGCCGCATCAGCGTGTCGAGCAGGACACCCTGAAATTGCGTCTTGCCAGGGTCCCAGGGTGTGCTGGTACTGAACTCAGTCAGACCGAGGGCCTCAAGCGACGGCATGTCGAAGACCGCCGTTTTGCCTCGGTTGGCGTTGCTGATTTTTCCAGAGACAGTCAGGACGATGGGTCCTTTCGGCTCGGCGAGCGGAAGAGGGGCGTCGTCAGCTCTAAGAGGAGACGTGGCCAGAGAGGCGGCCGCGGTGCCGATACCGACCAGGAACGTCCGGCGCATACTCATGGTTAGCCATCCCTTACGTTGCTGAGACCGCGTTTCGTGCCCCCCATGGGCCGGCCCGGTATCAGGAGCACCAAGACATCCTCCGCAATTCGCCGTCCGAGCTAACAAAGCGGACGGCTCGGCTGCGCTCCGCCGAATCCGAAGGATTTGGCGGTTGAGTATCAATAAGGCTTATATCCCCGATCCAGCCATAGTTCTCGCTCTGCAACCAGCGGTTTATAATAAGTGTGACTCTTACGCCAAGCTGTTAGCCGCTTTTACCGCTGGAAAGAGCTCGGCTACCCTCAAACCATGACACCCCCTGAAAGCAGCCTCATGAAGACGGCCCCCGCCCCCTTGCCCGACCCCGATCTGCTGGAAAGCAGCCTGTCCGCTTTGCCCCCCGGAGCCACGGTTCTGGACTATGGCTGTTATGGCTGGTCGGCGGCGCAGCTTGGTCTTCACCTCGGCCGCGACGATCTGGATCACCTTGGGGTTGATCTCTACGAGGAGCCGCCGGGGCGGCCGCCTTCCGCCCGATATCTGCGACTCAGCCATTCCGGAGCCGCGTTGCCCCGGGAAACGGCGGATCTGGTTATCGCCTCTCATGTATTGGAGCATTGCGCTGATGCGGTCGGTGTCTTCGGCAGTCTCATTGCCGCCGTCCGGACCGGCGGCGCCGTCTATGTCGAGGCACCGAGCGAACTGACCGCGCTTCAGCCGAGCGACCCGGATGTCGAGGGCCACGCCTTTACGAGCTTTTGGGACGATCCGACTCATGTGCGGCCCTGGTCCCCGGCGGCGCTTTATCGCCTCGGCCTCTCCTTCGGCGCCAGGCCCGAGCGTTGCGGGCACGCGATGCGCGGCGGCATTCATTGCAGCCTCGCGCTCATCCGCAGAATTGATCCGGAGGCGCCGCGATACCGCTACGTCTCCCTCGCCGGAGTGCCGCGCGGCGTCGAAGCGGCGCTTGCCCATGTCGGGCGGCGCTCGGCATGACGCGCTGCGTTCTCGGGCTAGACATCGGCACGACCTCAACTATCGGCATACTTGTGGCGCTCCCCGACCGGGTTCTCGGCCTCGCCTCCCGCAGCGTGACGCTGCATTCGACGCGGGCGGGCTGGGCCGAGGAGGACCCCGAACAGTGGTGGTCGAACGTCCGCGAGATCACGCGTGAGTTGGTGGCGACGAGCGGGATCGACGCGGCGGACATCGCGGCAATTGGCGTCACCGGCATGCTGCCGGCGGTTGTTCTGCTCGATGCGGATGGGCAGCTCCTGCGTCGCTCCATCCAGCAGAGCGATGCGCGCTGCGGCGCGGAGGTCGAGGAGATTGGGGCGGAAATCGCGGAGGCTCGGTTCATCTCCAAGGCCGGCAATGGCATTAACCAGCAACTCGTGGCGCCTAAGATTCGGTGGCTGGAGCGCCACGAGCCGGAGGTCTTCCGGCGGATCGCGACGGTCTTCGGCTCCTATGACTATATCAACTGGCGGTTGACCGGTGAAAAGGCGGTCGAGCAGAATTGGGCGCTCGAAGGCGGTTTCGTGGATGTGCAAGGCGGCCGCCTGGATGACGAGCTTATCGCGCTTGCCCATCTGCGTCGTGACGCGATTCCCCGGAAAACGATCTCGCACGAGATATTGGGGCGGGTGACGGCGGAGGCCGCGGCGGAAACCGGGCTGGTTTCCGGCACGCCGGTCGTGGGGGGCGCCGCGGATTTCATCGCGTCCGCGCTCGCCGCCGGTGTCGTGCAGGGCGGTCAGGTGTTGTTGAAGTTCGGCGGCTCGGTCGATGTCATGGTAGCGGCCGAGACGGCAACGCCGGATCGCCGGATGTATCTGGACTACCACCTCGTGCCGGGCCTCTTCATGCCCAATGGCTGCATGGCAACCGGCGGCTCCGGCCTGAACTGGTTCGCCCGCACTTTCGCCGGCGGCGAGTTGGAGGCCGCGAAGCAGGCGGGCCTTACGTTGCACCAACACCTGGACCGGCTGGCGGATGCGGTGCCGCCCGGTGCCGAGGGCGTGCGGTTCCTGCCCTACCTGCTCGGCGAGAAGACGCCGGTGCATGATCCCGCCGCGCGCGGAGCGATTTCGGGTCTCACCCTGTCGCACGGGCTAGGCCATCTGTGGCGCGCGCTGCTCGAGTCCTATGCCTACGCCATCGTGCATCACGTCGAGGTCCTCAATGATATCGGCTATCCGACCGGGGTTTTCCTGGCCTCGGATGGCGGCGCGGGCAGCCGGACCTGGATGCAGATCGTCGCGGATGTTCTGCAACAGCCGGTGCAGCGGCTGGAGGGGCATCCGGGCTCATGTCTGGGCGCGGCCTGGACGGCGGCGATCGGCGTCGGCTTGGTCACGGATTGGTCGGGCACTTCGCGGTTTGTGACCTATGGGGAGGTGTTGCAGCCCGACCCCGAGAATGCCGAATTGTATAGGGATGGATATCACGCGTATCGAGCGCTCTATCGTCCGGCGGCCGGGGTTCGCTGATCTCCTGGTGACGGGTTGGCTACGGTCACTGCCGCTTTGTTCGGGCGCGTGCCGCCGCTCAGTAGCGGTGGGTGAAAAGGCCGCGCCGCTGATAGGCGGATGCCGCCTCCTCCATCATCGCGGCAATCCTCTGCGCTCCGAAATCGCGGCGTAGGCGCTCCGCCATGGCGAGGATGTCACTCGCGGCTTTGGCACGGCCCGGCCGCAGGATCTCGTAGGCCGCCAGCAATACGGTTTGCGGGACGGTCGCGAGTTCGGCCGCGCGTTCGAGGTTTTCGGCGAGGCGATCCCGCTGCGCCGAGCGCGCGATCTCGGCCTGCAAAACTAGCGCCGCCGGAGTGATGGTGATGTCCGCGGCCGATACCTCGCCCGCCATCACCGCGTCGAGCGTGAGAGTGTCCAGCGTCTTGCCGGAGGAGGTCAGCACCAGATCGGGCCGATTTTCCGCGAGGGGGTAGAACTCGATCAGCTTGGCGGAATTCGTCATGCGGCGGCCTCTCTGAGGAAGACGGGCCTCACCTCAACGGGTAGCGCCCCGGCTACCGTCAGCGCCGTCTCGACCGCGTGGATAAGCGCCACTTGGACATGAAAGCGCGCGCTGAGTGCCTGGCCGTGGCTTGGCACGACCACTGGGTCAGGCCGGCTTCCGCGCGCGTGTAGCGCGGCATTGCGCGCCAGGGCGTGATAATGCGCGAGGCTGGTAACGGGCGCGTTGGAGAACAGCTCGAGATTGAGATGCGGCAGACGGTCCGCGCGATGCAGCACCGTCGTGCCCTTTGCCTGGAGTCCGATGCCGATCCCCGAACCGGACAGCTTTGCCGCCGTGAGACCAATGAACGAGGTATCCGCCGTGTGGCGGCAGCGCACGAAACGCGCCGTGCCGCCGCCCTCGGAGATGCCCGCCATCAGAGCCCGGATCACCGCGGAAAGCGGATGGCCCGCCGTGGTCTCATGCAGATTCTCGCCGAAGCCGGGACTTATGCCGACTACAACCTCATGCGGGTCGGTTCCCCGAGCCGCTGGTCCCAGATTTTCCAGGGTGTAGCGCCGGCGTTCCTCCGTGCCGCGGATCGCCTGTCCCGCCAGCACGTCCTTGCGTGACAGGGTGCCGCGCAGGCGCTTGATCTTGGCCCATCGCTCTTCCGACATCTGGTAGCCGGTGCCGGGGCCCGCATAGTGGTTCGGATCGTTGATGGCGCTGATGACCCTCCCATCCCGGATGATCGCTGAGGTTTGCAGGTAATCTCCGCTGACCCGCTGCCGAAGCATCATCAGCACATGCTCCGCCTCAGCGACGAAGCCGCGTTTCGCCAAAGCACGCACCACGTCCACCGCCGTGATGCCGCGCGCGTCGATCGCCTCGCTCATCGGCGTGACCGCGCCGGGCTCGTAGCCCTGGGTCTCATCCGATCCCGATGCGAATACGACCGAGCGGCGCATCGCCGCGGTGGGATGCGCGAGGTCCAGCTCCTCCAGCACCGCGGTAATTGCATCGACCGCTCGCGTGCGGAGATCGATCGCCTCATCCTCGCCGATCGCGGTGAGGCCGCCATCGACCCGGAAATCGCGTTGCAGGACCAGGTAGTCCTCGATGTCCTCGCCGTTGAACAGGGAGACATTAAAGGAGTTGTCGTAGCCCTTGATGGAGCCGAAGCCGGAACAGATGAATTCGGAACCAGCAAGGAGAAAGGGCGCGATCTTGGCTCCCACCCGGATTTCCGAAGCACTCGTACGTACGTCGTTGCCTGATGCGCATTCGAGCCCCAGCCAAACGGCGAGAAGGTTCTCCGCCATCAGTTCCCGCACGCCGCTGGGCAAGGATGCGGTCAGTGAAGCGCCATCGACCCCGCCGTTCTGCGTGCCCTGAATGCCCATGGCGCGCTGCAGGCAAAGGCAGCGCGCTTCGAGGTAGAGGATCGACTTCCGCTCATGGAAACCCATGAGCAGTTCCGAGGCCCCGCCCGAGGTGCAACGCGCCTTGATGCCACGCGAGGCATAGGCGGCGGCGAGGAAAGCCTTCGACCAGGGCGTGTCGTCGCCATCGATGAAGCTCTGCTCGGTACCATAGACGGAGACTGTCTCGGCATAGGAGGCGAGACCGCTCATCCCGATCCGCAACTCCTCCGCCTCCTCGATCGAACATTGGAACAACACGCTGCCGCGCCCGACCGCGGAGCCCACGGTACAGGCCAAAGCGTTCGCCCAGGAATTGCTGGCGACCCGCATCGTGGTCTCGATCTCGTCGAAGCCGAGCGCCGCCGCCGTGGCGGCATCGGCGGCGAGTTGCAGAGGATCGTCCTTGGCATTGGTTACGTGGGCCTGGTTGCCGGGCCGCTGCCGGCTCCGCATCTTGGCGAAGGCGAAGGTGATTTCGAGGGCGGACATCTCGGCCACGACCTCAGCGAGCCGCGCGGGCGTCATCCCCGTCGCCAGACGCTGCAAATCCTCTCGCGGGACATGGATATCAACCAGCATCCGGGCGACATCAAGCGGTGCCAGGGCCATGGCCTCATCGACCACGGCGGGATCGAGGTGGTGGCGCGCGACG
Source organism: Acidisoma sp. L85 (assembly GCF_009765865.1). Lineage (GTDB taxonomy): Bacteria > Pseudomonadota > Alphaproteobacteria > Acetobacterales > Acetobacteraceae > Acidisoma. Next base: position 254,231 of record NZ_LMUQ01000061.1, read on the forward strand.
AATTCGTCGATGAGGTCGAAGTCGTGCTCGCCCTTGCCATCCAGCACCGTGACGCGGCCGGCGGAGATGGAACAGGAAGCCTTGGGATCGAAGGGGCTGCCGATTGCGCAGAAGCCCTGCTCCGGCGCTTCCTCGGCGAAGCGGTCCTGCCTCAGGGGCCGCGCATCCCATTCGTCGAAGCGCCGCCAGCGATTGGGCGTCGGAGGCTCGCGCGGGTCCATGGCGTCCATTCCTTCGCTGCCTCGGCCGATCCAAACACAGCAAGCTTTGGCGCCGCATCGACCGTCGTCGTTGATGCCATCAAGGCGTTGCCCGGCGGCGGTCACCGGCGGGCGCACCCACCCCTAACCCGTCCCTGGAAGGGAGGGGAAGCCCAAGCTCGCGGCTGGCCGCGGGCGGGTAGTGCTTCCTCTATTTTTAGAACGGCTCTAGGCTGAGATAATAGTTTGATCTCATGGCCAAGACGCCACCGAATCACGTTCGGCTTCTCGCTGACCAGCGGCTGGGCTTGCCCAATTGGGATGAAGAGCGCCGTCATTCCGGCCGGTCGCTGTCGCTAACGATTTTGATGGAAAGTCTCGACCAAGCGCGATGATCGCCCCCAAGCCGGCAAAGACCGATCTATTGCAGGGCTGCCTCCAGGCCTCGCGGCTGGGTCTGATGGATCAGGCCCGGGACCTCGCCCATCGCCTGATCGCCGCCGCACCTGCAGCGGAAGCGCCTCGGATCCTCGATGCGCGGATCCGGCTGATCTGGATTGAGTTCCAGGACGGACATCACGCGACAGCCCGGAGCGTCGCCCATACCGCCATCGCCGAAGCGGCGGCATTGGAAGACGTTCCCCGGGAATCGATCGCCCGATCACATTACGCGCGGTTGCTGGCGGAGGACCTCGAAACCTCTCGCGCGGCCGACGAGGCTTTGACCGCGTTGCGCCTCGCCAGGGTCTCGGGCGACGCGCTGGCTCTTTCGATCGCGTTGGTCGTGCCCGCGATCATCTGTTCCCGCGTCGGGCTTTACGAGGCCGCCGTCGAACTGGCGGATCAGGCGGTGCTCGAATCCCAGCGGTCAGGCGATACGGAGGCCATCGCGCATTCCATATCCAACTACGGATCGCTGCACGCGGACTACCTCTACCGCTTCGCGATCGCCACGCCGGAGCAGCGCCGGGAGTATCTGGACATCGCGATCACCCAAAGCCGCCGCGCCACGCAATACGCCCGCGGTCTCGAAGACAGCGAGATGCAGCGGCTGCCGGGCTACAACCTCGTGGAGTTTCTGCTGCTGGCCGGAGAGAAAGACGAGGCGGAAGCCGTGATGCGGGAGACCGATGCGGCGCCTGGCCGCCCATCCCGCCGCTCCGAGGTGCAGCGGGGCCATGTGCTGGCCAACCTTATGCTGGCGCGCGACGATCGCCAGGCGGCCATCGCCGCCCTGCGCGAAAGCCTGGAGCGCTGCGTCAACTATCCTTTTCTCGAACTGGCGGTTTTCGCTGCGAGAAATCTGGTCGATGTGCTGGCGGAGACCAGGGATTTCGAGGCGGCTTATGAGGCGCACCGGCGCTTCGACGAACTCTATTGCCTCCACGTCAACGAGGATGACAGCCGGCACATGCAAACCTCGATCCTGCATGACCGGATCGCCGAGATGCGGCTTCTGATCGCGGCTGAGGAAGGCCGCGCCAGCCGGCTGCTGGAATCGAATGCCAAGCTGGCGGAAGCGGCGGAGCGGCTGGCGCGCGAGACGCTTGAGGATGCCCTGACAGGAGTCGGGAACCGCCGCCAGCTCGATCTCACCCTGACGGAACTCGCGGCGCGGCGCGGTGGCTACGCGATCGCGATCCTCGACGCCGACCATTTCAAGCAAGTCAATGACCGCTATTCCCACACGACCGGGGACGCGGTGCTTCGGGGGATCGCTCAGGTCGTGAGGGACGCGCTTGTGAGGTCGGGCGGCGGTGGCGACTCGGTTGCCCGGCTCGGCGGCGAGGAATTCGCCGTGATCCTGGCCAATCGCTCGGACGTGCTGGCAGCGGCGGTTTGCGAAGATCTGCGGGAGGCCGTGCAGCGCCATAATTGGAATGGCGTCGCGCCGGGCCTCGCCGTGACGATCAGTATCGGTATTGCCTCGTCGGATGAGGCTGAAGATGCGGCGGGCTGCCTCGCTTTAGCGGATCGCCGCCTGTACGAAGCCAAGCGGGCCGGTCGCAACTGCATTGTCTGGGCAGGTTGCGCGCCGCTTGCCCATCAGCATGCGGCTCAACACACCGGCCTGGTGCCATCGGAGGCTAAGCCGGGACTGGCCTCACCACACTGAGCCGCCGCTGGCTTCGCACCTTTCAGGCCGGCACGACATCGGTAGCCCCAGCGTCGCGTAGCGCCGCCTCGGCCTTGGCATGAAGGTCGGCATTCTTGGTCTGGACGGTCAGAATGAGCGTGCCGGCGGAAGCCTTTCCGTCGCGATCGCGCTGCTCTTCGTCATTGGCGACGGTCGTCGCGGCGAAGGCACCGCCCCCTGCGGCCGCGCCAGCCGCCAAGGCGACACCGATGGCCGCAGCGGCGACTCCGCCCGTGCCTATGGTGATCGCCGCACCGGCCAGAGCCGCCACCGTGGCCGCGCCGCTCACATGGAGGGTTCGCGCCTGCTGCGCGTCCTCATCCGTGTAAGCCGTCTTGGCCTGGGCACCGGGTGTAGGCGCTCCCCCGGCCATACCGCCCTCCGAGATCGCGAGATCCGCGCGGTCGAAGCCGAGAAGGCTGAGTCGGCCGATCGCGTCCTGCATCTGGTCGGAGGACGCGAAACGGCCGGCGACACGATGTAGCTCGATTGCCATTGGCGACGGCTGGAGAGTCGGTGAAGCATTCGGGTCGGTCTGGGCCATGATCGCCTCCGCGGGAATGCGCCACCGGAGGGCGCTTCTGTGTCTTGAGCTAGGGTGCGATCGGTCAGCGCGCCGTCACGATCCCTTGAGGCTCGGCCAAGTCAGACAGGTGTCAGCGCACCCCGAGGGCGGCGGTCAGGCCGCCATCAATCCTGATATCCTCGCCCGTCATGAACGCCGCCTTGTCGGAAGCGAGGAACGCGATCAGCTCGGCAACCTCCTCTGGCTCGCCGATCCGGCCGAGGGGATGCGCCGCGCCGAAGCGCGCGAAGGCCGCCTCGAGATCGGCATCCGGACCATCGAAACGGCGCGCCGATTGCTCGAGAATTGGGCTCCGCACGGAGCCGGGGCTGACCGACAGAACGCGGATGCGCGAGGGAGCGAAATCCAGCGCCATGGCCCGCGTCATCGCATGGATGGCGCCCTTCGACGCGACATAGGCCGCGACCCCTGCCTGACAGGCATGGCCCTGGACGCTGGAGAGATTGACGATCACTCCGCCGCCCCGGCGCCGCATCACCGGCACCCCGAAATGCGCCGTCAGGTGAACGCCGCCGACATTGACGGCCAGGCAGCGTGCGAAGGTTTCGGGATCCGTCTCCACCACATCGCCAAAGGGATGCACGGCGGCCGCATTGACGATGATGTCGAGGCCGCCGAACAGGCGGTCCGTTTCCGCGACGGCTGTCGCAACTTCTTCCGGCTGTGAGACATCGGTGAGGCGTGTTTCCACCTGCAAACCCTCGGCGAGGGCTGTGGCCGCCAAGGCGGCGTTGCCGGACGCATCGATTCCGAGCGCCATAACCCGGACGCCGTCACGAGCTAGGCGCAGCGTTGTGGCGCGGCCGATGCCGGTCGTGCCGGTGACCAAAGCGACGCGCTCTTCTTTCTCCGCCATGAAACCTCCGCATGTATTCCGCGTGACGCTACACCCTTTCCAACGGCGGCCGCCAAGGCCAGGATCCGGCGCAACCGGGAGGGCGAACATCATGCTGCAGAGCTGGCGCTGGTTTGGTCCGGAGGATCTGATACCGCTCGACCATGTGCGGCAGGCGGGCGCGACGGGCATCGTGACCGCCCTCCACCACATCTATGACGGCCGCGCCTGGACCTCGGCTGACATCGCCGAGCGCCAAGCGATGATCGCGGCGGCCGGTCTGCGCTGGGACGTGTGCGAATCGATCCCCGTGCACAGCGCTATCAAGCTGCGGAGCGGCGACTGGCGCCGCTATCTAGACAATTGGAAGGACAGCCTCGCTGCTCTGGGCCGCGCTGGGGTGCCGGTGATTTGCTACAACTTCATGCCGGTGGTGGATTGGACGCGCACCGACCTCATGTTCAGGGTATCGAGCGGCGGTTTCGCGCTGCGTTTCGACCTTGTCGATTTCATCGCCTATGACGCTTTCGTCCTGCGCCGCGCGGGGGCCGAGAACGACTACGCGGCGCCTCTCCTCGATCTTGCGGAATCCCGCGTGGCCGTGATGGACGAAGCCGCGACGACCAGATTGGAGACCACCATCATTGCCGGGCTGCCGGGCGGCGAGGATAGCTATTCGCGGGAAGGCATTCGCGCCCGCATCGCCGAGTTCGGCGGGATGAGTGCCGACGAGTTGCGTGCCAACCTCCTCGCCTTCCTTTGCGAGGTCGTGCCGGTGGCTGCCGAGGTTGGCGTCCGCCTAGCGATCCACCCGGATGACCCGCCGATTTCGCTTTTCGGTCTGCCGCGCATTCTCTCAACCGCCGAGGACATTCGCGCCATTACGTCTGGTGTGGATCATTCGGCGAACGGTCTCACGCTCTGCGCCGGGTCTTACGGTTCCCGCCACGACAATGATGTTGTGGCGATCGCCGCGGAGTTCGCGACGCGTATCCAGTTCGCGCATCTGCGCAATGTGACCCTAGACCCTGACGGTTCCTTCATCGAGGACGATCACCTCGGCGGGAGGGTCGATATGCCGCGCCTCGTGCAGTTGCTGCTGCGCGAAGAGTCGCGGCGTCTTGATGCCGACGACACGCGGGAAATCCCCATGCGCCCCGACCATGGCCACCTGCTGGCGACCGATATCGGCACGCGCAGCAATCCGGGATATTCCTATATCGGACGCCTCAAGGGGCTCGCGGAACTACGTGGCGTGATGGCGACAGTGGGTGCGCTGGGGCTGTGATAGGCGCGATCCGTTATCTTGGATGTGCGGGCGCGGGTTAGCGATAGGCGTCCGGGGTGTCGAGGTAGGTGCGGACGAAATGCGTCACCGCCTCCTCCAGTTCTGTGGCCGGACGGTTATAGCCGGCGGCATGCAGGCGGGCTGGGTCGGCTTGGGTGAAATACTGGTAGCGGTCGCGAAGTCCGTCAGGCATCTCGACGAAGCTGATGCGGCGGGGCAGGCCGAGCGCATCGAAGATCGCGCCCGTTAGATCGATGAAACTGCGAGCCCGCCCGCTGCCGAGGTTGAACAGCCCTACGCCGCTCTCCTGGTCGAGCAGCCAGAGAATGACGTCGGTGACATCGGCGACATAAATGAAGTCCCGCAGTTGCTCGCCATCGGCATAGTCGGGACGGTAGCTGCGGAAGAGATCGATGGTCTGGCCCGCCTTGATGGCCGCGAAATACTTCGAGACCAGGCTCATCATCGGGCCTTTATGCGCCTCGTTCGGACCGAAGACGTTGAAGAACTTGAGGCCGATGCAGAGTGGCGGCAAGGCATCACCGGCTTCGCGCCGCGTCGAGACCACCTGATCGAAAAGATGCTTGCTCCAGCCATAGAGATTGAGCGGCCGCAAGGTCTGCAGGTGGCTGAGCGCCATATCGTCATCGAAGCCTTGCGCGCCATCGCCATAGGTGGCCGCGGAAGAGGCATAGATGAGTTTTACCTGGCGCGCGGTGCACCAGTCGAGCAAGCGAAGCGAGAAGCGGAAGTTGCGCTCGATCACCTCATCCGCATCGGTCGCCATGGTCGAGGAATTGGCGCCCATATGCACCACCGCCTCGATATCGTTGCGGGGTTCGAGCCAGGCGAGCAGCTCGGCCGGAGGAATGATGTCCTGCACGATGCGTTTGCGCAGGTTCTGCCATTTGCCGTCGGCGCCCAGCACGTCGCAGACCGCGACGTCCCGCCGCGCCTCTTCGTTGAGAGCGGCGACGACGTTGGAGCCGATGAAGCCGGCGCCGCCGGTGACGACGATCATGCGGGTGATCCTTCCCGGTGGCGTGGCGAGGCGAGCAGCCGATGGGCAAGCACCCCGGCGCAGGTCAGGTGGTAGAGGCTGCTGGCCGGAGCGTGGTCGCGCGTGAAATGACCTTCCGCCACACGCCGCTCGTACCATAAACCGCGCGGCTCGATATCGAGATAAGGTTCGAGCACCGCGAAGGCGGAGCCGATGCGCGCCGTGGTCGCATCAGGGCGCACGAGTTCCGCTTTCAATCGTTCGGTTTGCGGCCAGAGCCTGGCGCCGGTGGCTCGTGGCGCGCCGTCGCTCCAAACCTCGTCGAATAACGCGCCGGTTTCCGGATGCAGGCCATGATTGTCGATGAAATGCAGCAGAGCGCGGATGGCGTGACGGGACTCTGGTGGCGGGACGCGGCCGCGACGGCGGCAGAGCGATCCATGCCAATCGAGCAGCCAGACCCATTCAGCGTGATGGCCCGGCTCGACAACGAAGCGGCCGCCTTCACGCAGAGGGGTCAGCCGGTCATCGTAGAATTCAGGCAGCGCGCCCTCGTGCCATTGGAAGAGATGGCTGAGGAAAACCTCCACCAACTCATCCGCACGCTCGAGGAATTGTGGCTCATCAAAGGCCTCGGCGGCGGCGAGATAGGCTTCCACGAGATGCATATGCGGGTTCTGCCGCCGAGGCAGGCTTGGCGGCAGGCCTTCGAGATAGGCGAGCCCGCGATGGCGCAGCTTGCCCTGTAGAAAGCGGTCGAGCGATTGCACTTCCGCCCGCAGAGTCGAGGATGGCAGCACCCGGTAGGCGGTGGCGAGAGCGAGCAGCACGAAGGCGTGGTCATAAAGGTCGTGCCGCGCATCCGTGACCGCACCTTTGAGGTCGAAGCGCCAGGCATAGCCACCGGTCGGGGTGCGCGCGAAACGGTCGAGGAAGGCGAGGCCAAGCGACACCGCTTCCAGCGCGGCAATGCGAGCCGCTGGCGGCAGCCCGTCATGTTCGAGCCGCGCCGCCTCCGCGAAGACGATGATCTGACGCGTTACGACACGGAGCCGCCGGAAACCGGCGGTGCTGGCGACGGTGTCGAGTGCGAGATGCTCGTGGAAACCAGCATGGGCACGGTCGATGCCTTGAGCGAGCCAAAGCGGCCAAGCATCGTCTCGCAACCACCACAATAATTTGCTGGCAGCCGGCGCAAGGATCGCACGATTGGCAGGCGACAGAATTGTCATCGCCGTCAACCCAGCTGCAGGCTCGGCTCTCGCTCCAGAGACATTCCCTTCGCCATGCGCTTGATCATGAGCGTCGTGCTGGTGTTTGGCACGTAGTCGATGAGTTCGACACGTCCGCCATAAGCCTCCACCACCTCGCGCCCGACAACCTGATCGGGCCGGTAGTCACCGCCTTTGAAGAGGACGTTCGGACGCAGCGCGGCAATGAGTTCCAGCGGCGTGTCATTGTCGAAGACGGTCACCGCGTCCACCGCCTCCAGCGCCGCGGCGACGGTGACGCGCGCGGTCTCATCCTGCACCGGCCGGTCCGGTCCTTTCAGGCGCCGCACCGAGGCGTCGCTGTTGAGGGCGAGCACAAGCCGGTCGACGCGATTGCGGCAGGCGGCGAGATTGAAGATATGGCCGGGATGCAAAAGGTCGAAACAGCCATTGGTGAAACCGACCGATAGCCCTTCGGCCTGCCAGGACCGTACTTGCGCGGCCAGCAGCCCCGCCTCGCGGTAGATCTTGGGCGACACCCGATGCTCATAACGATGCAGCAGGAGATCCGCGAGTTCGTCGCCTTCGGGAAAGGCAGTCCCTTTTTTTGCGACCGCGACGCCCGCTGCGCCGTTCGCGATCCGCAGGGCCTCGGGCAGAGCGGCGCCCGCCGCCATGGCCACCGCCATCGCGGCGACCAGCGTGTCCCCCGCACCGGAAACGTCAACCACGCGGCGCGCAAAGCTGGGATAGCGCGCCGCCGTGCGGCCATTCACCACAAGCTGCACGCCGGCCTGGCTGCGCTTGACCGCGATTGCCGAAACGCCGCTGGCGGCACTTATCTCGCCGGCGGCGCACTCGACCTCGGCATCATCTTGCGCGACGGCGCGGCCGAGCAACAGCGCGACTTCCGCGAGATTCGGGGCGATGACCGTGGCGCCGCGATAGCGCTCGAAGTCTCGCCCTTTGGGATCGACGATGACCGGTATGCCGAGCGAGGCCGCCGCTTCGACCACAGCGCGGATCACCTCCGGCTGCAGGACGCCCTTGGCATAGTCTGACAACACGACGGCGTCACAGCCGGGCACCGCGCCCGCCGCCCGATCGATGAGTTCCGCCAGAACCGCCCCCTCGGCGGGACCGGCGATCTCCCAATCCAGCCGCAGCAGATGCGTGTTGTATTGCGGATTGACCAGCCGGATCTTGAGCGTGGTTGTGCGCGCGGGGTCGGCCACGAGTTCCGGGTGGATACCGTCGAACAGCGCCAGTTCGGCGGCCAGATCGCGCGCCGTGATATCGGTGCCGACCAAGCCCACCAGCCGGCATTCAGCGCCCAGGGCCACCACATTGCGTGCGACGTTCGCCGCACCGCCCAGCATCTGCTCCTGCCGCTCAGCGGCCAGGATGAGGGACGGCGCTTCTGGGGACACCCGGTCCGTGCGGCCATAGACGAAACGGTCCAGCATGAGGTCGCCGACCACGAGGACACACTTCCCCGGCATCGCCAGGAGAATATCTGCGATCGGTTTGCTCATGACGGGCGGTGCCTCCTGCGGCGAAGCAGCCGGAGGTTGCGTCCTTCCGGCTTCGCCAGAGGGTAGCGCCGCAGTCTGAACATTAAATGAAGACGAAGCGGAACGATCCGCGTTCATAACAGTCTCTTCGTCGGTGGGACGGCAGCCGTTAATGCCGCGCCTATTGCCCGGGATTGGCCTTTGCCGCTGGGCCGGGAGTCGCGGCACTGTTGATGAGGGGCTTCGGCGCGGCGTCGTCCAGATCCGCCGCCGAGACCATCACCACGAGGTCGCGCGGGTCAACGAGGTTGAGCATGCTGCGCGCTTGCCCGTCCAGCGCATCGAGATCAAGCCCCCGGTCGCGCATGCCGTTCAGGCGGGCCTGCCACTGTGCCTCCTCGGCATTGGCATGGTCGAGCTGCAGCTGGGCGACCTGGATATCGATCTTATCCTGCTGCTGGGCCACCAAGCCGCGATCGCCACGCGTGGCGTTCCAACCGAAATAGCCGGCCAGCAGAAGGAAGATGAGGGGCGGCAGGGCGGCGCGGAGGCGACGCTTAAACGCCACGGCCATCGACATCGGATACAGCTCCGGCGCGAGATGCGCTGCCGCTCTTCATGCCTTCTTCGCCGTGCCCGACGCAAGCGCGTTCGCGGAACAGCGAGCACTTGCCCGCAGCAAGTATCAGCCGCCCGCGTCAGAAGCCGGCATGAACGATGTCGATCTCCACTCGGCGCGCTTCCTGTGGCGTGAACTGGTAGGTGGTGGCGCCGCGCGACATGGTGACGACGCGGTCACCCGATATCCCATCCGCGACCAGTTGAGCCTCGACCGCCGCCGCTCGGTTGCGGGCCAGATCCATATTGGCCGCCACGTCCCCGACGGTGCTGGCGAATCCGATGACATTGACCTTGGCGTTCGGATCCGCCTGCGCGGCGGCAGCGGCGGAGCTCGCCGCCTTCAGCCCGGCCGCATCGAGCGTGGCAGACCAGGGGCTGAAGAAGACCAGGAATTTCGGAATCGCGTGATGATACTGCTGGGCGGCGTAGTCGGTCGGACTATTGGAATAGCCGCAGCCCGACAGGCCGGTCAGCATAAGGGCAAGCAGCGCGGCGCGGCGGGGCATGTCTTCACTCCAAGAGTCTTCGTTGAGGGCATTCCGGCCTGAGCGCCAGCCACACGTCAAGCGTCAAGCCGCCGCGGCAATCGCCTTACCACCGGAAAGGCGCCAAATCCGGTCTAACTTCTCGACACCGAGAAGTCGATGCGCGATGAGAATAAACGTTCGCCCCCGGCCCAGCGCGTTCAGCGTGGTCAGAAACGCCTGCTCGGTTTCCAGATCGAGGCCCGAGCCGGGCTCATCGAGAATGACGATCATCGCTGGCGACAGCAGCACCCGGGCGAGCGCCAGCCGCCTGCCCTGCCCGCCTGAGAAACGCAGCCCGCCCTCGCCTACCCAGCTATCGAGCCGGTCAGGCAGAAGCCGCACCATGTCGCCGATCTGCGCCGCGTCCAAGGCCGCCCAGAGGGCCGATTCGTCGGCGTCGGGACGGGCCAGCAGGAGATTCGCGCGAATCGTATCGTCGAACAGATGCGTGTTCTGGGACAGCAGCGCGATACGGGAGCGCAGATCCGTGGCCCTCAGTCCTGCGATATCGGCCCCGCCGAGGAGGATCCGCCCCTCCTCCGGCACCGCCAGACGCAAGGCAAGCGCCGCCAGAGTCGATTTGCCGGCGCCCGAGGGGCCGAGAATCGCGACGCGCGTGCCTGGCGCGATATCCATGGTCAGGCCGTCGAGCACAGCCGCCCGGCGCTCCTGCCAACGGAAGTGGACGCCCTCGAAGCGCAGCCCGGTTTCGCGCGGCAGCGGCGCCGGCTCCGGCGGATCGGGCGCGATCAGCGGTTCGGCCACGGCGCCCAGGACGCGCCGCGCGCTAGCGATGGCATAGCCCGCCAAGGCGCCAGCGCGCGGCAGACCGCCGATCGCCTCGAAAGCCGCGATGGTCAGGAAGGCTGCACCCACCGCGGCAGCGGGCGGTGCGCCGGCGCCGAGCAGGACTGCCAGGGTGGCGGCCTGAGCGCAGAGGAAGGAGCCGGCCTGGGCGAGCCGCGCATAACCGGCGACCTGGCGCTGCGCAGCGAGCAGATTCGCTTCCCGGGCCTGCACGGCTGCGAGCATACGCCCCTCGGCACCGAAGACCCGCACTTCGCGGAGACCGGACACGGCGTCCAGCACACTGACCCGGAGCGCCGAGATCGCCTCAGCGAGGCGCTGACCCGCGGCGGCGGTGGCGCGTGCCGCCAGCCAGGGCAGCAGGAAAGCAGCGGCCGCGAAGAGCACGCCGACGATGAGGGCGAGCCACGCATCCTGGGCACCGAGCACGAGCAACAGCAACAGGAGGGTCAACAGCGCGCCCACGACCGGGACGAGAATGCGGGAATAGAGACCGTCCAGCGCCTCGACGTCGCTCACCAGCCGGGACAGGACATCGCCGCTGCGGCGGAACCCGAGGCCTCCAGCCGCGCCGGCGGCAAGGTTGCGGAAGAACCACAGCCGCAGGTCGGCAAGCGCTCGAAAAGTTGCCTCATGCGTGATGATGCGTTCGAGATAACGCAGCACCACCCGCGCGACACCCGTCAGACGCAGCAGGATCGGCGCCGCCAGGACGCCGAGCGTGACGGCCGCCGCGGTCATCCGTCCCGCCAGCGCCATCAAGGCGAGTCCCGCGGCGAGGGCGAGCAGCGACAGCACGAGGCCGGCCGCCATCCAACCGAACCGGCCGCGCCACAAGGCAAAGATGCGGAGGATTTCGGTCATGCGACGCCGCTCCGCTCGCCCTGCTGAAGCCGTCCAGCCACGATATTGAGCCTGCGGCCACTAAGGAGATGCGCCTGAGCGGAGTGGCTCACCATGATCACCGTGCGCCCGAGTGCCAGACGGTTAAGGCTGTCGAGCACCTCGGCCTCGGTCGCCGGGTCGAGATGGGCCGTCGGTTCGTCGAGTAGCAGTAGCGGCGCGTTCTTGAGGAAGGCGCGGGCGATGGCGACCCGCTGGGCCTGACCGCCCGAAAGGCCGTAGCCACCCTCACCGATCAAGGTGTCCAGGCCATCCGGCAGGTCGGCGACAAAGCTCTCGACATGGGCGAGGCGGATTGCTTCATCGAGTTCCTCGGCGCTGGCCTCCGGCCGGGCGAAGCGGATGTTTTCGCGGATTGAGGTGGCGAAGAGCACCGGGCGTTGACCGATCCAGGCGGTCAGCCGCGCCAGCGCCTGCGGAACGATGCTGGAAATCTCGATGCCGTTGAGCAGCACCTTGCCCGAGTCGGGCCGCACGAAGCCGAGCAGGATTTCGATCACCGTGGACTTCCCGGCGCCCGATGGGCCGGCCAGGATCAGCGTGCCGCCAGCCGGCAGCCGGAATGTGACGCCGTCGAGCGCCTTGCCGCGCGCCTTGTCCCAACTCAGGTGGACGTCCTCGAAAGCGATGCTGATGCCATGGGCCGCGACGGTCTGTGGTGCGGTCGCGGGCGGCTCGATGCCCCTTTCGGCTCCGTCTTGTGTTGTTGGGGGCAGCGCCACCACCGCCTCGGCCGCCGCGAGACCGCTCATGCGATCCTGATAGGCAAGCGCGAAGGCACGAAGCGGGGCAAAGAATTCCGGGACGAGGAGGAGCAGGAACAAGGCGCGGGCGATGCCCGGCGCGTCTCCTGGGGTGAGCAGGCTGCGTCCCTGTTCGATCGCAATCGCCACAAGAGCGACGGCGGCGGCGCAGTCGAGCGCGGCGGAGGAGAGAAAGGCGACCCGCAGCACGCGCATCGTGCGCCGGCGCAGGTCGTCAGCTGCGAGCTTCAGCGCCTCGGCCTCCGATTCGGCGCGGCCGGCGAGGACTATTGTGCCGATGCCGCGCATACGGTCCACGAAGCGCGTCTGAAGCCGCGTCATCGCCTGCATCTGGGATCGCGAAGCCGCCGCCGCGCCGATGCCCGCGGCCGCCATGCCGACTGGTACGAAGAGCCCGCACAGAGCGAGGATCAGAGCGGACAACGGGTCCGCGATCAAAGTGGCGAGGAGCACGAGAACGGGGCCTGCGATGGCAAGCGTTGCCGCTGGAATCCAGCGTGCGAAGAGGCCGTCGAGCGCCTCGATCTTATCGACGACGATGCTGCTCAGCGTAGCGCTATGCTCGTGCCTCAATAGGCTTGGGCCGATGGACAGCAGCCGGCCCAGAATCTCGCTGCGAAGCCGCCGCCGTCCCGCCGCACCCGCCGTGAAGGCCGCACTGTCGGCGAGCACTGAGAGCGCGGCGCGGGCGAGTGCCAGCAAGCCGAACAACAGACCGAGCGTGATGAGTGGCGTGCCAGAGGGCTTGATGAGTCCGCGCAACAGGAACGCGGCGACGCCCGCCTGGATGATCGCGAGAAGAATACCGAACAGACCGAGCAGGATAGCTCCGGCGGCCGCACGGCGGCCGAGGCTGCCCTGCTGCTTCAGCCAGGTGGTCGCCGCTTTCTTCGTCACATCCATCGGAGGCGGACATAGCGCGCCCCGAGGCGGCTGCGAAGCGCCTCAGCGGTGCCAGTTGCGCGACACTCGGTCCCGCCGTGTGGGATGACGGCTCACGCCGGAGCGCTAAGCTTGAACGCGAGGCGCATTTAGCGCGTCTCGCGTTCATAAGTGCCGCCCCGGCAGATCGTCAGGCAGGTTCCTGGACGTGGGCCTCCAGGAACCACAGCGACTTGTCGAGGTCGCGGGAAAAGGCGGTGAAGATATCGGCCGTGTCGGCGTCACCCGCCTCATCCGTGTCGTCGATCGCCTTGCGGACGGAATTGGCGACCGCCGCATAGTGCTCGATCAGCGCCGCCAAGTGATCCTCGATCTTGTAGATGTTCGTCGGATAGGGCTTGAGGCTGGAATCGTTGGCCGCCTGGCTGGTGCCGATCGCGGTGCCGCCGAGCTGCACCACCCGCTCGGCAATGATGTCGACATGCTCGTCGATCGTGTCGCGGAACCCGTCCAGCATCTCGTGGATCATGATGAAGCGCGGGCCCTTGAGGTTCCAATGGGCCTGCTTGGTAATGAGCGCGAGGTCGATCGAGTCCGCCAAACGCTCGTTGAGGATCGCGATCGCCACCTTCTTCGCGTTGCTGTCGAGATTGTTGCGCGTCTTGTGCGGCTTGGTCGCGGCGTCAGCCATGCTTCGCTCCTGCTTGTTTTGGAGCCTATGCAGGTAAGCTGCCCTCTGCAGCCGTCAATCCGTCAGGGTCAGGAGGCTCGGTCGACCGTGTATGCCGCGACGTCGATGAGGGCTTGGCGCATCTCGGAATGGGGGAAGATATCGAGCGCATCCTGCGCGCTGCGGACGAAACGAGCGGCGCGGCCGAGGGTGGCGGCGATCGCGTCATGGCGCGCAAGCAGCTCCATCGCGCGCGGCAGATCCGCCTCGGTCTGTTCGCCCACCTCCAAGGTGCGTGACCAGAAAGCCCGTTCCTCAGTATTGCCGGCGGCGTAGGCGATCAGGATCGGCAAGGTGATCTTGCCTTCGCGGAAATCATCGCCGACCGTCTTGCCGAGAACCCGCTCATCGGCCGCGTAGTCGAGGGCGTCATCGACAAGCTGGAAGGCAATGCCAAGGTCCATGCCGTAAGTCGCGAGAGCATTCTCCTCCGCCGGCGGCCGGCCGGCGACCACCGCGCCGACCTCGCAGGCGGCAGCAAACAGGGCCGCGGTCTTGCCACGAACGACCTCCAGGTAGCGTTCCTCGGTCGTCGCCAGGTCATGCTGCGTGACAAGCTGCAACACCTCGCCTTCGGCAATGGTCGCAGCGGCATGGGAGAGGATTTGAAGGACGGAGAGCGAGCCGTCCTCGATCATGAGCTGGAAGGCGCGCGTGAACAGGAAATCGCCGACGAGGACGGGGGCCTTGTTGCCGAAGACGGCATTGGCGGAGGCCAGGCCACGGCGCAGCCGGCTTTCATCCACCACATCGTCATGCAGCAAGGTCGCGGTATGGATGAATTCGACACAGGCCGCGAGATTCACATGCCGCTGTCCGCCCTGGTAGCCGCATAGCCGGGCCGCCGCGAGTGTGAGCAAAGGGCGCAGCCGCTTGCCGCCCGCGGCCACGATATGCGCCGCCAGCTGCGGTATGAGCGCGACGGGACTATCCATCCGGGCGACGATCGCGCGGTTGCAGGCTTCCATATCCTCATGGAGGCTCGCCAGCAGAGTCGCGAGCGCGTCCGGCCCTTCGGCAAGGGCGGGTTCGCGGGAAGACGATGCGGTGGCCAGAACGCCCAAGCTTGATCCCTTCGTGACGCGCGGCCCAGCGGCAATGCGCGCTCCTGCGATCGCTAGCGGGATCGCATAATTCGCGCCGGACCGCTACCGCCCCACAGGCGAACGCGCAACACTTGGCCATGCACGGGAGACCGGTGCAGAGCCGCGTTTAGGAGCATACGGGATTTGGAGGCAAGCCAAGGCCATCTGCTCGGCGGCGCGGTCCGCTACGATCAGCCGCGACAAGGCTATCGCACCGGGATCGAGCCGGTGCTGATGGCGGCCGCGGTCCAGGCTCAGCCGGGTCAGGCGGTGCTGGAGGGCGGCACGGGTGCGGGTGCCGGGCTGCTGTGCCTCGCGCACCGTGTTTCGGGACTGGTCGGTTGGGGCGTCGAGATCATGCCCGAGATGGCCTCCCTCGCGACGGCCAACCTTGATGCCAACGGCTATGATGGGCTTCGTGTATCCTGCAGCGACATCAGGCGGGAAGAAGAAGAAGAAATATCGCGTCCAGAATGGATTGACGCGCTGTTTGACCATGCCATGGCCAATCCGCCGTGGCACGATGATGCGGGCACCGTGCCCGCTGAACCATTGCGACGGGCCGCGAAAATGGCGCGCAAAGGGGAGTTGGAGGCGTGGATCAGCGCGTTGTCTCGCCGTCTACGCCCGCGCGGCAGCATCACGCTCATCCTGCCTTCCGCCGCGACGCCCGCCGCGCTCGCCGCCCTGACTGCCTCGAATTGCGGGGGCGCACGGTTGTTGCCGCTCTGGCCGCGATCCGGTCAGACTAGCCGCATCGTCATCCTGCAGGCGCGCCTCGACGATCGCAGCGAGTTCCGGCTGCTCCCCGGCCTCGTCCTCCACCGCGACGGTGACTCTCGCTACACCGAAGCGGCTGAGGCGATCCTGCGCGGGGGCGCAGGGCTGGCCCTCGACTAGAAGCGGTTGGTCGGATGTCGCAGGTGCCAGAGTCGCTCATGCGCGGCGACCAAGGTCTCCATGGAGCGGCGCCGATTGGCCTCTACCTGGCGCGGGCGCCGCGTTAGCATTGTTTCAAGAACCTGGAGGAGCTGTTGCGCCACCTCAAACTCCTGCTGGTCGCAGGCTTGGTGGAAAGCGATCAGAACCTTGTCGGTCAGCCGGCGAGTATAACGCGGGGCTTCGCCCCGAACCCCAATTTGAACCAGCTCCTGAAGATCTTCCGTCACGGGCTTTCCAAGACCTCTCGCTGAAAATTTTAGGCCGATTCCCGTCTGGGGCGGCGGATCCACGATATACGAGGCTCAAATTAACTAGGTAACTAAAAACACGTCCGTTGAGACGTTGGTCATAAATGATCTTCTAGATGCTGGATCCATCCCTGCCAAGGGTTTTGCGCCAGGCCTGAGCGAGAACCGTCGGGGACAGACCGGGCGGGAACACTCCAGCGAGACGGCCCTTTTCGTCCATCAGATAGATAAAGGCGGAGTGATTGACGGCATAGGGTGCCCCGGAGGTCGCGGCGGGCACTTTCTGGACATAGACGCGATACGCGGAAACCACCCGATCAACCGCCTCCTGGCTTCCTGTGAGACCGATGAGCCTTGGGCTAAAGAGGGCGACATACCGGGCCAGTGCTTCTCGTGTATCGCGGGCCGGATCGACCGTGATGAAGATCGGCACGACCTTGTCGCCCGCCTTGCCCATCTGCTGCAACGCGGCGACGATGCGTTGCAAATCAGTCGGGCAGACATCCGGGCAGAAGGTATAGCCGAAGTAGACCAGCATCCATTTGCCATGGAAGCTCTTGTCGGTGACAGCAGCCCCGGTTGAGGCATTCGTCAGCGAGAAGGGTCCGCCGATCGGCACCCCCGCGAGGGCGGAATCCCCCGTGGTGGGCGAGACGAAGCCGGCATCCTGTTCCAGTCGTGTTGCCCAGCCGCCAAAGACCAGCGCACCGAAGGCGCCGATCAGTACAAGACCGAGCAGGCCAACACCGAACCAGCGCAACGCCCGGATCAGCTGATCGCCTGCGCCCTTCGGCCCCCCCCCGGGTAGCTCGTCGCCCTTATCCGCCACGAATAATCCTCAACCAAATTCTTAGGAATTATACGCGACATGGAGCCAACCGTATGCGGAGCTTTCCTCATGGCTGTACGTGAGATCCTGGGCTTCCCGCATTCAGGCCTCCGGGCGGTGGCGGAGCGTGTCAACTCATTCGACGCCGAGCTTCGCTCGCTCGCGAATGACCTGCTTGAGACGATGCGCGCGGCGCCCGGCATCGGCATAACGGCGCTGCATATCGGCGTTCCGCGCCGCCTAGCTGTTATCGAACTGCCCAGCAAGACGGCCTGCTTCTACGTCAATCCCCAGATCGACTGGGTTTCCGCCGAGTTGGTCCGCTACCCGAAAGCAGCGTTTCAATGCCTGGCGTCACGGATGACGTCGAGCGTCCTTCCCGCATTCGGCTGCGCTACCGGAATCTGGCTGGCCGCGGCGAGGTGGCTGAAGCCACAGGGCTTTTGGCGGTCTGCCTGCAGCACGAAATCGACCAACTCGACGGCATTTTCTGGCTCTACAGACTGTCCCGGCTGAGGCGAGACCGGCTGATCAAGCGCTTCGGGAAGCTGCGTCGTGCATTATGAGTTCTAGGGAAACGCCGCCGCATAGATCTCGGGCTTGAACCCTATGATCAGTTGGCCGCCACCTTCCAGAACGGGGCGCTTGATCACGGAAGGCTGGGCCAGCATCAGAGCGACCGCCTTCGTCTCGTCGAGGTCCGCCTTGTCCGTGTCGGGAAGCTTGCGGAAGGTCGTGCCGGCTCGGTTGAGCAGCCTGTCCCATCCGGCCTCACGAGCCCAGCCCTCCAGCTTGCGCCGCTCCACGCCTTGCAGCTTATAATCGTGGAATGTGTAGGCGACGTCGTGGCCTTCGAGCCAGGCGCGCGCCTTTTTCATCGTGTCGCAATTCTTGATGCCGTAAATCTTGACCGGCTTGGCCATCAGTCTTTGACCCCTGCCCTACCATGTTGCCCGTCGCAAAAGCGCGATTCCGACGAGTTCTCAGTGCGCGATACTACCAGTCCTCGACGGGCACGAGCGGGTGGATTTTGAACTGGTCCCGTGCGGTTCGGACAAATGTCGTGAGACTGGCTGAGGCTATTCGCCGCGCCGGATAGACGGCGCTCACCGGTATCGGCGGCGGCGCGAAGCTTTGGAGGATCCGGATCAGGCGACGGGCCATCACGGACTCCTGGACCTGATAGGAAAGCGCACGCGTGATCCCCATACCGGCCTCCGCGGCCGCGATTGCGGTATCGGCGTTGTTTACGGCCAGGCGGGGCTTTACCCGCACGAGTGCCTCGCCAGCGCTGAAGCGCCATTCATTGGTGGCATTGACGTTCTCGAAAGCAATGATGTCGTGGTCGGCAAGTTTCGCCGGGGAAAGCGGAATGCCATGTTGCTCCAAATAGGCGGGGCTGGCGACCAGGACGCGGCTGACGACACCAAGCCTCACCGCGATCAGATTGCTATCGGCAAGCTCGCCGATACGAACCGCGACATCGATGCCTTCTTCCACGAGATGGAGGTTGCGATCGGACAAAGTGAGCCTAATCGACAAAGCCTGGTGCTGGCGCAAGAGGCGGTCGATGACTCGCAGCACATGGAGGCGACCGAAGACAATCGGAGCCGTGACTTTCAATTCGCCCCGAGGTTCTGCGTTCTCGCCGCGAACTCTTCGCTCGGCGTCGTCGATATCGGCCAAAATCTGCTGGCAGCTTTCCAGGTAGATCCTGCCGCGTTCGGTGACACCGACCGATCGGGTCGTCCGGCTCAGCAGCGTCAGGCCGAGCTCATCCTCGAGCTGCGCGATCGACCGCGTGACGACCGAGGGCGATAGCCGCTTCTGCCGCGCCGCCTCCGCGAAGCTTCCGAGCGTTGCGACGGCGACGAAGATCCGCATGGCGCCAAGGCGGTCCATCGGCTATTGCTGCATTGGCAATAATGTCTTGTCAATCAGGCCTATTATCGCGCCTCGCGCATGATCCCACTTGACTGAAGAGTTGGGGCGTCGCCTGAACAAGCACTCGCCCGCGGAATGTGGAGTGACCGAATGCCCTATGGGTTCCTCGATATGGTCTCGACACCAAGCGTCCGCGCCGCCCAGGCGGCGAATGGCAGCCTGGGAATGTGGGAGCAATTTAGCGGCGACCGCGCATCCGATCGATTCACGGAGAGCGAAACAGCCTTCATCGGCGAGCGGGACAGCTTCTACATGGCGACGGTTACGGAGAATGGCTGGCCCTATGTGCAGCATCGGGGGGGTCCGCGCGGCTTCCTGAAGGTCCTCAACGATAAAACCCTTGGCTTCGCTGATTTTCGCGGCAACCGGCAGTATATTAGTCTTGGCAACGTCGCGGCGGACGACCGGGTCGCGCTGATCCTGGTAGACTATCCGAATCGCGGCCGCCTCAAAATCCTGGCGCATATGGAAACGCGTGATATTCGTGACGAGCCCGCTCTCGCAGAGCGCCTTATCGTTCCGGGCTACAAAGGAAAACCTGAGCGTGCGTTTCTGCTACACCTCGAGACTTTCGACTGGAACTGCCCGCAACACATCACGCCGCGCTTCACCGTGCCTGAAATTGAGAGCGCTTTGTCGCCACTGCATGAAAGGATCGCCGCCCTGGAGTCCGAAAACCAGATACTTCGGGCACAAGTTGCCGGCGCCGCCTGATTGAGCTTGGAGCGCAGATCATGAACCGCACAATACACGAGTATCTGATATTCGAAACCGCGAGCGGTTTTTGTGGCATCGCTTGGAATAGCGCCGGGATCACGCGGTTCCAGTTGCCGGCTCGAAGCGCTAAAGTGACGGAGGGCAATGTGTTGCGCCGTCTGCAGGGCGCCAAAGCTGGCTCGCCCCCGACGAAGGTGCTTGAGGCGATCGCGGCCGTGCAGCGCTACTTCGAGGGCAAACAGGTCGATTTCGGCGATATCCGGCTCGTGCTGGATGGCCAGGAGGAGTTCTACTCGCGGATCTATGCCGCCGCGCGACAGGTCGGGTGGGGCCATACGACCACCTATGGCACCTTGGCGAAAGAAGTGGGTGCCGGGCCCGAGGCCGCGCGCGACGTTGGCCAGGCCATGGCGAACAATCCGGTGCCCTTGATCATCCCGTGCCACCGTGTTTTGTCCGCCGGCGGCAAGGTCGGTGGCTTTTCGGCACCGGGCGGCTCGGTCGCGAAGATCCGTATGCTGGAACTGGAGGGCATACATCTCGGGCCGCCGCCGCCTGCCCAGCGATCGCTTGGGCTTTGACTAGGAAAAGCGGCCTGGCCGAGCCAGACGTCGTGTAGAGCTTTTTTCCGGTCGAAGTGATTCGGAGGAAAGCTCTAGCTCTTTGTTTTGGCGAGCATCTTATCCGATCGAAGAGCAAGGTCGACCGGATGATGCTTTAGCGATTCGGCCCGAATGACGCCATGAGCGGTTCCACGAAGACCATATGGTCATCGACAGCGACGACCCCGGCAAGGTTTTCCACCGCCACACGAATGGCTCCGCGCAACCGCTGGTCATGGATGACGCCGCTGAGCGTTACCACGCCACCTCGTGTTTGGCAGATGACGGAACTGTCTTCCAAACCGGGAATCCCATGCAGCTGGGCGGCAAGTCTCGCCTCGATGTCCTCGTCACTCGTGCCCGCGAGTGGAAGTTCGGCAAGTCTGCGACCTAGCGCCGCAACGAGATCCGCGCGGCTCAGAACACCCATGAGGCGATCGCCTTGGACCACAGGAACCCGCCGGATACGGTGCTTCTCCATAAGATCCACGACCTCGCTGAGCGGCGTCTCCTCGGTGACGGTGACGACCTGCGCGGTCATGATGTCATCGACGCGGCGGCTATGCGTGCGCACATAATCCGCCGCCCTGTCCCTGGGGCCGATCAGCAAACTCAGGAGGCTGAGATGGCGGTCGCTAGTGCCTGTCTCGACCCTCCGCAACAGGTCGCCCTGCGTCAGGATGCCGACGAGTTTGCCATCGCTTGCGACCACTGGAATGCCGCTTACCCGGTTGACCACCATGATGTCGATGGCGGCGTCAATCGACGCAAGTGATCCTATCGTCAGAACGCGCCGCGTCATGATATCGCCGGCTTTCATCGGCCCAGCTCCCTTTCATCATCCGGTCGTCTTGGCAACGAGAAAACCTGGTAGAAGGAGGATGCCTGTGGCGCCGGATTGGCGGATATCGCGATAGGTTAGGCGAGCAATTATGTCCTGTCGATGTCGCGCCTATGCCGTCAGCGGGCTTTCCCAAAATCACTCACGGCTGGCCGCCAGTTCCGGCATATGGGAGAACAATGGCGTGTCTATTGGGGAGCAATTGCGATGATTGAGGTCGGCCTCGCCGGTGTCTATCAAGATTACATTGCATGCCTCAATGAGCAGAATTGGCCGATGTTGAAACGATTCGTTCATGATGAAGTTCGCCACAATGGTCGAGCCGTCGGAATAGCGGGTTATCGCGAGATGCTGGAGAAGGATTTTCGTGACATTCCAGACCTTTATTTCAATATCCAGCTTTTGATCTCCGATCCCCCGTTTATAGCAAGCCGTTTGCAATTCGACTGCACCCCGAGGGCAAACTTCCTCGGTCTCGCTGTGCACGGAAAGAGAGTCATGTTCACCGAACATGTATTCTATGAGTTCCGGACAGAGAAGATATCGCAGGTTTGGTCGATTGTAGACAGGGCGGCGATCGAAGCTCAGCTTTAGCGCGTTTTTATTGCAGTCGGGTGTTGGGCCATGAAGATTGCTACCTTCAACGTCAACGGGATCAACGGGCGGCTACCCGCGCTTTTGAGGTGGCTGGAAGAAGCCAAGCCGGATGCCGTCTGCCTCCAGGAATTGAAGGCGCCGCAGGAGAAATTCCCTGACGTGGCCCTGGTGGAGGCCGGATACGGAGCGATTTGGCACGGGCAGAAGAGCTGGAACGGCGTCGCTATTCTCGCGCGCGGTCAAACGCCGGTGGAGACGGCACGCGGCTTGTCAGGAGAGCCCGAAGACACCCATAGCCGCTATATCGAAGGCGCTGTGAGCGGTGTCCTCATCGGCTGCCTTTATTTGCCGAATGGCAATCCTGCGCCCGGACCAAAGTTTGACTACAAGCTTCGGTGGTTCGATCGCCTCATTGCCCACGCCAATGAGCTGCTCCTGTCCAAAGCCCCAGTGGTTCTCGCGGGTGATTACAACGTCATGCCGACCGACCTCGACGTCTATAAGCCGGAGCGCTGGGTCGATGACGCTCTCTTTCGGCCCGAAGTTCGCGACGCTTTTCGCCGACTACTTGAGCAAGGCTGGACCGATGCGATCCGCGTACTGCACCCGCAGGAAAAGATCTACACGTTCTGGGACTATTTCAGGAACGCCTATAGCCGGAATGCCGGCCTCCGCCTTGATCATTTGCTCTTGAGTCCGTCGCTCAAGAAGCGCCTCATCAGCGCCAATGTAGACCGTGAAGTCAGAGGCTGGGAAAAAGCGAGCGACCATGCGCCGACATGGATAGAACTTGAGGATGACGAGAGGACGGCTTCACGCGGTCCCGACGCGACCGGAAAGACCCGGCATCGAGGATCTCCGCGCAAATCCTAAAACGCCAGACTTATGCCGCCGCCCAGCGCTCTGTCGCTGCCGCCCTGATACCAGGTGTCCTCTCCGTAGGCGGAGAGCCGAAGAGCCGCATTGAGGTTCCAATGGATGGTGCCACCGAAGCTGTTCTGACGCACATAGCTCCCGGCGGTATAGTTGCGATTTGCGGGCAGGTAAGATGCCACGATGTACACCTGGTCAAGAGGATGGAGCACGGCTATGAGCGTAACGCCGCGAATCGTTTGCGGCTGGTAATATTGCGTGGCGCTGATTGGTGTGATGTTCTCGAAGTTACCAAAAGCGTAGCCGATTTGTAGCTGCGGCAACCAGGCGGCGACATCGAGATCGAGTTTCGGCATGACCTGAGAAAAATTGCCCCGAACGTAGTTCTCGAAGGTGGTATCGGCCTCAAGCGCAACTCGCTTCTTGCCCTCGAAGCTCCAGGGCAAAACATACTGCGGCGATATATACGTGCTCCACTGATAGGTGTAGAGGGCATGGACACCTACGCCCGCGGTGACGTTGAGGCTGATGTCGTCGTTGGGCTTGTAATTGAACCCGCCAACAAAGTTAGCAAGGGTGATCGAGCCCTGTTGCTGGTAGAGTTCCTGGCCGAGAATCTTCCAGCTTTCGTTGATCCGGTAGAAGCCCTGGGCAGCTTCGGTGTACAGATCGCTTAGCGCTGGTCCGCTCGTCCAGCTCTGGATATTGCCGGAGATGGAGATCGGCAGGGGACCGGGTTGGCTCGCGAGACTCACCTGGTCTGACGTTGCCTGTAGATGCGAGGTGTCGCCGAAGAAGTGGATCGGCTCGGAGGCGTCGTCGCCCGCTGCGGAGGTCGCGGTCGCGGAGCAGGAGGCGGTGCTGTCGCAACCACTGGCCGTCGCAGGCAGGTAAGACGCCACCGCAAACACAACCACAGTAGCGGCGGCCCTAAGCTGCTGCCAGCCCCCATCGCCCCGGCGCACGCCGTAGATCCTCACCGTTCGCTTGAGGGAGGGAAATACCACTTGCCGTCGCGGATCGGCAAGAAGCTGCCGTCGTCTACGCCGACCTCCGACGCGATGAGATCATTCGTAACGGTATTCAGGGCAACCAGCTTGTCGCCATTCTTGACTGGATCGCTCGCAAGATTGTTCATCTCATCCGGATCCTCTTGGAGATCGTAAAGCTCCAGGTCGTTCTTGCCGAGTAACTCTTCCAGCGTTTTTGGAGTGTTGAACTGCATCGGGCCGAAATAGCGCGAGAAGCGGTATCGCCCGTCAAAGACGCTGCGGATCGCAACACGATCGTAGAAGTCCGGGTCGTTTTTCAACATTGTCTGGATCTTGTCGGCATTGGTCACCGAGCCGGAGAACATCAAGTCGACAAAGTGCTCTGCCCAGACGACATCCTGGTAGGAAAGCATATTGTAGTTGAACAGGGCAGCCGCCCGCAGGCTATCGGCCTTCGCTGCCGCCGGAGCCGCGAGCAGACCGGAGAAGTCACGCCCCTTGAGGCCGTCTGCCGCCTTGGCACGCGCGGTCTCGTCCAGCCCGGTGAGCGCGATCATCGTCGGCACGAGGTCGATCTGTGAAGTAATCGCTTCGCAGTCCATTCCACCGGGATAGGCCGGATGCACGATCATGAGAGGCACGTGGTTCTGCTCTTTGTAAGTGCAGTTCCCTTTGCCCCGCATCTGATGATGGCCGCCGAGTTCACCGTGATCCGCATTGAAGACAACAATCGTGTTTTTATCCATCCCGTTGTCCTCGAGCGCCTTGAGCACCTGCAATACCTGCTGATCACAGTCGCGGATGCAATTGTAGTAATAGTCTCGAAGCACATGCCACCGGCGATCCTCGTCGGGCCACTGGCCGACCATCATATCCTGGATCGATTGATAGATCGCATGGGCCTTGGGGCGGCCGGGCGCATTCAGGGGCTGGCTGCGATTCGCGGGCAGCGGCAGATCATCCCATCGCGTCTGATACAGTTTGTCTTCAGGCGTCGGGAAGATCGAGATGGCATATTTTTTGCCCTGGACCACGTGATCCGGCAGGTCGGAATTGATGTACATTACATCGTGCGGATTGACGAAATTGACGGCAAGGAACCAAGGCTGTCCTTTCGCTCGCAGCTCCTCACCCTGCCGGCGCATCCAGGTGGTCACGGTATTCGCCGTCATTCCGTCAAAGGTATAGCCGCCGAGACCGCTGTCGATGAGGTCGCCGACCCCGTAGAAATCGGCGAAACCGTAGCTCTCAATGATCTTGCGGTAGTCAGCGGTGGGCGCGTCGATCGCCGTCTTGGTCTGGTCGAGATTATAGCTGAGATGCCACTTGCCCTGGTAGGCAGCGTGATAGCCGAGCTCCTGCATGCGATCGCCGATCGTTCGCACGGACGTCGACATGTCAGGCTGCCACAGGTAGTTGAGATTGTCGAAGACGCCGGAATGCTGGATGTGCTCACCGGTGTAGATGACGGACCGCGCCGGCGAGCAGACACAGGACGCAGCCTGGTGATTGGTGAAGGTGATGCCTTTCGACTTCAACCACTCCCGCGCCGGCACCGGAAAAGGCCACTTCGGAAAGAAGTGCTCCTGATCGACCAGAATAAAGAGGATGTTGTAGCCCGCAGGCGGCGAATCGGGCGCCTGGATCGGCGCGGCCGGAGCCTGATCGGCTGCCCTGGCAGATCGTGCCGCTCCAGGAAATAAGTTGAGGCCAAGCAACGCCGCCGTCCCCGAGCCGAGAATCGCGCGACGGGATGGTTTGGGAAGGCCGTCCGGCTCTGTCATATAGTCAATCCTCTGTAGCCTAACTCAATCCTTTGCCGTTGCCTCTTCCTTATCCTGCACTATGCGCTCGTCTGCGCAGGATTGCCGGAGCACGGCGAGAATAACATCGTAAAATCGGCGGTCGAACTTTCGCTGGTTCGTAATACTCGATGACAGAAATATTTTTATCCGAAGGATTTTGGCCTTGCAATAGATTTCCATCTTAGTGGTGGAACCGGCATTTACGGGGATGTGACGGAGCTGTCGCCATGAACTTCGTTTGGTCATACGCCATTGCCTGTGCGTGATCTGCCCTTGCAGGAAGAGCTCAGCTTGCCGTCTATGCTTTCAAAACATGCCAGGGCATTGCAAAGGCCGGAACGAACGAGTCGCGTCCTGCATTAAGGCCGCTTAGTATCCCAGCGCGTTGGTGAGCGGGGCGCATGGGCACGCACCTCACATCATCGCGAGCACAGGGGAGGACAGTTGTGCAACTAGAAAAAATAGTTGATACGGCCAAAAAGATGATCCGCCTGCACGGAATGCGCGCACAAGCGATCGCTCAGGAGCGTGCGGACGAAATGCGGCATCAGGGCGACAGCGCCGACTTCGAATACTGGCAGCACGTCAACGGAGTGATCTGCGAATTGCGTCGGGAGGGGGCCTCCCTCCGGCCTGGCTGATCGGCCCGAACCTACACGCCGATTGCCCAGCGGGCGGTGTGCGGGGCGGGCTGCCGATCACGCAACTCGGGTGTCGTGGTCGGCACGATGGAGAGGTACGATGCATGCTCGGCCTCTCCTTTTTCTCGCACTTGTCCCTGTATTTGCGCTGTGCGCTGTGCGTGGCGTGGCTGAACCCGTTCAGCCAGATCGCGACGAGAGCCAGCTCGCCTACCGGCTGCAGGGACATGCAGGGCCCACTGTCGTCTTCGAGTCGGGGCAGGGTTTGGGTATGGCAAGCTGGGACCGGGTGGGGCCACGTCTCGCCGCATGCGTGAGGGTCGTCGTCTACGATCGTGCCGGCGTCGGCGCTAGCCCAGCGCGGCCGAACAACCTGCCTGTGATGGCTGACAGCGTCGCCGATGATCTCGCGCGGCTTTTGCGAATGATCGGCGCTGCACCGCCCTATATCCTCGTCGGCCATTCCCTCGGCGGGCTCTACGTCCAAGCCTTCGCGCGCGGTAATCCCAAAGATGTCGCGGCGGTTGTGCTGGTGGACGCCGCGAGCCCTTTGGAACCACCGGGTGTCTTCGTCTCAACCGCGCCGCTTACACCTGGTTCGATTTCCGCCGCTGAGGAAGCCGGCGTGGCACCCAGCGAGGCGGCCCTTCTTTCGGGACCGCCCTTCCCTCCGGTCCCCCTGATCGTCCTGGCGGCAACGAATCACGACGACACGCCGCAGCGTGAGGCGCTATGGCGGCAGGTGCAGTCGCGCACGGCCGCGCTCTCCCCGAGAGGTCACCTCGAAGTCGTCAACCACAGCGGCCACTTCATCCAGGTCGATCGGCCTGACGTCGTTTACGCTGCGGTGCTGGAGGCCGCGCGGCTAAGCGGCGTCATCTTATCGGGATGCTCGGCTAGCAATCCTCAAGAGAATTGACAGCGGAAGATGCCATGGAGGCGCCTTGGCGCCATCTCACTGCCTATACCTTCTAGGCATCCCCCTCACCCTACAAAGTCTTTTCCTCCCGCCATCATCAACGCTTAGATGTTTGTCGCCAGATTCCACCTGAGCACGAGCGGCGAAGCTGGCGGCAAGGTAGCCGACGAGTTGAAGGGAATCGAGCGGCGATGACTGCTCCCGCTCCCTCAGTTGAGATCAGTGCAACATTCGACTCCAAATAACAGCGCTAACGCTTAAGGAAATCCATGATGGCAAGCCTGACCAACAAAACAGCCCTCGTCACCGGAGGTTCGCGCGGAATTGGCGCAGGAATCGCAAAACGATTGGCCGCCGACGGGGCGAGTGTCGCGATTACCTACACCAAAGGTGCTGACGCGGCTGCCTCCGTCGTGACAGAGATCGAACGCGCCGGTGGAAAGGCGATTGCGATCGAAGCGGATGCCGCCAATGCCGAGGCAGTCACGGCCGCTGTGGAAAAGACAATCGCCACCTTCGGTCGGCTGGACGTGCTCGTGAACAATGCCGGCACCGCCATTCCGAAGCCATTCGAGGAAACAAGGCTGGAGGAGCTCGATAAAGTCATCAACATCAACCTTCGCGGTACGTTCATCGCGACACAAGCCGCGTTGCGGCACATGCAGGACGGCGGCCGCATTATCATGATTGGTTCTTGCGTCGGCGAACGCATGATGACACCCGGATTGGTTGCCTACGCGGCCACGAAAGGCGCAGTGAAGATGTTCACGCAGGGGTTGGCACGAGAAATCGGCAGCCGCGGTATCACGGTCAACAATATCCAGCCGGGTCCCATTGACACGGATCTGAATCCCGCCGCGGGTGATTGGGCGGCTCCGCAATTGGCCAATACGGCGCTCAAGCGCTACGGTCACGTCGAGGATGTCGCCGCGTTGGTGGCCTTCGTTGCGGGCCCGGAAGCAGCTTATATAACCGGAGCGAATTTGACCGTGGACGGCGGCACCAACGCGTGATTCGCGCGTGCTCGTCAGTCAACTTCTGCCCATAGGACAATAAGACAAGCCACGCCCAACAGCATCTCTGGAAAGGTGTATATCATCCGACTGTGCCGGCCGCGCTCACCGAAGACGGCGTTCAGGGTTTCTGAGGCGCCGTTCAGGACTTTCGGAGCGTCGTCGGTATAACCATGCGCGATATTGATCGAGCCCTCGAGCCGCACGATACGCCGGACGCGCTCCAGATTACCGACGGCATCCTTGAGCTGGGCGATGGCGTTCAAGGTGCTGAGCTTGCAAGCCTCAACGCCCTGATCGACCGTCAGTTCCCGCCCGATGGTGCCCTTGAACAGCAAGGTTTTGCCATCGCGCCAGGGCAACTGCCCCGACGTGTAGATCATGTTACCAGCGCGAACCCATGGCTCGTATGAGGCAACAGCCGCAGGGGGCGGCGGTAGTTCCAGACCAAGTTCGGCCAGCCTTTGTTCCGCGGTGGACATGTTCGTTCCTCCTTTTTTGCGTTGGCACGCTGCAGCGTGCATCTCCTGCTTCGGACAAGATACTGCTCGGCGTCAAGATCCCCACCACGCGAACCACGCGCTTGGATGGGTGAAGTCAGCACGATTATTGCGGGAAGGGACGTGACGGCCTAAGCTACGCTGGTGGAGTTGCTCGAATGGGTCTCGCCGGTAGCAGTGGGTAAATAGACATGTTCCGCGCCGTATTTTAGGCTGCCTTCGCCGTGGCGACGGCTGCATTCGCACAAGATGCGCCTGTCTTAAAGGAACCTGGGTAGGAAAGCCTATGGCCGTCTTCGTCGGAGCCAATCCCTACAGGGTGCCAGAACATAGCGGCCCCAATTTCCCGTCGAAATCGTTGCAATTCACCTTTGTCTTTGATCATCAGGAAGGAAACCGGTTCAGCGGCCAATCGACAGCCGGAATTTTCAGGGAAACCTTGATCGGCGCGATTGGCCCAGACAATCCGGCTTTTTCCTCGATGATGATGGGGAGTATGCTTTGACCTTGCGCGATGCGAATACGATGGACCTGTGTTACCGGCACTCCAACGAATCGAGCAAAGTCGTGGCATGCTTTACTGCGACGCGGGCGAAGCAGGTAGGGCGTGTCGGCTATCGAGAGCGGGGATAGACAATGAGCCAGAAGCAGTGGAGTCGGGTTGACGACTACATCGTCGACCGCCTCGTGCCCCAGGATCAGGCGCTCGAGGACAGTCTCGCGGCGAACAAGGCCGCTGGCCTGCCCGCCATCGATGTGTCTCCAAACCAAGGAAAGCTGCTGTATCTTTTCGCCCGCATGGCCGGTGCGCGGCGCGTGCTTGAGGTCGGCACTCTCGGTGGGTATTCGACGATATGGCTCGCGCGCGCCGTGCCCTCGGATGGTCGCGTCGTAACCTTAGAGGCCGAGCCCCGGCACGCGGAAGTGGCACGCCGAAATCTCGATCGAGCAGGAGTCGCCGATCGGGTCGACATCCGCGTCGGTCCCGCGCTGGACACTCTTCCGCAGATAGAGGCGGAGGGACTTGCTCCCTTCGACCTCATCTTCATCGATGCCGACAAGCCCAATAACCCTCATTACCTTGCCTGGGCCGTCAGGCTGGCACGGCCGGGCACGGTCATCATCGGCGACAATGTTGTGCGCGACGGTGCCGTGGCCGACGTGACGAGTGCGGATCCTGGAGTCATAGGAACGCGCCAGTTCTTCGACATGATCGCCGCAGAACCTAGGCTTGATGCCACGGCGATCCAGACTGTCGGCAGCAAGGGTTGGGATGGCCTGATGCTGGCGATTGTTCGCTAATCGTCACCAGGCTTACTGTCGTGCCAAACACCCCGTAGCCGCCGTGTACGGATCGCGTCAGCCGGCGGTGGATGTCGTTACCGCCAATTGCCGGCTCTGCCCGCCCGCTTTTATGCCTCCGCTGGAGGCCATGCCGCCGCCCGCAGCCCCATTCGTCGGCGACAGGCTGTAACCCTTGGTTTCTCCAAACGGCTTGTTGCTAACGGGTCCCGCGACCGCCGCGCGTGTTGTGGCAGGCGAAACGTCAGAACCTGACGCCGCAAAGCTGGCGGCCGGAGGCGCCAGTGCAAGAGCCGCCGCGAAGACCAGACTGTGAATTGGACGCATCGAATACTCCCGTCGAATGTGAAGTGGGGTGCAACCCACAACCGCGACGTGGTGAACGGCGGAACGTATCCAATGCCGGTTTCTGTGAAGGTTTAGCGGCGAAACAATGACACTCGAAGCAACTCCACCCCCACCCAAAAGGCGAACGTTCTGAGGATTGGGTTGTTCGGGGTGTCCGCCAGGGGTATCTTGGATGCAACAAGAGGCCGAAGACTGAGGGATGACCGTGGGCAACATCGATCGCCGCCATTGGACCGTTTCGGCCAAACTGGCAAGCTCGTAACGGGAAGGCGGCGTAACTCGCTATGCTAGACGGACCTAGTACCGACTATCACATCCTGACGGCGTCGGACGTCTCGGCCTATCTCGCCAATCACAGCACGCTTGCTGAGCACCTCGGCGGGCTGCCGTCCGAATGGGCATGCCGTGATGTCGCCGACGGCAATCTCAATTCTGTTTTCCTCATCGACGGTCCTGACGGCGGCCTGTGCGTCAAGCAAGCCTTGCCCTACGTCCGCGTGGCCGGAGAAAGCTGGCCGATGGACATAAACCGCGCCTTCTTTGAATATAGCTATACGAGCCGGCTCGAACCATTCGTCGGGACCCTTTTGCCGAAAATCTACCATTTCGATGAAGTTCAATTCATCATCGTCATGGAAAAGCTCGAGCCCCACGTCATTCTGCGCAAGGCGATGATCGAGGGAATTCATCATCCTCGCGTTCCAATCGACGTCGCTGCCTTTGTTGCCGCAGCGTCGTTCTATACCTCGGACCTTGCCGCGCCGTTTGAAGTGAAGTGCGCGGATCAGGCGATCTTCTCACGCAATGTCGCTCTGCAGCGCATTTCGGTCGATCTCGTCTTCATCGATCCTTATACGAGCGCGCTTCGCAACGTGATAAGCGAGCGTCTTGTGCCCTGGGCCGCTGCATTGCGTAACGATGTCGACCTGAAGGGAGCGGTCGCGCGCGCTCGGATTGCCTATCTGACCAAGGCGCAGTCGCTCATACATGGTGATCTGCACACGGGCTCGATCTTGGCAACACAAGACGACACGCGCATCATCGACGGTGAATTCGCATGGATTGGGCCGTCCGGGTTCGATGTCGGCAATTTTATCGCCCACTACATCATGGCTTGGTACGCGGAGCCGTTTCATCCTGCGGCGCCAGAGCCTGACAGGCGCTTCCGCGATTTGGTCGCCGCCGATATCGTGATCTTCTGGCAGCGATTCGAGGCGCAATTCCTAGGACATTGGCGTGCATTCAAAGGCGAGGCGGACGGCTTTCCGGCAAGCCATTTCGGTGATGCTGCCGCATCCTCGAGACTGGAAACCCTGCGCCGGGCCTACGTGGCCGATATCTTCTCGGACGCGCTTGCTTTTCTTGCGTGCAAGATCATCCGACGAATCCTAGGCTTCGCACAGGTCGCCGATTTCCTCAGTATCGATGACCTCGAGGCACGCTCGCATGCACAAGCCGGCGCGCTTGCTTTCGCGCGTTCGCTGCTGCTCTACCCCGAGCGCTATCGCGACATTGCCGCAGTGGTCGCCGCCCTTCCCCGCTTCGAGAATGCCGGCCTCTTCCCGACGGAGACACGCCATCTTTGATGCCGAGCCCCCGTGGCGGATGCAGTGTGTCGCCACGGAGATCACTCGATGGAAAGACTAGGTTCGATCGACCCGGCCAGAGTAGCAGCCCCGCTTGGCGTTGTGGACGTGGATGTATTCCACACTGGAGTTGACAAACATCCGGGCAATGACTGGCTCGATGTTCGCCCCCTCGACAAGATCCGCGTCGAGCATCATGCCCGCGGCATCATAGGCGCGTAGCGAAAGCGCACGTCGGCGCATGACCTCCGGCACTTGATCCATTTGGTTATAAGTCTCGGTTGCACCTTCGCGCACGAAGATGGCATGCGAAGCGCGGTAAGGCGTGTCGGCGGGTTGGCAGGTGTGATTGAGCAGAAGCAACGTTTCACCTAGCTCCGCGTCGCGCATCTCGATTCGGCAAGGGAAGCCTGGAACCTCGTCGGCGACGCAGCGTCTCGCGCCGTGTTTGGCCAATTCGTCGTCAGGCAGTCCGAAGAGGTGTTGGAAAGGCTTCGGCGACAGGCCGGTGATCCGGAAGGCCATGGAAATCTCCTATTCGTGACCGCCCCTTCCTAGGAGGCTGAGCGCGACGGCCACTATCCGCTTCTTGCTGTCCAATTCGGCTGGCAAATCCCTCTCGTGTGCTCTGCCCAACTAGTCTAGTTGTCGAGTTACAAAACGGGGGTCCAAACATGCGACGCCTTTGTCTGCGGCGAAATTGCCCTGCTCGCTTTCTCCTATGCCTCGTCCTTTGTTTGGGCGCCATTTGTTACGGTCTAGTTTGGCCGGCCAGCGCCATGGCCCAAGCCGCGTTGCCGACCGCCCTGTATCCCGTCGGAATGACACAACTGGAATTCGTCGATCCGGCCGAGGGCGGCAGACCTCTAGATCTTATGATGATTTATCCGGCAGCTCCGGCGGTTGGATCTGCTTCATTCAAGGTGTTCCTCGCCACCAACTTGCACCTGCACAAGGATGCCCCGATCGTATCCGATGGCCTCAAGCGTCCGCTCGTCATGTTTTCGCATGGGGCGGGCGGTAACGGCTCAGTCTACGCCTGGTTCGGCGAATATCTTGCATCGCACGGCTATCTCGTTGCGATGGTCTATCACTATCGAGCCAATACATTTGATTCGAGCGCGCTCTATGTGCGCAACAGGATTTGGCAGCGACCGCGCGACATCAGCCTGGACATTTCTTACCTGCTCCAGAACAAGGTCTGGGGTCCGCACATCGACCCGAACCAGATTGGCGTGGCGGGACATTCGCAGGGGGGATTTACCGCACTCTGGATCGGGGGCGCCCAGGTCAATCCGGATCTATTCGTGGCGTATCAGCGCGGATGGAAGAACAACGCGATCGTGCCGGCCTATCTGCGAGACCAGATGAGCCTCGACGCGGGCCCTACCCGAGCGCTGCGCGACGATCGCGTTAAGGCAGCCTTTGCGATGGCTCCTGGCGACATCCAGGGCTTCGGCATGGATGCGGCGGGGCTCGGGCAGATGGCGATCCCGGCCTACCTCATCGTCGGAGCCGGCGACACCACGACGCCACCCGAGGACAACGCGGCCTTTGCGGCAAAGTATATTCCGCAGGCTCAGCTCGACGTGTTGCCCGGCCAGGTCAACCACGAGATTTTCGACAATGAGTGCGACCAGATTGGACGCGACAACTATCCGGAAGCCTGCAACGACGCCCCCGGCGTGGACCGGGCGAAGCTGCACGAATACATCGGCAACGCCGCGTTGAAGTTCTTCGACAGGACCCTCGGGGTGCGGCGATAGGGCGCGGAGTGATGCGTAAGTCCCCGAACCGTGCGCCCGTAGCATGTGCGGCCCACCCCCGGAATCTGTTAACCCTCATGCGCTATATGACCATCTTTATGGTCATGAGTGTGATATGGACGCGATCAGTCTGGCAGACACCATGCACATCTGAGCGAGCTCGTCGATCGGGTCGCGTTTCCGGGCGGCAGCGAAGTTCGTCGATCAACAAGCGCTGAGGATTCGCGCCGCGGATGCCCTGCACCTAGCAACAGCTTCGGAGCATGGCGCCACGGTGCATGCGCTTGATTAGCGGCTCGCAGCGGCCGGCCCAGTGCTTGGCGTGCCGACTCGGCTGCTGGTACAATCAACAGTGAGGTAGTGGCAGGATAGCAGCAAACAACCGCCGCCGATCGCCCCTCATTCCCACTCGATCGTTCCAGGTGGCTTGCTGGTGATGTCGTAGGTGACGCGGTTGATGCCGCGAACCTCGTTGACGATGCGGTTGGCGACGCGGGATAGGAAGGCCATGTCGAAGGGATAGACATCCGCGGTCATGCCATCGGTGCTTGTCACGGCGCGCAGGGCGCAGGCCAGGTCGTAGGTGCGGCCATCGCCCATTACGCCGACACTGCGCACAGGGAGCAGCACGGCGAAGGCCTGCCAGATCGCGTCGTATAGCTTCGCTGTCCGCAGCTCCTCGAGGAAGATCGCATCCGCCCGGCGGAGGAGGTCGAGCTTCTCGGCGGACAGCGCGCCAGGGATGCGGATGGCGAGACCAGGGCCCGGGAATGGGTGGCGGCCGATAAGGGAGGGCGGCAGGCCGAGTTCCAGACCGAGTTTCCGCACCTCATCCTTGAAGAGTTCCCGCAGTGGTTCGACCAGTTTCATCCGCATGCGCGCCGGCAAGCCACCAACATTGTGGTGCGATTTGATGGTGACCGAAGGTCCACCCGTGAAGCTCACGCTCTCAATTACATCCGGGTAGAGCGTGCCTTGTGCGAGGAAGTCGGCGCCACCGAGTTTGACCGCTTCCTCCTCGAAGACATCGATGAAGAGGCCGCCAATGGTCTTGCGCTTAAGCTCCGGATCCGAGACGCCCTCTAGCGCGCTGAGGAACATTTCAGAGGCGTCGCGGTGAACAAGGGTGATGTTGAAGCGGTCACGGAAGACCTGCACCACCTCATCGGCCTCGCCCTGCCGCAACAGGCCGTGGTCGACGAAGATGCAGGTGAGCTGATCACCGATCGCCTCGTGAATGAGCGCCGCCGCGACCGCCGAATCGACGCCGCCGGAGAGGCCACAGATCACCCGCCCCTGCCCCACCTGCGCCCGGATCTTGGCAATCTCGCTCTGGCGAAAACCGGCCATCGTCCAGTCGCCGGCGCAGCCCGCGACGTGGTGCGTGAAGTGGCGAAGGATCGCCGCGCCATGTGGTGTATGCGCGACCTCGACGTGGAACTGTACGCCGTAGAAACGCCGCTCATCATCGGCGATCACCGCGAAGGGCGAGCCCTCGCTGGCCGCCACGGCCCGGAAGCCCGGCGGCAGGGCGGTGACGCGATCGCCATGGCTCATCCAAACCTGTTCGCGCGCGCCCGGCGCCCAGCCATCCGTGATGCCATCGAACAGCGCGCAGGGCTCGGTCACCTCGACAAAGGCGCGGCCGAATTCGCGGTGGTCATGCCCTTCGACCAGGCCGCCGAGCTGCAGGCACATCGCCTGTTGCCCGTAGCAGATACCGAGCACAGGAACGCCGAGGGTAAAGACAACCTCGGGAACGCGCGGGGAGACCTCCTCGGTGACGCTCGCCGGGCCGCCCGACAGGATAATGGCGCGCGGCGCAAATTCGCGGATGCGGGCTTCGCTCGCGCTGAACGGCCAAATCTCGGAATACACGCCGCTTTCGCGTACCCGGCGGGCGATGAGCTGCGTGAATTGGCTCCCGAAGTCCAGGATGAGGACGCGGTCAGCGTGAAGGGCGGCGGTGATCTGCTCCATGGCGCGATATGCCGTGCGGTCGGCCGCCTGACAAGCCGGGCTGCGGAAACGCAGCCGCGCGGAAGGTTTAAGCCTGAGCCTCGGCCAGGATCTCGATAGGGTCCCAGCGATAAGCGGTCTGCGGCTGGGCAACGCCACCCACGCCGACCTGACCCTCCATCATCCGAACCCCGCCGAGGCGCTCGTAGAACCACCGATTCGGGTTTTCGCTTAGTACCCAGACGAAGGCACTGCGGCAGCCGGCCGCTTTCAACGCCGCGCCCGCGCTCTGGATTAGACGGCGGCCGATCCCGCGCTCGCGCCAGTCGTCCAGCACATAGAGCGTCTCGATTTCGCCCTCGGCGGCCACGGCGCGAGAAATGCGCCGAGCCGTGACGAAGCCCACCACTAGGCCAGAGACCGGGGCGCCGCTGCGCGCCTCGGCCACCCGCACGATCTGCCCGTCACCGATGAGGCGGCCGTAATAGCCAGCCTGGCGAGGGATGGAGAGACCGGTCAGCGAGTGATTGGGCAAGATCCCGGCATAGGCGCTGCGCCAGGATGCGACATGAACGCCAGCGATCGCCGTGGCATCAGAAGGAACAGCCGCGCGGATAGCGACGAGGTCGGTTTCCGGCGCGCCGGTCATCGCCGCTCCAAAACGGCGGCGAAGAAGCCATCGGTTCCATCCCGCGCCGGGCTCAGCCGGAGCTGGCCATCCCGCATCCTCACGCCCTCGACCCCCGGATCCAGGGGGGTGAAGTCGGGGTTGGCGGCAAGGAAGGCTTTCACCTGGTCCTCATTCTCCGGCGGCAGCAGCGAGCAAGTAGCGTAGATCAGCCAGCCCCCTTTGCGAACCAGCCGAGACGCATCCTGCAATATGGCGGCCTGCTTCACCACTAATTCCGCGAGATCCCGCTCGGTCAGTCGAAGACGGGCGTCTGGATTGCGGCGCCAGGTGCCGGTGCCGGTGCAGGGTGCGTCCACCAGCACGCGATCCGCGCTTTCCCGCCGCCGCTTGGCCCATTTGTCGCCATCCACCAACTGGTGCTGCTCCACATTGTGGACGCCGGCGCGGCGCAAGCGGCGAACCGCACTGGTCAGACGCGGTGCCGAGGTATCGCAGGCGGTGATCTGGCCGCGATTGTCCATTGTCATGGCGAGCGCGAGCGTTTTGCCGCCAGCACCCGCGCAGTAGTCGATCACCCGCATTCCCGGTTTTGCAGAGGCCAGGAGCGCCACGATCTGGCTGCCCTCATCCTGGATCTCAACCAATCCGGCGCGGAAAGCGTCACCCGTCACGACCGGCTTGCGGCCTTCGATGCGCAAGCCCCAGGGGCTCAGTGGCGTCTCTCTTGCCTCGATACCTTCGGCGGCAAGAGCCACCAGCGCGGCGGCCCGATCGCCCTTGAGCAGGTTAACCCGAAGGTCGAGCGGCGCCGGTGCCAGAAGGCCGCCGACCTCGCGCTCGGTCTCGGCGCCGAAGCGGGCTTTGAAGAGCGGCAGCACCCAGTCGGGTATCTCCAGGCGCACGGCATCCGGCATCGCGGGATGGCCGAGATTATGGCCCTCAAGTCGTCGCAGGATCTCGAATTCCTCGGGCAAAAGCTCCGCGGGGGCATAGCGTCCGCCGGAATAGCGGGCGGCAACCTTGCCTGCCGGATCACCGTTCAGCACCGCCATGGCGCCAATCATCAGGCGAGGAGTCGCCTCGCCTTGGGCGCGTTCGACCCACCAGGCGAGGCGGCGCTGGTGGCGAAGAACGGCCCAGCTTTGCTCAGAAATCGCCTTGCGATCACTGCTGCCAATGAAGCGTCGGGCGCGGAAGAAGTCGTTGGCGACGGCATCAGCTGGCTTGCGCGGCGCCGCCGCGATCGCCTCCAGAAGCTCGATCGCGCCGGCGAGGCGGGCATTGGGGGTCAAAGCAGATTCCTGTCCCCCCTCCCTGGGAGGGAGGGGCCGGGGTTGGGTGGCCGCGTCCATCAGACTAGAGCGGATAGGTCCCTCATGAACCCATCCGGAGTGGGTTACGTCATGAACCCACCCCCGGCCCCTCCCTTTTAGGAAGGGGAGAAGCCAGCCGGCCCTCAGTCCTGGCGATAGTTCGGAGCCTCGCGGGTAATCGCGACGTCGTGCACATGGCTCTCACGCAGGCCGGCGCCGGTGACGCGGCGGAAACGTGCGCTGCGCTGCAATTCGGCGACGTCAGGGCTGCCGGCGTAGCCCATGCCGGCGCGCAAACCGCCGACCAGCTGGTGCACCACGGCCGAAACCGGACCCTTGTAGCCAACGCGGCCTTCGATCCCCTCGGGCACGAGCTTGAGCTGATCCTTGATGTCCTGCTGGAAATAGCGGTCGGCCGAGCCCCGCGCCATGGCGCCGAGGCTGCCCATGCCACGATAGGATTTGTAGCTGCGGCCCTGATACAGGAAGACCTCGCCCGGCGCCTCGTCCGTGCCGGCCAGAAGGCTGCCGACCATGACCGCATTGGCGCCCGCCGCGATGGCCTTCACCAGATCGCCGGAGGTACGGATGCCGCCATCAGCAATGGCGGGCACGCCCATCGCACGGCAGGCGGCGGCGCATTCGAGCACGGCGGAGAATTGCGGCACGCCGACGCCCGCGACCACGCGAGTCGTGCAAATGCTACCGGGCCCGATGCCGATCTTCACCGCATCCGCGCCAGAGTCAATCAGCGCCTCGGCGCCATCCGGCGTCGCGATATTGCCAGCGGCAACCTCGACCGCGTTGGACAGCTGCTTGATGCGCTCGATCGCCCGCATCACGCCCGCCGAATGACCGTGCGCGGTATCGACCACGATGACATCGACCCCGGCGGCGATCAGCGCCGCCGCCCGCTTCTCGCCATCCTCGCCGACGCCGGTGGCGGCCGCGACCCGCAAGCGACCGAGATCATCCTTGTTGGCGAGCGGATAGGCTTCCGCCTTGTCCATATCCTTGACGGTGATCAATCCGACGCAGCGATAGGCGTCATCAACCACCAGCAGTTTCTCGATGCGATGCTTATGCAG
This sequence comes from Acidisoma sp. L85, assembly GCF_009765865.1. Classification (GTDB taxonomy): domain Bacteria; phylum Pseudomonadota; class Alphaproteobacteria; order Acetobacterales; family Acetobacteraceae; genus Acidisoma. The sequence goes on from NZ_LMUQ01000061.1 coordinate 292,777, forward strand.
CAGGCCACGCGCCTCGTCAGGGTTCACGCCTTCCTGCACTGTCACGAGCCGGTCATGGGTCATGAGGGAGGCGACGAGTTCGCCTGGATCAGTGGCGAAACGCACGTCCCGGTTGGTGAGAATGCCGACCAGCTTGCGGGTGGACCGCTCGACGACGGGGATGCCGCTGATGCGGTGCGCGGCCATCAGCTTGCGGGCATCGGCGAGAGTTTCGTCCGGGTGGATCGTCAGCGGATCGACCACCATGCCGGATTCGAAGCGCTTGACGCGGCGGACCTGCGCCGCCTGCTCCTCGATATTGAGATTCTTGTGGATCACCCCGATGCCGCCAAGCTGGGCCATGGCGATCGCCATGCCGCCCTCCGTCACCGTGTCCATTGCCGCCGCGATAAGCGGGATGTTCAGGCCGATGCCACGGGTAAACCTCGCGCGCGTCGATACGCTGCTCGGCAAAACCTGCGAGTAATTAGGCACCAGCAGCACATCGTCAAAGGCGAGCGCCTCCTCGATCGGAGGCCGCGTGATCACCCCCCGAGGAAGGTCGAGCGCCTTTTCCATCGAATTTTCGGGAGAGAGGTCATCTTCAAGTGCCATGGCGTACACGTCCTGCGGAGCCTTGGCGCCCCCGCTTACGCTCGCGCAGGTTACAGATCAAGGAAGCGAACGCGACCCTGCCGTGCTTACGCCGCCATCCAACGGGCCACTCACAGTACTTCCAGGGTCTCCCCGCGCCAGATCGAAGCGAAGTCGGATCATGCGCGTGCTGGCGATCGGCCGGCCATCGACCTCCGCCGGCCGGAAGCGCCAGCTCCAGGCCCATTGCCGCGCGGCCTCGTCAAGTTCCGTGCTGCCACTGCTTCGAGCCAGCTGGGCCGCAGTCACCTCCCCTTGCGGACCGATCGACAGGGCAAGCGTAACCATGCCCTGGTCGCCACGACGTGCGGCATCCGCGGGGTAATCCTGGACCGCAAGCATCTCGGGCACCGCTGAACGAAAATCGAGCGCTGCTACCAGCCGATGCGGCGGATGCCGGACTGAGGGAAAGGTCGCCCAGACCGCGACGGCCGCCAGCACCATTGTCGCGGCGCCGATCATCACGCCGTAGCCAACCCCGCCGAATACGTCGCGCCGCCGTCGCCGCACGAAGTCCGCCGCATCTTGCAAGCGGAGTTGCTCGGCATAGGCGAGCTGAGAGCGTAGCGCATCGACCTGCGAGGTCAGCCGGCCGACCATCGCCGGCGCCGCCCCCGGGCCACCGAGAGAACTGGCATGATCGAGTTCCTCGGACGAGACCATGCCACTGATATGGACGAGGCGACGGAACGTCTCCTTCAAGCCGCCGCCCGTGACAGCGCTTTCCCTCGCCCGCCGCCGGATGCGGCTGAGGGCGGATAGAGCAACGCCATCCTGCTCATCGATGGTGAGTGCCAGGATGTCGGACATGATTTTGACCGCTCGCGGGTCGATCGTATCAATGTCCATGCGACAACTCCCTTGACGCGCTTTCCACTAGGCTCGTGGCGAATAGTCATGGATCGCTGCGGCACGGGTCCTCCGGCCGATCATTTGGCTGAACAGTCGGCTCATCGAATCGGCCCCTCGGTGGTGCGTTACACAAGGGCCATTATTTTCAATACGTCTTAACAACAAATTAAGCCCGGCGTCGCATAACGCCGCAATGAAGCCAGCGAAGATCACATCATGGCTGGCGCGGCTGGCGCTGCTCCTCGTTCTCACGACAATCGGGCTTCCGAGCGCCGCACTCGCCAGTTCAGATTCTGCGGGCAAGGCTAAAGTCGCGGCCTGGCAGCACGCCTTCGCCGCCGGGAAAGATGCAGAGGCTGTGAGAGCCTTGACCGGTGCGGCTGGAAGCGGCGACCCCCGCGCCGCACTCGATCTCGGTATCGCCTACGATACTGGGCATGGCGTCGGACAGGATTCCGCTCAGGCGCTGGCCTGGTTCGAGATCGCCGCACAACTGGGCAGTGCAGACGCCAGCTACTGGGTGGGCGCCATGTATGAGATTGGTCGTGGCGTTGCCGCCGACCATTCCGTCGCCGCAGGCTATTACGCGCGCGCTGCCGCATTGGGAAATAAACTGGCTCAGTATCGATTGGGGCTGCTCTACAAAGCCGGAGACGGCGTGCCGCGAGACCAGCGGCTAGCCAGTCTTCTCCTCCGGCAGGCGGCGAACGACGGTGCGGAGCCGGCACGGCTTGATCTGGCGAGCAAAGCGAAACCGGGCGGCGCATCACGTACTGTGAGCCCGGCCGCCTTCGTCCGCGCCCAACGGTCTCTCCTCACCCGCATGCCTGGGGAAGCGGCGCAGGCGGCGGCGGTTTTTCGGCAGGCCGCTCAAGCCGGCGATCCGCTCGCCGCCTACGACCTTGGCTATTGCTACGAGACCGGCATCGGCCTTCCGCCAGATCCTGAGGCTGCGATACGCTGGTATGGCCAGGCGGCCCGGACCACCAAGGACAAGCGACTGCTTGGCTTGGCGGCGATCGCGCTCGCGGCTGTCGCGCGGCGTCTTGGCGGTTAATCCAGCGGTTCGACCAAAGGCGTTCCGCGCGAAATGTACGCCCGCAGAAAGACGAAGAGGCCGTCTCGGCGCGAGCATATGGGCAATTGCCCACGCGCGCCCGCCATTTGCCGCGAGCAAACCCTAACGCCGCCTCCATCCGTGTGGTGGCGCGGGGAAGACGACGAGGTCGCCCGGCTTGATCGTCGCGCCGTTGGCAGCCCGCACCACCGAGAAGGGCGGCGCCGTAAATCCGCGATAGACCCGCGCATAAAGGGATCTCAAGCTATCGCCGGAAGTGGCCGAGAGAACCATCGGTGGGGCGGCAGTAGCTCGCGACATCTTCCTCGCGAAATCCACGCCACGAGAAGTTTTCCCAGGAGCAGGCGCCGCGACCGAAGTCGGAAGAGCCCGCTTGGTCCCCTGGCGGCCCGGCGGCCCGCGTAAGGCCGCTAGAGTGAACGGCTCGCTGATGAGGTCACTTGCGGATTTACGGGAGAAAGCCGCGGGTTCGGTAAGACCCAGCATGGAGCTATCAACTTCATGAGCGCCTTTGTTCTGAGACACGACGCCATCATGGCGCAACCACGGCAAGCCTGGCGGTAGCACGGGGAGATGCGTGGCCCGGTCAGCAGCCGGGCGTTCGAGTTCAGCTCGCTCCGTCCGGAAACGCAGGACTTCCTCTTCTCGCACGAGGACCCCGAACCGCCGCTGGAAAGCGCGCGCCGCCAGGACAAGGCGGCTGAGGTTGCGGATTGCGCGGGTCCGCCGCATCGACCAGGCGCGCATCGCCGGCGCGGGGATGCAAATCGTCGTGAATGCGTCGGACGAAGGAGAGGCGGCAGTCAACACCAGGAGCGCTATCGTCGGTTCCGGCGCCAAGGTGACTTCAAGCAGCGGAGGTGGCCCCCCGGCCGATCGGAGACCATGCCACGCCGCCGCGCCGAGCCCGAGGGCGGCTACGCTAATCGTCAGCGCGACCATCATGAGCAGGAAGGGAGTGAAGCGGCATTCGATTTCACTGGATATCGAGTCGCGAAGCCGCTCCGCCCATCGCCGCGAGCGGAGCAGTGCGACCGCCGCATTGTCGATCGCGCGCGGGTTGCCTTCGGCGAATCTCAAAGCGCGTTGAGCGGCAGCGGCCGGCGGAGGCTCAGCCGAACCGAGATCTCCCCAGATGCGGGCGAAATGTCGCGCCGCTTCGTCAGGCGGAAGTGGCTGGAGGCCAATAATGACGCTGCCTTGCAGGGTTTCGAGCCCCAGAATGCTGATCCAGGTCCAGCACTCCGGCAGTCCGGCGAGAAGAAAGCGCAGGCGGCGGTCGCGCTCGAGCGCGATGGTTACGACCCGTTCCAGAGTCTTCAGGCCGTCGCGTCCGATCGCCTCGAGATGGTCGATCATTACCACCAAGGACGCGGCCGCACCGCAGGCCGATCGCCGTGCCTGAATCTTTGCATCGAGCGGATCGATGGACTCTCGGGCCGCGTCGAGTTGAACGATGGCGAATCCCCGCGCCGTGAGTTCGATGAGTATCGCGCGCATCGCCAGGCTTTTGCCAATGCCAGCCGCGCCGCAGAGCAAGCACACGGCACGTTCGCGAGCTAGCGCCTCGACAGCCGCCTTGCAGGCGCGACGGTGGCTGAAAGCTAAGCGCTCGGGCCAGTCCTGAAACCGGCTGCGCAACCTACGAAGGGTGAGGCTCACGATCCCGCAAGCTTGCACACAAACCCCTGAGGGAAGGCTTAAGCAGTGAACAAGTCTCCTGCGAACTACACCACTAGTTCTTTTGCACTGTTATGACATAAACCCGCACACAAGAACGGCGAGTCCCTATGCCGCGCCCCGTGGCCGCGAAGCCTACTCCGCTCTCCGCCCGCCCGGCGGCCTTCGTTACCGGTTCGATTATGCGGCATGTCGTCGTCATGGCAACGACGGGCGCGGTCGGCCTTGTAGCGGTCTTCGCGGTCGATCTCCTCAACCTCTTCTACCTCTCTCGGCTGGGCACCAAGCCGGTCGCCGCCGCGATCGGATTCGCGGGCACGATCGGCTTCTTCCAGATCTCGACCAGCATCGGCATGACGATCGGCATCGGGGCCGTGGTCTCGGCCGCGATCGGGGCAGGCGACATGGCCCGGGCGCGCCGGATCGCGACCCATAGCCTGATCACCATGGTGGCGGTGGCCTTCGTTCTCGGCATCGCGACGGCGCTGGCGCGCTGGCCGCTATTGCGGCTGCTGCATGCGGAGGGGGAGACCGCCAGGCTCTCGGCGGTCTTTCTTGTCATCACCTCGCCCTCGGCCGCGCTGATCGCGGTCGGCATGGGATCGGCGGCTCTGCTGAGGGCCTCGGGCGCTGCAAGGCGAGCGATGAACGTAACGCTCTATGCCGCCTTCGCGGTCGCGGCACTCGATCCGTTGTTCATTTTCGGCCTTCATCTCGGGCTTGTGGGAGCCGCGATCAGCACTGTGCTTTCGCGCTTCATTCTGGCGGGGCTCGGCCTGCGTTACGTGCTCAAAGGCGATTTGCTGGGGCGTCCGTCGCGCCCCGCCTACCTCAGCGACCTACTGAAGGTCGGCCGCATCGCTGGACCCGCGATCCTCACAAATATCGCAACGCCGGTGAGCGGTGCCTTCGTGACCCATGCCATGGCCCAGTTCGGCAACGCTGCGGTGGCGGGCCAGGCGACGATCGATCGTATCACGCCGGTGGCCTTCGGCGTGATCTACGCGCTGACGGGGGCGGTGGGCGCGATCGTGGCGCAGAACCTCGGGGCCGGGCGGCCGGACCGCGTGCGTGAGACGATCCGGTCGAGCCTGCTGTTCATGGTGCTCGCGGTGCTGATGGCCTGGGCGATTCTGGCGGCCGTGCAGGAGCCGCTTATCCGCGGCTTCTCCGCCACCGGCACGACGGCCATGCTGGTCGCGCTGTTCTGCAGTTGGACAGCCTCCGGCTTTTTGTTTATCGGCGCGCTATTTGTCGCGAATGCGGCGTTCAACAATCTCGGCCGGCCGGCCTTGGCGACGGTCTTTAATTGGGGCCGAGCGACACTCGGCACCATTCCCTTCGTCTGGATCGGCGAGCGTTACGGCCCCGGCGGCGTTTTGGTCGGGCAGGCGGCGGGATCGGTGGTATTCGGGATGGCGGCGGTGGTGACGGCTTTCGCGGTGACGCGCCGCCTGGTCGCCGCGTCACCGCCGCGCGGGCCGCAGATCATCCCAATTGCCACCGCCCGAGGCGCCATGGCGGATTACATCAGCAGTAAGGACGAATAGCCGCGCGCCACGGTGCAATGACTGCACGACGCGTCGATTCACTTGGAAAATTTATTCGGGTTGTAGTGCTTGCCATACATAAGCCGGTGGTGACGCTTGTGCGTTTTGACATAGGGCGTCCCGGAAATAGACGGCTGTCCTGCCGCGTTGACCGGCGTGCCGGTACTCTGGGCGTCGACGGCCGTGATCAGTGCCGGGGACAGGCATAGGCTAGACGCCAGAGCAATAACGATACGGCTGATACGCATGAGTAGAGCTCCTCCCGTGGTTGATGCTTTGAAGCAGTCTACACCCGGCCGAAGCCGGGCCTGCGACCAAAGACAAAACAAACTTCGAAAAGCAGCGCCCGCTCACCGCTCTTCCAAGGCGAGACGGACCCCAAGCGCGATATAGATCGTGCCGACAGCGCGTCCCTGCCAGCGGCCAATCCGGCTGTGCCGGCGGAGCCATCGGCTTACCGAACCAGCCGCCAGAGCGATGAGTGAAGTGTAGCCAGCGCTCATGGCAACGAAGATCAGTCCGAGGACGGCGAACTGCGAAACCACGAAGCCATGATCAGGGTGCACAAACTGCGGCAGAAAAGCCAAAAAGAATATCGCGGTCTTCGGGTTGAGAACCTCTGCCAGGATTGCTTGCCTAAAAGCCCGACCCGCGTCGATACGCCGCGTGGGAGCGAGCTGGAGATCATGACCCTTTTCGATGATGGCTCTTATACCGAGAAAGATGAGGTACACGGCGCCGACGTATTTCACGACACTGAACGCGATCGCCGAGGTCATCAGCACGGCTGAGAGACCGAAGGTTGCCATGGTGGCGTGAATAAGATCCCCGAAAGCGATGCCGAACCCCGTTGCCACCCCGACACGACGGCCACCCGTCGTCGCTCGCGCGAGAGTGAGCAGGACGGCCGGACCCGGAATCAGGAATAGACCGAGCACGACGGCTGCGAAGGTCAATAGGGTTTCAACATCCATCAACTCGGTCCTTCCAGAACGTCTGACTACAAAGCGACGCGCCGCCAGGCTAGGTCAAGACATCCACATCCGGCTCGGCGTTCGAACAAGCCCTCAATCCGCGATAGCCTCATCAACGTGACGATTGTCTTTGCGGAAACGACTGAGATTGTGCCGCTCGGGCATCGACCTCCTTGCTCGGCGAACTGTGGCCGCCATATCCGTTTTCCAGGTGATCGGTCGCCCGGATGACAGCCTGCGGTAGTGGCGCTACCCTTCCGCAAAACATTGGTGGGGCGGATGCGCTTGTGGTTGGGGGTCGTGCTCGTTTCCGTGCTTGGCGGTCCCGCCTATGCCGATAACGCGAAATGCTGGGGCGACGGAGTAGATGAGCCGGGGCGCCCTGACATCTCCTGCACCGAGCTGACGGAGGGACTGCTGGTCGGCCTGGAGGGAGCAACGAAGGCCGAGGTGCTGCGAGAGATGAACGCGCCGGGAATGCCGGATAACGGTGGAGTCCTTCACTTCGTGAGTAACTATGCCTGGAGGCAGCGTTCGGGCGTTGGTGTTGTTGACTTCCATTTCGGGCCCGATGGAAAGGTCGAGGTTATCAACGCCACCGTGGATGCATCATCCGGCAAGAAGGGTATGAGGTTCGTGTGGAACGCCACCCTCGGAAGCTGTTCCGACTTCTCCGGCAGCATCCAGCGCTGCGACAACCACGAAGGCGCGCCCCGGTCGCTCCAATCTGTAGCCTCCCAGGCACCGATCGGCGGAGGCGCCTGGAGTTGGTTGCCGAGTTGGTTGTTCCCACGCTGAATAGCATTTCATATCCGCCCGAAGCCGCGGGCGCCGCGTTCACGCTGCATCGTGATCCACACCGCATCCGTGCCTGAGGCGGTCGCTGGCGGGGATCGGGTGCTCGCCAAATCACTCGTAAGCGAATACGCCGTCGGTGAGATCGATGGCGGGAAACTGATCCTTCTCCGTCCAATAGTCCTGGGTATGCTGCCACTCAGGCTTATCGCCTCTTTTCGGCAATAGGTGGAGGCCACGGAGTAGATAGCCGGGATTGAAATTCTCCGGGTCGATCCAGGGCAACAAAGGCATGCCCTTGTCCTGCGGCCGAAGGGTCGGCCTCACCTGGGTGGCACCCGTTGCCTTCATGTGGTTGAGCAGACGGCACACGAAATCGGCGACCAAATCCACCCGCAACGTCCATCCTGCCCGGAAATAGCCGAAGACCCAGGCCATGTTCGGCACGCCCGTGAACATCATGCCGCGATAGGTGACGGTGTCGGCGAAGACAAGAGGTTCACCGTCAATGGAAAACTCGATGTCGCCGAGCGCGTTGAGATGGAGGCCTGTCGCGGTGACGATGATATCCGCATCGAGACGCTTGCCGGATTTCAGGAGAATCCCGGAATCGGTAAAGCGCACTATCTCGTCAGTGACAACTGACGCCCTGCCCACTCTGATACACTCCAACAGGTCGCCATCAGGGACAAAGGCGATGCGTTGGCGCCAGGGCCGATAGCTCGGAGTGAAGTGGGTCTCCACGTCGATATCTGGGCCAAGATGGGCACGAACGGCTGACAAAAGCTCCTGCTTCACGACCTCCGGCTCAGAAAATGAACGGCGCGCGAACACGGCTTGGTCGCGCAAGATCCTCTTGCGCACGATCTCGTGGATCCAGGCTTCGTCGATCTGCAATTCGCGCAATTCGTCCGCGATCGGAATCGCGTTGCGGCTCGTTCTAAAATAGGTCGGCGAGCGCTGCAGCATCGTGACGTGGCCGCAATCATCGGCGATCGCCGGGATGAGCGTTGCAGCGGTCGCGCCCGAGCCAATGACGACAACATTCTTGCCCGCATAGTCGAGCTGTTTCGGCCAGGTCTGCGGATGGACGATCTGGCCCTTGAAGCTGTGCATCCCCTCCCACTCGGGCGTGTAGCCCTTGGCGTGCCGGTAATAGCCCTGGCACATCCAGAGGAAGTTGGCGGTGAACCGGGCAGTTTCGCCAGTCGCGGTCCGGATCGCCTCGACTGCCCAGTGTTTCTCATCGCTCGACCAGCGTGCGGAAGTGATCCGGTGCCGATAGCGAATTCGCGGACCAAGCTCGTTGTCGTCGATGACCTCACCCAGGTAGCTCAGGATCTCGGCGGCGGTGGCGATCGGGGCGCTCGTCCAAGGCTTGAACCGGTAGCCGAAGGTATAGAGGTCCGTGTCGGAACGGATGCCGGGATAGTGATGTGTGAGCCAGGTGCCGCCGAAGCTTTCCTGGGTTTCGAGGATGACGAAGGTGGTGCCTGGGCACTGCTTGGTGAGATGATAAGCGCCCCCCAGGCCGGAAATCCCTGCGCCAGCGATCAGCACGTCAAAGTGCTCGGCGCTCTCGTTTGATGTTTCGGTGGAGCTTCTCGTTTCGGTCATCGGTTTCGATCCTCTCCGCTCGGGTCCTATTTGCGGCCGGAAGAACAGGCGTTTTGGACCTCTATTGGCATAGTTATTGCAATAACAAAAAATTCATTGCGCCGTAGGAGGGATACCGATGCCACCAGACCATCGCGAGGTACCGACCTTCGTCATTACCGGAGCCCACCCAAAGCTTTATAACCACGATCTAGCTCCGACCAAACCCGAGGAGCGGACCTGGGGCGTCTTCAGCCTTTTTGCGATGTGGATGTCCGATGTCCATTCCGTCGGAGGCTATACCTTCGCGGCGAGCCTGTTTTTTCTGGGCCTGACAGGCTGGCAGGTTCTCATCTCGATGCTCGTCGGCATCATGATCGTCTACTTCCTGATGAATCTGATCGGCCGGCCGTCGCTGCGCTACGGCATTCCCTATCCGGTTGTTGCCCGCATCTCGTTCGGTGTGATGGGTGCCAACCTCGCGGCCGTCGTGCGCGGGATCGTCGGGATAGTTTGGTATGGCGTTCAGACTTACTTCGCGTCCAAGGCGGTGCAGGTTCTGGTAATCACCCTCGCGCCCTCCACCGTGTCGCTCACCCATAACAGTGTCCTGGGCCTCTCGACGCTTGCCTGGGCCAGCTTCATCTTCATGTGGCTTTTCCAGCTCGTCATCTTCCTGAGCGGCATGGAGCGCATCCGCAAATTCATCGATTTCTGCGGCCCGGTTGTCTACGTGGTTATGTTCGCCTTGGCGATCTGGATCCTCTGGCATGCCGGCTTCTCCAGCTTGGCGCTGCAGCTCAGCCCTCCGGCGGCATCGACAACGGCGACGATCGGCGTGATGGCGAACGCGGCAATGTTGATCGTGGCTTATTTCGCGGCGCTCTTGTTGAACTTCGGTGACTTCGCCCGATTCGGGAAGAACGAGTCCGCCATGAAAAAGGGCAACTTTCTCGGGCTTCCGGTCAATTTCCTGGTATTCTCGATCATCACCGTGATCGTTACGGCCGGCACGCTGAAAGTATTTGGGACCGCCATCATGGATCCCGTTCTGATCGTGCAAAAGATCGGCAATCCGATCGTCGTTATTCTCGGTTCCGTGACCTTTATCGTCGCGACGATGGGCATCAATATCGTCGCCAACTTCGTTTCCCCCGCCTACGACATTTCTAATCTATATCCGCAGCGCATCAATTTCCGCCTCGGCGGCCTGATCACCTCGATCCTGTCCGTGCTTGTCTGCCCGTGGTTGTTCGTCGCGAGCCCCCAGGCGATCACGCTGTTCGTCAGCATCTTCGGCGCCGTGCTTGGGCCGATGTTCGGCATTATCGTCTCTGACTACTATCTGGTGAAGCGACAGACCCTCATCGTCGAGGACCTCTATACGATGTCGTCCGGCGGCTCCTTCCACTACGACGGTGGCTGGAACCGCAAGGCGGTCATCGCGCTGGCTCTGGCGGGAGCGCTTTCGATCGGCTTGTCGCTACTCGGCGCTTATAAGGTGATATTCAACGTCGGCGACTGGGGCTGGCTCATAGGAGCCTCCGCTGGGGCACTCATCTATGTCGCGCTCGCCGGCCAACGCAGCGCGATACGCACTGCTCCGGCTGGAGGGTGAACCTTCGATCGCCGCTTGAGGCTCGAAGCCGCCGGTCCACTCCGGCGGCTGGCTCCCGTCTCGCCCCCGGGATTGACCTCGATCAGGAGGGGATAACGCCTCCGCCGGTCTTGTCGACGACACCGGAACCCGACGCGCCGCGCTCGAATTCACGCAGCGCCTCCTCCGTTGTGCGGGTCGCCCAGCGGATGGAAAACAGGCCCGCGACGAAGCCCACCGCGAGCCCGACGAAAAGGGCTAGCGCGACGATCATCCGACACCCCCCAAGTAGCCGGGTCGTGCTATCCCGGCCTCCACGTGCACGCACAGGTTGTTTACACAACCAAGAGGGGATTCTCCACGACTATCTCTCGCGGCCTCGGCTTGTGAGGGAGCGTCGTCGCTCGGCGCCATCGCCCGGCTGTCGCTTAAGGTCGCTGCGCTGCCGGAATTAAGGCCGGGGAGCCTCGCGGGCGCCCTATCCAAAGCTTTCTCGTCAATACAGGTCAGACAAGCTGCGGCTTCTTATGAAGCCGTTGAGCAGCCATATGCAAAGCTGCACAACATCCAGCGCGATCCGATTTCTCATGAGCACTACGACCCAGCCCACCGGGCGAGATATCTGGCGCCTCGTCCATGAGGAGGGCGCCTCGATGAAGAAGGCCGCCTATGTCCTGGGCCTATCGCTCGGCCGCGCCTACGAGCTCCTCGCCGAGGAGTGTTCGCGGCGCGAGACCGCGGCGCATCGTCACGCAGCCAGTTCATCGATCACGCCGCTCAAGAAGTAGCCAGGCTGAGAGTCAAGGCCTGAACCATTGGCTAGCTGTTGAGGCCAGACTCAGCCTCCGGCACGGCACATAGCGCTCAAGATTGGCGCGGGATCGACGGAACGATCAAAAAAGTATTAGTCGAGCGGCTAAACAGAGGAGGTATTCTGCCTCCGATCGCTTTATCGTCCATCTTTAAAGAAAAGAGCGGCCTCGGCGGTCTTTGGATCGACACGGGCCCGGGGGACGGAAACGATGCAGGACACCCGAGAAGGTGGGCAGGGGGGCTCCGTACGGGCTTCCCAGCCGCAGGTTGGGCTCTAGTCTCCATGCCCGAGCCCGAGCTCGAGATCGTATCGGTCGCCGAAGGCACGCCCTTCAAGATATGGGCCCACGGCTATCCGTTCCGGACGGTCCGCTGGCATTTTCACCCGGAATACGAGATTCACCTCATCACCGCGACGACCGGCCGCGTCTTCGTCGGCGACTACGTTGGCGCCTTCGTGCCCGGCAACCTGGTGATGACCGGGCCCAACCTGCCGCATAATTGGCTGAGCGACGTGGCGGCAGGTGCAACGATCGACGAACGCTGCATCGTGCTTCAATTCACGGATGCTTTCGTGTGCGCCTGCACCCGGGCCTTCCCGGCCTTCGATCTCTCGGTGCTGATCGACGAGGCGCAGCGCGGCCTCGAATTTTCCGCTGCAACCGGCGCGGCCGTCGCCCCATTGATGCGGGCGATGCTTGCAGGTGACGCGCTGTCCCGCCCTGCCCTCTTCTTCCAACTGCTCGAGTTGCTACTGCGGTCGAGGGACCGCCGCATGCTGGCAAGCGTCGGCTATCGTGCCAAGCCGTCTGTCTACATGACCCAGCCGATCAACCATGTACTCGATCATATCGCGCGCAATCTCGGCTGCGCGCTCCGTGAAAGCGAACTCGCCGAACTCAGCGGCTATAGCCCGAGTGCATTCTCGCGTGTCTTTCACCGCCAGACCGGCATGACCTTCACAGCCTATGTCAACGGCATGCGCATCAATCGTGCTTGCCGTCTGCTCACCACGTCGGATCAACCGATCACCGACATCTGCTTCGAGGCCGGCTTCAACAATGTCTCGAATTTCAACCGGCAGTTCCTGAGCCAGACGGCCATGACGCCGCGCGCCTACCGGCAGCATCGCCGCGTGAACGACCGCCAACCGATAGAAGATGCCTTTCTGCCGGAAACCATCGCGAGGAGCGCATGACAATCGGCGCCGCCCGAGCGACTTCAGCCGCGACAACTAAGAAACTTCAGAACGGAGAAGCCCGAATGGCTCGCCTCAATGACGTGATGTGCAAATCGATCGGCGCGCTGGCGCTCGCCCTCATGCCTTTCGCGACACCCGCGAAAGCCGCGACGACCATCTCGAATGTCAAAATCGCCTTCCTCATGCCCGATGAAGGCTCGACCCGTTATGAGGAACACGACCGCCCCGGCTTCGTCGCCGAAGTAAAGAAGCTCTGCCCGACCTGCATCGTGCTGTATCAGAACGCGGATGCCGATGCGTCGCGGCAACAACAGCAGTTCAACTCGGTCATCTCGCAGGGCGCGAAAGCGATCATCATCGACCCTGTGGACTCGACGGCGGCCGCGTCGCTGGTCCACATGGCTCAGGGCCAGGGCATCAAAGTCATCGCCTACGACCGGCCCATTCCCTCCGCCAAGGCCGATTACTATGTCTCTTTCAACAACGAGGAGATCGGCAAAGTCATCGCGCAGTCACTCGTGCAGCACCTCAAGGCGACCAATGTCTCGCCGAGCGGCACCGGACTGCTTGAGGTCAATGGCTCGCCGACCGATGCGGCGGCCGGGCTCATCAAGAAAGGCGTTCACGAAGGTCTTGCTGGCAGCGGCTACGAGACCCTCGCGGAATACGACACGCCGAACTGGGATCCGAGCAAGGCGCAACAATGGGTCGGTGGCCAGGTCTCGCGGTTCGGCAAGAAAATCGTCGGCGTCGTCGCGGCGAATGACGGCACCGGCGGCGCGGCCATCGCGGCCTTCAAGGCGGCCGGCGTCAACCCGGTGCCTCCGGTGACGGGCAATGATGCGACAATCGCCGGGCTGCAGCTCATCATCGCGGGCGACCAATACAACACCATCTCCAAGCCGAGCGAGATCGTCGGCGCGGCGGCGGCGGATGTCGCGGTGCAGCTCCTTTCGGGCCAGGCGCCCAAGGCCGACACGACGCTGTTCGGTACGCCGACACAGCTCTTCACGCCGACACTCGTCACCTCCGGCAACCTGAAAGAGCAGATCGTCGACCGGATGATTAACGGCAAACCCATTGAGCCCGCCTCCGTGCTTTGCACCGGCCGCTATGCGGATGGCTGCAAGACACTGGGCATCGCCCCCTGAGATCAAAGGTCCGGCCGCTCATACGGCCGGACCGATCTCGTCGACCAACGGCAACGCAAGGGCAGGTCGTGCATGATGGACAAGGTTCAGGCACCAGTAGCGGCGGGCGAGCTGGTACTCAGCCTTCGCGGCATCTCCAAGCATTTCGGCGCGGTTTCGGCGCTGACCGAGATCGATCTCGACGTTCAAGCGGGTGAGGTCGTGGCCCTCGTCGGCGATAATGGGGCGGGAAAGTCCACGCTCATCAAAATCCTCGCGGGTGTGCATCAGGCCAGCGCCGGCACCATGACGTTTCGCGGCCAAACAGTGACGCTCGCCGATCCCAGCGCGTCACTCGCCCTCGGCATCGCGACGGTCTTCCAGGATCTCGCGCTTTGCGAGAATCTGGATGTCGTCGCCAATATCTTCCTCGGCAAGGAACTGCATCCGCTGCAACTGGATGAGGTCGCGATGGAGATGCGGGCCTGGACCCTCCTCCGCGAACTCTCCGCGCGGATCCCGAGCGTGCGGCAACCGGTGAATGCGCTCTCTGGCGGCCAACGCCAAACCGTGGCGATCGCGCGATCCTTGTTGCTGGAGCCGAAATTGATCCTGCTTGACGAGCCCACAGCGGCACTTGGAGTCGCGCAGACGGCCGAAGTGCTCGATCTGATCGAGCGGGTACGGGATCGCGGGCTCGGTGTGGTCATGATCAGCCATAATATGGAGGATGTGCGCGCCGTCGCGGACCGGATCGTCGTGCTGCGGCTCGGGCGCAATAACGGTGTCTTCTATCCGGACGCCTCGAACCAGGAACTCGTCAGCGCGATTACCGGCGCGTCCGACAATGCCGTGTCCCGCCGGTCGGGACGACGGCGAGCCCAAACCGCTCCTGCGCAGGAAGCTCAGCCGTGAGCGGCGACAAGGAAGGCCCCGCCCCGCTGCTCGATCGCGCGGACGAACGTGTCACGCACGAAACCGGCATCGGCGGCGCGATCCGCGCTTTCTTCGATCGGGTCCGTTCGGGCGAACTCGGAGCCTTGCCGGTCGTTGTCGGGCTGGCGATCATCTGGACGGTTTTCCAAAGCCTCAACTCGGTCTTCCTGTCGAGCAATAATCTCGTCAACCTGCTCTTCGATTCCTCGACCGTGGGCATTATCTCGCTCGGCATCGTCTGCATTCTGATGGTGGGCGAGATCGACCTGTCGGTCGGCTCGGTCAGCGGCTTCGCCTCGGCCGTGGTGGGCGTCTTGTGGGTCAACGAGGGCCTACCGGTCTGGCTCGCGATCATCGCCGCGGTGGCGGCCGGTGGCCTGATCGGCAGCCTCTATGCGCTGCTGTTCAACCGCTTCGGCATGCCGAGCTTCGTCTCGACACTGTCGGGCCTGCTCGCCGTTCTTGGTCTGCAACTCTACATCCTCGGCCAGAGCGGATCGATCAATCTGCCCTATGGCTCGGCGATGGTGAATTTCGGCCAGTCGCTCTTCATGCCGCATGTCGTCGCCTATGCCATCGCCGCGCTCGCCGGAATCCTCGCCTTCGTCACCGGCTACCGCACGGCAACGCGTCGCCAGGCGGCGGGCCTCTCGTCGCAATCGCTCAACAAGCTGCTTTTCCGCGCGATCATTGTCGTGGTCGTGCTTGAAGCACTCGCCATCTACCTCAACCAGGACCGTGGTGTTCCCTGGATGTTTGGCCTCTTTGTCGGCCTGGTCGTCGCGCTGAATTATGCGCTGACGCGGACGACATGGGGGCGCTGGGTCACGGCCGTCGGCGGCAACCGGGAAGCGGCACGCCGCGCCGGTATCAATGTCCGCCTCATCTATTCCAGCGCCTTCATCCTTTGTTCGATGCTGGCGGCACTCGGCGGCGTGCTCGCCTCCGCGCGCCTTGCCTCGGCGAGCCAACAGGCCGGCACGGGAGACGTTAACCTCGATGCCATCGCGGCCGCGGTCATTGGAGGCACCAGTCTGTTTGGTGGCCGGGGCAGCGCCTATTCGGCATTGCTCGGAATCATCGTCATCCAGTCGATCGCGAGCGGATTGACCTTGCTCGATCTATCCTCATCGCTGCGCTACATGATTACCGGAGGCGTTCTCGCGATCGCGGTCATCGTTGATTCACTCGCTCGCCGCTCGCGCGTCTCACACGGCAGAGCGTAAGCCCGCGGATAAACTCGTCAGCACGACACAGGTTGACCACACGGATAGCGCCGGAGCGAGGCGAAGCGCCCGGCTTGCCCAGCATCCAGCTCATCGAGAGGAAGCCACATGGACAACGAACTTTCGGGAAAGGTAGCGGCGGTTACCGGCGCCGCATCGGGCATCGGGCTCGAATGCGCGAGAACCTTCCTGGCGGCCGGGGCACGCGTGGCATTGGTCGATCGGGATGGGGAAAAGCTCCAGGGGCTGTGCCGCGAACTGGGCTCGGGCGCCCTTCCGGTTGTCGTCAACCTTACAGACGCCGCCAGCGTGGAAGGGATGTTGCCACAAATCCTGGAGAAGTTCGGCCAGCTCGACATCTTCCACGCCAACGCGGGATCCTATGTCGGCGGGCATGTTGTGGATGGCGATGCGGATGCCTGGGACCGCATGCTCAACCTCAACATAAACGCCACTTTCCGGTCGATCCGCGCCGTGCTGCCGCATATGGTCGAGCGTAGGACCGGGGATATCATCGTGACGAGTTCAGTCGCCGGTGTCGTTCCCGTCGTCTGGGAGCCAATTTACACCGCCTCCAAACACGCCGTTCAGGCCTTCGTCCACACGGTCCGGCGGCAGGTCTCCAAACACGGTATTCGCGTGGGCGGCGTTTTGCCCGGCCCGGTGGTGACCGCGTTGCTGGACGACTGGCCGAAAGCCAAGCTTGAGGACGCGATCGCGACGGGCAGCGTGATGGAGCCAAAGGAAGTAGCCGCCGCCGTGCTCTTCATGGTGACCAGGCCACGCAACATCGTCATCCGCGATCTGGTCATCCTGCCGCAGAACCTGGATCTCTGAGGTCACCGACAGCCGGGTGGAGGAGGAGTAGCGCGATGACCGAAGCATTCGTCGGGGTCGATGTCGGCACCGGAAGCGCGCGCGCCGGCGTCTTCACGCGGGGCGGCGAGGCTCTCGGTCAGCATGTCGTTCCCATCAGGATGAACCGGCCGCATCCGAATCACGTCGAGCAGTCGTCCGGCGACATCTGGCGTGCGGTTGTCGAAGCGGTCCGCGCTGCCGTCGCTACCAGCGGCGACGTGACCGTCAAAGGAATTGGCTTCGACGCCACCTGCTCGCTTGTCGTCGTGGACGCGGAAGGCGCGCCGGTCGCCGTGGGCGCGGAGGGGCAAGACGAATGGAACGTCATTGTCTGGATGGATCACCGGGCAGTTGCCGAGGCCGAACGGATCAATGCGGGCGGGCATAATGTCCTCCGCTATGTCGGCGGCCGTGTTTCGCTCGAGATGGAAACGCCGAAACTCGTCTGGCTCAAGACGCATCGGCCGGATTCTTGGCGGCGCGCTCGGCATTTCTTCGACCTCCCCGATTACCTGACGTGGCGCGCCACCGGCTCCGAAAGCCGCTCGCTCTGCTCGCTCGTGTGCAAATGGACCTATCTCGGCCACGAAAACCGTTGGGATGACGGCTATCTGCGAGCCGTCGGTCTCGGCGATCTTGTCGATGAAGGCTTCGCCCGGATCGGCCGCGAAGTGCTTCCCCTCGGAACATCGGTGGGCGCGGGCCTTGATGCGCGCGCGGCCGCCGAGCTGGGCCTGCCATTGGGCACGCCTGTCGGCACCTCCGCGATCGACGCCCATGCCGGCGGCATCGGCACGATCGGCGTGGCGCTCGACGGCGCGGATGGCCCCGATGACGCGACCTTGCGCCGCCGCGTGGCGCTTGTTGGCGGCACCTCGTCCTGCCACATGGCCGTGTCCGTGGATCCGGTGTTCGTGCCGGGCGTCTGGGGGCCGTATTTCGCCGCGATGGTGCCGGGTCTCTGGCTCAACGAGGGCGGCCAATCCGCGACGGGCAGCCTGATCGACCACATCATCCGCACGCACGCCGCCTATGCCGAACTCGCGTCTGCCGAAGGCAGCATCTACGTGATGCTGAACGAGCGTCTCGCGCGGTTGGCCGAAAGCGAAAGCTTTCCGGCCGCGGTGACGCGCGCGCTACATGTCGATCCCGACTTCCTCGGCAACCGCTCACCGCACGCGGACAGCACGCTCCGCGGCACGATCAGCGGTCTCGACCTCGGGGCCGGTCCCGACGATCTCGCGCGTCTGTATCTCGCAACGATCCAGGCTGTCGCTTACGGCACACGGCAAATCATCGAGACGATGAACGCGAGCGGCTACACGATCGACACGATCCTCGCTTCGGGTGGTGGGACGAAGAACCCGATTTTCCTGCGCGAACACGCGGATGCGACGGGTTGCCGGATCGTTTTGGCGCGCGAAGGCGACGCCGTGCTGCTGGGCGCCGCGATCCTCGGCGCGGTGGCGTCGGGCGCTTACGCCAGCGTGCGCGACGGCATGTCGGCGATGACGAAGGCGGGGCGGATTATTGAACCGAACGTCGCCGTGCGCGGCTACCATGACGCGAAGTACCGGGTGTTCCAGCGGCTACACGAGGATCAGGTGGCGTATCGGGAGGCGATGGCGGGGGCGGGTTAGGCGCGCGGCAATCGCGATAGTGGAGACTTGGGCTGCGTGGCGGAGAGAGTGGGATTCGAACCCACGGTACGCTTTCACGCACACACGCTTTCCAAGCGTGCGCCTTAAACCACTCGGCCATCTCTCCAGCGGCGGCGGTATCTAGCTGGAAGCGCGACCCGCAGCAAGCCACCTGCGGGCAAAGGCCCCTGCCCCGGCCCCCTCAGGCGTCGATCTTCAGGGCGGCGAGGAAGGCGCTCTGCGGGATTTCGACCTTGCCGAACTGCCGCATCCGCTTTTTGCCTTCCTTCTGCTTGTCCAGCAGCTTGCGCTTGCGGCTGATGTCGCCGCCGTAGCACTTGGCGGTCACGTCCTTGGACATCGCGCCGATTGTCTCGCGCGCCACGATGCGGCCGCCGATCGCCGCCTGGATGGCGATCTTGAAGAGCTGCTTGGGGATCAGCTCCTTGAGCTTGGCGCAGATCGAGCGGCCCCTCGCCTCAGCCGCCGAGCGATGGGCGACGAAGCTCAGCGCATCCACCGGGTCCTGATTGACCAGGATGGAAATCCGCACCAGGTCGCTCTCGGCGTAACTGTCCATCTGATAGTCGAAGCTCGCATAGCCACGCGTGGTCGATTTCAGCCGGTCGTAGAAATCGAACACAACCTCGTTCAGCGGCAGCTTGTAGACCGCCATCGCGCGATTGCCGACATAGGTGAGGTCAAGCTGCTGGCCCCGCCGCTCGTTGCACAGCGTCAGGACGGAGCCGAGGTGCTCATCCGGCACCATGATGGTCGCCTTGATCCAGGGCTCGTCGATATGGGCGATCTGCATCGGTTCCGGCATATCGGAGGGGTTGTGCAGTTCCTCCACGCTCCCGTCAGTGCGGGTGATGTGGTAGACCACCGAAGGCGCCGTCGCGATCAGGTCGAGGTCGAATTCGCGCGACAGCCGCTCCTGGATGATCTCCAGATGCAGCAATCCAAGAAAACCGCAGCGGAAGCCGAAGCCCAGCGCCGCCGAGCTTTCGGCCTCGTAATGGAAGCTCGCGTCGTTCAGGCGCAGCTTGCCCAGGCTTTCCCGCAGCTTCTCGAAGTCATCGGCATCCACCGGGAACAGCCCGCACCAGACAACGGGGATCGAGGGTTTGAAGCCCGCCAAAGCCTGGCTCGCCGGCCGGCGGTCATCGGTGATGGTATCGCCGACATCGCAATCGGCGACGGTCTTGATGGCGGCGTTGATATAGCCCATCTCGCCCGGCCCAAGCTCGTCCACCGGCTCCATCTTGGGGCGGAAGAAGCCGACCTGATCGACGGTATGGGTCGAGCCCTTCGCCATCATGCGGATCCGCATGCCGCGCTTGAGGCGCCCATCCTTGATCCGCACCAGGATGATGACGCCGAGATAGGCGTCGTACCAGCTGTCCACCAGCAGGGCCTTCAGCGGCGCCTCGGCATCGCCCGTGGGCGGCGGCAGGCGGGTCACCAGCGCCTCCAGCACGCCCTCGATGTTGAGGCCGGTCTTGGCGCTGATCATCACGGCATCCGAGGCGTCGAGGCCGATCACGTCCTCGATCTGCTCCTTCACGCGGTCGGGTTCGGCCGCCGGCAGGTCGATCTTGTTGAGCACCGGCACGATCTCATGCCCGGCATCGATGGCCTGATAGACATTGGCGAGGGTTTGCGCCTCTACCCCCTGGCTCGCGTCAACGATGAGCAGCGAGCCCTCACAGGCCGCGAGCGACCGGCTGACCTCATAGGCGAAGTCGACATGCCCCGGCGTGTCCATGAGGTTGAGGGCATAGGTCTGGCCGTCCTTCGCCGTGTAGGACAGGCGCACGGTCTGCGCCTTGATGGTGATGCCCCGCTCCTTCTCAAGCTCCATGGTATCGAGCACCTGCTCGGTCATTTCGCGGGCGGTGAGCCCCCCAGTCGCCTGGATCAGGCGATCGGCGAGCGTCGACTTCCCGTGGTCGATATGGGCGATGATGGAGAAGTTGCGGATGAGGGCGAGCGGCGTGTCGGTCATGCGCGTCACATAGGCGAAGCGAGCCCCGCTGTCAGCGGGATTGCGCAGCGACCCGGGCCTGCCACAAGCAAAGGGCAGGTGTCACAACCAATTCCATGGCAAGGCCGAAGAGCATTGGAGGCGCCGGCACCTCCGTGGTCAGCAGGGCGTAGAGGCGGCCGAGGCCGCCGATAACGATCAGCAGGGTCAGCAGGCGGAAGCGACCGCCCTGCGACTCGATCCGAGGAATGGTGCTCCAGAAGGCCAGACCGATGCCGAGAAGCAATCCTGAGAGATAGCGGTAGTGGCTGTCGAGCGTGACGAAGGCATGCGGCTCGATCCCCAGCATCCCGAGCCCGGCCAGGACGCCAGCACCACCCGCCACCACCGGCACAACCCCGCCAAGCGCGACCGCGACACGCAGCGCCACGACCTCGCCATGGCCCTGTGGCAAGCCGATCACCCGGTCGCGCCGCTCACCGCTGCCCGGAACAGCGCCGCGTAGCGACCAGCCGAGCGCGACCAGCCCACATCACTCGCCATGGCGTTTCGCTGCAGGCGGCGCCACAGCGCCTGGTCGGCCCAGGTTGTGGCTACGCGACTGACCGCCGCGTCCAGCGAAGCCGCGTCCACATCGGCGAACTGGAAGCCGGTGGCGACGCCGGCGGCCAGCGCCGCCTCATTGCCGTCGATCACAGTGTCAGCCAGTCCGCCGACGCGAGAAACCACCGGCAGGCAGCCATAACGCATGGCGCAGAGCTGGGTGAGGCCGCAAGGCTCGAAACGGGACGGGATAAGCAAAGCGTCGGTGCCCGCGTAGATGAGATGGGCGAGCGTCTCGTCATAGCCGAGCAGCAGGCCCATGCCGAAGCGCTCCGACGTGCCCGCGATGACGGCCTGCAACTCAGCCTGACCCGCGCCGAGAATGGCGATACCAGCGCCCAGCCCAGCGATCGTCTCGATCGCATGCGGCATGAGGTCCATGCCCTTCTGCCAGGTCAAGCGGCTCACGATACCGAAGAGCAGCGCTTTCGGGTCAAGTCCGAAGCGGTCGCAGAGCGCCGCCTTGTTCGCGGCGCGATCCTCCGGCCGGTCGACGGTGAATCGGCGGGCGATGACGCTGTCCGTCGCGGGGTTCCATACATCCGTGTCGATGCCGTTGATGATACCGCTGACATTGGCGCCTCGCGCGCGCAGGACGCCGTCGAGACCCATGCCGCTCTCGGCTGTCCGGATCTCGGCGGCATAGGTGGGCGAGACCGTCGTCACGCGGTCGGCAAGCTGCAACCCCGCCTTCAGGAAGCCGATGCTGTCGTAATATTCGACGCCGCCGGGTGTGTACGCCGCCCAGGGCAACCCAAGCGACGGCAGCAACGCCGACGGAAACTGACCCTGGAAAGCGAGATTGTGGACAGTGAAGACTGAGGGCGGCGGCGCC
This sequence comes from Acidisoma sp. L85, assembly GCF_009765865.1. Lineage (GTDB taxonomy): Bacteria > Pseudomonadota > Alphaproteobacteria > Acetobacterales > Acetobacteraceae > Acidisoma. The sequence continues at coordinate 314,761 of NZ_LMUQ01000061.1, forward strand.
GTCTCGCCTTCGCCGAAGCGCAGATAGGCCGGCAGCAGCCCGGCCTGCCAGTCATGGGCATGCACGGCGTCCGGCCGGTAGCCCGGCCATCGCCCGCGCGCCACCATGGCGCCGACCATGGCCAGCGCCGCGAAACGCTGGGCATTGTCCGGCCAGTCGGCGCCGGTCGCGGAGGTATAGGGATTGCCGGGCCGGGCATAGAGATGCGGCGCGTCGATCACCAGCAACCGCGCGCGCCCGGAGCGTCCCGCCCGAATTGTCGCCGGCTCGCCGCAAAGGTCCGGCAAGATGAAGGCGGCCTCGGCCGCCTCCAAGCCATCCAGCACCGCCGGGTAGCCGGGCAGCAGCGTCGTAACCTCTACCCCGGCCGGTGCCAGCGCCGCGGGCAACGCGCCCACGACATCAGCGAGGCCGCCAGTCTTGACGAGCGGGAAGAACTCCGAGGCGACCGCCAGAACCCGGAGCACGCTCATTGCGATAGCGCGTCGATCATCGGCTGGGTGATGAGGCAGATGCCGGATTCGGTGCGCCTGAAACGCTTGCCGTCGAGGATGGGATCCTCGCCGACCACGAGGCCGTCCGGAATATGCACCCCCGCATCGACCACGACCTTCGACAGCCGCGCGTTCCGGCCGATATCGACATAGGGCAGAATGACCCCTTCCTCGACGCTGCTATGCGAATGCGCCCTCACACCAGTGAAGAGCAGCGAGCGCCGCACCGACGAGCCCGAGACGATGCAACCGCCGGAGACCAGGGATGTAATCGCCTGGCCCCGCCGGCCATCGATGTCGTGCACGAATTTAGCTGGCGGGCTGAGCTCCGAATTCGACCAGATCGGCCAGTTCGAATCATAAAGGTCGAGCGGCGGAATGACGTCCGTGAGATCGATATTGGCCTGCCAATAGGCCTCGACGGTGCCGACGTCGCGCCAATAGGGCTCCGCCTGCTCACTCGACCGCACGCAGGATTCGGTAAAGCGGTGGGCGAAGGCTCGGCCCTTCTCGACGAGGTGAGGGATGATGTCCTTGCCGAAATCATGGCTGGAATTGCTATCGGCGGCGTCTCGGCGAAGCTGGTCGAACAGGAATTTGGTGCGGAAGACATAGATGCCCATGCTGGCGAAGCTCATGAGCGGGTTATCGGGCATCGGCGGCGGGTTCTTGGGCTTTTCCAGGAAAGAAATGATGCGATCCTGCTCGGCCACCGCGACTACGCCGAAGGCGGTGGCATCCTGCAACGGCACCTCGAGGCAGGCGACGGTGACGTCCGCGTTGTTCTCCTCATGCTGGGTCAGCATGAGCTCATAGTCCATTTTATAGACGTGATCGCCGGCGAGAATGACCAGGTATTCGGGCCCGTAGCTCTCGATGATGTCGATGTTTTGGAACACGGCATCGGCCGTGCCGGCATACCACTGGGTCTCGCTAACCCTCTGGCTGGCGGGCAGAATGTCGAAGCTCTCGTTACGCTCGGGCCGCAGGAAGGTCCAGCCGCGCTGAAGATGGCGGATCAGGCTGTGGGCCTTGTACTGGGTCGCCACCGCCATGCGGCGAATGCCGGAGTTCAGGGCGTTCGACAGGGCGAAATCGATGATCCGGGACTTGCAGCCGAAGTAGACGGCGGGCTTGGCCCGCCGGTCCGTCATCTCCATCAGCCGGCTGCCGCGGCCTCCGGCCAGTACATAAGCCATCGCGGTCCGCGAGAGCGGTGCCAGCGGGCGCTGTTGTGCGTTCATTCTTGGCCCTCCCTTTTCGAGGACCTTACGTATGAACGCCGAGAAAAAGAAGCAGGGTCCATATGTTGCAAAATGCGGTCTCAACCGGCGGCGAGTTCCGTGATCTGTCAGGGTTGGTCGGCGCAGGCGGCCTGGTTAGTTCCGGCCCTGGCGCCTCTAATTACGTCCGTCCAAGGTTTTTAGGTTGACCCGCACAACCCCAGTCGGAATCACCTTGCGGGTGTTGAACTGGAAGTAATCAATCAAACTCGCAACCTCGGGGTTCGAAGAGGGCCACCGCGCGGGGATAAGCTCACCCCCGTATTTGGCCTTCATCCCATCGAACTTGCGGGGATCCCCATTGTTGGGCGGCAACATCACCGGGTCGAGCAAACTGACATCGACGCCCGTCGGATCCCAGCACCCATCGTAATCGTTCGGTAGTCGCTTTCGGGTGACGAAGCTGCCGCCAATGATCACCGAGCCGCAGCCAGCTCACCAGAGTTCGAGCAAGGCCCTGTGCATACCTTGGAGTAAGTTCTGGCGATGCGGGTTGGAACCGTAGCTGGACGCGAAATCTTGCCACGTCGCGTCATGGATTCCGGGCGGCAGAACCCCTGTCCGCATGTCGAGTGGGGGGATCGCCGTTGAGAATCCGACCCTCGGACGCCCGGAGGCGAGTGGCAGCCCGGTTCTTTTGTCATGGTTCGGCTGACGCACGCGGGGCTCCAGCCGCAAGGCTGCGCCATGCTTCGAATCCTTCGGTGGGGATTTAGCAATTATGTCGAGCCAAGCTAGGTCGCGAAGGCCGTCGTGGCCGGGTAATTGCCCCTGGCGCACGGGTTGAAGATGACACTCGCCCTGCCGCAGTCGGCTCGTTGTAGCTCGCAACTCCTGCGGACGTTGGTCCGGTTGACTCCTCGGAGCGTTCATTCGACTAGGTATTAGTTAATCGAAGCTTTTTGGCCCGTCCCTATTTGGGTCCTTCGCTCGCCGCACGCGACATCGCCCAAGGCTTCGAAGGTGGTATGAATCATTCCCGCCTATGGCCCGCTTGCCGCGTCCGCCATCTCCTGCCATAGCCCGCCCCCTCCCCGACCCAGAGATGG
>NZ_LMUQ01000061.1:317648-328574 GCF_009765865.1 Acidisoma sp. L85
ACCGCCGCCGGCATCGCGGCCGCCCGCTGGATGGGTGGCTCATCCTCGACAAGCCGCAAGGCCCGACCAGCACGGATATGGTCAACAAGGTCAAACGGCTGTTCGACGCCGAGAAGGCGGGCCATGGCGGCACGCTGGACCCCCTCGCCACCGGGCTGCTGCCCATCGCCTTCGGCGCCGCGACCAAAACCGTTCCCTATGTAATGGACGGCACCAAGCGCTACCGCTTCACCCTGCGCTTCGGCGATCTGCGCGATACCGACGACGCGGACGGCCAGACCATCGAAACCACCGACGCCCGGCCCGACGATGACGCTATCCGCGCTGCCCTCCCGGCATTCCGCGGTAGCATCATGCAGGTCCCGCCCATCTTCTCGGCCATCAAGGTCGCCGGCGAGCGCGCCTATGACATGGCGCGCGAGGGCCGCCCCCCGGTGCTGGAGCCTCGCCCCGCCCAGGTCGATCGTTTCGACCTGGTGGAACGCCCGGATGCCGACACCGCCGTCTTCGAGGTGGAATCCGGCAAAGGCGTCTATATGCGCAGCCTGGCGCGCGATCTCGCCCGCGCCTGCGGTTCGCTCGGCCATATCGCGGTCCTGCGCCGGCTGCGGGTCGGCCCCTTTACCGAGGCTATGGCGATTTCCCTGGACAAGCTCGAAACGGCAGAGGATACCGCGCCCATCTCTCCGGCGCTTTTGCTGCCGGTCGCGACCGCGCTGGCCGACATCCCGGCGCTGGCCCTGACCGAGAGCGAAGCCGTCAGCCTCAGCCACGGACAGGCCATAAGCCTGGTCGACCTGATGGGGCGGATACCAGAGGGCGCCAACCCCGCAGGGGGTCTGGCGCGCGCGATGGTGGGGGAGCGCGTGATCGGTTTATGCCGCCTCGACGAAGGCTGGATGAAGCCCGAGCGCCTTTTGTAACCCCGAACGACAGGGATCATCACGATGTCGATCACCGACGAGCGCCGCCTGGCGCTCATCAAGGACTATGCGACGGGCACGGACGATACCGGCAGCCCCGAGGTTCAGGTTGCGATCATTTCCGAGCGCATCGCGAACCTCACCGAGCATCTCAAGACCCACGCCAAGGACTTCCATAGCCGGCGCGGCTTGCTGATGCTGGTCGGCCGCCGCCGCCGCCTGCTGGACTACCTCAAGCGCAAGAGCGTCGAGCGCTACACGACATTGATCGGTCGTCTCGGCCTGCGCCGCTAGAGGCTATTCGACGGGGTCCTCCGCCATGGGGCGGGGGATCAGCCGCATGAGCGGCATACGACCCAAGCCGTGGAAGCGGCGGTCAGAATGAATGCCGGCCCGGCGCTCGAAAGAGCATAGCCGGGGCCAAGCGGCGTTTCCGGCCACATGGCCGGCGGATGCGCTCCCAGCTTTCCGGAAGCCGCATTCGCTCCCCATGCCGCCCGAGACGCCGAAGCCCCGCTAGAGCAGCGCCCGCTGCTCCCTTCGCTTCGCAGGAGAGGTGATCGCGTCGATCCTCCTCTCAGCGTCGGTTCCGTCACCATCGCCGTCGCATTCGCGCAGCCCGCAAGGATGCATTGATGTTCAATTACTTCCGCAAGGAAATCGAATGGGGCGGACGCCCCTTGGTTCTCGAAACCGGCAAGATCGCCCGTCAGGCCGATGGCGCCGTCATGGTGAGCTACGGCGACACGATCGTGCTCTGCACGGCCGTTGGCGCCAAGAGTGCCAAGCCGGGGCAGGACTTCTTCCCGCTGACGGTGAACTACCAGGAAAAGGCTTTCGCGGCCGGTAAAATTCCCGGCGGATTCTTCAAGCGCGAAGGCCGTCCGAACGAGAACGAGACGCTGGTCAGCCGCCTGATCGACCGTCCGATCCGCCCGCTCTTCCCCCAGGGTTTTCGCAACGAAGTCCAGGTCGTCGCGACCGTCCTCAGCCACGATCTCGAGAACGACCCCGATATCGTCGCCATGATCGGCTGTTCCGCCGCTCTCACCCTCTCGGGCATCCCGTTCTTCGGCCCTGTCGCCGCCGCCCGTGTGGCGCGCCTCAATGGTGAGTTCGTCCTTAACCCGACCCTGGCCCAGACCGAGGAGAGCGAACTCGACCTCGTCGTCGCCGGCACCGCCGAGGGCGTGCTGATGGTCGAGTCCGAGGCCCGCGAACTGTCCGAGGAGATCATGCTCGGCGCGGTGACCTTTGGTCACACCGCGTTCCAGGCCGTGATCAACGCCATCATCGAGCTGGCCGAACACGCCGCCAAGGAGCCCTGGGCCCTGCCCGAGACGTCTGAGGCCCAGACCTCCCTCGCCGCCCGCGTCGATGCGCTGGCCCGCGCCGGCATCGCGGAAGCCTATAAGGAGACCCACAAGACCGCCCGCCAGGAGAAGATCGGCGCCGCCAAGAAGGCCGCCGGCGAGTCGCTGACGGCCGAGGGTCTGGACGCCGATAAGGCGAAGGGTCTGTTCAAGGATCTCGAAGCCGACATCGTCCGCAACGCGATCCTTGACACCGGCCTGCGCATCGATGGCCGCGACACAAAGACCGTCCGCCAGATCATTGCCGAAGTCGGCATCCTGCCGCGCGCCCATGGCAGCGCCCTCTTCACCCGCGGCGAGACCCAGGCGCTCTGTGTCGCCACCCTCGGCACCGGCCAGGACGAGCAGATGATCGACGCGCTGGAGGGCGAGTATCGGGAGCACTTCATGCTCCACTACAACTTCCCTCCGTATTCGGTCGGCGAGGCCGGCCGCATGGGTTCGCCAGGCCGCCGCGAAATCGGCCATGGCAAGCTCGCCTGGCGCGCCATCCACCCGTTGCTGCCCGCGAAGGACAAGTTCCCGTACACCCTTCGCGTGGTCAGCGAGATCACCGAGAGCAACGGTTCCTCCTCGATGGCGACCGTTTGCGGCACCTCGCTGGCGCTGATGGATGCGGGCGTTCCGCTGATCCGCCCTGTGGCCGGTATCGCCATGGGCCTGATCAAGGAAGACCGCGCCTTCGCCGTGCTCTCCGACATCCTGGGCGACGAGGATCACCTCGGCGACATGGACTTCAAGGTGGCGGGCACCGAGCAGGGCATCACCAGCCTGCAGATGGACATCAAGATCACCTCGATCACGCCCGAGATCATGAAGATCGCTCTGGATCAGGCGAAGGATGGCCGCTTGCACATCCTGGGCGAGATGGCCAAGGCGCTGACCGAGGGCCGTGGCGGCGTCGCCGCGACCGCGCCGCGCATCACGATCATCAATGTGCCGAAGGACAAGATTCGCGAAGTGATCGGCACCGGCGGCAAGGTGATCCGCGAGATCGTTGAGCTGACAGGCTGCAAGATCGATATCGACGACGACGGCACGATCAAGATCGCCTCGACCAGCGAGGAAAAGACCCAGGCCGCGATCGACCGCATCCAGGGCATCGTCGCGGAGCCTGAGATCGGCCGCATCTACAACGGCAAGGTCGTGAAGACCGCCGACTTCGGCGCCTTCGTGAACTTCCTCGGCGCCAAGGACGGTCTGGTCCATATCAGTGAGCTGGCCTCGACGCGCGTGCAGAAGACCACCGACATCGTGGCTCAAGGTGATGCCGTGAAGGTCAAGGTCATCGGCTTCGATGACCGCGGCAAGGTGAAGCTCTCGATGCGCGTAGTTGATCAGGCAACGGGCGCGGACATTTCCGATCAGGTCGGCGCCAAAGGCGGCCGTCGCGAGGATCGCGCGGCCGAGTAATCCGCGCTCACGCTGCCTCGAATCTTTGGAGAAGCCGGCGGGGAAACCTGCCGGCTTCTCTTTTTCTGAAGCCCTGTTGGTTACTCTCTTGCGAGGTTCAGGTGTTCGACCAGCCGCGACAGTACCACCACTTATTTCCGAACATCCGATCCGCTTCGCTGATGATGTGATTGGTTTGGTTGACGGTCTCTCGATTGGATAGGGCGGACCGCGTCGTGTTGTAGGGGATCCAAGGCCCGGAATCCCCGAGCCGATAGTTATTCTCCCGCAGGAAAAGACGGCTCGAAACGTCATTGCCGTAGTAAATAAAATGGTCCCGCAGGCCGGTTGGCATCCCTGCGGGATTCTGTTGATAATTCATGCTTTCTTTGTATTGCGTCTTCCTCCAGAACTTCCACCCATTGCTGATGGCTTCGGTTCTAAGTGTGCCGGGCAGGCCGTAGGTGAGCGCGTCATTCAGATGGGGCCAGAAGAAGACGCCATCGTTGACGCAGGCATGGGCCGGGTCGTACTCGTGGGTTGCTCCAAGAATGTTGTCGCCGATAGTGTCGGCGCTGTAGAAATTTCTGATTTTCTCCATTCCACCGTAGTCTTGCCAATACCTGGCAAAGTCCTCAGCGGTGAAGCTCGTGAAGTCCACGGGGCGACTGTTCACGATGTCGCTCATCTGCGCGCTGTAAAAGTCGCGCACGACGTTGTTGGGGTGCGAAACTGAAGACCCGGTGACGTTATACGTCTCCGCCGCCGCCCGCAGGTTGTTCCGTATGAAGTTTTGCAGGGTTTCCGCTGCATTGAAGCCTTGCCGAACGTCGCCGTCGAGCGTGGCGAAATGGTCATAGGCACCATGATTCGTCGCCCCCCTGAGAGCGGCTTCATAAGCGCTGTTCACATCCGCGACGTAACCGTCCGTCGGCCATCGTCCCGTCGAGGTGATGTTCGATCGAAGCATTTGATCGAAGTATTCTCGCATGATTTGTGAAACCGGCTGCGCGGTATAGGCCGGAGGCTGCCTGGCGAGATGACTCGGGTCCAACGGCTTTTCGAGCGAGATATCCCGTGCTCCGCGTTGCAAGTCACTCGGCCAACCCTTCGCTGCGACCTGCGCATTTCTGAGATAGGCCTGGATCGCCGGATCGATTCGATCGATCACATGCTGTGCCGCGGGCTTGAAAATTGTTCTCGGCGAGCTGACGTAGCCTTCGCTCCCTCCAATAATCCCAGAATACGGATTGTAATTGGTGGAGACGTTATTCGGGCCAGGCACGCCCATTTTCATTCGACCTTCGTTTTCAGATTATTCCGGCTTGTTTCCTTTATTTTCTATAAATAAACATCGTTAGAATCGACCTTATAAGAATACCGTTAAAGAATATGTCACCCCGGGGTCGATCGCTCACACATATACATATGTTTATGCGTGAGCGATGCCCCCCGGTTTCCCTACTACCCTCCTTCCTGCAGGGCTCTGGCCCGGAGCTCACAGGTTCGTGTACTATGCCGTATGGTTAACGATCCATCGGCACGCGTGAGGCGCGCCGACACCGCTCAGCAGGCTTTCACTGCTTTCCTCCTGCGTCGTGGTTTCGGCCTGCTGACGGCGCTCGGGCCGAGGCGCGCCTCCAATCTCGCGGGCGCCCTGAGCCGCGGCATCGGGCAGCGGCTCTCCGTCTCGAAGGTGGCCGACCGAAACCTGCAGCGCGCCATGCCCGAACTGGATACGGCCGCGCGCCGGGTGATCATCGGGAACGTCTGGGAATCGATCGGCCGTACCGTCGGCGAACTGCCGCACACCGCCACCCTGCGCGAGACCGATTCGGGCCCAGGCTGGGAGATGGTCGGCCGCGAGAATCTGCCGGCCGGTCAGGCGATCTTCTTCTCGGCGCATTTCGGCAATTGGGAGATGATCCTCCCCGTCGCCTCGCAAACTGGCCTCGCGGTCTCCGGCTTCTATCGTCCGGCCTCCAACCCAGCGGCCGACCGGGTGATCCAGGAGCTGCGACTCGCCGGGCTTGGGCCGCATGTTCAGATGTTCACCAAGGGCGCGCGCGGCGCGCGTGACGCTTTCGCCCATATCGCGCGCGGCGGCTCCCTTGGTCTGCTGATCGACCAGAAGATGAATGACGGCATCGCCGCGCCGTTCTTCGGCCACCCGGCCATGACCGCCCCCGCCGCCGCCCAGCTTGCCTTGCGCTTCGGCCTGCCACTGGTGCCGATCCGGGTGGAACGGCTGGAGCCGGCGCGTTTCCGCGTCGTCTGCGAACCCGCCCTCGCCGCGCCTCAAACCGGCGACCGCAAGGCCGACATCCTGGCGCTCACCACCGCCATGAACGAGACGGTGGAGCGCTGGGTGCGCGGCGACCCCGGCGCCTGGCTCTGGCTTCACAAGCGCTGGCCTAAGCAATGAGGCGGCTGCGCCCGGACCGCACCCCACCTCGGCCCAAAGGAACGAGGGCAATTCAAATGGGTAGCCCTGGGCTGCGAGGGCCCGTCGCCCCTTGCCTCTCGCCCCCCTTAAGGTCATAGAACAGCGCCTGCAGGCTCCGATTTCGGGGCCCGTTCGGGGCTTCCGGTGGCCGCAGGAAACTCCGCCGCGTCACGCCACCCCTACCTTCCGAGAGACCTTTGAGCGACACGCCCTCCAATCCCCCGCTGCCGCCCTCCGCGACCCTTCCCGTCATGCTGGAAGACGAGATGCGCCGCTCGTATCTCGACTACGCCATGTCGGTCATCGTGGCGCGCGCCCTGCCCGATGCGCGGGACGGCCTCAAGCCCGTCCATCGCCGCATCCTGTTCTCGATGAACGAGTCGGGTTTCACGCCCGACAAGCCCTACCGCAAGTCTGCGCGCATCACCGGTGACGTGATGGGTAAGTATCACCCACATGGCGACTCGGCGATTTACGACGCCCTCGTCCGCATGGCGCAGCCGTTTTCAATGCGCGTCCGCCTGATCGACGGCCAGGGCAACTTCGGCTCGGTCGATGGCGATCCGCCGGCGGCGATGCGCTACACCGAATCCCGCCTCGCCAATGCGAGCATGTTCCTGCTCAACGACATCGACCGCGATACGGTCGATTTCCAATCGAACTACGACGAGAGCGCCGAGGAACCCAAGGTTCTGCCGGCCAGCTTCCCCAATCTGCTCGTCAACGGCGCGCAGGGCATCGCGGTCGGCATGGCGACCAATATCCCGCCGCATAACCCGACCGAGATCATCGACGCGACCCTCGCCATGATCGAGAATCCGGGCATCACGCTTGATGAGCTCATGGCCATCGTGCCGGGTCCCGATTTCCCCACGGCCGCCATCATCCTCGGCCGCTCCGGTATCCGGCAGGCCTTCGAGACCGGACGCGGCAGCGTCATCCTCCGCGCCCGCACGGAGTTCGAGGAGATCCGCAAGGATCGCACCGCGATCATCGTCACCGAGATCCCCTATCAGGTGAACAAATCGACCCTGATGGAGCGGATGGCCGATCTGGTCCGCGCCAAGCAGGTCGAGGGCATTTCCGACTTGCGGGACGAGAGCGACCGCTCCGGCATGCGCATCGTCATCGAACTCAAGCGCGATGCCACGCCCGAGGTGGTGCTCAACCAGCTCTTCCGCTTCACTCAGCTCCAGACGTCTTTCGGCGTGAATATGCTGGCGCTGGATGGTGGCCGCCCGCGCCAGATGGGCATTCGCGAACTGCTGGGCTGCTTCATCACCTTCCGCGAGGATGTCATCCTCCGCCGCGCCCGGCATGATCTGGCGCGGGCGCGGGATCGCGGCCATCTGCTCGTCGGCCTCGCCATCGCGGTCGCCAATATCGATGAGGTCATCCGCCTCATCCGCGCCGCCCCCGACGCCGCCGCCGCCCGCTTCGCCCTTATGGCGCGGGACTGGCCGGCCGAGGACGTGCTGCCGCTCCTCGCCCTGATCGAGGATCGCGGCAATGCGGTCGCCGAGGCCGGCACGGTGAAGCTGACCGAGGCTCAGGCGCGCGGCATTCTCGACCTGAGGCTGCAACGCCTCACCGGGCTTGAGCGCAACAAGATCCAGGCCGAACTCACCGATGTCGCGGAGAAGATTGGCGATTTGCTAGACATCATCGGCTCGCGCCCGCGCCGGCTGGAGGTCATGCGCGACGAGCTTGCCACTGTTCGTCTCGAAATCGGCACGCCCCGCGCGACTGAAATCACTGATGCCGCCGCGGACCAGGACGACGAGAGCCTGATCGAGCCGGGCCAGATGGTCGTCACCATCACCCGCGACAACTTCATCAAGCGCACACCACTGGAGACCTTCCGCCAGCAGAATCGCGGCGGCCGAGGCCGCACGGCGGCGGCGACGCGCGGCGACGACGTGGTGACGCGCAGCTTCAACGCGCATACGCACCAATGGGTGCTGTTCTTCTCCTCGGGCGGCAAAGCCTATCGCGAGAAGGTCTGGCGGCTGCCGGAAGCCGGGCCGCAGGCCAAGGGCCGGGCTCTGATCAACCTGCTGCCCGAGCTTGGCACCGACACCATCACCACTGTGCTGCCGCTGCCGCAGGACGAGAGCCTCTGGGAAAACCTGCATCTCGTCTTCGCCACCGCCGCGGGCAATGTCCGGCGCAACAAGCTCTCCGACTTCCGCAACATGCGTGCCTCCGGCCTCATCGCCATGAAGCTCGATGAGGGCGACCACCTCATCGGCGTCGCCACCTGCCGCGACGGCGACGACATGATGCTGGCAAGCGAGCGCGGCCGCTGCATCCGCTTCCACATCCACGGCGATAACCTGCGCGTCTTCGCCGGCCGTGACTCGGCCGGCGTGCGCGGTATCCGGCTCGCGGCCGGCGACCGGGTCATCGGACTCTCCGTATTGCGCCACCTCGAAGCCAGCCCAGGGCAACGCACGGCCTACCTCAAGCGCAACCGCAGCGGTGACGACGAAGCCGTCGCTGAGGTTGAGGCGGAAGCCGAGGCCGAAGGGAGCCCCGCCGAGGAAGCGCTGAGCGAGGAGAAGTTCCGCGCGATGCAGGAAGCCGAGCAGATGATTCTGACGGTCACCGATGGCGGTTACGGCAAACGTTCCTCCGCCTTCGACTATCGGGTGACCGGCCGCGGTGGCCAGGGCATCACCAACATCACCCTGTCGCGCCGCAACGGCACCACGGTCATCTCGACTTTCCCGGTTCATGCCGGCGATGACCTCATGCTGGTCACCAGTGCCGCCCGCCTCATCCGCGTGCCCGCCGATCAGGTTCGCGTGACCGGCCGACAGGCCCAGGGCGTGACGTTGGTGCGTCTGGGCGAGGGAGAGACGGTCACCAGCGTTTTCCCGGTCATGGAGGGGCCCGTTGACGCGGATACCCCGCTCATCGAAAGCGGCATGGAGCATATCGACCCTGGTCAAATCGATCCCGGGACCGACATCTCCGATGAGCAAGCGCCGGAAGGCGACGATCCCGCCGTCTGAGAGGACTTCATGCCCAGGCCCGAAAAGGTCGGCGTCTATCCCGGGACCTTCGATCCGGTGACGCATGGCCACATGGACATCATCACGCGGGGCGCCAAGCTGGTTGACCGCCTCGTGGTCGGCGTCGCGGTGAGCGGGGGGAAGTCTCCGATGTTCTCGCTGCCTGAACGCGTGGAACTGGCCAAGCTGGCGATCGCCTCAGTGTCCGCCGAGCATGGCGCGGCGATCGAAGTGCGGCCGTTCTCGTCCCTGCTCGTCGATTTCGCGCGAGAGACCGGCGCCGTCATGATCCTGCGTGGTCTGCGGGCGATCTCCGACTTCGATTTCGAGTTCCAGATGGCGGGCATGAACTACCGGCTTGATCCGAAGATCGAGACGGTGTTCCTGATGGCCAGCGAGCGGCATCAATTCATCTCCTCACGCTTCGTGAAGGAGATTGCGCGCCTGGGCGGGGACGTCTCGAGCTTCGTCCCGCCCTCAACCGAGGAACGGCTGGCCGCGCGGATAAGGGAGAAAACGACATCATGATATTCAATCGACGCGGGCTGATTGCCGTCGCGGTAGCGGCGGCTGTCACAACCTCCGGCCTTGCGGGCGCCGTTTCGGCATGTGCCGCCGGTGCGCCTGAATTGGCGATGGATCTCAAGGACGGCCGGGTCATCATCCAGCTCCGCCCTGATCTGGCGCCCAAGGCCGTCGCCCGCCTCATCACGCTGACGCAGCAGGGCTTCTACAACGGCACGCCCTTCCACCGCGTCATTGACGGCTTCATGGCCCAGGGCGGCGACCCGACCGGCACAGGCACCGGCGGCAGCAGCCTGCCCAACCTCCCGGCGGAATTCTCGAATGATGCGAAATTCGTGACCGGGACGATCGGCATGGCGCGCACCAGCGATCCGAACACGGCGAACAGCCAGTTCTTCATCTGCTTCGCGCCGCAGCCTTCGCTCGACGGCCAATACACCATCGTCGGCCAGGTCATCAGCGGCATGCAGTATGTCAACAACATCAAGAAAGGTGACGGCGACAACGGCCAGGTCACCAGCGCGCCTGACCGCATCGTGAAGATGACGGTGATTTCGGCCGGGCAGTAGCCGCGGCTTACCTCTGTCTCGGCACTCCACGCCGTCACACCCCCTCTTTCACACCCCCTCTTTCACACCCCCTCTTTCACACCCCCTCTTTCACACCCCCTCTTTCACACCATCGAATGGACGACGCATGAGCGCATCACAGCCTGACGCCACCGGCAGTGGCCCGACCCTTGAGCTGACGCTGAAAACCGGCAGCGTCATCATCGCGTTGCGGCCCGATATCGCGCCCAAGGCGGCCGAGCGACTGCTGTCCCTGGCAGCGGAGGGTTTTTACGACAACACGCCCTTCCACCGCGTCATTCCGGGCTTCATGGCGCAGGGCGGCGACCCGACCGGCACTGGCACGGGCGGCAGCAAGCTCGCGAACCTACCGGCGGAGTTCTCCAAGGAGGCGAAGTTCGAGCTCGGCACTGTCGGCATGGCGCGCACCGCCGACCCGAATAGCGGCAACAGCCAGTTCTTCATCTGCCTCGCGGCGACTCCCTGGCTTGATGGCCAGTACACCATCGTCGGCCAGGTGGTGAGCGGGATGGAGCATGTCGAGGCGATCAAAAAGGGCGCCGGACAGAGCGGCTCGGTGACGGATCCCGACCGCATCGTGAAGATGACGGCCATAAAAGGCCAGTAACCCTCACCTTACCGCTTGACGCGGCGGGGGCCCTGCCGGGTAAAGCACCCCCC
>NZ_LMUQ01000061.1:328751-373711 GCF_009765865.1 Acidisoma sp. L85
GTCCTGCAGTGTCCATTTGGCCACTCGCGCACCAGAGCCTCTTAAGACATAAGTGACCACCTTCGGCCGAAAAGGTGGCCGACGAGTTGAGTCGTGTCGCCGGTCATCGCCATTTCGCAGCGATGAAGGGCTAGCTCCGTCAGAACGAAGGCGGGGGCTTCATGAGCGAGCACTACGGGATCCTCCACAAGTCCCGTCTCGCTGACCGGGAGTTTCGCATCCTCAATGCGAGAAAATGCCTCCAGGCGATCAAGCGGCACGTTCCATTCGACTCCGTTGTGGATTTCGGATGCGGCATCGGCGGCTGGCTACACGCCGCCAAGATGCTCGGAGCGAGCAGGGTTCTGGGGATCGAGGGAGACTGGATCAAGCAGAGCGAAATGCTGATCGAAGAGTCCGAATTGCGGATCGCGGATCTCGGCAACGAACGTTTCGAGTTTTACCGGTCGTTCGATCTCGCGCTCTCGGTCGAGGTAGGGGAGCATCTTCCCGCAACTTCCTCCGACAGCTTGTGCGACAGCATGGTGAATGCGGCCAACGTGTTGGTGTTCTCGGCGGCTATTCCGGGTCAGGGTGGAGTCGATCACGTCAATGAGCAGAAACCGAGGTATTGGGTCGATAAATTCTGGCAGCGAAATTTTGTCCCGCTGGAGATCATTCGGCCAGCCATCGCCAACGAGCCGAAAATGTACCCGTGGCTACAACAGAATCTAATGATGTTTCTGAACTACGACTTGCTTTCGGCGCAACCCCAACTAGCGCGGTTCGCATTGCCACGTCGACACTTCTACGCGAAGTATTGGCCGATGTGACATTGCGGAACCGTCAGTTTGCCGCGAGATCGCCGAAGAATTCAGATACCGGGCCGACGCCACAGGTGAAGAGGCGATCCCGCGCCCACGTGCAGGCAACATAGAACAAATGCCGCTCTGTCTCGTAAACTTCATCCAATTCGACCTCGTCGGTCACCCCCTCCAGACGTGCGCGTAGCCGCAGCACATCATCGTCGCAGGCCATCACCACGACCGCCTTGAACTCCAGCCCTTTGGCGAAATGCATCGTCGCCGCCGTTATGCGCGGTGATGTCGTCTCCTCGAGATCCGCGAGTTCTCCCGGTGTCGCGCCCGCGTTCAGGATCGCGGCTCGCGCGCGGTCCAACTCACCACGGCTGCGGACGAAAACGCCGATTTCGAATGAGGCGATGCCCGATGCCATGGCATCGCGTAACCAAGCACCGACGCCCCCGATCTCCGCCTCGCGCGACAAAAACACGCACACTTCCGGTGCCGGGCCGTCGAAGAGAGACACCGTGCGGTCCCGCTGGTCGATGACGCCGTCAACGTCCTGCACCGTCGAGGGCAATAGCCGATCCGCCATGCGCCGGATCTGGTGCGAGGTGCGGTAATTCACGGTCAGCGTGGAGGAGCGTCCGTGGACATCCACGCCCAGCGCCGATCAGGAGAAGGGCTGCTGGGAGATCCGCTGGCCGCCGTCGCCGGCGAAGAACAGCGCGTCCGGCCCGGTGGGCGCGATGGCCGCCAGCAATCGCAACTCTGGAACACCCAGATCCTGCGCCTCGTCCACCACCACATGATCGAAGGGCTTGTCGGCCCGGGCAGCATAATAGGCGGTCGCCCGGCTGAAGATCTCCGCCCAGGTCAGCAGCCCGCGCTTTGCCAGGGAGGCGCGCGTCGCCGCGAAGACCGGCCACAGCCGCTCTCCCTCTGTCCGGCGCTCATCCGGCTCTTGCGGCCAAGACGGGGCACGGTGGCATAGGCCGTGACATCCTCGATCTGCCAGGCATCCACCACATACCGCCATTCCGAGAGGATGAAGCGCAGCGGATAACCGCTGTCGCCCACGGACGACGCCGCCTTCGTCACCGCATCGCGCATCTGCTCGTCCGATGCGGGAACCGCACGGCGGCCGAAGGCGAGCTGGAACAGCTCATCCGCCACCGCGCGGATCGGCGAGACCGTGATGCGCGCGGCAATGCCGGGCGAGGCCACGGCCAGAGCCGTCAGGCGTCGCTCCAAGGCGGCGGCGAACTGCGCCGAGAAGGTGGTCAGCAGCACGCGACTGCTCGGCGAGGTTCGTGCCAGCCGTGCGGCGCGGTGGAGGGCGACGACCGTCTTCCCCGTGCCCGCGGAGCCAGTGACGCGTGCCGGGCCGTTGAAGCCGCGCTCGTCGACGCCTTGCTAGCTGGGGTGGAGAAAGACGATCCATCGCTCCCAGGGCGCGTCCAGCGCCGCCGCGAGTTCCGCCTCATTGCCGATCGTGCGGAAGCGGCGCTGTGCATCAGGATGAGCGAAGGGATCGGCGGCGACAGCGGTTTCGTGATGGGTCGCTGCCACTGGCCCGACGCGACATATTCCAGCAAGGCCTCGGTCGCCTCGGCAGGGAGATGCTCGGCGAGGGTGAAGAAGCCCTCTTCCGTCGCGGCTTGCACGTCGGCGATCCAGTCTGGCGGCACGCCGATGCCGAGTAGCTGTTCCGCCGAAAGCAGGGCGAATAGAGGTGGCACGGCCGCCGGCGGCGGTACCACCGGCACGGCCGCGAGTTCCTCCACCCTTTCCCGCACCTCGACGATCTGGATGGCGCCGGTGTTGGTATGCGCCTCGATCCGGCGGCGTTCGGCCCAGGCATAGGCGGCGTCGTGGTGATCGACATAAGCGAGCAGGAAGCTCGCCTGTGTCTTGTGGATGATGCTGCGGATATCGGCATTGGCGCGGACCGACCAGAAATCCGGGTCGCGCGAGGCCTCGATCCGGTGGAAGCGCGGCCCCGGAGCGGCGGGATTTACCTGCAGGTCGAAGGCCGTGGTTTTGGCGGCCTTCTGCGCTTGCCCATCCAGCCGCGCGAGCGCGGCAGTGAAGGTCTCGGCGATGCGGAATTCCATGCGCGACTCTGCTTTCAGATTCAACGGTGGGGACTGAATTCATCCGTCATTCGCCGCGAAGGCGGGGGATGACGGTGATGTTGCGTCGCCCTCGCCCACTCGGCGTTGTTCTGTCGGACACGAAATTTACACCGCGAACACCTTCATCACCTCGTCGCCGAAGTGATTGATCACCTTCACCGCGATCCGTCCCGTTTCCGGCCTTGGGAAGGGGCGCGAGGTATCGCGATAGAGCGTGGCCCAGGCTTCCTCGTCGATCTCCGCCCTGAGCGCGGTCTTGAGCGATTTGTAGGGGTCGTTGGCGCCGAGGAAATAGGCGTGGCGGACGCGAAAACTTTCCTCGTCATACAGCGTGTCGATAAACCACGCGGCGATGCTCTCCGTGCCGCCTGACCGGATCTCGCCGGTCCGCCAGCGCGCGAACGCCGCGATCAGCGAATTCGAGGAAATGCTTGAAGTCGCGCACCGCGCGCGACCCGGTGCGGCCAAGATCAATCTGCTCCGGTCGCAACGATGCAAAGACAACTAGCTCCAACCGAGCGCGCGTGATCGCGACGTTGAGACGACGATGTCCACCCTCTTTGTTCAGCGAGGAGACGGTGGTCGAGACGCGCTCCGCGGCATCCGGCCCGACCGCAACCGAGAAAATGATAACATCCCGCTCATCGCCTTGGACATTTTCCAGGTTCTTGACGAAGACGGGTTCGTGCCACCGCTCTTTGTCGAAGAAGGTTTCGAGATCCGGATAGGCGCGCCGCTGTTCCTCGAGCAGGTTTTCGATGAGGCGCTGCTGATCAGCATTGAACGTTATTACGGCGGCCGGCTCGTCACTTTCCCATCGCCGGTCACAACGGATCGGGCGGTTCGTCTCGTTCGGGTTGCTGACGGCCTCTATGAGCGTGGCTCCTCCAACCGCATCAACCGGCCTGAGGCGCGGGTGGTCGTGGCCGAAGTTGTGCGGCGATTGTAATGCGCGTTAGAGAACGCGATGAGGCTCTCGTGACGCGAGCGGTAATGCCAATCGAGCGCGCGGTGCGGGATATTCGCCGCCAAACAGCCCGATTAGTGCGGCAAGGTGCCGCGCCTGCCTCGCCCATTCTGTCGCCGCCAGCAAGCAGGCCACTGCATCATCGGGATCCGTCCGGGGCCTGCCGAAGCGCGCGAGGATCGCATCAGCGGAACAACCCGCGCGGAGGTGCCGACCGACTGAGTGAGGGCCGTCAGATCAGGCCCCAAATATTCGGGAAGCTCACCCTCGGCGTGGAGGCCGAGTTGCAGACGCACACGCCGCGTCTTAGCACCCCGGGTAAGAAAGTTAGCGCTCTGCGCCTCCAACCAACTGGCCAGAACCGCCTGTAGATCAAGGTCGTGGACAGCATGTCGGTAGCGTCCCGTCAGGCCGGCTTCACGACGTTGCTGCTCCTGCCGAAATGCCTCGCGCTCCGCCAATGCGGCTTTCAATGTTTCCGCTTCGGATCCGAGGAGAGGCAGGCCTTGCGCCGCCTCGTCGCGGATCAGATGGCGCCCAAGGGCGAGGAGAGCCTCTGCGCCAGCATAGCCTCCGGCAAGGGCTTCCAAGCCCAGGACAGCGGCAAAGCGCCGGCTCGCTTCCCCCAGAGCTTGCAGCACCGAGATATCGCGATCCAGCACGCCAACCATCTCGGCCTGCCAGCGCGGCGACCATTCGACGGTCTCGATCCCCGCGAGAGGATGCTCAGGGATGTCACCCACGGCTTCGAGCACCGGGCGGAGATCGCGGAACAGACCGCGCAGGCGGGCGAGCGCCTGGGGCGACGCCGCCCTATCGTCTTCCAATCGAGTGCGAAGACGATCCCTGTTGCCTCGCCCGCCACTACCCGCCCGAAGGCTTCATAGGTAGAGAGGCCGTTCGCGCGCGGGCGATGTAGCGCCGCGACTAGGGCGTTCAGCTCGTCCTTGAGCACGCTGAGATCCGATGTCGCCCCCGCCCAGCCGGCGGACGATGCGACTTGCCGTTCGTACCAGGCAGACTTGAGCCGAGCCAGCACATTGGACTTCTGCGCCTTGGTGGAATGGATTTCGAGGCAGTAGCCTCCAAGCCCGATCTCCTCGAGGCGACGTTGCACGACCTCAAGCGCCGCGGTCTTCTGCGAGACGAAGAGGACGCTGCGTCCGATGGCCAGGCATTGGGCGATCATATTGCCGATCGTCTAGCTTAAGCCCCTTCCGATTGAGAAAGCATGTCTTTAATGGGAATGTTTCGGGTACGAAGTTGATGTCGGGGCTATTCACGGCACACCTCGAGCGACATCAGGCATGAGACGCCACACCGCTCTTGGCTCGGGGCGAGGGAACGGCACAGTTCGCGAAGTCGGCGCCCGTTCTTTCCCTTGCGACCGTCCCTGTCCGGTCGTCGATCAGATAATTGGTATTGAGCGGCCACTAAAGGCCCGCGGATCTCGGTAAAAAGCCGGCGTGGGTTCGCGCTTCACCGTGGTCGCTGCGTTTCGGGCTGGATCGCAGGCTTTTCGGCCAACCGACCAAAGCCCGCATACGTTCCCGCCAGAAGCCACCTCGGCCCGCGGCCACAGCGAACCAGCCATCCTGCCACTGCCAATAGGGCTCGCTGTATGCGGGATAGGGATTGCTGTCGATGTGTCGCCCTTCGGTCTTTGCCGCCTCGCCCTCAGCGAAAAACGGATTGTCCGAACGCTTTTGCTCGGGATTGGCAAGCTGAATGACAGGCTTCATGGATTGTCTAGCCACGCTCGCTGCAACTCGTCTTCAAGGTATTGGAGCGGGCCACCGGAATCGAACCGATACCTTTGGCCTGGAAGACCACCGCAATGCCACTTTGCTAAGCCCGCTCAGTGACGGGACATTACCCGATCCGATGGCATCGAAAAGCTGTGCTTCGGGATATTGTCCCTAATGACAGGCCCCCAAGCGAAGTAGCATTCCATCGCGAGCAAGCCGCCGGGCACCGCGCCCCGGGGCCTACGTCTGCATTGACGGGACTCAGTGTCGTTCATACTCTGCCGTCTAGATGCTGTAGCCTTCGCGTCCGGCCGATACGCATATCGATAGGTGGAAAATGCGCTTTTCCTTGGGCGACGCTCGAATCGAAACGGAGAATGCGGATCATTGGATCGCGCCAACCGCCGTCGTGCTCGGACGGGTGCGGTTGCTCGCGGATGCGTCGGTGTGGTGGGGTGCCGTGTTGCGCGGTGATAACGAACTCATCACGGTGGGGCGCGGCAGCAATGTCCAAGATAACGCTGTGCTGCACACGGATATGGGCTTTCCGCTCGAAATTGGCGCGGAGGTGACGATCGGCCACCTCGCCATGCTGCACGGCTGCACGATCGGTGAGGGATCGCTCATTGGCATCGGGGCCGTCATTCTCAACGGAGCGCAGATCGGCCGAAATTGTTTGATCGGGGCCAAGGCTTTTGTCGGGGAAGGCAAGATCATCCCCGACAATTCCATCGTAAAGGGTGTGCCCGGCAAAGTGGTCGGCGAAATCTCCGCCGAGCAATCGGACAAGATAAAGGCCGGCACCGCGAGTTACGTGCGTAACTGGAGGCGTTATCAGCGGGATCTCAGACTGGACGAAGCAAGCGCCGGTCCCTGACGAGCCGCAGGGCCGGACGCTCCGCCGGCTCAGACGAAACCGGCAACAGGATGTGGCACGTAGGGCTCTTCCAACGCGGCGATCTCGTCGGGCGTCAACACGAGGCTGAACGCTGCAATGGCGTCGTCAAGATGATGCGGTTTGGAAGCCCCCACGATCGGCGCTGTCACGCCAGGACGCGATAGCAACCACGCCAGCGCCACCTGTGCCTGCGGGACGCCGCGAGCGGCGGCAAGCTTGGCGACAGCCGCCACCACATTTTTGTCGGAATCGTTGACCGGGTAAAATCGCTTTGTAGCCTGGTCTGTTTCAGCACGCTTCGTGCTCGGCTTGTCTTCCCAGGGCCGGGTCAATTTTCCTCGTGCCAGCGGGCTCCAGGGGATGACGCCGATGCCTTCTTCCAGACAAAGCCCGATCATCTCCCGCTCCTCTTCCCGATAGAGCAGATTGTAGTGGTTCTGCATCGAGACGAAGCGAGACCAGCCGTTCTGATCGGCGAGATAGAGCGCCTTGCAGAATTGCCAGGCATGCATCGATGACGCGCCGATATACAGAGCCTTGCCGGCCTTCACGACATCATGCAGGGCTTCCAGTGTCTCCTCGATCGGCGTGTGATCGTCGAAACGATGTATCTGGTAGAGATCGATGAAGTCGGTCCCGAGGCGTCGCAGGCTGGCGTCGATCTCGGCCATGATCGCCTTGCGCGAGAGGCCGCGCCCGTTGCTGTCCTTGCGCATTGGGCCATGGACTTTCGTCGCCAGCACGACCTCGTTCCGTGGCACATAGTCCAGCAAGGCACGGCCCACAATTTCCTCGCTGGAGCCATCGGAATAGACATTCGCCGTATCGAAGAAATTGATGCCGCCATCAAGCGCGCGCTTGATGAACGGACGGCTCTCGGTTTCGTTCAAAGTCCAGAGATGATTTCCCCGCTCCGGCTCGCCGTAAGTCATGCATCCCAGACAGATGCGAGAAACGCTCAACCCCGTCTTGCCAAGCTTGACGTAATCCATCTTCGGCCACCTTTCCTGTGTCCTACCCCAGCCAGTTTGGACAAGAGAGCCTCAACCGCAACTCTCAGGTGCTCGCGGCGCGCCTATATCAGCTATTGCCGCGCTACCTTGTCACTGATTCATAGCTCGGTAGCCCATCCGACCCAGCAAGAATCGATTTGCCGTCGATCCATGTTTCAATCAGATGAAGATCATCGTCCAACACTACCATGCAGGCGCGCGCCTGGGGCTCGATCGCGCCAAGATCCGTGAGCCCAAGATATTTCGCCGGTCTCGCGGATACCATATCGGAAGCCTGTTCAAGCGTCAGGCCGACCTCGACCAGGTTCCTCAGCGCATCTAGCTGCGTGATCGCGCTGCCGGCAAGGGTTTTCCCGTCCTCCAGCGTCACGCGGATCCCGCTCTTGTCAATCGCGTGTCCTCCCCACTGGTGCCGTCCATCCGCAAGCCCGGCGAGGGTGGAATCCGAGACCGAATAGAGATACGGAATAGCTCGGTAAGCGGCGAGCAACACGGTTCGGTCGACATGCAGCAGGTCGCAAATGATCTCCGCGTACTGGCCATGCGCCAGCGCATAGGCCGCGACGCCGGGGCGGCGATGGTCGACGCCACTCATGGCGTTGAATAAATGGCTGAAACCAGAGCAGCCGGAACGGAAACCTTCTGCAGTCTCCTCCGCCGTTGCAAGGCTATGAGCGATCTGCACACGCACGCCGGAGTCACACAAAATCCGAATGACATCCAAACCTCGTGGAATTTCCGGCGCAACCGTCGCAACCCGAATCGAAAAGCGCTCGGCCCAGTCGCGTGCAAGAAGCGGATCCCCCGGTAGCGTGGCTGCTTCCTGCGCGCCGAGCTTCTTCGGGCTTATAAAAGGTCCTTCGAGATGAGAACCCAACACGATAGCTTCGGTCGGTCTTCGATTTTCCATGACCGCGTCAATCGTGGCCAATGCATCTTCGATAACCGGAATACTTGCGGTCGCGGTCGTCGGAGCCATCGCCACCGTGCCGCGCGAAGCATGAAACCGGGCGAGGCCACGCACAGCGTCTTCACCGCCCCGCCAGTCATAGCCACCGCCGCCATGAACATGAAGATCGATGAAGCCTGGAAGAATGTGCGGTGCTGGCGGCCGCTCCCCCTTCGCAAGTGCACAGCCGACGATATGGAAGATTCGGAGGTCACTCATCTCGACGACACCGGCCACCCAACCGGATGGAGTCAGGATCGATCCACTGAGCCGCGACGACACAATCTGTCTTTCGATCGGTGGCTCTACAACTCCACCACGCGCCGCTCCCGAATGCTCTGATCCGCCGCCAGCACGATCCGCAAGCTTTCGACCGCCGACTGCATATGTTCCGTCAAATCCTCATCATTCCGGATGGCTTGAAGCAGATAGATTTGCTCCCGCTCGCAGATTTCGTCGTGGCTCGGTTCGTCGGTGGTCGAGATTATCTCGTCGCCTTTCGACAGTGACTGGTCCGCGTTAAGCGCGGAGTGATGCCAGCGAATGGCGTTCGTCTTGCCATGGGTATCCATGTCTGAGGACGAGGTCGTCGAGGCGCCGGCGGCTGCCCCGCCCCCATGCTCGGGCATGACGATGGAGACAGCGCCTTTAGGTCCGATAACATCTTTGACGAAAAAGGCTGTTTCGCTGACCATGGGACCCCAGGCCGCTTCGTACCAGCCGATGGAGCCGTCGTCGAAGAAGACCTGCAGCTGACCATAGTTGTACATGTCCTGAGCGATCTCGTTCGACAGACGCGCGCCCATCCCGTGTACGCGGACGGGCTTGGCGCCCGTCATCTGACACATCACGTCGACATAATGGACACCGCAATCCACGATGGGCGAGCAGGATTTGAGGAGGTTCTTGTGCCAAGTCCAAGCGTCGCCAATCGACTGCTGGTTGAGATTCATCCGCATAACGAGTGGTTTCCCTAGACCACGGGCGATTTCAACAAGCTTTATCCAACTCGGATGATGACGCAGCGAATAGCCGATGACGAGCTTGCGGTGCAGGCGCCGGGCCGCATCCACCACCCACCGCGCATCGTCGACCGTTTCCGCGAGAGGCTTTTCGATAAAAACATGCGCGCCGCTTTCAAATGCGCGAACCGCGAAGTCGGCATGGGTATCCGGCCAGGTATTGATTGAGACCACATCGGGCTTGAGGATCGCCAGCGCCTCGCCGTAATCTGAAAAGCGCGGCAATTCCGCCCAACTCTCGGGGAGGTCATGTCGCTTGGCGATGCCGCGAGCGCAGAGCCCCACGATTTGGAAGCCGTCGAGCTTCTCATAGGCTCGACCGTGGCTCATCCCCATATGACCGAGCCCAACGAGAAGAACGCGCAAAACCTGGCTCATAACCCCTCCGAATTCCACTACTCTCGCCGATTTTCGCCGAACGGGTCCGGCTGTCCCTAAATCACCCGGTAAGGCGCGCATAGGCCGCAGCCAAAACAAGAATAATCGCGCCATAGAGAATCTGCTTTATCGGCTCGGGCACGTCCAAGAGCGTGAGGAGGCTCGTGAGCACCGTCAGGATAACAGCACCGACGATACTGCCTCCATAGCCACCACGCCCGCCGAAGATCGACGTTCCACCAATAATTACAGCGGCAACGGACGGCAGGAGATAAACATCCGCGAGCCCAAGGTCGGCCGCGTTCGTGCTGCCCACCAAAACCAAACCGCCCACTGCGGCCACAACGGAGCAGAGAATATAATTGACCAGCAGGATCCGCCACACACGAATGCCGGTCAGATGGCAAGCCAGTCGATTGTCTCCGATCGCGTAAAGCAACCGACCGAAGCCCGTTCGGCTTAGCCCGAAGATCAACAGGGCGGCTAGAGGCACCCAAAGAAATAGGTCGAGCGGCGCCACTCCCCAAAGCTTGCCCGATCCCAATGCCTGGATAAAGCCTGGCACACGCGCTTGGCTCGCCAGCATCTTCTGGCTATAGACGATCATTACTCCGCCAGACATCAAACCGGTGCCAAGCGTCATCACCAAAGGCTGCACCTGCAAAAGTGCTACACCAATTCCGTTCAGCGCCCCGACGATGACGCCGAAAGCCAGCGCGATCAGCACCGCCGCGAACCCGCCCAACGAGACATTCGTGGTAAGCAGGTAAGCCGCGCCGGTAGCGACGCTCGCTACTGAAAGATCAATGCCCCCGGTGAGCATCACCAATGTCTGTCCCGCCGCCAGAATCCCCAGAGGGGCTGCGAATTGCAGCGAGTTGGAAAGCCAGGTCGGTGTGACCGTACCGGGCCGTATAAGCTCGATCCCAAACACGAAGATACAAAGAAGCAACACGAGGGCGACAATGGTATGATCGCGGAGGAAGACCAACAGATCGCGCGATCTTTTTCCGAGTACGGAGGGCGGGCGCCGACCCGTGGAAGGAATCCGCGCGCTCATTTGCGGTTTCGCAGAACGGTGACAAATCCGCCCAGCATGACCACCAAAACAATGAGCGTGCCCTGGATCACCTGCCCGTAATTGGGATCGATGTTCAGGAAGATGAGGTCGGTCGGAATGAGCGTCAAGACAAAAGCGGCCAATACCGGTCCCGAAATTCCACCTCTGCCTCCCGTCAAACTTACCCCGCCGATCACCAGCGCTGCGAGACCGCTGAGCGTGTAATAAACACCTGCAAGTGGAGCACCGATCGCGGTCGTCATTGTCAAAGCAAGGCCACCCATGGCGCTGAAAAGTCCAGAAAGCGTATAGGCCAGGATGCGGGTAGTTTCGACACCGACGCCGCTTCGGAAGGCCGCGACCCTATCGCTGCCGACGGCGTAAACGAGCAGTCCAGCACGGCCGAGCTTCAGCGGGATCCAAACAACCGCGACCGCCGCGATCAGCAGGATCACGGCATTGGGCAGCCACGGCGCGAGCGTCGTTCCAGCGGCGAGATCGAGAAACTGCTGCGGCGCGCCACCGCCGGGTTTCTCCATGATCAGCAAAGCCACACCGCCCCAGATGAATCCGGTCGTCAAGGTGACGACCACATCGGGTATCCGGGACAAAACCACGATCGCGCCATTGATCGCTCCGCTGATCGCTCCTGCGATCAGTATGCCGGCAGCGAGCAGGAGCGCCTGCCGAAAGTCTGCATGTTGCATCGTGCTGGCCGCGAGCACATTGGCGACCGCGATGAGCGAACCCACCGAGAGGTCTATGCCGCCCGATATGACGACACAGGTTTGAGCAGCGGCGGCGAAGGCCAGAGGCAAAGCGCCTAGAGCCAGAGACTGAATGTCGAAGGCGCCGAAACTTGGATGAATCCAGGTCGTAAACAATAAAGCCACAGCAAGCAGAAGCGGCATGCCTATGACGGGCAGATAACGTCCCGCCCAGCGCATCGACGCCACACGCGCGCCGCCGCTCGGCAAGAAACCGGTGGCGCCCTTTTCCGAGGGATCGTTCCGCACCATCACGCTTCGGCCGCGACGCGGGGAACCAACCCATGAGCGGAGAGTAGCAATGTGGCCTCATCCGCTTCCCTGGCTGGCATTTCATTGACGATACGGCCCGCGAACATGACGATCGCCCGGTCGCAAGCCAACCGGATCTCTGGCAATTCGGAAGTAAAGAGCAAAATCGAGGAGCCCGCCGCGGCAAGCTCGCGGATCAAGGAATATATCTGGCGTTTCGTGCCGACATCGATTCCGCGTGTGGGATCAAAGCACAGCAAAGTCTTGAAGCCATGCGAGATCCAGCGTGCCAGCACGACTTTCTGCTGATTGCCGCCGCTCAACCGTCGCAATTCCGCTTCGGCGCGTGTATCGATCTGCAGCCGGGTCACCGCAGACTGCACGCGTTCGCGTTCTCTTGCCATGGAAAGTGGTCCCCAGGACCGCGGGCTGCGGAACATCGGCAACGCGACATTTTCGCGAATGGCTCGCTGCTGCAGCAAGGCCTGAAGCCGATTGGCTGGCACGAAAACCAGCCCAGCCTTAATCGCGTCGCCGGGGTGGCGAAAGTGAACTTCCTTTCCCTCGACCAGGATCGTCCCGCTGTCGAAGCGTCGCACGCCCGCGAGACAATCGAACAATTCGTCCTGACCCTGCCCTTCCAGCGCCGCGACACCCAGCACTTCGCCAGGGCGAAGGCTGAAGGACAGATCATGGAGCAGATTCCGGAGCCCCATGCCACGAACCTCCAACGTCGGCGGCTCGTCTTTCGGAATGCTCTGCCCAACGCCAGGCTGCGCGACGCTTTGCGCAGCTTTCGCGATGTCCGTTCCGAGCATGAGCGAAACGATCTGCTCCTGGCTGCCGCTTGCCGTCTCGGTTACGCCGACCGTCGCACCGTCTCGTAGAACCGTCGTCCGATCACATATTGCCGAAACCTCCGCCATGCGATGCGAGATAAAGATGACGGCGTGGCCTCGCTCTCGCCAACGCCGCATCATCTCGAACACTTTCCCCGCCATATCGGAGGGCAGCGCGGCCGTGATTTCGTCGAGCAGAAGGACCTTCGGCTCTGAGGCAAGGGCTCGCGCAAGATCGATGAGACGTAGGATTGGTTGTGGAAGATCTCGGACATAGGCGCTGAGATCGACTTTCCCGATGCCCATCTCCGCCAGGTAGCCTGTGACGCTTTCGAGCGGGACTCGCGCGAGACGCATATTCTGCGACAACGTCAAATCCGGCACGAGCGCGGGGTCCTGATACACCGACACGATTCCGGCGCGCCGGGCTTCGGCGGGCGAGCGAAAGTTCCTAGCGACGCCGGCGAGAACAATCGAACCCGCATCGCATGGGAAAACCCCGGTTATAATCTTAACCAGGGTACTCTTGCCTGCGCCATTGGCTCCCATCAATGCGTGGATCTCGCCGGCTCGCACCCTCAGCTCGGCCGAGCGAAGCGCTTTGACGGAGCCAAAGCGCTTCGCAACGTTCTTTATTTCGAGGAGAGTGGCAGCCTCAGTCATCCAAGCTCCAGCGTTTGTCTCCGGGACCTATGGACCCTTACAGGCGAGCAACTGATCCTTTGTATAGGTCGTGTAAGGCGCTACCGTGTAGTCCATGCTGTAATACGGATCGAGTTTTGGATCGTAATTGCGCTTGAGGGTAGCGAGCCCGACATCGCTCGTATTGTCCCAAACCTCAGGTGTTATCTTGATGACCTTCGGATGATCGCCCTTCTTCTGTAGAACGTCGAGCGCCACCGCAAGGCCCGCGCCCCCGACGGATGGCGGATTGGTCACTGCGGCGCCGGCAAAGCCTTTGTCCTTGAGAGTTATGAGCTGACCTACGAAACCGTTATTGTCGGCACCGATCACCGGCATCAGGGGCTTGCCGGAAGTCTGAATGGCATCGACCACGACAGCATCGAGGCCGGATGTCCAAATTCCGTCGATCTGTTTGCCTGAGGCCAATAGATCCTTCGCCTGCTGCGCCGATTTGTTCAACGCCCATCCTGTAAAGGGCATAGCCACGACTTTGATGTTCGGGTAATTGGCCAAGGCCTCTGTAAATCCCTTGTGACGATCGGCATCCGCCGGAACGCCGTCTATGCCTCGCATCTCGACCACGTTGCCCTTGCCGTTCAGATGCTTGAACAGCCACTCCGCACCGGCTTTTCCGTAATCCACCTGATCGTTCGACAAGACATAGGCTTCGGGAGCGGATACCGCCTGATCCACCGCGACCACGACTATCCCGCGTGCTGCGGCTTGCTTGATCACCGGATTAAGTGCTTCACGATCGGACGGGTTGAGAACAATCACATTGACGCCGGCGGAGATCAGATTGCGCAGATCCGAGATCTGCTCGGCCGGCCCGGCATTCCGATTTGCCACGATCACCTTTGAAACCACGCCGGAAGCCAAGGCTTGCGCTTTGATCGAACAAATCATCTCCTCGCGCCAGCCATTGCCGATCAGCGTGTTGGACACACCGACCACATACTTGTCCGCCGCCCGCGCCGAGTATGCTCCTGCCACACTAAGCAGGATGGTGAATAGTGACGCATAGAGCAGTTTGCTAGAAGTCCGCAATTTGTCCTCCCCTTGATCGCTTCTACGACTCACCGACGTCTTCGCCTCGGATTATCCCCCACCCGAAGCCACCGTTGCCCAGTTCCCGTTGGCTCGGCTGGATGCAACGGCGGCCTCGATGAAACGGATTCCTCTAGCGCCCTCATGCACAGTCGGAACCGAAGCCAATGCTGAGGGGTCAGGCGGCAATCCCGCGCGGCGTGACCTTATCAACGAAACCGCATCCCGATAGAGATTGGCGAAGCCTTCGATATACCCCTCAGGGTGCCCCGCCGGCATGCGAGTGACACGCATCGCGGCGGAGGTATTTCCCGGACCGCCGCGAACGAGCGTGCGTGACGGCTCACCATATGGCGTGAAGCGCAGCAGTTCGGGAGTTTCGCCAAACCACTCGAGACCGCCCTTTTCCCCATAGATTTTCAGCGACAGCGCATTCGCGTTTCCGGGAGCGACCTGACTCGCCAAAAGCACACCTTTGGCGCCCCCGTGATAGCGAAGCAGAACATGGGCATTGTCGTCCAGTCTGCGGCCGGGCACGAAGGTCGTGAGATCAGCCGCGACTTCCGCGAGATCCAGACTCGTCACGAATCCCGCGAGACTGTGCGCGTGAACCCCGATATCGGCGAGACATGCAGATGACCCGGCACGCGCCGGGTCGGTACGCCATTCGGCTTGCTTCTGCCCGTCCCTTTCGATCGGCAGCGTGAGCCAGTCCTGAATGTAAGTCGCATGCACGACGCGAAGCTTACCGAGTTCGCCGGCGGCAACCATCTCTTTGGCCTGACGCACCATGGCGTAGCCCGTATTGTTGAGCGTCACGGCAAAAACGAGGCCGGTCTTTCGCGTAAGACCGACAAGCTCCTCAGCGTCCGCACCGGTGGCCGACAAGGGCTTGTCGCAGATGATGTCGATGCCGGCCTGCAGGAAAGCTTTGGCGACCGGGGCGTGAAGATGGTTTGGCGTTACGATCACGACAGCCTCGATTCCATCCGGCCTAGCGGCTTCGCGCTTTGCCATCTCCTCGAAACTCGCATAGCTCCGATCGGGTGCAAGCCCCAGCTCGGCACCAGACGCTTGCGCATTCTCCTCGCTCGCCGAAAGTGCGCCAGCCACGAGTTCCATGTGATCATCGAGGCGCGTCGCAAATCGGTGAACAGCCCCGATGAAGGCCCCTCGTCCACCTCCGACCATTCCAAAGCGCAGACGCCGTGGTCGCTCAGCAGCACTGTCTGTCGCGTAGACCATCGGCCGCTACCCTTTTACCCCGAGCAGCGCTCGGTTGCTCGCCGCGTCAGCGTGAGTGGCGGCGAAATCGTCGAAAACGCGATCGGTTACCTCTATGATGTGGTCGGCGATGAATTTCGCGCCGTTTCTGGCCGCGACTTCGGGATGTTCCAGGCAGCATTCCCATTCATAGACCGCCCAGCCCGCGAAATCATATGCCGCGAGCTTGGAGAATACACCGCCGAAATCAACCTGGCCGTGGCCGAGTGAGCGGTCGCGTGCGGCGCGCTCCAGCCAATTCTTGTACCCGCCGAAGACGCCCTGCTTTGCCGTCGGATTGAACTCCGCATCCTTGACATGAAACATCTTGATCCGCTCGTGATAGGCGTCGATGAAACCAAGATAGTCCATGCCCTGCTTGATGTAGTGGCTGGCGTCGTAATTGATGTTGCACCGCGGATGGTTACCCACCGCTTCGAGGAACATCTCGAAAGTATCACCGTCGAACATGTCCTCCGTGGGATGGATTTCGTAGCAGAGATCGACGCCAGCGGAATCGAAAGCGTCAAGGATTGGCCTCCAGCGGCGGCCCTGTTCGGCAAAGCACTCCTCGATCAAGCCAGCGGGACGCTGCGGATAGGGGTAAAAGTAAGGCCAGGCCAGGGAACCACAAAACGTCACGTGTTCCGTCAATCCAAAACGCTGCGACACGATGGCGGCCTTGGTCACCTGATCGGCGGCCCACAACCGACGTTTCTCGGGATTCCCACGCACATGACTGGGAGCCTGGCCATCGAACATCATGTCGTAAGCCGGGTGAACCGACACCATCTGGCCCTGGAAATGCGTAGAGAATTCGGAGATTGTGATGCCGATATCGGCCATCTTTCCCTTGATCTCGTCGCAGTAGGTCTCGCTATCGGCTGCCTTGTCGAGATCGAAAAGTCTTCTGTCCCAGCTTGGGATTTGGATGCTTTTATAGCCATAGCCCTTGGCCCAGCGCGCTATGCTCTCAAGCGAATTGTGAGGCGCCGTGTCTCGCACAAACTGTGCCAGAAAGAGACCCGGCCCTTTGATTGTTCGCATGACCGAATTCCCCGATCGCGCCTTTTGGCTTGATTTTCTGGCGTCTTTGCAAGAAAAACATAGACCCGTTCCAAATGTCAATATTTGAAAAGATTTTTCCATGCGAACGAGTCGGATCAGATGCCAAAGCTAGCTCTGGCCACCTTCACCGATGCGACTATGCCCAACGGGCTTGCCGGCGATGTTGAGGGCACGCTCGGCTACAGCCGGCCGCGGACCTA
Source organism: Acidisoma sp. L85 (assembly GCF_009765865.1). Taxonomy (GTDB): domain Bacteria; phylum Pseudomonadota; class Alphaproteobacteria; order Acetobacterales; family Acetobacteraceae; genus Acidisoma. Next base: position 345,827 of record NZ_LMUQ01000061.1, read on the forward strand.
TGAAGAGTTGCGGGCACTACTGTCGTCCGTGACGGTTCGGTTGCCACGGCAGCTTCGCCAGGTCGCGATCTTTATAGTGCGCAGTCCGAGCGAATTCGCGGTCGGCAACTCCGTCGACATTTCGAAGAAGGCCGGTGTGCAACCCTCGACGCTCGTGCGGTTCGCACAGAGTCTCGGCTTTCCAGGATTTACGGAGCTGCAAGAAGTTTTCAAGGACTACGTTAAAATCAATTGGAGCGAATATCACGGACGCGCCAATCCCGTAGCCGAGGCCGCGGCGGCCGATGATCCTGATCTTCGGATTATTGCCGGGCTGATCCAGGCCTCGGCCGCTTCATTGTCGCGCCTGCCGAGCAGCATAGACCTCCGCATGTATGCCAAAATGGCGAATCTGCTGGCGGAGGCCGAGACCATTTACCTTGTCGGCAGCAAGCGCGCGTTTCCAGTGACGCTTTATATGGCCCTGGCCTTGTCACAGTTGGGAATAAGAAACTGCCTGATCGACAACGTGGGCTCGCTCGGCTTTGAGCAGCTTGGCTTTGTGACTTCGCGGGATGTCGTCGTGGCGGTCAATTTCAGCCCTTACAACTCTATCACGCCAGCCCTCGCCGAACGAGCCTCGCAAGCCGGGGCAGCCGTGGTTGCCATAACGGACAGCGCGTTCAGCCCGCTCATTCCGCTCGCAAAAGCCTGGACCGAAGTCGACGAGCCCGACTTCGGCGGATTCCGCTCCCTTGCGGCAACGATCGCGATTGGCATGTCACTCGTGTTGAGCGTCGCGCGGCGGCGGGAGGCGCTTTGATTCTGACCTGATCACCAAGATTCAAATCCCATTTGCTTACGGCCGAGCGGCGACAGATCGGCTTCCGCCGCGCGGCCCTCGAATTCCACCTCGTAATCCTCGGCCGCGAAGTCGGGCGCCGATCGGCCATTTAGAAACGCCTCGCGTTGGTTCGGAAGGTATTTTCGGTTCTTCGCGCAATCGGGCGCCGAGCCAATGTAAATCACGCTGCTATAGCCGGACCCACGATGCTCGTTTTCCACAGCATGAATAACGTCCGGATGCCACCAAACGGTATCGCCTGGCTGAACGACCGGAATCGGGATAAGCGCCTTAAGCAACGGGCCATGCCACTTCTCGCTGGCGAGCAGCGCGCGACCAGCCTCGGCTCCGCAAAGATCATCATCCGGCGTGTCATCCTGGATAGCCCGCAGCAGCATATAGGTCATCGCGTTGATCATCGGCACAAGCCGCAAGGTTCCGTCACCCGGCCCCTGCTGGGTCAGCGCGGTCCAACCCTGGTAGGTGCGGAACATCTGGCAGACGGCGGGCGACGGAATTTCGTGGGTTTCCGTGCGCCCCTCACCAGCCCAGGGATTGTGCTTGCGCCATTCGCCGGAGAAGACGTGGCGATAGACATGCCGATAGCCTTCATCAATCCAACGTTCGATTGTGCCGCCATCGACATGCGGCGAAAGACCGAGCGTGTTGTCACCGGGCTCGCGCTGACGGATGCGATCGGCATAAGTGCAATCGCGGTTTGGCACGAAGTAGGGTCCGTCCGCACCGTCCCACTCCCAAAGGGTGTTGAGCCAAGTCCGAGTGGTCGCGATGCTCGCGGCTTGGCGCGCCTCGATCTGAGGCTGCGACCAGTAGATGCCGTAGATTTGGGGGCGCCCGCTTTTCAGCTTGGAGAAGTAATTGTCGAGGCCGCTCTTGGCTTTGGCCTTCTCGACATAGTTGTTGCGCGTAACATAGTCGAGGAGTTCGCGATCCCATGCGGTCACCTGCTCGCGCGGGAAAACACTCCGGACGATAGCGCAACCGTGCCGCCGTATGGCCGCTGCGATCCCAGGCGAGACCCGGCCGTCAACGATATCCTGGTAGACGACGGAGGGCACGATCGGGTCTCCCGCACCGAAACGTGCGGCAATTTCCTCCGCCTCCTGCTCGATTTCGCGAGAGACCTCCGCGAAGACCTCTCTGTAATTTGGCAGCTGCCTGCGCAAGAGAGCCTTCGTTTCCGCAATCTTGCTCGGCATGTCGGCTAAATCTTGCAGCATGCAACTCCCCCTCGCCTGGCCCCGCGTTGGGAGCAGCTTACAGCCCGCCGCTGCCGGGGCCAACATGCCATGCGAGCGGTCGAGCGGGTGCCCTAGCGCTCGACTTCCTCGGCAAGAGTCAACTGACCGTCAATTGTGACCCGTCGGAAGAGTCACAAAAGGCAAAGTGGAGCCCGGCACCATCGTGGTGGGCAAATGCCCGTCCCAGCGTTCGGCCGCTGTCAGTTCGACGAGGTTTGGATTGTCCCGCAAAGCATCGCCACGGGCGCGGATCGCCGCCGCTGTCGCGTTGCCTGCAAGAGTCGTGGCTTTTGCTTGCGCGGTGGCCTGCGCGACATTGGCATCGGCCTGAGCCTGCGCCTGAATGACAGTGATCTGCGCTTGAACCTGCTGCTGATCCCGATCCTGTTCCATCTTCTGAACCTGCACCTGGGCGAGCATGCGCTGCTCGACACCGTTCTCATAGGCATCCGAGAATTTGATGTCTTCGAGCTGCACGCCTTCGATAACCACCGGGCCCTGAATGGCCGTTACCACAGAGGATGCGACAGCGGCGTTCATCTTGCCACGGTCGGCGATCGCCGTCACCGCCGTATATTGACCGAAGGCTGTCTTGACCTGCTGCGGCACAATGCGGTCGAGCAGCTTAGCGACCATCGAGTCCTCGGTGCCGTACTGCGTGTAGACATCTTCGACGTCGCCAGGCGAGACATGGTAGCGCAGCGAAACCTTGAAGTATGCGGGCTGCTGATCGAGGCTATAGGATTGCATCTGGTCGTAGACGACGGCTTGCGACTGGACCGAGAACTTATGCACGGAGGATATGAAGGGCACCATCCAACCGAGTCCGGATCCCGCACTAGTGACGGTCGCGATGCGGCCGTTGCGCGTGATCACCGCGACGTAACCGACATTCACGGTGTAATAGGAATTGGTGACAATGATGAACAGAACGAGCAATGAGGCGAGGAAGACGGCTACCCATCTGATCAGCTTTGTCGGCAATGGATATCCTTGAGGAGGCGAGGCGGGCGTTTGGTAGTCGATCAGACGGGGCATTGTTTGGTCCGTTAGGTTGGCGTTGATCGCGGCGAGAAAGCGAGCTGCCTAGCAGGCCAATACTCCGCGCGAGACAGAAATAATGCGCCGCCTCAAGGCAATCCGCAAAGGACAGGACGCGCGCCCGGGAGCGAGCCCGTAAGCTCAGCGCCTTACGCGCGCTTTCCCGCCTTGCGATCGGTCAGGATCGCACTGGCGCTCGCGGCCAAACTCGCGCAGGCGATCGCGATGACGGCCGCATGAAACGCGCCGATCAGCGAAGCGCCTCGGGCCGCTAACACGCCTCCCAAAAGGGCTGTGGCGATGAGGCCGCCGGTGCGGGCAATCGCGCTGTTGAACCCGGAAGCGGAGCCCGTATGCCTCGGGTCCGCCGAGGCGAGCACCGCGGTTGTCAGCGGTGCGACGGCGCAGGCCAAGCCGAGCGAAATGACGATGAGTGAGGGCAGCAACACGGTCCAATAGTGCGTCTTGGCTTCCATGCGCAGCATAAGCAGGAAGCCGATGGTGACCACGAAAGGGCCAAGAATGAGGAGCGGGCGGGAGCCGATGCGGCCCGCCAAGCCGCCCAGGAACGGCGAGGTTACCGCAAGCACCAGCGGCAGCGGCAGAAGGGCGGCGCCGGCCATGGCGCTCGAATATCCGCCGGCCTCGATCAGGACATAGGGCAACAAAACCATCAGCCCTCCCAGCGCGCCGTAGAGCAGCAACGTCAGAAGTGTCAGGCCAATGAAACTTTTGGATCCAAAAAGAGCGAGCGGCATCATCGCACGCTCCGCTTTCTTGCCTTCCCATAGAACGAAGCCGGCCAGAAACACGATACCTGCGGCCAATCCGGCGGCCGACACGAGCGACCATCCCGCGGCGCCAGTGCCAGCGATAAGGCCCCATGTCAGCCCGCCGAGACCGACGGTCGCCAGGAACGCGCCAAGAAGATCAAGCGGTGACTTGTCACCTTCCGCGTCTTTCGGGAGGTAGCGAATCGCCATGCCGATCGCGCCGGCGGCAATCGGGAGGTTGATGAAGAAAATCATGCGCCAGTTGAAGAGGTCGATCAGCCACCCCGCCAGCACCGGCCCCGCCGCCCCTGTCGCGGCGCCCGCTGCCGCCCAGATACCGATGGCCCGGCCGCGTGCCTCGCCCTCAAAGGTCACGCCCAGGATCGCCAGACTGCTTGGCATCAACAGTGCCGCCCCCACGCCTTGGATGAAGCGCGCCGTAATCAGCAGCCGCAGATCCGGCGCGAAGCCACAGGCGGCCGAGGCCAACCCGAATAGCAGCACGCCCCCGATGAGCAGCCGGCGGCGGCCAATCCTATCGCCCAGAGCCCCGCCGAGAAGGAGAAGCGCGCTCAGCGGTATAAGGTATCCGCTGATCAACCATTGCAGCCCGGCAGCTCCCCCACCAAGCCCCCGCCCGATCGCGGGCAGACCGACATTCACGGCCGATCCATCGACAAAGGCCAGGCTGGAGGCAAGAACACAGGTCACGAGGATGAGGGCGGAGCGAGCGTGGTGGGCCGCCTCCTTACCCGGTCCAGACATGATGAGAATTCCTCCAGGGTGATCTGTATCCCAGGCAGGCTGAGCAGAGATCCTCCGCATGAGATAGTCTGCCGGCGCGGACCGGACCTCGCGCCGCAGTCGAACCTCGTCTAGCTAGCGACTGAGATGCCTCCTTAAATGCTCTGAGTCGCCTGCCCGCTTGCTTCCTGCTCGGAGTTTGCAACGGAGCCCAAGGCAAGGCTATGTTCGCAAAGCTGATGCCTTCAATGAAGCACCTTGCGGGGTCATTACCATGACCCGTCGAACCGCTGAATCGATGATGTGCCAGGTCGATGAATTTTGAAACGTGACGAGGATCGAGCAATGGAAAGACGACGTTCGGTGGCCTTTTCGCTGCTGGGAGCCGGGTTACTTCTGGCGTCGGTCCAGGTTGGACATGCCCAAATGAGCCCCTTTTGGAATAAGGCCCATGTAACCTTGAGTTCGGAAGACTACGACATGCTCTTCCGGAGCGCGACGAAGGTTAACGAGGACCCCAACGCGAAAGTTGGCACGGCCGCGACCTGGGAAAATCCCAAGTCAACCAATTCCGGAATAACGACAATCATGCGGATTTATACATCCGACAAAAGAACCTGCCATACGGTGCAGTATAAGGTCACCGTGACCAGGAGAAACATAACCCCGGACTACAACGTGAACTGGTGCCTCACCAAGTCCGGATGGCGAATTGCAAGCTAGCTAGAGCGCGAAAGGAAGATTTCGTGATTCTTTGGCTAGCCAGTCTACCACCTTGGCAATGTGCGTTCCTGGTGGTGGGCCTCACTACGGCTGGGTCAATGATCCTCACCGTCCTGGTTCGTCGCATCGTCGGGTTCGAACGTCTCGTCAGCAACAACGAGGTGGCGGGCTTCAAATTTGCCGTGCTTGGCGTGGTCTACGCCGTGCTGCTTGGATTCGCCGTAATCACCGTCTGGGAAAAGTTCAAGGCCGCCCAGGAGGCCGTTACCACGGAGTCCGCCGCCGCCGGTGCCATCTATCGCCTTACGGGCGGGATGGAAGTGGCCGATAGACCCGCGATTCAGGCTGGCATTCGGCGTTACCTGAATGCGGTGGTAACGCGCGAAGCGGATACCATGGCGGTCGGCCAGACCGATGTCTCAACCACTCTGGCACTTAACAACCTGTACAAAGCAACCTTGGCGGCGAAACCTGTCGACCTCGAGGATTCCGACGTATTTCAAGCCATGCTCGGTGAATTACGCGCGCTGGCCGAAGCGCGGCGAGAGAGGCTCGAACTCAGCCGTGGCGCTGTTCCTGACATCATGTGGTCTATCTTGTTCGGCGGAGCAGTTCTGAACATCGCCTTCGCTCTTTTCTTTGGCACAAAGAACGTCACGGCACAGGTCATCATGGCCGGAATGCTTGCGGCCGTGATCTTCATGGCGCTTTTCGTCATCATCAATATCAATTTTCCCTTCACTGGCGATGTGAAGGTCGCCTTGGAACCGCTGCAATACACGCTCGATAACTTTTCGTCGCAGGATTAGCACGCGGCGGAAGAGAGAAAGGACGCACTATCGCTTCGGGCACAGGTTCCCAGCCAAAGACGCTACGCCCACCATATTCGTGCGAATGCTGTCGTTCGGTCGCAATGAAATCGGGCAGCGATGGTCCGGTCACGTGATGCTCAAGTCTGCGGGCTTGCGCGTCGAGACGGCCGATTGCGTCGAGCCGCTCGCTGTCTCCGAGTTTCGCTTTGGTCAACGCCGATTTCAACACCGCGATCGTCCGGTCATAGACCAGGGTGGGCACCGGATACGGCTGCCGGTCCTTGCCCCCGTGAGCGAGCGAGAACCGGGCCGGATCGGCGAAACGGCACGGAGCGCCGTGTACAACCTCGGCGACCATAGCGAGCGAGCGCACGGTTCGCGCGCCGACGCCCGGCACAAGCAACAGCGACGAAAACTCGGCAGGTTCGCAATCGGCCGCCGCAGCCAGAGCGCCGTGCAGTCGCCGCATCATCACGTCTTTCGGGCGGACGTCGTGATGGGCAGGCATAACGAGGTGCGGGAGAAACGGCTCGCCCTGCGCTGCCGGTGATGAGTTCTTCCCTTCCATCGCCACGATCTCACGGATGATCCGATCCGGCCCAAGATCGCGAAGCAAGGCGAGCTGGCCACGCCGTGAGTCGTCCGCTCGACGGTCGGTGAGGTTGACGATCTGCCCCTGATTCTCGCCGTCGATCGCCGCATGCGGCGCCTCGATGAAACTTTTGAGATCCTCGGAGAGCCAGTGGTAGCGGCGGGCGAGCCGGCTCTCCCCGTTCATGCCTTGCTGAACGACGACCCATTTGGCGTCATCCGCCACGATGAAGCCGTGCAGATAGAGGTCGAACCCATCCTGCACGGCGGCGCTATCGACCTTGGCAACGAGCCGGCTCGCCTTGGCTAGAGCCGTCCCGTCGAAGCCGACACGATCTCCGATAGCGACAAGTTCCTGCGGTGTCTGGCGCGAATGCCGCCCTCGCCCACCGCAAACATGGATGCCGAGTTCCCCGGAAAGTGGCCCGAGGCCGTGCTTCAGCGCACCAATGACCGAGGTAGTGATCCCGGAGGAATGCCAATCCATTCCCATCACGGCCCCGAAGGACTGGAACCAGAAGGGGTGGGCGAGCCGGCGCAGGAACTCATCCCGCCCATAATGATGAATGATGGCCTCGGCGATCACCGCGCCAAGCCGAGCCATGCGTTGGCCGAGCCAAGCCGGCACCCGCCCGTGATGAAGTGGCAGATCCGCGCTCCCTGCCCGTCGACCCATAAAGCCTCCTGGAACGAATAGGGAACATCCTCTATCAGACCGGCTAGACTTTGGCGACGGCGGCTCGACTCGCTCCGCGGAACAAAGCCACGATTGTGCCAAGGGATGACTTGCCGTCGTCCGGCTTCTGGTTTGTATACTGATCCGCATCAACGTACCGGCGGGCGACCCTGGCGGATTGGCTTCGCTGGCTGACCGAGAACGATCATGTCACCATTTTCAGCCTATATGGCCGTCACCTCCGACTATCTCTACAGCGCGACCGATCTTCACATCGTGGTCGGAGGCTCTAGGGGCAGTTGGCACCCCAAGGTGAGGGGCAGCGACCCGAAAGACGGCGGTATCGTCGGTGTCGCCTATTACGACAACGATTACGACACAAAGGCCGAGGCAGGGCGCCGGGCCGATCAACTCATGAGCTACGTCATGAAGTTGCGCCAGGCATCTGATCGGGTTGCCGAGATGGGCCCTGCAGGCATCCGTGTCGGCGCCGCGGAATGATCGCGCCGGTATTGCAGGCGTAGCCTGACTATTCGGGGCTGAAACAGCTCCGTAAGGACGGCGGGACATCTTCCCTGGGCCATCAAGCTCAAGGAGATAGCGATGACCCCGCCCGCAGAGCCCATCGATGATTCAATCGTCAAACAACCGTCCTCCCGCATTGTTCGAGCGCTTACACGCATGGATGAAGCGGTTGTCGCGACAGCCCGTGCGGTTTGGCGTGTGATCAGCGAAGGAAGTGCCGCCTACGGAATGGCGGAATACGCGTATTTCATGGATCCTCATTTTCGTGAAGACGCCGCGCATGATACTGAAGCCGATCAGATAGCCGACTACCCACACAATCTCCGGGTTCGCGGCGACACAGGGTTCAGTGGTGAATTTTAGCCTGATTTCTCGAGGCGACTAAGGACTCAACTCGGCAGCCACCGGGACAACGCTGCCGCCAGTTCGGCGGAAACAAGGGGTTTGCTGACGACTTCGCAAACCCCGGCGCCCGCCAGCTCATCGGCACCAAGCTCGCCTGCTGAGCAAGCCAATAGAATCGGCAGGTCCGGTGCCATACCATGCAGCTTTTTCGTGACCGCAAGAGCCTGAGCAATCGGCATGAGATGGCTGATCAGGGCTGCATCGAACCGCCGCGGCGTTAAACGGCATGCGCTGAGAGCCTGATCCGGATCAGCGAATCCGATGGGCTCATAGCCGAGGGCGGCGACGATCTCCTCGTCATGCAGTAGCCGTGCATGATCATCGTCAATGACCAGGATGGCCTCGCCGCTGCCCTGCATCGTCCCAGCCTCATGCAAAATCCGGCTCGTTCCAGCAATCTGCGGCAGCCAAACCTCGAAAAGACTGCCCTCGCCCAACTGGCTCCGAACGTCGATCGCTCCGCCATGGTCCCGCACGATCTCCCGGACTGTCGCGAGACCAAGCCCATTTCCGCCCAGGCGGGTCGTGAAGAATGGCTCGAACAATCGATCGAGCGTCTCGGCATCCATGCCGCGACCGGTATCTCGCACACTGATGCGAACATAACTCCCAGGGACAAGACAGCCATGGCTCAACTGTCGAGTGACCAACACCCGATGGATCTCCGTCGTTACTTCCGCCGTGCAAGGGCAATCCATGGCCTGGGCCGCGTTGTTGCACAGATTCATGATGACCTGCTGCAGTTGCACGGGATCGCCGGACACGATCGCGGCCTCCGGTGTCGCGCCGATTACCAACCGAACATCCGGCTGAAGGGATGCCTGCAACAGCGATTGCGTTTCAGCCATGAGCGATCGCAGAGCGATCGTCCGGTGCGGCATGTTCTTGCGGCGGCCGAAGTTCAGGATCTGGTCGATCAGATCGCGCGCGCGCTCGGCCGCGTGGCGGATGCCCTCAAGATTGCGCGCCAAACGGCTTTTCGGAAAGGCATGCGATTCCTCCATTTCGGTATAGCCGAGGATGGCGCCGATGATGTTGTTGAAGTTGTGGGCAACACCGCTCGCCAGCGCACCAATCGTCTCCATTCGCCGAGCCTGTTGCAGACTCGACTCAAGCCGCGTCCGATCACGTTCGAGCACCGCGTGTTCCACCGCATTCGCGATCGGCTCGACCGCCATCCGCAGCAGGCCAGAGTCACTGGCGGGCCAGGTCATGGGCTTTCCAATGGCATCAAAACCGAGGGCGCCGCGGCTGCCATCGAGCCCGTTAGCCGGAATGCAAATCCAGCCGCGCAGCCCAGCGCCCTTGAGCGCAGATTTCTCCGCCCCCTCCGGCATTCGCTCGACGGAGGGAATGTAGATCACGCCTTCGGCCCGCGCGTCCCATTTGGCCACAGCCAAGCCTTGCATCGGCCACTCGGGCGGCCGCGCACGGCCGTCCCGGCACCACCAATAGGGTCGCAATTGTTCCGACGATCCAATGAAATAGGCCCGGTCCGCTCCAACCCATTCCGCAAGCGTCGCAAGCGCGGAGGTAACACGCCTGTCGATCTCATCGGCCCTGCTATCGACGAAACCGATCGAGATAGCCGCAATCGCATGCTCGAACGTCGCCCTGCGCTGCAGCGCCCGGAAATGACGCCGGAGCTGTGAGCCGAGATAGACCAGCCAGGCAAGCAAAAGCATCGACGTCACATAGAGAAGTAGCTCGTAACGCCGGGCATTCGCTCGGGACGCCTGCTGGTGAGCAAGAACGCTGCTACGAACGGCCTCCAATCTTGCCGATCGCGGCAAGTCGTAGAGCGATCTCAACACTTGGTCTGTCGCCGGCAACAGGTCGTGAAGCAGCCGGCCATGCGCCAGAATACCGTCGACGAGGTCGTTGTCGGGGTCCACGGGTGCTTGCTGGGCAAGCCGGTTCAAAGCGGCCTCAACTTCTCCGGCCGATGCTACCGACGTATCGAGCGTCAGATGAAGCATGGAAGTCGCCAAAACGGTCATCGCGGAAGCGAGCGGCCCTTCCTGCACGGCACTTCCGAATTTGCCACTCAGCAAACCAAAATAGGCGAGCGAATTCTGTAGCAGGGCATTGTCGCTTTTGAACTGTTCGGTCAGTTCATCTTGCTCCCCGACCATTTCCTCGAGTGGCCCAAGAACCTTCGGATCCACGCCCTGCTGGCGGAGTTGGCCGAGGAAGCCGTGTAGTGCTGTCATCCTCCGATTCACCGGATCATAGTCGCGCAGCAGGCCGGCGCGCGCATTAAGGATGTCCTGGCGCAGCGCGCTCTCCGTCACCGAGAATTTGGAGACCACCGAGAGCATTCCGTCGTATCGCGATGCTTGAGGATCCATGCCGAGCAGCGACAGCCCTGACAGAACCAGCAGAAGCAGGGTGACAAAGGCGATGCTCGGAATCGTCTTCATCGAGGTGCCGTCAATGGTCTGCCGTGATAGACTCCGGTCAGACTGTCGAGAAATGCGGTGATCGCCTTGACTTGCTCATCAGAGAGGACACGATCGAGCTGGGCGTACCCCATCTTGCGCACGGCAACCGCCAGTGTTGGAGCGCCTCCGTCGTGGAAATACGGCGCCGTTGTCGCGACATTGCGCAGGCTTGGTACCCGCAGGATTACCGGCCGACCCGCAAGGGGATTGTTGAAAATGCCGCTCTGCTCGATCAGGTTGCCTCCGACATTGACGCCTTGATGGCAGGCGACGCAGCCGAACGACTTGAAGAGATGATAACCCTCGACAGCCTCCTTCGAGAGCGCACCGCTATCGCCGCGAAGCCAATGGTCGAACGGGCTGTCCGGCGTGAGCAGTGACCGCTCGTAGGCGGCGATGGCATCGATCAGACTCTGCCTATCCGGGCCGTGCCCATACACTGCTTCGAATTGCTGGTCGACGCCCTTTTCTTGCGTCAGCACCCGAACATCGGCGTCGACGCTCATCGCCATGCCGCGCCGATCAGTGAGCGCCCCCCCAGCCTGATCCTCCAGGGTGCGAATATTGCCCTCCCAGTTCAGCCGGTAGTTGAGCGCGGCATTGAAGACTGTCGGCGTATTGAACGTTACCGCAGCGCCGCCCGGCACTGTCTCGACCTTTTGGTCACTGGCCCCGTTGCTGTGGATGTCATGGCAGGACGAGCATGAAACCTTGCCGTCGCGGGAAAGTCGCGGATCACTGAACAGATCTTCGCCAAGCGCGATTTTGAGCGGATCAGCAACGGGAGGTTGCGGGACTGGGGAAATGGGCTCGTTGCCCACGAAGAAGCCGGGGGTTGGGGCGCTGGGTGGAACCTGGGCTAGCGCATCGCCGGAGACCAACAACAACACGAGGGCAAGACCAGCCCCGCGCCACCTACTGCCTGTCGCGTCTCCGCCGATAGACTGATGTTCTGGTTTCATGGTCAGCACGCCGCGAGCGCGGCGCATGACGTCTCCATCCAGCGACGGCATCGTTGCGGCGGTGCCTAATATTGCTGAACCGGCAAGCTGAAGCGATAGCCGACGCCGCGCTCAGTTTGAATCGCGCGCGGCGCACTCGGATCAGCCTCCAGCTTTCGCCGCAGCCGCAAAACCTGCACGTCGATGCTGCGATCGAAGACATCCTCATGCACACGCGTCGCCTGCAGCAGATGCTCGCGCGTCAGAGGCCGCCCCGGCGCATTCAGGAAGGCGACCAGCAGGGCATATTCGCCCTTGGTCAGAGGCACCGTCGCACCTTCGGGATTGAGAAGGCGGTGCGCCCGCAGGTCCAGTTCCCAGCCTTCGAACCTGAAACCACCTGAGGCAGGCTCATGCTCCGATGCCGCTCGACCGAAATCGTGGCGCCGGAGCACCGCGCGAACCCGCGCCAGCAACTCGCGCAGCCCAAACGGCTTCGTGACGTAATCGTCCGCGCCGAGCTCCAATCCGACAACCCGGTCGATCTCGTCGCGGCGATGGCCCGTCATGATGATCACCGGCACATCCGAGCGCGACCGGATGTCACGCAGCACATCGAGCCCGTCATCCTTGTCGAGCCTGAGATCAAGAAGCACCAGGTTCGGCTCCCGCGCCGCAAATTGCCGCGACATTTCCTCGCGGTTGCTGGCCGACAGAACCCGCATGCTCTGCCCCTCTAAATAATTCACCAGCATCCGGCGAAGCTCCGCATCATCGTCCACCACGAGGATACGGGGCTGTGACAAGTCAGCGGCGCCGGAATTGCCAAGTTTCAGCATTTGATAAGCACTCCCGCGCCTGCAACGCGCAAATCCCGATGGGATCTTAAATAGAACCGAGCCGCCTCAACGCCACCGATCGCCCCTTTCGAGCAGAGTAGCCATATGGCCACTCGTCTCGCAGATCCATCGTCCGCCACACACGACTCCCGATTTCCCGAGCCTGAGCATGCACATATTAAGGAGATAGCACCATAGTCATGATCGCAACTGCGCTCTTCTCTGGGCGCACGGTCCTAGGGAAATTCATGACCCCGCGACGCTTTCCTTGTATTAACTTGAGTTAACTTCGCGGAGATGGCTGCCTGGACTCAACCGCTCGTTGTCGGCGCCTGAAATTTTCTGCCTGCATCTTCTCAACAACGCGTTTTCTTCTCAGTATCAGAGCTCCAGGCACATATCTGTCTATCATGGAAAAATGGAATGATTATTTAGAAGCGACAAGCCTTGCGCAACCCACTCGCAGACGAAGAAAATGATTGGGGAGCAGAAGGCATTCGCGACATTTCAACCGTAACTTGTCTGGGCCTATCGGACGCCGAGCCGTAACCGGGCGCATCTAGGTCTCCACTCGGACCACCAACCGAGATGGAGCTACTTCTTCGTGAAGATAATTCTCGCTTCGAACCCATTCATGGGACACCTCAACCCGCTTCTGGCAATCGGACGTATCTTGATTGCCGAGGGTCATCAGGTTGCGGGCCTCACAGCTACCATTATGCGGAAGCGCATAGAGGCAATCGGCGCGACTTTCTATCCGTTCCCCGGCCGCGCCGATCAGGATCTGAGCGATTTGACGGCTATATATCCGGAATTCGGCCTCATGCCCCCCGGACTGGAGAAGGCCCGCTTCAGTGTGGAGCGCCTGTTTATCGATATGATTCCCGGGCAGTACGAGGGCCTCATGCAGGTTCTGAGCGAATTTCCGGCGGATCTTATCATCGCCGAAAATCTCTTCATGGGTGCCCTTCCCATGTTGCTCGGTCCACGCGCGAAGCGTCCTCCCATCATTCTGTGTGGCACGACCTACCTTTTCTGGCATCGCAACGATGGCGTGCCCATTCTCGGTGGCTTTCCTATGGCGGCCGAGAATGCCCGGCGCGAGCAATTCGAAGCGGCATCCGAGGAGTTCGAAGCGGTCTTCATGGAGCCTGCCAACCGCTCAGCGAATGAATGCCTGAGGGGAATAGGTTGCGGACCACTTCCCACGAATATCTTCGATTCGCTCGTTACCCTGCCCGATGCGTATCTACAGCTTACGACGCCAAACTTCGAATTTCCCCGTGCAGACCTACCGGACTCCGTGCGGTTCATCGGGCCGCTGCCGATCATGGCAAAGCAAGCGCCCCTCCCCCCATGGGCCGATGAGCTGGATGGCTCTCGCAAAGTCGTTCTCGTCACACAGGGAACAGTCGCGAACTATGATTTCAGCCATCTGGTGGCGCCGGCGCTGGCGGCACTCGCCGATGACCCGGAGTTGCTTGTGGTTGTCACGACCGGCGGCCGGCCGACCGACGCGGTTCCCGGTCGGATCCCCGCCAATGCGCGGCTGGCGTCATATCTGCCGTTTGAGTGGTTGCTCCCGAAAATAGATGTGTTTGTCACAAACGGTGGCTACGGAAGCGTCAATCAGGCGCTGAGTTTTGGCGTCCCCCTCGTCACCGCCGGGATGACCGAGGACAAGGCAGATGTGAATGCGCGTGTCGCCTGGTCGGGCGTCGGCATCAATCTCGAGACCAACGAACCGACGGCAGAGGCGCTACGTCGGGCCGTGCGAATCGTTCTGGGCGACCCCGAATACCAGAGGCGGGCTTCGCATATTGCCAACGAGATGCGACAGATCGATACGAAGTCGAAGTTTTTGCAGATTGTCGACGAGGTTTCGCGACCAACGGCTGAAACTCGCTTCCCCTTGGGCATGACGGGGCGCGGTGCATTCGCGGACCGGCACAGAGCCACGTTCAGCCGGGACAAGAGCATCGTCCAACTTCGCTGACTTTTGCAGAGCGCGCCTACGAAGGAAGCCGGTGAAGTCGCCGGCTCCGAGAGCGGAGATGCGACGACCTCGGCGAGATCGGATTCGAGCTCGGTGCGAACTGCTCAGCGCGGCAAAGCCTCGTGATGCCGGATGACCTCGCGCACGATAAAGCCAAAAAACTTCTCGGCGAATTCGGGGTCGAGTTTTGCGTCGAGGGCGAGCTGCCTTAAGCGGGCGACCTGATGCGCTTCACGCTCGGGGTCTGCCGGCGGCAGATTGTGCTCCGCCTTCAGGAGGCCAATCTTCTGGGTGCAGCGAAATCGTTCGGCCAACATATGGATGAGAGCTGCATCGATATTATCGATGCTTTCGCGGATCTCCAGAAGTTTTGAGATGGCCGGCGAATCGGTGTGCGTCATGAGCTGATCATGCCCTCGAAGGTGTGTGGACAGGGGTTCGACGCTGGTCGCGCGTCGGGGTCTTTGTGAGCAATCGGATAGAGCAGATGTCGGCTGTACCGGAATGTCAACAATTCGGCCAAAACACCCGATCTCACGAGGGAGCCTTCAAAGATTTGCCTTGATACGAGCCGGTAAGGCTGCCGAGAAATGCGACGATTGCCTTGATTTGCCCGGCCGATAGCGTCCGGCCTAGCTGGGCGTATCCCATCCGGCTCACCGCTCTATCCAGGGTAGCGGCGCTCCCGTTGTGGAAATAGGGAGCGGTGACCGCAACGTTCCGCAAACTCGGCACCCGCAGGTCTATCGCCTGCTTATGAAGCAGTCCTTCAAAAATGCCCGTCCGCTCGAACAGATTGCCGCCAACGTTGACCCCCTGATGACAAGACGCGCAGCCCAGCGACTTGAAGAGCCCATAGCCGACCTGTTCCTCGTCGGAAAGGGCCTCCTTGTCGCCCAGCAGCCAGCGATCGAAGCGGCTGCCCGGTGTCAGCAAAGACCGCTCATAGGTGGCAATCGCATCCAAAAGATTTGCGCGGTTAGGCCCCTCTCCATACACCAGCTCGAATTGAATTCTCAGTGCCTTGTCATCCGCTATGCGTTCAAGGGCATTATCCGGACTCGATGCCATGATGCGCGGATCGCTCAGGGATTGGGCAGCCTGATCCTCTAGCGAAGCGGCATTGCCCTCCCAGTTCTGCCGAAAGCTCAGCGCTGCATTGAAAACGGTATTTGTATTGAGCGGAATGAACGACCCGTCCGGCGCTCGATCGAACCGAGTTGCGCCAGCACCGTTCGTCGTCACGTCATGGCAGGATGAACAGGCACGAGTTCCATCGCCGGAGAGGCGCGGATCACTGAAGAGTTCCGCCCCGAGCTTGACCGTGCGCGAATCAACGGAGAGCGTTTGCGGAATCGGGGTAATGGGCTCGTGATCCGCGGGAATATCGACGTTTGGGTGCGTTGACCGGGCATGCGCATGGGCTTCGCTCGCAACCAGCGACAGTCCCAGCAGCAGCCAGGTACGCCAGCGGCACGAGCCCTCTCTGCGTCGGCCGACACCGGCCGTCTCACCTATTTCCACGTTCCCCCAATCTGTTCAACGCGTGTCTTCCCCTGGTTCGAGATCCTCACAAGCACGTCGCCCGAGCCATGCGAATTACCGCTGAAAAAGCCATGCACTCATTGTGCTTCGATGTCAGTATCGGGCAATCCGGTTACAGATGTAATGTTCCTCGCAAAATGGGTCGGTCGTTCGGACGCCCGGCATCTATCCGCCGGCCCGTCTACGCTACGGGTGTAGCAATATTGGCGGGGCCTGACATCCTCCGGCAACGGACAGGCGGCAATCTCTCCTGCAGCAACGGCCAAACCAACAGGAGAATCCGATGCCAACTCAACCTCTCAATCTAACCTCTTTCGCGCGGTCCGAGGTCTCTCGGGGCGAGCCGCCTCGTGGATCATATAGCAAGACAAGCTCGACAGGCACGCCTCACGATCGCAGGGCTTTGGCGACGGCCTGGGCTTTTGTTTGCATGTGCGCGAGGAAATATCATTGTTTCATGCGGATGAGGCGAGCGGCTGCGGAGCTCAACGGTCTCAGCGATCACGCGTTGAAGGACATCGGGGTTGCGCGCAACGAGATCGAGTTTCGTGTGAGACAGGCTGCACGCCGCGAATAGCAGCGGCGAGATTCGCGGTTGACTGGCGGCTCGGAGGCGGTCTGAGGAAGTCTGCTGGCCAACCGGCCGTTCGACGACCGCCATTCATCAAATACAACACAGACACGAGGACGTAGGCTGTGATGATCTTTGGCCGCCGCAGGTGCTCGAGCGAGGCGCCTCAAACTGTGCCGCAATTCGAGAACGACTGGGCGATTTCGCTGGCTGCCGCCGATGCGGCTTACGAATACGTTTATGGCCGCCGCGAGTTGAAAGCTGCGCCGGGCGCGTCTTGGCTGGGCTCGACGGATCAGGGGAATCTTTCGCCGTCGGATCCGCGGCTAGACTCCGGGATGAGATCTTCGCCCCCGCGCCTGAGCGGAAGCCTGGTTGCGTCAGGCTCTTGCGGCGGCGATACGCTCTTCGATCTCAGGCCAGGACAGACCATACCGCTGGGCCAGAGCCATGCGTAGCACGTCCTCGGTGTAGCCCTTCCCGCTGCTGCCGGCGTCCGGCTCGCGCTTTGGCTCACCAAAGGGTGGCTCGACCAGCAGGATCATGAAGCGGCGATCCGCGACAGGGAGAACAGCCACAGTCAATTCAGGCATACTCGCTCCATCAGGATGATTCTTGGGAGATCCTGCGCCGCGAATGTGACTGGCTGATTGCGGTCCTCTGCCGCGACGCCGCGACGCCGCGACCTGCGAAAAATTCATAGCCGCCGGCCTGTCGAGGCGCGGTATGCGTGCTCGCCGGCTAATTTCCGAGCGAGACCCCCATGATTGACAGCACGCCCCCTGCCGTCCTGGTCCGCCCGGCGCAGTCAGCCGATGATGACCTGATCGCCAGCCATTTCCTGCGGATGTGGATCGACCTCGGGACTTCTGCCGAGGCTCTCGAACCCGATGGTCATGGGCGCGTGCTCGCCTTCATGGCGCAAGCTCGCGAGCAATTGGCCTTTGCCGCCTTTGTGGCGGAAGCCGAGGGCGCGATAGTGGCCTCGGCCTCATGCCAAATCCATCGGCCATCCTACCCCAACGTCTTCACGCCGGAGTTTCGGCGCGACGGCTACATCTGGGGTGTGTTTGTGGAGCCGGCTTGGCGCACGCGCGGGCTGGCCCGCCGCTTGACGGAGGCCACATTGTTCCACCTTCGCGGGCTGGGCTGCGGCCGCGCAATCCTGAACGCCTCGCCAAAGGGCCGATCTCTATACGATCGGATGGGCTTCCAGCAGTCCAACGAGATGCGGCTTGAACTGAGATAGCCCGGCCTCTCAGGATGCCCCAGGCACCGGAAGAACGGCTTCTTCGTCCCTTCCGCCATAGCCGGATCGCTGACCCAGGGATCGGCACTGCGGCTTGTGGCGATAACCGGGCGTTTTGTAGCAAGTTGTAACTTGGACAGTATCTCACCTTGACCTTACCGCCAAAGTGGTCAGGTTCGCCCGCGCCTCGAAAGTGCTTACGTGCCGCAAGGCTTTCAAAGGTGCCGCAACATAAATAGACAAGAGTGATCATAGTGAAATCGAAGTCTAAATTTCTGGTAGCCGCCGTTCTCTCAGTTGCGTTTGCTGGTGGTCTGTTCGGCTCGATCGAAACGGCGAGCGCGCAGTATTACTATCACGGTCATCATTACCACCATCGGCACTGGGT
The DNA here is from genome assembly GCF_009765865.1 of Acidisoma sp. L85. Classification (GTDB taxonomy): domain Bacteria; phylum Pseudomonadota; class Alphaproteobacteria; order Acetobacterales; family Acetobacteraceae; genus Acidisoma. The sequence goes on from NZ_LMUQ01000061.1 coordinate 364,175, forward strand.
AAAGGATCACTCCCACCCCCATGGCTACTGGGGCTACTACTAAGCCCGGCATTCCACCGGCCGCACTAGGCGTTACGCCTGGCGATGAAGCCCCGTCCTCACCAGGCGGGGCTTCCGCGCTCAAACACGATGCGCCTTGTCAGGGCGAAGTGAGAGATGCCGACCTCCGTTTCGCCGCCGTTGAACTACCGGCTCGCGGGTTTGTGATTTCGGCTCAGTTTAAGGCTTAAGTCCAAGCTGCGCCGCACAGTGAGACTTCGTATGGCTTCCGCTTATTAGTTGGAGTTCTCCCGATGAGCCGCCGTCTCGTCCCTGGCGTCTTACGTTTCTTCGCCGGTCTTGCGCTCGGAATCTTCCTGGTGGCACGCCCTCCTTACCAAATTGCCGCCTATGCCCAGTCGGATGCACAATCGACATCGGATCCCCAAGCACCGGATGCGCAGTCGCCAGATACCGATGACGGGCCGGGGCTCAGCGGGGCGCTGGACCAACGGGTCGATGAGGACGGCAACCACCTTTCCGCCTCGGCGCCGAGCATTCCCACCTACGACCCGAATGCAGCCTCGGACGTTCCGGGAACCAGCGAGTCACCGACCACCTCCGATCCTGGCAGCAATGGCAGTGCGGATAGCTCAGACTAAGGGTTCCGCGCTGGTATCGAGCGCGGTACTGCGCGGCCGCCAGATTCGTTACGAGACCCGCGTGATGACCGGCGGAGTTCTGCGGTGCGACCAAAATACTTCCACGTCAGCATGAATAGCCGCTAATTGATCCACATGATGCGCCGCACTAAATCCCCGCCATGACCCGTCTCCGCGGCGCCACATCGCAGGCTCCCCTTGACCTGATTCTCTCGGCCTATCTTGAGAATCATCCCAACACACCGGATCCGGCGCGCCTCAGGCAAGCCGTCGCCCAGACACTCGCGGAGCTTGCGCCCGGCTCCCGTGCACTGGCTGAAGCTTTGGCGCAGGCTGCCCACAGGCTCCGCGACACGACGCCGGCAATCGGGCAGCGAAACTCCGTAGCCAAGACACTGCAAGGTGCTGTGGCGAGCGTTGAGAGCGTCGAAGAAATCGAATCGAGTGAGACCGTCGCACCCCCGCAGACGAGGCGGCGGGTGCGACGGACTGCTAGCCCGCAAGACCGCACGGTGGCCCAATCCGAGCTCGCATTCGAGTTCGAGCCCGAAGAGCGGCCAGCCGCTGGGTCGGACGAACCAGCCTCGCCCGTTGTGGCGCAACAAGCGGGCGCCAAGGCTGATGACCCACCCGATGCCGTCGCCTCGACCATCCTCGAGCCTGTTCCGGCAACCGAAGCCGAGACGGCCGAAAGCGCGCCTCGCAAGCGCAAGCGCCCATCGCGCCCGGCGTCTCGGCGGCGCAAGGGCAGCGTGGATGCCACAAGCGCCGAGGAGCCTGACATCGACCGGGCCGCCGCGACTGGTGGCGACAGTCACGAGCCCGAGTCGCAGGCCGAACCCGATAGTGACAGCGAGACTCAGCCTCTACGGCACACCGCCGAGAGTGTGTTTCAAAACTTCCCTCAGAGCGAAAACGCTCAACCCGCACCCATCGACCGCACAGGTGGCGGGTCGGGCCGTCGGTAAGGAGACGAGTGACTTACCAGAAGCTGCTGGCCGCGCGATCCGCGAATGCCTTCATTCCACTGTCACGGCCACATGTGCCCGCGATGGGCTGACGTGCCGGGTCTGACAGCGTAGCCTCGCCGAATGGATGCACGCAGCCAGCCTGGAGAACCCTCTCACCCGACGTACAGCCATCCCCAGATACTGCGAGTCGTCGTCGGCATCATGCTGTGCATGCTGCTCGCGGCGCTTGATCAGACCGTTATCATCCCAGCCGTCCCGGCCATCGCGCGCGATTTGCACAGCTACGGGCATCTGGCCTGGATTGTTACCGCCTATCTGCTGACCTCGACCGCGGCGACGCCGATCTTCGGCAAGCTCTCCGACACCTATGGCCGGCGCGCGCTGATTATCCCGGCCATCGCCATCTTCATTGTCGCGTCCGGGCTGTGCGCCATCTCCACGTCGCTGCCGGAGCTGATCCTGTTTCGCGGCCTGCAGGGTATCGGCGGCGGCGGCCTGTTCGCCATGGCGCAGGCGGCGATCGCGGATGTCGTCTCGCCAAGGGAGCGAGGCCGCTATCAGGGCTATCTCGCTGGCACCTGGGCCTTCGCCTCGATCGCGGGGCCGGTGATCGGGGGATATGTCACGGATAATCTGAGCTGGCGCTGGGTCTTCTGGGTCAACCTGCCGCTCGGCCTGCTCGCAATCTTTCTTTGTGACCGCGCGCTCCGCCTGCTCGTTGTGGTTCCACGTCGCAACCGGATCGACGTGGTCGGCGCCGTGCTGTTGACCTGCGGCATCAGTGCGCTGCTGCTGATGTTGAGCTGGGGTGGCACCGCCTATAGCTGGACGTCGGCGCCGGTCCTGGTGCTGGGTCTGCTCGGGCTCTGTTTGCTTGGCGCACTTGCGGTCCAGGAAAATCGCGCCGCCGATCCACTTATGCCGCCGAGGCTATTTGCCAATGACATCTTCCTGGGCGGCGTGGCGGTCGCCTTCTTCGCCTCGCTCGGCCTCTTCGTCGGAACCTTCCTGCTGCCGCTCGATTTCCAGCTTCTGCACGGCTACGACGCGGAGACCTCGGGCCTGCTGGTGATGCCTTTCCTCGTGTCGAGCACCGCTGGCGCTTACCTGGCGGGTTCGCTCACGCGCCGCCTCGGCAAGTCCAAGATGATCATCGTTGCCGGTCTCTTCGGCGCGGCGCTGGGCTTCTTCCTGCTGGCGACGGGGGGCGCCAAGACCGGCGCGATCCTGATCATGGCCGAGAGCATTGTACTCGGCACTGGCATCGGCGCTTGCATGCCGACAACCATCGTGGTCGTGCAAAACGCTGTGGAACGGCGCGATGTCGGCTCGGCGACCGGCGCGCTGCTCCTGCTGCGCTCGATGGGGGGCGCCTTCGGCAGCACCATCGCCGGTTCTCTGCTCACTCTTAGTTTCGGCAACGCGCTACGGGAATCTGGTATTCACCGCGCGATCGATCTCGGCTCGCTTAGCCAGGGCGCAGCCGCCTTTGCCGGCCTGCCTGGAGATGCGCGCAAGGTGGCGGTACGCGGCCTCGTATCAGGCTTCGGCCTCGCCTATCTGGTGAGCGGAGCGCTGCTGCTGGTCGCGCTCGTGATCGGCTTACGTCTCCGCGACCTGGCACTGCGCAGCGCTCCTCGCGCCGCTGATACCATTGGGCACTGACGGCCTCAGGCCCGTCCAGCCACTTCGCTGTGCTGGAGGATATTGACGAGACGGTTGAAGGGATCGCGGACGTAGAAGCGGCGTACGCCCCATGGCTCATTCACGGGCCCATATTCCACCGCAAGACCCGCCGCGAGGACGCGCTGGTGAATCTCGTCCAGATTGTCGACCTCGATCGAGAGGTCCGGCACGGCTGTCCCGGACCCGCCTTCCGACGCGATGGAGATTTGCGGCGCGCTACGGCCTTCGCCGGCGAAGGTCATGATCCAACCGAAATCCATGACGATCTCTAACCCCAGAATCGCGCCGTAGAAGCCCCGCGCGCCTTCAAGGCGGTCGCTGGCGATATTCGTAACAATACGTTTGACCGTCATTTGCCCTCCAACCAGACCTCTGTCCTATTCGCGCGTAGCTCGCCCCGTTGCGGAGAGCCGTGACCAAAGGCCAGATTGCCTCCGAACCGCACGAGGCCGACGATGATCATCCGCAGCGACGAGACCGCCGATATCCCTGTGGGCACCACCGGGCCGATGCGCCTGCATCTGTTTCGGCCAGCGGTACCGGGCCGCTTTCCCGGCGTGGTGTTCTTCTCCGAGATCTACCAGGTGACCGATCCGATCCGGCGCCTTGCCGCGCTGGTCGCGGGTCAAGGCTATGTCGTGGCGGTGCCCGAGGTCTATCATGAATACGAGCCGCTCGGCACGGTGCTGCGCTACGACGCGCCCGGAACCGATCGCGGCAACGCACTCAAAACCACCAAGCCGATCGCTGCCTTTGACGCCGACGCCGCGGCCGCCCTCGCGTACTTGCGCCAACACGAGGCCTCCACGGGCCGGCTTGCGACGCTTGGCGTATGTCTCGGCGGCCATCTCGCCTATCGCGCCGCCTTGAATCCGGCTGTCTCCGCCGCTGCCTGTTTCTATGCCACCGACATCCATAGCGGAACGCTGGGCTCGGGCGCGGGCGACGACAGCCTCGCCCGCATGGACGAACTCAAGGCGGAGGCGATGTTCGTCTGGGGCCGTCAAGATCCACACGTGCCCTTCGCCGGCCGTCAGGCGATCCGGGAGCGGCTGGAGGCAGTGGGCGCACGTTACGAGTGGCACGAGGTCAACGCCGCTCATGCGTTCCTGCGCGACGAGGGGCCGCGCTATGACCCGGCCTTATTCCTCCAGGCAATGAGCTGGATGCTTGCCTTGTTCCAGAGGACCCTGCAGGGCTGAGCGACCCTCAGTCGGGCTTGCGCAGCACCAAGAGGCAGTATCGCATAGACCCGGTGCGGTAGGCTGCCAGCAAGCGCACCAGAGTCAGAGCAAAGACCCTGTTTGAGGCGGAGCGTTCGGTGAGAAAGCGGCGATAGCTGGGATCGCGCGCCAGCTTCCCAGCCACGCGCTTGAGGCAAATCCACCAGGTCCGGCGAACTTGCCGGCTGATATCGCTCACAAGCTCGACGCGGAAACCCGCGCCCTCCGCAAGCGCACGATAATCGCTTTCGTCGCCCATGCTCGGCAGGCGGCCTTCGCGGCAAATGGGCTCCAACAGATGCCGTACCTCCCAAGTCTTGGGGTTGGGGCAGGCGAGCCAGGCGTAGATCGCGAAAACGCCGCCGGGCTTCAGGGTGCGGAACGCCTCTTCGAAAAAGCGCTGCTTGTCCGGCATGTGCTCGGAACTCTCGATCGCGTAGGCGCGGTCGAAGGCTGCGTCGGGCAGATCATTCGCGAGCCAGTCCATCACCCGGATTGTGACGCCGGTAGCCGGCTCAGTTGCCCCGTAGTCTGCCTGAGCGGCGGAGACTGTCACGCCCGTCACAGTGACGCCGCGCATTGCGGCCAGCCGCCGCGCTGTCGCGCCATAGCCGCAGCCGATGTCGATGAGAGACAGGCCCGGCGTCAATTCCAGCCGGTCGGCGAGACGATCGACCAGCGCCTCTGCCGCCTCGCGCGGCGTCTCGCGCCCGGTTTCCCAATAGCCATGATGCACATGGTCGCCCCAGATCTCCCGATAGAAGCGGTCGAGATCGTTGTAGTGAGCGGCGACGGCGGCCGTGGTCTGCAGCGTCTTCGGGAAGATCACGGGCGTGCCTGTGCGGGAGGCTTAATCCGGCCGACACAAAGCCGGAACGCCATATGCCAATGCACCTCGGCCGGAACGCCAGCGGCGGCAATCAAGCGCTGCCAATCCGCGCGCCGGAAGCTGCGCGCGATCGAGACGGTTCCGTCATAGCGCACAATGCGGTGCCATCCGGCGAGCCGTGCGAGCAAGCGAAAGCCGTAATAGGGAATGGCATGACGGTGCAGATCCGCCACGTACCACCCGCGCATGGCATGGCCTTCCAGCCAGCGCAGGAAAGCGACGACCTGATCGTCGTCGAGATGATGGGTGAACTGTGAACTCACGATGAAATCGGGCCTGGGCTGCGGCTCATAGTCGAAGACATTCCCTTGCACCCAGGCGATCTCGACATCAGCCGGCGTCGCCGCGGCCGCCGCGACCCCGCTGCGGCGGTTCAGATCGATCCCCGTCAGTCGCGGCCGCAACCCCCGCCGCTTAGCCCAGCGATCGATTGCCCGAAGCAGATCCCCGTGGCCAGAGGCGATGTCGAGCACGGAAACAACGGCGCCAGCCGGAATACCCCGCGTCGCCGCGTCCAACCAGCGCAAGGTAGGCCGATGCGTCAAGGTGAGGCGATTGAGGGTTTCGAGATCAGCCAGGCAGCGCGCGTAGTCCTCCGGGTTGGTCGTCTCGTCATCCATGACCTCGGCTTGGGTGCTTCGACGTGAGAGGTCCTGCATGGCCGCGCTCGTTCCTGGCCGGCTGACCGCCGACGACTGCCTCAGTTGCACAAGCTCTGCGACCGCTGGCAAGACACGAGCCCGGATCAGCCGGAAAGCCTGTCGAGCCTGAGGCGCTGACGGCTGTCGGTCAGCCGCCACGCGGCCAGGAAGGCGACGCCGACCGAGGTCAGACCGCTACTACCAGCGAGCAGGAACATCAGGAGGATTTGGTATTTGACCGCCTCCACCGGGTCCATCCCCGCCAGGATCTGGCCTGTCATGATCCCTGGCAAAGTGATGATCCCCGCCGCCGACATCTGGTTGATTATCGGCACCAAGCCCCGCCGGGCTGAGCTGCGAATGAGCGGACGCAGCGCCTCGCGATAGGTGGCCCCAAGAGCAAGCTGCGCCTCGATCGAAACCCGCTCATGCGCGGCACCCTCCAGCATGCTGTCGAGCGAAAGGCTTCCGGCGTTCAGCACGCTGCCCAGGATGATCCCGACAAGCGGGATAGCGTAACGCGGGTTCCACCAGGGATGCGGTTGGATCGCCGTGGTCAGCGCCAGCGCCGCCGTCACGCCCGTCGCCACGGTCACGACGGCCGCCGCGATCGCGTAGTTGCCGAAACGCGCGAGGCGCCGCTCGGTCCGGGCACCCACCTCGCGGGAGGCGACCAGCGTCATGAGCAATACGATCAGCAACGTGACTACGGGCGAACCAAGCGAGAAGACCGCGCGCAGAACGTAGCCCACGAGCAGGAGTTGCACGACCAGCCGCACCGAGGCCACGGTGATCTGGCGATGCAGCCGCAACCCAAGAATGACCGACAGCGCGCCGTCCAACAGGATCAGCAAGGCCGCCACGGCAAGGTCGCCCGGCGTGAGGAGGATGGGGGTCATGCCGGGATCAACCGCCCGTCACGCATGACCAACCGCTGATCCGCCAGGCGCTCGGCCTGGGCCGCGTCATGCGTCACGATGATGATCGACGTGCCGCCATTCAGCCGCTCGCGCAGAACCTCCTCTACCATGCCAGTGCTTTCCGGATCGAGCGGGCCGGTCGGCTCGTCCAACAGCAGCACCGGCGGCTCCAACACGAGAGCGCGCAGCAGCGACAGCCGTTGTCGCTCGCCTGTCGAACACAGCCGCACCGCCTGTGCGAAAATGCCGGATCCCAGACCAAGCCGCGCCGCCAAGGCCAAAGGCGGTGCTGGCGAGAAATGCGCACCAACGCTGTCGTGCCACCAACCCGAATCAGCCGCGCAATACATCACCTGCCGCCGCCACTGAGGTCCCGTCGAGCGCGAGCGCGCGACGCAATCGAGCCACGCTTCCCCCTCATGAGGATCGAGATCTGCAATCATTCGCAGCAGCAGACTTTTCCCCACCCCGGACCGGCCGCTGATCGCAAGGCATTTGCCGGTTCCCACGGCAATATCCAAGGGACCAAGCCCCTCTCGGCGGAGTCCGGAAACCCGAAGCCGATCTTGAGGAACGTCCACGTTAGTTCGACACCCTGCTGATAACCGGCACCTTCTCCACGCACTTGGCCACCCTTAGGTCGCCGAGAGATACGTATCCGCCTGTGCCCCAAAATTTAAGTTTTCGTTAATCGCTAACATTCGAGGGTCTAATGCTGGACCGATACTTCCCAGAACTACCAAAACAACTGCCATGTGAGCATCCTAAACCACTCCTGCCACGCTGGAAATGCACCCGGAACATCGTGATCTCGTCGCTCTAACAGACAGCCCTCTGCACAGACTTCTAGCCAATTGATTAACGCTAGGCATCCGCGCTACGAATTTTTCTTCCGACACAGCAATGATTTGATCATTCCCGCCGACACTCACCACAAAGAGGCTCAGTCACCGATGATCGCTCCGACGACATGTACCTTCTCAAAGCTGCGAGCTCCCAGGATGACTCAAAGCAAACATGATCGCAAAGCACATTTTGGAAAAAGAGATATTCCATGGACGGGTCCTCCGGATCGTTTCCAGAATTCCAATTCACAAATAACAGTACGGTTCCCGGCGCCGATGCTCAACCAATCTTTGGCAGCGTCTTCGGCAGCGGTGCCTCCGTCGGCGCATCGAGCGCCGTAAGCTCAGGGAGCGATGCTGTCCCGGCCGACTCTACATCCACCAACAATTCGCTCATCGTGACTGGTGGCAGTTCGGAAACTCCGTCGGAAACCGAAGTTCCCACCTTCAGCATCTCGGCTTTTTCGGATCCCTATAGCGCGCTCGCTAGCGCGGTGGCGAACCTGCCGGTGCCCGGAGAGGTGACGCCGCCCTTCGAGACTCAGACCGAGTCCGCAACATCCTCCGATGGCTATAGCGCCATCTACGATCTCTCGAACAACGATACCCTGACCGGTGGTTCGGGCGACGTCTCCGCTTTCCTGCAAAACAATACGCAGTTCATTGCGGGCAGCGGAAACGACACGATCTACGCGGGAGGCGCCGATACGATCAACGCGGCAACAGGTGCCAGCACCATCTTCAGCGGCACTGATGGGAGCACAGTTCAAGGCGGCTCAGGCTCGCTTCTGTTCGTCGGCGGGGATGGCGCGGTGTCGGCGCAAGGCGGTTCGGGCAATACCGTGCTCATTGGTGGCACCGGCTCGAACGTCAGTAACCTCGTGGCTGGCACCGGTAACAGCACGCTGATCGGTGGCAGCGGCGACGGATCAACGACATTGAGCGGCGGCGTGGGTGATCCCGCCGGCGCCACCAGTATGCTCGCGTTCGCGAACGGAAGCGGCGCCACAACGATGGTCGGGCCACAATCCGGCGACGCGATCATGAACGGAACCACGGGTTCCGGCCAGGAAGTGATGGTCGCGCCAGTCTCCGGCCTCGCCGTTCTCGCTCTCAACAACGCGGCCGACACCGTCGTAGCCGGGGGCGGCGATACGACGGTGATCGGCGGCGGCGCCCCGGATTTGTACGCTTTTCTGTACGGGCTTTCGGGGTCGGAGATAATCCTGGGATTCAAGGCCGAGGATCAAATCGGCTTCACTGGCTCATCTTCAATCTTGAGCGAGCAAGTCATCGATGGCAGTGACATCATTCAGACGAGCGACGGCGCTCAGATCACACTGATCGGCTACGATCACAAACTATTCTCATGATCGCGATTTGCCTGGTATGGCCTCCCTCGGCCGAATGGTGGCCGCTACTTGATGAACGCGTATTTCGAACGGTCGATCGTCAGGGACACAGCCAGGATGATCACCACACCCTTCACGATATCCTGCGTGAAGGAATTCACCTGCGTCACATCCATGCCGTTGGTCAGGATTGCGATCACCAGCACGCCGAGGAAGGTACGATGAGGGCCACCGACACCGCCCGACAAAGCCGTGCCGCCCATCACCACAGCAGCAATCGCATTGAGCAGCAGCCCGCTTCCCGCCGTTGGCGTTCCAGCGCCGACCTGCCCCGTCAGCATGACTCCCGCCAAACCGCAAACCCCGCCG
>NZ_LMUQ01000061.1:373922-381979 GCF_009765865.1 Acidisoma sp. L85
AGCGTCCAAGCTTCGTCCTGAAAGCGATGATCGTGAAGACAACCGTTGCGAGGATGGCGAACCAGATGACGTTCGGCACATACAGGAATGGCGATCCATTCATGATGTTGAGAAGCATCTGGTTGTTGAACAGGATCGACTGCCCCTGCGAAATCTGATTGGCGACACCCGACAGGATCGACAACATACCGAGCGTTACCAGAAAGGATGGCACGCGCAGCCGGGTGACGACGAGACCGTTGATGAGCCCGACCAGCGCGCCTATTGCGATACCGACCGCCACCGCGCCGACCACGCCCACATAATCGACCGTCAGCGCCGTCAGGATTCCCGAGAGCGTGACGAGCGCGCCGATAGAGAGATCGATCGAACCCACGAGGATGATTGCCGTCTCGGCCAGCGACACCATCAGCAGGACCGAGGATTGGCGGCCAATATTCCCCGCATTGGAAGCCGACAGGAACAGCGGGTTTACGAATGAGAAATAGGCGATCAGGATGAGGATCGCGATCAGCGGCGGCAGGAAGGAGCGAAGCTGCCCTCCAACAAACCGGTTAGACTTCAGGCCGTCCACGATTGCGTTCATATTCGTCCTAAAGCATGGCGGGGAGGATATCGACCTCCCGCGGCTTCGCATCCTTGGGCGCGTCGATAATCGCCGAGCACATTCCGCTCCGCAGAACCATGATCCTGTTGGAGAGACCGATCAGCTCCGGAAGATTGTCGGAAACGAGCAGAATGGCGGCGCCGCCCTGCGCCATCTCTCGCATCAGGGCGTAGATATCTTCCTTGGCGCCGACATCCAGCCCCCGCGCCGGATCGTCCAGCACCAGCACCTTCACATTATGCGCCAGCCACTTAGCAAACACGATCTTCTGCTGGTTGCCGCCGGACAGCGTGCGGCACATCGCGGCCGGTCCAGGCGCACGAATGCGCAGGCGACCGATCCAGCTATTGGTGAGCGCCCGGCTGCGCGCCGGGGAGATCATCGCGAGGAACCGATGAGAGACCTGCGCAAGATTGGGCAAAGTGAGATTATTCTCGATCGTATCGGTGCCGATGATCCCAGCGACGGTCCGTTCGGCGGGCACATAGCCGATCCCAAGCCCGAGCGCATCGCGGCGCGATCCGGCCTTCATGGGCTTGCCCTCGATCGCGATCGTGCCGGCATCCTGCGCCTCCGCCCCCGCGACTACCTTGGCGAGCGTAGATTTGCCCGAGCCCAACACGCCAGCGACACCAAGGATTTCGCCTGCCCGCAGCTCGAAGGAGACACCCCGTAGATGCCCCTGCCTGGAGATATCGACCGCCGCGACCGCAACGCGATTCGTGGGCTCCGTCTGGATCGCCTCACGATAATAATGGGTGTTGCGCTCTCGCCCGACGATCGCCTGGTGCAGCGTCTGCTCGTCGGTGCCCTCGACAGGGCGCTGCATCACCACGCAGCCATCCTTCAGCGCAACAACCTCGTCGCACGTGGTGAAGATGTCGCCGAGACGGTGGGACACGAGAACGAAGGAACCCTTGGTCCGCCAGCGGGTGATCCCATCGAACAGCTTCGCGGCTTCCTTGTCCGACAAGGCGCTCGTCGGCTCGTCCAGCAGAATGATCGGCTCGACTGGGTAGACCCGGCCGAGCGCGAAGGCCTTGGCGATCTCCACCAGCTGCCGCTGGCCGAAGGAGAGATCGCCCGTGAGCGCGGTGGGGCTGACCTCGATCTCAAGCTCATCGAGCACGGCCTGCGTCTCAGAGATCATCGTCCGTTGATGCAGAAAGCCGGCTGAGGCGAATTTCGTCTCCCGCCCCAGGAAGATGTTCTCGAAGACCGGGATCGTGCCGATCAGCCCCTGTTCCTGGAACACGGTCGCGATGCCGTGACGCGCGGCGTCGGAGGGATGGCCAAACCCGACGCTCTCACCATTGATCGCGATCGTGCCCTGATCGGGCCGCACGGTGCCATTGATGATGGAGAGCAGGGTCGACTTGCCGGCCCCATTCTCCCCCACCAGACCCAGCATGCCGAAGCGCCTCAGCGTGAAGCTGACCGAGGTCAGCGCCTTGGTGCCGGGATAGGACTTGCTGATGTCCCGCAGTTCGAGCGCGGGTGGTGACGCCGCCTGGTCGCCCGGGTCGAAACCCGGACGGCTGGCGGCGACCGCGCTAGGCGGCATGGAACGGCCCGGACTTGTAGTGGTCCGCATAGAGTTTCGTCGTCGCGGCAAGCTGCGTCTGCCAATCCGCCGCCTTATAGGCCGCGTTGAGCTTGCCATCGCCAGGCATGCCGCCCCAGCGCGCGAAGGGGTCGATCGGGATGATCGTGTTCTGCGGGTCCCAGTCCTTGGGCGACAGCGTGCGGCTCATCTTCACCCAGTCGAATGGCAGCGTCGCGCTTTCGTAGACTTTGCGGTTGATCGACTCCGCATTCTCCGCCGTCGCGGTCAGCGAACCCGTATAGAGCAGGCGCTCCGGCAGGCTCGGCTTCCAGCCCGAGAAGGTGTCGAACAGCATCACCGCCGCGAAACCTGCCTGATAGGGTGGCAAGGAGGTGTTCGTGGCGACGAACTGTCCGCCTTTCGCGAGTTCCGTCAGACCCTCCGGCAGACCATCGATACCGGCGACCTTGACCGAGGTCATCTTGCGCTCTTTCAGCACGCTGAGCACGCCCAGCGCCATCGAGTCATTCTGCGCGAAGACCGCTTTCATGTCGGGATAGGCCGTGACCATGCTCAGCATCACGCTGCGTGCCTTTTCCCGCACCCAATCGCCACGCAGTCCGCCGACGATTTTGATGCCGGGGAAGTCCTTCGCGGCCTTCATCATACCGGCCGTCCGCGCATCGTCGGTCGGTGTCGCGAGGCCCTTGATGTGAACGACCGTGCCTTCACCGCCGATCGACTTGAAGAGCGCGGTCGCGACTTCGTAGCCTGCGAGCACAGAATTCGCAGTGTTGTAGGATACGAAATAGTCACCGACATCCGGCGGCGTGAACCAGGCCGGAATTTCCCAGATCGCGGTATAATAGACGCTGTTCTGCTGGCACAGCCGCGCGACCATCGGAACCTCGCCGGCGGCGACAACCGTGTTGACCAGCATATTGACGCTTTCGGTGGGCAGCCCGCGCACCTGGCTGAGCTCACGCGCCGCATCATTGTCATGGATCATCACGACGTCGCCGACCTTCAGCGCGCCGGCGGTGGCCTTGAAGCCCTTTTCGAAGGCAGCCCAATAGTCATTGGCGAGAGTCGCGAACTGCGCCGCGATCTTCCCAGGCGCGGCGGCGCGGGCCGATGGCATGAACCCTGCTGCCGCGCCCACCGGAACCGCAACGCCGGCCGCGGCCGCCAATTGCATGAACACGCGGCGGCCGACTGGATCATGCAGTCGCATTCCCGCGGCGATGAGTTTTTCTTCGTCGGACATGCTTTCTTTCCCCAATGCCTCTTCTCCTGATGACGACAGCAGAGAGGCGGTTTTTATATTGGCTAGTTATAGGCTCTGACATCTCACACGGTTGGGTTACCGCTAACAACCGCAATTTTGTCCATTCTGAACAGTTCACGCGTAGCCTTCAACCGTGCGAAGCGACCGTTGGAAGTTCGATACATTCAGGAAGGTGTTGGAGCGTTGGCCCTGACCAAATCCGCGTCCCGCAGCGCGGCCCAGAACTCGGCCGGGATCTGCTGGACCATGAGGTCGATGTTCTCCTGCATGTGATGCGGGTTGCGCGTTCCGGCGAGCACAGTCGGGATCGCGGGATGCGCCAAAACGAATTGCAACGCCGCCGCCTTCAGCGGAACATTGAACTCTTTGCAAACCTTTTCGATCCGCACGACGCGATCGATGATCGGCTGAGGTGCGGGACCATAGTTATAATGCGCGCCGGGTATCGCGCCCGTTCCGAGAATGCCGCTATTGTAGCAGCCGCCGAGTGCGATCGCGACGTTGCGCTCCACGCACAGCGGGAGAAACGTATCCAGCGCGTCCTGTTCGAGCAGCGTATAGCGGCCGGCAAGAAGAAAACAGTCGAAATCCCGCTCCTCCAAAGCCTGTTGGCAAACCGGCCATTCGTTGCATCCGACACCAATGGCTTTGACCACCCCTTCCGAGCGAAGGCGATCGAGCGCCTTGTACGCCCCGTCCATGGCCTGCCGGAAGTAGATCTTCTGCTGATCCGGACCATGGGTGAAGACATCGATATCGTGGATATAGGCGATGTCGATGTGTTCGAGGGCCAGGCGTTGCAGACTGTCCTCGAAGGAACGCATCGCGCCGTCATAGCTGTAGTCATAGGCTACCTTGAACGGCAACGGATCGACCCAGAACGGAGACTTCGCCTCCTCACGGCTGACGGGCACAAGCATCCGGCCGACTTTTGTCGAGAGGACATAGTCTTCACGAGGACGAAGACGCAGAGCCTCGCCAGTCCGATGCTCCGCAAGGCCCTGGCCATACATCGGTGCGGTGTCGAAGTAGCGGAGCCCGGCATCCCAGGACCTGTCGAAAACCGCTTGCGAATCCGCCTCCGTGACCGTGCGGAACTGATTTCCCAGCGGCGCTGTTCCAAGCCCCAGCGCGGTGACGCTCAACGATGACCGGCCGAAACGGTGTTTCTCGTGTGGATTCATGTGAACGATTCCTTCCGGTCAACAGGCTGCTTGTTAGGAGCAATGAGCGACGTCGCTCTCACCGTGACGGCGCCGTGAAATACAGCGCGTGCCGATCCGGCTGCGCCTTGGCCTTGGCGACCTCGTCACGAGACACGACGCGCAGATGCACCTCGTCGGGTCCATCCAACAGTCGAAGCGCGCGGCCCCAGCTCCAGAGATAGGCCAGTGGCGTATCATTGGAGAGACCCATAGCGCCAAAAATCTGCATTGCGCGATCCAATACGCGAACCTGCAGTCGAGCCGCGACGATCTTGATCGCCGAGACATCCACGCGCGCCGATTGGTTTCCTTCGGTATCCATCCGCCACGCCGCACGCAGACACAGAAGCCGCGCCTGGTCGATCTCGATACGGGACAGCGCGATCTCGTCCTGGTTATTGGCGAAATCAGCGAGAGCACGGCCGAAGACGCGTCGCTGCAACGCCCGCACACACATGAGTTCCAGAGCCAACTCGCACTGCCCGATGGTTCGCATGCAGTGATGGATCCGCCCCGGCCCCAGCCGTGCCTGCGCTATGGCAAAGCCCGCATGCTCCTCGCCGAGAAGGTTTCCGGCTGGCACCCGCACATTGTCGAAGGAGACCTCGCAGTGACCCTCGATCGCGTGATGATTCATGATGGGCACGTTGCGAATGATGCGGAAACCCAGCGCATCCATCGGAACGATGATAAAGGAATGCCGCCGGTGGCGCGGCGCATCCGCCTCGAAGTTCGACACACCCATCACGAGCAGGAACGCGGCTTTCGGATGGAGTGCGCCGGTGTTGAACCACTTCCGCCCATTGATGACATATTCCGCTCCGTCTTGCCGGATCTCGGTCTGCAAATTCGTCGGATCCGACGAAGCAACATCAGGTTCCGTGATCGAGACGACCGAGCGAATGTCGCCCGCCAACAAAGGGTCGAGCCATTGCTTCCGCTGCTCCACCGTCGCGAAGAGGTGCAGGATTTCCATATTGCCGGTATCGGGCGCATTGCAGTTGAACACCTCGGGCGCCCATGGCAAGCGCCCCATCAACTCGGCCAGCGGCGCATATTCGAGGTTGTTGAGCCGCGTGCCCGGCTCGTCCTCGCGCAGTCCAGGCAAGAACAGATTCCACAGCCCTTCCGCCTTGGCAGCGGCTTTCAAAGGCTCGATGACTTCGAGCGGATAAGTTCCAGCTTCAATCAGCTCGGTCACGCGCCGATGTTCGGGCAGTACGCGCGTCTCCATGAAGGCGGACAGGCGGGTGCGGAGATCCTCGACGCGCGATGAATAGGCGAAATCCATGGCGAGGCTCCGAGAGTTCGATGATCAGGCACTTTTGGTGATATCGAGGGCACGGCGCGCGAAGTGACGGCCCAAATGGCTCACTGCGGCCGCATTGTCGCCCGCCGCATTGCCCGCCTGTGCCCGATCGGCAATCCCTACGAAAATGACAGCGAAGCGAAATAGCGCGAAGGCCAGATGGAAGCTGCCGAAGCCCTCGACCGGCTTGGCACGGGCAAAATAACGCGCGACGAACTCGGCTTCCGTCGGAATTCCCAGTGCCTCACGATCGAGGCCGAGAATGCCCGCATATTCATCCGGCGCTGTGTGCCAAGGCATGCAGCAAAAGCCAAGATCCGCCAGTGGATGACCGAGTGTCGAAAGCTCCCAATCGAGAATTCCGACAACACGCGGCTCGGTCGGATGGATGATGAGATTGCCGAGTCTGAAATCGCCATGAGCGATCGCGATGGCGCCGTCATCCGGTGGCAGATGCGCAGGCAGCCAAGTGACCAGAGCATCAAGCTCCGGGATGTCCTTCGTCGGCGACTCCGCCCATTGTCGCGACCACCGAGCGATTTGTCGCTCGAAGTAATTTCCAGGGCGGCCGTAATCGCCCAACCCGATCGCGGCAGGCTCGACGGCATGCAATTTCGCCAGAGTTTCCGCCATGCTCAGGTAGATCGCACGCCGCTCGTCAGGCGAGAGGCCGGGTAGCGCGCAGTCGTGAAATACCCGGCCGTCGAGCCGTTCCATGAGGTAGAAAGGCGTATCGAGCACATCCGGCGTCTCGTGATACAGCACCATACGCGGCACCGGCACATCCGTGTCGGCAAGCGCCGCCATCACGCGATACTCGCGATCGATCGCGTGAGCGGAAGGCAAAGTCGGACCCGCGGGGCGTTTGCGCAGCACCATCCGGCGGTCCGGAAAACTTACGAAATAAGTCGGGTTGGATTGTCCGCCGCTGATCCGCTCCACTGCCATCGAGCCGCTCAATCCCAGCCTTTCCGCCAGGAAACCTCGCAGCCGCTCGACATCAAGCCCCAGTGTTTCATCTGGTCCGGTCACAGCGAACTCACCAGATGGCCGCCGTCAACTGCGATCGTCGAACCCGTCATGTAGCGCGATGCGTCGCTCGCCAGCAGCAGCAATGGCCCGTCCAGATCCTCCAGAGCCCCCAGTCGGCGTTGGGGAATGCGAGCGATCATCGCCTTCCCCGCATCGCTTCCGAAAAAGTCGCGATTGAGATCAGTCGAGATATAGCCGGGCGCCAGCGCATTCACGCGAATGCCGAAACGCGCAAGCTCCAAACCCATCGCTTGGGTCAGATGCACCAGCCCAGCCTTGGAAACCGCATAGGCCGAAACATGACCGGCGACCCGAAAGCCGAGGATTGAGGCGACATTCACGATTACCCCTTCCCGCCTCCCAGCCTTCGCGCTGCGTCCAAAGGCTCGCGACACCAGCCACGCGCCCTTGAGGTTGGTATCCAGCGTGCGATCCCAATCCTCCTCGTCGAGATCGAGTGACGAACCCGAAAGCGCAATGCCTGAGTTGTTGATAAGGATTGAGATCGGTCCAAATGCTTGCTCAGCTTGCGCGAAGGCGCTCCCCACCGAACCAGCATCGGAAACATCCATTACGGTCGCCGCGGCGCTGAATCCGGTGGCCTCCAATTCCGCGACAGCCTCCCACAACACCTCCGCTCGTCGCGCGGCCAGCACGACATTGGCGCCGGCTCGCGCCAATACTCCCGCGAAATGCCGCCCAAGTCCGGCGGAAGCACCGGTGACCAGCGCGGTTTTACCCGCGAGGCCGAACAGCGCTCCCTCATCCTGGCTCATTGGCCACCCAGCGACGTCGTGAACGCCGCCTCGGTCTTCGCTTGCACCTCATCGAGGCCGACGCCAGGCGCGAGTTCGATGAGATCAAGCGCGCCGCCACGCTTCCGAAAGCGAAACACCGCCAAATCCGTGATAACCAGATCGACGACATGAGTGCCCGTCAGCGGCAAGGTGCAGCGCTTCACCAGCTTGGGCGCGCCGGATTTCTCGACGTGATCCATCAGGATCGTGACGCGCTTGACGCCAGCCACGAGATCCATGGCGCCGCCCATGCCCTTCACCATCTTGCCCGGC
>NZ_LMUQ01000061.1:382033-395893 GCF_009765865.1 Acidisoma sp. L85
GAATCGAAAGGTCCATGTGCCCACCACGAATCATCGCGAAGCTATCGGCGCTCGACACGTAGCTCGTCATAGGAATTTCTGTGACAGTCTGCTTGCCGGCGTTGATGACATCGGCATCGACCTCATCCTCGTAGGGAAATGGGCCTATTCCCAGCATGCCATTCTCGCTTTGCAGCGTGACTGTCAGACCGGGCGCGATCCAGTTGGCGACGAGTGTCGGAATCCCGATGCCGAGATTGACATAGAACCCGTCATGGATTTCGCCCGCGGCGCGATGCGCCATCTCATCCCGGGTCCATGCCATCAGACAACCTCCAGACGCGCGCGAAGTCGGGTGGTCACACGTTCGATCCGCTTCTTGTAGTTCTGCCCCTCGATGATGCGATCGACGTAGATCCCCGGCGTATGGATATGGTCAGGATCCAATTCGCCCGGCCGCACCATATGCTCGACCTCCGCGATCGTCACGGTGCCCGCAGTCGCCATCATCGGGTTGAAATTGCGCGCGGTCTTCCGATAAACGAGGTTCCCTTCCGGATCGCCCTTCCAGGCCTTTACAATCGAAAGATCCGCGACAAGCCCGGTCTCCATCACATAATCCTCGCCCTTGAAGCGCCGGATTTCCTTGCCTTCCGCCACGATCGTGCCCACCCCGGTCTTGGTGAAGAAAGCGGGAATGCCGGCGCCCCCCGCGCGGATCCGCTCGGCGAGCGTGCCTTGCGGATTGAACTCCAACTCCAGGCGTCCGGCGAGGTAGAGCTGCTCGAATAATTTGTTTTCGCCGACATAGGAGCTGATCATTCTATCGATCTGCCCGCTGGCCAGCAGCAAGCCCAAGCCAAAATCATCGACACCGCAATTATTCGAGATGAAGGTCAACCCACGCACGCCACTGTCCCGGATCGCCTCGATCAGCTTCTCTGGGATTCCACAGAGTCCGAAACCTCCAGCCATCATGGTCATGCCGTCGCGCAATAATCCGCCGAGCGCCGCCGCCGCATCGGGATAACGCTTCTGCCGCATATCACGCGTCCTTCTGAGGTTCGGACGCCGGCTGCCCAGCGGCCGAAGCCAAGGTCATAGCGTCTCGACGAACCAATCGGTCGCCATCCTAGCAGCCTTCTCGACCTTGGACTGATCGGAATATAGCGTCATATGGGATGTATGTGGGATCACATGGAGCTTCTTCCGCACGCTCGGAATTGCATTGAAGGCGCCGATCTCCAGATCCCACAGGGTTAGGTCATCACCCTCCGCCACGATCATCAGCGTTGGCGTGTTGTAGATACGCTTCACAAACGGCCCGACGTCATAGTTCATCAGCAAGTCCACGGACTCGACCGTGCTCTTGTTCTGATACAGCGGCGCTTCCTTCTCCTTGATCGCCATGAAGGTGCGGACGGTTTCTGGGAAGGGCCACGACGAAACCTCGGTGTCTGAGGTTTCCGTCGCATGTGGCATGTAAAGACGTTCGCCGGGTTTCTCGAAGCGCAGCCGACGGTCATCGAGGATCATTGCCCAGAGGCGGCGGAATTCCATGGTTCCATGGGCGCGGCGCATATTCTCGTAGCCATCGATCACCGGGATCTGGCTGACGATCGTCTTCACACGCGGATCGGTGGCGGCCAGGATCAAAGCGTGTCCACCGGAGTAGGAAATACCCCAGACTCCGAGCCGATCCGGATCTACGGACTCGTGTCGTTCGAGAAAAGAAAGCGCATTCTGGTAGTCGCGAATCTGTGCCCACGGGTCGAGGTGTTGCCGATTGTCACCCTCGCTGTCGCCAAGGTTGCGATAGTCGAAAACCATCGCGTTGATTCCGGCTTTCGCGAAGGCTTGTGCATAGGTCGGCATGACAATGCTGCGCACGTAGCACCAGCCACCCGCCAAAACCACAGTCGGCTTGCGACCGCCGCCATCCGCCTTGTACAGCCAGGCGCGACAAGTCGTGCCTTCGGAATTAAATTCTACATCCAGTCTCTCGACCATGTCGCTTTCTCCAGCTTATTCGTCTTCGATTGCATTCGGTAGCCACACGCCTTGGCGCCGAAGTCGCCTCAGCCCGTCTTCACGTAGCAAGCACGTTTCACCGCCTCCACGATATCTTTTGCATTTGGGATCAAAAGCCGCTCGAGGTCAGCGTTGTACGGCATTGGAATGCCGCGCATGCCAACCCTCTCGACCGGCGCATCCAGATCGTCGAAGGCTTCTTCCATGATCATTGCCGCGATTTCCGCGCCAAAACCGTAGGTCTTCCAGGCTTCATGGACGACCACGCAACGGTTCGTTTTCCGCACCGAGGTCAAGATCGTCGCGGTGTCCAATGGACGAATGCTTCGCGGGTCAATCACCTCAGCCTCGATGCCATCACGCGCAAGTTCCCGCGCCGCGCTCAAAGCCGCGTCAACCATCGCCATAGTGGCAACGATGGTCACGTCCTTGCCGGCGCGTTTAACGGCCGCTTTGCCGATCGGTATGATATACGTCTCCTCCGGCACCGGACCCTTGCTGTTCGTATAGAGCATCTTGTGCTCAAGGAAGATCACCGGGTTGTCGTCCCGTATCGCCGCCGCCAGCAGCCCCTTCGCATCATAAGGGTCGGATGGCGCGAGCACGACTAGCCCCGGCACATGCGCGAACCATACTTCCAGAGACTGCGAATGCTGCGCGCCCAGACGAATGCCGCCGCCTTGCGGCCCTCGCACAACTAGCGGAACCGGAACATCGCCCCCCAGCATGAAGCGCAGCTTCGCCGCCTGATTGACGATCCCGTCCATCATATGCGTCACGAAGTCGAAGAACTGCACCTCGACAATCGGCCTCAGCCCCGTGAGTGCCGCACCCACCGCGGCATTGATGAGCACGTTTTCGGAGATCGGCGTATCGCGCACGCGGTTTTCACCGTGAGTCGTCTGCAATTCCTTCGAGCAGCTGAAGAGACCGCCGATCTTCCCGACATCCTCGCCGATCAGAACCACGCGCGGATCACGCGCCAATTCCTGATCCATCGCCTCCCGGATGGCCTCGACATAGAAAAGCTGCCGATCGCCCTTTTCCGGCTCAATCGCCGTCGCGTGCGGCGAGGACACCGCACCGGCCAGAATAGCCTCCGTCGGTTCCCGCGCAGCCGTTGCCACATTGATGGCCGTGACGATCTCGCCGTCCGCCTCCGCCCGCAACGCGGCGAGCCGATCATCCCCAACCTGCCGATCGGAGAGCACGACGCCTAACCGTTCGATTGCATCGCCATTTTCGCGCGCGCCCTGTTCTTCCTCTTCGGGCCGATAGCGCGGCAAATTCGAGCGCATCGAATGATCGCCCCAGCGATAGGTCATCGCCTCGATGAGGCTTGGCCCCTCCCCCGCTCGCGCCCGGGCAACGGCTTTCGCGACAGTCGCTTCCACTGCCAGAACGTCGTTGCCGTCGATCGTTTCGCCCGGAATTCCATAGCCCGCCGCGCGCGAGGATATACGCGGCATCGCGGAAGCCTGCGCGACGCCAAGCGACAAACCGTAGCGATTATTCTCGCAGAGAAAGACCACCGGCAGCCGCCACAATGCCGCGAGATTCAGTGACTCGTGGAACAGCCCCTCATTCGAGGCGCCATCACCGAAGAAGGCGATGCACACCTGGCCCGTCCGCAAAACCTGAGACGCCAAACCGGCACCAACGCCGATACCCAGGCCCGCGCCAACAATGCCATTCGCTCCGAGCACGCCACGATCCAGCGCCGCGATATGCATCGAGCCGCCCAACCCGTGTCCATAACCGGTTTCTCGCCCCAGCAACTCGGCCATCATGCGCGTGGTATCGGCGCCTTTGGCGATGCAGTGACCATGACCGCGATGATGCGTCACGATCGTATCGTGCTCCTCCAGTGCGGCGCAGGCACCGACGGCGATCGCCTCCTGGCCGACGCAAGAATGCGCCGTGCCTTTCACGATACCCTTCTTGAACAATTCGATCGTGCGTTCCTCGAAGAGCCGGATGCGCCAGAGATCGCGATATCGCGTCTCCAGCTCAGCGGTTGCAGGCGGCGTCTGCTCCAGCATGATGACCTCTTGCTTTCGGTCCGTCACCCTCTCAGGTGAACAGGACGCCGCCGTTGACATCGATCGTGGCACCCGTGAGGTAGGCTCCATCGGGCCCGGCCAAAAAGGCGATGGCCGCCGCGATTTCCGCGGGTTCCGCCGCGCGGCGAAGCGGGATCTTGTCCCACTCCGTCTTCTTCATCGACTCGAAGCTCACACCGCGGTTGTCGGCTTCCTCCTGCAACGCCGCGAAATGCATCCGGGTTGCGACATTGCCGGGTGCCACGGAGTTGACACGAATATTGTCGTCCGCGAGTTCGGCGGCCGCGCTTTGAGTCAGCGAGATCAGCCCCGCCTTTGACGCGCAATAGGCGGCGAACAGCCCGTGACCGCTGCGGCCAAACCAGCTCGAGACCGTGACAATCGCGCCCCCCCCAGACTCCTTGAGGGGCGGCACGAAACGCTGGATCATCAGTACATTCGCGCGCAGGTTCACGTTCATCACGCGGTCCCACTCGTTCATGTCGAGCGTCGTGATCGGCCCGACCTCCTGCAACACACCAGCGATCAGTCCGAGAAACTTGAGCGGCTGTCCGATTTCGCGCAGTGCGTTTTCGATCGGATCGAGGTTCTCGGCTTTGGTGATGTCAGCGACGGCGCCGACAACTCGACCTTCTGCCGAAGCATCCACCTCGGCCGCAACCTGATGCACAACATCGGCCGTATCGACGAGAACCAGAGACCAGCCGTCCCGCGCGAAGCGCTCGGCGACCGCGCGCCCGACGCCGCCCGCAGCGCCGGTAAGAATTGCAACCCGCGCGCTCATTGCAGGACCATCCCGCCATCGATGACGAGCACTTGGCCAGTCATATAGTCCGATTGCTCAGACCAGAGAAATTTCACGGTTCCGACCACATCCTTCGGATCGGCTACACGGCCGAGCAGGATTTGGCTGGCGAGCGAACTCATCGCTTCGCCAGGTGCGGCACTTGCGCCCATGGCATAAAGATCCTTGTCGAGTTGTTCCCAAAGTGGCGTCGCCACAACACCCGGCGCGAAGGCATTCACTGTGATGCCTTTCGGCGCCAGCGCGCGAGCAGCCGCTTGCGTCAGGCTAATCACCGCCGCCTTGCTGACCGAATAAGCCGCGAAGTCCGGAAATCCGGTGCGGCCGGCGATCGAGGCGGTATTGATGATCTTGCCTTTGATCCCATCGGCGATCATCGCCTTACCCGCCTCCTGGATGCCGACAAGAACGCCAAGGGAGTTGACTTCCAGTATGGCGCGCCAAGTCTTTTCGGTGATTTCCAGAAACGGTTCCGGCTTGTTGAAGCCGGCATTGTTAATCATGACATTGAGGCTGCCGAAGCGAAGCCTGCAAGCCTCGATTGCCGCCTTGATGGTCGCCCGGTCGGTGACATCGACCTTGACGAAAATCGCCTCAGTGGCACCGGCTTCTGTCAAAGCTCGCGCCGTCGCCTCGCCTGTCGTCGGATCAAGATCCGCGATGACAACGCCGTAGCCATCCGCCACCAAGCCTTCCGCGATCTGTCTTCCGATGCCGCGTGCGGCACCTGTGACGACAGCTCCGCCTTTCGTTTTGGCGCTCATTCGATCCTCCCCCAAAGCCTGTTCATATCCGCACGGGTCCAGCGAGCACGCGCCAACTATTTGCGAATGGCAGACCACTCCGACGCGCGAGCGCGTAGTCGACCAGCAGCATTGCGAGCAAGACCCCGCCAGTCGCGATGCTCTCGACCGAACTCTGCACGCCCTCCAGCGCCACGGCCGCCGCGATGATGCGAACAATAAGCGCGCCGAGCAGCACATTGATGATATTGCCCCGCCCGCCTTCCAGCGAAACTCCGCCAACCACGGCCGCGGTCACGCCGTCGAGCAATAGGCTATCCATGCCGGTGCCCGACGCCGAACCCGACCGAAGCGACGCCAAAATGCCCGCTGTCCCCGCGAGCAAAGCCGAACCGGCGAAAGCCGCCACATAGACCCGCGTTGTGTTGACGCCCGAACCTCTCGCCCGCTCCACGTTTCCGCCAACCGCATACATCGACAATCCCAGCCGGGTGCCGCGCATTGCGAGACCGAGGGCGATGATGATGACAAGACCGATGACACCAAGCAGCGACGTCGGCCCGATGCGCGCGACCAGCCCGTCGGAAACCCAGAACAGATCGTCGGAAAGGATTGCAGGCGCCTGCGGCACCAGAACCAGCGCCAGCCCGCGCAGACCGATCAGCATGCACACCGTCAGAACAAGGGAACTCACGCCGGTTCGGGCGATAATCCAGCCGATCACGCCGCCATAGACACCAGCCGCCGCGAGCGCCGCGACAATACCTAGCAGCAACGAATTTTGACCCGCCAGCAAGGCAATAATGCCGGAAACCGCAGCGACCGATGCCACGGCGATATCGAGCTGCCCCACCACCATGGTCAGCATGAGACCGGCCGCGACAAGTCCGATAAGCCCGACATTTTCGGTGATAGAAGCGAGCGTCGCGGTAGTTGCGAATCCGTCGATCAAGATCGAACCGGCAACCAGCAACACGATACTGAGAATAATGCGGAGCCACAGGCCGCGGTCGATCCGGGCGAGCGCGCTCATCGGCCCCGCCCCTTCATGACCGTCATCGTGAGGAGAACAGCGGCCGCCAGAGCGCCCTTCAGCAGCAGCCGTACACCCGCGTCAAGTCCCAGCAGAAGCATGACGTTCGACAACATAGTGAGGATCAAGGCCCCAACACCAGCTCGCCAAAGCTGTCCCTCGCCGCCCTGGATAGCGATGCCGCCGACCAGGATAGCCGCCACAACGTCGATGGTGAGACCGTCGAACATATTGCTGCTCGCCTGCGACACCTGGCCGACAACCAGGATCGCGACCAGAGCGGAGCCCATCGCCGCCAGAACATAGGCGATGACGACCAGTTTTCGAACCGGGATGCCGATGAGTTCAGCCGCTTTCGGATTGGCACCGGTCAGCACCAGCTGCCGTCCCAATCGCGTGCGCGACAGAAACAGCGTGCCGATCACCAAGAGAACCAGGAAGACGATGGCCTGATTGGGGACACCCCAGCTCGTGCCACCGCCGAGCCACGCGACAGGATTCTGTCGAAGTGTGATCGTGCGGTTGTCCGACAGCAACACCACGCTGCCGTACAATGCCGAACCAAAAGCCAGCGTCGCGACGATTGGGTTGAGACCGCGCGACACGAGATAGCCCTGCACAGCACCAAGCAGGATGGCCGCAACAAGAGTCACCGCTATCGCCGCCGTCAGAGATTGCCCGACCATGAGCATCGCCGTGAAGACATAGGCGAGCGTTACGGCTTGCTGCTCGATCGCGAGGCTCACGAATTTCCCAACGATCGTGATAGCTGCGGCGCCGATGGCCGCGATGCCGGTAATCGCGGAAGCCTGCACGACCGCGATAAGATTCGGCCCGCTCACAAAGCCCGGCACCGATGCCGCCGCGAGCACGAAAATCACGACGATCGGCGCGATAGGGGCGATTGTCTGCATCCAGCCGCCCCAGCGCCCAGACACACCTGGCGTCTCGCCATCCACAACTATCGGGGTGCCCGCGCCTTCAGCCATGTTGGCTGCCATGGGTGATCCAGGTCGCGAGGCCGTCCCGGGTCAGGGAAGCCGTCGGCAGAGTCGTCACGTGCCGGCGATTGTGGAAGATCGCGACACGTTCACCAAAGCCGAGGACCTCATCGAGATCCGTGCTGGCAAAGAGAACGGAAAGACCCTGGTCGGCCAAATCACGGATCAGGCGATAGACCTCGGCGCGTGCACCGACATCGACGCCGCGCGTTGGCTCCTCGACCAGCAGGAGTCGCGGATCGCTCGACAACCATTTGCCGATAGATACCTTCTGCGCATTTCCACCGGAGAGCGCACGCACGGCCCGCCCGCGATAATTGGGCGAGATTGTCATCCGATCTGCAACCCTGTCGATGCCGCGACGAAGACGCTTCGCATTTGCCACGCCCCACAACCCCGATGCCGCCAAGGCTGGTGCGCTGAGGCTTTCCCAAACAGGGCGGTCAGGGAAGAAGCCATCAAGTTGCCGATCTTCGGAGCAATAGGCCACGCCTGCCGCGCAACGCTCGAAGTGATTGCGGGGCGCGTACGGCTTGCCGAATAGCCGCATATCGCCCGAGGCCACCGTTGCCATCCCCGCAGCCGCACGCAGCGGCTCGACGAATCCGCTGCCAATCTGGCCGGAAGTCGCGACAATCTCTCCCGGCCGAATCTCAAGATCGATGGGCCCGTGCAACGCGGACGGCTGGAGCCCGGAAAGAACCAGAGACGACTCAGCCGATGAGATCGCGTTTTCAGCGACCGGCGGATAGAGCTCGTCGAGTTCACGGCCGATCATAGCGTGGATTACGCGGCCGATGCTGGCCTCCGAAGTAGCGAAGCTGTCTGCGAGACGGCCGTTTCGCAGCACAATTCCGTGCTCGCAGATTTCATCCAATTCATTGAGGCGATGGGTGATGTAGAGCACCACCTTGCCTTCCGCCGCGAGCCGCCGGACCGCCTGGTGCACCAAAGCAATGTCGCGATCACCTAGCGCGGCCGTCGGCTCGTCAAGCACCAAAACCTGCGCGTCCTGCGCCAAAAGCCGTGCAATCTCAACGAGTTGCCGCTCCCCGACAGTCAGGCTGCCTGTTGGCCGGTTGGCGTCGACATTATTCAGGCCAAGACGATCGAGATAGCCTCGGCACTCCGCCGCTGCCTTGGCACGGCGCAGCAGGCCGAAACGGGCGGAAAGCATGAAGTTCTCGGCGACCGTCAGATTCGGAAGAACGCTGATCTCCTGTTGGACCACCGCGACACCTGATTTCTTGGCGCGGTCAGGTGTCGTCGTATCGATTGGGCGTCCATCCAGGAAAATCCCGCCGTTGGTGGGAACGACGAGGCCGGACAGGATCTTGACCAGCGTCGATTTACCCGCGCCGTTCTCGCCGAGCAATGCTGTGACCATTCCGCGCTCGGCCGAGAAGCTGACGCTCGAAAGCGCCGCCACGGCACCGTAGCTTTTGGAAAGATCACGTATTTCGAGCATGCACTGCAACCACGCTGCATAATCCCGGAAACAGCGCACATCTTGCCATGCGCTGTTTCTCTCTAAGCCGTCAAAGATGCCTGACGCCGCACAGGAGCCTCAATAGACGCAGTGATCGGCGAAGCTCTGGCCCCAAAGCTTGAAATCGGAGAGAACTGCCGGCGCTCTCGCGGCATCCGTGCCAACAACGACGGGCGGATTGGGGATGATATTCACCTGGCTAGGCGCCTCCGTGAAGTCGGGGCGGGAGTCAGGCGTCGCCGGCGCTATATACTGCCCGGGAACAATCGTATTGCCGTGGGCGAAATACCGCGCGACCACATTCACCGCGAACCAGCCCTCAAGTCCCGCCGCCTGCACGCCCGTCGCGAATTCCTTGGCGGATTTGATCGCTGAGATATCCGCGATACAGGTCGCGCTGACAAGATAGACGTCCTTCCCAGGCTTCAGCCCCGCCTCCTCGAGCGCCTGCACGGCGCCCGTGACCGGGCCATCCGACATGCCATAGACGAAGTTGATACCCTTAGCACGAATGCGCGGAATGAGCTGGCTCATCGCCTTGTATCCGCTCGTATTGTCGAAGCCGGCATATTCGGTCGCGATGACGTTGAAAGGTTTGTCCTTAGTCGCGTCCAGAAAGCCGCGTTCTCGATCATCGCCCGCAGCATAACCAGGGATGAACTTCAGAATAACGATATTGCCGCCAGCGCCGGAAAGCTTACCGCCCGCCGCCACGTAAGCATCGCGTGCCGCCTCGGCATTCTTGCCGGCAACCTGTCCGTTGAAGAAATCGTCGACACCGGCATAGGCTTTGACGAGCTTTTTGGCGGAAGGCTGGACCGCCTGATTGGCCTGAAACACCGGCACGCCAGTACGGCTCAGCCGCCGCAGCGTCGCGAGCCCGGCACGATCATCGGCTGGCCACCAGATATAGGCGGCGGGTTGATGCGGTAGCGAAATCCTCTGCTGGGTCTGCGCATCCTGCTCGGTCTGATCGAAATTATTCTCGATCACCGTGAGCTTGTAATTGTCTTCCTTGGCGCTCTTTTCCGCACCGCGAATCCACTGCGCCAAATAGGCATTGCTGCGGCTGGGCATGAGAACCACGATCTCCTTGCCACTGCCATCCAACTTCGCATACGCAGCATTTGCCGAGCGGCCAAGGCCGATGCCGATGGCCAAGACGCCCAGTGCAGCCAAATATTTTGCTCGTGTCATTGGACCGCTCGTCCCCGTATTTTTTTGAAGGCTAAGCCCGTCACGCCGCTCATGTCAATCGATTGCACAACTCCTCGAAATTGTGCTTAGGTCGATTCGATTCCCGAGTCCGCAAGATCATTTCTGCCACTACAAGTCTGAATTCGAGATTGGCTCATGCTGTAGAAGATGCTTCCGAAACTGGAAACTGAGCAGAGGTGATGCCACCATTTCAGGCAAAGACGATCGTGAGAATGCGGAAGCCGGTAAAGCGCATCAACATGCGCGAACTCGCCGCGAACCTCGGCGTCGATCGCGCCACGATCTCGCGCGCCCTGAGCAGCGACAAGGCGCATCTCGTCTCATCCTCAACACGTGAGAGAATTCGCGCGGCCGCCACCCTCGCCGGCTACCGCCCCGATCTGATGGCCGCCACGCTGCGGCGCGGCCGTTCCAATACGGTCGGCATCATGGTCTCGGACATGATGAATGAGGTGCTTATCCGAGTCGTGCGGGAGATCGTCGCGGATCTCAACCGTGATCATCTCAAGGGACCGGGACTCACGCCGCTGATCGCCGAAACCGGTGACGGTTCCGACGGCGTCGGGCATCTTCTTCGCACATTCCTCAGCCAGCGAGTCGATGCGATCATCTCCTTGACCTCTACCGAGGGCGACGCCGAAGCACTCGAGGAGGCGGCGGCGGAGGTTCCCGTGGTGCTAGCGGTGCGCGGCATCACAGCGATCGATCTTCCCTCCGCCACCTGCGATGATGAAGCGGGCGGGGCGTTGGTGGCGGAGCATTTCGCCACGCATCACCATCGTGTGATCTGTCAGATCCAAGGGCCGCAGACGGTCGCGACCTTCAAAAACCGCGCGGCCGGATTCAGCCGCCTATGCCGGGAAGCCGGCATGCGGGAAATTCCGCAAGGCTTGAGCACCGCGGCTGCGGTATCGTCCGAAGGCCGGCTGGCCGCTGACGCCATCCTCGCATCAAGCACCCGGCCGACCGCGGTCTTCGCGCATAATGACGGACTGGCACTCGGCTTCATCGAAGCGATGCGCAACCATGGCCTCGCCTATCCGGACGACTTCGCCATCGTCGGCTTCAACAACACCGAAATCTCGCGCGTGCTCGCGCGGCCCCTGACGACGGTCGAGTATCCCGTGGCCCAGGTCAGCCGCCACGCGGCGGCGCTGGTGCGCGCTCTGGTCGGCAATAGGGACTTCGCCTGGGAGTCTCAGGTTTTCGCACCGATGCTGATTGATCGCGGCACCGGGCGGAAATGCTGACACCTCTCAAACCTGCGGCATCGCCTCCGGCGCCACGGATTGCACGATCGAGGCATCTAAAGCCTCAAACTCGTTAAGGCCGATGAGCTCGTAAAGCTCAGTGCGGGTCTGCATCGAATCAACCACCTTATGCGTGCCGCCGTCGCGCTTGATCGCCGCATAGAGCTGCGCCTGAGCCTTATTGGCGATCCGCAAACTGCTCACCGGCCAGATCACCATGCGATAGCCCATTTCCTCAAACTCGCTGGCCGTGAAGAATGGCGTGCGACCGAATTCGGTCATATTGGCGAGCAGCGGCACCCCCGGCATCCGCCGCGCGAATTCCTCGAACATCTCGCGTGTAGTCAGCGCCTCCGGGAAGATCGCGTCGGCGCCCGCCGCCATGTAGCGCTGCGCCCGCGCCACCGCACCATCCATGCCTTCGCTCGCCGCGGCATCCGTGCGGGCGATGATCACCAGATGGCGCCGCGCGCGTGCCGCTGCGGCGACCTTGGCCGCCATATCGTCAGCCGTCGCCAACCGTTTGTCGTTCAGATGGCCGCATTTCTTGGGCAACAATTGGTCTTCGAGATGCACGGCACCGGCACCCGCATCTTCGAAGCACCGAACCATGTGCATGACATTCAGCGCCTCGCCATAGCCCGTATCGCCATCGACCAGCAGAGGCAATCCGGTTGAGCGCACAATCTGGCGGATGAAGAAGCCGACCTCATCCACCGTGATGATCCCGAGATCGGGCAAACCCATGGAGGCCGTCATAGCCGCTCCCGACAGGTATAGCGCCTCGAACCCCGCCGCCTTGGCCTGCAGCGCCGCCATGCCGTTATGCGCACCCGGCAAACGCAGAATGCCCGGCCGCCCGAGCAGCTCGCGGAAACGTTTGCCCGCAGGGGTGTCCGGACTCTCCGAACCGACGAGGTAGGTCACTCTGGCCCCCTTTCCGACAGCGGCACAAAGGCGCGTGGCTCCGGCCCGGTATAATTCGCCGAGGGCCGGATGATCTTGCCATCTACCCGCTGCTCCAGCACATGCGCGGCCCAGCCGGTGGTGCGCGCGATCACGAAAAGCGGCGTAAACATCGCGGTTGGCACACCCATGAGATGATAGGACACAGCGCTGTACCAATCGAGATTCGCGAACATGCGCTTGGTGTCCATCATCACCGCCTCGATACGCTCAGCAACGGAGAACATCTTGTGCGAATGCACCTCCTCCGAAAGCGAGAGCGCCACGGATTTGATGATCTCGTTGCGCGGATCGGAGATCGTATAGACGGGATGGCCGAAGCCGATCACCACCTGCTTCTCCGCGACCCTGCGGCGGATATCCGCCTCCGCCTCATCCGGGTTGGCGTAGCGCTTCTGGATTTCGAAGGCGACCTCGTTCGCGCCGCCGTGTTTCGGGCCACGCAAAGCGCCGATCGCGCCGGCAATGGCTGAGTGCAGATCCGCCCCGGTCCCGGCGATGACTCGCGCCGCGAAGGTCGAGGCGTTGAACTCGTGCTCGGCATAGAGGTTGAGCGAAGTATGCATCGCCCGCACCCAGCTATCGCGAGGCGCATGGCCATGCAGCAGGTGGAGGAAATGGCCACCGATGCTGTCATCATCGGTCTCGACCTCGATCCGGCGACCTGCCTGCGCGAAGTGATACCAATAGAGCAGCATCGATCCGAGCGACGCGATGAGCTTGTCCGCGATATCCCGTGCCGCGCTTGGGTTGTGATCCTCCGGCTCCGGCAAGACGCAGCCGAGGACCGAGACGCCGGTGCGCAACACATCCATCGGATGCGCCGCCGCCGGCAAGCTTTCCAGCGCGGAGCGAACCGCGGCTGGCAATCCGCGCATCATGCGCAGCTTCGCCTTGTAGCCGCGCAACTCGCCTTCGGTCGGCAAGCTGCCATGGATCAGCAGATAGGCGATCTCCTCGAACTCGCAGCGCTCCGCGATGTCCAGGATATCGTAGCCCCGGTAGTGCAGATCATGCCCGTTGCGGCCGACCGTGCAGAGCGCGGTATTGCCTGCGGGGACCCCCGACAGCGCGACGGACTTCTTGGCTTTCGGCGCCGGGGCCAGTGTCTCGCTCATCACTTGATCTCCTGTCATGTCCGGCACGCGAAGATGCCGGGCTGGTCGCTCATCGTCAGCCCCGCGGCGGGGAGCGCCACGTTCAGCTCTTCAAGTTCATACGCCTTGAGTTTGGGTAGAAGCTGCACCGCCTGCAGGAACCGCGCCGCCTCATCCGCATCCAG
>NZ_LMUQ01000061.1:396021-562097 GCF_009765865.1 Acidisoma sp. L85
CTGCCAGGGCGTCGCGCCCAGACTATGCGCATTCGCGACCGCCAGCTCATCCACGATCTCGCGACCGTCCCGCAGGCGGATAACCACGCGACCACCGAAAGCCTTCACGGCCGGGTCCTCGGAATGGTAGCGCCGCGTCCAGTCCGGATCCTCGATCGTGCTAATCTTGTGCCATAGACGCACGGTATCCGGTCGCTGCGCCCGCTCCGGTGCATAGGAGTTGACGTGATGCCAAGCGCCATCCTGCAAAGCCACAGCCACGATATACATGATCGAATGATCGAGTGTTTCGCGTGAGGCGGTGGGATCAAACTTCTGCGGATCGTTCGAGCCTGTGCCGATGACGTAATGCGTGTGATGGCTGGTGTGGATGACGATGCTCTCCACGTGCTCCCAATCCGTCACCTGGCGCCCCATGCGGAAAGCCAGGTCGATCAGCGCCTGGCTCTGATACTCCGCCGAGTGTTCCTTCGTGTAGGTATCGAGGATCGCGCGCTTTGCCTCGCCCGGCGCCGGCAGCGGCACGGCATATTGCGCCTTCGGACCGTCGAGCATCCAGGCGATCACGCTGTCCTCGCCTTCATAGATCGGGCTCGGCGCGCCCTCGCCGCGCATGGCGCGGTCCACCGCCTCGATCGCCAGCTTCCCGGCATGTGATGGCGCATAGGCCTTCCACGAACTGATTTCACCCTTGCGGCTTTGCCGCGTCGCGGTCGTCACGTGCAGCGCCTGCTGAACCGACTGGTAGATTTCCTCCGCGGGCAAATTGAGCAATGTGCCGATGCCAGCCGCGGCCGACGGTCCCAGATGCGCGACATGGTCGATCTTGTGCTTATGCAGGCAAATGGCCCGCACCAAATCCACCTGAATTTCGTAGCCGGTGGCGAGGCCGCGGATCAGCGAGCGTCCGTCTTTGCCGCATTGCTGCGCCACCGCCAGGATCGGCGGGATATTGTCGCCGGGGTGGCTGTATTCCGCCGCCAGAAAAGTGTCGTGATAGTCCAGCTCACGCACGGCCGTGCCATTGGCCCAGGCGGCCCATTCCGCATGCACCCGCAGCCTCGTATCGCAGCCAAACACCGTCGCCCCCCCTTGGCGCAGATGCGCGAGCGCCTGGGCACGCGCGGTCACCACCGGGTGGCGATTGATCGCGGCGATCGCCACAGCGGCATTGTCGATGATCCGGTTCACGATCATCTCGGCGACGACGGGCTCCACCTCCACCGGATCGGCGGCGACGGCGGCGATCTTCCAGGCGAGCTGATCTTCTCGTGCCAGGCGGTCTTTTTCCGGATGAACCCGAACCTCGTGAGTGATCATGCTGCGATCCCGCTTTCCATCTGTGGCGTCCGTGTTTCAGCATCGAGGCTGCCGAGAATGCCGCGCAGCGCCGCGGCGACGTGCCGGCGCATCAAT
Organism: Acidisoma sp. L85; assembly: GCF_009765865.1. Classification (GTDB taxonomy): domain Bacteria; phylum Pseudomonadota; class Alphaproteobacteria; order Acetobacterales; family Acetobacteraceae; genus Acidisoma. The sequence continues at coordinate 397,438 of NZ_LMUQ01000061.1, forward strand.
CGCTCGGCGAAATCGCCGTCCCTCTCGGCCAACGCCTCGACCAATTGCTGGTGTTCCTGTAGCGCGCGGCGGGCACGCCCCGCGACCCGGCTGTGACGGCGCCGGACCATGCGGATAAGGTTGTAGTATTCGTCGCAGAGAATCTGCACCAGGGTCGCATTGCCGCTGCGCTGGATGATGAAGAAGTGGAAATCCTCATCCGCCGTGCCCTGCCGATAGACGTCATCCTCAGTCGCATTCAGGGCGGCTTCGTGCTGCCGCAGCAGATCCCGCAGGTGAGCGATGTCATCCGGCTGCATCCGCAAGGCCGCCTGCCGTGCCGCCATGCCCTCCAGCACCTCACGAATTTCATAGAGCTCGGTGATGCGAACCGGCGTTAATTCTGTGACGCGCGCGCTGAGCCTCGGCGTGCGAATGAGCAGCTTGCGCTCCTCAAGCCGGCGGATGGCTTCCCGTAAAGGCGCGCGGCTAACACCGAAACGTGAGGAAAGCGCGGATTCCTTGATCTTCGCGCCGGGCGCGAGTTCCCCACTGATGATTGCTTCACTGAGCAAATCGAAGACGCGGTGGGCCGCCGTGGCCCCATCCGCCTCGGCAGCCGGATCAGCTGGCGCAGTTGACACGGCTCGCTCCCCCGAAGCGCTTATCGCGCGGCCATGGCGTCAGGTCAATATTGTCGACCAGCGTTCCACACGCCTCACCGTCGCGATCACGACAGGTGGTAATCGCGCTGCTTTTGTCGACAAATTAATGACACGCGACGGCTTCGGATTGCCTTCCGAAGCTTTCGGGGTCACTTACCCCTGAACAGCGAGCCCAGATGGATCAGAATGGATTGGAACCTAACCGCGAGATGACTTTCCTCAAGGAGCCTGAACCACCTCGCGGCCTCGCGCTCGATGTCTTGCCCGGCGTCAAACGTGTGGTGGCGGGTAATGCGGCAAGCATGACCTATCACGGCACCAACACCTATCTGATCGACGACCCCGATGGTGGCCTGATCGTACTCGATCCCGGGCCCGACCTGCCCGGACATGTCGCCGCCATCGTCAAAGCCGGAGGCGGCCGGATACGCCGCATCCTTCTCAGCCACACCCATAGCGACCATGTCGGCGCCACGGCTGAGCTAAAAGCCGCAACGGGCGCGCCAACCTATGGCTGGAAGCGCAGTGCGACACCGAGCTTCGAACCGGATTTCGCGCTTGACGATGGCGACACGATTTCCGGGCTTACCGCGACCTTCACGCCGGGCCATGCAGCGGATCACCTCTGTTTCGCATGGCGCGACGGCATATTGTTCAGTGGCGATCACGTCATGGGTTGGTCCAGCAGCGTGGTCAGCCCACCGCTTGGTGATATGAAAGCTTATCTGGCGAGCCTCGAACTACTTCTGGACCGCCCCGACACGCTCTATCTTTGCGGCCATGGTCCCGCCTTGCCGAACCCCCAAGCCTATGTCCGTCTTCTCATCGCGCATCGCAGACGGCGGGAAGAGGCGATCAGCCGCGCCATCGCCGCGCGGCCCCAGACGACAGCCGAATTGGTATCGCGTCTCTACGCCAAAACCGATCCCATGCTCCGGCGCGCAGCCGAGCGAAACGTTCTCGCGCATCTCATCAAGCTCGATGCCGAGGGGAGGGTGACCCGCCAGGGAAACACCTGGCGTATAAACGCGCAGCGTGCAGAAAAGCAAAACGTTGAAGTTTGAAGTTTCTCGTTGACCTGCCACAGTTCGATTGCCCAGGAGTTCAGCATGGCCCGTCGCATTATCGACATTTCGATTCCACTCGCGAACGACATCCCGGCCGATCCGCCGATGATGATCCCGTCAATCACCTATACCGCGCACAAGGAATCGCTGCCGCAGATACTGGGCTTCTTCCCGGGCCTGCGCGGGGAAGATCTGCCGGATGGCGAGGGCTGGGCCATGGAGCAGGTGACGATTTCAACGCATAACGGCACGCATCTGGATGCGCCGTGGCACTACCACTCGACCATGAACCATGGCGAGAGGGCGATCACGATCGACGAAGTGCCGCTGGACTGGTGCTTCCAGCCCGGCGTGAAGCTCGATTTTCGCCACTTCCCTTCCGGATATGTCGCGACCGCCGCCGATGTCGAGGCAGAACTCGCGCGTATCGGCCACACCCTGAGTCCGCTCGAAATTGTTGTGGTCAACACCGCGGCAGGCCTGCGTTTCGGCGAGCCGGACTATCTCGCGAGCGGTTGTGGCGTGGGGTATGAGGCGACGATGTACCTCCTCGATCGCGGGATCCGGCTCACCGGCACGGACGGTTGGAGCTGGGACGCGCCCTTCGTACACACCGCCCGGAAATATGCCGAGACGAAAGACGCTTCACTGATCTGGGAGGGTCACAAAGCCGGACGGCACACCGGCTATTGCCACATCGAGAAGCTACACAATCTGGAGCAGCTGCCATCAACCGGTTTCCTGGTGAGTTGTTTCCCGGTGAAAATCGAACGAGCTTCCGCTGGCTGGACGAGAGCCGTCGCGATCATCGAAGAACCGTAGGTATTTGAGCGCCCGCCGCGTAAAGCGGGCAAGCTGAGACTGAAACCTCAACTCACGCTGACCCCTCGTCCAGCCACAGCGAAGGCTTCAGCGCGGCGTTGGCGAAAAACTGAGCGACCTCACCGTCGCTCATTTCTTCCAAATGGGCGGGAACCCAGTGCGGCTTGCGATCCTTATCGACAATCGCAGCCCGCACGCCCTCGACGAAATCGTGGCCACTTGTCCGGACCAACGCCATCCCGAACTCACGGTCCAGACAGGCTCTCAAACCACCAAGCGCGGGCGCCGTTCGTAAGGCCTGCAACGTGATCTTGAGACTGCTCGGGGAACGCAGCGCGACAGTCGCGGCTGCCTTTCGTGCGGGCGGCTCCTCCCGTGTCGCAAGCGCCGCGACAATCGCCTCAACACTGGCTCCCGCGTAGCAGGCTTCAATCCAGCCTCGACCTTCCTCGAGAACGCCGGGCGGCGGCGCCTCGGAATGAGCCTGAATGCAGTCTTCTAGACCCACCGCACCGCAGTTCAGCAGTGCCTCCAACAAAGCGGGCAGCCGGACGGATGGCACGTAAACATCCGCAAGCCCGCACAACAAGGCGTCGGCCGCCCCGATCGCATCGCCTGTGAGTGCGATATGCATGCAGATTTCGCGCGGCGCGCGGCTCAGCAACCAGGTCGCGCCGATATCCGGGAAGAAGCCAATCCCCGTCTCCGGCATGGCAACACGCGAGCGCTCCGTGACAATGCGGTGGCTGCCGTGAGCGGACAGACCAATTCCGCCGCCCATGACAATGCCTTCCATCAGCGCCACATAAGGCTTCGGGTATTCCGCGATGCGCGCGTTGAGCTGGTACTCGTTGCGAAAGAAGCTCGCATTCGCGCCAAAATCCGCAGCGAGTGTTGCCTCATACACCTCGCGAATATCGCCACCCGCACATAAGCCACGCTCGCCCGCGCCATCGATCAGCACGAACTCCACGCCGGAATCCGTTTCCCATGCGTCGAGCGCCACACGAATATGCTCGACCATCTCCAAGGTCAGCGCATTCAAGCGGGCCGGCCGGTTGAGTGTGATCCGGCCGACACGTCCCTCGACACGGATCAGGACATCGGACACGAAGCTCAGAATCCGACCTTATCTCCGCCCTTGAGCGCCAACATGGCCCGCGCCTCGTCCGGGCTTGCAAGTTCCAATCCCAGACCTTCGAGAATCTGCCGCACATTGCGCACCTGCTGCGCATTGCTTTCAGCGAATTTCCCTGGCCCGATCCAAAGACTGTCCTCCAGGCCCACCCGCACATGGGACCCCATGGCCGCCGCCATTGCCGCGATCGGCATTTGGTTGCGTCCCGCGCCGAGCACCGACCACTGATACCCATCGCCAAACAGCCGATCGGCCGTGCGCCGCATATGCATCACATCCTCAGGATGCGGCCCAATGCCGCCGAGAATGCCGAATACTGTCTGCACGAATAGCGGCGGTGTCACCAGCTTGCGGTCAAGAAAATGCGCGAGGTTGTATAAGTGGCTGACGTCATAGCACTCGAACTCAAACCGCGTCCCGTTCCCGCTCATCGCGTTCAGCGCGTATTCGATGTCCTTGAAGGTATTGCGGAAAATCAGGTCCCGGCTGCCCTCCAGGAATTCCCGTTCCCAGGGATGCTTGAACTCCTTGAACCGATCGAGCATCGGAAACAATCCGAAATTCATCGAACCCATATTCAGCGACGCCACTTCCGGCTTGTAGGTCGTCGAGGGCCGGATGCGCTCGTCGATCTTCATGAAAGGGCTGCCGCCGCTGGTCAGGTTCAGCACGGCATTGGTCGACTGCTTGATGCGCGAGAGAAATGGCGCGAATGCCTCCGGCCGCTGATCCGGCCTGCCCGTCTCGGGGTCTCGCGCGTGCAAATGCAGCACGGCGGCGCCAGCCTCCGCCGCGCCGATGGCCGCTTCGGCAATCTCGTCAGCCGTCACCGGCAGATGCGGCGACATCGATGGCGTGTGGATCGCACCGGTAACCGCACAGGTGACGATGACTTTTCTGGCCTTGGCCATGGTGCTTGCTCCTTAAACGATCTTCTTCGCCGCGTCGCGTTTATGCGCCAGCAACGCCATCAACCGACGATCCCGCCAACCAGCATGCTCCGCCAGCCGTTCCTTCGGCAGGGCTGCCCGTCGTTCCGCATCCACACGCTCGCTCGCCTCCGCCCAGCTCGCAATATGCTGCTGGCCCTTCCACAGGTTTTCATAGAGGCCCTCGTAGCGCGCGATATAGTCGGCCGCACCACCGGGCGCGTTCAGGTCGATGGTCTCGAAAGGTCCCATGAAAGCCCAGCGCAGCCCCAGACCATCGCGAATGCCGATATCGACATCCTCGACCCCGGCATAGCCTTCGGCAACGAGCCGAAAAGCCTCCTGTAGTAAAGCACCTTGCAGGCGGTTCATCACGAAGCCGTCAATCTCCCGCTTCATCATGATGGGCGCGTGCCCGGCAGCCCGCATGAAATTGCCAGACCGCTCCACCACCTCCGGCGCCGTCCATGGCGCGGGAACCACCTCGACAGCCGGGATAAGGTAGGGCGGATTGATCGGATGGATCACCAGACAGCGATGCCGCCCCGGCAAACTCTCCGTAAAAGCCGACGGCAAAAGCGCCGAGGTCGAACTGGCGAGGATCGTGTCTGGTCCCGCCGCGGCATCAAGCTCGCGAAACACAGCGATCTTGGTCTCGATCCGCTCGGGAGTATTCTCCTGCGCATGCACCGCGCCCTCAAGGGCCGCGGCGAGATTGCGCGCAGGTCTGATGCGGTTGCGCACCTGCTCGGGCGTATGGCCGCTGAGCAAGTCGTTGCGCGCGAGATCCTCCAACACCGAATCGACGTAGGCAACGGCTGCCTGCGCCGCGCCATCTTGAGCATCATGCAATGCCACCTCGTAGCCGGCACGTGCGAAGCTGATGGACCAGGCGCGCCCGATGAGCCCGCTACCAATCACCGCGACCTTTTCGACCATCTCACCGTTTCCTTATCGTCTCAACACGGTCGCCGCCGTCAACGTGTCTGCCGTTCGCGCAAAGCAAGAACCGCGCCCAAAACAACCAAGCCGAAGATGATGTCCCGGACGGCATGCGGCAAGTTCGTGCCGTCGAGCAGAGTCTGCAGAGCCGTCAGAAGTAGCGCGCCTCCCAACATGCCGAGATAGTGGCCACGACCGCCGGTGATAAGCGTCCCGCCCACTACCACCACGGCAATCGAGGGCAAAAGGTAATCATCTCCCATGCCGAGACTGGCTTGGCCGCTAAAGCCGGTCAGCAGTACACCGACGAGCGCCGAACAAACACCGCTCAGCACATAGACCAGAACCAACGTGCGCGGCACATTGACGCCCGACAGCCGCGCGACAGTCACGCTATTTCCAATCGCATAGACGCGCCGCCCGAAGACCGTGCCACCCAGCAGAAAGACCGCCCCGACGATGAACAACACGACGAAGACCACGACGGGCGCAATGCCAGTGATCTTGCCGGTCAGGAACCAATGCAGTCCGGATGAGGAAAACCCATCCGGCGTGCCATTGCTGTAGACCAGCGCCGCACCCTGCAGAATGCCGTTCATTGCAAGCGTAATTACGATTGGTGGGAGCCCCAGCACCACGATTCCGAGACCATTGACCGTGCCAATCAGCGCACCCAGCACCAGAACCGCCGGCACAACCCAGAGCGATGCCTCGTTCGAGCCGCGGATCATTCCGGCCGCCAGGATGCCGCAAAAGCCGATCACCCAGGGAACCGAAAGATCCAACCCGCCAGTCAGGATCACCGTGCCCTGCCCGAGCGCCAGAATGATGAGAAAAGAACTTAGCACGATAAGCGAATTGTAATACGACCAGTGCTCGACTGTGTCCGGCCGCACGATCGCCGTCGCGACCAGTACTCCGGCGACACAGACATAGGCCGGAAGCGCAAAGCGCAGGCGCTCCCGGTTGCGTTGCATCCAACTGACGTTTGGTGCTCGCAACGCCGCTGCCGAGCGTGAAAGCTCAACATGAACGGGCGCCCCGCCCCACTGGATCTGCGACGGCAGCAAGCCCGCTCGCCACCCCCGAAACCAGCGGCGCATGGAGCCGACGCCTTGCGCAAGTGGCGCGTCCTTGTGCAGGGCCGAGACCAGCACGGCAAGGATCAGTACAACGCCTTCGGCAACCGAGCTGTAATAGGCGGATACATTCAGGGCCAATAGGATATTGACCATCAGCATCAGGGTATAGGCGCCAAAAATCGCCCCAATCAGGCCACCCCGTCCGCCACCGAGAACCGTGCCACCGAGCACCACGGCGGCAAAAGTCTCGAGCACCAGAGGGTCCCCGATCAGGGGATCGCCAGCTCCGGTCTGAGCACTGATGAAGATACCCGCCCCACCATAGAACATCCCGGCCACGACATAAGTGAGGAATTTCGTCCGACGCACAGGGATGCCGGTAGAACGCGCGGACTCCTCCTCGCTGCCTATAGCGTAAATGCTGATACCGAAGCGCGTGCCCTTGATCGCCAGCCAGACCACAACCGCAAAGGCGATCACCAGCAGCGCAGCGGGTAAGAAATTAGGGATCGCGGCGCCGGTGAAGAAGTTCTTGAAGCCATCGGGAATCGATCCGCCCGGTGAATCCAGCACCAGGACGGTGACGCCCCGCACGAGGAACATCGAGGACAACGTGACAACGATCGGTTGCAATCCCAGAAAAGCCACGAAAAAGCCGTTGAAAGCGCCGACGGCCCCACCCACGGCGAGGCCAAGAACGCCGACCCCAACTTCCGAGCCGATCCCCGTGCCCATATGCGTCGCCAGCACAACATTGACGAGCGACACGACCGAGCCGACCGAAAGATCAAAGCCGCCTACAAGAATGACGAGCGCCTGCCCCATCGCTGCGAGCGCTAGCGTGGCACCGCCGCTCGCCATGAAACTCGCTTCGAAATAGCCGAAGGAACCGCCGCTGAAAATCGTCGAGACAAGGAAGAGCGCGGTGAATACCGCGACGATGATCAGCACGCCGCGATTTCGGCGCAGGAAGAGGACAGCGCTGGAACTTCGCGGCGCGACACCCGATGGCGGAGCGGATCGCACCACGGCGGAGGTCATGACGCCAATTCCATCACGGCGCGGTTCGGCTCGATTTCACCCAGCGCCGGCCGCATGATGGCCTCTTCGTCAATTTCATCTCCGACCAGCTCGCACACAACCTGGCCGCCATACATAACGAGCACGCGGTCACACAGATTTACTAACTCAGGGACCTCGCTGGAACAGAACAACACCGCACCTCCAGCCTTGGCGAAATCGCGAATCAGAACATAGATTTCGTGTTTGGTGCCGACATCGACGCCGCGCGTCGGATCGTACATCAGCATGACCCGGCTTTCCGCAAGCAACCACTTGGCGATCGCGATCTTTTGCTGATTACCTCCGCTGAACGCCGAGACACGCGTATAAAGCGCTCTTTCCTGCACCTGAACGACATCCAGCACACGCGCGACCGCGCTGGCCTCCGCTTTCTTGTCGATGAGGCCAAAACGACTCCGCCGCTCCAGTGTCGGAAGTGAAACGTTGCTCTGCCCGTCTAGCTTGAGAAGAAGCGCCTCGGTCTTGCGGTCTTCGGGAACCATGCTGATCCCGATCTGCGCGCACACCGCGTCGCCCGGGGAGGACAGCATCACTGGCTTTCCGGCTACCTCGATAACGCCGCCGGTTGGCTGCGCCGCGCCGAAACACGCCTGGAAAAGCTCCAATTGCCCCATTCCTTGCAGACCGGCAATTCCAAGCACCTCACCGGGCGCAAGCGAGAATGACACGTCACGCACCTTGCCCTCTACGCTCAGGCTCTTGGCCGCGAGCGCTGGCGTCGCGCCCAAGACGGCGGTAGAAATGCGCGGCGGAAAAGTTGCCGCAAGCGAGCGGCCGATAATCATCTGGATGAGTTCATCTTCCTTGACCTCATCGACGCGCCCGGCTCCGACATCTTTGCCGTTCCGCAGAACCGTGAGATGCTCGCAGAACAGCCGCACCTCCGGCATGCGATGCGAGATGAAGATGATCGTGATGCTTTGCGCCTTCAGCCGTGCGATTAGATCGCCTAACCAATCGATATCACGTCCTGACAAAGTGGACGTCGGCTCATCCAACAGCAGAATCCTCGGCCGCCGAAAGACGGCCCGCGCAATCTCCACCTTCTGCCGCGAGGAAAGGCTCAGCTCCGACATCTCCCTGCGCGGATCGATATCCTCGAGGCCCAAACTGGCCAGATGCTCGTTAACTAACCGAAGACCTTCCCGCTTGCGCACCTGACCGAGGGTCGAAACGGGTTCGTATAGCAGCAGCATATTCTCCGCGATTGTGAGGTCGCGGATTTGGGTCATTTCCTGGAACGCGGTCTGGATGCCGAGCGCGTGGGACTGGCGCGGCGAACGAAGCGCGCAACTCTCGCCGAATACCTTGAGAACGCCGGCATCCGGCTGGACCAGCCCACTCAGCATCTTGACCGTGGTCGATTTTCCCGCGCCGTTCTCGCCGAGCAGCGCATGCACTGTTCCCGCGCGCACCGAGAAAGACATGCCGTCGAGAGCGACCGTCGCGCCATAGACCTTCCGGATGTTCTCGGCGGAAATGGCGATATCGACCGTCATGCCCGTAGCCCTCTCAAGCAATTCGGCGAGGCCGACGTCTCACTCCTCCGGTTTGCCGGTGAGCGCGCCTTGCACGCCTACCTCAGGAACGTCGGGAGAATAGACAGAAGCGAACCAGCCGGGATTGGGGATCAGCGACGGCTTGAAGACGTTGCAACCCGCCCTCATTTCCGCCCAGCTTCCGGTCTCACAGAGTTTGATGTTGTCGTTAGTGACCAAATTCTGTTCGATCACCGTCAGCTTCGGAATATCTTTTCCCTCAAGCTTCTCGACGACGCGCTTGAGCGCGAGCGCACCGGAGAAGTTTTGTGAACCAGAAGACATGCGGTGTGCCCCCATCGGGCGGTAACTGCCATTTGCCCCATCGACCTGAGTGCCGGCGGGCAGCATCTGCAAACGGCCACCATTGGAGGCTTCGCCGCCGCAAGGCCTAAGCTTGTCGTCGGCGATACCGGCTTCCTTCTGCATGGCATTCGCCGTGTAGCATCCAGCTTGCATCAGCACGCCGTCGATGCTGGTCCAGGGATGCGTGGCGATGATTTTCGAAAGCTCCGTGCGAGCCACCGCCTGGCTCCACATGCCATTCGCCTGAGCGACGATGTGAATATCCGGGTAGTTCTTCAGCACCTCCAACTCGCCCTGCTTGCGCAAGAGGTCCACGGAGGTTCCGGGCACACCATTGATCAGAACGATATTGCCCTTGCCATTCAGCTGTTTGACGAGCCAGTTGGCCTGGTTCTTCCCCCATAGAAGCTGGTCGATGTGAAAGTTATAGGCGCATGGCTCCGAGATCACGGAATCATAGGCAGCGACAATGACGCCGCGCTGACAGGCGTTCTTGACAACCGCGTTCAGCGCCGTGGGGGAGATCGGGTAGACCAGAATGGCATTGGCGCCAGCCTGCACCATGCTGTTGATCTGCTGGATCTGGCGCTGGGCATTTGGCCCGGCAACCTGAATGCGGAGGTCAACCTTGTCACGCAAAGATTTCGACGCCGCCATCGCCCGGATTTCGTTCTCGGCCTCCGCCTGCCAGTCGTTGCCGATGTAGCTCATGCTCAAAAAGATTTTGAGCTTCTTGTCGGCTGCGTGGCTCGGCGCGGCTAACCCGGCGGTGATTGCCGCACTCATTGCGAGAGGCAAAAGGCCCCGAGCGATCATCTTGTGAAGACGCATCGTCTTTTTCTCCCCTGTCCCGGCGCCCGGGCTCTTGCAATTTTTCACAGTCGTCCGAGCAACGTCCGAAATTGCTATTCTCGCTAAAACACCATACATGATGGTTGTCGTCAACGTGGATCGATCTGTGATCACACGCAGCGGCAGAGACGCTTCGGCGACAGGGAGCAGAAAAGCGTGACGACCAGCATTACCGCTGTCGATGTCACCACGGTGCAGGAGCGTGTTTACCGCGAGTTGCGTGGCGCACTGCAGCAAGGGCGGCTGGTCTCAGGGCAATCGATGACCGTTCGCGCCCTCGCGCGCGCTGTCGGCACCAGCGAAATGCCTGTCCGCGAAGCGCTTCGCCGGCTCATCGCCGAAGGTGCGCTGATCCAGGCACCGAACCGCTCGTTTCAGGTCATTCCGATGACTCCCGACCGGCTGGTGGAACTCACCCGCGTACGTGTGGCGCTTGAGGGCATGGCGGCCCGCCTCGCGACAACGAATGTGGATCAAGAACTTATCGAAACCCTCACGCGACTGAATGCCGAGATGCGCGAGGCGATCGAGCCCACCCGCGCCGACGATGTTTTGCGCGCGAACCAGGAGTTTCATTTCACGATCTACCGCGCGGCGAAGTCGCCGCAGCTTCTCGAATTGATTGACATGCTTTGGCTCCGCAGTGGCCCTTATCTCGCCGATATGTTGCGGGGGCGCATGGACGCGCGGGAGATCTTTCGTCGGGGAACGGTTGTGCATGGCCGGCTAATCCGGGCGATGGCGCGACAGGACGCGGATGGCGTCGCCCGCGCGCTCACGCTGGACATGGAGCGCACGGCAGAATTCTCGATGAAGCACCTCACCGCAACGGCGACGCGGCCACGAAGAGCCGCGATTGCCGCTTAGGCATTGCTTCTCAGTTTTCCGGCGGCGAGCGATAGGTTTCGAAGTTGCCGCAGACCCCGACCGACTGGCCGGAAACATGCGGCGCCCGATCGGAGGCGAGGAAGATTGCCATATCCGCGATCTCGACCATCTCGACCATGCTGTGCATCGAAACATTGTGCAGCACCATCGGGAGATATCGCTCGTAGCTCACACCACGAGCCTTGGCTTGTTCCTCGAACACTCGCCTTGAGCGTGGCCCGTTGACGACGCCCGGCAGAATCGCGTTGACGCGAATATTGAACGCCCCGAGTTCGATCGCGAGCACATCTGTGAACCCGCGGACGGCGTATTTGCTGGTCGAATAGGCCGATCGCAGTGGCATGCCCATTCGCCCGGCGGTCGAGGACAGATTGAGGATAACGCCGCTATTCTGTTTCTTCATTAATGGAATCGCGCGCCGGGCCATGTAGAATCCGCCGGTGACATTGACGTCGATCGTCTGCGCCCATTCCGTGTCCGTGACATCCTCCACCATCTTCGTCGGACCTGAGACACCCGCATTATTGACCAGAATGTCGATGCCGCCGAGTTCGGTCTCGATGCGGTCGAACATCGCGCCTACCTGTTCGGACTTGGAGACATCGGCGCGCATCGCGGTCAGCGAGGGGTGGTGACCGTCCAGCTTCGCGAGCGCGGCCTCATCTACGTCACAGACGAAAACGCGCGCGCCCTCGTCGAGAAACCGCTCGGCGATTACGCGGCCGATACCCGCGGCGCCCGCACTGATAACGACACGTTTGCCCGTCAACCCGAGATCCATGAGATCCTCCCCTGACTTATCCGCCTTGCTGCACCGCAGCGCGGATGACGCCCGATTTCAGCCGGGACTTCGTGAATGCCATGCCACGCGGTGGCGATGAGCGTCAATGCTGCGCAATGGGAGATAGGCGATGTGTGATCACAGGGCTTGGAAATGCCCGGCTCCGCCGGTATCCTCGCTCCCAAGAAAACGTATGCAAGCGGCCTAAATCCGTGCGACGAGAAATAGGGAGCAGCGTCATGGTCGATATCCGCCTCTTGGTGGACTCACGCAACCATCTCGGCGAGGGTCCCTTATGGGACGTTGAGGAGCAGCGTCTATACTGGATCGATAGTTCAGCGGCTGAAATCTGGAGCTGCAAATCGGATGGCAGTGATGTGAAGCTTTTCTACGTTCCCTCCCATATCGGCTCTATGGCATTGCGTGAAAAGGGCGGCGCCGTGCTCGCTCTCGCTAATGGCTTCAGCCTGTACGATTTTGAAACGCAACGACTCACTCATATTGGCGACCCGGAAGCCGATGAGCCCGAGAACCGGCTGAATGACGGCAAGGTCGATCGTCGTGGGCGTTTTCTCGCGGGCTACATGTCCTATGACCACGATCGGCAAGATGCGAACCGAGGTCAGCGGCCCGTCAGAAACTCCGCGTTGTATCGTTTGGATCCCGACCTCTCCATCCACCGGCTCGATGGCGGCATTAAATGCTCGAACGGTCCCTGCTGGAGCCCTGACAACCGTACCTTCTATTTCTGCGATTCCTACGACAACGTCATGTACGCTTATGACTATGACATCGAGAGCGGCGAAGTAAGCAACCGGCGAGTCTTCGCCGATACCTTGAACTATCCTGGCACCTTCGACGGCTCGACAGTGGACTCGGAGGGCTATATCTGGAATGCGCATGTCTTCGGCGGCCGCATCATTCGCTATGCGCCTGATGGAAGCATCGATCGCATGGTTCCCTTCCCGCTCCGCAACCTGACGAGCGTCATGTTCGGCGGCCCCAATCTCGACATTCTCTACGTCACCAGCATGGGCCGACCCATTAAGGGCATTCCACAGCGAGAGCCGCATGCCGGCGGTGTCTATGCCGTGCACGGCCTCGGTGTGAAGGGCTTGCCCGAACCCCGTTTCGCCGGCTGATTGCAGGAAGCAGGAGAACACGATGAAGGTCACGAAACTCGCGGACGGTCTCGGCTGGCCCGAAGGTCCGTCGGAGCTCTCAGATGGTCGAATCATTTTCGTCGAGACCTATCGCAGCCAGGTCTCGGTTTGGGAAGAAGGCCGCGGCGTCTCGCGTTTCGCCTATGTGGGTGGCGGCCCCAACGCTGTACTCGCGGCGAGCGACGGCTGTTGCTACGTCACCCAGAATGGTGGCGTCATTGGGCCGTGGCGAGCCGTCGATCGGCGGCCGCCTTGCATCCAGCGCGTGACGCCAGAGGGCAAGGTCGAGATTCTCGCGACCCAGATCGATGGTCATGAGCTACGCGCACCAAATGATTTGGCTTTTGGACCGGACGGCACATTGTATTTCACCGATCCCGGTGGCCCGTTCGACCCAGTAAACCGGCCGGATCGCTCGCGCCTTTTCGCGATGAAGCCGGATGGAACGGGCCGACTTCTGGAGGAGTTGGAACCCGTCTATTCCAACGGCATCGTGGTCGAAGCCGACGGCAGCATCGTTTGGGTGGAGAGCTATACCGGCGCGGTGAAACGGCGTGGTACGGATGGCCGCATCACGCAACTCTGCATCCTGCCGGAGAAGGGCAAGCCTGATGGGCTGAAGGTTGCGGCCAACGGCGACCTCTACGTCACGGCACTTATCGCTGAGGGCATTGATGTCGTGGCGCCAGATGGCAGCTATCGCTATCTCCTCCCCGTCGGGCGCGTTCCAACCAACTGCCTCTTCGTCGGCCGCAAACTATACGTGACCGATGGCGGCCATCTAGGTCTGTCGCCGGATCCCGAAATGGCGGGCGCGCTGTGGCAGGTGGACCTCGGCGATGTCGAGGGCATGCCGCTTTTCCCAGGCGGGATCGCGCGGCACGTCATCGCTGGCTGAACACGAAACACGCGCCGCCACAAGGAAGACCGAATGTCTTACACAATAGAACGCGTTCTCGACTGTGAAAATCATCTTGGCGAGGGTCCGATCTGGGATGTCGAGGAGGGCAAGCTCTATTGGGTGGACGGCACAGGGCGGCGCGTGGGGAAGCCCGCGATCTGGCGTTACGATCCGCGCGACGGCAAGATTGAGAACTGGCGCCTGGATCGGGACGTCGGCGCGATGGTGCTTGGCCGCGATCGAAACGCGGTTCTCGCCCTTGATGACGGTTTCTATTTCTTCGACTTCACCACCGGGAAAACCGAGCTGATCGGGCTCGTGGATGAGGAACAGCCACGCACGCGCCTGAACGACGGAAAATGCGACCGGCGCGGCCGGTTCTTCGCCGGCGGGATGGACGACAAGGAGGAGCTGAAGATCTGCGGTCTTTGGCGCCTCGACCCCGATCTCTCCATCACGAAAGTAGATGGCGGCATCATCTGCTCGAACGGTCCTTGCTGGAGTCCGGACGACAAAACCTTCTACTTCGCGGATACCTTCCAAGAAGAAATCTGGGCCTACGATTACGACCTCGCAACAGGCGTGCCCTCGTCCCGGCGGCTTTTCGCCAGTACGAAGGATGATGCGGGCGTCGCTGATGGCTCGACGGTGGATGCCGAAGGCTATCTCTGGAATGCGCAGTTGATTTCCGGAGATCTCGTTCGCTATGCGCCCGACGGAACGGTGGACCGCCGCATTTCGATGCCGGTCAAGAATATAACCAGCGTCAACTTCGGCGGTCCCAACCTCGATGAGATCTACGTCACCTCCATGGCGCGCGTTAAACACCCGGCGGTGCACGATCACTTCGCGGTCGAGGCGAAGCCGCAATTCGGGGCCGGAAGCCTGTTCCGCATACGCGGGCTTGGGATTCGAGGCGTGCCGGAGCCCCGCTTCGCGATCTAATCCGTCGGGCGCGCTAGCCCTTCTTGCGAAGCGCCCGCACGAAACGTGACCCCGTCTCGGCAAATCCGGTGGCGAGGCAGAATGCCGATAACGTCGGCTCCTCGCCAGCCACCGCGAGTTCCAGCACATCGCATCCCGCGACCCTTGCCGCTTGAGATGCGGCTTTCAGCAATAGCCGGCCGATTCCACGGCGTCGCTCATCCGGGCCGACCAACAACGTGGTGATCTGCGCTGTTGGCTGCTCCGCGCCCAGCGTCCGGTATCAATGCACCACCACCAACCCGCTCGGCGGTCCCCATTCCAGCGCGACCAAGGCTGCCCCGGGCCATTGATGAAGCGCATCCAGCCGATCCGCCAATACACGCGTTTCGACAGGATGACCGGCCACACTCAGAAGCTCCGCAAGCCCCGGCGCCTCGGCGCCTGTGGCGGCGCGGATTTCCAATCCGTATCGAGTGGTCACCTCAGCCCTCCGCCATCGCCCGCGGCCAGCCTAGCCGCGGGCGATGAGCGGCGCCAAGCTCGGCGAATGCTCAGCCCCGCCAAGCCGAACCGCGAATCACACTGCAGAAGTTGCCCCGCGTGAAACTGGGGTCCTTATCCGCGAGAACATCCGCCTTCACATTGCCGAAGGTGGTGTCCGGCTTGTGCTTGATACCATCATAGAAGGTCTGGATGATTTCCTCCTTGAACTTCGTCTCGCGCGGATGGGCATGCACCACCGCCTCACGTTCTTCCGCCCTGTATTCGGGATAAGTCAGCCCAAGCACATCCATTTCGACGCCGGCGGTGACCAGCGCAACAACTGGATGCATATGCTGCGGAATGCCGGGCGTGGTGTGCAAGGCAATCGCCGTCCAAACCGTGTCGAGATCCTGCTGCGCGATACCATGCCCGCGCAGGAAATCCCGCGCAGCATTGGCACCGTCGACCTCGAAACGCTCATGCGCGCTACTGTGCTGATGCGTCAGCCCCATGTCGTGGAACATCGCACCCGCATAGAGCAGTTCGGGGTCGAAACGCAGCCCGCGATGCTTTCCGGCAAGCGCGCCAAAGTAATAGACCCGGCTCGAATGATGAAACAGCAGCGGCGTCTCCGTATCCTTCACTAGCTCAGTGATCTCGCGTGCCAGTTTGCTATCGGGGATGGTCACCCCTTCGATCGACAGGCTCATTGGATCTCTCCTTGAAAGCTGCCGCTACAATTACGCCGCTACTGACACGTCCGCAATTGACGTAAACAGTCATTCTCTGCCAGATAGCGGCGAAACCGGCCATGGCGATCGATATGACGAAGACGGTCATCCTTCTTGCAGTCCCGGGGGTGCAACTCCTCGACGTCTCCGGCCCGCTTGACGTCTTTGCCGAGGCGAATGTCCAGGCCGGACGCGCGGCCTATCGGACGTTCGTCGTCGCGACCGAGCCCGGGCCGATCCGCAGCGCCTCGGGGGTGCGCCTGCTGCCCGACCATGTCGTGGGCGAGGCGGCCAGCCGAAGCGCTGACACCCTACTCGTCGCGGGGTCTCCTCACATGCACGAAGTTGCACCCGATCCAGCCGTGCTCGCCTGGCTGCGTGAGGCCACCGCCGAGGCCCGCCGCTATGGCTCCGTTTGTAGCGGCGCTTTCCTCCTCGCGGCGGCAGGACTGCTCGAGGGCCGGCGCATCACCACCCATTGGGCAGTCGCCGAGCAGCTCGCGCTGGCCTATCCCGGCGTTATTGTCGATACCGATGCCATCCACCTGCGCGACGGCCGCCTCCGCACCGCCGCTGGTGTCACCGCCGGGCTCGATCTCGCGCTGTCGCTCGTGGAGGAGGATCTCGGCCGCGCCATCGCCATGAAAGTCGCGGCGCAGCTCGTTATGTTCTTCAAGCGCCCCGGCGGCCAGTTGCAATTCAGCCGGCGTGGCGAGGCCGCGCCTGCCGGCCGCTCGGTCTTGCAGGAGGTGCAACGCTGGGTCGCGGCCAATCCCGCCGCCGATCACACGGTCGCGCATCTCGCTGCCCGAACCGGCCTTAGTCCGCGCCATTTCGCGCGTCTCTTCCGCCAGGAAGTCGGCATGACGCCCGCCGCCTGGACCGAAGCCGCCCGCGTCGCCGCCGCGCGACGGCGCCTGGAAGACGGGCACGAACCGCCGAAGCAGGTCGCGGCCCTCTGCGGCTTCGCCGATGCCGACACGCTCCGCCGCGCCTTTGTCCGGCAGGTGGGAGTGACGCCTGCCGAATATCGGAAGCGCCATGGCGGGACGATAGCAGCCACAAGCGCTGCGCCCGGCTTTGGCAACCCCACCGAGAGGGTCTAATCTGCGCCCCAAGCCGGAGGAACCACCATGGACGACGTCCGCCCCACCAAGCCCGTATTCGACTGGGCCGATCCCTTTCTTCTCGATGACCAGCTGACGGAAGAAGAGCGCATGGTCCGTGACACCGCGCGGGACTTCGCGCAGGAACGGCTTCAGCCCGGTATCCTCCAGGCCTATCGCGACGAGGCTTTCGACCGCAATCTAATGGCGGAAATGGGTGCGCTCGGCCTGCTCGGCCCCACCATCCCGGTCGAATATGGCGGCGCCGGCCTCGGCTATGTCTCCTACGGCCTGGTGGCGCGCGAAGTTGAGCGCGTCGACAGCGGTTATCGCTCGGCGATGAGCGTGCAGTCCTCGCTCGTCATGTATCCGATCCACGCTTATGGCTCCCCGGCCCAGCGCGAGCGCTACCTGCCCCGGCTGGCCACCGGCGAATTGGTCGGCTGCTTTGGCCTGACCGAGCCGGATGCGGGGTCCGACCCCTCCGGCATGCGCACCCGCGCCGAGAAGGTCGCGGATGGCTATCGGCTGACCGGATCGAAGACCTGGATCAGCAACAGCCCCTTCGCCGATATCATGATCGTCTGGGCGAAATCGGCGGCGCATGACGGCGCCATCCGCGGCTTCATTCTCGAACGCGGCATGGCTGGCCTCACCACCCCCAAGATCGAGAACAAGCTCAGCCTGCGCGCCTCGGTCACTGGTGAGATCGTGATGGACGGCGTCGTGGTGCCCGAGGAAAACCTGCTGCCCGGCGTCTCGGGCATCAAAGGCCCCTTCGGCTGCCTCAACCGCGCGCGTTACGGCATTTCCTGGGGCGTGATGGGCGCCGCCGAATTCTGCTTTGCCGCGGCCCGGCAGTATACGCTCGACCGCAAGCAATTCGGCCGCCCGCTGGCGGCAACTCAGCTCGTGCAGAAAAAGCTCGCGGATATGGAAACCGAGATCGCGCTGGGTCTGCAAGCAGCGCTCCGCCTCGGCCGCTTGTTCGAGGAAGGCAAGCTGGCGCCCGAGGTCATCTCGCTCGTCAAGCGCAACAACTGCGGCAAGGCGCTGGATATCGCGCGGGTGGCGCGGGACATGCACGGCGGCAACGGCATTTCCGCCGAGTTCCACGTCATGCGGCACGCCATCAATCTCGAAACCACCAATACCTATGAGGGCACGCATGACATTCACGCCCTGATACTTGGCCGCGCCATTACAGGGATTGCAGCGTTCTGATGCGCGCCCTTGCATCACTGACCGCTCGCGACTGGAATCAGCGGCCCCGACAAACGCGATGACCGCTAAACCTCTCGCCGGGGTTCGCGTTCTCGAACTCGCCCGCATTCTCGCTGGACCTTGGGCGGGACAATTGCTCGCCGACCTCGGCGCCGAGGTCCTCAAGGTTGAGCGGCCGGGTGTCGGCGATGATACGCGCCACTGGGGCCCACCCTTCGTCACGGCCGGGGATGGCAGCGCCCTTGGCGCCGCCTATTTCCATGGTACCAATCGCGGCAAGCAAGGCATCGCGATTGATTACGAGACCGAAGAGGGACGGGCCGAGGTGCGCCGTCTCGTCGCGGAGTCCGATGTGCTGATCGAGAACTTCAAGGTCGGCGGCCTCGCGAAATACGGCCTCGACTATGCGTCGCTCAGCGCCGTGTATCCGCGCCTGATCTATTGCTCCATCACCGGCTTCGGCCAAACCGGTCCCTACGCGCCGCGCGCCGGCTACGACTTCATGATCCAGGGCCTCGGCGGAATCATGGATCTAACTGGTGAGCCTGACGGCGAGCCGCAGAAGATGGGCGTCGCCTTCGCGGATATCTTCACCGGCGTCTACAGCGTCGTCGGCATTCTTGCGGCCCTGCGCCAGCGGGATGTCACCGGGCGCGGCGCGCATCTCGACATGGCCTTGATGGATTGCATGGTCGGCGTGCTCGCCAACCAGGGCATGAATTATCTCGTGAGCGGCACGGCACCGAAGCGCATGGGCAACGCCCATCCCAATATCGCACCGTATCAGACGCTGCCGGTCTCGGATGGACATATCATCGTCGCTGTCGGCAATGACAGCCAGTTCCAGGCCTTCTGCCGCGTACTGAACGCGCCGGAGATTGGCGCAGATCCCTATTACGCCACCAATCCCCTGCGCGTCGGCCACCGCTCCGCGCTGACGGCCGCGCTGACAGCGCATACGCTACGGTTCGACCGAGACACCTTGCTCACGGCGTTGAGCGCGGTCGGTGTACCGGGCGGTCCCATCAACACGGTCGCGGATGTCTTCGCCGATCCCCAAGTCATCGCGCGCGGCATGCTGTTGTCGCTGACCGACGGCATTCCCGGCATCGCGAGCCCCATCGTGATGGATGGCGAGCGGTTGGTGTCGGATAGAGCGAGCCCCAGACTCGCATGATACAAATATCGATGCTCATGGCGCGCTAAGCACTCGCGAGCCTCAATGGCTTCTCAGCCCTGGGAAAGCATCAAGATGAAAGCCGCCACATTGTCGGGATTGTGCACCTCGTACCCCGGTGGCACGGGGTTGGTAAGATACCGCAGACCACCGCCAGCATGGAAGTATGGCCAGTCTATATATCCATACTCCCCAAACCCTGCGTATTGGTGACATGCCTCATGCACGATGGTGCGCATCGCATCATGGGGGAAGTCCCTGAGATATTCGCGCGAGAGACACATAGCACTGGTATGTTCTAGTCGTCCGGTCATCGGATTGACGATTGAGCTGTTTCCGTAGTGCTGGGGCGCATAGCCTGCCAACCCCGCAATGTCGTGCGACCTCACAAGGTTAATGCGATGCGGGCCTGTGAGGCCAGCAGCGATTGATCCGACGACTCCTGAGATGTGCGCGTATTCCGAAGGCGTCATGCCCATCGGGTGGGTGCCGAAGCACTGATTCGCGATGGCGTTTAGTCGGGGATGGGGATATCTTTGAAGTCTTTGCGAGGCGATCCCGCACCGTGTCCAGGCTTCGGCATCAAGATGCGCAAGGTTCATCACTTCAGCCTGAGAAACTGGCTCACCGCTCAAATCTTCACCGATCGACAGGTGTCCGTAGTTCAGGACGCGCCAAGGCTTCTGCGCAAGATGGTGGGTCACCGCTGGATTGCCGTCGGGAGGAGGAGTGTGCGTTAACGGCTTCGCACGTGGCGGCTTAGGCGACGCAGAGCGAATAGAGGGCGAATGCCGAGCGATAGCCTCGGCGAATGACTTGCCGCCACCCTGCGCTTGATCATTCTGAGAATGAGGTCGCGTTACCGCTGTTCGTTCCGTCGCACTCAAGACAGTCATAGCTTTTTCCCGGGATCTCTTTTTCTCAGTCTCAAGATAGCAATCGGCATCCCGAAGCCACAATGCACCCTACCGTTTGATACAAGACATCGCCGTTAAGTCCCGCGCCGATGCGGTCGGCAATGAGGCATGCGATGTTCCGCACGCTACGCACGCGTCCGATACCGCAACTCGATAGCCTGAAATTTCTCTTTTGCCGCTGTGAAGCTCCCTCCGGTCCGAGACCCGACGTCTCGACGCCGGCTTCAATCATTGCGGAGTCATGGACCCTCGACGCGAGGTGTGGCTTCAATAGCCCGACGTTGAGCTTCGGCCGCGTCGCGACGCACCGCCGACAGGTCCTGGCGAGTGATCGGATCGTCTTTAAGATTGCAGCGAATCGAAAGAGATCCACCCCTTGGAAACGGCCTCGGTGCAGAAGTTTCCACGGTTTTCGGCTGAGTGTGGAGCCTACTGATATTTCACCATCCACCGGCAGCAACACAGGCGCCAGCTGGTTCGGCGTCCGGAGCCGCCGCCCGACCTGCGGTGACATAGAGCTGTCGGCCGCTGTAAACCCTCTCTGCGCCGCGTTCCATTGATCACGCGGCTTTGCCACAACACGCTTGCCGAACGTGTGCGCTGCGTCTCTAGCACTCCCCGTTGTCGAAACTTGCATCGGCGGCCTCTTGTCGTGATCCAAGCGACACTAGGCAACACTTTTCGTTCCCAGCCGAGCCCATCATCCCCATACGACGATCGCTAATATAGGCTCCAATGCACTACGCAAGAAGGACCGCATAGGCCGAGCTGATATAAAGACGAAATCGCGCTTCCTTGAGGAAAGATCCTCCTCACGTAGCTTGAGTGAGGCATCTTCCGGTCAGTCGGCGCGGCGAGGTTTCGTTGATCCACAAATCAACGCGCGCCGCATGTTGCTGTCGCCGAACGGCGGCGTTCGGACATCGCCAGCCTCCTCGTGATCCCTGGCAACCGAATGATGTCGAACATAGCGAATCACGCCTTACCCTGACCGCGAGATAAGCGCTCATTGCTCGCATCCTAAGCCGGCACGCACACAATTCAAAGCTATAGGCTGCGGCCGCTCTCTATCCAATACGATGGGCGAAGGCAGCGATGCTGTCTGCATTGTTCGTAAATTTTTTTGTCTTTCCGAGATATTTCACGATGTCATGTTCAAGAAACTGCCTTAGGTCAAGATACGCCTTGTCTTCCGTTCCTATACAATGAGACGCCTCGTGAAGCAGCGCGAAGACCACCTTTTCCACCGAGCATGGCTCGCCTAAAAGCTCTCGCGCCAAGTATATTTCGCCTCGCCGCGCCATACCGAGCGCGTCGTCGATCTGGCTACTACTACAGAGCTTCACCGTGAAAGGCCCAAGCATACCCTCGGCAATGCTGTCATACTTACTAGCCAGATGCACCTTGTCCATCGCCGATGGACCCTTGGGCCCAAAACCGAAAATCTCCATGCCAGACTCAATCATTTCTTTGTTCCAAGGACCCATGATTCGCCTCGCGGTCTTCTCCGCGCGCTTCTGGGCATCGACCGTGGCTTTGTACGCGACCGCGCCTTCCTTTGGTGCAATTGGTCTCTCATCGGAATCATGGACGATCACGAGGGGGCCATTCGGAAGCTCGCCTCCATAGAGAGCTCGCCACCGATTGTGGATGTATTTATGCGCCGACGCAGCAGATGCCGGTGGTTGCAGCGGCGCCCCGATCCGTTGTCGGCTCGGTCCGCTACCCCTTGGTTCAACTCGCGGCGATACGGGGTCGCGAACGGTCGCGGACTTCCTCTCCGCCGCGTTCCATTCTCCCTCATGGTCTGCCGCACAAAGCCTGCCGGATGGGGACGCGACGCTGTCCCCACGAGCCGCTGTCCCAATCTGCATCACCGCTCTCTTCGTCATGACCGGTGCTGCAATTATCACTTTCAGATCGTGGCCGATCCCATCAACCGCACCCGGCCGCCTCTGATTTCATCGATCCGATGAAGCAATAATGCAGACCCGCACTGGCTGGCGCGATACACATACAAATTCACTCTCCCCTGAGGAAAGGGTCCTCGTCACGTGGCCAAAACGCGCCCTGCCGCTTGGTGTAGGGAAGCGTCGCAAAATCCTGCGTCAGCGCGCCGGGCGAGGACGCATACAGCACCTCCCGCGCGATCGGCGCGAACCCCGCGTGAAAATGCTGGATCGACTTCACCACGATGATGCGGGAACCTGCAGTATCAAGACCCAAGGCGCTCATGCCCATCGGATGAAAAGTCTGAGTCCGCAGACTAATCAACACCAGATCGACACCCTGGCCACGCACCCAGGCGCAAGCACCCAGCGCTACCGGAGCATCGCCGAATAACTGCGTTCCGGAATCCGCCAAGCCCATCACAGTCACGCGCAAATCCACCGGATCGCCGGAAGCCTTCCCGCATTTACCACCGATCCGCAGATCGAGCGTCGCGCCCACCCCGGCTTCCATGCAAAACCGCACCGCCATCGGGTCCCAGAAATAGCCGAGCGCCACCTCCGACAAGCCACGCTCCAGCACGCGGCGCAGGAAGAAGGTGCTGTCGCCTGCCGCACCGCCGCCTGGATTATCCGCCACATCGGCAATCACCACCGGCCGCGACGGCAAACTTGGGGGAATGTCCAACGCCAGATCAAGCGCCGCATCGATGGTGAGGAAAGCCGGCGTGGTCTCCTTGCGCAGCGCGAACAACGCCTCGCCGTACTGCCGCGCTGTTGCCACCGCCAGCTCGGCATCGCCATCCGCGATCGCGAGCATCCTCACGCCAACATCGGCCACATCCCCCCAAGGGAAGCCATGCATGAGCGAAAGCGACAGCACCCCATCGCGGCCCTCGTGCGCGATCATGCGATCGACGAAACCGCGCATCGGCTGCGCGGTCGGCCGGAAGGTGCCGATCATGCGGCAATCGAAAACCGCCATCACCGGCTTCGTGCGCCCCTCCGCCGCATCCGCGATCAGCGTGAACAGGTGCTCCGCGCGCTCGGCGATATCGGTGTGCGGATACTCCTTGTAAGCGACTAGCACGGTCGCCGCCCGCAGCATCGCTTTGGTGAGATGGCAGTGGAGATCGAGCTCGGCGCCGACAGGCACGTCCTGCCCGACGATCGCTCGCACCTCCGCAAGCAGATCGCCCTCGCAATCATCATATCCGACCGCGACCATCGCGCCATGCAGCGCGAGCATCACCGCGTCAACCGGCACGGCCGCACGAAGATCCGCCAGAATCTCGTCGCGAAACGCCTCGTAAACCGCGCGCGTCGTGACGCCGCCAGGCTCGGCGTAGGCACAGAGGCTTTCGGCGACATCCCAACCAAGCGCCGCTGCCCTGTGCCGCCAGGCGTAAAGCTGCACGGAGCTATAATTCGCCGGCCGCCGCGTCGCATCGCCATGAGCAACGAAGCCCTCAGCGAAGCTGAGGGCACCGGTCGGAACCGCAACAAATGTGTTGGTTTCGGTATCCAGGCCGGCGATGAAAATCTTCATGCCGAGCCGTAGTGACAAAAACGCGCCGCCGTCAAAGGCGGCGAGACCTACTTGCCATAGGTTACGGTGAAAGAGGCTTTAGCGATCGTCGCGAAATGCAGGTAGTAGCCCACCTGCGCGCTGGGCGTGTCCCCATTCAGCGGAAGGCTTGGTTCCTTCAAGGCGTGAATCGTGAAGATGTAGTGATGCGGCGCGTCGCCCTCCGGCGGGCAGGGACCGCCATAGCCGGCACTACCGAAATCCGTCCGCGCCTCCACCGACCCCGCGGGCAAGCCGCTCTTTACCGGGTGGCTCGCGCCCTCGGGGATCGACGTCGCGCTGGCGGGAATATTGACCACCGTCCAATGCCACCAGCCGCTGCCGGTCGGCGCATCGGGATCATAAACCGTCAGGGCGAAGCTCTTGGTGCCTTCAGGCGCGCCGGACCAGTGCAACTCAGGAGAGACATTGCCGCCGGTACAGCCAAAGCTCGAGAAGACATGCTTCATCGGGCACTCGGCGCCGTCGGACAAGCTGTTGCTGGCCAGGGTAAATGTCATGCATGGGCTCCGGTAGGTCTGCCCCTACCCTCACGCGGCAGCGCCGAGCCCGTCAAGAGAGCGCGGCGTCAAGGCGCTCGGTGTCGCACCCTTTTCATGTTCGAGCAGCCAGACCTTTCGGACGATGCCGCCGCCATAGCCGGTTGGTGACGCATCAGCGCCGATAACGCGGTGGCAGGGCACCACAATCCCCACGGGATTGGCTCCGTTGGCCATGCCCACGGCACGATAGGCGGAAGGGCGGCCGAGCGTCGCGGCGAGGCGGCCGTAGCTCGTCGTAACACCTGGTGGAATCGTCCGCAGCGCAGTCCAGACCGCGCGCTGAAACGCGGTGCCCGCGGTTTCCACGGCAATGGCATCCAGCGCTGCCAGATCGCCCGCGAAGTAAGCAGCCAGCGGCTCACGAATCGCGGCGGGAGCAACGGCCGTCTCCAGCACTACGGCGCCGTAGTGCTGACGGAGCAGCCTGTGCATCCGCGGCGCATAGTCCTCGAAATCGAGTGCCCGTAGCCGGTTCTCCTCGAACACCAGGAGGATCGTGCCGAGTGGCGAGGCGAAGCGGTCAAGCGACAGCGTCTTCATGAGAAATCCTTTCGGGCGCCGGCGAAAGTCCCAGCGCCACCATCCAGAGGTGTGTTGCGGCATAGGCTCGCCACGGCCGCCATTGCTCCGCGCGCGCCGCCAGAGCCGTCGCGGGCAACCCAATCGCTCGCTGCAAGCCGACATCGCCGACCGGAAAAGCATCGGTCTCGCGCAGAGCGAAAAGCGCGATGCATTGTGCCGTCCACGGGCCGATGCCAGGCACCGCGCAAAGCCGCCGCTGGGCAATGTCCAGCCCGTCCCCGCGCATTAACAAACCGGGCGTCTCGACCACGGCGCGCGCCAGGTTGACGATCGCCGCTCCCCGCGCGCGCGGCATGTTCAGTGCCAGGCTGATGGCATCCGGCGCCACGGCCGCCAGAACGACCGCTGGCGGGAACAGCGCGGTCAAGCCAGCGACCCGCGTTTCGACCAAAGTGCCGAACTCCGTCGCGAGCCACCCCGCCATCCGGCTACCTGCCGCGACACTGACCTGCTGGCCGAGGATCACCCGCACCGCCAGCTCGAAGGGGTCCCAGGCGCCCGGCACCCGCATGCCGGGTCGCAGCACTACCAAGCCCGCCAGCGCCGGGTCCTGCCCAAGCCAGGCATCAATCGGCACGGGGTCGGCACCGAGGTCGAAAATCCGCCGCAGCCGAGCGACAATACGAGGCAGCATCCGCAGCGCGGGAAAGTTGATCCGGGCGCGCAGGCTGGTCGCGTCCTCCTGCCAGACCTCGACCGTGCCGTATTGCCCTTCCACGGCAATTACCCGGGCGTAGCAAGCAGGCGATACCTGCTCGACACCCGGAATCGCATGGGCCGCGAGGAGCGACATCACCCCCGCCCACTCATAGGGCGGACGCAGTGGCAGGCTGAGCACGAGACCCGGCTCCGCCTGCCGTCCCTTGGCGCGGCGCATCTCACTCGGCGGCCGGCCGTAGAGATCGCGGAAGACGGTATTGAACCGGCGCAGACTCCCGAAACCGGCGGCAAGCGCCACCTCGGTGAGCGGCAGATCAGTCTCGGCCACCAATTGCCGTGCCAGCAGGTTTCGCCGCGTTTGCGCCAGCGCCTTCGGGCTCGCCCCAAGGTGGCTTTGAAACAGCCGCCGCAATTGCCGCTCGCCAATGCCGAGCCTGGCGGCCAGACCGGCTTCGTCATTTCCCTCGCCCGTCTCGCCTTCGGCGATCAACACCATTGCTTGCTCGACGAGACGGGCGGAACCGGTCGATAGGGTGGTTTCCGGTGCGCGCTCCGGCCGGCAGCGCAAGCAGGAGCGAAATCCCGCCGCCTCGGCTGCGGCGGCACTACGATAGAAGGTGACATGCGCGGGCTTCGGGGTCGGCGCCGGGCAAATGGGTCGGCAATAGATGCCCGTCGTCCGCACGGCGGTGAAGAACCGGCCATCGAAACGCGCATCGCGCGTGATCAGGGCACGGTAGCAAACCTCGGGATCGAGATGGAGCGCGATTGACATGGCCGGATCATGCCAGCACCCGCCGCCTCACGCTCGCCGTTTTCGGACATGAACGTCTCCGCCCGGCGCCGAGCCTCCGCGTCCTTACACGCCCGGAACTAACGCCCAGCGAGCTGAGCCCGCAACGTCACGACCTCTTCCCGAAGCAAATCCAGGCTGACGCGCTGATAGGTCACCGCCGCATGCCGAGCGAAGCGCGCAAGGATAATGCGCTGATCGTGATTTAGCTCGTTGCCCGCCTGCTGGGGACCATACAAGGCGAGCGCCACCCCATGACCGTCGGCCGCCAGCGGAACCGCCAGTGTCGGTGCCGCAAGTCCCTTTGGCAGTCCCTCGCGCGTATATTCGTCACGGCCGAGGCGCAGCGGTCCTTTCGCGTGCAGACAATCGAGCAGCGGAGAATGCGCGGCCGGATCCAGCTCGCGCAACAGCCCGTCGCTCCAACCATGGGAAGAGGCACGCCGAAACCCCTTTCCCGCCTCGCGGAATACCGCCGCCGAGACCAGCCCGAAGGCTTCCACCGGCACCTCGCTCACCAGCCGGTCTACCTCCTCCAGCGTTATCGCGGCGAGCAACTCGTCATTCGCGCGGCGAAAGCGGCGCTCCGCGAGGAAATAAGCGCGATGCAGCAGATGGTCGGTAATATGGACGATGAGTTCATGCGCCTTGCTCATCACCAGCAAAATTCCCGGCGCGGCGATAAATGCCCATAAAAGCTCGGGAATTTCCAAAACATGCTCGTAGCGAATGAGCGTGTCGTGGACATAGACGATCGGCACGGCGACGACCACGGTGACAGCGGCAAGCGTGGTGCCGCGCCGGATCGGTGTCCAAACGCTTTCGACCCGGCGACGCCAGATGGCGATGCCGACGAACCAGGCGAGCATGCAGTTGAACAGGAACAGCAAACCGATGACCTGGTCACTCGGCTGAGCCTCGCCCCAGATCAGGGTGAGCAAAGTCGTGCTCTCGCTGACCTTGGCGAAAATGAAGGCCGGCAGTCCCAGGGCGCAGCCGGCGGTAACCCAGCGTAGCCGCTGATATTCCGCCGGCGGCATTTCCCACCGCCGCGCGATCAGAATGCCGAGCGCGCCGATATCGATGGCAAGCAGAACAACAAACAACCCATCCGTCAGCCGTTCGGTCTGCAAGCCAAGCACATTGCTGAAGCTGACGAGTTGCCCAAGGGCCAGCGCAATGGCGATGAAAGGCAAGGCGCGTTCCAGCCCCCGCCAGCGAGACGCCGTCTCGTCATGCGGGAAACACAGGATGAGTAGCACGAAGCCGACCACCCCGGCAGCCTGGATCAGCGCGAAGATCACTTCGACGACAAGAACCGCCGGCGGCCAGGCCAGTAGCACCGACAGCAGCCCTACCGCCTGTCCCGGCTGAGACCACAAGGCAAACAGGAAAAATCCCCAGGCGGTGCGGCTCGGCCGCCGCCACACCAGGAAGGCCGCGCCCAGAACGAAAATGAGCGCCAAGATTTGGTCGGCGGCGAGCACGACCATCGCACCAACACCCCAGGGCGGATCAGTCGCCGCCACGGTGACCTCGCGGCTGGCACCATTGACGCCCTGCACCTCCAGGCGGCTCGTCATGCCCGGGGGCACGAAACTCAGACCACCGAGACCTGCCAAGACCGCGAGCGTGTCCCGGCAACGCAACGATCCCGGGTTCCAGCAATTCATGACGTTGAGATCCAGCCGGTCACCCGGTCGCAGCCCGGCGCGCCAGGCCGGCGAATGCTCCTCAGCCGTGAAAGGCGCCACGACATCCAAAACGATGCCGTTATTGTCGGTCGAGAAACCGTAGGAGGCGAGTGGCCAAACCAGCCGGCCGAGATCCGGCAGCAGCGTCAACACGCCCCAAAGGGTGAGAAGAACCAGCAGCACCCGTCCGACACTGCCATGCAGCCAGTTCCGCGCTCTACTCCCCTCGCCTAGGTCCGTCATCGCCCCTCCTTGAAAGGGAGGGGCCGGGGGTGGGTTGGAGGCCGCGTCTCCGCGTTCAAGCGCGCTTACGCAGCAGCAACCGCCCCTCCGCCGCCTGCCAGGCCAGCAGCGCAGGCAGCCCGATCGCCAAATCCCGTGCCCGCCGGGTCAGCGACAGAGCGAGACCGATATCCGCCGGGATGCCGAACACTCCGCAAAGCATGATGTAGCCACCCTCCTGCACGCCTAGCGCATTGGGAATGAAGAAGGCGAAGCTGCGCAAGGCCGCCAAGAGGCTATCAATGATGATGCCGTCCGTGAGGGTTGCATCGGTGCCCATCAGCCGCAGCATGATCCAAGTCTCCAGCCCGGTCACCGCCCAGCAGCCAAGATGCACGATCGCCGCCAGGGCAAGCCTTCCCGGAGCGCTAAAGATAATCCGCAGCTCCACCAGAAGCTCGCCCGCACGATCCGCGCGTCCGCCAAGGAAGGGCAGCCGCTGCACCACGCGCAGCAGCCGCGCCTCGGCCCATGCAGGCGCAGTGCCGAGCACCGCGAGTGCTACGACAACGATCGTACCCATTAGCGCGGCGCCACCCGCCAGCGGCAGGATAAGCCCCTGCCCGCGGTGGGACGCCGCGAGCAGGCCAAGTCCGATCGCCGCGTAGGCGATCTGCATCATCGCCTCGATGGTCACATCGACAATGGTCGAGACGCCGGCGAAAATACCGTCCGCTCCCGCCATCATCAAAGCCCTGGCGCCCAGCACCTGACCGCCGACCTGCGACAGCGGCAGAGCCTCGGAAGCAGCGTCGCGGATCAGCCGCCCCCAGCAGAAGGCCAGGTAGCGCAGCCGTTGCCCCGCACGGTCGAGCAGCCACCAGGCGAGTGCGAGACCCTCGTTGAGCGCCAGGTGGATCGCGAGGATCAGCGCGAACCCCGCCACGCCCAGGCGTTCGAGCCCATGCAGGATGCCGCCGATGCCGACATGGGCCATCAGCAGAGTCAGCAGGACGAGACCCGCGATCAAAGCAGGCAGCAGGAGACGCTTCATGACCCTCGAAGGCGATGCGGATGCCGCCGTCTATCCGGAGAAACGACGCATACCGCAATGCCTGTCTTGCCGATCCATCCCTTTTCGGCGGTGTCTCCTCAACGCACCGCACCCACCAAAGGGCAGCATCATCAAGTCTTTGCCTGTCCTCCATCCAGGGGATTGAGGATGACGCGCCTCAGCCACTCACCTCGCTCGTGTCTTCTGTCCGGCGGCACTTCAGGGCAAATGATTGCCGCCCGTCACGCCATAAACCTCGCCAGTCACGAAGCTCGATTCCTGAGACGCCAGAAGCACATAGACAGAGGCAAGCTCGGCCGGCTGCCCCGGCCGGCCGAGCGGCACCGTCGCCCCAAATTGCGGGATCTTATCCTGCGGCTGGCCGCCCGAAGGCTGTAGCGGCGTCCAGACCGGTCCCGGCGCCACCGCATTCACCCGGATACCCTTCTTGGCCACCTGCTTCGCCAGGGCATGGGTGAAGGCAACGATGGCCGCCTTCGTCGAGGCATAGTCGAGCAGCGACGCTGACGGCTGGTAAGATTGGATTGAGGCCGTGTTGATGATGGTGGCCCCCGGCGGCAGCAGCGGCAGTGCCGCCTTGCATAGCCAAAACATGCTGTAGACGTTGGTCTTAAAGGTCTCGTCGAACTGCTGCGTGGTCAGTTCCTCGATGTTCTCGCAAGCCTGCTGATGGCCGCCGACCAGAGCCAGGATATCGAGCCCGCCCAGCGCCTCATGGGCCTTCGACACCAGCGCCTTGCAGAAAGCTTCATCGGCGATGCTGCCTGGTAGGCACACTGCCTTGCGCCCTGCCGCCTCGATGAGGCCCACGACTTCCCGCGCATCCTCTTCCTCGGATGGAAGGTAGTTCAATACGATGTCCGCACCCTCCCGCGCGAAGGCGATGGCGGCAGCGCGACCGATGCCGGAATCGGCGCCCGTGATCAGTGCCTTACGGCCCGCCAGACGCCCGAACCCCTTGTAGCTGTCCTCGCCGTGGTCTGGCTTGGGGTCCATTTTCTGAGCAAGGCCCGGCACAGGTTGTGGCTGCTTCGGGAAGGGCGGCTGCGGATACTGCTTGGTCGGATCCTGCATCGCATATTGATTCTCGGTCGCCATCATCATCTCCGGTCGCGGTTGGCTTCCGGAAATCGGGCGTGCGATAGGCGAGGCAAGAGTCAGGCGCGGCGCGCCGCAGACAACTCCCCGTGTTGGCGCAAGCCGCTCGCCACCCTACCCCGCGCGGTTCTGCACCAGGTCATCCACCACGGCTGGATCGGCCAGGGTCGAGGTATCGCCCAGCGTCTCGATCTCATTGGCCGCGATCTTGCGGAGAATGCGGCGCATGATCTTGCCGCTGCGGGTCTTCGGCAATCCCGGTGCCCATTGGATGACATCCGGCACCGCAATCGGCCCGATCTGCTTGCGCACCAGCGCGAACAAATCCTTCCGAACGGCATCAGTCGGTTCAATGCCGCGCTTGAGCGTGACATAGGCATAGATGCCCTGCCCCTTCACCTCATGCGGGAATCCAACCACGGCCGATTCCGCCACCCGCTCGTCATTGTCGAGCGCGCTTTCGACCTCGGCCGTTCCCATGCGATGGCCGGAGACATTGATGACGTCATCCACCCGGCCGGTAATCCAGTAATACCCATCCGCATCGCAGCGCGCGCCGTCGCCGGTGAAGTAGAGGCCCTTGTAGGTGCTGAAATAGGTCTGGATGAAGCGCTGGTGGTCGCCATACAGCGTGCGCGCCTGGCCGGGCCAGCTATCGGCGATGCAGAGATAGCCTTCCGCCACCCCTTCCAGCACCTTGCCCTCGCTATCGACGATCACAGGGACAACCCCGGGCAACGGCAGGGTCGCCGAACCGGGTTTGAGCGGCATGCCCGGCACCGGACTGATCAGAATGCCGCCCGTCTCGGTCTGCCACCAGCTATCGACAATCGGGCAACGTTCCTCTCCGACAACGGTGTTGTACCAATGCCAGGCCTCGGGATTGATCGGCTCCCCCACGCTTCCCAGCAGCCACAAACTGCTCCGCGCGCTGCGCTTCACCGGCTCGTCCCCGTCGCGCATCAGTGCGCGGATGGCGGTCGGCGCGGTGTAGAAGATCTCGACCTTGTGGCGATCCACCACCTCCCACATTCGCCCGCTATCCGGATAGGTCGGGACGCCCTCGAACATGACGGTGGTGCCGCCATTCGCGAGCGGGCCGTAGACAATGTACGTGTGGCCGGTGACCCAGCCGACATCCGCGGTGCACCAAAAAATCTCGCCGGGCTTGTAGTCGAAGACGAGTTCATGGGTGAAACTCGCCCAGACCATATAGCCGCCGGTCGTATGCAGCACGCCCTTCGGCTTGCCGGTGCTGCCCGACGTGTAGAGGATGAACAACGGATCCTCGGCGCCCATCTCGACAGGCGCGCAATCGGTCGATGCCTCGGCGAGTGCTGCGGCGTAATCATGGTCCCGTCCTTCCGTCATCGGTACCGAGGCGCCGGTCACCGGCACCACCAGCACCGTCGTGACATCGGAGCAACTGGCGAGCGCCTGATCGACGTTGGCCTTTAGCGGCACGCGCCGCCCGCCGCGCCGGCCCTCATCGGCCGTGATCAACACCGTCGACTTACAGTCCTGAATGCGGCCCGCAAGACTGTCCGGCGAGAAGCCGCCAAAGACCACGGAATGCGCGGCACCAATACGCGCGCATGCCAACATGGACACTGCAGCTTCCACCACCATCGGCAAATAGATCGTGACGCGGTCACCCCGCTTCACGCCATGACCCTTCAAAACATTGGCGAGGCGACACACGCGCTCGTGCAGGTCGCGATAGGTGACACTCTCGGACGTGCCAGGCTCATCGCCTTCCCAGATGATGGCAACTTGATCGCCGCGCGTTGCCAGATGCCGGTCGAGACAGGAAACACTGGCATTCAGCGTCCCATCCTCGAACCACTTGATCGAGACATCGCCGGTGAAACTCGTATTCTTGATCTTGGTGGGCGGCCGCATCCAGGCGATGCGGTCAGTCGCCTCGCGCTTCCAGAAAGCCTCGGGATCAGCCGTCGCCGCCGCGCGCAGCGCCTCGATGCGTTGCGCGCTTTCGGCCAGCCGCGGATGGAGCGGCGTTTTTGGGGCGGTCAGATCGTTGGGCATGCCGTCTCTCCCGAACTAGCGGCCGCAAGGCCGCCGCTGGCCGGATCTCGCGCCCGGCTCGGGCCGGAGCCTCCGAGTCCAAAGCTGCAATGTCAAACGCTTTCGCCGCCCGGAAAGCCGCGAAAGGCGCGGCTCAGACCCGCCCGCTGTGAGCCAGTCGTTGCAGCGATGAGACGATCTCGGAAAATGCCGTCGCGATGCGTTCGCTGTTCGCCCGGCCGCGCAGATAAGCATGCACAAGGCCCTCGCCGGAATGCAGCGTCACATGGATGCCAGCCTCGCGCAGCGCCGCCGCATACTCCGCCGCGTCGTCGCAAAGTGGATCGTGCTGAGCGGGAAATAGTGCCGCCGGCGGAAATCCCGCCACGTCGAGCGAAGCGAGCGGCGCCAGTTCCGGATCGCGCGTCACACTGACATCGCCGCCTGTGTAAAAACCCCGGAAGGAAGAGAGCGCCGCCGCCGTCAGCATTGGCGCATTCTCGTTCGGGCCGCCCTTCGCGCGGCCTGGATCAGGATGCAGCATCGGATAGATCAGCACCTGCGCCCAGGGCATCGGCTTGCCGAGACGCCGCAGCCGATGGCAGAGCGCAACCGCAAGCGTGGCGCCCGCGCTATCCCCAACCAGGATCACCGCCTGGCCGGAATCGATCAAATCATCGTAGGCGGCCTCGGCATCATCGAGCGCCGCCGGATAGACATGCTCAGGGGAGAGCCGGTAGTCGAGCGCCACCACCGCCACCTCGGCGCCCGCGGCCAGATCGGCGCAGACGCTGTCATGGCTGTCGAGGCCGCCAAGCACGAAACCGCCGCCATGAAAGAACAGCGCGACCCGGCCGGGGATCGCATCGGGGGTCGCGTAGCACCGCACGCGCAACTCCCGCGCGGGATTTTGCGCGTGTAAGACCCCGTCCTTGGCTTGCAGCCCGGGCGGATAGGGCCGCGCGAAAGCCTCGGCCGTCCGATCATACCGCGCGCGGATCGTCTCCAGCGAATCGTCGGGCCGCGCATCTTTCGAGAAGCTTTCGCTGCGCTTGATGAAGGCTTGCATCTCCTGGTCCACATCGAATCCGCTCACCCTGCCTGTCCCCCCGCCTCAACTCGCGTCCGTGCTGCCAACCTGGATCTTATAGGCCATTCCCTTCTCAACCTCATCGATGGCTTGCTGGACCAGCTTGAGTGCGGCCTGGATATGGCCTGCCTTGTCCGGCGTCGCGAGGCCAAGCTGCTGGGCCGCGACATTGAGGGCGGTCAGCGCCTTGTCCATATGACCCTGATGGTGCAGCGCACAGCCGGCGAGCAAGGCCCCGGCAAGGCAGGCGCCCGCAAGTCCCGCCAAGCGACCATCAAACCCGGCCGTCCAAACGCGGCTCACTGGCTTACCGCCGAAAGCTCGGCCTTGGCGCTGGCAATTAGCGCGATCGCGGCAGCGGGGTGGCCGCCCTTATTGTCCCTCGTGGCCGCGAGAGCGTCATGGGCGTCATCCAGCGCCTCAAGCGCCTGGGCGACGTGGCTCTCCTCGGCAACCGCTGTCACCCCGAGGCCACCCAAGGTGAACGCCACGAGCATCGCCCCCGCCAGTCTCCACCCGCCCGCTGCCGCCATGCTCTCGACCCCGCCCGATTCCCGAAGCCCGCAGCATAGCGCGACGAACCAATGGCGCCAGCGTCGGATGGCAACGGGATCGAGCCGTTTCTTTACAACTCGGTCGTAATGTTTGTGCGATCTCGCAATGAGTTAAGCGTCTTTAGCCCTTGGAAGAAGCCCAGCCGCCATCATCGGCCGAAATCCTTTGGAACAAGCAACGCATATGACTATCTCAACGACGACAGGCGCTCCTCCGATTGCGAAGGCATCGCACCCGACGGCCGAGACCAAGGACTACAAGGCGGCCTTCTCGGAGATTCTGAAGAAGCACTCCCGCACGCTTTGCAAAGTGGGAGGCGAGCATAAGACGCTTGTTGAGAAGGAAGCCAAAGGCGGCATCTCGCGCTCCGATGCGATCGATGCGCAGTACGTGGTAATGAATGAGGAGCTTGCGCTCACCGACCGGCGTTAGAATCAGGTTAGAAAGCTTGGCAAGACCTACAACTTCTCGCTCGGCGAGCTGGGTCACCTGTTCTAAGGCATTCAACCACACGACACAGAAGATCTTGGACGAGCGCGGGAAGAACATGGCCGACGATTCAAATGCTTAAAAAATTGGCCGGCGGAACAGCGTATCGGGAACCGGCGGCTTAATGACCTCGAGGCCAAATACCTCGGGAGCGCGGGCACCAATGGTGGGGTCGGGCTGGCCAGCATAGCCGACATCGGCGATTTTCGGAGGAAACCCGAGCCGCGCTTCGATGATCCTGATAGCCCGCCACGCATACTTTGAGGCGAAGGGTTGCACTTCTCGGGCACCCGTAGACATGGAGATCTCGGCACGCTGTCGCGGCCGGATTAAACCGCCGCGGCGCGCTCCCGGATCGCCCGGGCCATAGCCGCGATGCCGTTGCCACGGTTGGTCGAAAGTGCCTCGATCAAACCGAGTTCTTTGAGGAACGCAGGATCCGTCGCCAGGATCTCGTCGCGCGGCCGTCCCGAGTAAACCCGCAGCAGCAGCGCGACGAGACCCGACACGATCGCCGCATCCGAAACGCCCGCGAGGAAGAGCGCGCCATCACGCTCCTCGGCTTCCATCCATACGCGGCTCTGGCAGCCTGGTACGCGATGCGCGTCGTTCAGCCATTCGGCAGGGAACGGCGCGAGCTTTTTCCCCAATCCGATGATGTAGCCGTAGCGATCCTCCCAATCGTCGAACAACGCCAACTCCTCGCCGATTTCGGCTATGGCTGCCGCCGCTGTCGGTTCGGAGGCTACGAAGAAAGGGGCATTCGTCATCAGCGAAGTCCCATCCCGTCATGGCACGCGAAGGCGGGGCGGCCACCCACGTGCCATCCACGCCTTGCCTTCGTGGAGTACGGAAGGCGTAGATGCTCGGCCTTCGCCGAGCATGACGGTGTCGTGTCAGCGATCCTCGCCACTACAGAATGAACCGGCTGAGGTCGCCCTTCGCGGCCAGCGGCGCCACGCGGTCGCGCACGTCGGAAGCATCTACCTTCACCGTCTCGCCGCCACGATCCGAGGCCGTGAAGCTGATCTCCTCGAACAGTTTCTCCAGCACAGTGGAAAGCCGGCGTGCGCCGATATTCTCCACCCGGTCGTTGATGTCCGCCGCCAAATCCGCCACCGCGTCAATCGCCGCTTCAGTAATGTCGAGCGTCAGCCGCTCGGTCTGCATCAGCGCGACGTACTGCTTCAGCAGCGAATGCTCCGGCTCGGTCAGGATACGCCGCAAATCACTCCGCGACAGCGGCGCCAGTTCCACGCGGATCGGCAAACGCCCCTGCAATTCCGGCAACAGGTCGGAGGGTTTCGCGACATGAAAGGCACCCGAGGCGATGAACAGGATGTGGTCGGTCTTCACCGGCCCGTATTTCGTCGCGACCGTCGTGCCCTCGATCAGCGGCAGCAGGTCGCGCTGCACACCCTCGCGGCTGACATCGGCCCCCCGGAAGCCGCCTTCCGATCGCGCGCAAATCTTGTCGATCTCGTCGAGGAAGACGATGCCGTTCTGCTCGGCATGGTTCACCGCATCCTTGGTGAGCTGCTCGCTATCCAGCAGCTTATCCGCTTCCTCACGCTCCAGCGCGCGGCGAGCCGCCTCCACCGTCATCTTCTTGGCCTGAGCCTGACGGCCGAACATGCCTTTCATCATCTCGCCGAGATTGATCACCTGGCCAGGTGGCATGCCGGGCATATCCATCTGCCCGATTGGCGCGCCGCCGGTATCGGTCACCGAAACCTCGACTTCCTTCTGCTCGAACTCACCGTTCCGCAGCATGCGGCGGAACTTCGAGCGGGTATCGGCCGCGGCACCCTCGCCGACCAGCGCCGTCACCAGCCGCTCCTCGGCGGCAAGCTCGGCCTTGGCCTGCACGCCCTTGCGGCTGGATTCGCGCAGCATCGTGATGCTGGCTTCCACTAGGTCACGCACGATGCTCTCCACGTCGCGGCCGACATAGCCGACCTCGGTGAATTTCGTGGCCTCGACCTTCAGGAAGGGCGCCTGGGCCAGCTTGGCCAGGCGGCGCGCGATCTCGGTCTTGCCGCAGCCGGTGGGGCCGATCATCAGGATATTCTTCGGCACCACCTCCTCGCGCATGCCCTCCGGCACCTGCTGGCGGCGCCAGCGGTTGCGCAGAGCAATGGCGACGGCGCGTTTCGCGTCATCCTGGCCGACGATATAGCGGTCGAGTTCCGAGACAATCTCCCGGGGAGAATAGGTCGGGGCTTCCATAGGCTAACTCCTAGCGCCGAGGCTGGTCCCGCTCAGCGGCGACCGGCGACGGCCCGAATGGCTTGGTTACTTAGATGGTCTCAACGACGAGGCTATGATTGGTATAGACGCAAATGTCGCCGGCGATCTTCATAGCTCTACGGGCGATCTCCTCGGCCGTAAGATCGGGCACGTCGATCAGTGCACGCGCCGCCGCCAGGGCGTAGTTGCCGCCCGAGCCGATGGCGATGATGCCGTCCTCCGGCTCCAGTACGTCGCCATTGCCGGTGAGGGTATAGGAATGATCGGCATCAGCCACTGTCATCATCGCCTCAAGCCGGCGCAGGTATCGGTCGGTCCGCCAATCCTTGGCAAGCTCCACGCAGGCGCGCTCAAGCTGGTTAGGGAAGCGTTCGAGCTTGGCCTCCAGCCGTTCGAGGAGGGTGAAGGCATCCGCCGTGGCACCGGCAAAGCCGGCAATCACGCTGCCGCCACCGATGCGGCGGACCTTGCGGGCATTGCCCTTGATAACGGTCTGGCCGAGCGTGACCTGGCCATCTCCGGCCATGGCCACCTGGGGGCCTTTCCGGACGCAGAGGATCGTCGTGCCATGCCAGCCGACGGGGTCGTAGGGGTTTTGCAGGGTCTGGGACATGCGAGGCAGATGGGGCCACTCACGTTTCCGTGCAAGACAGCGAGCGGGCAGCGGCCATGCAGCAGGCTGCGGTCGACAGTGCGCGACCGCGGGGACTCCACCTAGCCGCGACGGCCGAACAGCGTCTCGATCTCTCCGCGACTCAGCTTCAGAAAAGTCGGCCTTCCATGGCTACAGGTGGCGGCACGGGGGACCCGCTCCATCTCGCGGAGCAATGCATTCATCTCGGCCTGGTTCATCCGCCGGCCGGCACGGATGCTGCCATGGCAGGCCATACGCGCGATCACCGCATCCAGCCGCTGGTCCAGCGCCGTGCTCTCTTCGGTTTCCGCGAGCTCGTCGGCAATGTCGCGCAGCAGTGGCGTCGGATCGGCGGTGCCCAGAACGGCGGGCAAAGCCCGGACCATGATCGCGCCGGGACCAAACCCCTCGATCTCCAGGCCCAGCCGGGCGAGTGCCGTGGCTTCCGCCAGCAGCCGCGAGACATCGGGAGGCGGCAGATCGACCACGGCGGGAAGCAGCAGCGGCTGGGACGACGGACCGCCGCCCTCCATCACCGAGGCGCGCAACGCCTCATGCGTCAGCCGTTCATGCGCCGCGTGCTGATCTACCAGGATCAGCGTCCCATCCGTCGCAACGGCGATGACATAGGTATCGAGCACCTGAGCCACTGCCGCACCCAAGGGGTGCTCCGCGACAAAGCTCGGTTCCGTCGATGGCACTGCCCGGGCGTATGGCGCGGCTGCGAGCGGCAACTGCGCCTCGGCCAAGAACGAATCGAATGGGCGCGACGCAACTTGGGTCTCAGCCTGAACCGAAGCGGGGCCAAAATATGCCGGCGCTGGCACCACATTCGACCGGCGATAGGCCATGTGGATTCCGGCCCGCCGGGGCTGGGAAAAGACCGAGGCCGGCCGCGCCAGGGACTGTCGCAGCGCCGAGATCATCAGCCCGCGCACCGCCGCGCCATCCCGAAAGCGCAGTTCGGTCTTTGCCGGATGAACATTCACATCCACAGCCGCTGCCGGTAGATCGAGCCACAGCCCCGCCACCGGAAAGCGCCCGCGCGGAATCACTTCCTGATAGGCGACTCGCAAAGCCGTGCGGAGTAGCGGATCCGTCACAGGGCGCCCATTGACGACGAGGAACTGCGCTCCGCCTGTAGCCCGATGTGTCGCCGCAGCTCCGGCGAAACCCACCAGCGTTACCACGTCCCGTTCGCCATCGACGCTGACCAGCGTCTCGGCCTCCTCCTTCGCCAGCAGAGCCGCCAGCCGCCCGCGTCGATCGGATGCCGGCAAATCCAGCACCACCCGGCCTTCATTCTCCAACCGGAAAGCCACCGCGGGCGCCGCCAGCGCCAGCCGGCTGACCGCCGCCTGGACATGATCCATCTCGATTCGCGCCGAGCGCAGGAAGGCCCGCCGCGCCGGGGTGGCGAAGAACAGGTCGCTCACCACCACCCGCGTTCCCTGCGTGCCCGCCGCCGGCGCTACCTCCGCCACGGCACCGCCCTCGACCCGGATAGTGAAGGCGCTCTCCGCCCCCGCCACGCGGCTGGTGACGGCAAGCCGCGCCGCCGCCCCAATCGAGGGCAGCGCCTCGCCGCGAAAACCGAGCGTCGCGATATGCACCAGGTCACCTGCCTCAGTGAGCTTGCTCGTGGCGTGGCGCTGGATGGCGAGGGCCAGATCTCCCGCCGTCATGCCATGGCCGTCATCCGAAACCTCGATCCGCCGGATGCCGCCTTCCTCCAGCGCCACGGCGATCCGAGTCGCCCCGGCATCGAGCGCGTTTTCCACCAGCTCCTTCACCGCTGCGGCCGGCCGCTCAACCACCTCGCCAGCAGCGATGCGGTCGATGACGTGGTCAGGCAGAAGGCGAATCATGGCCATGAGCGCCTGAGTGGCGCTTTCACCGAGGCACCGCAAGCGTCACGATGCTCATTGCGTGGGGATGCGTTCTGCTAGGCGACGCGTCGTGACCGCCAAGACAAGATCTAGGGCGAGTCCAAGCCCAACAGCGATCGCGCCCAAGGCGAATAGCAGGCGGTAGTCCCCGCCGGTACGTGAGAAAAGAAACGAAAACCCATAGGCGGCCGCTGCCTGGCAGATCGCATAGCTCGTGGTAACCGTGCTCCAGGCGTGCTGTTGCCGGGCGAGCTCGTGCGGGAACAGCTCATGGACCCTTCCGAACACCAGCGGCACGATGCCCGGCGTCAAGGCGCCCATGGCGATGCAGGAGACGGCCAGGGGGATGGTGCCGCTGGTAAAGGCCGGCACGGCAATTGCTGCGCACTGAACAAAATAGGCGAGACGCAAAGCGGGGCCAAACCCTGTTCGATCCGCCAGATGACCGGTCAGGAGCGGTCCCGCCATTGCGCCGATGCCATATAGAACCCAGTAGCGCGCCCCGGAATCCAATCCCCGATGCAGGCCGCGCACGATGAAATCCACCAGGAAGATCATCGGCGGCACGAGCGCCACGGCGTTCAGCCCGTATTCGACCACCAGACCACGGATTAGTAACGGCGAAACCGCACGCCCTTCACGGCTAACGAGATGAAGCGCCCGCGTCGTCCCCGTCGGCGGCCAGCTATGCCAACTCATGAGGGTAAGCAGGCCCGACAACACTCCAAGCCCGCACCACGTCTCCGTCAGCCCGCCTCTCAGCAATAGCGGCACAAGCGTGCCGGACGCCGCGATGCCGAGCCCGACACCTGTGAATATCGTTCCACTCACGAGCCCCCGCTTCCCCGGGGGCGTATGAGGAAGAATGGCCGAGGCGGCCAGAACCATGATCACGCCGCCAGTCAATCCCGCGACCAATCGCCAGCAGAAATACCAGGCGAGCGACAGCGGCAACGCGCAGGCGAAGAAAGCGAGAGTCGCGAAGACCATCGCCGCGCGCAGCAGCATTGTCACGGGAAGCCGCGCGGCCAATCGCCTCGCCAGCAGGGCACCGGCCAAATAGCCAGCGAGATTTGCCGCGCCGAGATAGAGAACGTCGGAAGGCGCGAACCAGTGTGCCTCGATCAACGGCGGGATTAGCGGGGTATAAGCGAAGCGACCCAGACCGATGCCAACAAGGCATGCGCAAAGCCCCGCCATTGTCGCACGCCAGGCGCTCACGCTGGATCCGGACACCGCGCGATTCACCACGAGGCGCGGCAGATCACCCGGCCCCAAGCCGCCATCGCGCAAATCACCTTCGGCTGCGGATCACCAATGCCCCGCATTCTGCCCGCCATCGACATGGATGGTCTCACCTGTCACGAAAAGCGCGGATTCGAGGTAAAGCACGGCATCGACCACCTCGCTGATCTCGGCCATCCTGTGCATCGGATGCAGCTTCGCCAGCGCCTCATAGGTTTCAGCGGAATGCATAGGCGTCTTGGTGATCCCCGGTGCAACCGCATTCACACGCACACCGCGATCCGCAAATTCGATCGCGAGTCCACGCGTGACAGTCGCGAGCCCGCCTTTCGTCAGAGACGCCAGCGCCCCCGGCACCTCCTTGAGCGGCTGGCCGACCATGCTGGCCGTAATCTGTACGATATGCCCGGACTTCTGCTTCAGCATCTGCGCCGCCGCGCGCTGCGTGATATGAAAGAACCCGGCGACATTCACCGCGATCGCCGCGACAAAATCGGTTTCCGTATATTCAATGAATGGTTTGCTGAGGAAGATGCCAGCATTGTTGATCAAGCTATCGATGCGTCCGAATCGCTCCAAAGCCGCCGCGGCAACACGATCCGCCGTCGCGGAACTCCCGATATCGCCGTCAACGGTCACGATGCCCGCATCACCTGCGGCAAATGCGGGCGTAATCGCACGCGAATTCGCGACAACGCCATACCCTCGCGCTCGATAAGCCGCCACTAAACCAGCGCCAATACCCTGCGACGCACCCGTAACGATGACAACCTTCTGTTCTGCTTGCATGACGCCACTTCCACCAATATGATTTCGGAAAGACTCGAAGTTCCTAGAGAGACCAGAGGAGGCGGAAAGCTGGCCCGCTTATACCGGCTAGCTCAGCCATGTTCAATCTCACCACGCGCTGCGATATTGTAACGACTGAGTTGCGGTCCCCCTGTCTCATGGCAAATCACCATGTTTGATTTCGGACGGCGAAGCGCGCTCGCCGCGGGAGCGAGCATGATGCTCCTACTCTCAACCAAGGCTCGGAGCGAAATGAAATCCGCCGCTGCCGCGTTCACCGGCATCACATACAAAAGCCGGATCATCGACGGCCACTCGATCTTCTATCGAGAGGCAGGAAACCCCGGCGCACCGGCGATCATTCTCCTGCACGGCTTCCCATCGTCTTCCCGTATGTGGGAGCGGCTCATGCCATCCCTCGCCCAGCGTTACCACGTGATCGCGCCCGACTATATCGGCTTCGGCTGGAGCGACGCACCAGCGCCGGTGAAGTTCGACTATACCTTCGATAATCTTGCCAAGATCGTTGGTGGACTCACGGAGGAACTCAACCTCGGCCGCTACGTGCTTGTGTTGCAAGACTATGGCGGTCCGGTTGGTTTCCGCTTGGCACTTGCCCATCCGGAGCGGGTGAGAGCGCTCATCGTGCAGAATGCCGCCTCCTATGACGAGGCGCTCGGCCCGCTTTGGGACGCGCGCAAAGCTTATTGGGCCGATCCCGCGGCGCATGTCGAGAAGCTGAAGGCCAATTTCCTCTCCCTCGACGCAACGCGATTTAGGCATATTGGAAAGTCGCCTCATCCGGAGCGTTATGATCCGGACACCTGGGCGGATGAATTCGCCTTTCTTTCCCGGCCGGGCCAGGCGGATATCCAGGTGGCCTTGTTCTACGATTACAGAACGAA
Organism: Acidisoma sp. L85; assembly: GCF_009765865.1. Taxonomy (GTDB): domain Bacteria; phylum Pseudomonadota; class Alphaproteobacteria; order Acetobacterales; family Acetobacteraceae; genus Acidisoma. Next base: position 440,213 of record NZ_LMUQ01000061.1, read on the forward strand.
CGTGGCAGCCTATCCGGCTTGGCAAGCGTGGCTGCGCGAATATAAGCCGCCTCTGCTGGTCACCTGGGGCCGCTACGATCCGTCATTCGAACTTGCGGGCGCCGGTGCCTTCAAACGCGATGTTCCGGAGGCTGAGATAAACATTCTCGAAGCCGGCCATTTCCCCATGGATGAAGCACCCGCCGAAGTAACAAGGCTCACAGGCGCGTTCCTGGATAAGCTTAAAACCGATTAGCGTCTCAAGCGCGTTTTGAGGTGCGGCGCGCGCGAAGTTCAGGAACGTCCCGCGCAATACCCATCTCGGAAACCTGCAACCAGTCGCGGGCCAGGTGTTCGCCCTCCGATTTCCAGAAGTCCCGGTCGGCCTTCAGCAATCGCTGCGCCGCACCCTCCAGATGCACCTTCACCGCAGCGCGCGCTTCGTCCGGCGACGCCGCCTCGATCGCCTCGTAGATTTGCCGGTGCTCCTTCACCACTGACGCAGCGAAATCCTCACGCCGAGCCTCATTCGCGCGTGTCACCCGAATAGCTGACCGCATAGGCCCGGCGAACATCTGCACAAATTGTCCCCAATAGGCATTCGACGTTGCACGGCCGATGGCGAGGTGAAATTCCAGATCCTCCTGCACCCCATCGCCCCCTTCGCGCATCCGGTCCTCGATCGCGAACAACGCTTTCCTGATCGCGCGGCACTGCGAGGCAGTACGGCGCTCCGCCGCGAGTCCCGCCATCTCGGCCTCTATCGCGCGCCGCACCTCGAGGAAACCGAGCAGCCCCTTGATTGACTGCGGCACCGAAAGCGACCGGTCGCTGCCCAATGTAACCGCGAGCACGGTAGCGGCGCGGCCCTGGCTCGTACGAAGCAAACCCTCCGACTTCAACCGGGCCACCGCCTCCCGCACAACCGTGCGGCTGACCTGGTATTGCGTCGCGATCATCTGCTCCGAGGGCAGCTGTGCGCCGACCTGCAGTTCGCCCCCCAGGATCCGCGCCCGCAGCGCCTCGGCCAGCTGATCGGAGCGACTTTGGTGCAACATGCGGCAACTCCGCCCTGCCGGTGAGTGTAACCTGAAAGGGCTTGCATCGCCCTGTGGAGGCGGTAGCTTATCATACAACTTAAGGCCGATCCGGTACAAAAACCAGCCCCGGCAGCGCTCGCCTGGCTTAATTCCGGCGGATGCAGCGAAGGTGCCGGCGGCGACGATGAATGCTAATGACATTGCCAAAGGGAGAAACAAAAAATGTCCAAGATCACTGACCTCACCATGAACCGTCGCGGTCTGCTCAAGCTCACCGCACCCGCCATGCTCGCCGCTATGGCGCCTGCCGCCTGGGCCGCCGGAGGAAAGCGTTTCGCCTATCTGACGCCTGGCCTCGATCTCCCTTTCTGGCGCTATCTCGCCAAAGGCGTTGACGACACCGTAAAGGCGGCGGGCGGCACGAACACGACCTATGACAGCCATAACAGCGCGCAGACGCAGTTGCAGAACGCCCAGGATGTCATCTCGCGCGGCGTGGACGGCATCATCATCTCGCCCACCGACAGCTCCACCGCCCCCGCCGTTATCGCCGCCGCCGAGCGCGCGAAGATCCCGGTTGTGATCGCCGATATCGGCACAACCAGCGGCGACTATGTTTCCTTCGTCACCTCCAATAACGGGCAAGGCGCTTACGAAACGGGCCAGGCGCTCGCCAAGGCGATCAAGGCGAAGGGCTGGCAAAACGGCACCTTCGGGCTGGTCACCATCTCGCTCGCCCGCAAGAACGGCCAGCTCCGCACCGCAGGCTTCCGCCGCGCCATGGCGGAGATCGGCATGAAGGAAGCGCAGCTTTCGCAAATGCAGACCTACACCGCGGACGAGACCTTCCGTTTCACGCAGGATATGCTGACAGCCCATCCCGACATGCGCGCGCTTTTTGTCGAAACGGATGACCCCGCGCTCGGCGCCGCGCGCGCAATCAAGGCTGGCCGCCGTGAAGGCGAAATCCTGCTCGCCGCTTTCGATGGTGTGCCCGCCTTCGTGCCAATGTTGGAGAGTGGTGAGATCACTGTCGCCGGAATGCAGCAGCCTTATCTGATAGGCGTTACCTGTTGCCAGGCGATGCTCGACCATCTCGCCGGCAAGACGCCCGAGAAGAATGTTCTTTTGCCGGTGGAAATCGTGACCTCGCAAAACGTCAAGCAACTGCTGCCGGAAATCACCCGCACCGTCTTCGCGAACAACATGGGTTGAGCGAGCGACGCGGAGAAACCAATGGCGCTTCTTGAATTGTCTGGCGTCAGCAAGCGCTTTGGCTCGACCCAAGCGCTATCGGATGCGAGCTTCAGCCTGGCGGCAGGAGAAGTGCATGGCTTGTGCGGCGCCAATGGCGCCGGCAAGTCAACTTTGTCGCGCGTCATCTCAGGTCACGTCCAGCCCGATCAGAGCCGGTTCGTGCTGGATGGTCAGGAGCGTCACTTCACCAGTTCGCGCGATGCGCTGCGTGCTGGCATCTGCATGGTCACGCAGGAAACCACGCTGGCGCCCGATCTTTCGGTTCTCGAGAACATCATGCTACCACGCCTCGGCATGCCCGGGGCGCTCAACTGGCGTCGTCTGCGAGAAGAAGCGGCGCAGCTTGTCGCCGGGCTCGGCGGCGACATTCAACTAACCCTGGATGAAACCGTCGGCACGCTCAGCATCGGCCAGCGGCAGATGGTCGAGATCCTGAAGGCTTTGGCGCTCGATAGCCGCATCATCATCTTCGACGAGCCCACCGCCTCGCTCTCGCCATTCGAAAGCGAAATCCTGTTCGGCATCATGCGTGACCTTACCGCGCGCGGACATGGCCTCATCTTCGTCTCCCATCGGCTGGAGGAGATCTTCGGCGTCTGTGATCGCATCACCGTGTTGCGCGAGGGACGGCTCGTCGCCTCCGGCGCTACCACCGCCAGCATGACCGGCGGCGAATTGGTTCGCTTGATGATCGGCCGCGAACTGGCTGATGTCTTCGCGCGTGGCGATGATCCGCCCGCTGAGCCGTTGCGAACCGGCAAACCCGTGTTGCGCGTCCGCAATCTCGCATCTTCGCCGCTCGTGCGCGATGTTTCCTTTGAACTCCATGCGGGCGAAATCCTCGGTCTTGCCGGGCTCATCGGCGCCGGCCGGTCGGAAACACTCGAAACCATCTTCGGCCTCCGCAAAGCGACGGGTGGAAAAGTCGAACTCGAGGGCGACGCGTTCTCTCCCCGTCGTCCAGTGGACGCGATCCGCGCGGGTGTCGCTCTGGTGCCGGAAGATCGTCGCCACCAAAGCATCGTTCCCGATCTTTCGGTGCGTGAGAATCTGCTGCTGGCCCATCTCGGTGACCATCGCGGTTTCGGCCGCGGCTATGCGGCGCGCAAAACGGAGGCGGAGCGGCTGCTGGATCTTCTCGGGCTGCCGCCTGATCGCCTTTGGGATCCGGATCTGCTGAATTTCAGCGGCGGCATGCAGCAGAAAATCATTCTCGCGCGCTGGCTGCTTCTCAAGCCGCGCGTTCTCATGCTGGACGAGCCGACGCGCGGCGTGGATATCGGCACGCGCAGCAGCATCTACGCGCTGCTGCGGCGGATCGCGGCGGAAGGCGTCGCCGTTCTCGTCGTGTCGTCGGATTTTGAGGAAGTGATCGGCATTTCGGATCGCATCGTGGTGATGAGCGACGGCGTGTCTGTGGCCGAATTCCCGAGCCGTCTCGTCAGCATCGAGAGTCTGGCGATGTTCGCCGCCCCGCGCAGCTCTGCAAAACGAACCCACGCGGTTCTGGAAGAACTCGTTGCGGCTCATGGCGGTGTCGCCTGCTGGGTCGGCATAGAGCAGGACCGCCTGTTTTGTTTCGATCGTGCCGGAAGCGAGACCCGCGCCGACCCCGGCATCGCCGCCGGGCAGATCCATGACGTCTCCACTCTCGCCATGGCGCTGGCCCTCACGGCGCGCGCCCCAGGCTTCGTCACCGACACGGACGCCAAGCAGACGCTGGCAATCGCGATCATGGGCCGCCGCGGCCACGAACTTGGTCTCGTTAGCCTGACGCTGCCCGCCGGAAACCCTTTGCCGGACGCCGAAACCCTGACGCGGCAGGTACAGGATAGGCTTGCCGCCAAGGGCTCGCTCGCTTTGGGGAAGGCTGCATGACGGAGGAGATCGTGCCTGCCGCCCCGCCACGCCACGGAGTGCTGAAACTCTTCGCGACCCAGATCGAGCTTCGCATGCTGCTGCTGACCCTCGCGGTCATGCTCGTTCTGGCCATAAGCTCGCCCTACTTCCGCACGCTCAACAATCTCCTCAACGCGATGGACCAATCCGTCGTCGTCGGGCTCGTAGCGCTGGGGCAGACCCTGGTGATTCTGATCGGCGGCATCGATCTCGCGGTCGGCTCGCTGGTTGGCGTGACCGGTATCGTTCTCGGCCTCTGCTTCCCGAGCCTGGGCCTCTATGGCGCTGTGGCCGCCTGCCTCGTGACCGGCGCGGTGGCCGGCACGATCAGCGGCGCCATCACAACCTTCGGCCGCGTCGCACCTTTCGTCGTCACGCTAGGGATGATGTCGATCGGCCGCAGCCTCGCTTACGTCCTCAGTGGCGCCACCTCGATCAGCGCCATCCCGCCTGCGCTGGGCGACCTGTCGAGCCTCACCATCTTCGGTGTGCCGCTTAACTTCACCCTGCTCATCATCGTCTATCTGCTGGCCTGGTGGTTCCTCAGCCGCGCCAAGGGCGGCCGAACACTCTATGCCATCGGTTCAAACAACGCCGCCGCGCGGGTCGCCGGCCTCTCCATCTCGATCTGGAGTGTGCTGGCCTATACGATATCGGGCCTGATGGCGGCGGTCTCGGCGATCTTTCTGACCTCGCGTGTGCTGTCGATCGACCCGCTCGCCGGAACCGGCCTCGAACTCGATTCCATCGCTGCCGTGGTGATCGGCGGCGCCAGCCTGTTCGGCGGGCGCGGCTCCATCATCGGCACGCTGTTCGGCGTGTTCATCATGGTGTTCATCCGTAACGGCCTCAACCTCCTTGGCGTCTCGCCCTATTGGCAGGGCACCGCGATCGGCTCGATCATCATCGCCGCCGTGCTGCTAGAGCGGATCGTAAGCAGCCGTGCGCGCCGTTGAGCTTTGCACGTCGGAGCAATCGGCATTCATCCAAGGTCGCGGTTGCGGCTGTTGGAGCCTTGCCACAATACTGCCACCCCAAACGTCAGATGGGATTGCAGAACTAGCCTGGACCGGCTGACGGACGACCGAGGCCGTTACGCTTCGGAAAACAACAGGAGGAACGACACGTGAAGACCATCATGACGACGACCGCCATCGCCCTGGTCCTGGCTTTCGCAGCGGGCTCCGCTTTAGCCGATACCTCAGGCAAGAAAGTGGCGCTCTCGAACAACTACGCGGGCAATTCCTGGCGGCAGGCCATGCTCCATAGCTGGGACAAGGTCGCCAAGGCCGCCGTGGCCGACCACATGGTCGCTTCCGCCGATTCCTTCACCACAGCCGACAAGGAAGTGCCGACCCAGGCGGCCCAGCTCCAGAACCTCATCCTGCAAGGTTACGACGCCATCGTCATCGACGCCGCCTCGCCCGAGGCGCTCAATGGCGCGGTCAAGGCCGCCTGCGATGCCGGCATCACCGTCGTTTCCTATGACGGCACGGTCAGCGAGCCCTGCGCCTATCGCGTCGGCATCGATTACGTGGGCATGGGCAAGGAGCAGGTCGACTACCTCGCGAAGCGCCTCCCGGATGGCGGCAACCTCCTGGAAATTCGCGGTCTTGCCGGAACCTCAATCGACGACCTGATCCACCAGGGCATCGCGGCGGGGGTCAAGGCGCATCCGAACTTCAAGATCGTCGGATCGGTCACCGGCAACTGGGACGAAGCCACGGCGCAAAAAGCGGTCGCGACCGTCTTGCCGTCGATGCCCGATATCGTCGGCGTGGTCGACCAGGGCGGAGACGGCTACGGCGCCGCGCAGGCTTTCACCGCGGCGGGCAAGAAAGAGCCGATCATCATCATGGGCAACCGCCAGGACGAACTCGCCTGGTGGAAGCAGCAGCATGACGCGAACGGCTACACCACCTGGTCCGCCACCATCCCGCCGGGCGGCGTAACGCTGGCCTTCTGGGTCGCGCAGCAGATCCTCGACGGCAAGAAGGTGCCGCATGATGTCGTCTTCCCGGCGCTCGAGGTCGATCAGGCCGGTCTCGACGCCGCTCTGAAAGCCGCACCGGTCGGTGGCGTCTACAACACCGAATACAGTCAGGCCGATGCCATCAAGGCGATTGCCGCGAGCGCGAAATAAGCTCATTGCGATGACAAGCGTGACCGCCGCGAATCCCGAAGTCGTCCGTCTAGCGGCGGTCACTAAAAACTTTGGCGCCGTCCGCGCCCTCGCCGGCGTCGATCTCATGGTCGATTCCGGCGCCTGCCTGGGCCTCGTCGGCCATAACGGCGCCGGCAAATCGACGCTCATGCATGTCCTCGCCGGCACGCTTCTCCCCTCGAGCGGCGAGATCGCGATCGGCGGCGCGCGCCAGGACAGCTACTCGGTGACGCTCGCGCAGCAACTCGGCATCCGCTGCGTGTTTCAGGAGCTGTCGCTCTGTCCCAACCTGACGGTCGCCGAGAATACCCGCATCCTCCACCCGTCGATCCGTGGCATAGGCTGGCGCCGCCGGGCCGGGCGCCTCATCATTGACCGCCTCGACGCGATCTTCCCCGGCCACGGCATCGCGGCCGAGACCATCGTCGCGGATCTCTCCATCAGCCGCCGCCAGATGGTCGAGATCGCCCGCGCCTTCAGCGTCACCGACGCGCCGCTGAAACTGGTGATCCTCGACGAACCCACCTCCTCGCTGGATGCGGACACCGCTGGCCAGCTCCTCAGTTTCGTCCGCCGCTTCGTCGCTGAGGGCGGCAGCGTCATCCTCATCTCCCACATCCTCGGCGAGATCCTCGGCAATTCGGACCGCATCGTCGTCATGCGGGACGGCCAGGTGGTCGCCAGCGAGCAGGCCAAAGCCTTCGACCGCGCCCGCCTGGTCGAGACCATGGGCAGCACCCACGCCACCGACCAGCCGCCGCCCGCCACCCTCGCCCAGAACCGGGGCCAGACGCCGATCATGGTCCGCGCCCGCCCGAAATCCCAGGCCGACAGGACCGATCTCGTCGCGCATCAGGGCGAGATCATCGGACTCGCCGGCTTCTCGGGCCATGGCCAGACCGAGCTTCTCATCGAGGTCTTCGACGCCGCGTCCCGCAACACCACCCGCACCACCGTCGCCGCCCCGGTCGCCCTGGTGGCCGGGGACCGCCAGACCGACGGCGTCTTTCCCCTGTGGTCGATCGCCGAGAACATCACCATCCGCTCGCTCGCCGCACTACGGCGCGGCATGCTCATTTCGCCCACGCGCGAGGCCGCAATGGCGGAGGACTGGAAGCAGCGTATCGGCATCCGCAGCCCCAACCTGGGCAACCCCATCCTCTCGCTCTCCGGAGGCAACCAGCAGAAGGCGCTCTTCGCTCGCGCGCTCGGCTCGGATGCGCGCATCGTGGTGATGGACGACCCGATGCGCGGCGTCGATATCGGCACGAAGCTCGATGTCTATGACCTCATCCGTGGCGAGGCAGCGGCCGGCCGCACCTTCCTCTGGTACACCACCGAGCTGGAGGAGCTGCAGAATTGCGACCACGTCTATGTCTTCCGCCACGGCCGCATCGTCGCCGATCTCGGCCGCGCTGATCTCACCGAGCAACAGCTCATCCGTGCCTCCTTCCAGGACGTCGCATGACCACGAACGCTGCCGCGTCCACCCGCCGCCCCATCTTGTTCGGCACGACGCCAGGCCGGCTTCTGCGCGGCCTGCTGCCGGCGATTTCCTTCGCGCTGGTGGTTCTCGCGATCTCGTACTTCAACCCGCGGGCGATCAGCTATTTCGGCTTCACGCTGATGCTGAACCTCGCGGTGCCAGTCGCCCTCGCGACCATCGCGCAAATGTTGATCATCACCGTCAATGACCTCGATCTTTCGATCGGCGCCTTCGTCGGCTTCACGGGCTGCGTCGTCGCGACCTGGCTGCCGACCAACCCGCTGCTCGGCTGGGCCATCCTCGCCGCATCCGTCGCCGTCTACGCGGCACTCGGCGCGCTGGTCTATCTGCGTCAACTGCCCTCGATCGTCGTCACGCTTGGCATGAGCTTCGTCTGGCTCGGCCTAGCCATCCTCATCCGCCCGACCCCCGGCGGCACCGCGCCCGGCTGGCTGCATGCCTTCGTCAGCCAGCGCATCCCGGGCATCCCCTTCCCGATCGTCGCGGCGGTGGTGATCGCCGTCGTCGTCCATATCGGCCTGATGCGAACCTCCTACGGCGCCATCCTGCGCGGCGTGGGCGGCAATCCGAGCGCCATCGAGCGGGCCGGATGGTCGCTCCTCAAGGCGAAGATGGCTGTCTATGCCTTGGCTGGCGTCTTCGGCGTGCTAGCGGGCCTGTCGCTGGTCGGTGTCTCGACCTCCGCCGATGCCAATATGGCGAATGGCTATACGCTGCTCTCCATCGCCGGCGCGATCCTGGGCGGCGCGGAGTTCGTCGGCGGCCGTGTGTCACCCATCGGCGCGGTGATCGGAGCGCTCACCTTGCAGCTCGCGGCGGTGGCGCTGAACTTCTTCCACCTGCCCGCCTTCCCGTCCTTCCGCATTCCGCAGGAGTGGCAGGTCGGCGCGCAGGGCATCATCCTCATCATCATCCTGGCGGCCCGCACGCTGATCAACCGGAGCGACCGATGAGCGACGCCGCCGCCCCCGCTTTCATCAAGCGCCTCGGCGCTCGGCCCTGGATCTGGTCCTTCCTGGCCGCCGCCGTCGTCTGGGTGCTGGCGATCGCCGTTGCCCATGGCGAGGGCGCCTCGGGCATGCTCTCGACCGCGCTCTCCTTCTCGGTCTTCACCGTGGTGGTGGGTATGGGCCAGATGTTCGTCATCACCCTTGGTCCCGGCAATATCGACCTGTCGCTGCCGGCCAATATCGGCCTGTCCGGCGCGGTCGCGATGCAGGTCATGAATGGTTCGGACGACCGCATCGCGCTCGGCATCCTCGCCGCCCTCGTGACCGGACTGCTGATCGGCCTGTTCAATTACCTGCTGATCCGGCTGCTGCGAATCCCACCGATCATCGCGACGCTCGCGGCGAGTTTCGTATTGGTCTCGGTCGGCATCAGCTATGGCCGCGGCCTGCAGATCAAACCGCCGCCTGCCTTCGCCGATTTCACCTTCTGGCGCATCGCCACGATTCCCGCGCTCGCCTTGGCGGCGCTGTTGCTCACGATCCTCGCCGCCATCCTCCTCCATCGCACGATCTTTGGCCGGTCCGTGCTCGCGATCGGCCAGAACATGCGCGCGGCGCGCCTCTCCGGCATCCGCGTGGAGCGCGTGCGGCTACTCACCTACGTCCTCTGCGCGGCGCTCGCGAGCCTCTGCGGCGCGCTCCTCGCCGGCTTCACCGGCGGCTCCTCACTCGACATGGGCGCCGAGTATTTGTTGAGTTCGATCGCCGTCGTCGTCATCGGCGGCACCTCAGTTGCCGGAGGCTCGGCGAACCTGCCGGGCATCTGGGGCGCCTCGCTCTTCCTGTTCATGGTGGTGACGCTGCTGAACACGTCGGGATTCGGCGCGGGTGTGCGTGACGTCATGACCGGCGTGATTATCATCGCGGTCATCACGATCGCGGGGGGTAAGCGCAAGCTGCGATAGTGTTTCTGCCCGCCACGAGCTTCCGCCAATGTATCGACGACACCATCGTCCGATAGCGATCAGCCGGGTCTCCGCCTAAACTATGATGGCGATACCGGCCCGCGGCATTACGCGGGCAATGTCCGATGGGGAGAGGCAATGCCCGGAGAAATCGACCAATATCGCCGCCGTTTCCTGGGCGCCGCGGCCGTGACCATCGCCGCCTCTCAACTCGGTACCGCAGGCTCCGCGTCGGCGCAATCCGGCAGCGCAAAACCGGACGTGCCCAAGATCAAGCCCGGAACGAACACGGCCTTCGCTCCATTGAAGCAGATCGATGCCGGCGAGCTGAGCATCGGCTACGCCGAAGCCGGTCCCGCCGATGGTCCCGTCGTCATCCTCCTGCACGGCTGGCCCTATGACATTTACAGCTACGTTGATGTCGCGCCTTTGCTGGCGGCAACGGGTTACCGGGTAATCGTGCCGTATTTGCGCGGCTACGGCACGACGCGCTTTCTGTCGGACACCACCTTCCGGAATGGCCAGCAGGCGGTGGTCGCCGTCGATACCATCGCCTTGATGGACACCCTCAAGATCAAAACCGCGATCCTCGCAGGCTATGACTGGGGTGCGCGAACGGCCGACGTCATCGCGGCACTCTGGCCGGAGCGCTGCAAGGCCCTGGTCTCCGTCAGCGGCTATCTGATCGGCAGCCAAAAGGCCAACGAGAAGCCGCTGCCGCCAAAGGCCGAGCTGCAATGGTGGTATCAATACTATTTCGCCACGGAACGCGGAGAGGCGGGCTACGGCGAATACCGGCACGATTTCGCGAAGCTGATCTGGCAGATCGCCTCGCCGAAATGGAACTTCGATGATGCCACATTCGACCGCACCGCAACGGCGTTCGACAACCCGGATCACGTTGCAATTGTGATTCACAACTACAGGTGGCGGCTTAGCTTGGCTAAAGGCGATCCAAAATATGACGGTCTCGAGCGGCGTCTCGCCGCGAGTCCCGTCATCACCGTGCCCACAATTACCCTGGAAGGTGATGCGAATGGCGCGCCGCACCCGCCTGCCGCAGCATATCGCACGAGATTCTCGGGCAGATATCAACACCGGATCATCGACGGCGGCATCGGTCACAACCTGCCTCAGGAGGCACCGCAAGCCTTTGCTCAAGCTGTGGTCGACGTCGCTAACTGATTTTTCGAGCATCGCACACCAGGGGAAGGCGTTCCCGATGAAAGCAAACCGACTCTTGTTGGCCGCGATACTCGCTAGCGTAATCGGCGCACCGCTTGAAGCCTCAGCCGAGGACAAAGCCGTGACGCAGCAGACGACACCCGCGACGGTTCAACTGCGTGTGGAAGGTGAGATGCCTTCTCTCCACGGCGCTGTGACGTGGCTCAACTCGCCACCTTTGACAGCAGCGGAACTGCGCGGAAAGGTCGTCCTTATCGACTTCTGGACCTACACCTGCATCAACTGGCTGCGCACGCTCCCCCATATCCAAGCCTGGGCCACGAAATATAGGGATCAAGGACTGGTGGTCATCGGCGTGCACACGCCCGAATTTGGCTTCGAGAAAAACATCGACAATGTTCGTCGGGCCATTAAAGAGATGGGGATCGACTATCCGGTCGCGGTCGATAGCAACTACGTGCTGTGGCAGGACTTTAACAACGAATATTGGCCGGCGCTTTATATTGTCGATGCACAGGGGCGCATCCGGCACCATGAGTTCGGCGAAGGCGGATACAAAAAGTCCGAAATGACTATCCAACAGCTCCTGACCGAGGCAGGGGCGAGCAACGTCAGCCACGATCTTGTCTCAGTCGATGCTCAGGGCAGGGAAAAACCCGCCGACTGGAGCAATCTGCAATCTTCAGAGAGTTATGTCGGCTACGGAAAAACCGAGAAGTTCGTGTCGCCTAGTGGTGAGATCCGAGATAAGCTGCATATCTACACGGCACCCGCGCGATTGAGGCTCAATCACTGGGCGCTCGAGGGTGACTGGACGATGGAGAAACACTTCGTCGCACTGAACCAGCCCGAGGGGCGGATCGTGTATCGCTTCCACGCGCGAGACCTTCATCTCGTAATGGGACCGGCGACGCCAGGAACATCGGTGCGGTTCCGTGTGCTCATCGATGGGCAGGAACCGGGGGCCGCTCATGGAATCGACGCGGACAGCCAAGGCAACGGCACGGTCACCGAACAGCGGCTCTATCAGCTTATCCGTCAACCGGAGCCCATCAGTGATCGGACGTTTGAGATCGAGTTTCTCGATCCGGGGGTCCAGGCTTTCGTGTTCACGTTTGGCTAAGCCAAAGCAACGCCTTCCAGCACAGCACGCAACCGAGCCTTCACTTTCGTCCTGTCGCGCGACGGCAGCCGCCCGATGCGCTGCGCCCGGGCAATCTCGATCGTCGCGACCTTCGCAGTTCGGACAACGGAGGGCGCGAAGAGCCCGGCCGCCATCAAGTCGGATAGCGCGACATCACCCTGCCACGGCCGATTGGCGGCACTGGTGATCATCAACACCCAGATCATGAAGGGCGTGTCGTCCGGCAGTCCGCCAGAGATAACGAGCGCCGGACGAAATTGCTGCACGGGATGGCTCGTGTATGGAAACGGCACCTTCACGATATCCCAGATACCGACGCGGGAATCAGAGTCCGGCATAAGCGCGTGTATCTTCCTCGCCACTCCATTCGCCGAAAGCCGCGAATGGATCTTCCTTCGCCTCGAGGGTGCGCCGCGTCAGGATAACGCGGCCATCCTCGATCACGTAGGCAAGCTCGTCACCCTCCCGCAGATGCAGCGCAACCCGCACGGCTTGCGGAATGGTGGTCTGAGCCTTGGAGGTGAGACGGCTGGTGATCATGAGAGCGCGGTAAGGAATTTCCTTTCCGGCGTCAAGAACACCGGAAAGGATGCATCAGAAAGATTACCCCTCCCCCCGCAACGCCTTAAACCGCGCCATCAGCGCCGCCGTCGAGCCGTCATGCTTGCCCACCTTCGCCCCAGGCTCCAGCTGCGGAATAATCGACTGCGCGAGCTTCTTGCCCAGTTCCACACCCCACTGGTCGAAACTATTGATCCCCCAGATGGCGCCCTGCACTGCCACGCAATGCTCGTACAGCACGATCAGACGGCCCAGGCTGTAGGGGTCGAGCTTTTTGTAGAGGATCGTCGTGCTTGGGCGCTCGCCGGTGAAGACGCGGTGGGGGGCGACGCGCTCGATAGTTCTGACGTCAGAACCGGCGGCCTTCATCTCCTCGGTGACCTCGGCGAGGGTCTTGCCGGCCAGCAGCGCCTCGGCCTGGGCGAAGACGTTGGCGGCGAGGATGCGATGCGCCTCGGGCCGGTTGTGGTCGGGCTCGGCGGCGAGGATGAAGTCGACCGGGACGTGCGCCGGCCCCTGATGCACTAGCTGCATGAAGCTGTGCTGCGCATCGGTGCCGGGCTCGCCGAAGACCACCGGGCAGGTCTGATGCGCCACCTGGTCGCCCGCGAGACGGACGGACTTGCCGTTGCTCTCCATCTCCAACTGCTGGAGATACGCCGGGAAGCGGGCCAGCCGCGCGTCATAGGCCAGGATGCAGAGCGTCGCCGAGCCCAGCACGTCGGTATTCCAAATCCCAGTCAGCGCCATCAACGCCGGCAGATTGGACTCGAGCGGCGTGTCGCGGAAATGGAAGTCCATTGCCCGCGCGCCGTCGAGAAAGGATTGGAACGCGTCCCACCCCGCCGCCAGCGCCACCGACAGGCCAATCGCCGACCACACCGAATAGCGGCCGCCAACCCAATCGCGAAAGCCGAAAACGCGGTCCTCGGAAATTCCGAACTTCCCGGTTTCCTTCAGATTCGTCGAGAGCGCGACGAGATGTTTGCCGACTCCCTCCTCACCTACCGCCGCCACCAGCCAATCGCGCGCGGCATGGCCATTGGTCATGGTCTCGAGCGTCGTGAAAGTCTTGCTCGCGACGAGAACGAGCGTGCGCCTGGGATCGAGGATGCGGGCGAATTGCGCGAAGGCATGGCCATCGACGTTCGAGAGGAAATGCGCCTCGACCTTGGCGCCATGCACGAAGGTCAGCGCCTGACTGACCATGCGCGGACCGAGATCCGAACCGCCTATGCCGATATTGAGCACATCGGTGAAGGGCTTGCCGTCCGCCGCGACAATCGAGCCGTCATGCACGGCGCGGACGAATTTCTCCATCCGGTCGCGGTCACTCGCCGCGACCTTCGAGGCATCTTCCCAGCCGCCATCCGGCGTCACCGCACGCATCCCGGCATCAGGCTTGCTGCGCAGCGCCATGTGCATCGCGGAACGATGTTCGGTCATATTCACCGGCTCGCCGGCAAACAACCGGCCGATGAATTCCTCGACCTTTGCGGCGCGGGCGAGTTCCAGCAGGAGCGTGCGCGCCTCCGGGCTCATCGAGGTCTTCGAATAGTCGAGCGACAGATCCTCGAAGGTAGCGGAAAAGGATTCGGCACGCTTGGGATCGGCTTTGAAGAGCGGCGAAATCAGCTTCCCGCCGGGCTTGGCGGCGAGGGCCGCGAGCTTGTCCCAGACGGGCTTGGTGGCGCTGGCGGGCAGGGCTTCATCGGACATGGGAGTTCTCCTCGGAAACGCGTTCAGCCGGCCATGAGGCCTTGAACATGGGCGGCGGCCGAAGCCGCCAAGGCGTCGAGATCATAGCCGCCTTCGAGCAGCGAGACGATGCGCCCCCCGGTATGGCGACGGGCGGACTCGACAATGCGGGCGGTGATCCAGGCGAAGTCGGCCTCGTCCAGCTCCAGGCCGCCGAGTGGATCGTCCCGATGCGCGTCGAAGCCGGCCGAGATGATGAGGCAGTCGGGCGCGAAGGCGTCCAGCGCGGGCAGGATGCGGTCGGACCAGGCGGCGCGGAAGGCGGCGGAGCCGGAGCCGGCGGCGAGGGCCGCGTTGACGATCTGGCCATGAGCACCGGTTTCCCCAATGCTGCCGGTGCCGGGGTAGAAGGGGAATTGGTGGCTCGAACCGAAGAAGAAGTCGGCGTCGTCCCAGGCGACGGCTTGCGTGCCGTTGCCGTGATGGACGTCGAAATCCACCACCGCCACGCGCTGCTTGCCCCAGGCGGCCCGCGCATGATGCGCGGCGATCGCGGCGTTGGAGAAGAGGCAAAAGCCCATGGCGCGTTCGGGCTCCGCATGATGCCCAGGCGGCCGGGTGGCGACGAAGGCGGCGCGCGCACGGTCGGTCATCACTGCATCCACCGCCGCCACCGCGCCACCAGCCGCCCGCAGCGCCGCCTCGGCACTGCCCGCGCTCATCACCGTGTCCGGGTCGAGCCGCTCCAGCTTTCCCGGCCCAGGGTGGGTGCTGAGGATGTGGTCGATGTATCGCGCGGAATGGACGCGGCCGAGTTGGTCAGGCGTCGCTTGCGGCGCTTCCTCATGCATCAGGTCGCCGAATTCGGGCTCGCCGAGCGCCCGCCAGACTGCGCGCAGGCGACCCACACGTTCGGGGTGGCCGGGGCCGGTGTCGTGGTCGAGGCCGGCCGGATGGGTGATGAGCAGGACGTCGCCGGCGGAGGAGCTCATATGCACATATCTTTATGTGTCTTTGGTGGCATCGGGCAAAGCGGGGCGGCGTTTAAGCGTGAAGCTGTAGATACCGGCATCCTCGCTCCAGGCGACCAGAGTATGGCCGGTCTCCTGGCAGTAGCTTTTGAAGTCGGCGACGGCGGCCGCGTCGGTGGCGAGTACGCGCAGGCGCTCACCCGGCGCCATGCCGCGCAGCTCGCGGTTGGCGCGCAGCACGGGAAGCGGACAGGCGAGGTCCCGCAGGTCGAGCAGCGTTTCGCTCATGGCGCTTATCCTGGCTCCGGCATGATCGCGCCGCAAGCCGCGCCGAGGGATCTCGGGCAAGTGCCGCAGGACCGTCACTTTACCGGAGCCGCTGAGGGCAAGGTCGCGTCTAGTCACCCCAGGTCGCGAACATGCCGACCGCCGCGAGGGCCATGACCGCCGTTGCAAGCCAGCCCATGGTGGCGAGACCGCGGCCGAGCACGAAACGGCCCATGACGTCGCTCCGCACCGCCATGAGCAGCATCATGACCATGACCGGGACGGCGACGATGCCGTTCAGCACCGCGCTCCAGAACAGAGCCTTGACCGGATCGAGCGGGCTGAAGTTGAGCAGCGCGCCGATCACGGTGGCCGCCGCGATGGTGCCGTAGAAGGCGCGCGCCTTCAGCGGCTTGCGAGCGAGACCGACGGGCCATTGTAGCGCCTCCCCAAGCGCGAAGGCGGCCGAGCCCGCCAGAACCGGCAGCGCCAATAGTCCCGTGCCGATGATGCCGAGCGCGAAGAGGGTGAACGCGAAAGGCCCCGCGAGCGGCCGCAGCGCCTCCGCCGCTTGAGATGAGGTCTGGATATTCGTCATGCCATGCGCGTTCAGCGTCGCAGCGGCGGTCAGCATGATGAACAGAGCCACAATGTTCGAAATGCCCATGCCGACATAGGTATCGATGCGAATACGCCGCATCTCCCGCGGAGCCTGGCCCGGCGCATCCAACAGCGAGCGCGAGTCGTTGCGCTCCGAGAGATCCTCGACCTCCTCACCAGCCTGCCAGAAGAACAGATAAGGGCTGATCGTGGTGCCAAAGACAGCGACAACGGCGGTGAGGTAGGCGCCGCTCATGCTGATATGCGGCCAGACGAGGTTGAGGAGGACCTTGCCCCAGGGAACCCCGACCACGAAGACCGTCGCGACATAAGCAAATAGCGACAGAGTAAGCCACTTCAGAACCGAGACGTAGCGCGCATAGCGCAGAAACACCTCCAGGCCGACCGAGAGCAGCGCGAAGCCGGCGACATAGACCAGCAGAGGGCCTTTCACGAGGAGCTTCAGTGCCGCCGCCATGGCACCGAGATCAGCGCCGATATTGATGGTATTGGCGATGATCAGCAGGCCGACGATGCCGTGCAGTAACCAAGTGGGATAATACCGTCGCAAGTTGCCCGCGAGACCACGGCCGGTGACGCGACCGATCTCCGCGCTGATCTGTTGGATGGCGCACATCAGCGGATAGGTCAGCAGCAGGGTCCAGCCGAGCGAATAGCCGAATTGGGCGCCGACCTGTGAATAGGTCGCGATACCGCTGGGGTCATCGTCCGAGGCACCCGTGATAAGGCCGGGCCCCATGATCGCCATGAGAGGCGGCCGCTCGGGCTGCTTGGGCAATTCGTCTGGCGGCAGAATGGCGGGGTTAGCGTCGCTCATCGCGGCGGGCGCCGGTGGGTCATGGTGGTCTCCTCGCCCGGCGTTTGTCTGGAAGCGACGCTGGCTACGCCTCATTGCACAGTTTGATTGATGTTGTGATTTGATTTTGAACTCGCGCGGACAAGGGCCGCCCATGATTTGGGCAAGAACTTTCACGGCGGAGCGCAGGGGCGTTTGGCAAGGTCGTGGAGAATGATCTAGAAACTGATCTGCTCTCTCATCCTATGGAACCTGTTATGGCCGAAAACCTCAGC
Organism: Acidisoma sp. L85; assembly: GCF_009765865.1. GTDB lineage: Bacteria > Pseudomonadota > Alphaproteobacteria > Acetobacterales > Acetobacteraceae > Acidisoma. Next base: position 457,492 of record NZ_LMUQ01000061.1, read on the forward strand.
GCCCTCAGCACCTTGCCATCCGGCATCCGCTATCGCGACGAGGTGGTCGGCGACGGCCCCAGCCCGGTTAAGGGCCAAACCGTTTCCGTGCATTACACGGGATGGCTGGATGATGACGGCAAGCCTGGGCGCAAGTTCGATAGCTCACGCGATCGCGGTGCGCCGTTCCAATTCACGCTCGGCGTTCAGCAGGTGATTTCCGGCTGGGATATCGGCGTCGCTTCGATGCAGGTTGGCGGCCGCCGGACCCTCGTTCTGCCGCCCGAACATGGTTACGGAGCTCGTGGCGCGGGCGGTGTGATTCCGCCCAATGCCACGCTGATCTTCGATGTCGAACTGCTCGGCATTGGCTGACCGCGGCTCAGGGCGCGACGGATCGAGGCTCGTTCAGGTATAAAGGCGCTCCACGGAGCGACGATTTCAATGACTGAGCGCCTGTTTCTTGCTGAATCGAATCTCGCATCGGCCCCGGCAACGGTTCAGGCGGCCGGTGCTGAGGGCATCGCTCTCGACCGCAGTATCTTCTACGCGCGTTCCGGCGGGCAGCCGGGCGATGTCGGCACGCTGCGCTGGGAAGGCGGCGAGGTCGCGATCGTCGATACGCTGAAGGGTGACGGCGAGACCATCCTGCTTGTCCCCGCGACGGATGGCGCATTACCGGCCGTGGGCGCCGCGGTCGAGATGGTGCTCGATTGGCCGCGGCGACATGCCCTGATGCGGATGCACACGACGTTGCATTTGCTCTGCGCGGCGCTTCCAGGTGCAGCCGTTACAGGCGGCCAGATCGGCGCCGATCGCTCGCGATTAGATTTCGACTTGCCGGAAGCTCCCGATCGCGTGGCATTGGAGGCGCGGCTGAATGCCCTCATCGCTGAGGATCATGCGTTGAAGGCTCATTGGGTGGACGAATCTGTGCTCGACGAAAATCCCGCGCTGGTGCGGACGCTTTCGGTAAAGCCGCCGCGCGGCACCGGACGGCTGCGATTGGTGCAGATCGGTGCCGACGACGCCATCGTGGATCTGCAGCCCTGCGGCGGCACGCATGTATCGCGAACGAGCGAGATTGGCGCGGTAAAGATCGCGAAAGTAGAAAACAAGGGACGACAGAACCGGCGCATCGTCGTCGTTCTGGCGTGAGTTCCTCATTGCAATCCCCAGCGCAGCTTCCCGATCGAGCGGCTATCCGGATCCGCACGTTGTCGGGCGCGGAGGCCATGCAGCGGATCTCTTCACTCTCCGACATACTGATCGATTGTGTGGAGAGCGGTGCCTCGGTCAGCTTCATGGCGCCTCTGGCTCGCGCGAAAGCTGACGCGTTTTGGTCCCAGGCAGCGGCGGCGGTGGCGGAAGGCGAGCGCATTTTGCTCGTGGCCGAGAGCGAGGGGCGGCTCCTCGGGACAGTGCAAATTGTCTCGGCGCAGTCAGAAAACCAGCCGCATCGCGCGGATATCTCGAAGATGCTTGTCCTCCGCGCGGCTCGCAGGAATGGAGTTGGCCAAGCCCTCATGCAGGCGGCCGAGGAGGCCGCGCGCGCGGCGGGCAAGACACTTCTGGTTCTGGACACCGGGGCGGATGACGCCGAGCGGCTCTATGCGCGGCTGAATTGGATCGCCATCGGGGAAATCCCCGGCTACGCGCTGTATCCCGATGGCCGACCCTGCGCTACGCGGATTTTCTATAAGGTGCTGTGAGCGCGGCGCCACGCAGCGCGGCGCTCCGCCAGAATCCCTGCTGAAAGCACCCTGCCATGCCTTCGATCAGCATTAGGATTGACCTCGATCCGAAAGGCCGGATCGGACCGGGGAAAATCGAACTCCTCGAAAAGATCGCCAGCCTCGGGTCAATCTCGGCCGCCGGGCGCGCGATGAGCATGTCGTATCGGCGAGCCTGGGAACTGGTCGAGGAAACCAACACAATATTCGGCAGTCCGGTTGCCTCGGCTCAGGTTGGCGGCAGACAAGGCGGCGGCGCGACCCTCACGCCGCTCGGTGTCGAACTCGTCACCCGCTTTCGCGCGATCGAGCGGGCGCTTTCCGAGGTGGCGCGGGAGCACGTCGCCGCCTTGCAGGCCGAAGTCACTGTCAGCCAAAGGTGAAGGCGAAAGCCTGGGCGCCGGGATCGAGGAATTCGATCTCGAAGTTCCGGTCAGCCACCGGTCCTGATTGGCGGACCAGCTGGTAGAGGCGCTGGCCGTCAATCGTGCCATTGCCCTGAGCATCCACATCGGCGCCGTGATCAGCAAGCGGCGGCTTGCCGTCGATCAGCACCCTGAACCGCACGGGCTTGCCATCGCTGCTCGGCCCCAAAACGAGATGGAGGTCGCGGGCATGGAAGCGATAGGCGATGCGGCCCTCGCCGGCGTTGGAGGTGGCGTTCTCGCCTTTGACGGTCCAGTCACCGCCCAGCGCCCATTGGTTCAGGGTGAGTTGCGGCGCGGTGGCGTAGACGTGGCTCGCATCCGGCACGGCTCCGCCGGGTGAGGCGAAGTTTTCGGCGCGCTGGTAGCCGATATAGGTCTCGGGTGAAGCGATGTCGCTGACGTCGGCGGCGGCTTCAGCACCGCTGCCATCGACCGCCACGATGTCATGCGGCACGGCACCCTTCCCCGCCTCGGCGAGGAGCTGCTGGATGACTTTTTCCGACTGGTCGTATTCGCCTTCGCCGAAGTGGTGGTAGCGAATCTGGCCCTTCGCATCGATGAAGTAGTGGGCGGGCCAGTATTGATTATTGAAGGCGCGCCAGATCGCGTAGTTGTTGTCGATGGCGATCGGGTAGTCGAGCTTGAGGTCCTTCACGGCCTGGCGGACATTGTCGATGTTCCGCTCGAAGGCGAATTCCGGCGCGTGCACGCCAATGACCACCAGGCCCTGGCTGCGATATTTCTGCGCCCAGGCCTCGATATAGGGGAGGCTACGCAAGCAGTTGATACAGGAATAGGTCCAGAAATCGACCAGGACGACTTTGCCGCGCAGACCCTCGGCGGTGAGCGGCGGCGAGTTGAGCCACTGGACGGCGCCTGCCAGGGAGGGGATCTGGCCCTCAACGGGTAGCGTGCCCGCGGCGGCGACTGTCGCCGACTTCGGATGCACTTTGTCGAGCAGCGTTTGCTCGACGCCGGCAGTGCTGGCGAGCGACACACGGGTCAGGAGGCCGGTGTCGAGGCCTAGGCTGATCGCGACGACACCGGCAAGAACGGCGACGCCGAGGCCGCGCCTGATCCATTCGCCCGCGCCGAGCGAGCGCTTCATCGCGACGAAGACCCGCCCGCCGATCAGCAGGGCGACGGCGAGCGAGGTCGCGGCGCCGGCGGCATAGGCCAGGAGGAGAAAGGAAGTCTGGACATTGGCGCCTTGCAGCGCGGCGCCGGTGAGGAGCAGTCCCAGGATCGGGCCGGCGCAGGGCGCCCAGAGCAGGCCCGTCGCGATGCCGAGCAGGAAGGATGGACCGAAGGAGGAACCGGCGCGCGTGCCATCCGATGCCGATTGGGAGAGGCGAGAGCCCAGGGCGACAAGCGGCCGCGTCAGCCGGTCCGCCATCGAGGGGAACAGCAGCGTGACGCCGAAGAAGGCCAGCAGGAGGATCGCGGCGAGACGGCCCCAGTGGTTCGCCTGCACCGCCCAGCCGCCGCCGACTGCCGCGAGGGTCGCAACGGCGGCGAAGGTGATCGCCATGCCGAGCAACAGTGGCAGGCCACTTTTGACGAAGGGCTGGTCGGCTCGGGCGAAGACGAAGGGGAGCACTGGCAATATGCACGGACTCAGGATCGTCAGAACGCCGCCGAGATAGGCAACAACGAAGAGCAACATTGGTTTGACCTGGCGCTTTCAATGTTCAGGCAATGGTGCCGGGACTGAATGTCGTCGCCCGGCTTCACTCTAGATGCGTTACGTGGCGGCCCGCTATATAGTTACGGGAATAGCGTGGGATGACGGGGATTTAATGGCGTGCCGAGACGACGACCCGGCTGGTCAACCCGCCCCTCCCCGGCCGAGAATTCCGCAAACGATCCTAGGAGAGCCCCAGTGCTGCGACGATATCTGATTGCGGCGGCTGCCATTCTTGCCGCGACGCCTGGCTTTGCCATGGCTCAGGACAAGGTCGGCACCGTCAATGTGCTCTATGCCGGCTCCCTGGTGAACCTGATGGAGCGCGGGATCAGCCCGGCTTTCGAGAAGGTCGATGGTGGGCGGTTCCGGGGATATGCCGGCGGCTCGAACAAGCTCGCCAATGAGATCAAGGGCAAGCTGCGGCAAGGGGATGTGTTCATCAGCGCGAATCCCAAGGTCAATAACGACCTGGAGGGCACCGCGAATGGCGGTTGGGTGAGTTGGTATGTGTCCTTCGCGCAGTCGCCTCTCGTGCTGGGCTATAACCCATCGAGCAAATTTGCGGCCGAGCTGAAGACCAAGCCGTGGTACAAGGTGCTCGAGGAGCCGGGCATCCGGATTGGACGGACGGATCCAAAACTCGATCCCAAGGGTAAGCTGACCGTCGATCTGCTGAAGAAAGCCTCGGAGGTCTACAAGTTGCCGGATCTGTCGGCAAAGGTTCTTGGTGCGCCCGAAAATCCGAGCCAGGTTTTGCCGGAGGAGAATTTGGTCGGGCGGCTGCAATCCGGGCAGTTGGACGTCGGGTTTTTCTATTCGACGGAAACGACGGATCTGAAGATCGCGGCGATTCCCTTCCCCGCGAATATCTCGCTCAGCGCGCACTACACGATCACGGTGCTCAACCACTCGCCGAATTCGGCGGGGGCGGAGCATTTCGTCGCGTTTCTTCTGGGGCCGCAGGGACACGACATCATGGGTGAGCACGGGCTTGACCTCGTGAAGCCGAAGATCAGCGGTGACGCGCGGTTGGTGCCGGTTGCGGTGAGCGCGGTGATCAACGCCGCGCAGTGAGGCGTTCCTCCTGGCCGCTGCTGCCGTGGCTGGGCGGCCTGCTTGCTGTCTATCTCGTCGCGCCGCTGGTCGCGGGTCTCGCGCATCTCGGTGGCGCGGATTGGCGCGGCGCCGACTGGGCGACGCTTGGCGATGCCTGTGCGGTCTCGCTGCTCAGCGCGACCGTGGCGACGTTGCTGGTGGCGGCGGGCGGGATTCCGCTGGGCTACCTGCTGGCGCGAAGGCCGGGACGGTGGTTGGCAATGCTTGGTTTCTTGGTGCAACTTCCGCTCGCTTTGCCGCCTTTGGCGAGCGGCATTCTGCTGCTGTTTCTACTCGGTTATGCGAGCCCGCTTGGTGCGCTCACGGGTGGCGCCCTGACGGATTCCTTTGTCGGCATCGTGCTGGCGGAGGCCTTTGTCGCGGCGCCGTTCCTGATCATCGCAGCGCGATCGGCTTTCGCGGGACTGGATCCGGTGCTGGAGGATGTCGCGGCCACGCTCGGCCACCGACCTTGGAGCATTTTCCTTCGCGCTAGCCTGCCGCTTGCCTGGCGCGCGATTCTTGCCGGCATGCTGCTGGCCTGGCTGCGGGCTTTCGGCGAGTTCGGGGCGACGATGATGGTGGCGTATCACCCCTATTCGCTGCCGGTTTACACGTATGTCGCGTTTGGCGGCCAGGGTTTGCCAGCCATGCTACCGGTGCTGGCACCTACGTTAGTGGCTGCGGTTGGCGTTATGGCCTTCGCCGCGATTTTCGGTGCGGATCGCGTGAGGCGCGTGGGGTTCGCGGATGGTCACACGGGGGTTGTGCCATTGCCGGTAGCACCGCTGCTCGATGAGCCGCGGCCCAGCTCCGCGATGTCGCCGCAGCCGCTGAGCTTTGCTTTCCGCCGCAAGCTGAGTGGTTTCGATCTCGACGTCGCGTGGCGGACGAGCGCACGTAGGCTCGCGATCCTGGGTTCATCGGGTTCGGGAAAGTCGATGACATTGCGCGCCATTGCGGGTCTCGATGGCGATGTTGCGGGGTCGTTGATGTTGGGCGCGAGAGATCTCAGCGAAACGCCGACCGAGCGGCGCGGCATTGCTTTCGTGCCGCAGAATTACGGCTTGTTCCCTCATCTGACCGTGGCGCGGCAGATAGCCTTTGCGGTCGGCGCGGATCGCGATTTGGCGGAGCATTGGTCGAAGCGTCTTGGACTTGCCAGTCTGAAACAGCGGCTTCCGGATGCGCTTTCCTTGGGTCAGCAGCAGCGGGTTGCCGTGGCACGCGCGTTTAGCCGGCCGGCTGGCTTGTTGTTACTCGACGAGCCGTTTTCAGCGCTCGATACGCCTTTACGCGCGCAATTGCGGCGGGAATTGCTGGCGCTGCAGGCGGAGATCGATGCGACGACGATCCTCGTCACGCATGATCCGGAGGAGGCTTTTCTGCTCGCCGATGAGCTTCTTATTCTTGATGCGGGCCGGGTATTGCAGGTCGGCACTGTCAACGAAGTATTCGCGCGTCCCGTTAGTGAGGCGGTTGCGCGGTTGCTCGGGGCGGAGAACATCGCGTTCGGCCGTGCTGTCGGGGCGAATGCAATTGATGTCGGAGGGGGCGTTCAGATTAAGGTGGTCGGGCCGCCGATGCAGACGAGCGCGCGCGTTGGCTGGTCGGTTCGGTCGGAGAGCATCACGATCACGGCGGCAGGTGACTATCCCGGATTTGTCGTCGATGTTGGAGCGCCTGTCGCGGGGCGATTCGAGGTCGTGCTACGGATTGGCGATGCGCTGCTTCGGGCGAACCAGGAGATCGGCGCACCGGCCAATCTTGGTCCATGTCGACTGTTTTTGCGGCCGGCGGCGGTGCAGGTTTGGGTCATGTCTGCGGAGGGCGGCGCGGCGGCCGACACGGATTGCGAATTCCGAAGCACACGGGATGAGTCGCAGATCAGCCCGCGTCTGAGTTAACCGACCTGGCGGCGACTCGTCATGCTCGGCGAAGGCCGAGCATCCACGCCTTCGACTTCGCCGGCGCAAGCAAGGCGTGGGTGCTCGGCCTTCGCCGAGCATGACGTGCGAGAACTGTCGCCAACATTCGTTGAGGTCACTCCAGAGACTCGAAAATCGGTGCCATGCGTCGCTGTGAAAACAAGACGTGTCGCTCCATGGCGACATGCGCGGCATCCGGGTCGCCAGCATTCAACGCCACGATGATATCGGCATGCTCCCGAATGGCCTCCTCCGTCACCCGCGAGTGGAAGAGAAGGCGGAACAGATGCATGTGCGTGTGCAGGCGGTTGAGCGCCTCGGCGATCAGGTCGCTGCCGCCGGCCATGGCGATCCGCGTGTGAAAAGCCGCGTCCCAGGTGGCGAATTTGCCATAGGCGAGGCGTACATCCTCCGACGAGGGCGCGGCCATGGCGGCGTGCAGTTCGCCCAAAGCGGCACGATCCCGTCCCCCGAGATTGCGCGCCGCCTTGGCCGCCGCCAGCGGCTCCAGCACCAGGCGCAACTCATAGATTTGCTCAAACCGGCGGCGGCTCGGAAGCGGGGCGGCGCTGTAGCCCACCAGATGGGTCTTGACCACCAGCCCCTCCGCCTCGAGGCGCACCAAAGCGGCGCGGATCGGAGTTTGGGAGACGCCGAGATCCTTGACCAAGCCATCTACAGTAATCCGCGCGCCCGGCGCGATCTTCAGCGAGATCAGCCGCGTGAGCAGCGCATCATAAACATCGTCGCCTAAGGAGGCACGGCGCAAGGGCGGCTCCGGCGTGATCGCCGTGCCGTCACCGATCGCCTCTTTCCCGGGGTCTGGGCTCTGCGCCGTCATCACCATAACCTAGCAGGAGATCACGCTTGACCGTGTTAGCAGCGCCTCCCTATGGTGGGCAAGATCGGATCTGATATCAGATTGGATTCCAATGGCGGTTAACGTCACCTATGCAGAAGCCTGCGAAACGGCCATGCGCGCCCTCACCCTTGCGGGTGTGCCTTCCGACAACGCGCGGACTCAAAGCGACCTGCTGGTGGAAGCAGAGCTTTTCGATCGCCCCTCCCACGGGCTGTTGCGATTACCGCGCATCGTCGCGCGCATCCGCAATGGCGTGGCTGATCCTGTGACAACAGGTGTGGCCGCCTGGCGCTCGGCGGCGTTTCTGCAGGTTGATGGGCTTGGCGGCCTGGGGCCGGTGGTCGCCGGGGCCGCGGTGAAAGAGGTCTGCGCGAGGGCAAGAGAAGCCGGGATCGCGGTCGCCGCCATCGCCAACAACAATCACCTCGGTATGCTGAGTTGGTATGTGGAGCGCGTGGCGCGTGGTGGGCAGACGGCTATCGCGCTATCGACGAGCGAGGCGCTGGTGCATCCCTGGGGCGGTCGCCGCGCCATGCTGGGCACCAATCCCATCGCGATCGGCGTGCCGGCCGAGCCGGATCCTTTCGTGCTCGACATGGCGACAAGCATTGTCTCGATGGGCAAGATTCACGACCACGCCCATCGCCGTGAGCCGATACCGGCGGATTGGGCGCTCGATGCTGCGGGCGAACCCACGACCGATCCGGACGCCGCGAAACTCGGCGCGATCGCACCATTCGGCGGCGCCAAGGGCTACGCGCTGGGGCTGGCGATCGAGGTTTTGGTCAGCAGCCTGACAAGTGCAGCGCTCGGCACCGATGTTGTGGGCACATTGGATGCGGAAAAGCCCTGCAATAAGGGCGACGTCTTCATCATCATCGATCCGGTGTCGGATGCGGTGACCGGCAGCATTTCCGCCTATCTCGATGCGATTCGCGCCTGCGCGCCGAGCGATCCAGACAGGCCCGTCATGGTGCCGGGCGACGGTTCACGCAGTCGCCGAGCCGAGCGAATGGCGAAGGGCATCCCGATCGCGGAGGATGTCTGGGTGGCGATCCGCGCGCTGGCCGGCGACGAAATTTCCACGACGCAGGAGCACAGCGGTGGCCGATGATTTCGGCGTGATGCGCGCGCCGCGCGCAATTCTGTTCGGCGTAGGCGAAAGGCGCAGTGTTGGGCGGGTGGCTCGGCCGTTGGGGAAACGTGCCCTCATCTGCACCGATCTTCGTTTCGGCGCGGATGCCGAGATGGCAACGCTTCGCGCCGCCCTGGACGAGGAAGGTGTGACAATCGAGATTTTCGACGGCACCGAGGCTGAGCTTCCGCTTGCGGGCGTTCTCGCTTGCCTTGAGGTCGCGCGGGATTTCGCGCCGGACATGGTGATCGGCGTCGGTGGCGGAAGCTGCCTCGACATGGCGAAGGTGGTCAGCTTGATGCTGAGCCATGGAGGGCCCGCCGAGAGTTTCTACGGCGAAAACCGAGTGCCCGGGCCGGTGCTTCCGGTCATCGCGATTCCGACTACCTCCGGCACCGGATCCGAGGTAACGCCGGTGGCCGTGTTGGGGGATTCCAGCCGCGCGCTGAAGGTTGGGATTTCGAGTCCATATCTTATTCCGCATACCGCGATTTGCGATCCCGAGTTGACTCTGTCGTGTCCGCCTGGACTGACGGCCATTGCCGGGGCGGATGCGATGACGCATGCCATCGAGTCATTCACGGCTATCCGACGGGAGTTTGAGCCGGGCCTTGCTATGGCGCGAGTGTTCGTCGGCAAGAATAGGTTGAGCGATCTGCACGCGCTGGCGGCGATTTCGGCGCTGTCGATCCATCTGCCTCGTGCGGTGGCGAATGGCGCTGATCTCGAGGCTCGGTCGGCGGTGATGTATGCGGCGATGCTGGCAGGGCTTGCCTTTGGAAATGCCGGAACGGCGGCAGCGCATGCGATTCAATATCCAGTGGGCGCTTTGACCCATACCGCGCATGGGCTCGGTGTCGCTACTCTGATGCCCTATGTGATGGTCTTCAACCGGTCGGAGTGTGTGGCGGATTATGCCGAGATCGCCCGGGCGATGGGCGTTGTCGGCGATGATCCGGACACGCTCGCGGATGCCGCCGTGGTTGCGGTTTCGGATCTGTTCGACGGGATCCGCATTCCTAAGACGCTCGCGGAGCTTGGCGTGAAAACTGATCAACTCGATTGGATCGCGAGCCAATCGCTGCTCGCCGCGCGGCTTGTCACCAACAATCCGCGCCCGCTCGATCTAGAGGGTGTGCAATCCATCGTGCAAGCGTCCTTCGCCGGTGATCGGCCTTGGGCGAGTGCGTAGTTAAACTAGCTGAAACAGGGAGGGACACATGAAGAAGACCGAAGTTTTCCAGTCCGCGGAGACAGTGCCGAATAGCGATGGCCGCAGGGCATTCTTGCAGAAGGGCGGACTGGCTAGCCTGGCTGTGGGCGGCTCAATGCTGGGATTGCTCGACGTGCCCCGGGCCTTTGCGGATACCGCCGATGCCACTTCGGTGGTTCCAAGCCTGCCGCCCGAGGTGCAGAAATATTACGAGATGGTCACCACCACGCCGCTCGGGCCGAGCATTTACCGTGACTTCAAACCGAAGAAGTCGGCGCCCTGGCTGATTGGCTATGCGAGTTCCTTTGGCGGCAATACCTGGCGCATCGGGGCGAGAACGGAACTGCAGGAGGTTCTGCTCCCCAAATACAAGGCGGCCGGGCTGGTCAAGGATGTCATCACGACGGAGGCCAATCTGGATCTGTCGAAACAGATCCAACAGATCCGGCAGCTCGTCGACCAAGGCTGCGACGCTATCATCACGATCGGTGCAGCCCATACCGCGCTGAATGGCGCCATCAAATATGCCTATGACCATGGCGTGCTCTTTGTGGCTCTCCAGGGTGGCGTGTCATCGCCTTACGCGCTGCAGGTCAGCGGCAATTATGCGCTCTGCGGAAAGTTGCAGGCTCAGGCGCTGGGTAAGCGGATGGGTGGCAAGGGCAAGGTGCTGATCGTTCAGGGCATTCCGCAGGCACAGGCGAGCAACGATTTCCAAAAGGGTCACGAGGCAGGCTTGAAGGAATATCCGGACATCAAAATCGCCGGAACAGTTGCGGGCAACTGGGTGGACTCGGTGGCCAAGACCGCGGTGTTGCAGTTCCTCGCGACGCATCCGGCGGCGATCGGCGGGATCGCCGCGCAATCTCCGGGCGATCTCGGCGCGATGAGCGCATTGCAGCAGGCGGGACGGCCGATCGTGCCGATTACGGCCGGCGGAGAAATGGGTCCGCTCGCTTATTGGCGTGACAATCCTGAATGGATCGACCTGACCTATCAGGGCTGGCCGCCCGGCAACGAAATGCAGGAGGGATGGGAGGTGATGCTGCGAACGCTGCAAGGCCAGGGGCCGAAGATCGCAAGCATCATGATCGGGCCGGGACCGATCACGCATGGCGACCTCGCCACTTTCCTGCCCCCCGGCACGACCACTTCCTCCAATGAATGGGTCTCGCCGCCGTACCAATCCTGGTTCCCGACCAAGACGATGGATATGTATTTCGAGCGGCCGGCTGATCCGTTGCAGGGAAAGGGCTGATCCTGAGCGAGGATGTGACCACAATTGCCAAGCCGGGCGTCTCCCAGACGCCCGGTGCCGAGGTTGTGACGGTGCGTGCGGTCAGCAAGTCTTTCGGTGAGGCGCGCGCGCTGCGATCCTGCTCCTTCTCCGCCCGGGCCGGCGAGGTTCATGCGCTTGTCGGCGAGAATGGCAGCGGCAAGAGCACCATGGCGAAGCTTCTCGCGGGGGTACTGCATCCGGACACGGGCAGCGTGACGGTGAATGGCGAACAGCCGATTAGTCCACACGTGGCGAAGGCCATGGGAATTGCCGTGGTTTTCCAGGAGATCCTTGTCGCCGAGGGCAGCACTGTGCTGGATAACCTGTTTCTCGGCGATGACGGGTTTTTCCGCGCGCGGCTGCCGCAGCGGGAGAAGCGCAAGCGGGCGCAGGATTTGCTGAACCGGCTCGTCGGGTCGGAAGTCGATCTCGACGCGAATGTGGATGAGCTGTCGCTCAATACGCGACAATGGATCGTCATCGCGCGGGCATTGCTTGGCACGCCGCGCGTAGTCGTCTTTGACGAATCCACCGCGGCGCTAGATCATTCGAGTGTGGAGCGGTTTTTCGAGGTAGTGCGGGGTTTGAAGGACTCTGGCGTTTGCGTGCTGATCGTCACTCATCGCATCCATGAACTGACCGCCATTTGTGACCGTGCCACGGTGCTGAGCGACGGGGCCGATGTTGGCACGCTGGTGGGAGGGGAGATCACGGAGGCGAAGCTGTTGGAGATGATGCGCGGTAGGACGCAATCCGACGCGCCTTTGCGGCCCTCGCATCAGCTTGCGGCGCGCGGCACAAAGGTACACAAAGAAGAAGCGCTGGTGGCTGTCGGGGTTAGACTGACGCCCGACGCCGCTCCGATCGATTTTGCCATTCGCGCAGGCGAGATCGTTGGCTTGGCTGGGCTTGAGGGCCATGGACAGGTCGAGTTTATTCAGGTCCTCACCGGCTTCAAGCGGCCTGTCGCGGGACAGATCCATGCCATTGCCGGTGGCGAAAGACACCCGATTGACTCCGCCAAATCAGCCGATCGCGCGAGGGTTGCCTATATTCCGGGGGACCGGAAGGCGGAGGGCTTGTTCCCCAATCTGTCGGTGTTCGAGAATTTTGGAATTTCCCGTTACCGCCCGACAGCACGGGCGGGTTTCATCGACCGAGGCAAGGTCCAACGGATGTTTCTCGAGCAGGTCAAGGACCTCTCGATCCGCCTAGGCCGGTCCAATGCACCGATCAATTCGCTCAGCGGCGGCAACCAGCAGAAAGTCGTTATCGGCCGGTCATTGGCGGCGGCGCCCTTGGTGATCGCGCTGAACGATCCGACTCGCGGAGTCGATATCGGCGCGAAAAACGACCTCTACGTTCTGCTGCGCAGTCTCGCAGAGGAGGGCAAAGCCGTATTGTTTCTCTCCAACGAAATCGAGGAGTTCGTAGGACTCTGCGACAGGGTGGTGGTGTTCCGGCTGCAGAGCGTTTTCGGCACGCTCGAGGACGGGGCGGTCACGAGTGATGGAGTGCTGGCGGCGATGTTCGGGTATAGCGATACTGAAGGACTAGATGGTGGCCGACGCTAAATGGTCTGCCGGGCGACTTATCCGGCAAAGGTCGCTGAGAACGCCGGTTATACTTCTTGTCATTCTGCTGGTCATCGCGGCATTTCACGGGCCGCACCTCTTCACATCGGATGGACTTGCAGGCGGCCTTGTCGGCGCCGCCCCGCTGATGCTCGCAACCCTGGCGATGACCCCTATTGCCATCGCCGGACCAGCGGGTGTGGATCTCTCGATCGGCCCGGCGATGACGCTGATAAATATCGCGATCGTGATGGGCCTGCCGGAAATCGGATTGTCGAGCCCGCTGGCCGTTTTTGCCTGCGCGATCGGGCTCGGCGTTCTGCTGCAAGTGGTGATGGGAACGCTGATCGCGGTGCTTCGGGTGAGCACGGTGGTCGTGACGCTCGCAGTCTATCTTGTGCTCGACGGCATGAACAGCGTGATCCTGCCACAGTCCGGCGGAACGGCTCCCGACTGGTTGGCGAGCTGGGGCTCGGCATCCACGATATTCTCGCTCGTTCTCTACGTGCCGCTCGCCGCTTTTGTCTTGTGGGCGCTGGTGTCTCGGACGACGTTTTTCCGCAATATTCGGCTGATGGGTGCAAATGACCGCACCGCCTTCGTCAGCGGTATCCCGCTGATCCCGACGCGGATCGGCGCGCATGTCGTCGCCGGTGTTTTCGTCGGCATCGCCAGCGTTATGTACACGGGGCTCATCGGCTCCGCCGATCCCACCGCCGGCACGCCTTATACTTTGAGCGCAGTTACGGCGCTTATCATTGGTGGCGCGAGCCTCGGCGGCGGCCATGCGAAGGGTTTGGGTTCCGTGCTTGGCGCGATCGACATCTGGCTTATTTCCTATGTGCTTTCGACGTTTAATTTCGGGCTCGATGCAAGCTACTGGGTTCAGTTCACGACGGGAGCCGTGCTGGTCGCGTCTTTGATCGCGGGCGGACTCCTGACCGGCAGCTCCCGACCGCGGTTGGCTAGGTGGAGAAAGCGTCGGGGCGGCCAGGCCGAGCCAGGAGTTTCGTGATGAGAGCGATAGTGGGGCAGCACGGTAGTAGTGTGATGGCGAGTGTCGTTCTCCTGGCACTCGTGGTGTTCGGTGCGGTTTCGATCGATGGATTCTGGTCGCTCATCAATCTGCGCTCCAGCCTGGTCTTCGCCTCGTTTCTTGGCGTGGCGACGGTCGGCCAGACACTTTGCGCATTGATCGGCGGCCTCGACTTGTCCATCCCGTTTGTTGTCGGCGCCGCGAATGTCGGCTTGGTGAAGTTACTGAATGATGGCCTACCCTCCCCTGTCGGGATTGTGGTGGTCTTTGTTCTTGGGGCGTTGATCGGTGCCTTTAACGGCGTCCTGAGCCATCGTCTGCGCGGGCAATCGTTGGTGGTGACCTTGGGCGTCGGCAATGCGGTGTTGGGTCTGATACAGATTCTCGTGAGCAGCGGCGGAAATTCCGGCATCTCGGGTGGTACGATTCAGGGCGCGGTGCCTCAATGGCTGCAGAGTTTCGCGACGGCCAATCACACAGTCGGCATCGCGCCTGCGGTTATCCTTTGGGCAGCGCTTGCGGCGCTGAACATTGTTCTGCTGCGTCGCACCTGGCTTGGTAGAAGCCTGTATGCTCTAGGTGGCAATCGAGTGGCAGCTGATCGCGTGCAGATATCGGGTCCATGGACCTGGACACTTGTTTTCGCCGCAAGTGGCGTGACCGCGGCGATGACCGGAGTTTTGCTGCTTGGTTATACCGGGAGCGGCTACGCGGGAGTTGGCGATCCTTATCTGTTCACCACCATCGCGGCCGTGCTGATCGGCGGAACCTCGCTGGTGGGTGGCCGCGGCGGCTACGGTCTGACTGTTCTCGGCGTGCTTATCCTGACGGTTCTGCAAACGATCCTGTCGGGCTACAGTCTCTCGTCATCTGCGCAAGAGGCGATCCTCGGGCTGCTGATCATTCCGGCTGTCGCGCTCTACGCCCGAAGCCCACATCCGCGCATGCAGATTTAGCACGGCGTCTCGTGCGTTGCGGCTGACGTTAAGCCGAACCCACTCGCAATTTCACCAGTCTTAGTCTGGAACTCCTGCTTTGTGGCTTGGATAGTCTTGACAATCTTCGAGCGTTGTCCCATAAGAGTTCGCTGCATTTGTTGCGAGAAAACATCAAAAATAAGTTCGGGGAGAATGGGAAGGTGACCGCCATCACGAACAGCGAGCGCTTTTACGAACTTGTGCCAAAAGGCGCGAAGGTCGAGCGTCTCGGCACAGGATTCACTTTCACCGAGGGGCCGGTCTGGAACCGCGCCGGCAAATTCCTCTTATTCAGCGATATGCCGGGCGACACTCGGCGGCGCTGGGATGCCGCGAAGGGGGTGACTGAGGTGGCGCGGCCCTCGAATAAGGGTAACGGCATGACCTATGAAGTCAGCGGTGATCTGCTGATTTGCGAGCATGCGACCAGTAGCCTGATCAGACAGCGGACCGATGGGAGCCGTCAAACGGTCGCTTCCCATTTCGAGGGTAAGGAACTGAACAGCCCGAACGACGTTGTGGTCGCGTCGGATAAGAGTGTCTATTTCAGCGATCCGACATACGGGCGGATGCCGGTCTTCGGTGTTGAGCGCAAACAGGATCTTTCGTTCCAGGGTGTCTATCGCGTGCAACCCTCCGGCGAGAAACTCCAGCTGCTTGTCAATGACTTCAGCCAGCCGAATGGGCTTTGCTTCTCGCCGGACGAATCGCTTTTGTATATCAATGACAGCACACACGCGCATATTCGGGTCTTCAAGGTCGCTGCTGACGGAACCATTGATAGTGGCGCGATCTTTGTGGACAAGGTTGGATCTGGAGCACTCGACGAGGGTATTCCCGACGGGATGAAGTGTGACGCCAACGGGAACGTCTACGTCACAGGGCCGGGTGGCGTTTGGGTTATTAGTCCGCAAGCAGAAGTGCTCGGCCGGATCGAGGTTCCGGAGAATGTCGGAAACCTCAACTGGGGCGGCGATGAATGGAATACACTGTTCATTTGCGCATCGACGTCTCTCTACAAGATCGATCTGAACGTGAGCGGCAACCGCCTTCCCTATATGACCTAGGAGGAAGTGACGATGGCGACAGAAGAAGCACTCCGGATCAAACCATCTTCCGCGGCCCTGATCATCCAGGACATGCAGAATGACGTGATCGGCGAAGGAGGCGCATTCGCGGGCTCCGGCTCGCCAGCGCATGCGAAGAGCCAGAATGCGGTGGCCAATGTCGCGCGACTTGCGAAAGAGGCTCGCGCGCTCAACATCCCCGTCTTCCATATCCACTATATTGTCGAGGCCGGGGCGAAGGGGCTCAAACTCAATGCTCCGCTCTACAAGGGGATCAAAGAGGCGAATGCCGTCGTGCGCGGTAGCTGGGGTGCAGCGGCTGTTCCCGGGCTCGAACCCCAGGAAGGCGACTTCATTGTCGAAAAAATGCGGATGAACGGCTTCTGCGGAACGAAGCTGGAAAGCCTGCTGCAAGGCTTCGGCGTTGAGACCGTCATCATCACAGGCGCTTGGACCAATATGTCGATCGAGCACACCGCGAGGCATGCCGCGGATCTCGGCTACGAGGTCGTTGTCGCGAGCGACGGCACCTCGACGGTCAATGACGAATGGCAGCGTGCCGGGCTCAACTACGCCCTGACGAATGTCGGCCGGACGCCGACTTGTGCGGAGATCATCTCGGCGCTACGGGGATAAGGACGAGGCGGAAGCAGAGTCTTGGCCTGAGCCGGAGCGCAGAGCATGACAACGACTACACCGGATCTCCTCCGGCTCTATGCGGAAAGCGATGCGCTCCGGCTAGCTGAACTGGTCAAGACACGACAAGTTTCCTCGTCGGAACTTGTCGAGGCCGCCATCAGCACGATCGATTCACTCAATCCGAAATTGAATGCGGTGGTGATCGAGACTTTCGATCTCGCGCGTCAGATGGCGACGCAAGCCAGCGGCGGACCCTTCGCCGGTGTGCCGTTTCTGCTGAAAGATATCGGTTCGATGTGGGAGGGCACGCGGCTCACCGCCGGGCTCGCTTATCGCAAGGATTTTGTTTGCGGCTTCGACTCCGAAATGGTGCGGCGCATAAAAGCAGCTGGGTTTATTCTCCTCGGCCGAACCAACGTTCCCGAGAATGGCTGGTGCATCGCTACCGAGCCAAGGCTCTATGGGCCAACGCTCAATCCTTGGAACACTGCGGTGACGCCCGGCGGGTCCAGCGGCGGCTCTGCGGCAGCCGTTGCGTCGCGCATGGTTCCCATTGCCGAGGGGACGGATGGCGGCGGGTCGATCCGCGTTCCCGCGTCCTGTTGCGGTCTGGTGGGCCTCAAGCCGTCGCGCGGGCGGATCACCTATGGACCGGCCGATGTCGAGATTTGGTTTGGCAGTGTGTTTTTCTTCGCGCTCACCCGCACCGTTCGCGACACCGCCGCGTATCTCGATGCGACTGCCGGTACGCTGCCGGGCGATCCCTATACCCCTCCACTGCCGGCCAAATCCTGGCTCGACGGTATCGGAGACCGCCCAAGGCGCCTCCGAATCGGGTTTACGCTGACGACGCCTTGGGGTCCCGAATTCGCACCGGAAGTGGCACGCGCGGTCAAGGAGACCGCCGTGCTGCTCGAAAGTTTAGGGCATAACGTCGAGGAATATGATCTTACGACCGATCTCGGATCGGCTTGGCTCGACTACAACCGGATGAATTCGGTGCAAACCGTACTGGAATTCGACGAACTCGCGAAAACCACCGGACGGCAGGTCGAAGAGTCGGATCTCGTGCCCTTGAATTGGTCAATGCTGGAGCGAGGGCGATCACTCTCCGCATCGGAATACGCGGCCAGCGTATCGGCCATTCGTAAGGCCAATCAGCGGATTCAGATGGAACTCCACCCCTATGACGTCTTCCTGACGCCGACGCTCACGCAGCTTCCGCGCCCCGTCGGCTATTGGGACATGAACGAAGCCGATTTCGATCGTTATAATGCCAAATGGACTGATGCCGCCTTCATGTTCGCCTTCAACCTGTCGGGCCTACCGGCAATGTCGGTGCCCGCGACCTGGACGGAGGAGCAAATTCCCGTCGGGGTGCAGTTTGTCGGCCGCTATGGCGATGAGGCCACGATCCTTGGCCTTGCCGCACAGGTCGAGGAGGCGCGGCCCTGGCTGACACGGCGCCCCAGGGTCTGCGCCAACTTCTAGGAGGCTTCGCCCCCGTCAGCAGATAGGCTATAGCGGTGCTCCGCGACGGGCGCGCCAGGGACAGAGCCACTTGTCTCCCGGCTTGAACCCTGCCGCCAGAACCAAGGAGGATGGTGATGATATCCCGTCGGACTCATTTGACACTCGCAGCAGCACTTGCAGCCTCGATGATTCTAGCGGCCGATCCGGCGGCCCGCGCGGCCAGTGATGAGCAGTCGACCGTTAACCACGCGCTGGGCACGTTGCAGGATCTCGAGGGCGACAAAGAATTCGGAAACGCGAAGCAGCTGCTGCGCCGGGCGCGCGCCGTGCTTATCGCTCCACGGATATTCAAGGCCGGTTTCTTCTTCGGCGGCGAGGGCGGACAGGCGGTGCTGATGACGCGCGGCGCGCACGGCTGGAGCGACCCCGCCTTCTATACTGTCGCCTCCGCGAGCTTCGGCTTGCAGATCGGGGCCCAGCAATCCGAGATGATTATGTTCATCATGAGCGAGAAGGCATTGCGGGCGCTCATGCGGGACAAATTCAAGATCGGCGCGAATGCGGGAATTGCAGTGGCAACGCTCGGTTCGACCGTTGAGGGCGCGACCACCGCCAATGTCGGCGCCGATATTGTTGTGTGGGCGTCTTCGTCCGGCGCCTATGCCGGTGTCAGCCTGAACGGCACGCTGGTGAAGCCAAACCGGGATGACAATGCCAGTTACTATGGCCGGCCCGTGACCGTAACCGACATCGTTGTCTCGCGCAGGGTGCGCAACCCCGCGGCCGCCCCGCTAGTGCGGACGCTGAACGCGCTGTAAGGCGCTCCGCGCGACGTTATCGGTGCGGCTTGGCGATCGGTTCCAGGCCGCACCAATTGGCGATGGCTAGTGCCAGGGTGCGGGTGACGCGGTGCAGAGAGGCTAGGCTCACACTCTCGTCGATACCGTGCGCGCCGTCGCCGTCCGGCCCGTAGCAGGTCACCTGCGTGTCGCTGTAAAGCGCGTAGAAGCGTGCGTCGGTCAAGGCGAGAGCGCAGTAAGGGCGAACCGGCTCGTCGTTGAGGCTGAGGTGAACCTCCTGCACCAGACGGGCGATCGGCTGTTCGGGCGGCAGCAGGCAGGCATCCGCCGTGAAGCCACGGAACACAAGATCCAAGGTGATTCCGGTAAGTCTTGGATCCGCGCCAGCCGAGGCTACGACCTCGCGGATATCCTGCTGCACCTGACGGCAGGACCGTCCGAGCATAACTCCGACACGCAGGCCGATCTTCGCGCGTGTCGGCACGGAGCTGTTCCACTCGCCGCCCTCGATCGTGCCGAAATTGACGTTGACGGGATGCGCCTCGCCGGCGAAGGCCGGATGGATCATGCCCTTCTCGTTCATGCGCGCTTCGTAGCGGCGGAAATGCTCGACCACGACATAGGCGGCGTCGATCGCGTTGATGCCGCGCTGCATCTGGCGGACATGGACCGGGCGGCCGGTGACCGTGACCCAAGCCCAAACCACTCCGACTTCCGATACCCACAGCGCGTCCCAGCCGGGCCCTGGCTCCGGGATGATGCAGCCCTCAGGCTTCGGCAACGCCAGCATGGTGGCGAGGGCGCCGTTGCCGGTGCATTCCTCCTCGATCACGGCGGCAAGTTGCAGTTCGGCGGCCGGCTGCATCCCGGCTCGACGGAGCGCTGCCACGGCGGTGAGAATTGCGGCGTGGCCGGCCTTCATGTCTCCCGACCCACGGCCATAGAGCCTACCGTCGCGGATTGCGGGGTCGTAGGGCGGGCTTGCCCAAAGATCGGCCGCACCCTCATGCACGACATCGAGATGGCCTTGCAGCAGCAGGCTGCGGCCGGTCACGTTACGCGGGCGATGAACCGCCGCGACATTGGTGCGACCGGCGTACGACATCATGGGCGGCGAGAAGCCCGGATGATCGGTGAGTTTTTCTTCCTCAATCGGGATGAAATGCGGCGCGAGGCCGAGCGCCTCGTACATCGACGCCATTTCCTCGATGCAGGGCTGCTCGTTTCCGAGAATGCTGCGATGCCTCACAAGCCGTTTCAGCAGATCGGCCGAATGGTCCTGAAGAGAATCGACGGCGTCGAGGATATCTTTCTGTACGACGGTGTCGATCGGTGCTGCGGTGCTCAAGGTGATGCGGTTCTCCAGTGTCTCGGGGCTCGGCGCGTTGTTCAATGCATCCGTGGCGTCTTTAGAAGTGAACGCCGATCTATCGTCGCGACGGGCACATTCAGCCTTCGCTCGCCCCGCTGGACCGTGAGCGTCACCCGCGCGCCTGCTGGGCCGCAGGCCCATACGCCGCGCCATAGGGCGGCCAGGTCGGTGATCTCCTTGCCCTCAACCGCCAGAACGCGGTCGCCGGTATGGAGCCCGGCACGATCGCCCGGTCCGCCGTCGGCGAGGCCCCCGATCATCACCGTGTCGTCATCCTCCATGGCGTAAATGCCGAGCCAAGGGCGCGCGGGCCGGAGGACCTGACCGTAGCGGCGCAAATCATCGAGGATCGGGTGCAATTCGCCGATCGGCACGATCATATTCATGTCAAGGCGGCGACCCTCGGCGTCACCCTGCTGGAGAATGAGCGAGCCGACGCCCAAGAGTTCGGCATCCTTGCCGATCAGCGCGCCGCCTCCCCAGAAGGGATGCGCGGGCGCGGTGAAGATCGCGTCATCCAGCAGGTATTCCCAGTAGCCCGCGAATTCCTGGCGGCCAACGACTCTGGTCTCGATCGCCCGGCGCCGGCCGCCTGCTGAGGCGAAGAGGACGGCCTCGCCCAGGGCGGCTTCGCCGCTGTCGCCGAGTTCGAGCTTGGGTAGCCCCAGCTTGCCCAACGGCTGCACGAGGCCGAACCCGGTCTCCCCGTCGAAGGCCAAGGCATGCCCCGGCACCGCGCGGCCATCCGCGGAGGTGATCCAGATCGTTTCCGCCTCCATGATGAGGTAGCCCATGGTGAGCAACAGACCATCATCGCCGATGACGATGCCCGAGCCCTCTCGCTCGGTTCCCAGGGCCGAGGCGGTAAAGGCGTCCGAGGGCGCGGTGGAGCGTAGCCCGACCACGGCGCTCAATACGCCATCGAGGTCGAAGGCATAGTCCGCCGGGTTCGGTTGAAGGTCTGTGGGGATATCCCTGTTCTTGGCCATGAGCGGGTTTTGGCATACCGCCGGTCCCCTCGACCAGGGGCTTTGGACATAGGAGCAGGTGCCATTCGCGAGAGCACCTAGCGCCAAAGTTCGGGACGAGCGTTTGGTCGCCTCGATGGGCGGCTAAGACATCAGCCGTCGATCGGCTCGCCACTGCCAGGTAGCTGAGACTTAGACCTTCAGTTTGCCGTGGCGGGGCCAGGGACGGCTCCCGCGCCCGCCGTGACCGTGCCATTGGATTGAGGGATCGCGACAGGTGCGACGACGACAGGCACTATTCCCTGCCGCTTGGTGATTCCAAGCTGCCGGGCGGTCGCGCTTGTCACATCGACGGCCCGGCCGTTGACGTATGGCCCGTGGTCTTCGACCGTCACCACGGCTGTGCGGCCGTTCTGGAGGTTGGTCACCTTGGCAACCGTTCCGAGCGGGAGGGATTTGCTGGCCGCCGCGTGGCCCTTCTGGTCGAACGCTCGTCCGTTCGCCATTTTGTGGCCCTGAAAGCGTGGTGCATAGACTGAGGCTTTGCCTAGTTGCTTGCGACCGGAATGGTCCTCGACGATGCGATGGCCGCCCGGCGGTCGTACCGCGGGCTCTCGCGCGAGTTTGCGCGCCTTCCGCTGCACTTCCGGGTTGCTGGTATCGAGAGCTGCCGTATTTGCGAGCGTCGTCGTCACTGATTTTGAACTACCACTGGTTGTATTCGAGTTTCGAGCACAAGCAGCGGAAGCTGCCAATCCACAAACGATCACCGTGATGCCGATATAAATAGACGATCTGTGCAAAAACCTCGTGACCTTCGGGTGATCTTCCATCGGCGAGTCCTCATCGTTTGCAGCGATCCCACGGATCCCGACTTGCCAACAACACGAACATCTATGGGGAGACGATCTTACTATTCAACCGATTACACTGAAGGATTTCGATGCCGCGGTGCTATGGTGCTCGCCCTTACATCGAGGCAGCCGTGGCTGACACCACATCGATCATCGCCTTGCTCGAGGGCGTCTGCGACGCTTTCAACGCGCACGACCTCGACCAAGTAATGAAGTTTTTCGCCGAAGACTGCATTCTGCTGATGCCTCGCGGCCCCGACCCTCATGGGCGCCGCTATGAGGGCAAAGCCGCCGTCCGCGAGGGGCTTGCCACGCGCTTCGCCGGCCTGCCCGATGTCCACTTCGGCCAGGCTACCCACTATGCCTGCGGCGACACCGGTATCTCAAAATGGACCATCACTGGCACCACGCCCTCCGGTGAGCAGATCGAGGCACTCGGTTGCGACTTCTACACATTTCGTGAAGGTGCTGTGATCGCAAAGGACTCCTACTGGAAACGCGTCGAACCAGCGTAACAATCTGACTGCGTCGCCGCCACGACGTGCAGCAAGCGATCTTGAGCCTTATTCGGGTCGTGGTCGTCGGGCCCGCAAGTAGCGACCAAATACTGCGTCGTGACTGCCGTCCGGCGATATCGACGCCTTCAACAACAAGATGGAGGGGCCGGTGTGCTCGGCGAACGAACACAGCCGGGTTAGGCAATCTGAGCGCGCCAGTGATCCCGATGGGCGCGCAATACTTTAGCCATCGAAAGAGGCGGCAGGGCCGCGGCTGGCGCTTCGGGCGGCACCGGTTCTCCCGCAAGCCACAGCACCGCCGCTCCGATGCCGTGTCGGGTACCGCCAAGCGAGACAAGATCAGCCGGCCGCAGGGCCTGAAGAAGGCGGCCAAAAAGCGGGTTCTCCGCGAAGGGGCCGTCCACCAGGATCGCGCCGGTGGTGCACAGACGGTCGAGGATGAGGTCGGCCATAAGCGCGCAGTAGAGGGTAGCCAGCGCCGCGCGGGCCGGTGCCTCCAGCGCTTCCGCAGCCTCGAGCTGCCCGGTGCGGCCCTGGAATGGGCCGCCCAAGGCAAAGCTCGGCAGCGCCTCGGCGCCGGCCGCCACTACCGCCGCCAAGCCGGCCTCGGTCGGTGGCACGCCACGCGCAGCCTCTCCGGCAATCACCGCGTATTCGCGGCCGCCCATGAAGCGCGCGGTGGCGGTGGGTTCGCCCAGTGCATCGACATTGGCAAGCATGTCGTCGCTTTCGCGCAGCCGGGAAAGATCGGCGCCCTTGGCCAGCACGATGCACCAGGTTCCGCTGGAGACGACCGTGAAGGCGTCGCCATCCGGCCGCGCCACGCGATGCGCGAGATAGGAGGCATTCGAGTCATGAATGCCGCAGATCACGGCGCAATCCTTCGGCAGCCCGGTCGCCTCCGCGATCTCCTGCCGCAGCGGGCCGAGCGCGGCGCGCGCGGGGCGCAGCGGCGGCATCAGCGCCGCCCAGCCCTGGCGGAGCACGAGATCCGAGAAGGTCGCGGCAGTCGGGTTCCATAGATCGCTGTGACAGCCGAGTGATGTCACCTCGCTCGCCGTGACGCCCGAAAGGCGCCACGACCAGTATTGCGGATAGGTGAGCACGTAGCGGGCGCGCAGGAACAGCGCGGAAGCCTCGTTCTGCAGATGGTAGAGCTGCGTTCCGAGGTTGAGGCCGGCGGGTAGTGCCGGCGACAGCGTTTGGGCGAAGGGATCGCGCAGGCGGGTGTATTCGCCGCGCAGACGGTCGAAGCTGGTATCCTCGTAATCCGGCGCCGCAAGCACCTCGCCCTCGCCGTCCACCAAGACCAGTGCCGCGCCATGGGCGATGGGGAGGATCGCGGAGACGCGCCCCCGTTCCGGCAAGTCGCGGAGTTGGGCGAGCAGCCAGTTCTCGATCCCGAAAATATCGAGTTCCGTCTTCAGCACCGGCGCATTACGGCTCAGAATGGCGGCCGAGGCGCGTTCCGCCGACCAGACCGTGCGGCCGGACGGCGCCTCCACCAGCATGAGCTTAGTGTTGGTCTTGCCGATATCCAGAACCGCGACGAGCGACGTCATGAACTCAATCGAGATGGAACATGGGATCGAGCGGCGTCGCGACCGGCGAGCCGTCCTCGTTGGTCTCCATGATATCGCGCATATGCGCCCACCAGCGCCGCATCACGGGATGCGCCGGCAAAGCCTCCATGTGGTGATCGGGCGTGTGCCGCAGCACGGCGAAAAGCGCGTTGCTCTCCTCGTCGAGAAAGATGCTGTAGTCGCGGATGCCGCTTTCGTGCAGCAGCGCCGCGAGTTCGGGCCAAATCTCCTCGTGGCGGCGGCGATATTCCTCGGCATTGCCGGGAAGGAGTCGCATGCGGAAAGCGATCTGGTTCATGGAACCTCTCAGCGCGAGCGTCTTCGGCCGGAATAGCCGAGCACCGAGGAGAGAGCCACCACCGCGATGAGCAGCCCGCCAGTGACGATGGACAGCACGATGCCCGGCACATTGAGCAGCGACAAGCCGAAGGTCACCAGCCCGATCAGCAGCGCCGCCAGCACGACGCCCATGATCGAGCCCTGGCCGCCGTCGATCGAGATGCCGCCGAGGATCACCATCGTAATGATGTCAAGTTCCCAGCCCATCGCGATCGAGGGCCGCGTGGAGCCGAGGCGCGAGGTCAGCAGGACGGAGGCGAGACCGGCGAAGAGGCCGAGTGTCGCGAAGATCCAGAACTTGTATTGATCCACGCGAATGCCGGCGACGCGGGAGGCGATGGGATTGGCGCCAATCGCGAAGATTCGCCGGCCGATGATGGTGCCATGCAGCAGCACCGCGAACAGGATCGCGAGCCCGCCGAACAGCACCAGCTCAAAGGAGATCGGCCCCACGACATAGCCTTGGCCGAAATAGGCGAAGTTCGGTTTGTAGGCCTTCAGCACGCCGTCCCCTACGATGGCATAGGCAATGCCGCGATAGAGGCTGAGCGTGCCGATGGTCGCGACAATGGATGGCACGCGGAAGAACGTGACGAGCACCGCGTTGAAGCAGCCTGCCAGAAAGCCGATCACGATGCCGGTCAGTACAACGAGAGGTGTGCCGTGGCCTGCCGCCGCGACCTCGCCCATCACCACCGAACACAGCGCCATGGTGCTGCCGACGGAGATGTCGATTTCGCCGGCGATGATGAGCAACGCCATGGGGAGTGCCACGATCGCGCGCTCGGTGAAGTTGAAGCTGGCGTCGGAGAGCGTCCAGGGATCGAGGAAGTATTTCGAGATCCGCGCGTTGAACAAGAAATCCGCCAGCACGACGAGCGCCAGCAGCACTTCCCAGCGCAGCAGCTTGCGCCAGGCGGGATTGCGGCGCGGCGCCGTCTCCGTGGCCACGGGCAGGACGCTGCTCATGCCCCGGCCTCCGACTCTTCGAGAATTCGGCGGCCCTCATGCCGCCGGGCACCGGCATTGAGAACGACGGCGACAGTGATGACGAGGCCGCTCACCGCCATCTGCCAGAAGGGCGAAATGCCGACCACGGGCAGCGCGTTCTTGATGATGCCGAGGAACAAACCGCCAAGCACCACGCCAACCACGCCGCCGACCCCACCGGTGATCGAGACGCCGCCGATGACGCAGGCGGCGATGACCTGAAGCTCGAAGCCCGAGGCGACATCGGTATAGGCCACCGCGAAACGCGCGACCCAGAGATAGCCGGCGAGGCCCGCGATGGCACCGGAGAGGACGAAGGCGAGGAATTGCATGCGGCCGACATCGATGCCGGCATAGGCGGCAGCATTCGGGTTGTTGCCGGCGGCGTAGAGGTTGCGGCCGGACACGCTGAAACGGAGGAACAGAAAAGCCGCGACCGCGACCAGAAAGCCGATCCAGCTCAGCACGCTGACGCCCAGGATCGGCACGCGCACCAGCCCGAGGAACATCGGCGACATCTGGCCGCTATTCACCCAGGCGCCGCCCGAAACGATATAGACGAGGCCGCGATAGGCCGAGAGCGTGCCGAGCGTCACCACGATCGATGGGATGCGCAGCTTCCACACAAGAATGCCATTGAAGGCGCCCAGCACTGCGCCCATCACGATGGCGATCACGATCACCGGCAGCATGCCCGCGCCGGGATGCGCCGCATTGAACAGCGCCACCACCATGCCGGTAAGCGCCGCATTGGCGGCCACGGAGAGATCGACGCTGCGGGTGAGCAGCACGAACATCTCGCCGACCGCCAGCATGATGAGCAGCGCCGTGTCGTCCAGCAGGGACTTCACGTTATCGACTTCGAGGAAGGGCGGAAAGGCGAAGGACACGGCGGCGAGCAGCAGCAGCGTCAGCAGGCCGAGACCAACGACATGCGGCAGGCGGCCGATCCTCGTGCCAAGTCCTACGCGGGCGCTGTGGGTCTCACGCATCGGTCGCGGCCCGGACGATGGCCTCGGCGGTGGCTTCCACGCGATCGAAGAGTGCGGCGACACGACCGCGACGCATGACCAGCACGCGATCCGCCATGCCCAGCGCCTCCGGCAATTCCGATGTGACCATGATGATGCCGAGACCCTGCGCCACCATTTCCCCCATTAGCCGATAGACGGCGGTCTTGGCGCCGACATCGATGCCCTTGGTCGGCTCGTCCATGATGAGCACGCGGGGATGCGTCGCCAGCCATTTGGCGATCACGACCTTCTGCTGATTGCCGCCGGACAATTCTTCCAACCGCTGCGCGATGCCGGAGGTTTTGATCTGCAACTGCGAGACATATTCGTCCGCGAGTTTGCGTTCCTCGCCGCGTCGCGTGAAGCCGAAACCGGCGAGACGGGAGAGGCTGGGCAGCGCGATGTTGTCGTTGATCGAGAAACGCAGAATGCCACCGGAAATCTGCCGATCCTCCGGCACGAAACCGAGACCTTGGTCGATCGCGTCCTCGGGCGAACGGATGACGAGCTTGCGGCCCTCCAGCGTAACAGTGCCCGCATCGGCGCGGTTGAGGCCGAAGATGGTTTGCATGACCTCGCTGCGGCCAGCGCCGACGAGGCCGTAGACGCCGAGGATTTCGCCCCGTCTCAGCCCGAAGCTGACATCGGCGAATTCACGGCCGCGCGACAAACCTTCGACGCGGAAAAGCTCCTCGCCGATCGGCACGACGGCTTTGGGGAAAACCTGGTCAACCGAACGCCCGACCATCAGTGTGATAAGCTCGTCACGCCCGACATCGCTGACGAGGCCCTGCCCCACTGCCGCGCCGTCGCGGAAGACGGCGTAGCGGTCGGCGATTTCGAAGACCTCATCGAATTTGTGGCTGATGAAGAGGATCGCGCGGCCCTCCGCCTTCAGCCGGTGCACGATGGTGAAGAGTTCCGCGACCTCGCGATGCGAGAGCGCTGCCGTGGGCTCGTCCATGATCACAACACGCGCTTCGTGGGACAGCGCGCGGGCGATCTGCACGAGGTGTTTCTGCGCGACGCTGAGCTGGCGCATCGGCATGGCGGGATCGATGCGCGGGTCCAGCTCGGCGAGCAGTTTGCTCGTCTGCCGCCGCATCTCCGCCCAATCGACCATGCCGTGGCGGCGCGGGCGTTCGGTGATGAAGATATTCTCGGCGACCGAGAGATCGTCGAAGACCACCGCTTCCTGGTGGATGGCGCTGATGCCGAGTCGATTGGCGGCATCGGCGGAGGGGATGCGCACCACCTCGCCGCCGAGGGTGATGCTGCCCTCGTCGGCGTGATGCACACCGGTGAGGATTTTCACCAGCGTCGATTTGCCCGCACCGTTCTCGCCGATGAGCGCCGTCACCTCACCCGGATAGAGCGTGAGTTCGCCCTTCACCAGCGCACGCACGCCAGCGAAATGCTTGGTCACACCCGTCATGGTGAGGATCGGAGCGGTCATCGTTGTGGCACCCCGTCATGCTCGGCGAAGGCCGGGCATCCATGCCTTTGTTGTGACGAAGAAGGCGTGGATGGCACGCCTTCGCGTGCCATGACGATTTGCATTGGCGAGGCTAAATTCACGAACGCGACTTCCTCAAAAAACCTTCGCGAACTGCTCGACGTTGGACTTGTCGTAGGTGAAGGGGACGGCCATCGCGCCGACACCCTTATCGTCGAAAGCGATGCTGCCCATGCGGCCGGCAGGCAGGCTGGAGCCCGGACCCTTGGCGCCGCGCACCAAATCCACGGCGACCTCGATCGTCGCGTAGCCCAGATCGATCGGGTTCCAAATCGCGAAGCTTTTGATGGAACCCGCCATCACATGGCCCGCGCATTCGGACGGCAGCCCAAGGCCAGTGACATAGACCTGGCCAACTTTCTTCGCATCCTCGACCGCCTTGGCGCTGGCGACGATGCCGACGGAGCTCGGCGAGACGATGACCTTGAGATCGGGGTATTTCTGCAGCAGCGCGGTGGCCTCGCGATAAGAATCATCGGCGAGGTCGTTGCCATAGGTGATGGAGACGAGATCGAGGCCGGGGTAATTCGGCAAATCGCCCTTCATTACCGCGATCCAGGCATTCTGGTTGGTCGAAGTGGGCGTCGCGGAAACCAGCGCGATCTTGCCCTTGCCATCCGGCAGCGCCGCCGCCGCGAGCTTGTTGAGCGCCTTGCCGATCAGCTCATCCGAGGACGGCGCGAGATGGACAATGCGACCCTCGGGGCTCACCGCGGAATCATAGGAGATCACCTTGATCCCCCGTGCGAGCGCGCGCTTGCACACCGGCACCAGCGCATCGGGGTCATTGGCGGAAATGGCGATCGCATCGACATGCTGCGCGATGAGCGCCTGAATGACCTCGATCTGGCCCTCTGCCGTGGTCGTGGTGGGACCGGTGAAGATCACCTGCACGTCGCCCAGCGCCTTGGCGGCTTCGTTGGCACCCTTGTCGACGGCGACAAAAAAGCCATTGCCGAGCGATTTCGCGACGAGGCCGACACGGATTGTGCCGGCGGCGCGGGCGCGGCTCGATATCGCGGCAGGTAGCGTCGCGGCGGCCGCCATCATGGCACCAGTCTTCAAAAGCGTTCTGCGATCCATGTCGTTTCCCCTGAGTTTCTTGAAGTCACGCGGTTCTTGCAGGCACGTTCTCTCAGATGCACGCGCCGTCAGGCAACATGCAGCAACTCTCCGCCCGCTGCGCCCTCGGCCGAGACGGTGATGACCGTCACGCCGGCATCGCGCAGCATCTGCAATTCCTCCTCGGCGGCGCCGGCATCGGTGATGACCGTCGCGATACGCGCCAGCGGCACCACGACCATGGCGGAACGCTGCCGCAATTTGCGGCTATCCGCCATGATCACCAGCCGCTCGGCGCATTCCAGCAGCTTCATCTCCGCCTGAACAATGAGCGGATCGGTTTCCATCATCCCGAAACTATTGAGGCCGAAGCAGCCGGTGAACAGCATGCTGCCCCAAAAATGCTTGGTGGTGTCATTGGCGAAAGGGCTCAGCACAACGCCCTGCTCGGGATAGATCGTGCCGCCGGGAATGGTGATGCGGTTGCGGCTCCGGCGCATGAGTTCGGTGGCGATCGGAAAGGAATTGGTCAGGATGTCCAGCGTGCGGTCCGCGAGAAACTCCACCATGCGATAGGTGGTGGTGCCGCCATTGATCACCACGCTGTCGCCATCACCGATCAGCGCCGCCGCCGCGCGGGCAATGGCGCGCTTTTCAGCGAAGCAGACCGCCTCCTCCACCGCAAAGTGCCGGGCGCCTAAGTGAGTCTGGTGGCGCGGGTGGATCGCCTCGGCGCCACCGCGCACGCGCCGCACCTCGCCGCGATCGGCCATGGCGGCGATATCGCGGCGGATCGTGGCTTCCGAGGCCTCAAGCAAATCCACCAGCTCGGCGATCGCTACCACGGAGCGATCCTCGACCAGCCCACGGATTATACGATGGCGCTCAGTTTCGAGCATCCCAGACGTGTTCCCTCTCGAATTACTCCCAGGAAGCGGGAAGTCCTTCCGAAGGTCAAGCGAAAATGACGGAAAATGACGGAAAATGATTGAAGCCTGTTACGGGCGGGGGTAGGAATGGCGCGCCGTAGGGAGCAATCCTGGCGGCCACATGCGGGAGGATACAAGAATGGACGTCGCGGAGCGCGGCTTGCTGCTCGAGAATCGCTGGGACGATGCCGTCGCGGCCTCGCTGAGCCCGGAGGCGCTTCTGGTCTATCGCTCGAACCTGCTCGGCTCGGATAAGCGCATCACCAATTACGGCGGCGGCAATACCTCGTCCAAGCTCGACGAGCGTGATCCGCTGACCGGCGAGACGGTCAAAGTGCTCTGGGTCAAGGGCTCGGGCGGCGATATCGGCAGCATGAGGCTGGATGGTTTCGCGACGCTCTACATGGACAAGCTTATCTCCCTGCAAGCAATTTATAAGAGCGACGCGCAGGAAGACGAGATGGTGGGGCTTTATAACCACTGCACCTTCAATCTCAATCCACGCGCCACCAGCATCGACACGGCGCTGCACGGCTTCATCGATCGCCCGCATGTCGATCACGTGCATCCAGACGCTATCATCGCCATTGCCGCTTCCGCCGATAGCCGCAAGCTCACGCAAGAAATCTACGGCGATACCGTGGGCTGGGTGCCCTGGCGCCGGCCGGGTTTCGAGCTTGGGCTTTGGCTGAAGAAGTTCACCGAGGAAAATCCCAAGGCGCGCGGCCTCGTTCTCGAAGCGCATGGGCTTTTCACTTGGGGCGATACGCAGAAGGAATGCTACGAGACCACGCTCGACGTCATCAATCGCGCGACCGAATTTCTGACGAAACACAGCGCCGGCAAATCAGCCTTCGGCGGCGAGCGGATCAAATCCGCCATGCCGGAGAAGCGGCGTGCGGTGGCGGCGGGGCTGATGCCGGTGATCCGTGGCCTTATCAGCAAGAACGGTCCATTCAAGCTCGGCCATTTCGACGACTCGCCGGAGGTTCTGGAATTCGTCGGCAGCCGGGATCTGGCTACACTGGCGCCGCTCGGTACTTCCTGCCCCGACCATTTCCTGCGCACCAAGATCGCACCGCTTGTGCTCGATTTCGACCCCGGGACGCAGGAGGTCGCCGATCTGCTGCCGGGCCTGCCCGAGGCGCTGGAAACCTATCGCGAGGGCTATGCCGCTTATTACAATCGCTGCAAGCGGGCCAATAGCCCGGCCATGCGTGACCCCAATGCGGTGGTCTACCTCATTCCCGGCATCGGCATGCTGACCTTTGCCGCCGACAAGGCGACGGCGCGGATCGCCGGCGAGTTCTACCGCAACGCCATCAATGTGATGCGTGGCGCCACCACGGTCTCCGTCTATCGCGGCCTGCCGGAGCAGGAGGCTTTCGACATCGAATATTGGCTGCTGGAGGAAGCGAAGCTTCAGCGCATGCCGAAACCCCGAGCCCTGGCCGGCAAGGTCGCCTTCATTACCGGCGGCGCCGGTGGCATCGGCATGGCTTCGGCGCGGCGGCTGATGCAGGATGGCGCCTGCGTCGTGCTCTGCGATATCGATCGCGGGGTATTGGAAACCTCGCGCGGCGAATTGGCGAAAAGCTTTGGCGCCGATGCGGTCAGCACCGTTTGGGCCGATGTCACGAAGGAGGATGCGCTGGTCGCCGCCTTCCATGAAGCGGCGGCGGCTTTCGGCGGCCTCGATATTTGCGTCTGCAATGCCGGCATCGCATCGGCCTCGCCTTTGGAGGACACAACGCTCGCGATCTGGCAGAAGAATATCGACATCCTCGCGACCGGCTATTTCCTGACCTCGCGCGAGGCCTTCCGCACGATGAAGGAGCAGGGTCTCGGCGGCTCCATCATCATGATCGCCAGTAAGAACGCGCTCGTCGCGTCGCCCGGCGCCGCCGCCTATTGCACCGCCAAGGCCTCGGAACTGCATCTCTCCCGCTGCGTCGCGCTGGAAGGCGCGCCCTTCGGCATCCGCTCCAATGTCGTCAATCCGGACGCCGTGCTGCGTGGGTCGCGCATTTGGAAAGGCGAATGGGGCGAGCAGCGGGCGGCCAGCTACAAGACGGAATCCTTCGACGATCTGGAAGCGGTGTATCGCGAGCGGTCCCTGCTCAAACGCAGCGTCTATCCCGAGGATATCGCCGAGGGCGTTGCTTTCTTCGCCTCCGAGATTTCCTCCAAATCCACCGGCAACATCATCAATGTCGATGCCGGCAATGCCAACGCCTTTACCCGGTGAGCATCATGGATCAGGTCACAACCCCCGCACTCGACCAGGATTTTTTGGCCCAGCAGAATGCGCCGCTGACGGCAGCGCTTGACGACGAATACGACGCGCTCGGCCGCGCGCTGCAGCGCCGCGGCATCGATATCGAGCGCATCACCGATACCGTCTCGGCTTTCGCCGTCGCGGTGCCGAGCTGGGGCGTGGGTTCCGGCGGCACACGTTTCGCGCGCTTTCCGATGGGCGGCGAGCCGCGCGGCATCTTCGACAAGCTGGAGGATTGCGCTGTCGTGAACCGCATGACGGGTGCCACCCCCACCGTGTCGCCGCATTTCCCCTGGGACGAAACCACGGATATGGCGGCGGTGCGGGAGGCGGCGTCCTCGCTCGGTCTCGGCTTTGATGCCGTCAATTCCAATACTTTCCAGGATCATCCCGGGAATACGCTGCATCCGCTGTCGTATAAATACGGCAGTCTTAGCCACACGGATCCGGCGGTGCGGGCGCAGGCCGTGGCGCATAACATCCGCTGCGCCGAATTGGGTGAGGTGCTTGGCTCCAAGTCGCTCACGGTATGGATTGGCGATGGCGCCAACTTCCCCGGCCAGCAGCATTTCGGCCGCGCCTTCGAGCGTTATATCGAGAGCGCCAAGGCGATCTATGCGGGCATCCCCGGCGACTGGAAGCTGTTCCTGGAACATAAGATGTTCGAGCCGGCTTTCTACGCGACCGTGATCCAAGATTGGGGTTCTTCGTTGCTGGCGGCCCAGGCGATAGGCGAGCGGGCGCTGTGCTTGGTCGATCTCGGGCATCATGCGCCGAATGTGAATATTGAGATGATCGTTTCCCGGCTTATCCATGCGGGGAAGCTTGCCGGCTTCCACTTCAACGATTCGAAATATGGTGATGACGATCTGGATGCGGGGGCGATTGAGCCTTACCGGCTGTTCCTGGTCTTCAACGAGTTGGTTGAGGCGGCGCGCGCCGATGCCGGTTTCGCGCCCTCCTATATGCTCGACCAGTCGCATAACGTGACCGATCCGATCGAGAGCCTGATGACCAGCGCGGTCGAGGTGCAGCGCGCCTTCGCTCAGGCGCTGCTGGTGGATCGCGGCGCGCTGGACGGCTTCCAGGACGCCAACGACCCGATGATGGCGAGCCAGACGCTCAAGCGCGCTTTCACGACCGACGTACAGCCGATCCTGGCGATGGCGCGGTCCCGCAAGGGCAGCGCCATCGACCCGGTGGCCGCTTACCGCGCGAGCGGGTATCGCGCGGCGGTGACGCGGATCCGGCCGGCGAAGAGCGGGGGGTCGGGGGGGATCGTGTAGGGAGAGCTACGAGCTATAAAAGCCAAGTAGCATTCGGCAAGCTTTTGTTAGGAATGAGAAGCTAATTTGACCATTGTCATGGGAGTGGGCGCGGTTGGCCGGGTACAGAGTGGATAACGCTGCCGACCGCTATTTGCTGATTAATATTCCCTCCCCCTATTTCAACCCATATGGAGAAAAGGAACTCGACCTCTTTAAGACCTATATTGTTCCTAATCCGGCTTTTGTGGGTTTGCCGCCTCCCCCACCGCCAAGGATCAATTTCTCTCAAAGCCCCGCCTCTCCGCATTCTTTGCCCTGCAGTCCAATCAACAACGGCTACCCCTTCATCGATCGGCCGAGCACTTTTATCTACGAGAGCATCGGGAGCATGTACAATGTCCTTCCGACGGAGCAGCCAACCTCATCTATCAATTGGCGGAAGACTTCTCACGTCCGGTTTCACGATAGGGTTTGGGCTCTCTGGCACAATATGCGTATCCGCTGGGGTCGGTAGCGCCGCGTTGAAGCGCCGTTTCCCGACCTTGCCCTTCAGCCGCGAGGCGCCGATATTCCCCAGAGAACGGGTGCCCGACGGGGCCCCGGGGCATGTCACCAGGGAACGCCAGACCATGAAACTGCTGCGATACGGCCCGATCGGGGCGGAGATGCCCGGCCTGCTGGATGCCGAGGGTCAGATCCGTGATCTCTCCCTCCACGTGTCCGATATCGGGCCGGTGCAGCTTTCGCCTGCCTCGCTCGACCGGCTGCGGGCGATCGACCCCAAAAGCCTGCCGCTGGTGCATGGTTCGCCACGCATTGGCGTGCCGGTTTCGGGCATCGGCAAGTTCATCGCGATCGGTCTCAACTTCGCCGACCACGCCGCGGAATCCAACGCGCCGATCCCCAAGGAGCCGATCGTCTTCACGAAGGCGATCACCTCCCTCACCGGCCCGAATGACGAGGTCATCATCCCCAAGGATTCCGTGAAATCGGATTGGGAAGTCGAACTCGGCATCATCATCGGCAGCAAGTGCCAGCATGTGCCGGAGGCCGAGGCCCTGAAGCACGTCGCGGGCTTCTGCGTCGTCAATGACGTCTCGGAGCGCGAGTGGCAGATCGAGCGTGGCGGCACCTGGGACAAGGGCAAGGGCGCCGATACCTTCGGGCCCACCGGCCCCTGGCTCGTCACCCCCGATGAGGTGGGCGATGTACAGGCGCTCGATATGTGGCTCGACCTCAACGGCAAGCGCCGGCAAACGGGCAATACGCGGACGATGATTTTCGGCGCGGCCCATCTGGTCAGCTATGTGAGCCGCTTCATCACGCTGCTGCCCGGCGACCTCATCACGACGGGCACCCCGCCCGGCGTCGGCATGGGTGTGAAGCCCGAGCCGGTCTATCTCAAGCCCGGCGATGTGATGACTCTCGGCGTCTCGAAGCTGGGCGAGCAGCGCCAGGTGGTTCGGGCCTGGACGCCAGCGGATATCGCCTGAAGACCTGAGCATGAAGGTCGGCCTCGCCGTTCCCTGCTTCATCGATTCCTTCTTCCCCGAAGTTGGAATAGCGACATTGGAGCTGCTGGAACGGCTGGGCGTCGATGTGACCTACCCGGCAGGTCAGACCTGTTGCGGGCAACCGATGGCCAATAGCGGCTTTAACGGTGCCTCGCGCGGGACGGAGGCGAATTTCGCGCGGCTCTTTGCGGGATTCGACGCGGTTGTCATGCCCTCGGCGAGCTGCGTCAATCATATCCGCAAGCATCTCGATGCGATCCCGCAGGACGAGGGCGTGCGCCAGTTGCGCGCGAATACGTACGAGCTCGTTGAGTTCCTACATGACGTGCTGTGCGTACGGGAATTTCCCTGGGCCGAGTTTCCGCATCGCGTGGGACTGCATAATAGCTGTACGGCACTGCGCTCGCTACATCATGCGAACACGTCGGAGATCGAGGAGAAGCCCTTCTCCAAACCGCTCGATCTGCTTGCCGGTGTGCGTGGCATTCGTTTCGTCGAGCCATTGCGGGCGGATGAATGCTGCGGCTTTGGCGGAACCTTCTCGGTGAACGAGGATGCGGTGTCGGGCCGCATGGGGCTGGACAAAGTGCGAGACCATGCCGCCGCCGGGGCCGACTACATCGTCTCAGCGGATACGTCCTGCCTGATGCACCAGCAGGGCTGTGCGCGTCGTGCTGGAATGCCGCTGCGCTTCATTCATATCGCGCAGATCCTCAACGGCGCCTCAGCCTGAGCGATGCGATGAGCCCGGAAACTCACGAGCCGGTGGATCACGCCGCCGCCGCCGCGCGGTTTATCGCCGATGCGCCGCATCTGGCTTTCCATGACACGCGGCTTTGGGAGCTGCGGCAGAAGCGCGACGGGCAGATGCATGGCGTCCCCGAATGGGAGACGCTGCGCGATCTCGCTTCCGCCATCAAGGAACACACACTGAGCCGGCTGGCGGAATACCTCGAACAGTTCGAGGCGCAGGCGATCGCAAATGGCGTGCAAGTGCATTGGGCGCGGGACGGCGCCGAACATAATGCAATCGTGCTCCGTATACTGCGCGAGAATAACGCCAAGACGCTCGTCAAGTCGAAGTCGATGCTGACCGAGGAATGCGAAATGTCGCCCTTCCTGGCGCAGCATGGCATCACCATCACGGAGACCGATCTCGGCGAACGCATCCAGCAACTCGATGACGAACCGCCGAGCCATATCGTGGTGCCCGCCGTGCATAAGCTGCGGACGGATGTGGCGCGCGTCTTCGCGCGGCGGATCGGCGGAGATCCGGAGAATACCGATGCGCATTATCTCGCCGAACATTGTCGCGTGACGACGCGGCCACTGATGCTGGATGCCGATGCCGGGCTGACGGGGGCGAACTTCCTGGTCGCGGAAACCGGCGCGATGGTGGTTTGCACCAATGAGGGCAATGCGGATCTCAGTGCCAATCTGCCGCCGCTGCATATCGTTTCGGTCGGGATCGAGAAGCTGATTCCGCGTCAGGCGGATCTGGGCGTTTTCGTGCGGCTGCTGTCGCGCAGTGCCTTGGGTTCGCCGATCACGCAATATACCTCGCATTTCCGCGGAGCGCGGGACGGCGGGCGGATGCATATCGTGCTGGTGGATAACGGCCGCTCGAAGCGGCTGGGGCAGGCCGAGTTCTGGACGTCGCTCAAATGCATTCGCTGCGGCGCCTGCATGAATACTTGCCCGGTATACCGCCGCTCGGGCGGGTTGAGTTATGGCGCGGTTTATTCCGGGCCGATCGGGGCGATCATCAACCCGGCCTATGATCCCGCGCGCTATGCCGCCCTGCCCTTTGCCTCGACGCTGAATGGCAGTTGCACGCAGGTTTGCCCGGTGAGGATCAATATCCACGAGCAGCTTTATGCGTGGCGGCGGATCATCGCGGCGGGTGGATTGCTGCCCGGCAAGAAGCGTCTCGTGATGCGGCTGGCCGGCGTGGTTCTGGGGTCGCCCGCGCTGTATCGCCTCTCCACCGCCTTGGCGCGTACGGCTGTGCGCATCCTTCCGCGCGGGCTGCTCTACACGCGGCTCAATGGCTGGGGCCGCGATCGGGAATTGCCGACACCGCCGTCCGAGAGTTTCGCTTCGTGGCACGCGCGGCGGAAGAAAGCTGGATGAGCGCGCGAGACGATATCCTGGCCGCCTGCCGTGCGGCGCGACCGCCGGGTGATCACCCTTTGCCCAACCTCCCGGCTTTCGCTCCGGCCTCAAGTGATCTGCGTGCTGGTTTCGAGCAGGGACTCGCGCTGATGGGTGGGCGGTCTTTCGACCTGCCGGCCGGGACGGCGCTTGGTGCATTCATCGCGGCGCAGTTCCCAGGTGAGCGCCTTATCCGGGATGCCAGCGGGGAATTGCCGGAGTTTCCGCGCGTCGATGCCGTGAACCGGCCGCGCGATCTTGAGAATGTCGATGTCGCTGTGGTGCGCGCGCGTTTTGGCGTGGCCGAGACTGGTTCTGTTTTCCTCAGCGAAAGCGAGCTGCAGGTGAATACTGTTGGTTATCTCTCGCAGCATTTAGTGGTTCTGCTCGATCCCGTGGCGCTCGTCGCGGGGATCGCGGATGCCTATCAGCGGCGGGATTTCGGCGAGGTCCGCTATGCCTCGCTGATGACAGGGCCTTCCGCCACTGCCGATATCGAGGGCGTGCTTATTCGCGGCGCCCAGGGCGTGCGCAGCCTCACGGTGATTTTCTGCCCGAGGACAATCGAGGACGCCGCCGCTCGCTCGGCCGGATGACGGGGATTGTGTTGCCGGAAGGTAACTCGCCACGCAAATTCCGCGCCCGACTTACGTCTCGTTAACAAATCCTCGGTAGTTTTGGGCGCTCGATGATCGTCATCGTCTAGCGCTGGAGCGATTCGTGGGTGGAACCAATGGTGTTGGGAACTTTCAGGGTACAAATTCCACACACTCGAACAACGCTCCAAACTATTACTTGCCACCATCTCCATTTACACCCGGAGTCGGTGCCCGGCAGATCGATCCAGCACTCGAACAAGCCCTCGTAAACAACGGTATACTCTCTCGGCTACCCCGGATTGTCCGACGCGCGCCGTCTGGCCACCAGAAATATCCCCCGCTCGCGCCGCGGATCATGGAGCCCAGCCCGCTTTCCGAAAGGAGCACGGCTGATCTCGGCCAAAGCTCGGCCGCAGAGCAGGCCGAGGCTATTCGTATCTTCGGTGCCCTGAGCGGACCGCAGATTCTCGGTCTGCCCCGTGACAAAGTCGCCGACGTCTATTTCCTGCACGCCTTGCAGAATAATAGCCTCGGTCCCTTCGCGGCCCGGCAGGCTTTCGATGAGCGTGTGCTGAGCGCCTACACCGCGTCGGCGCTTACGGATGAAGCGCCGAGCGTTGCGACCATGCTGTCGCAGTTCCAGAACCTGAATGCAGCCATCCAGACCAGCGCCGTCGACTACCGGCAGGCTTACCCTGGTGCCTCGGAGGAGTTTCTGCGCCACGCCCTGTGGCAGTCCTGGCGCCCGACCTGGCAGGGCGTCGCCGCTGGCGCGCAAAGTTACACGGCGAACGTCACGAGCTCCCAGCTTCACGAAGCGGCACAGTCAGCGCAGCAGGCTCAGCAGATACTTTACAACTACGCGACGTTCGGCCCGCTGCATCTTGCCGGAATTGGTGATGTAACGGGCCGTGAGCATCGTCTCTGCATCTCTGGTGGCGTGTTCGACTGGCCCAGTGAGGAAATGATGGAGGCACACGCCGTCCGCGGAGCTGAGGAGGACTACTGGCCCTGGAACTGGCCCTTCACCACCTACACCCACAGGGTGCCATGGGTGAACCTCCAACATAATCTGGCGGGAATACCCACCCTCGTTACCGAGAACTTCCTCAGAGGTCAGCGTGTCCTAGTCGGGCCGACTGGTTTCAGAGACCCTTCGGGCCGGGTCTTTCGGACTTGGCGTCCCGTTAATAAAATCATCAGTGCTGCTCAGGTCAACGGAGCTAATGAATTGATCAGGCGCGAATACAATCGGAGAAGAGGAGGGCGGTGCTGAGTTCGCGCCATTCATGCCTGCTGAGTTGATCGGTTGGAACCCGGCATAGGCTGATTTTGGTAGGCCCCTGCCATTGAGTTACGGGGCTGCGCCTCCCGGGACTATACCCAGGCATCTTTTAAGTCCCAAATTTGTGTGATGTCTTTGCGATCAGTCCGACCGTGGGGTCGCCTCCCTCCCATTTGACGGTGAGCCTGCACTGGTTGATATCAGAGACGTTAGGCGGCAATCGTGTGTTATTGGCCATCAGGAAGATCTCGTTTCGCATCGTCTTCGTGAACAAATCGTACGCCCACCCTGGATCGTGAGGGAAAGTTTTCTTCGCTTTAGCGGCAGCGGTTTTGACCTCGTCTTCGATGCGGTCGGCGGCCGCGTCGTAGCCAGGCCTCAAGCTTGAAATCAGCGCCGCGCGTATCTCGTCGTTGAAGCTGACGACTGTTCCTTTTTTCGCTAGCCATTCCTTCTTGAGCTCTTCCACATTGGGCTTGGCAGAATAGGCAACATCCGACTGGCTCGACCCTTGGTGGCGAACGGCGGCCGCGACACCTTCGTTGGCGCCGTAGGTATAAATAATGGTCGCGAGAGTCGTCGCATAACGCTGCCTCGAGTTCAGCGGCCCAAGATCGAGCCTCTTGATCAGTACCTCTCGGCTGATCAGCGGTGTATTTTGCGATGGCTGAAACACACCGGCGTGATCGCTAGGCAGCGCCGGATGGATAGACGCTTGATTAATGCCAACGGAATAGAGACCGCTCATGCTGCGTCTTTCTGGGAAGTTAGGAGTTTGAGTCGTCGAGTTGCAGCGGATATTGATAAATAGCGGATGCCGGCAGTCACGGAGACGCGAAAACGGGAAACACGTTCCGCCCTACGCTTGTTCGGCGCGGTCACGCACTTCGACG
Source organism: Acidisoma sp. L85 (assembly GCF_009765865.1). Classification (GTDB taxonomy): domain Bacteria; phylum Pseudomonadota; class Alphaproteobacteria; order Acetobacterales; family Acetobacteraceae; genus Acidisoma. Next base: position 497,532 of record NZ_LMUQ01000061.1, read on the forward strand.
AGCGGCTCGCGCGCTACCAGCCGTTATGAACATAGAGTGCGTTCTCGGCATCCTTTGAGATGTCGGACTTCAAGGGAATCGGACCAGGCCCCGCGCCGCCCGTTGCTTTCGGAACAAGGCCGACCACGCGTTCGTTGACCCTGCCATGTTTGTCTGCGGATCGCTGGATGATCGCGTTGCAGTCGTTCACGGTGCAAATGCCTGGCGGCAGTTCTAGCCTGGGATTCAGCATGAAGAACAGACCGTTCACCATCGCCGCCGAAGCCGCGGCGGCAGCCCGCTTGGGATCGTTTGGAAAAGCCGCGCGCGCCGCCGCAAAGGTTTCGTCTCGAAGCGTTTCATATCTCGCAGCGATCACCCCTCCGTTCGAAAAGGATCGGATCTTGGCGAGAAGTGCCTGCTCGAAAGCGGCATTGAAGCCTTTGCCACTGCTTTTGTTCAAATCGAAGTAGCGGGACTCCAGTTCTCTCATCTGCGAACGCGGCAATCCAGTGGCCAGGCGATCCGGCTCGCCAGGTCTCTCGAGCGTGCAGACCTGGTTTAGCCCACCATTAGGTTTGAGCAGCGAGGCCTGAAGATTTCTAAGCGCCTGATCCGCGGGCACACCAGGCTGCTCAAGCACGTCCAGCAGCGCGCGCAAGATTTTGTCATTCGACGCCGGCCCTGGGGGCGACTTCTCTCCGACTGCGATGGGCACCGGGCTTGGCTGCTTGACGTGATTGGCAAATGGCGACCCGCGCTCGTCGGCTGGCTGAAACCTCTGCAGTGCAAGACTCGTATCGACCTTCATGGCACCACCCGTAACAACTTCTGTGAGCCACCTAACGCCGTTCTAATTAACCGATGGTGTCGAAGATCCTTGCCGCGTAAGTCGATCGGAACGGCTCATTGCCATACCGCCTCAAACCTTTACGACCCCGCAATCTAGCTTGACCGAGAGGAATCGCCTTCGCCACCCGCCGACGGACGCGGACTGCCTAGGAAGCGCCGCTGCTCAAAGCGTGGTCGAGAGCGGACAAGGTTCCCATCATCCAATCCTGATAGGTCTTGCCGCGCGGGCGGGTCTCTCGCACCGTCACCACAGGAATGCCCGCCGTCCTGGCCACGTCCAGCAGATGCTGGGACGCGGCATCTGTGACTTGCGGATTGTAGATCAGCGCGCGCACCTGATGCTGGCGCAGTTCCGTCTCCAGAGTTGCGGCATCAGCGGCGTTGGGCGGCGTGCCGGCCATAACGGCGGCCTGGAATGAGGCGCCGTGCATCGACAGGCCAAGCGCATCGGCCATCGGGCCGAAGACCGGCTCGGTCGCCGCGACTGGTGTGCCCGTCCATTTCGAGCGCATCGCACTCACCTTGGCCTGCAGCGGTTTCAGCGAGGCCAAAAACAGGCGCAGCCGGTTGCGGAGGGCTTTGTCGTCGTCCGGATCATGGGTTTTCAGTTCGTCTGCGATCGCCTGGGCCAGCAGCGCGACGGCAGCGGGATCATACCAGAGATGCGGATTGTCGCCGGGTTTGCGATGCAGCAGCGAGGCGACCGTGATGACACGGCGATCGGCATCGCCGGAACCAGCCAGCAGCGTGGTCATCCACGGATCATAGCCAAGTCCGTTCTGGATCACGAGATCAGCGGAAGCGACCTGCTTCGCCAGCGCCGGATCGGCGATGAAGCGATGCGGATTAGCATTGGGGTCGCGCATGATTTGCGTCAGGTCGGCCTGAGGGCCAGCGATCTGCAGCGCGATGTCGCCATAGGCGGCCTCGGCGGCGATAATGCTGAAGTCGTCCGCATGCGCGACCGGGGCCATCACGCACAACGCAAGCATAAGCCAGGCAAGCAATCGCATCACGTCAGCCCGTGTCTCGACGCAAGCCGCAGCGGCGCCTCGCCATCCCGGGCCGGGGATGGCGAGGCGACCGCGACGTCAGCGCGCCGGGTCTTAGCCGTTGACTTCGGCCAGGGTCTCCCGCGCGGCGCGCACCACCGCATCGGTCGTGATATCGAACTTCGCATAGACCTCGGCGATCTTGCCGGACTCGCCGAAGCCATGCATGCCGACGAAGCGGCCCTGGAAGCCGATATAGCGATCCCAGCCCAGCTCCACCGCCGCTTCCACGGCAACGCGGGCATGGGTCTGGCCCATCACCGACTTCTTGTAGGCGGCGTCCTGCTCCTCGAAGAGCAGGCGGCAGGGCATCGAGACCACGGCAGTCGGGATGCCTTCCTTCTGAAGGATCGCCCGCGCCTCGACAGCGAGGTGCAGCTCGGAGCCCGTGGACATGATGGTGAGCTTGCGCGGCCCGCCCTCGGCTTCCAGCAGGATATAGGCGCCCCGGGCGGATTTGTTCTCGGTGCCGGGTTCCTTGCGCAGCAGCGGCATCGGCTGGCGCGACAGGGCTATCAGCGCCGCGCGGCGCGGCTGGTCAAGGATCAGCTCCCAGCATTCCGCCGTCTCGACCGGGTCGCCGGGACGATAGACCGCGAGATGCGGAATGGCCCGCAGCGCGGCGAGATGTTCGACCGGCTGATGCGTCGGGCCGTCCTCGCCGAGACCAATCGAGTCATGCGTCATCACGAAGGTCGTGCGGATCTGCATCATCGACGCCAGACGGATGGCCGGGCGGCAATAATCCGAGAAGCACATGAATGTGCCGCCATAGGGGATCAGGCCGCCATGTAGCGCGATGCCGTTCATCGCCGCCGCCATGCCGTGCTCCCGCACGCCGTAATGGACGTAGGAGCCGTTATACTCGCCGGGCTTGATCTCGACCTGGCCGACCGCCTTGGTGTTGTTGGAAGGCGTGAGATCGGCCGAGCCGCCGAGCAGTTCCGGGATGGCCGCGAAGAGGTGGTTGAGCACCGCACCGCTCGCCGAACGGGTCGCCATATCCTTGCCGCTGTCGATAAATTCCTTGCGGGCGGCGGCGATAGCCTGCTTCCAGTCGGCGGGCAGCTTACCCTCGTTGCGGCGCTCGAAGTCTTGGCGCAACCCATCGGGCGCTGCCTTGACCCGCTTTGCCCAGGCCTCGCGCGCCGCGGCACCTTTGGAGCCGATTTCGCGCCACTGGCTGAGCAGCTTCTCGGGGATGACGAAGGGCGGCGAATCCCAGCCGAGGATCTTGCGGGCACCGGCGATCTCCTCCTCGCCCGGCGCGTCGCTATGCGCCTTCTGGGTGCCGGCTTTGGTAGGGAAGCCGAAGCCGATGATCGTCTTGCAGGCGATCATCGAGGGCTGGTCGGTGACCGAGCGGGCGATGGTGATGGCCTCGCGGATCGCATCGGTGTCGTGGCCGTCGATCTCCTGGACATGCCAGCCGGAGGCGCGGAAACGCTGGGGCTCGTTGTCGGATTCCGAGAGCGTCGTCGCGCCATCGATGGTGATCGAGTTGTTGTCCCAGAACGCGATGAGGTGGCCGAGCTTGAGATGGCCGGCGAGCGAAATGGCTTCCTGGCTGATCCCTTCCATCAGGCAGCCGTCGCCCATGAAGACGTAGGTGAAATGATTCACCAGATCGTCACCGAACTTGGCATTCATGATGCGCTCGGCGAGCGTCATACCGACCGAGGTGGCGATGCCCTGGCCGAGTGGGCCGGTGGTGGTTTCGATGCCCTCGGCATGGCGGTATTCGGGATGGCCCGCGGTCTTGCTGCCGACCTGGCGGAAGCGCTCGATCTGGTCGATCGTGATGTCCTTGTACCCAAGGAGGTACATCAGGCTGTAGAGCAGCATCGAGCCGTGGCCGTTCGACAGGATGAAGCGGTCGCGGTCGATCCAATGTGGGTCGGCGGCGTCGAACTTCATGAAGTCCTTGAACAGGACGGTGGCGATATCGGCCATGCCCATCGGCGCGCCGGGATGGCCGCTTTTCGCCTTCTGCACGGCATCCATGGAGAGGAAGCGGATACAGTCGGCCAGATCGCGCAGGTTCTGGTCGCGCGGCTTGGGGACGGTCTTGATCGCGGGCGTCGAAGTCGTCGAGGTCGGGTCAGCCATAGGGCCGCTTCCTTCTGCGCGAGGTCATTCTGCTAACAGCTATGCCACGACTCCTGCTCCACCGAAACCGGGGGTAGCGCGCGATAGCGTGCGAACGGTATCGCGATCACCGTCGCATGGGGTGACGCAGCGGGCGCAGCGGGTCATGACAATGCAAATAAATCCGCAACGCTGTGTTTAGAGTTTGGTCATATCGGATGAGCAAGTGTCTCGGGTATCGAGGCATATGCTTCGATGCTGAATAATAAGTCTAAATTGGAGTATTTGTGGATGTCCGGTGGTATTTCCCGTCCGAACTTCGATCCGCCGTCGGGCGTGATTGAATACGATGTGCCAAATGGGACGCAGCGGTTCGAAATTCCTGGAAGCGGCCGGTTGCCCTTACCAAATGTGAATTTGGGCGCATTCTTTACGGCCGTGCGAGCGGCTGCACCAACCGTCTCGCCCAGGATCGGCACTTACCTCACCACCCCGCCAGGCGCACCGCATGCCGATATACACGCGGTGCTCAGACAAATGGCGGCCACGCCGTAACGGCCAAGACTTCGACGCGGCTAAGCGGCGCCCGGCAGGAGCCGGGCGCCGCTTAGCCGCACGGCGGGGCTCGAAGCGCGATCAGCTCGCGGGCATCAGCATCACCATCGCCGTTCCGGCGCGGATGATGCCGAGGCGGGAGGCGGCGCCTTCCGACAGGTCGATGATGCGGTGACGGTTGAAGAGACGGTCGGTGATGGTCACGACGATCGACCGGTCGGTTCCCGCGACCTCGACCCGGACGCGGGTTCCGAAGGGCAGGAAGGGGTGGGCGGCGGTCATCTTGCGATCGTCGAAGATATCCCCGCTGGCTGTGCGGCGACCTTGATGCCAGGAGCCATAGTAAGAAGCGACGCCGGTCTGGATCGGACGCACATAGGATGAGTCGGCGACGCGGTCCGAGTCGTCCGACTGGTCCGGCGCCGAAGTCTCGAAACTGGCAAGCTGAACGGGGGCCGAGATTCCGGCCTCGATCGGGTTCCAACCATCCGAGTCAGTCATCCGCGCCAGGTAGCTGCTGGAGTGGTGATGGTTGTTAGCCTGGCGCGCCCAGTGGTGGTGGCTGCCTCTTATCCCCGCAGCGTCAGCGCTGTGACCGAGCACGAGCGCGAGAAGCGGGATGATGGGGAGGACGAGCCAGGGCCGCATGCCGGGATACTCCTTTTGCCGGGCGAAACAGGGGTTTCGCCACGTCTGCCCGATGGAGCGCCGAAACTTCCCCGGCACAGGCAGATACAATCGTTACGCAACTTGACACGATGGGGGCGGGCCCCCGTCTACCATCCTGAAGACAATAGGGTTCGGAAAGTGAACAGAATGTGTGTTTCGCTCACCACATTTTTGGTAAACCGCATCCGGCAGATAGATGCAAGCATTAGTTGCTGTGCGCGTGGTCTCTTTGTTGCCGGGATTCGGTCTTCTTAACGCATCCTGATCTTATTGGAATTAAGTCGTGACTGGTCACAATTTTGCCTTGATTGGGCAATTGCGGCGAAGTGTCGCCAAGCTATTCATTGGAACTCAATGCGTTGCCACGCTCAACCATCAATCACGGGCACGCGTGACTGTCTAAATTACCGCCTAAATCGTTCTGGCGCGCACACGATACGTGGTTTCGGCTTCCCATCATCGCCACTAACCTCCCTTGACTTAGCGACACCGGGCCTTCCCTTGATCGGCATGCTTCCTCCCTGTTCCGCCTTCTCATGACCGCCATCCTCGACGCCGTCCTGCCCATCTTCACGTTGATCCTGGCTGGGTATCTCTGTGGCAAGGGCGGCCTCCTCGGAGTCGGGGCGACAGCCATCCTCAATCGTTTCGTGGTCTGGCTGGCATTGCCGGCGACGCTCTTTATGTCGCTCGCCACCTCGCGCTGGGCGCAGATCGCCAATGGGCATTTCATCCTCGCCTTCGGCGGCGGCATGCTTTGCATCTTCCTGATCTCGCTCTGGCGCGACCTGCATCGCGGCATGCCGCTCGCGGATGCGGCACTGGTGGCGCTCTCGGCCGGCTATCCGAATACCGGCTTCATGGGGATACCCCTGAGCCTGCTCGTCCTAGGACCGCGCGCCGTACCGCCCGCCATCGTCGCGGCCGTGCTGACGGTTTGCGCGCTGTTCGCGCTCGCCATTGTCCTTGTCGAGGCCGGGCTGCAGCGCCGCCGTAGCCTGCTGGCGACGATCGGCGGCGTCTCCCTCACCCTGATCCGCAACCCAATCGTGGCGTCGGCGATCCTCGGCCTTGCCTACCAGCGCACCGGATGGTCCCTTTCGCCCGGAGTCCACACTTTTCTCGCGATGCTGGGCGATGCCTCGGCTCCCTGCGCCCTCGTGACGATCGGGCTCTTCCTCAGTGAGAGCAAAGGTGGCGGCGGCGTGCCCCTGCTCGCGCGCACGCTCATGCTAAAGCTGGTGGCGCAGCCGGCGCTGACGGCGGTGCTCGCCTTCTGGGTCTTCCCGATGCCAGCGCCCTTGCCCGAAGCGGCGGTGCTGCTGGCCGCGCTGCCGACCGGCACCGGTCCCTTCATTTTGGCCGAGCTATATGAGCGCGAGGCCGCCGTCGCCTCGCGCGTCATCCTGCTCTCCACGCTGCTCGCCGTCGTCACCGTCACCTGGCTCGGTCTGCGGCTGAGCGCTCATTGAGGGGCGGACCTGAGCGGAGAGTGGTTGCCTTGGACGAAGCGCGCGGGCAGAGAATGACAACAACAAAGGGAAACGGTTCCCCGGATCGCGCCATGAATATCGATGTCCATCCTGCGGCGGCCGTGCTGCGCACCGCAGCCCTCGCCGCGCGTGAGGCGACCGCCGTGCTCGCCCGGTCGAGCGGCGCGCAACGCAACCTCGCTCTAACCGCCGCCGCGACCGCTTTGCGTGAGCGGGCCGGCCCCATCCTTGCCGCGAATGCTCGGGATGTCGCGCGCTTCACCGGCTCCGACGCGATGCGGGATCGCCTTGCCCTCACTCCGGAGCGGGTCGAGGCGATGGCGCGTGGCATGGAGGAGGTGGCCGCGCTGCCGGATCCGCTCGGCCGCGTGCTCGGCGACTGGACCCAGCCGAACGGGCTGAACTTCCGCCGGGTGGCGACACCGATCGGCGTCATCGGCATGATTTACGAGAGTCGCCCCAATGTCGGCGCCGACGCTGCCGCGATCTGCCTGAAGTCGGGCAATGCCGTCATCCTGCGCGGCGGCTCGGATAGCTTCGAGAGCGCTGGCGCGATCCACGCGGCAGTGGCCGAGGGGTTGCGCGCCGCCGGGCTGCCCGAGGCCAGCGTGCAGACGGCGCCAGGCACCGACCGCAGCTTCGTCGCCGCCATGCTCGGAGCCTCCGGCCTCATAGACCTCATCATTCCGCGCGGCGGCAAAAGCCTGGTGACGCGTGTGCAGGCCGAGGCGCGAGTGCCGGTGCTGGCCCATGCCGAGGGGCTGAACCACACCTATATCCATGCCGCCGCCGATTTCGCCATGGCGCGGACGATCCTCGCCAATGCCAAGATGCGCCGCGTCACCGTCTGCGGCGCCACCGAGACGCTGCTGATCGACGCCGCCATTGCGTCGCACCTTCTGCCGCTGCTGGTGGACGACCTACGCGCCTTCGGCTGCGACTTCCGGGCCGATGCCGCCGCCCGCGCCATTGTCGGCGACTTGCCGGCGGCCACCGAGGCCGATTTCCACACCGAATGGCTCGAGGCGATACTCGCCATCCGCGTCGTGCAGGGCGTGGACGAGGCGATCGAGCATATCCGGACCCATGGCAGCGCGCATACCGATGCCATCGTGACGGAAGACGCGGCGACGGCCGAGCGGTTTCTGAACTCCGTGGACAGCGCGGTCACGCTATGGAATGCCTCCACCCAGTTCTGCGACGGCGGCGAGTTCGGCTTCGGGGCGGAGATCGGCATCGCGACCGGCCGCATCCATGCGCGCGGCCCCGTCGGCGTCGAGCAGCTCACTACCTTCCGCTATCAGGTCAGAGGCACCGGCCAGGTGCGGCCCTGACCCAATCCGATCCCCTGCCGCGTCGCGGGGACCGGCGGCGCATGCGGATCGGCTTGCTCGGCGGCTCTTTCAATCCCGCACATGCGGGGCATCGCCACGTCGCGCAAACGGCGCTGCGGCGGTTTGGGCTGGACCAGGTCTGGCTGATGGTCTCGCCCGGCAATCCGCTCAAACCCGCCGCTGGGATGGCGCCCTTCGCCGAGCGCCTGGAGTCGGCAACAGAGATTGCCGATGGCCGCCGCATTCTGGCGACCGGCATCGAGGCGACAATCGGCACTCGGTTCACGCATGACACGCTGGCCCGGCTGCGGCGGCTGTTTCCTTGCGCGCATTTCGTCTGGCTGATGGGCGCCGATAATCTCGGCGGCTTCGCCCGGTGGCAGCGCTGGTCCGAGATCGCGGGGAGTGTCGCGATCGGGGTTTTGCCGCGACCCGCTCATAATTCACGCGCCCTTGCCAGCAGCGCCGCGCATCGTCTGCGGTCGGCTCGGCTGCCAGCGCGACAGGCGCCGATGCTGGGGCTGACACCGGCCCCCGCCTGGATTTTCTTGCCTGCGGCGCAGAATCCGCTATCGGCTTCTGCGCTGCGCGCCGCCAAGAACGGAGACACGTCATAGCCCGCAAGCCGCCAGCCGAACCCGCCGCGCCCCGCCGACGCGCGCCCGCCACACGCACTACCTCCGTCGCGCCGTCGCCGGTGCCGACGACGCCAGCGGTGCCCCGAACGCTGCGCAAAAAGGCGGTGATCGCGGGACCGCGCGCGAAGAGCCGTCAGGCCGTCGCGAAGACGCCCGACCTCGACCGGCTGCAATCCGTCATCGTCACTAGCCTCGAGGACGACAAGGCGGAGGACATCCTCACTCTCGACCTCGCGGGCAAGGCGAGTTTCGCGGATCGCATGATCATCGCGACGGGCCTCGCCGATCGCCAGATCTCGGCGATGGCGACGCATCTCCAGGTCAAGCTCCGCGAGGGCGGCTTCGGCCGCGTGCGGATCGAGGGCGAAGGCGGGTCGGACTGGGTGCTGATCGATGCCGGCGACATCGTGGTCCACCTGTTCAAGCCGGATTCGCGTGGGCTTTACGCGCTGGAGAAGATGTGGGGCCCGGATCTGGACGAGGTGGGCTGAGGTTCAGGCGCGGCTCCCTCATCGGGTAAGCCGGTGCGTGTGATCGCTGTCGGGCGGCTGCGAAAGGCGCCGGAGGCGGAACTTTTCGCGCGCTACGCCGAGCGGATGCGTCCCGCGCTCGACCTGACGGAACTTGCCGAGGGCCGCGGGGCTCCGATCGAAATTCGCCGCCGCGAAGCCACCGCGATGCTTGCCGCTTTGCCCGCGAATGCCTTCGCCGTCGCGCTCGACCAGGATGGCGTGGCGCCTGACAGCGCCGCTCTCGCCAAGCTTCTCGACCAATGGCGTGGCCTGGCACGGCCGATCTGCTTCCTGATCGGCGGCACCGAGGGGCTGGATCCGTCTGTTCTGGATCGAGCGGAGGCGAGGCTTTCGCTTGGCCGACTGACCTGGCCGCATTACCTCGCGCGGGCGATGCTCGCCGAGCAGCTTTACCGCGCGCAGAGCATCCTGAGCGGCCACCCCTACCATCGCGAGGCGCGGCCGTGATAGCAGCGAGGCGCGCAGGGAACGGGAGTCGCGACAGATGACGGAGCAGGCGCGGCGGCCGGTGATGCTGGTGATCCTCGATGGCTGGGGCTGGCGCGAGGAGAACAAGGACAATGCCGTTAGGCTCGCCCATACGCCGACCTTCGACCGCCTCTGGGGCAATGGACCGCACGCCTTCCTGACCACCGGCGGCGAGGATGTCGGCCTGCCCGAGGGGCAGTTCGGCAATTCCGAGGTCGGCCATCTCAATATCGGCGCCGGCCGGGTCGTGATGCAGGATCTGCCGCGCATCACCCGCGCGGCGCGTAACGGTTCGCTCGCCACCCTGCCGCCGCTCCTCGCTCTTGTCGGCGCCGCTAAGGCGGCAACCGGGCGGGTCCATCTCATGGGTCTGATTTCGCCGGGCGGGGTGCATTCGCATCAGGATCATGCGGTAGCGCTGGCGAGGATCCTGACCGCAGCCGGCCTCACCGTTCTTATCCACGCCTTCACCGATGGCCGCGACACGCCGCCGCGCTCGGGTGAAGGATTCATGGCGCAGTTCGAGGCGGCGCTGCCCCTTGGCGCCCATATCGCCACGGTCAGCGGCCGGTACTACGCGATGGATCGCGACAACCGCTGGGAACGCGTCACCCGCGCCTATAACGCCATCGTCAGCGCCGATGCGCCACGACTCCCCTCCGCCGATGCCGCCATCGCCGCCGCCTATGCCGCGGACCAGGGCGACGAGTTCATCGCGCCCGCGGTCGTCGGCGACTACGCCGGAGTGCGAGACGGCGACGCGCTTCTCTGCTTCAACTTCCGCGCTGACCGCACCCGCCAGCTCATGAACGCGCTGCTCGACCCCGGCTTCACCGGCTTCGAGCGCACTGGGCGGCCGCTTTTCTCGGCGGCTGCCGGGATTACCCAGTACAGCACCGCCCTCGACGTCTTCATGACGACGCTGTTTCCGCCGCAGCCGATGACCAATTTGCTGGGCCAGGTCGTAGCCGCCGCCGGGCGGCGCCAGCTTCGCATGGCGGAGACGGAGAAATATCCGCACGTCACCTATTTCCTGAACGGCGGCGTCGAGACGCCCAATCCCGGCGAGGAGCGGATCATGGTCCCCTCGCCCAAGGTCGCGACCTATGACCTGCAGCCGGAAATGTCGGCGCCGGAACTCACCGCCAAGGCCGTGGCGCAGATCGACAGCGGCGCGTTCGACCTCATCATCCTGAACTTCGCCAATCCCGATATGGTCGGTCATACCGGCATCCTCTCCGCCGCCATCACGGCGGTCGAGACCGTCGATACGGGGCTCGGCGCCATCGTCGATGCGGTGCGGCGGGCTGACGGCGCGCTGTTCGTGACCGCCGATCACGGCAATTGCGAGCTCATGCGCGACCCCATCACGCGCGAGCCGCACACGGCGCATACGCTCAACCCGGTGCCCGCGATCCTGGTCGGCGGCCCGGCTGGGGCGACGCTTGCCAATGGGCGGCTCGGCGATATCGCGCCGACGCTGCTGGCGCTGATGGACCTGCCGCAGCCGGCGGAAATGACCGGGCGAAGCCTGCTGCGGCGCGATGGTCCTGCCCCGCCGTCCTGACCTCCGGCGTGTCGCGCTCGCGCTCTGCCTGATCGCCGTAACGACAGCGGCGCAGGCCGCGCCTCCATCCGATCCGCAGGCCGCGCTGGAGGCGCTGGAGCATCAGCGTCAGTTGCATGAGAGCCAGGCCGCCGCCGCCCGGGCAAGCGCCGCCGCCACCGCGACCATGCAGGCCGCCCTCACCCAGCAGCGCGTCGAAACCGCCGCCAAGCTGCGCGACGCGGAGAACGCCACCGCCGCCGCCGCCGAGCAACTCGCGGCACTCGCCGCCAAGAAGAAGGCGGTGACGGCGGGCCTGGTTGCTCGCGCCGCGGCCTTCGCGCCGCTGCTGCCGCTCATCGAACGACTGGCGCTTTTCCCATCTGAGACGCTGCTCGCGGTGCCCGCCCCGCCCCGGGATACGCTGCGAGGGCTTCTCGTGCTGCAAGGGCTGTCGCAGGAGATCGAGCGGCAGTCGGCCGAGCTGAAGGCGCAGCGCGAGGCGCTCGACCAGATCAGCGCACAGATGGAGGCGGCGGCACCGGCTTTGGCCGAGGCGGAGGCAGTGCAGGCCCGGCAGGGTGCGGTGCTGGAGGCTCAGATAGCGAGCGCCCAGGCGAGCCAGCAGGCGGCGCTCGATGCGGCCGACCTCGCCGCCAAGGCGGCGGCGCAGGACGCGGCGCAAGCCCAGGACCTGCGTGCGGTGCTGGCCCGCATCGCCGCGGCACATCAGGCGGCACTGGCGAAGGCGGCACGGGCCGCGCGACTCGCCGAGCGCCGGAAGAAGACAAATGCCGCCGCCGCCCAGCAGCGCGAGGCGGAACTGGCGGCACCGGCCGGCCCCGGCCTCGGCGCGCCCTCCGGGCAGCTTCGCCAGCCGGTGGCCGGAAGGCTCACGCGCAAGTGGGGCGATCGTACCCTCGCGGGTCCTGCCACAGGCCTGTCCTTCGCGACGCCGCCGGGCGCACGTGTGATTTCACCCTGCGGCGGTAGCGTGGTATTCGGGAGTCCATTCCGCAGTTACGGGCTTCTGCTCATCGTCGATTGTGGCGGCGGCTATGATTTCGTGCTGGCGGGGCTGGATCGGCTCGATATCGCGGTGGGACAGAAAGTGGGGGCCGGGGAACCCGTGGGCGTGATGGCGGGATGGGACCCTGGCAAGCCCGATCAGCGTCCGCAGCTCTATCTAGAGTTACGGAAGGATGGGACTGCGGTGAATCCTGCTCCATGGCTGCAGGGTCGGGGCTGACAGGCCTTGATCGGCGACTGCATTCCTTCCCACAATGGCTCAGAATGGCAACGTCTCTGACGTTCGGGTACCGCCCCGGCTGCGCGGCACGAGGAAAGATCGGATGAAGTTTCGCTCAGGCTTGCTGCTTGGTGCCACTTTCGCGGCAGGGCTCGCCCTGACCCCAGTGTCGGACGTGCTTCTGCATCGCTATGGCGGCGACCTCTGGATCACCCATGCCCGGGCGGCCGAGGAAAGCGGCAGCGGCACCTACCAGCTGCTTAGCCTGTTCGGTGACGTCTTCGAGCGGGTGAAGGCCGATTACGTCGAGCCGGTGAAGGACAAGTCACTGGTCGAGAACGCCATCAACGGCATGCTTGCCGGCCTCGACCCGCATAGCGCCTACATGGACGCCCAGCAGTATCGGGACATGCAGGCGCAGACCGATGGCCAGTTCGGCGGCCTCGGGCTTGAGGTCACGCAGGATAACGGCGTCATCAAGGTCATCAGCCCGATCGACGGCACGCCCGCCGCCCGCGCCAACGTCAAGCCGAATGACTACATCATCGAGATCAACGGCAAGTCGGTGCAGGGCCTGGCGCTGGACGATGCCGTCGACATGATGCGTGGCCCGCCGGGGACGAAGATTTCACTGACGCTGAAGCAGGCGGACAAGCCGAAGCCCGTCGTGGTGACGCTGACGCGCGAAGTCATCAATGTGCCCTCCGTCCACCAGTCGCTCTATGGCGATGTCGGTTACATCCGCCTGTCGGTCTTCAGCGAGAATGCCGATCAGGGCATCCGGGACGCCATCAGCAAGCTCAAGGCCCAAGCCAAGACGCCGATCCACGGCTATATCCTGGACCTGCGCAACAATCCGGGCGGGCTATTGGATCAGGCGGTGTCGGTGGCAAACGACTTCCTCAACCAGGGCGAGATCGTCTCGACCCGCGCGCGTCATCCTGAGGATAGCCAGGTCTGGAGCGCCAAGCCCGATGGCGACATCGTCGGCGGCGCGCCGCTGGTGGTGCTGATCAATCCGGGTTCGGCCTCGGCGAGCGAGATCGTGTCGGGCGCCTTGCAGGATAATCGCCGCGCCATCGTTCTGGGCCTGCGCAGCTTCGGCAAGGGCTCGGTGCAGACGGTTATTCCGCTGCCGGGGAACGGTGCGATGCGCCTGACGACGGCGCGCTACTACACGCCGTCGGGCCGCTCGATCCAGGATCTCGGCATCACGCCGGATGTGCAGGTCGCCTCCTCCGACCACGAGGATGCGGATCTTCAGCCGCTGCGGGAGGCCGATTTGCAGCATGCGATGGAGAACCCCAACAGCAAGCAGCTGCCGCCCTTGCCGCCGCGCACGGATCTGCCGCCGCTGGCCCATGATATCGCGAGCAAGCCGCCCGCCGGCTGGCCGAAATTCGACGCCACCAAGCCCGCGACGGATTTCCAGCTTCAGGAGGCGATCAAGCTGGTGAACGCGATGCCCGGACAGACCCGCGCCTCCAACTGAGGTGGACGAGATGGTCTCGGCGGAGTCCCTGCCCTATCGCCCGAATGTCGGCGCGGTGTTGTTCAACCGCGCCGGCCGGGTGTTCGTTGCCCGGCGCGCGAAATTTCCCAACGCCGAGGGCCCGGCGGGCGGCTGGCAATTGCCGCAGGGCGGGATCGACGAGAACGAGGATCCGCGCGCGGCGGTATTGCGCGAACTGGCGGAAGAAATCGGCACCGACCGCGCCGAGATCATCGGCGAGCATTCCGAGTGGCTGTCCTATGACCTGCCGCCGGAGCTCATCGGCAAGGCGCTGCACGGCCGGTATCGCGGCCAGCGCCAGCGCTGGTTCGCGCTGCGCTTCACGGGCGAGGACAGCGACATCCGCCTGGACCTCGACCCGCATCCCGAATTCGACGCCTGGCGCTGGGACGAGCTCGCACAACTTCCCGAGCTCGCCGTTGGTTTCAAGCGCGAAATTTATGTGACTTTGGTGAAAGCGTTTGCTGAGTTTGCGGTTATTTGAGATTTTTGAGAATTCCGTGAGGCGCTAAGGTTTTTGGTTTTCCGCCCGCGGAAGGTATGAAGGCGATCGCGGCCCCACGGGAGACGGGGTAGGGGTAGGGGTACGGTTGGAAACAGCGAGGCAATGGGCGACGTAGGCGTCGGCAAAATCGAAGGCGGTACCACCCGTTGACCGAAAGTTGAAAAAGCTTACGGCCCTACGGGGGATTCGGAAATTCGTTGTCTGGCGTCAGATGAGCTCAGGCGACTGCCCAAGCTCATCTTTGAATTGAAATTCGAAAATTGCGTGACTTAGGCGAAGCCGTTCGCCAAGTTCGCGTGTCTCGTTAAGACATACCCCAAGTGTGCAAAAAGTTGGCGGTTTGCAGTATCGCCGACTGGTACTCTTCTTCAGTCATACCGAGAGCCTGGCGTGAGCGGTCGCTGTCGAGGTAAGAAGAAGGCGAGCGCGACGGCGATGGAGACCTCGGGATTCCGCTTCTGGCAGCTTGTTGTTGGGCCGACCCTATTTAGGCCGCCATCCGAAAATCTTCTGGCCGAAGACTAGTTGTATAGACATGCTCAAACTGGTCGTTGATGTCACTGGTCGCACTAAAACCGGATTGACCCCCGTTAATAAGACCGTAGTCGCGAGCGCCTGACATGATTTTTCTCCTGTTGAGACCGCAAAATTTCCACAGTTCGCTTAAATTAAGATGAACGGTCCAGTGAAGGCTACGCGATTACGGTTTTGTAAGAAAGTTGTTCAACCCGCCAAATGGTATTTGCGGCATCGGAATGGCTGACCACGTCGCCATGGGGCTTGGGCGCAATTAGTTACAGCCCCCAATAGGTGTTGTGCGCCAGAATGGCTGTTAGCCCCTCACTATGGGCTCGCCTTTGTTGACCCCGAATTAAAAACGACCCACCGTTCCGCCTCGAAAACTGAACCTACCGGAGACTTCGCCATGTCCATGACCAAACTCACCGCCTCTGACGGCCACAGCTTCGGGGCCTACACCGCCGGTGCTAATCATCTGACGGTCGGCCTCGTCGTCGTGCAGGAGATTTTTGGCGTCAATCCCCACATGCGCCATGCGAGCGATGTGCTCGCCGCTGCCGGGTTCAAGGTGATCTGCCCGGCGGTCTTCGACCGCGCCGAGCGCGATGTCGAGCTCGGCTATACCGGCGAGGATATGCAGAAGGGCGTCGCCCTGCGCGGCAAGATCAAGGATGCGGATACGCTGCTGGATCTCGAGGCCGCGGCGACAGCACTCGGCACGCCGCGCGTGGGGATTATCGGCTATTGCTGGGGCGGCACGCTTGCCTGGCTGGGAGCGACCCGGAGCACGAAATTCCACGCGGCCTCAGGCTGGTACGGCGGCGGCATCGCGGCGGCCAAGACCGAGACGCCGCATTGCCCCGTGCAATTGCATTTCGGCGCCAAGGACGACCACATTCCGCTAACCGATGTCGAGGCAATCCGCCAGGCCCAGCCGGGCGTGGAAGTCTTCGTTTATGACGCGGGCCACGGCTTCGGCTGCGAGGAGCGCGGAAGCTTTGACCAGGCGAGCTACGATCAGGCCCAGGCGCGCAGCCTCGCCTTCTTCCGCAAGCATCTCGGCTCGACCGCCAACTAAAGCCAGAGGCTTTTCCGGACGCGGCGGAAGTTCTCCGCCCGTCCGGTCTAGGTGGCGCTCGGACGGCGCACCGTCATCATCTTGCAACACTACACGCTGATAGCTCGCCGTTTTGACAGGCGAGGGCCGCAGGCTGTACGGTCGCGCGTCGTCTTCGACTTCGCGTAAAGCGATCCAAGGCCCAGATGGCGGGATCTGACCCTCTCCCCGCCTTAGCTCATCGCTCGATTTAACGCCTGTCGATGTTGGAGGCCCTGATGGCCCAGCCTTTGTCACCCGAACTTCTTGAGAAAATGCATGCCTATTGGCGCGCAGCGAATTATCTTTCGGTGGGGCAGATTTATCTGCAGGACAATCCGCTGCTCGAAAAGCCGCTCACGATGGATCATGTGAAGCGAAGGCTTCTGGGGCATTGGGGCACCACACCCGGGTTGAACATGCTCTATATCCATCTCAACCGGCTCATCAAAGATCATGACCTGAACATGATCTATGTCATGGGCCCAGGCCATGGCGGCCCCGGCATCGTGGCGCAAACCTATCTCGAAGGGTCTTATACGGAGCGCTATCCGGCGATCGAGCGCAGCCGCAACGGGCTGCACCGGCTATTCCGCCAATTTTCCTGGCCCTATGGAATTCCCAGCCACGTCGCGCCGGAAACGCCTGGCTCGATCCATGAGGGCGGCGAGCTTGGTTATTCTCTGGCGCACGCCTATGGCGCGGCTTTCGACAATCCGGATCTGATCGTCGCCTGCGTCGTCGGCGATGGTGAGGCCGAGACCGGCGCGCTGGCAACAAGCTGGCACTCCAACAAATTCCTCAATCCCGCGCGTGATGGTGCGGTGCTTCCGATTCTTCATCTCAACGGCTTCAAGATCGCCAATCCGACGATCCTGGCCCGGATCAGCCGCGAGGAGCTTACCTCACTGTTCCAGGGCTACGGCTACGAGCCGCATTTCGTCGAGGGCGACGATCCGCAGCTAGTGCATCAGGAACTCGCGGCCACGCTCGACACCATCTACGAAAAAATCCGCGTGATCCAATCGGAAGCGCGCGCCGGCGACGCGAAGGATGTGCGGCGCCCGCGCTGGCCGATGATTATCTTCCGCACGCCGAAAGGCTGGACCGGACCGAAATTCGTCGACAACAAGCCCGTTGAGGGAACCTGGCGCGCCCATCAGGTGCCGATCGCGGACTTCAAGAACCCCGAGCATCTGCGGCAACTCGAAGACTGGATGCGGAGCTACAAGCCCGAGGAACTCTTCGACGCAGACGGCAAGTTTTTCGACAAATACGCGGAGATCGCGCCGACCGGACAGCGCCGCATGGGTGCTAATCCGCATGCCAATGGCGGCGAACTCCTCCAGCCGTTGTCGATGCCGCATTTCCGCGACTATGGCGTGAAGATGGATGCGCCCGGCACGGTTCACGCGGAAGCGACGCGGGTCTTGGGCCATTTCCTACGCGACGTGATGAAGCTCAGTCTCGGCAAACGCAATTTCCGGGTCTTTGGCCCGGACGAGACGGCATCGAACCGGCTGGAAGCCATCTTCGAGGTCGCCGGCAAGGAATGGATGGCTGATGTCGAGGATGTCGACATCAATCTGAGCAAGGAAGGCCGTGTCATGGAGGTGCTGAGCGAGCATCTCTGTGAGGGCTGGCTCGAAGGCTATCTCCTCACCGGGCGGCACGGCTTCTTCTCCTGCTACGAGGCCTTCATCCACATCATCGATTCGATGTTCAACCAGCATGCGAAATGGCTGAAGGTGACACGGAAGATTCCGTGGCGCGAGCCAATCGCGTCGCTGAATTATCTGCTGTCCTCGCATGTCTGGCGCCAGGATCACAACGGCTTCTCGCATCAGGATCCCGGCTTCATCGACCATGTTGCCGCCAAGAAGTCCGAGATCGTCCGCATTTATCTGCCGCCCGATGCGAACACGCTTCTATCGGTCGCCGACCATTGCCTGCGCAGCCGCAATTACATCAACCTGATCGTCGCTGGAAAACAACCGGAGTGGCAGTGGCTCGACATCGATTCCGCCACGCGCCACTGCGCGGCTGGTGCCGGGATCTGGGATTGGGCGAGCAATGATGATGGCGATCCCGATGTGGTGATGGCCTGCGCCGGGGATATTCCGACGCTGGAAACCATGGCCGCCGTCACGCTGCTGCGCAGATATGTTCCCGACATCCGCATCCGCGTCGTCAACGTGGTTGACCTGATGATATTGGAGCCGCAATCCGAGCATCCGCATGGCTGGGAAGACGAAAGCTTCGATGAGCTCTTTACCAAGGATAAGCCGGTCATCTTCGCGTTCCACGGCTATCCGGGCATCATCCACAAGCTGACCTATCGCCGGCACAATCACGACAACATCCATGTGCGCGGCTACAAGGAAGAGGGCACGACCACAACGCCCTTCGACATGGTGGTGCTGAACAACCTCGACCGCTTCCAGCTCGCGCTCGATGCCATCCGGCGCATTCCACGTCTCGCCGATCAGGTGGAAGCCGCGACGGCGCGTTACTGGACCGATATGGAGCGCCACAAGCTTTATATCAGCGAACATGGCGACGACATGCCGGAGATTCGCGACTGGCGCTGGATCGCGTGAACGATCGGCATGAGATGGAGGTACTCGCTCTCAACAGCGGCTCCTCCTCTCTCAAGTTTGGGCTATATCGTGTCGGCTCCACGCGGGCCGAATTACTGGTCACCGGGGAAGCCGAGTCGATCGGCGACCCCGGCGGCAAGCTCAGCGCGAAAGATGCGCATGGGAACAGCCTGCTATCCGAGACGGCATCGCTTCCGAGCCAGAAAGAAGCGATCGCGCGTATCGGCAAGCTTCTCGCCGATACCAAGCAGCCCTCGCCCAAGGCGATTGGCCATCGCATTGTGCATGGTGGCCCCAAGCTGCGGCAGCACTGCATCATCGATGACACTGTTCTCGATGAACTGAAGGCCGCGACAGCCTTCGCGCCGCTGCACACGCCGTCCGCGCTGGCGGTCATCCGCTTCGCGCAGGAGCATTTTCCTGGGCTACCGCAAGCCGCCTGTTTCGACACCACCTTCCATGCCGCAATGCCGGATGTCGCGCGGGTTCTGCCAATACCGAAAGTGCTGCTCGCGGAGGGCATCCAACGCTACGGCTTCCACGGCCTCTCCTGCGAATCAATCCTCCACCAACTTGGAAGCGATCCGCCGCGCCGTTTGGTGATCGCCCATCTCGGCAATGGCGCGAGCGTCACCGCTGTACGCGACGGCAAATCCATCGATACCAGCATGGGGCTGACACCGACCGGCGGTATCATCATGGGCACACGCACCGGCGACCTCGATCCCGGCGTGCTCGTCTATCTGATGCGCGAGAAGAAATTCGACGCAGCCAAGATCGAGGATCTCGTCGATCACCGATCCGGCCTGCAAGGCATCTCGGGCATCGGCCATGACATGCGCGGCCTGCACGAGGCAGCAGCGACCAACCCCGATGCACGCCTCGCCATCAGCATGTTCTGCTATTCCGTGCGCAAGCAAATCGCCGCGATGATCGGCGCGCTCGGCGGTGTCGATATGATCGTGTTCGCCGGCGGCATCGGCGAACACGACGACGCGGTGCGAGCGGAAATCTGTGACAACCTACCCTGGATTAGCGGCACCGCTTCCGGCTGCTCAGTGCGCGTCATCCCTTCACAAGAGGACGAACAAATCGCCCGCCACAGCTTCGCATTGTCGTCAGCCGCCCCGCGCTAGCCCGCCAGCGCCGCTTGACATCGCCCCGACCCGCGATCAAAGGCCGACCGGGGAGATAATAAACCATGGCCCGCCTCGACATCGCCGTTCGTGGACTCTTCGCGACGCCGGTCGCGGCGGTCGAGCTGCCGGATGCGGCGGCCCGCAATGCCGAACTCGCCGAGATCATCCTCCGCCGCCGGGCCGAAACGCCCTCCGTCCAAGCCTCCAACGCCGGCGGCTGGCATTCCGATCGCGACATCATCGAATGGGGCGGCCCGCGTATCACCGAAATCCTGACCCTCGCGCGGCAGGTCGCGAACCATCTCACCGCCGACCGTCAGGGCAAGCCCATCGCCCCGAGCTGGACCATGCAGGCCTGGGCCAATGTGAATGGACCCGGCGCCGGCAATATCAGCCACTACCATCCCGGCAGCTTCTGGTCCGGCACCTATTACGTCGATGATGGCGGCTGCGCGGAGAATCCCGCGCTCGGCGGCGAGTTCGAAATGCTCGATCCGCGCGGGCCCGGCCCCGGCATGTACGCCCCGGCGCTGAAATTCGCCGGCGAGGATGGCGCCTCGGTCGGCGCGGGGGAAACCATCCGGCCACGGCCTGGCCTTTTGTTCCTGTTCCCCTCCTGGCTCTTCCATCAGGTCCGCCCCTATCGCGGCGACGCGCTGCGCATCTCCATCGCCTTCAATCTGGGCCTGCCGCAAAGCGAGCGCGGTTGATGGCGGAGCTGCCGCGCCCCGTCTCCCGCCGGCAGCAGGAGATCGCGACGCTCATCCGGGAGACCGGCCGGGTGGCGGTGGAGGAGCTGGCCGCGCGCTTCGCCGTCACACCTCAGACCATTCGCCGCGACCTCAACGACCTCAGCGAGGCGCGGATCATCACCCGTACCCATGGCGGAGCGGTGGTCGGTTCCGGGGTCGAGAACCTCGCCTATGACGCGCGTAAGCTGGTGGCGCGGAGCGAGAAGCGACGGATCGGCGAGGCCGCCGCGGCGCTCATCCCCGACCACTCCTCGCTCTTCATCAACCTCGGCACGACGACCGAGGAGGTGGCGCAGGCGATTGCCGGGCGTCAGGGTTTGCTGGTCATAACGAACAATATCAACGTGGCAAACGCGCTTTATCGCAATACCTCGATCAGCGTGATCATCGCCGGGGGCACCATCCGTGCGAGCGACGGCGGCGTAGTGGGCCGCATGGCGGCAGAGGTGATCCGGCAGTTCAAGGTCGATACCGCCGTGATCGGCACCTCGGCGATCGACGCGGATGGCACGTTGCTCGATTACGACATCCGCGAAGTGCAGGTCTCGCGGGCCATTATCGAAAACGCTCGGCGGGTGGTGCTGGTGACCGACAGCAGCAAATTCAGCCGCCGCGCCCCCGTGCGGATCGGCCGGCTCGACGAGATCGACGTGCTGGTGATCGACCGCCTGCCCTCCCCGGAGATCGCCGAAATGTGCCGGAGGATGGAAATCGAGGTGATCGAGACAGGCGGCGGGCCGGAGGAGGATTAGTTTTCGGGTCGGCTACGCCGTCGCCCTTGCTATCACAACCGTCATGGCACGCCTTCGCGTGCCATGACGGAGGCGCACGCCCCTGCCCCAGCGCAAAACTCGCAAAAATGCTCGTTTTGGTCGCTTGCGTGTTCGTTTTTTTCGTGATGTAGTCTGATCCGAACGGGCGCACGAAAGAACGCGCCCTGGGATGCGGAACTTCCTTGGACGCGAGCACTTCACCATCGATCTATGACCTCGCCATCATCGGCGGCGGCATCAACGGTTGCGGCATCGCCAGAGATGCGGCTGGCCGTGGGCTGAAGGTATTCCTGTGCGAGCAGCATGATCTCGGCTCGGGCACGTCCTCAGCCTCGACCAAGCTGATCCATGGTGGGTTGCGCTACCTCGAATATTACGAATTCCGCCTGGTGCGGGAGGCGCTGATGGAGCGCGAGGTGCTGTGGGGCATCGCGCCGCATATCGTCTGGCCGCTGCGTTTCCTGCTGCCCTATCACGCGAAGCTGCGGCCGCAATGGCTGCTGCGCACAGGGCTTTTTCTCTATGACCATATCGGCGGCCGCAAGAAATTGCCGCCCACGCGCACGGTGAATCTGACGCAGGATAAAGTCGGGCTTCCGCTCAAGCCCGAATTCAAGCGCGGCTTCGAATATTCCGACTGCTGGGTCGAAGATTCGCGCCTCGTCGTGTTGAATGCGCGCTCCGCCGCCGAATTGGGGGCGACTATCGCGTCGCGTACCCGCTGTGTCTCCGCTGAGCGCGAGGCCGGCCTCTGGCACCTAACGCTGCGCGAGGAAACGGGCGGCGACACTCGGACGATCACGGCACGCGCCCTGGTCAACGCCGCCGGCCCCTGGGTCGGCGAGGTCGCACATTCCGTCGTGCGCAGCAATCAGCGCGCGCCGGTCCGGCTGGTCCAGGGCAGCCATATCGTCGTGCCCAAGCTCTATGATCATGCTGGCTGCTACATCTTTCAGAATGCGGACAAGCGCATTTTCTTCGTTATTCCCTATGAGCAGGATTTCACGCTCATCGGCACCACCGACCAGGACTACAAAGGCGACCCGACCGGCGTGCATGCCACCGCCGAGGAGATCGCCTATCTCTGCGACTCCGCCAGCGAATATTTGCGGGTGCCGGTGACCTCCGACCAGGTGGTCTGGACCTATTCCGGCGTCCGTTCGCTCTATGACGAAAGCGGCACCACCGACGCACAGGCGGCGACCCGCGACTATGTTCTGAAGCTGGAAGCAGAGTCCGGCGCGCCGCCGCTGCTCTCGATCTTTGGCGGCAAAATCACGACCTTTCGGCGCCTTGCGGAATCCGCGCTGGCCCAGCTCGGGCCGCATTTGCCGAAGGTTCAGGGACGCGCTGCGGGCTGGACAGGACGCGAGCCCCTACCCGGCGGCGACTTTCCGAAGGAGGGCTTCGAGCCGGTTCTGCGCAGCGTCTGCTCGCGCTATCCCTTCCTGTCCGATCGCCTTGCCCGGCGGCTGCTGCGGGCCTATGGCACGCGCGTCCACATTTTGCTGAACGGCGCAGGTAGTCTGGCGGATCTCGGCCAGGTTTTCGGCGCGGATTTGACCGAGGCCGAGCTGCGCTACCTTGCCGAACACGAATGGGCGCGCACCGGCGCCGACGTCGTGTGGCGGCGCAGCAAACTCGGTCTTCGGCTGAACGAAAGCGAAATACTTGCGGTGGATGCGGCTTTGGCGGACATGATTGCCGTTAGGGAGACGGCAAAATGAGTTTGGTACTCGATCACGTCGGGCTGACGGTGGGGCAGGAGGTCGTGATCAACGATGTCTCCCTCACTTTCGAGCGCGGCACCATGAACGTGCTGCTCGGGCCCACGCTCTCCGGCAAAACGACTCTGATGCGGCTGATGGCCGGTCTCGACAAACTGACCGCGGGCACAATTCATGTTCATGGCAAGAATGTCGCCGGCATCCCCGTGCGCCGCCGTTCGGTGGCCATGGTCTACCAGCAATTCGTCAATTACCCGTCTCTGACGGTCTACGAGAATATCGCCTCGCCGCTGCGCGTCGCCGGTCTGCCGAAGGCCGAAATCGAGGATCGTGTGACTGAGGCATCCCGCGTGCTGCGGCTCGATCCCTTTCTCGATCGCCTCCCCGCCCAGCTTTCAGGCGGCCAGCAGCAGCGTACCGCAATCGCCCGCGCGTTGGTGAAACGCGCCGAGCTCGTGCTGCTCGATGAGCCGCTCGCCAATCTCGACTACAAGCTGCGCGAGGAATTGCGCGAGGAATTGCCCCGCCTTTTCGCCGAAAGCGGCACCATCCTGGTGTACGCCACCACCGAACCCGCCGAGGCGCTGCTCCTCGGCGGCACCACGGCGACGCTGTGGCAGGGTCGTGTGACCCAGATCGGCGCCACGCCCTTGGTTTATCGCAAGCCGGCGAATATAGATGCCGCGCGAGTTTTCTCTGACCCGCCCCTCAATGAAATGGGCGTGACGAAATCGGCGAGTCAGGTAACACTTTCCGATGGTCGCGCGCTGACTTCTGACGCTTTGCTCGCCGGTCTGCCGGATGGGGCGTACCGGATTGGTTTCAGGGTCGAGGATGCGCGCATCGGGCCGCCGACCGGTGCCACTGACGCTTTTCCAGGTGTCGTGTCGGTCACCGAGATCAGCGGTTCGGAGAGTTTCGTGCATCTTGATGTCGGCTTCGCAACCTGGGTCAGCCTCGTCCTCGGTGTGCATGATTGGCAGCCGGGCGCGGCCGCCGAGATTCGTATCGATCCGCGACGCGTCTTCGTTTTCGATGCCGCCGGTCTGTTGCTGCGTGCGCCGGAGGCGATGTCCGTGTCGCCCCTCGCGGTCATGGCTTGAGGGCGCGCGCATGGCAACGATCACTCTCGACCATATCGCCCACGCCTACCCGGGACCCTCGGGCGCCGAAAAGCGCTATGCCCTCAAGCCGATCGAGCATGTCTGGCAGAATGGCCGGGCCTATGCGCTGCTCGGCCCCTCAGGCTGCGGCAAGACGACGTTGCTGAATATCATCTCCGGGCTGGTGATTCCCTCGGACGGCCGGCTGCTATTCGACGGCCAGGATGTCACACGGCTGCCGACCGAGAAGCGCAATATCGCACAGGTCTTCCAGTTCCCGGTGATCTACGACACCATGACGGTCGCGGAGAATCTCGCATTTCCGCTGAAGAACCGCGGCATGGAGCGCCGGCTGATCGAGGCGCGCGTCGCGGAAATCGCCGAATTGCTGGATCTCACCCCGGTGCTGCGCCGCCGCGCCCGAGGGCTTACCGCCGATGCGAAACAGAAGATCTCGCTCGGCCGTGGCCTCGTGCGGTCGGATGTCTCGGCCGTGTTGTTCGATGAGCCGCTGACGGTGATCGATCCCGCGCTGAAATGGGAATTGCGCTCGAAGCTGAAAGCAGTTCACCAGGCGCTTGATATGCTCATGATCTATGTGACGCATGATCAGGTCGAGGCACTGACTTTCGCCGATGAGGTCGTCGTCATGAAGGATGGCGCGGTGCTGCAGATCGGCACGCCGGCGGATTTGTTCGAGCGGCCGGCCCATAGTTTCGTCGGCTATTTCATCGGCTCGCCCGGCATGAACTTCCTGCCCGCCGTGATCGAGGGACGGCAGGCGGTTGTGGACGGCCAGCGCTTCGACCTCGGCGCGCAATACGCGCTGCCGGCCGGCGACGTGCAGATCGGCTTCCGCCCCGATTATGCGACCGTAACGGCGAGCGGCGGCATTCCCGTCAAGCTACAACGCATCGAGGATCTCGGCCGCCGCCGCCTCGCCCGCGTCACGCTGGGCGGTCACGGCCTTGTCGCCACTTTGCCGAATGACGTGACGCTGACCGGTGAAGCGGCGGGGTTGCATGTCCAGCCCGGCCATCTGCATGTCTATGTCGATGAGCATCGCATCGAAGGCCAACGGATGACGGAGCCGCTCCATGCTTGATAAACCATGGAACAACCGGGCGTGGTTTTTCGTCATCCCGGTGCTGGTCTTCGTCCTTTTCTCCTCGATTATCCCGATGATGACGGTCGTGAACTATTCGGTTCAGGACACCATGGGGCAGAACAATTTCTTCTGGAACGGCGCTGCCTGGTTCCAAAATCTACTCGACCCAACCACGGATATCGGCGGCCGATTCGCGGCCGCGCTGGTGCGCAACCTCATTTTCTCCCTCGTGGTGCTCTGCATCGAGCTGCCGCTCGGCATCGCGGTCGCCATCTGCATCCCACGTCATGGCTGGAGAGTTGGCGCCGCTTTGGTGCTGATCGCACTGCCGCTGCTGATCCCCTGGACCGTCGTCGGCACCATCTGGCAGATCTTCGCGCGACAAGATATCGGCCTGCTGGGAGCGGCACTCAACAGTGTCGGCATCCACTACAACGACACGCAGGATCCGACTTCCGCCTGGGCCACCATCGTCGTTATGGATGTGTGGCACTGGACCGGCATGGTGGCGCTGCTGGCCTATGCCGGCCTGAAGGCGATCCCTGATGCCTTTTATCAGGCGGCGCGGATTGACGGCGCCAGTCGCTGGTCGGTGTTCCGCAATATCGAGCTGCCGAAGCTGCAGAAGGTCTTGGTGATTGCGGTTCTACTGCGCTTCATGGAAAGCTTCATGATCTATACCGAACCCTCGGTGGTGACCGGCGGCGGTCCGGGTGAGGCCACCAGCTTCCTCTCGCTGGATCTCGTGAAAATCGCACTCGGCCAGGTCGATCTCGGCAATGCAGCGGCGATGTCGCTGGTTTATAACCTCATCACATTGTCCCTCTGCTGGATTTTCTTCACCGTCATGACGCAACTCGAGCAGCGGAAGGGTTCGTGATGCGTATCCAGGGCCGCGGCATCGCGATCACCATCTATCTCCTGGCCTTGTTCCTGCCGATCTACTGGCTACTGAACATGAGCTTCAAGACCAATGGCGAAATCATGTCGGGGCTCAACTTCTGGCCCCATCACGTAACGCTCCGCAATTATGCTCATATTTTCACGGACCCGGCCTGGTATCTCGGCTTTGTCCATTCGCTCACCTATGTCGCGCTCAACACAGTCATCTCTGTCTCTCTCGCGCTGCCGGCGGCCTACGCTTTCAGCCGCTACCGCTTCATCGGCGACAAGCACCTGTTTTTCTGGCTGCTCTCGAACCTGATGGCGCCGACGGCGGTCTATGCGATGCCGTTCTTTAATCTCTATTATTCGATCGGTCTGTTCGACACGGTCTGGGCCGTGGCACTCGCGCATTGCCTGTTCAACGTGCCTCTGGCGGTGTGGATTCTGGAAGGCTTCATTTCCGGCGTGCCGCGCGAGATCGACGAAACGGCGGCGCTGGACGGCTATTCCTTCCCGCGTTTCTTCATCAAGATATTCCTGCCGCTCATTGCCAATGGCATTGGCGTCGCGGCATTCTTTTGCTTCATGTTCTCCTGGGTCGAGCAGCTTCTGGCCACGACATTGACGACAGTTCATGCCAAGCCCATCGTTGCGGTAATGACGCGGGTGTATTCCGCCGAGGGAATGGATTGGGGCCTGCTCGCCGCCGCCGGGGTTCTCACCATGGTTCCCGGCGCGATCGTCATCTGGTTCGTGCGTAACCACATTGCCAAGGGCTTTGCCCTTGGTCGCGTTTGAGGAGGGCCGCGCCTCATGGCATGGATGGCCTGGACCTGGGCGACGGCGGGCTTCTTCGCGGCGATCGCGCTGATGCTGATCGTGATGACTTTGCTCGCGGTTTATCGTCCGGAAACGCCGCGGCGGGGGATTTTGCAGTTTCCAACAACGCGTGGCGATCGGTTGTTCGTGTCGCTGATCGGCACGGCGTTTATCTTTATCCTATGGATCCGTATTACCGGCGGTGACAATCTTTGGTATCCCGTCGTGATCGCGGTCCTGTATAGCGCGGCGATGTTCCGCTTCGCTTAGGTCAAGAACGAGAGCCGGAAGACCCTGAATGATGTCATTCAGGGCGCCGGATAGCTGGGGAAGGGAAAAATATGAAAAGACGTGACGTCATCAAAGGAGGTGCCGCAGCCGCTGCGAGCGCCGCCATCCTCGTCCATAGCGCGCCATCCCATGCGCAGCAGGTCGATGCCGCGAAGAAGTGGATCGACAACGAGTTCCAGCCCTCCACGCTCAGCAAGGATGAGCAGATGGAGGAGATGCAGTGGTTCATCAATGCGGCGAAGCCTTTCGCCGGCATGTCGGTGAACACCGTGTCCGAAATTCTCAACATCCACGAATATGAATCCAAGACTCTGACGAAGGCCTTCGCCGAAATCACCGGTATCAAGGTCAACCACGATCTGATGGACGAGGGTCTGCTCGTCGACAAGATCGAGGTCGAGATGCAGTCCGGCCATCCGATCTATGACTTCTGGATGAATGATTCGGACTTCATCGGTACGCATCCACGCTACAACGACATCGTTGACGGCTCGTTGACCGACTTCATGGCGAAGAACGGGAAGGACGTCACTAACCCGCATCTCGACCTGAAGGATTTCGTCGGCCTCTCCTTCGGCACCTTCACTGACGGCAAGCTCTATCAGCTCCCCGATCAGGCATTCGCGAACCTCTATTGGTTCCGCTATGACTGGTTCAAGCGGCCGGAGCTGAAGGCGCAGTTCAAGCAGAAGTTCGGCTATGAACTCGGCGTGCCGGTAAACTGGTCGGCCTATGAGGACATCGCCGACTTCTTCACCAATGACGTGAAGACGATCGATGGCGTGCGCGTCTATGGCCACATGGATTATGGCAAAAAGGACCCGAGCCTCGGCTGGCGCTTTACTGATGCCTGGCTGTCAATGGCCGGCGGTGGCGATCGCGGGCTGCCGAATGGTCTGCCGGTCGATGAGTGGGGCATTCGCAACGAAGGCGGGCGTCCGCGTGGCTCGTCTACGTCGCGCGGCGGTGATGCCAACGGGCCGGCGGCGGTTTATGCGCTGACGAAGTTCGTTGAGTGGCTCAAGAAGTATGCGCCGCCCGAAGCGGCCGGCATGGACTTCCTGGAAGCCGGACCAGTGCCGGGCCAGGGCCATATCGCGCAGCAGATCTTCTGGTACACGACCTTCTCCGCCACCATGAACCAGCCTGGCTCGCCGATGATGAATTCGGACGGCACGCCGAAATGGCGCATGGCGCCCTCGCCCCATGGCCCCTACTGGAAAGAGGGCATGAAGCTCGGCTACCAGGATTGCGGCTGTTGGACGATGCTGAAATACGCGCCCATGGAGAAGATCAAGGCCGGCTGGCTCTACGCCCAGTTCAGCGTCTCCAAGACCGTCAGCCTCAAGAAGGCGCTGCTCACCCAGCATCTGATCCGCGCAAGCGACATCAACAGCTCTGCGATGTCGGAAGCTGCTCCCAAGCTGGGTGGTCTCGTCGAGTTCTATCGCGGACCGGCCGTCAAGCAATGGACGCCTACCGGTGTCAACGTGCCTGACTACGGTAAGATGGCGCAGGTCTGGTGGCAGAACGTGTCGAACGCGATCGCGGGCTCGGTGACACCGCAGCAGGCGATGGACGGGCTGGCACGCGATCAGGACGCCATCATGACGCGTATCCAGCGTTCGGGCGTGCAAGGAGATCTTGGCCCGCTGATGAACAAGGCACGTGATCCGGAATACTGGTTCAAGTATGCCGAAACCAACGGCCATCTCGCACCTCAGCGCAAGCTCGCGAACGAGAAGCCGCAAGGCGAGACGGTGGACTACGACGAGCTCATCAAGAGCTGGTCCGCGCCGGGCACCAACAAGACCTGAGCCTCGGCTGACGAATGAAAGGGGAGCCGGCAACGGCTCCCCTTTTCTCGCGACGATAGGAACGAATGAGCCGTGGCCGCGCATATTCTCGTCATCGACCAGGGCACCACCTCCACCCGTGCGATTGTCTTCGATGCGGCGATGAAGCCCGTCGCCAGCGCGCAGGAAGAGTTTCCGCAGATTTTCCCGCAGCCTGGCTGGGTCGAGCATAATCCCGAAACGCTTTGGGCAACGACACTCGGCACCGCGCGCGCGGCGCTGGCGCAAGCGGATCTCGAAGCGAGCGACATCGCGGCACTCGGCATCGCCAATCAACGAGAGACGACGCTGATCTGGGACCGCGCGAGCGGCCGTCCCATTTACAACGCCATTGTCTGGCAGGACCGCCGCACCGCCGCGCATTGTGAGGCGCTTGAGGCTGAGGGCCATGCGGCCCTTGTTGCCGAGCGCAGCGGGTTGCGGCTGGATCCGTATTTTTCCGCGACCAAGATCGGCTGGATGCTCGATCACGTCGCCGGCGCCCGCAAACGCGCGGAGGCGGGCGAACTTGCTTTCGGCACCGTCGACAGTTTCCTGCTCTGGCGTCTGACCGACGGCGCGGTGCATGCGATAGACGCCACCAACGCCTCGCGTACTCTGCTTTGCGATATCCGCAGCGGGACTTGGGACGCGGACCTACTTCGCCTTTTCAACGTGCCCGCCTCGCTGCTTCCCGAGATCCGCGATTGCGCCGGCGATTTCGGTGCCACGCGGCCCGACCTATTGGGTGGCGCCATTGGCATCCGCGGCGTCGCGGGCGACCAGCAGGCGGCGCTTATCGGGCAGGCGTGTTTCGCGCCCGGCATGGTGAAGGCGACCTACGGGACAGGCGGCTTCGTGCTGCTCAATATTGGCGACACGCCGAAGGCTTCCGCGCATCGGCTGCTCACCACGATTGCCTGGCAGCGCGGCGGCCATCGCACCTATGCCTTCGAGGGTTCCATTTTCTCCGCGGGCGCCAGTGTGCAGTGGCTGCGGGATGGTCTCGGTCTGGTCGAAAATTCGGCGGAGACCGGCAGGCTCGCCGAAGCCTCTGATCCGCAGCAGCCGGTTTATCTGGTGCCCGCCTTCACCGGGCTCGGAGCGCCGCATTGGAACAGCCGCGCGCAGGGGCTGATTTCCGGCATCACACGCGGCACGACGAAAAAAGAGCTCGCCCGCGCAACCTTGGAAAGTGTGGGATATCAAACGCGCGATCTGCTGCAGGCGATGCTCGCCGATTATGGCCAGCCCGCTGACGACATGATCGTGCGCGTCGATGGCGGCATGTCGGCCAGTGATTGGACGATGCAATTCCTCGCCGACATGCTTAACCGCCCCGTCGATCGCCCAGCTTTTCGCGAAACCACCGCAATGGGCGCGGGTTACCTCGCGGGGCTGGATGCCGGGATTTATCCCGAGCCCGAGGAATTCGCGAAACTCTGGTCAGTCGATCGGCATTTCGTGCCCGGTTTGGACGCTGCGACGCGCGAGCGGAAATATCGGGGATGGCAGAAAGCGGTGAAGCTCGCGATGATTCCGGATGATGAAAGTTAGAGCAGATATCTTTGGTTTGAACCGCTGTCATTCCATCGTCATGCTCGGCGCAGGCCGAGGATCCAGGCCTTCCTCCCTCGTCGAAAGCGAGGCGTGGATGGCACGCCTTCGCGTGCCATGACGGATCTCTGAATCGTAATTCAAAAAGATGCAGATCATATTTCGCTGTGATCCGGCGCTGATCGATCGCATTCCGCGGCCGGTGCCGGCGCGGGATGCGCTGCCCGATTGGCTGCGCACAATGCCGCGCCACGCCTTCTCCGATCTGCATGGCGAGAACATTCGCACGGTCAAGCACTGCCCGCCCTTCGTCGATGCGATGTCCTTGGGCTTCGTGATTCCGCTGCCCTGCGATGTTCATGTCGAGAACGGCCGGCTCTCGTGGAATTGGGACATCCCCGCACTGGCCGCACGCACCCATCCCCGCGCGCCGATGAGCTTTCATGCGCCGGCGCAAGTCGACGGCACGCCTTTTCAGCAGCCAGGCCAGATCATCGTCAAGTTCAACAGTTTCTGGACGGTGGAATTGCCCGAGGGCTGGTCTTTGTTCGCGACACATCCGGTGAACCGCGACGATCTGCCGTTTCGGCTGTTGAGCGGCCTCGTGGACTCCGACCGGTTCCATGATGTCGGCATCCTCTTCCCCGCCGTCTGGCTCGATGCAGGCTTCTCGGGCGTGCTCCCTAAGGGCATGCCGGTCGCGCAATGTGTGCCGGTACCGCGCGTGCCGCTCGATCTCACCTACCAGAGTTTCGCGCCCGATGAGACCAAGCGCTATGACGAGACCGCGCAAACACTCCTCAGCGGCCCTGGACATTATCGAAAGACTTTCCGTGCCGCCCGCTCAGGAGCCGATAGCGCCACGGCGGAGGAGGTCGCGCCTCAAAACGGAAGGGTCGAGCCATAGGGCGCCGGTCCGCCCGGAAGCAAGTGCCTGAGCGATCCGCCCGAAGCTATCCGGCCGCAGCCGCAATGCCACGCCATAGGCATCCAGTGCCGCCTCCAGCTTCCCCGCCTCCTGCAACGCGATGCCGAGGTTGAGCGCCGCTTCGTGGAAATCCGGGCGCTGCCTGAGTGCTTCGGCATAGGCCTCGGCAGCCTCCGCATGCTCACCCTTATCCTGGCGCGAAAGGGCGAGGCTATACCACGCAGCGGCCAACCCCGGATCGAGCGCAACGGCCTTGACGAAAGCCGCGAGCGCCGCGTCTCCCCGGCCCAACTCCACCAGCACCTGTCCTAGGCGATGCGCTCCGGGCGCTGAACTCTGCGCTGCCCGGCCGAGCGACGCCAGCGCGGCGTTGGTTTGTCCGGACTGATGCAACACCTCGCCGAGGGCTAGCCAGCCTTCGGCGTAGGCGGGAAAGCGTTCCAGTTCGGGAAGCAATGCCGCAACGCTGGGGTCGCGCGCTTGCAGCAGCGCAACGGCGCGGCGAAACAGATCCGCGGCGCGTGTCACCGGCGCGGGAGGTTGGTGGTATCAAGCATGTGCAGCGAACTAACAGATCCAACACCCGCGCGACACGCTTGTAGGGTTGCATGGTTGCAATCTTCCCTTCCCGAGAGGGTGAGGCCGGGTTGGGTTCGCTCGGGCGGCGAAGCGTGCCCGTGGCTGCCGACCCCCAACCCCACCCTCACAGTTGAGGGGCTACACGTCTCGCCTATCGGCTTTTCTTGTAAAGCTTGCTTGCGATGTCAAAGATTTCCTCAGGCGCGTAATCCGGTGCGAAGGCGCCGTAATTGCCCAGCAACTCGGGGATCTTGCCGCCCTCTGGATGTCCTTCGACAACCTCGAGGTTGCCCGGCGGATCGCCCGGCAGTGCCACTTCGTCGTTCGACCAGATGCCCGACATTTCCTTGTAGTCATTGGGGCTGAAGCGGTACAGCCTCCGGTGGCTGCCCTCGTTGAGGTATTTCTGACACTCCGGCACGCGATCGAGGTTGATGTTCGGCGTCGGCAGCATCTTCTCGATCTCGACGCCCGTCAGCTTCTTCAGCGCCAGCGCATAGGCATGCGCGTGCACGGATCCGCGCACGAGCAGATAGCCGCAAACCTCGCGCCCCGTCGGCTCCGTCATCGTCTCATACACGCGCAGCTTGTGGATACGGGCGCCGCATTCGAGATGGAAGTTGTGCAGCAGGTCGATGATCAGATTGCCGGTTGTGGTTACCATGTCCATGTTCCAGGACGCGGCGTTGCTGTTCATCGGCAGAGCGCCGCCGCCATTGCTGAGAAAGCTCCCAGCGAGGCGAATGCCCTGCATCTCATTGAACGGCGCTTCCGAAACATCGACATCCGGTGTCGGATCGCCCGGCCCACAATTCAGCATGGAGATGCCGGTGCTTACCAGCTCGACATGCCCGAGTTCCTCGGCGAAGATGCTTGATACTAAACTATAGAATGGTTTCAACTTCGTCTTATTGCGAAAGTTGAAGCTCTGAAACATGTAGTTGCCGAGCGTGGACATCTCGCCGTACTTGCCGCCGAGGAGTTCCTGCAGTGCCGCCGCCGCGTTGGGGTCCGGCTTCTTCGGTTCCGGCAAGGCGGCCTGAAGCTTGTCGATCCGCATGAACATGGCGTGTATTCCTCGTGATGGTGTAACCGGGCGCTACATGGCCCGATGCCTTGGCCGTAACAGGACACTTTGCCGCTGCTGCTAAGACTGTGATCAGACGGCAGGGCACACCGAGCCAGCTACCCCGATCGATCGCCCGGACAGGCGAGGTCGACACACGAGAGGCGATGGTAAATTATCGCCCCCGAGAACCACGATGTTGGGACGCTATATGAGTACGACTAGGATTGCTGTCATAGGGGCCGGGTTCAGCGGCACGCTGCTGACGCTGCACCTGCTGCGGCAGTGTCCAACCGCTGAAATCGTGTTGATCGAGCGCAATCCGCAATTCGGCCGGGGCCAGGCCTATGCGACCGGCAATGCCAATCACCTCCTCAACGTGCCGGCCGGGCGGATGAGCGCCTTTCGCGATCGCCCGAATAACTTCCTCGAATGGCTACAAAGCACGCCGCATCCCGAGCTTGGCGAGGCACCCACCGCCGGCAGCTTCGTGCCGCGCCTGCTTTTTGGCCGCTATATCCGCCACCTGCTCAAGGAGCAGATTCGGCACGCCGACAAGGATGGCCGGCTGGAGCTGGTGCGCGGCGACGTGCTGCGAATGGATGCCAGCGATAGCCGCCTTGCTCTCGAGCTCGACCGGGACCGCCGAACCGTCGCCGATGCAACCGTGCTCGCGGTTGGCAATTTTCCGCCCGAGCCGCCGCCTGTGGCCGACCCCGGTTTCTATGATAGCGCCCTCTATCGCGCCGATCCTTGGGCGCCGGATGCGCTCACCGACCTCGACCCCGAGGCGCCGGTGCTGCTCATCGGCACCGGCCTTACCATGATCGACACCGTCGTTTCCCTGCTCGATCAGGGCCATACCGGGCCGATCCACGCCCTTTCCCGCCGCGGCCTGCTGCCGCATCGGCACAATGGCAGCGGCCAGCCACCACGGAACGAACCGTCATCCTACCCCACCGTTCTAAGCGACCTCGTACGCCTCATGCGGCGGGAGATCACGCGCATGACTGGGCTGGGCGGCACCTGGCATCCGGTGATCGACGCTCTTCGCCCCATCACGACAGAGCTGTGGCAGACCGCCTCGGCCGAGGACAAGGCGCGCTTCGTGCGGCACCTGCGCCCCTGGTGGGATATCCACCGTCACCGCATCGCGGCGGATGTCTCCGACCGCATCGAGGCGGCACGGGAACGCGGTCAGCTCACGAAATGCGCGGGCCGTATCCGCGAGTACCGGGAGACGCCGGGGGGCGTCGAGGTCACGTTCCAGCCGCGCGGCACATCCTCGCTGGCCTCCTTCCAGGTCGCGCGGGTGGTGAACTGCTCCGGGCCGTCCTGCGACTACGACCGCATCACGCATCCTCTGATTCGCAACCTGCTGGCCGAGGGGCTCGTGCGCCCCGACCCGCTGCGCCTCGGCCTGGATGTCACGACGACCTGCGCCGTGCGGGACCGGCAGGGCGCGATCTCCCGCCGCGTCTTCGCGGTCGGGCCGGTGACCAGGGGCGCCTTCTGGGAAATGACCGCGGTGCCCGACATCCGGCGGCAAACAGAACTGCTGGCGGAACATCTCGGCAATATGACCGCACGCAAGGCCTTCGCATTGCCCGCCCTTGCCAGCCACAAACCGTGATGACGGTTGCCGCCCCTCTGACCTAGCGAGGCAGGGCACGCCATGTCCTGCTTTCCCAGTCGAATTCCAAGCGCCGTCGTGGCAGGCTGAGCGCCGAAGCGGACCGCCGGCCGCGTGCTGGCCGCCCTCGGGGATTAACTCCCCGCGGATCGGACCTCAGACCCAGGCCAGGCCCCCGATCCGTGCTGGAGTCTGAGCCATGACCACCGACCGCATCGCCACCCTCGCCGCCCTGGAACGCAAGGTCCTCTGGCTCGCGACCTGGATGATCCACAATGCCAACCACCTGCGGCCCAGCGCGGACGGGCTGAAGGTCGGCGGCCATCAAGCCTCCTCGGCCTCGATCGCCACCATCATGACGGCGCTCTATTTCTCGGTGCTGGGGCCGGAGGACCGAGTCGCGGTCAAGCCGCATGCCAGCCCGATCTTCCACGCGATCCAGTACCTGTTTGGGCAGCAAACCCTGGAGAAGCTCCAGAATTTCCGCGGCTACAAGGGCGCGCAATCCTATCCGTCGCGCACCAAGGACGTGGATGACGTCGATTTCTCGACCGGCTCGGTGGGGCTCGGTGTCGCCCAGACGCTCTTCGCCTCGCTGGTGCAGGACTATGTCCGCGCCAAGGGCTGGGGCCTAGACCGTCCGCAGGGCCGCATGGTCGCGCTCATCGGCGATGCCGAGATGGACGAGGGCAATATCTTCGAGGCCCTGCTGGAGGGCTGGAAGCACGGCCTTCGCCGCACCTGGTGGGTGGTCGATTACAACCGCCAGAGCCTGGACGCCGTGGTGCGCGAGGGGCTGTGGGCGAAGTTCGAGTCGATGTTCCGCAATTTCGGCTGGGATGTGGTGGTGCTGCGCCATGGGCGGCTGCAGCAGACCGCCTTCGCGGAGCCCGGTGGCGAGCGGCTCCGCGACTGGATCGAGGCTTGTCCCAACCAGCTTTACTCCGCGCTGACCTTCCAGGGCGGTGCCGCCTGGCGCAAGCGCCTGCTCGAC
Source organism: Acidisoma sp. L85 (assembly GCF_009765865.1). Classification (GTDB taxonomy): domain Bacteria; phylum Pseudomonadota; class Alphaproteobacteria; order Acetobacterales; family Acetobacteraceae; genus Acidisoma. The sequence goes on from NZ_LMUQ01000061.1 coordinate 533,410, forward strand.
GAGCTGGGCGACCAGGGGCCGACCTCCGCCCTCATCGAGCGCCGGTCCGACGATGAGCTGGCGCAGCTCATGGGCAATCTCGGGGGCCACGACCTGCCCTCGCTGCTCGACGCTTTCGAGGCAGCCAAGACGCATGACCGCCCGGTCTGCTTCATCGCCTATACGATCAAGGGCTTCGGCCTGCCGCTGGCCGGACACAAGGACAACCACGCCGGGCTTATGACGGCGCCGCAGGTCGAGATCATGCGCAACGCCATGCGGGTGCGTGAGGGCCATGAATGGGAGGCATTCGAGGGTCTCTCGCTCCCCGCCGAGGATCTGCGCGCCTTCATCGACGCCGCGCCCTTCATCCAGCAGGGCCGCCGCCGTTACGAGGCGCCCTTGGTCGAGGTGCCGGAGGCGCTGGCCGTGCCGCAGCAACCCGTCATGTCGACGCAGCACGGCTTCGGCCTGCTCATGCACGAGATCTCGAAGGGCACGACGGATCTCGCGCGACGGATCGTCACCACCTCGCCGGACGTCACGGTCTCCACGAATCTCGGCGCCTGGGTAAACCGTCGCGGCCTCTTCGCGCGAGAGGAGATGGTGGATCTGTTCCGCAAGGAGCGCATCCCCTCGACCTTCAACTGGCATTTCTCACCGCAGGGTCAGCATCTTGAACTCGGCATCGCCGAGATGAACCTCTTCATCATGCTGTCGGCCCTCGGCCTGTCGCATTCGCTCTTTGGCGAGCGGCTGCTGCCAGTCGGCACGCTCTATGATCCCTTCATCGAGCGCGGGCTCGATGCGCTGAATTACGCCTGCTACCAGGATGCGCGCTTCATCATCGTGGCCACGCCTTCCGGCATCACGCTCGCCGGCGAGGGTGGCGCGCATCAGTCGATCGCGACGCCGCTGATCGGCATGGCGCAGGATGGGCTGGCCAGTTTCGAGCCGGCATTCGTCGATGAGCTGGCGCTGATCCTGCGCTGGGCCTTCGACTATATCCAGCGCCCGGCGGATGCGGCGCCTGACGCCTTGGCGGGTTTGCGGGACGAAAGCGGCGGCTCGGTCTATTTGCGGCTCTCCACACGCGGCATCGCGCAGCCACAACGGCAATTGGCCCCCGAGACTGCGCGGGACGTGATTGACGGCGCTTACTGGATGCGCCGACCTGGCCCGAATGCCGAGGTCGTCGTCGCCTATACCGGCGCGGTGGCGCCCGAGGCTCTGGCGGCGGTTGGGCTGATCGGCGAGGACCGTCGCGATGTCGGACTCCTCGCGATCACCTCTGCCGATCGGCTGCATGCCGGGTGGACGGCGGCGCAGCGCGCCCGCGAGAACGGGTTGCCTGGCGCGCGAAGCCATATCGAGCGGCTACTAGCGGATGTGCCGCAGCGTTGCGGCCTGGTGACGGTGCTTGACGGCCACCCGGCGACGCTCGCCTGGCTCGGCGCCGTGGGGGGCCATCGCACCCGCGCGCTCGGGGTCGAGAAGTTCGGGCAGACGGGGACGCTGGCGGATCTCTACCGCCATGCCGGGATCGACGCCCAGGCAATAGCCGCCGCCGCCCAGGCCATCGCACCCGGCCGCCCGATCCGGCATCTGGCGGCGGTATCGTTTACGGCGGCTTAGGGCGGAGTTGCAGGCGGCCTGTTATGCTGGCCGACAAAGAGACTGCCCGATTCGGCGAGTATTTCGTCATGCTCGGCGAAGGCCGAGCATCCAGGCCTTGCCTTCACTCCGCGAGCAAAGGCGTGGATCTTCGGCCTTCTCCGAAGATGACGTTGCTACTGCCGCAGCGTCGCCAACTCCCGCCCTAGCTCGGTGCGCCCACCTGCGCCATCGGATCGGCCTTCGCGAAAGCTGGGATTTCCGCACAGCGAGCGGAGATCCGGTTCACCGTCGGGATGTCTGGCACCTCGACCTTGAAGACCCTGGCGACGGCAGTGACGCTCGCGAGGCAGATATCCGCGAGCGTCGGCGTATCGCCATGGCAGAAGACGCCGGTGGCCGACTCCTTGCTGAGACGCGCCTCCATCGCCTGAAAGCCACGCGTGAACCAGTTCACCTGCCATGCGCGCCAAGCGGCATCGTCGAAACCACCAGAGGCCGTCAAATACTTCTTCACGCGCGGCACGATCAGCGGATGCGTGTCGCTCGCCATCAAGGCCGCGAGCGATCGCACCCGCGCCCGGCCATGGGGATCACTTGGGAACAGCGGCGGCGACGGAAAGCGCTCGTCCAGAAACTCCAGGATCGCCACGGATTGCGTAAGCGGCGGATATCCCGGCTCGATCAAAGCCGGAATCGCGCCTTGCGGATTGATCGCGAGGAAGTCGGCGCTGAGTTGTTCCCCAGCATCGAGGTCGATCAGGATTTCTCGCGCCGTGAGTCCCTTGAAGTTCAGCGCGACGCGCACACGAAAGGTCGCTGACGAACGCCAGAAAGCATAGAGTTCGAAGGCTGGCTCTGCCATTTTCTTATCCCTCAGTGCCGCCGCTCATAGCTCACGCCGCGCGCCAGCCAGCAGCCGGCTTCCAGCCCCGCCACCTCGCCTCGCTCATCCCGGCGGAACTTCAGGGTCCAGTCGCCGGGCGGGTGAAAATCCAGCGCGCGCGGACAGGGCAGCAGCCAGCGGTCGGGACCAAACGGGGTGAGTTGCAGCATCTCGCCCTCGCCCAGCGCGCCCGAGAAAGCACCGTAAAGCGCGCCGCCGGACGAGGTGCAGGTGAGAGTCGCATCGAGTTCATCGGAGTGGAACAGGCCCTCGATATCCGGCGAAGCGTCGCCCGTGCACGGTATCAATGGCGCGTCGAGATTGTCCGACGGCCGGTTCAGCCAGAGCGTGTCTCCGCGACGATACAGCCGGTTGCCGCCGCCGCGGTAATCGCGCTGCGCGGTCGGCCACAGGATGTCGGGCAGCGGCCCATAATGAAATTGCAGGCTGCCGTCATGGACCGGCTCGACCCGAACCGAGAGGCCGCTCGCCGGTTCGATGTAGCGGCCGGCCCAGCCAGAACCCAGCGAGATCGCGGGCGTCTTCGGCTCCACTTCGCCCAGCGCCGCGCCGAGCAGGTCGAGCGCCGCCGCCTGCGGATCGGCCATGTGATTAAACAGGACGACGACGGAAACGCGCTCCGCCGGCACATAGAGGCGGAAGCTGCGGAAGCCGCGCAGGCCGCCGGCATGGCAGGTCGCCCGGCGGCCAAACAACGTCGCGTGGCTCAGCCCGAAGCCATAGAAGGCGGGCGCGCCGTTGCGGAAAACCTGCGGCGCCGAGAGCCGGTTGTAGAGGCCCTGCGGATCGTCGCGCGTGGCGTCGATGAAGCTCTCCCACGCGATCATGTCGTCCAGGGAGGCGGTGAGCCCGGCGTCGCCGGTCCAATGGATACGATTGACCGCCGGGCGGAAGCCGAATTCCGCCGATCCCTCATAGCCCAGCGTGCCGCCGGGAACTGTCGTGGTGACGGCGTTCAGCGCCGCATGGGGCATCGCGGCGCGATCGAAGATGCGATAGCGCAAAAGGTCGGCGAAGGACTGGCTGGTTTGCCGCTCGATAATCTCTGACAGAATGCGAAAATTCTGGTTCACGTATGAATAGGCGGTGCCCGGCTGGAAATGCAGCGTGCGCGTGCGGCCGATCAGGCGATGCGCATCCTGCGGCCCGAAAACACCCTCCACCGGCGCGCCGCATAGCATCGCGAGCGCCCAATAGTCCCGCAGCCCGGACTGGTTGTGGCAAAGATCGAGGATGCCGGGCGCCTCCTGCTGCAAATCCGGCATCAGGCGCCGCACTTCGTCATTCAGCGTGGTGGGCTCGGGGAACAGGTCGAGCAACAGGCCGCAGGTGAACTGCTTGGTGATCGAGCAGATCAGCGACATGGTTTGCGGCGTGAAGGGCAGCCGCTGCTCGGTATCCGCCCAGCCCCAGGCGTGCCGCACCAGCACCTCGCCATCCCGCAACACGGCGACGGCGCCGCCGGGTCCGGCATAGCGTCTCGGCAGAGCGCCGACCGCTCTTTCGAGACGGGTAAAGGTCGAGCCGCTATCGGTCATTCAGAAGATCCCGGGCGCTGTGGTGGCACGCCGAGCCTAACCTAGCGGCGCCGGACGGGGGAGGGGGAGGACTTGGCTCACCGTCATGGCACGCGAACGCCTGCAATCCACGCCTTTCGGGGCCGGGACCATCACCCGAGGAAGGCGTGGATGGCATGCCTTCGCATGCCATGACGTATTGAGGGCGTCGGCTGCGCCGCAGCCCGGCCTAGCCGCCTTTCGCGTAGATCTCCTTCGCATTATCGGCATCGATCCGACTCGTCGGCACCGTCACCAGGCGAGGCACCGAGGTTGCGCAGTCGATCAAGATCTTCTTGGCGAGATCCAGGGCCTCCGCCGCGCCGGTCGGATAAACGAAGGTCGCCGCCCATTCGCCATCCGCCACCGAGCGAATGCCGCCCGATGGACCCGGCAACCCATCCGTGCCGATGATCTTGACCTGGCCAAGCTTATTCGCCTGCTTGACAGCGATATAAGCGCCCGCCGCCGCCAGATCGTTGCTGGTATAGACCAGCTTGATGTCCGGATGGGCCTGCAGCATCGCGGAGAATACCGTCACCGCCTTGTCCTGCATCCAATCCACCGGCTGCGTCGCCACAACCGTGATCTTCGAATTGCCCGCAATGCCCGCCTTGAAGCCTTCGAGGCGTTCGATGGCGGGCGACGAACTCGGCAGCCCTTCGAGGATCGCGACCTCGCCGCCATCCGGCAGCAGTTTGGCGGCGTATTCGCCGGCCTCCTTGGCGATGGCGCGGTTATCGCCACTGACGAAGCTCGTGTAGTCATTGCCCTCGGTCGCGCGATCCATCTCGATGACCGGGATGCCGGCCTTGTAGATTCGGCTGACCGCCGGCGTCAGCGGTGCCGCCTCGAAGGCCGAGATGAACAGGATATCAACTTGTTGCGTCAGGAAGTTCTCGACTTGCGAGACCTGCGTATTGTCATTCGCCTGACCATCCGCGATCACCAGCTTGAACTGCGGATAGTTCTTCACCAGCGTTTGCAGGTCGTGGTTGACGTGCTCGCGATACGGCTCCTTGAAGTTCGCCTGGCTGAAGCCGATCACGTATTGGTTGTTGGGACCGCAGGTCTTGGCGATCGATTGCGCCGCCTGCGCACCCGGCGCGACCATCGCAAACGCGGCCGCCGCGAAAGTGGTGGCCATCAGCGAGGCTTTGACTGTCTTCATCTCATCTCTCCCCATTTTTAAGTTAGCGCGAGCTTCCGTCGCGTCCTCCGACGAGCGTTTGCAGCCCGGCCGCGAGAACGATGATCGCTCCCGTGGCGAGAAGCTGCATGGCGGCGCTCACGTCGTTGAGTTGCAAGATATTGGCGAGCGCGCCCAGCATGACCGCGCCCGCGATGGTGCCGATCATGCTGCCCGCGCCGCCGAACAGATCCGTGCCGCCGATCACCACCGCCGCGATGGCGCTTAATTCGTAGCCGGAACCGTCATTCGGGCTGCCGAAACTGAACTGTCCCGCATGTACGATGCCCGCGATACCCGCGCAAAGACCGCTGAGCCCATAGACGGAAATCTTGATCCAGCGCACCGGAATGCCCGAAAGCCGCGCCGCGCGCTCATTGCCGCCCACCGCGAAAACATAGCGGCCATAGCGTGTCTGGTTCAGCAGGAAGGTCGCGACAATCGCCAGCGCGAGAAAGACCAAGGTAGCGACCGGGAAAGTATCACCGAACAGCCGCTCGCCGAGGATCGCGAAGGCCGGCGGCGCGCTGCCTGGACCGTGGCCGTAATTGATGTTGATGAAGGTATTGTCGGAAGCGATCAGCGCCAAGCCACGCGCCGCCTGTAGCCCCGCCAGCGTCACGATGAACGCCTGGATGCGCAGCCGCGTCGAAAGATAGCCCTGCATCAAGCCGAAGAGTGTGGCGACGACGACCACCAGCGGCAGCGTCGTCGCCAGTCCCCAACCCTGGTTCACCAGCAGCGCCGCCGTCAGCACACTGGAAAGACCAAGCACGGCGCCGACCGAAAGATCGATCCCCGCCGCGATGATGACGAAGGTCATGCCGAGTGCGAGAATGCCAGTCTCGGAAATCGAGCGCACGATATTCGCGATATTCTCCGGCCCGAGAAACAGAATGTGGCCATGCCGGCGTGGCGAGAAAATGATGCCGCCGACCACCACGAGAATCAGGCCGAGCAGGCTCTGGAAGCGAATGAGATAGCTCAGCGGATGCTTGCGCGGTCGAGGCGCGGTGGCAGCGACCGGCGCAGGATTCTCCTCAGTCGCACCGCTCATGCTGCCTGAACCTCTCCAAGACTGTAGCGCCGCAAGGTTTCCTCGCTGACGCCGGCATCGAAACTCGCGACAGTGATGCCGCCATGCATGACGATGATGCGGTCGCAAAGGCCAAGCAGTTCGGGCAATTCCGACGATGCCACCAGAACACCGAGGCCGGCACTGGCGAGATCCCGAAGCTGGCGATAGATCTCGGCCTTGGCGCCGACATCGACGCCGCGCGTCGGCTCGTCGAGCAACAGCAGATGCGGGCCGCTGAGCAATTCCTTGGCGAAAACGACTTTCTGCTGGTTCCCGCCGGAGAGGTTGACGACGCGGGTGGAGGGCACGCGCGGCCGCACATCGAACCGGGAAAGCGCTGCCGACACCTCGGCCTGTTCGCGGGATGCGGAGGCGAGGCCCCAAGGGGTCACGCGCGGCAGCGTCGACATCACGATGTTCCGCGCGACCGACTGGCCGAGCACGAGCCCGGTGCCGCGCCGGTCATCCGTGACATAGGCCATGCCCGCGCGACGGGCCGTCGCCACTGAACCAAGCTTTACGGGCCGGCCGCCGATCTCGACCCTGCCGACCCAACGCCCCCGCGCCTCGAAGCCGTAGAGCGCCGACAGGAGTTCGGTGCGCCCGGCGCCCATCAAGCCCGAGAGGCCGACGATCTCGCCCTCATGCACGGTCAGCGAAACATCCTGCGGTGCCTGCCAGCCGGCGCGATCCACCAGGGGGACGAAGCGCGCATGCACGAGATTCAGAATCGGCTCGCCGAGCAGACCGGCGCGCGGCGGGAAAAGATCCTTGAAGTCCTTGCCGACCAGCATCCGCACCAGCTCAGCTTGCGGCGCATCGGGCGCCGCCTCGCCGACCACCCCGCCGTCGCGCATCACCGTCACGCGGTCGGCGATGCGCGGCACTTCCTCCAGCCGATGCGAGATGTAGATGATGCCGACGCCGCGCGCCCGAAGCTCTCGCACCGTGCCGAAGAGATATTCGGCCTCGGTCGCGGAGAGCGCCGCCGTGGGCTCATCCAGGATCAGAATTCGGGCCTCGGCAGCAAGCGCTTTCGCGATCGCAACAAGTTGCCGCTCGCCCATGCGAAGAGACGACACCAAAAGCGCCGGATCGAGACTGACGCCGGCGCGGCGCAATAGCTCATGCGCCTCCCGCATCATGCGCGACCGCGCCAGGGTGCGGATGCCCGTCAATTGTTCGTGGCCGAGGAAAAGATTGGCGGCGATGTCGAGCCCCGGAACGAGATCCAGCTCCTGCGGGATCATCACGATGCCGGCGGCATGGGCGTCCCTCGGCGTCTGGAAATTCACCGGAGCGCCATCGAGCGACATCGCGCCGTGGTCGGGCTGGGCCGCGCCGCTGATGATGCTCATGAGGGTCGATTTGCCGGCGCCGTTCTCGCCGAGCAGGACGTGGATCTCGCCCGCGGACAGGGTGAAGTCGACGCCGCGTAGCGCCTGCACTCCGCCGAACCGCTTCTCGATCCCTGACAGAACCAGGATGGGCAGGCTCATGCCCGCTGACCGTCCATTCGCACTCTCCCCGCGCCATCGGCCATCTCAGCCGCTCTCTTGCTTGTCGTTCACGCTAGGCTTGGGCAAGTCCTTGTCAAGCACGCGTCAGGGACCGCGCGGGAGTGGATATTCCGCCAGAGCGGGATGTCTTTGGCTTGAACCGTGCCCATTCCACGTCGTCATGGCATGCGAAGGCATGCCATCCACGCCTTCGGTCAGGCGCCATAACTGAGGCGTGGATGGCACGCCTTCGCGTGCCATGACGGATTCTCTGGATCGCGATTCAATACAAGACCACCACGCCCTACCCCGTCCGCGCCAACACATCCGCCACGCGCCGAGCCAGTTGCTCACGCTTGAACGGCTTTCCGATGAGTTGCACGCCCTCATCGAGACGGCCGTGATGCACGATCGAGTTTTCCGTGTAGCCGGACATGAAGAGCACCTTAACCCCCGGCCTCATTGCCGTGATGCGCCCCGCCATCTCGCGCCCGCGCAGCTCGCCCGGCAGCACCACGTCCGACAACACCAATGCGATGCTGTCGGCCTGGGCGGCGAAAACCCTGAGGCCTTCCTCGCCATCCGCCGCCTCCAGCACGCGATAGCCAAGATCGTTGAGGATAGCGACCGCTACCTCCCGCACCGCAGGCTCGTCCTCCACCACCAGGATGGTCGCCGAACCGCGCGGCAGAGCGATGGGCGGACCAGAGCGCTCCACAGCCTCGAAGGCGGCATTATGGGCGCGGGGCAGGTAGATACGTACCGTCGTACCCTGTCCCGGCTCGGAATAGATCTTCACGTGGCCACCCGACTGCTTGACGAAGCCGAAGACCATCGCGAGGCCGAGGCCGGTTCCCTTGCCGTCCGGCTTGGTCGTGAAGAATGGCTCGAAGACGCGGCGCGCCACCTCGGCGGTCATGCCATGCCCGGTGTCGGATACCGCGAGCATCGCGTAATCCCCCGCGTCAACCTCCGCGTGGCGGCGGGCGTAATCCTCGTCGAGCACCCGGTTGCCCAGCTCGATCGTCAGCCGACCCCCGCCGGGCATGGCGTCGCGTGCATTCAGCGCGAGATTGAGCACGGCGCTTTCCAACTGCGCGGCGTCCGCCATCGCGGGCCACAGTCCGGCAGTTTCGACGTATCGCACGTCGATGTGCTCGCCGAGCGTGCGCCGGAGAAGCGGCACCATCGCCGGCACGGTGGCGGTCAGATCCAGCGGCGCCGGCGCCAAGGGCTGCTTTCGCGCGAAGGACAGCAATTGCGCGGTGAGCGTGGCGCCGCGCTCGGCGGCCCAGGCGGCGCGCTCGATGCGAAGCTGCAGCGCCGGATCCGTGCCGAGCCTTGTCGATACCACTTCCAGATTGCCCATGATCACGGTGAGCAGGTTGTTGAAGTCATGCGCGATGCCGCCGGTGAGCTGGCCGATCGCCTGCATCTTCTGGGCCTCGCGCATAACGCTCTCGGCCTGCGCCCGCTTCGTCATATCGGTCACGGTGATCACGAAACCGCCATCCGGCATAGCGGTGCGACGCAACTCAAGCGTATGGCCGCCGGCCCGCATGCCCTCATAGACGGTCGCCTCGCCGAGACCGTGGCGCCCATGGCGGAGCTGATCTTCGGTTTCCAGGATCATCCCGTCTTCGGCGGCGTGCCCGGCTATGTCGGTATATCGCGTGCCGGGGCGGAGCATCGGCTCGGGTAGATCCAGCAGCACCTGGAAGCACTCGTTCCAGTTCGTGAGATGTCGCTCGACATCGAAGACCCCGACACCCTGGCTCAGACTGTCGAGCGAGACACGCAAGCGCTGCGCGGCGAGCCGCTCCTCCGATTCCGCCCGGTATGAACGCGACCATGCCTGATTGAGCAACCAGGCGGCATAGATCAGCGCCAGAATCGCGAGAGCGGTGCCGCCGAAGAAAAGCCAGCGGATCAGCAGGGCTCGCTCATCCAGCACCGCGAGGCGCTTGGCGAGCAGACTGTGTTCCTCGTTCGCCATGCCGGCGATCGTGGATTCAATCTCGACCATGAGATCGCGGCCGAGGTTGGTCTGGACGATCCGCAACGCCGCGGAAGCGCCGTCGTCGCGGCGGATCACGATGGTCTGGCTCATCTCCTCAAGCTTGCGCTGGACCAGGGGGCCCAAGGCCGCAAGCCGCGCCTGCTCGGCTGGATTGTCGGCCGTCAACTGGTTCAGCGCGGATTCCAAAAGGGTCACTCGCCCGAGAGCCGCGTTATATGGCTTGAGATAGTCCTCGTTTCCGGTCAGCAGGAAGCCACGCTGGCCGCTTTCGGCGTCGTGGATGCTGAGGTCCAGATCCTTTATGGCGCCGATCACACTATAACTGTGCTGCCACCATTGCCGCGCGCTGCGGGCCGCATTCAGGCGATCCCAGGTCGCGATGCCGACCAGCAGCAAAAGGACGACCAGAACTCCGAAACCGAGAAGATTAGCGCGGGTGACGATATACTTGGTCACTACTTACTCGCTGCGCCGCTTCTGGACCTAGGCGATCCGCTCTCCCGCGCGAGAAGGTCGGTCCCGGCGGTAGAGTGCACGCGAAGACGTCCCTAATTCAAGAATACTCGCGTGTCCCAGTACAGTGTATCCTGGTTGGGCGGAACCCCTCACGATTTCGCGCGCGCGCGGGGCCAGCGAGAGGTGGCGGCGAGGCAGGCAAAGAGGATCAGCACGGCGCCTGCCACGGTCCAGATCGCCGGACGCTCCGCGAAGAAGACGTAGCCGTAAATTGCGGCCCAAAAGAAGGCGGTGTATTCCAGCACACCCAACCGTCCCGCCGGCGCACGGGCATAGGCCCAGGCCATGCAATAATGGCCGCAGGTTCCCATCAGCCCCGAGACGACAAAAGCCAGCCAATGCGAGGCTGTCGGCGCCTGCCAATGGATCAGCATCACGGGCGAGATCAGCAAAAAGGCAAAGCAGTTCGACAGCATGACCAGCGTGCCGATGCGGTCGAGATGGCTCTGCTTCCGCATCAGGACGTTGGACAGGGCGTAGAAGAACGCGCAGCTCAGCGCCGCGAGGATCCCGACGAGGTCGAAGGCGCGGCGCGGATCAGCGATCTGGCCTTGGGCGATCACCACCACGCCGGCCAGGCCAATCACGATCCCCAACAGCGCACGCGGGGCAATCGGCTCCTTGAGCACGACGCGGCCAAGAAGCGAAAGCAGGAGCGGCGCGATGAAGGTGAGCGCGACAGCCTCGGCCAAAGGCAGGCGGGCGATGGCGGTGAAGAACGAGGCTGCGGTGATCAGCACCACGATGGAGCGGCTGAAGTTGCGACGAAGTGACCCGAGGCTCGGCGTCTTCTCTCGCGTTACAAAGAAGGCGAGCACCGCGAAGCCGGCCCCAGTCGCGTAACGCAGTCCGACGACCTCGCTGATCGGATAGACCGGGGAGACGACCTTCATGACGGCATCCATCGCCGACATGATCGCGATGCCGCCGGCAGCCGCCAGCACGGGGAAGATCGTCGTTTCGGTGCGGAACTGCATCGTCGGCGCTTCTAGCCGCCCGCGGCCGCGACGGGCCGCCGGCGCACAATGCTAGAGACTGACCTGACCCGGGATGTGCATCCCCGGCATCAGAACGTGCAGCACGAGCAAGACGAGCAGCACCGTGATGAGCAGGCCGAACACTCCGCCCAGCAGGCGCAGCGCCGCGACGATGAGGAGGATCGCCACGATCACCAGGATCGCCGCCTGGAGCTGTCCGTTGACCCCGGCATCGATCAACAGACGGCGGCAGAAGGTCTCGACCACGCCGATCACCGTCATGACCGCCGCGACCAGACGCAGCAACAGGGTCAGAACGAAATTGATCGCCGACATAACGCCTTGGTCCATCGTAAGATCCGAACTCTCTGCCCTGGCCGCATCCTAGCGGCGGGAACCACCGCAGGCGAGCCCAGCTGCCGCCCGTTCGCGCGCGAGGCGCTAGTGACGCAGCTCCGTCGCCACGCCGCCGGGGGGAAGCTGGTCGAATACCAGCAGCCGGACCGTCGCAGTGCCGACCGGCGTCGCGGAGTGCCAGACGTTGATCATCTCCACGATCACATCGCCCGGACCAAAGACCTTGGCCAAGCCGGTCTGCACATTGGTGATCTTCAGCCGGCCGGCCTGGACATAGCCGTAGCGGGCATAGGGGTGCCGGTGCACGGGAAGCACCGAGCCGGGCGGGATGACGTATTCCGACACGACCAACCGCACCGGTCCCGAAGGCAGAGTGATCGGCTGCCCGGCCGCCGTCTCCGTGCCGCTGAACAGCGTGGTGACGGTCACGGCGGGAGACTTCGCCTGCGCTCCAGCCAGCACCGGACCGAATGCGGTCGTGGCGAGAACGCCGAGAGCCAGGGCCGCGTTACGTCGTGTCATCGCCAACCTCCGTCGGGTGTCCCATGGCTTCACCGGCCGACTTGCCTTGGCGGAAAGGAGCCATGAAGGTGTCCGCCCGGCACAATCGGGGCAGCCCCTGTGCACCGAGCAGCCGTTTGCCAGATCCCGGCACCTTCGTCACCGCCCTCCTGTCTGAGATGTCACGGGCTCGACAGCGAATGATGAGCATCCCCCGCCTCTCCCACGGAAAGCTGATGCGACACGTGCCGCTTACGGTGCATCCCTGGTCGAAAGGCCGTATCGCCAAAAGGAGTATGTCCCCGCTAAAAACCGGTCACATCCTCGCCAGGTACGCCAAAAATATTTCCGCGCGCCTCTCTTCCGCACTACTTGATTAATTCTATGGCCGCGTCATCTGGACGCTCGGCTTTTTGAAATTCGACTACGTGACAAGACCACTGAGAGTTCGCGCCTTTGCGAGAATCATTGCGGAAAGCGAGAGATGGTAGAGCGCCTTCACATTGAAGCGGCAGAACTACATGACCAAGCGGCCAAAGCACATCGGGCGGCGGCCGAGAAGCATGGAACGAGCAACCATGGAGCCGCCAGCGAGTATTCTTCGCGGGCTCATGCCCACTCTGAAGCGGCCTATAAGGCATCTGCAAGGGCGCACGGAAAAAGCGCCTCGAAGGGACCGTAGGGACAGCTAGAACAATTTATATGCAGCGGGCTTTGCCGTCGAGACTGTTCACTCGCTTACGGTATCCGACAGACTGCCGCGAACGTAGTTAAGGCTCGCGCGCAGTGTCGTTTCTATCGCCGCCAACGCCACGGCCTCGGGCCGGCGCACCGGCAAGGCGTCCAGACCGCGATGGAGCCGAAGCGGAATCTCGATGCTGATGGGAAGCCCCGGGAAACCTGTTAGGCCAGACAAAACCGGTCGGTAGTCGATATCTCCGGCGCCAAGCGTCACAAAATACCAGCCACCCGCGCGCCGCTTGACATCCTTGATGTGGAAATGCGCGCTGCTCGGCAGGGCTAGCAAGCCGTCTTCCGCCGCATCTTTGTCGTCCTTCATGTGCGACACGCGATTGCCTGGATCGAAGTTGAGCCGCACCTGCGGCGACCCGATCGCGCGCACCAGTTCCACCCCGTCGGCCGCCGTGTTGACGAGATCATCCTCTCCGTTCCCCGGATTCTCCAGTCCGATGGTGAGACCGATCGCCGCGCCGTGTTGCGCGAGCGCATCGATGTTCATGCGGAATTGTTTCGCGCGGACGCGCAGGCTGGCATTGGTGTTGATGATCCCGGCGCCGAGCGTCCGCGCGAAATCCATGCGGCGCCGAAAGACTTCCAGCGCGTCCGGGGTGCCAAGATCCATGTGAGCGGAGACGGCGTGGCAGCGCAGACCGCTCGCGGCCATGGCTCGACGGTAAGCGGTGGCAGCGGTCTTGGAGAAAGCCTCTTCCGTGAAGGGTTCCGTATAGCCAACGATATAAGCTGGCTCGACATGGCTCACCCCGCAATTGGCGAGGCTGTCGAGGGTCGCGCCAAGCGGGTAGCCGTCATAGGGCGCAGCCGAAACCGAGAGAATGCGGTTGCCCATCAGAGATTAGGATACCGCGTTCCCAAGCACTGCGCAGGTCATCATCCAGCCGATGGCGTCAGCGATACTACAACCGTCGAAGGCAATGCTCAGCGGCGCGGGACGCAGCGAACCGGGAATGCGCGCGCAGATGTCGGCGAGCGTCACGCTGGTCAAGTCAAAGGCAACACTGCAAGGCTCGGATACGCGATAAGGCTTGATCTCACCGGCGCGCTTGACGGCGGCCTCCGCGCCCGCACGGATACGCTCGCGCGCGACCTGCGGCGAGAGCGAACGCGCCGCGCGCTGGCCGAGCGCCGTCTTCACGCGAACGAATTCGGCACCGGGAAACAGAGTGCCGCAGGTCCGCTCGGTCACGTCGTCACCCGAGAGCAGGATCACCGGCACGCCCATCGCACCACCATAGGCGCCGAAAAACATCGCCTCCGAGGCACGCTCGCCATTCAAGCGAACCTCGGTGAAGGCGCGCGAACTCACTGTATGAGCGAGCACGCCGTGATCGGCACCCGGCGCGTGATAGCCGACGCACATCGCACCGGCGTACGAGGGATCCAGACCCTCAAACATTGAGGCCATCTTGATATTGCCGCGGATGAGTTCGGCGCGCGGGTCGAGCAGGTCCGGGATGATGTTGACCATCGGCCCATGGCTGTCATTGACCAGCACCTCCGTCGCGCCGCCATCGAAGGCACCGGCGACCGCGGCATTCGCCTCTTCCGTCATCAGGCGGCGGGAGTGCTCGTATTCAAGATTACCCGGCTGGCCTTGCTCCGGGATCACGACGCCCGCAACGCCCTCAATGTCCATTGAGATGAAGATTTTCTTGGTCACGTCTTTGTCTCCTCCCGATCGACGGCGCTCAGGCCGACTAATCAAAGCGCCAGCGAAGCCTCAGCGTTGAACCGCTCCCACATCGCGCCATAGCCCTTATGCGCGAAACCATAAGTGCGGGACTGCAGGCGCTCGATCAGAGTATCCGTCGCACTGGCCGCCGTTTGCCAGCACCACTCCACGAATTCTGATTGCTCCTGTAGCGTGCCGGTTCGGACAGTCTCGGACTGGCGATGAAACTCCCGCTCGAGCACGTCGAATTCCGCGCGGATTTCCGGCTTGACCTCGCGGTAATGCGCCATCGCCCGGCGATGCAGCCGCTCATGCCGCCACCACAGCGTGCCGTCGGTATCGACGCCGCTTGGCTGAAGCCCAACGCTCGGTAGGGGAATGCCGAAGAACAGCGGCTTGAAGATCGACAGATCGGTGGCCGAGGTACCCGTCATCCACACCACGAGGCTATCCGCGCGCGTCTCGGTGATCATGGCACCGGTCGCGTGCCAGAAACGCTGCGGCGAGGGTCCGGCATGCATGCACAGTTTCGTCGAGCGATCGCCCTCGGTCACGTCATACGTTGCCTCGTCGCCGACATCCCGCAGCACCGCCGCCATGTCGTGCATCGTGATGCTGCCACGCCGCGCCGCGAGCAGCCCGGCGGCGCAGCTCTCACGCTCATCCGCGCCGCTGTCGTATTCGCGCGCGGGATCGACGAACATCGCGCGGAAATCCGGCTTGGTGCCGTTGGCCGTCAGCGAAGACAGGTCCCAATCCGCGCCGATCTGGATGCGGTTGGAGATCGCCTCCGTCGCTCGCGCCCGCCGCGCGGCCCAGTGATGGCCGGCGCAATTCACGATCCACGCCTCATGGCGATCGGCGATGAGCAAACCAGAATCGAAGCAGTAATTGCCCATCATTTGGCAGTTGCCGCCCTGGCCGAACTGCACGACATGCGCGCCGATGACATCCACCGCCTCACGCGCCGTCGTCGCGCGCTCCAGACCGAGGCGCAGGAGATCGAGCACGACAACCCCGTCCTTCTCGGCGCGCTGATTGGTGAAGATCGCCTCGTCACCGATCGCCACGCCATGCTCATTACAGCCGATCTCCCCGCCCCAGCTCCAGAAGGAACGGTCGAGGATGATCTCATGCGTATGGAGCGCTTGCGGGATCGTCATATGCGTCACGCGCACCGCCGCGCCGGGAAGGTAGTCGCGCGCCGGGAAACGCAGAATCTGCTGCGCCTCATTGACTTCGGTGTCGGCGTTTTTCGCCAGCAGCATCGCGCCGTCGGCTGTCGCCTCGGGCAGTGCTACGATCGTGTCGCACATCGCTTCTTCCTCTCAGCAGTCAGAACCGTTCGGCACGGTACGGCGTGGGATCGGTGAAGGGCTTGTCCCCCATCATCATCTCGGCGATGAGGCGGCCGGTGGTGGGACCGAGGGTGAGGCCGTGATGCGCGTGGCCGAAGGCATACCACAAACCCGGCTGGCCCGGCGCCGGCCCGATGATCGGCATCATATCCGGCGTGCAGGGACGCGCACCCAGCCAAGGCTTGGGATCGAGCGCTGTGCCCAGCGCCGGCATAAGGCGCCGCGCGGCGGGCTCTGCGCGGCCGAGCTGCACCGGGGTCGGCCGGGCATCGCGGTCGGCGAACTCCGCGCCGGTGGTCAGCCGGATGCCGCGCCGCATGGGCGCCAGCATATAGCCGTTGGTGACATCCAGCACCGGCCCGTTCAGTAGGGCGTTGCCGTCCGGCTTGTAATGCATGTGGTAGCCGCGCTTGACGAAAAGCGGCGCGTTGTAGCCGAGCGGCTTGGTGATCTCCGGGGCCCAGGCGCCCAGCGCAACTACCGCCCGCCGCGCCGTCACCGCGCCGTCATTAGTCCCGACCCGCCAGCCGCCGCCGCTCGCCGATAAGGTGCGCGCGTCGCCTACCCGCAACACACCGCCGAGCCGCTCGAACAATCCGACATAGGCGAGGGTCAGCGCATGCGGATCGCTGACCGCCACCGCCTGCTGCCAATGCAGCCCGCCCACCAAGCCTTGCCGCAAATGCGGTTCGTGCCGCGCCAATGCGCCCGCGTCGAGCGCCTGATGCGTGACGCCGAATTCGCGCTGCATGACCTCAGCTTCCGCCAGCGCTTCCTCAAGCTTGCGCGGATCCTCATGCGCCTGCGTCCAGCCGGTCGGGCGGAGCAGATCCATTGCACCCGCTGCCTCGGCGAGCGCCGCATGGTCATGCACGCTCTCGGCGATCAGCGGCGCGTAGAGGCGGGCGATGGCGAGGTAACGATCCCGCTGTGAGTGATGCCAATAGCGGAAGAAAGGCGAGACCAGGCGCGGCAACATCGACGGATGATAGAAAGCCTCGGTCGAGCGGTTGCGCGCGTAGCGGAAAAGCTCGGCGAGGCCGCGCGGGAAGATATGCGGGAACACCGCCTCGCGCTGGATGATGCCGGCATTGCCGAAAGAGGTCTCCTCACCCGGCGCCCGGCGATCGACCAGCACCACGCGCAACCCGCGCATCTGCAGATGCACCGCGACGGAAACACCGACGACGCCACCGCCTAATACGATGGCGTCGAACTCCTCCACGCGGTCACTGCACATGGTCGGCCGCGAAATGGCAGGCGGCCCAGCGGCGTCCGGGCAACGTCACACGCGGCGGAGGCGTCTCGCAGATCGACCGCGCCTCCGGGCAGCGCGTGCGGAAGGGACAGCCGCTCGGCGGATCGACGGCGCTTGGCGGCTCACCGGCCAGCGGCGCCTCGCTCGACACCGCCGAGGGGTCGGCGCGCGGCACCGCCGCCAGCAGCGCGCGGGTATAGGGATGCGCGGGATGCGCGAAGACCGCCGCGGTGGGTCCGTTTTCAACCATGGTGCCGAGATACATCACGCCCACGGTCTCGCAGAGATATTCGATCACGCCAAGATCGTGGCTGATGAACATAAGCGCGAGACCAAGGTCTCGCCGCAGATCCGCGAGTAGGTTGAGCACCTGCGCCCGTACGGACACATCCAGGCCCGACACCGCCTCATCCGCGACCAAAAGGCGCGGCCGCAGGGACAGCGCGCGGGCAATGCCGACGCGTTGCCGCTGCCCGCCCGATAGTTCGGAGGGGTACCGCGCTCCCGCCGAAGCCGGTAGGCCGACGCGTTGCAGCAGCCGCGCTACCTCCTCCGCCACTTCGCCACTCGGCACGACGCCGTGCAGTCGGATCGGCTCGGCGATGGCGGCACCGATGCGCATGCGCGGATTGAGCGAGGAATAGGGATCCTGGAAGACCATCTGAACCTGCCGCCGCAACGCGCGCTTACCGGCGGCATCGAGGCGCGCGATGTCCTGCCCGTCGAACAGGATCACCCCATCATCCGGCGGCAGCAGACCCAGCACCATGCGGCCGAGCGTCGTCTTGCCACAGCCCGACTCGCCGACCAGCCCGAAGCTTTCGCGCGGCGCTATGGTGAAACCAACGTTATGCGCCGCCTGCACGCGCCTCTGCGCTTGCCCGGCGAGCGCCGCCATCAGCGGCCGCCGCAGCGGGAAATACTTGTAGAGTGCCTGCACGGAGAGGAGCGGCGTCTCAGCCATGCCCCGCCTCCATCGGATGATAGCAGGCGAAGCCACCGCCGCCCGAATGCCGCGTCCAGGATGGGAATGTCGTCTCGCATACCGTGGAGCGGCGGGGGCAGCGCGGCGCGAACGGACAGCCGGGAGGTTTCTGCGCCGGATCAGGCGGCATACCGGCGATCGGGTGCAGCGGATGCGCGGCGCGGCTGCCGCGCGGGATCGAGTCCAGCAGCGCCACCGTATAAGGATGCGCGGGGGCCTTGAAGATGCGCGCGATCGGCGCTTCCTCGACAATGCGCCCGGCATACATCACCGCGACGCGGTCGCAGGTCTGCGCCACCACGCCAAGGTCATGCGTCACCAGGATCAGCGCCATGCCGAGCCGTTTGCGCAGATCCGAGAGCAGTCGCAGGATCTGCGCCTGGATGGTGACATCCAGCGCCGTCGTCGGCTCATCCGCCAGCAGCAAGCGCGGCGAGCAGGCGAGCGCGATGGCGATCGCCGTGCGCTGCCGCTGCCCACCCGAAAGCTCATGCGGATAGGCTGCCGCTATGCGCTGCGGATCGGGCAAGCCGACCAGCCGCATCACCTCCTGCGTGCGCTCGCGGCCACCGTCCCGGCCGCCTTTGCCGTGGGTGCGCAAACCCTCCGCCACTTGCTGGCCGACCGTGATGACCGGGTTGAGCGCGGTGAGCGGATCCTGGAACACCATGCCGATGCCGGCGCCGCGTATGGGCCGCAGCGTCGCCTCGGACGCCTGCGCCAGTTGGTTGCCCTCGAAAGCCACGGTTCCGGCGGTGATCCGCACGCGGGCCGCCAGCAGGCGGATCACCGCCCGGATGGTCGTGCTTTTGCCGCAGCCAGATTCGCCGACGATGCCGTAAGCCTCGCCCTGGCGCACCGCGAAGGACACATCCTCCACCAGCGGCACCGTCGCACCCCTGCGGGTGAGACCGATGCCCAGACCCTGCACTTGCAGAAGCGCGCCGCTCATCAGCGCCCGAGCTCCGGCCGCAACACATCCGCCAGGCCGTCACCGAGCAGGCTGAAGGACACCGCGAGCGCCACGATGGCAAGGCCCGGAAACGCGCTGATCCAGGGTGCCTGGCTCACGAAACTATAGCCGTCCGCGATGATCAGCCCCCATTCCGCCGCCGGCGGTTGCGCGCCGAGGCCGAGGAAGCCGAGCGAACTGCCCGTGAAAACCGCGAGGATGACATCCGAACTCGCATAGATCAGCGATTGCGTGATGACATTGGGCAGAACATGGCGGGCGAGGATGCGGGTATTGCCGAAACCCAGGATATTCGCCGCCTGCACGTAATCCATTTGCTTGACGACGAGAATTTCGGAGCGGGTGATGCGGGCATAGCTCACCCAGTTCACCACCGCGACGGCGATATACATATTCGTCAGGCCCGGCCCAAGCACGGCGACGATGGCGATGACCGCGACGAGGAAGGGAAAGGCGACAGCGACATCCGCAAGCCGCATCGACAGCCCGTCAAAGAAGCCGCCGAAGTAGCCGCCGATGATGCCAATGGTCGTGCCGATGATAAAGACCGGCACCACGCAGAACAGGCCGATCTGCAAATCCAGCCGTGTTCCATAGACGACCCGCGTAAAGACGCCGCGTCCGAGATTGTCGGTGCCGAACGGAAAGGCGAGGCTCGGCGGATGCAGCGAATGCATCAGATCCATCGTCGTCGGATCGCCGGTGAGCAGCATCGGTCCGAAGACCGCGAGCAAGATCCAGGCGATCAGCAGCCCGACACCGAGCTTGAGATTGCGGGGCCAGTTTCTCACCCGATCTGCGCCTTTCGCACACGCGGATCGAGCAGCATCTGGAGCAGATCGGTGGCGAGGTAGATCAGCACCACGATGACGCCAAAGATCAGCGTCACCATCTGGATCGTCGGGTAATCGCGCGTGTTGATCGAGCTGATCATGAGCTGGCCCAGACCGGGCACCGAGAAGACATTCTCCACGATCACCGTCGAGCCGACGAGGAAGCCGATGTTGAGACCCAGCACGCCAATCGCCGGCAGGATCGCAACTCGAAGGGCGTGGCGCAGCAACACCGCCCAGCCGCTCAGCCCCTTCGCGCGCGCCGTATCAATGAAGCCGGCACCCAGCGCCTCGGTCATGCTGCTGCGCAGGGCCCGCATCACCAGCGGCGCCACATTCAGAGAAATAGTCAGCGCGGGCAGGAACAGGTTGAACATCCGCTGCCCCCAGGTATTGCCATAACCGCCGATGGGGAAAATCTTGAAGGTGACCGATAGGAGCAGGATCAGGATGAAGCCCGTCCAATAGGGCGGCAGACCGACGCCCACGGTCGAGACGATCCGCACGACATGATCCGCCGCGCGGTCGCGCCGCGTCGCCGCGAGGATACCGGCGGGAACGGCGAGGACGAGCGTGAGCACGGTGCTATAGGCCAGCAGCAGCAGGGTCGGCACCGCGCGCTCTCCGACCAGCCGGGCGATCGGCTCGCCGTAGTAATAGGACTGCCCGAAATCGCCCTGCACCAGGTTGCGCAGGTAGATCAGATACTGCACCACGATACTGTCATTCAGCCCCAGCCGCGCCCGCACCGCCGCCAGCAAATCGGGCGTCGCATGAATGCCGAGGATGGCACGCGCCGGATCACCCGGAATCAGCCTCACGAGCAGAAAGACCGCGAGCGTGATCCCGAGCGCCACCGGGATCATCAGCAACAGGCGGCGAAGGATATAGCTCAGCATGAGGCGGGTCTCGCGGCCACCGCTGGCATCGTCAGCGGAGGGTGCCCTGCCAGGGACCGAGCAACCACGACTTGCTTGGGGCCAGCAGGCAAGGCGTGGATGGCACGCCTACGCGTGCCATGACGGGAGAGGCGTGGCGGTGGGAAGCCGTAGACCACCACCGTCATCCTCGGCGAAGGCCGAGGATCCACGCCTTCCTTGCGGTCCGAAGGGGTGCACGGCATAGGGCGTCCGACACGCCTATGTGTGCCATGACGAGGGAATCCTTGCGCCGCGAACCCAAGCCCGCGCCTCAGCTCTTCCAGACGTCTTCCAGCCAGTAATTGCCCGTCGGCAGAACCGCGAAGCCATGCACGCCGTCGCGCACCGCTGTCACCGCTGGCGTCCAGTAGAGCCAAAGGAATGGCGCGTCTTCGAAAATCTGGCGCTGCATGTCGAGATAGATTTGCTTCCGCTTACTCTCGTCCAGTTCGCCCAGCGCCTGTTTGGCAAGCGTGTTGACCTTGGCGTTGTTGTAGTAGGTCCAGACGGCGAAGGTGCCCTCGTCTCCGGCGCCCGCGAAGGCCACCAGTTCACAGGGGTCGAAGATGTCGCTGGTCATATAGCCCTGCGACATCTCGTAATCGGCGGAGGCCTGCTGGGCGTTAAGCGTATCCTGCTCCACCTGCTCGATCGACATCTTGATTCCCAGCGGCAAGACCATCTGCTGGACGATTTGCGCCACCTGATTGAAGATCGTGTCGCCCGCGTAGATCTTGCACTTGACCGGGAAACCATTCGGCATGGTGCTCGCCGCCATGAGTTGCTTCGCTTTGGCGAGGTCGTAGGGATAGGGCTTGTTCTCGGTATCGGCGAGGAACATCTTCGGCAGGAAGGTCGTCGGCACCTCGCCATAGCCGAATAGCACCGCCTTGATAATCGCCTCGCGATCGACCGCGTAATTGAAAGCCTGGCGAATCTTTACATCCTGGAACACCGGCAGCTTCTCGTTCCACTGGAACCAGTCGATGCGATCATAGGTCGCGACCTGAACATCCAATCCCGAAACATGCTTAAGTTTGTCGATCTGGTTAAAGGGCACCTGCGTGCCGACGTCGATCTCACCGGACTGCACCTTCAGCATCCGAACATTGTCGTCGGCGATGACCGACAGCACCACGGTATCGAGATAGGGGCGGTTCGGATCCCAGAAATGCGGGCTCCGCTGCATCGTGCAGCTGTCGCCCTTCTTCCACTCCGTCAGCATAAAGGGCCCCGACCCGATCGGCTTGTCGCCGAAAGTCTTGACGCCGACCTTGTTGAAATAGGCCTTCGGCACGATGCAGGCGCCATGCACGGAGACGGCCGCCAGGAAAGGCGCCCAGTCCTGCTGCAGCTTGAAGACGATGGTGTGTTTGTCCGGCGTCTCCATGCTGAGCTTGGGAAACAGCGACGCGGCCCAAGAATCCTTGTCGTAAATCGCGCGCTGGAACGAGAATTCGACATCCTCGGAGGTGACGGGCGTGCCGTCCGAGAAGGCGGCGTTCTCCCGGAGGTGGAAGGTGTAGGTGCGCTTGTCGTCCGATACGTCCCAGCTGCTGGCGAGATCCGGAACCACGTTGTCGCCGCCCGGGCTGGTGCGGATGAGTAGCTGGAAGATCAGCAGCTTCGCCCAGATCGACATGTTGTCGGTGGGCACCACCGGCTCAAAGGACACTACGTCGGCGGTGCGCGCCATGGTGAGGGTCCCGCCCTTCTTGGGCGTATCGGCATAGGCGCCCGACCGCGGAAGGCCGACGCCGACGGTCGCGGCGGCCATCCCTAGGCCGGTGGTCGCGAGCAGGCGGCGACGCGAGAACAGGAAAGCGGAGAGAGGATCGGTCGGAAGCGCCATCGTCAAAGCCCCTCAATGTCTGAAAACGTCGCGCATTTCCGATCTCTCCGAGACGGCGTGTCAAGAACTTCGTTCTTGGGCTGTTTCGCTTCTCCGTGGCTCAATTGCTATGCAAAGCATCCTATTCTTGCACCACATTTAATTTTGGAACGCACCAAAGCTGCATCAAAAAACGGCAGCTGGCTCATGAAAACCCACCCCCGGCCCTTCCTTTTCAGGGGCGGGAGTTCGCGTCTCTTCACCCCTCCCTGCAAGGGAGGGGCTGGGGGTGGGTTTCTTATGTGCCGAAAGGCTCGGGGCTCCAGGCTCGCAAGGAGCAGGCCACCAAGGCCACGCCCTACCCGCACCTGCCACCCTCGCCCCGTCCCTTGCCGTTACGCGCGCGCTGCGATTAGGGTCCGCGCCCAGGACGCGACCTAGGGGATACCAAGATGGCAACGAAACCCGTTTATCAGCCAGCCGCCGATCGCTACGGCGCCATGCCATACCGCCGCTGCGGCAGATCCGGCCTCGACCTGCCGGCGATCTCCCTCGGCCTGTGGCATAATTTCGGCGGCGAGGATGTCTTCGAGACCGGCCGGGCCGTGCTGCGCCGCGCCTTCGACCGTGGCGTGACCCATTTCGACCTCGCCAATAACTATGGCCCTCCCTACGGCTCGGCCGAAGAAAACTTCGGCGTCTATATGGAGCGGGACTTCAAGCCCTACCGCGACGAGCTGATCATCAGCAGCAAGGCCGGCTGGGACATGTGGCCCGGCCCCTATGGCGTCGGCGGCAGCCGCAAGTATCTCATCGCGAGCTGCGAGCAGAGCCTCAAGCGGATGAACCTCGACTATGTCGATATTTTCTATTCGCATCGCCCGGACTTCTCGACGCCGCTCGAGGAGACTATGGGCGCCCTAGCTCAGCTCGTTCGGCAGGGCAAGGCGCTGTATGTCGGCATCTCCTCCTACGGGCCGGAGCGGACCCGCAAGGCGGCGGCGATCCTCAAGGATCTCGGCGTGCCGCTGTTGATCCACCAGCCCTCCTATTCGCTGGTCAACCGCTGGATCGAGGACGACCTGCTCAGCACGCTGGAGGATATCGGCGCGGGTTCGATCGTCTTCTCGCCGCTCGCCCAGGGGCTGCTGACCGACAAATATCTGAACGGTGTGCCCGCCGGCACCCGCGCTTCCAAGGGCACTTCCTTCGCGCAGGAGCTGCTGACCGAGGAGAATCTTGCCCGCGTGCGGGCGCTGCACGCTATCGCCCAGAAGCGCGGCCAGTCTCTGGCGCAGATGGCGATCGCCTGGGTGCTGCGGCTGCCCGGCGTGACCTCCGCGCTCATCGGCGCGCGCAA
Source organism: Acidisoma sp. L85 (assembly GCF_009765865.1). GTDB lineage: Bacteria > Pseudomonadota > Alphaproteobacteria > Acetobacterales > Acetobacteraceae > Acidisoma. The sequence continues at coordinate 557,552 of NZ_LMUQ01000061.1, forward strand.
TGTGCATCAGCTCGACAATGCGCTCGACGCGCTGAAGACCGCGACCTTCTCCGCCGCGGAACTCACCGAGATCGACCGCCACGCCACTGAGGGCGGCATCGATCTGTGGCGCGAGGTCGCCACGCGCGGCGACTGAACCACGCCTGCCCGCCGCGGTCTCACACACCGCGGCGGACAACTTCCAAGTCGGCCCCTTCCGCCGGAAAGGCTTGCAGTGACAGACGCCATCGAAGCCGTCCAAGTCGTTCCCTCGCCCAACCTCGCCGCGACCGGAGCGCCGCCCTATGCGGTGGGTGCCACGATCTCGCTGCAGGAACAGCAGTTCCGAACGCTGAAGAATGGCGACATGTTCGGCGTCTTCGACCTGACGGGAAGCATCAGTGACGGCGGCACCGAGGGCCTCTACAACCGCGATACCCGCCACCTTTCCCGCTTCGACCTGCGGATCGGCGGCGGCCGGCCGATCCTGCTGAGCTCGACCTTGCGGGACGACAATGGCTCGCTGACATGCGACCTCACCAATCCTGATCTGTCGATTGGCGACAAAGTCGTGCTGGAGCACGACACCATCCATATCCGCCGTTCGCGTTTCCTGATCAACGCGACATGTTTCGAGCGGATGGCGGTGCGCAATTTCTCGGCCTCGCCGCAGCTCCTCCGCCTGGAACTTTTCTTCGACTCCGATTTCGCGGATCTTTTCGAGGTGCGCGGCACACCGCGTGAGCATCGCGGTACGCGCCTGCCGACCGAAATCACCGAAACCGGGGTCGTTCTGGGTTATCTCGGCCTCGATGATCGCAAGCGTTACACACGAATCCGCTTCGATCCTGCGCCGACAACGCTGGAACCCAATCGCGCGGTGTTCGACCTCATGCTGCAGCCGCACGAGCGCGCGCTGATCTTCTTCGAGATTACGTGCCACGACGGTACTTTCCCGATCCGGGGGGTGCGCGAGAATTTCATGCTGTCGATGATCGAGGCGCGGCGCTGGATGCGCGCGAACTCAGCCCAGGCGGCGGCCATCGCGAGCTCGAACGAAGTCTTCAACGAGGCGATCCGCCGCTCGATCTGCGATCTTTATATGCTGATCACGCAGAAGCCGACCGGCCTCTACCCCTATGCCGGAATTCCCTGGTTCAGCGCGCCCTTCGGCCGTGACGCGCTCATCACCGCGATGCAGACGCTGTGGCTAGACCCGAGTATTGCGCGGGGCGTGCTGAGCTACCTCGCGGAGAACCAGGCGACGGAGGTGGACGCAGCGGCGGATGCCGAGCCCGGCAAAATCCTGCACGAGGTCCGGCACGGCGAAATGGCCCTGCTCGGCGAAGTGCCTTTTGCTCACTACTATGGCAGTGTCGATAGCACGCCGCTTTTCGTCATGCTGGCCGGCGCTTATGTCGAGCGCACACATGATGACACCACCGCGCGCCGGTTGTGGCCGCATCTCGAAGCCGCCATCGCCTGGATTGACAATTACGGCGACCGCGATGGCGATGGCTTCGTCGAATATTATCGCGCGACGGAGAATGGTCTCGCGAACCAGGGCTGGAAGGATAGTTGGGACAGCGTCTTCCACGCCGATGGCACGCTCGCAAAAGGCTCGATCGCGCTTTGCGAAGTGCAGGGCTATGTCTATGCCGCGCGCCGTGCGATGGCGCTGATCGGCCGCCGCCTCGGACATGCGGATGTCGCCACGGTGCAGGACCAGAAGGCCGAGGCTTTGCGTGTCGCTTTCGAGGCGAGCTTCTGGTGTGAGGAAATCGGCACTTACGCGCTGGCACTCGATGGCGAGAAGAAGCCTTGCCGCGTCCAGACCTCGAATGCCGGTCAGGTTTTGCTTTCGGGAATTGCCTCGCCTGACCGCGCGGCGCGGGTGACAGAGGGCCTCATGGCAAGCCGGTTCTTCACTGGCTGGGGCGTGCGCACCGTCGCCACGACAGAGGCGCGCTACAATCCGATGGCCTATCACAACGGATCCGTCTGGCCGCATGACAATGCGATGATGGGCATGGGCCTGTCGCGCTATGGCCACACCGCGGCCGTCGCGAAAATCTTCCACGGCATTTTCGATGCGGCGCTTTACATCGAGCTACGCCGGCTGCCCGAATTGTTTTGCGGCTTCGCGCGCCGGCGCGGCCAGGGTCCGACCTTCTACCCGGTCGCCTGCTCGCCACAGGCTTGGGCGGCGACCGCGCTGCCCGCTTTGCTGCAAGCGTGCCTCGGCATCAGCTTCGATCCGGCGGAACGCTCGGTCACCTTCAACAAGCCGACGCTGCCGGATTTCCTCGATGAGGTAACGCTTTACAACCTCATGCCTGGCCTGGGACCCGACAAGATCAGCGTTGTCCTGCGGCGCGTCGGCACGGAGGTCGCAATGAACGTCATCGCGCGCTCTGGCGATGTGCATGTGCTGATGCGGAGCTAATTGCCCCGACGTCATCCTCGGCGAAGGCCGAGGCATTCGCCGAGCATGACGATACGTCCGCCGCGCCGCGTTTTTGCGCCGCGCCTACCTCAGACGACGCTCAGATGAACGTCCAGGTTATTGCGGGTAGCGTTAGAGTATGGGCACACCTGATGCGCCTTTTCGACCAGCGCCTGGGCTTCCGCTTTGTCGATGCCCGGCAATGACACCGCCAGCGCCACGTCGAGACCGAAGCCACCTTCCGAGCGCGGGCCGATCCCCACAGTCGCGGTAACGGTCGCATCGTCCGGCACCTTGGGGCCGCCCTGGGCCGCGACGAATTTCATCGCGCCGAGGAAGCAGGCGGAATAGCCGGCCGCGAAAAGCTGCTCCGGGTTATTGCCGGTGCCCCCGCCACCGCCGAGTTCTTTTGGCGTGGACAAACGCACATCGAGCGCATTGTCCTTGACGATGGAACGCCCATCGCGTCCGCCCGTCGCCGTCGCGGAGGTCGTGTAGAGCACGTTCGTAGGCATTGTCTGTCCTCCAACAAAATCGAAACGCGCTCGCATCATAGCCGAAGGCCGTGCAAGACGAGAAGACCAGTCGGCTGCCGAACGACAGCCGCCCGCAGTCCCGTTACTCCGCGGCGGCCGCGACGTTGGCGGCGGTGGTCGGTGCGGAAGCCTCGCTCGTATGGATGCGGCGGATTGCCTCCCTCACACCCTCGGCCCAAGCGGGATCGGCGCGGTGGAAATGCTCGATCTGCCGGTCGATGATGTAAGGCGGCACGCCCTGCATCGCACCCGCGATGTTATCGAAAAGACGCTTGCGCTGCCCTTCGTCGAACATGCGGAACAGGTTGCCCGGCTGCGCATAGTCATCGTTGCCATCGCGATGATTGTAGTGGTCGGCATCGCCGTGAATACGCAGTGGCGGCTCTTTGGTGGACGGCGCCTCCACCGGGCCATCGAAGGAATTGGGCTCGTAATAGGCGTCCGTGCCGCGCGGCGCGTCGAAACGCATCGGGCCGTCGGCATGGTAGGTATGGACGGGAACCTTCGGCTTGTTAACAGGCAGCTTCTCGTAATGCGTGCCGACGCGATAGCGATGCGCATCGGCATAAGCAAAGATGCGGCTCTGCAACACCTTGTCCGGCGAGTAGCTGATGCCGGGCACGACATTGGACGGCGAGAAAGACGCTTGCTCGATCTCCGCGAAATAATGCTCGGGATTGCGGTTGAGCTCGAACTCGCCGACATGGATCAATGGATATTCGCCATGCGGCCAGACCTTTGTGAGGTCGAAGGGATTGTAGCTGGTCTTCTCGGCATCGGCCTCGGGCATGATCTGGACGAAGAAGGTCCATTTCGGAAAGTCGCCGGCCTCGATCGACTCGTACAGGTCGCGCTGGTGGCTTTCACGATCATTCGCGATGACGGCGTTGGCTTCCTCGTTGGTCCAATGCTTGTGACCCTGCTGGGTCTTGAAGTGGAATTTCACCCAGTAGCGCTCACCGGCGTCGTTCCACAGGCTGTAGGTGTGGCTGCCATAGCCGTTCACGTGACGGTAGCTGGTGGGCAGGCCGCGATCGCTCATCAGGATGGTGACCTGATGCAGACTCTCCGGGCTCAGCGACCAGAAATCCCACATCGCGGTGGGCGAACGCATATTGGTGCGCGGATGGCGCTTCTGCGTGCGGATGAAGTCCGGGAATTTCATCGGGTCACGGATGAAGAAGACCGGCGTGTTATTGCCGACGAGGTCCCAATTGCCCTCCTCGGTATAGAACTTCAGCGCGAAGCCACGCACATCGCGCTCGGCATCCGCCGCGCCACGCTCGCCGGCGACGGTGGAGAAGCGCAGCAGCAAGTCAGTCTTGGAGCCGGGGGTGAAGACCTTGGCGCGAGTATATTTCGTAATGTCGCCCGTGATCGTCAGCGTCCCATAGGCGCCGGAGCCCTTGGCATGGACGACCCGCTCGGGGATGCGCTCACGGTTCTGGTGAGCCAGCTTCTCAAGCAGCTGGTAGTCCTGCAACAAAATCGGGCCGCGCGCGCCGGCGGTGATGCTGTTTTGGTTGTCGGGGACGGGTGCGCCCGCCGTGCTGGTGAGCGTGGGGCGTGTCACATCATCGGGCAT
>NZ_LMUQ01000061.1:562164-602046 GCF_009765865.1 Acidisoma sp. L85
TTCATGCGGGGCTTGGAACAGCCGCAACCTACGCTTCCAAGTATGATCGTCAAAATCGATTTCTCGATATCGATCAATAGCGCCACTCTATCACGACCCCCGCTGTGGAGGGCTCGGCTTAAACCTGGCGAGCTGGGGGGTTTCGAATCGACTGCAAGCCCTTACATGCGCTAACGCTGACCGATCGGTCAGCGCGCTGGTTGAGCCGGCCCGGACTGGCGCCTCCTGCTTCCGCATCAAGGATACCTCATGGCTGAAGACGACGACGAGGCGCGGGCTGCCGGTCCAGACGACGAGAAGAAAGCTGACTCCGGCCAGTCGAAGGGCGGTGACGCGGGGGGCGACAAAGCGAAGGACGGCAAGCAGGACGATCAGAAGGACCGCCGCACGCCCGCCCAGAAGCAGGCCGACGAGCGCAAGGCGCGGCGGCGCAAAATCCTGATCCGGCTGATTTTCGTTCTCGTCCTGGTCATCGCCGCGATCGGCGCGTTTCTCTACTGGTTTTCCATCCGCGACCTGATCGATACCGACGATGCCTATACCGAGGGCCGCGCGGTCACGATCGCGCCAAGGATTGCGGGCCAGGTCATAGCGCTCGATGTCAGCGACAACCAGCGCGTCCGGAAGGGCGATGTGCTGATCCGGATCGATCCACGCGACTACAAGACCGCGCTCGACAAAACGGCGGCGCAGCTTACCCAGGCCCAGGCCCAGCTATCCTCGGCCCGGATCGACCTCGACAAGGCAGCGACCACCTATCCCGCCGATCTTCTCTCCGCGCAGGGCAGCCTGGAGCAAGCGCAGGGTAACCTCGCTAACGCGCAATCCGACTTCAAGCGACAGCATGTAGTCGCCCGCGCCGCGACCACGCAGCAGCAGATCGACCAATCGACCGCCACGCTCCGGCAGGCCGAGGGCCAGGTGAAGGTCGCCCAGGCCAAGGTCGATACGGCGAGTCTCGTGCAGCAGAACATCGACCAGGCGAGCGCCCGCGTGCAGCAGCTCCTGGGGTCGGAGCAGCAGGCCCAATCGCAATACGACCAGGCGAAGCTCAATCTTTCCTACACCGCCGTCCGTGCGCCGCAGGATGGCTGGGTGACGCGCCGCAATGTCGAGGTCGGCTATTATCTTGAGGCTGGCCAGGGAATCATGTCGCTGGTGACGCCCGAAGTCTGGGTGATCGCCAATTACAAGGAGAATCAGCTCAATCGCATGCGGCCTGGCCAGGTCGTGGACATCACGGTCGATGCCTATCCCGGCCTGCATCTCAAAGGCCATGTCGATAGCGTGCAGATGGGCTCCGGCAGCCGCTTCAGCACCTTCCCGGCCGAGAACGCGACCGGCAACTTCGTCAAGATCGTGCAGCGCGTGCCGGTAAAGATCGACATCGACCATGGGCTGGACCCCAATTTGCCGCTCCCCCTCGGCCTCTCGGTTGAGCCCACGATCAAGGTCAGGGAATACGTCCGAAACGGCGCGCAAAGTGAGCAGACCCAGCCGTGAGTGGTGCCGCTGCCGGGACGCATGACGAATCCGATGCCGCGTGGAAGCCGAAGGGCAACCCCTGGCTCATCGCCGTGGTGGTCACAATCGCGGCCTTCATGGAGATTCTCGACACCACCATCGTCAATGTCTCGCTGCCGCACATCGCGGGGTCGGTCTCGGCGAGCTATGACGACGCGACCTGGACACTGACCTCCTATCTCGTCGCCAACGGCATCGTGCTGCCGATCTCGGGCTTCATCGGCCGAGTCATCGGCCGCAAGCGCTACTTCCTGATCTGCATCGCGGCCTTCGTGGTCTGTTCCTTCCTCTGCGGCACGGCCACTTCGCTCGGCCAGATGGTGATCTATCGCCTGCTTCAGGGCTTCTTCGGCGGTGGGCTGCAACCGAACCAGCAGGCCATCATCCTCGACACTTTCGAGCCCAAGAAGCGCGGCGCGGCCTTCGGGGTGGTGGCCATCGCGGTGATTTTCGCGCCGGCGATCGGCCCGACACTCGGCGGCTGGCTGACCGATACCTATTCCTGGCGCTGGATCTTCTGGATCAACATCCCGGTCGGCGCGGTCGCGTTTTTCTCCGTTCTGGCGCTGGTCGAGGATCCGCCCTGGGTGAAGCGGCAGAAGGCCAAGTTCATTGACACCGACTGGATCGGCCTCGGCCTCATCGCGCTCGGCCTCGGCTGCCTGCAGGTCATGATGGACCGCGGCGAGGACGAGGACTGGTTCAGCTCACGCTTCATCGTGACCATGGGCGTTCTGGCGGCGATCGGGATCAGCGGCGCGATTGTCTGGCTGCTGACCACGCCCAAGCCGGTGGTCGATCTGCTGGCCTTCAAGGACCGCAACTTCGCGGCCGGCGCGCTGATGATCACCGGGATCGGTGCCACGCTCTATTCCGGCGCCGTGCTGGTGCCGCAACTGGCACAGCAGGACCTGGGCTATACCGCGACCCTTGCCGGACTGATCCTGTCGCCCGGGGCGATCGCGATCGTCATATTGATACCCTTCGTGCAGCGGCTGCTGATGCCGAGAATCCAAACGCGATACCTTATCGCCTTCGGCTTCTTGCTGGTCGGGACGTCCTATCTGTATTCCAGCCTGATCGTGGTGCCGACGGTGGATTTCGCGACCCTGGTCTGGACCCGCATCTTTCAGGTCAGCGGCCTGGCTTTCCTGTTCGTGCCGGTCAGCACGATCACCTATTCCACCTTGCCGCGCGCGCTGAACTCGGACGGCAGCGCGCTCTATGTCATGCTCCGCAACGTCGCCGGATCGATCGGCATCTCGCTCGCGACGGCCACGGTGACCAACCGGGTGCAGATCCACCAGGCGTATCTCGCCCAGTACATGACCGATCTGCACGAGCCCTATCGCCTGCTGGAACAAACCCTGAGAGGAAGCATACGGAGTTTCGGCTACGGGATGGGGCAGATCTCAGAGCTCGTTCCGGCGACGATCCTGCGGGATTTGCAGACCCAAGCCGCTGTGCTCGCCTATCGGGACGTTTTCATCTACTGCGCCATCGCGGCCTTCTGCGTGATCCCCTTCACCTTCATCTTCTCGCCAACCAAAAGCGGCGGCGGCGGGGGCGGAGGACACTAGCGCGCGGGGCCGTCTCGTCTTGACCCGCGCCAGCGCAGGCGTGCACATCCCCCAAACGCCACCGAGGTTTCCACATGACGGCAGACGACGACATCCCGACCCAGCGCGCCGAGGCGCTCGTGGTGCGGCTTCGCAATGAGGGGCATCACACCGAGGCGGACCGCGTACAGGAAATGCTCGACCGCCACGCGATACCGAGTGACGACGACCTGCCGGCCGAGCAGGTCCGCCACAGCTTCCTGCACGGCCTGCGCGACGTCTGCCAGGCCATCCTGACGGCGATCGAGGCGATCGACCCTTCCTCCGGCACCGCGATCGAGGAACTCCGCCTCGAAGTCGACAAGCGCCTCTTCCCCCATGGCGTTCACGACGAGGAGCCGATTTAGGCTCCGTCCTATGGCGCCGGCGTGCCCTGGCCGGTGGTCGTGCCGGTTGCGGCAATGGGATCGGTCGCGGTCCGGCCGTCATCGGGCGCCAGCATATGGGCGAGCGCATCCCGCTCCGGCCCGCTGGAGATCGTGAAAAAGCCGTTGTCGAAAAGCGTGTTGAGGTCGACCACAACGAAAAGTGCCGAGGTCAGCGAAACCGCGCTGAGCAGAATCACCGCACCGGCGAGATAGTTGAACGGCGCACTCAGCCCGAAACACAGAAAGATCACCGCCAGCCAGAAGACCAGCACGACCACAAATGGCGTGGAGAGCTGCGCCTGCAACGCCGAGATCAACTGCCAGCGCTGGCTCAGCACGTTCTGCATCTGATGCTCGCAGTCCAGCTGGTCGCGCTTCTGCTGCGGTGTTGTAACCGGAAGTGCGTGGATACCGCGGCCCACCTGCGTCAGAAGGCGGCCCAGGAACGTACTTTCCTCCGTCATGTCAGACGCCGAGCTCGGCACGACGCGAGGATAATAGTTGCCGGGCGGAGCTTTTTCACTCGTCCAAGTCGAGGCGATCGCGCTCGCAGTATAGGTCCGCAGCTGTGCCCTGATGGCATCGGCCCCCGGCCCGTAGTCGCGCAGACTAAGGTCAAGCTGCACTAGCGCGATTGAATAGCTGCGGAACTGGGCGGCGGCGTCGTCGAAGCTTGCCTTGGCCGAGGTAATGAGCAGGCCAAGAACGATGGCCGCGAAGGTGACGAGCATCGTCACCGTCACCTGAAGCAACTCGATGGTTTCCCGTGTTTTGTGCCGCTCGCTCAGCAACGGCCGGATGACGATGCCGGCGCCGCTCGCGGCGAGAAACAGAACCAGAGCGCCGAGGGTGATCCAAGGGGAAGTCAGGCCCGCTCTCCTCCTAGGTCGTCAGCGCGCGGCGAAGGCTAAACGGCGCGGCGGCGCCGTGTCCAATCACGGTGCGAGCGCGTGGCGATCTGATATTGAACCGCGACCCAGAGATCCGTCATGGCACGCGAAGGCGTGCCATCCACGCCTTGCCTTCGTAACGCAAGCGAAGGCGTGGATGCTCGGCCTTCGCCGAGCATGACGTGGTGGAATGGACACAGCGCGAACCTGAGACAATCTGCTCAAAAGGGCCGAAGTGGATGAGAGGGCGCTATCTCCACCCCTCCGTGCAACGGAGCGGAAGGCTAAGCTAACGCGCGGAGGCGCTTGCCTCGCTGCGCGTGGCGCCGACGCGGGCGGCGAGGGCGGCGGCCATGAATTCGTCGAGGTCGCCATCCAGCACCGCTGCCGGATTGCCGCGCTCGACATTGGTCCGCAGGTCTTTCACGAGCTGATAGGGTGCCAGCACGTAGCTGCGGATCTGATGGCCCCAGCCGATATCCGTCTTCGACGCGGCCACCGCATCGGCGGCGGCTTCCTGCTTCTGCAGCTCCGCCTCGTACATCCGCGCCTTCAGCATCGCCATGGCGGTCGCGCGGTTGCGATGCTGGCTGCGGTCGGTCTGACAGGCAACGACGATGCCGGTCGGGATATGGGTGATCCGGATCGCGCTTTCGGTCTTGTTGACGTGCTGGCCGCCAGCGCCGGACGCCCGGAAGGTATCGACTTTGAGGTCCGCCGGGTTGATCTCGATCTCGATCGTGTCGTCCACCACGGGATAGACCCAGACGCTCGCGAAGCTGGTCTGGCGCCGGGCCGCCGCATCGAAAGGGCTGATACGAACGAGACGATGCACTCCGGCCTCGGTCTTGAGCCAGCCATAAGCGCTGGGACCGGTCACCTGCATGGTCACCGACTTGATACCGGCCTGCTCGCCCTCGGAGGTTTCGAGGAACTGCACCTTGTAGCCGTGTTGCTCGGCCCAGCGCAGATACATGCGCTGGAGCATCTCGGCCCAATCCTGCGCCTCAGTGCCGCCGGCACCGGCGTTGATCTCGAGATAGGCGTCGTTGGCATCGGCCTCGCCGGACAACAGGCTCTCGATCTCCAGGCGCTTGGAGGTCTCGGCCAAGCGGTTGAGGCTCGCGAGAGACTCGGCAACGATGCCCGCATCGCCCTCGCTCTCGCCCATTTCGATGAGGCCCACCGCATCGGCCACGTCACGCTCGAGCGCGCGCAGCCCGTCGATGCTGGTGGCAAGCCGCGTGCGCTCCCGCAGCATCACCTGCGCGGCAGAGGAATCATTCCAGAGGGCGGGGTCTTCGGCGAGGGTGTTCAGCTCGTCGAGGCGAGCGACGGCGACATCCCAGTCAAAGATGCCTCCTCAGCAGTGCCACCGACTGCTTGATCTGTTCGGAGAGGGCGTCGGATTCCGCGGACATTGGCTTTCAATCACGGCAAAGGGGGAGGCGGCCGAAGGAGCGGCGCGATGGCGCGCTAATAAAGGCCGCCCACCGCGTTGTCGAGACCACCGCTGCTGCCGCTGGAACCGCCGCCGCCGCTGGTATCCGGCGCACTGCCTTGCGCCACACTCACGCTGCCGCCGCCGCTTTCGTTAGTCTTGAAGGCCTCCATAATCCCGCCGGTACTGCGCAGGCTGACGCCGGGCGGCAGGGTGAACGGAATCTGCGGCTGATCCTTGAGCGCCACGGTCATGTAGCGATTCCAGATCGGACCGGCGACGGTGGCACCCTGCTCGTTGTCGCCGAGGCTCTGGGGCTGGTCGAAGCCGACCCAGACGGAGGTCATCCGGGTGGGCGTGAAACCGGTGAACCAGGCGTCCTGGAAGTTCTCGGTCGTGCCGGTCTTACCGGCGACCTGCCAGGCGGCGAGACCCGCGTTCGCCACACGGCCGGTGCCGCGCACCATCACTCCCTTCATCATGGTGACGAGCTGCGCGACGCTCGCGGGGTCGGCGAGCTGCGCCCCGCCATAGGTCAGCGCAGGCGGCTGATCCATCGCGGGGGCGGCGCAGTTGTCACAACCGGTGCCGGGGGCGCGGTAGATGATATTGCCCTGCGCATCCTCGACCCGATCGATGAAGCTCGGCGCAACCTGGCGCCCCATCTGGCTGAATTCCGCATAGGCGGTGCCGAGCCTGAGCATCGTCGTCTCGATGGCGCCAAGAACCGCCGGGTAGAGCAGCGGCATCTTATCGACCACGCCAAAATCCTGCGCGGTCTTGGCGACAGATGACAGGCCCAGCCGCGCCGCGAGATGCAGGGTCGCGAGGTTGATCGATTGCTCCAGCGCCACATGCAGCGGAATCGGGCCGAGGAAGCCTTCCTCGTAATTGCCGGGGCGGTATTCGCCGGCGGAGCCCATGTTCACCACGAAAGGCGCGTCCAGCACGCTCGCATCCGGCGCGATATTCTGCTCCATGGCTGTCAGATAGACGAGCGGCTTGAAGCTACTGCCCGGCTGGCGCTGCGCCTGGGTCACGCGGTTGAACTGGCTGAGATCATGGCTCCAGCCGCCCACCATGGCCAGAACCCGGCCGGTCGATGGGTCCATGCTCAGCAGCGCGCCTTGAACCTGCGGGATCTGGCGCAATGCGACATCCTCGGAACCCGGCTCGTCCGAGGGCTGGATCATCACGACATCGCCCGGCTTGACGACATCCGCCATGCGGCGAGGGCCAGGGCCGAGGTTGGTGCCGAAGGGTCCGGCATGGCGCGCCCAGCGGACACCCGCGAAGCGCAGGTCGCCGCGATGGCGTGCGGCGCCGGGATCGCGCGCGTTGGCGCCAGGATCGAGCCAGCCGATGGAGGCCTGCACCGGCGTCTCCGCCAGCACCACGCCGAGGCGCCAATCCGGCAGAATGCCCGGCGGGACCTGCACGGCGGCGAGCGCAGGGCCCCAATCGCCGGTGGTGATATCGATCTGCGTCACCGGGCCGCGCCAGCCGTCATGGCTGCGATCGTATTCGGTGAGGCCGCGGCGCAGCGAGGTCTCGGCGGCCGCCTGCAGGGTCGGGTTGAAGCTGGTATGGACGACGAGGCCGCCATCGGTCGCCCGCTTCTCGCCGAACAGCGCGACGAGCTGCTGGCGCACCGTATCGACGAAGTAGCCGGCCCCGGCGACCGTTGCCGGACGGCTGGCGGCACGCGGCACCAGAGGCTCGGCCTTGGCGGCGACCGCCTGCTCATGGGTGATGGCGCCGTCATCCGCCATGCGGTCGATCACCCAGTTGCGCCGCGTCAGCGCCGCCTGAGGCTGATGATAGGGGTCGTAGTTGTTGGGCGCCTTGGGCAGCGAGGCGAGCATCGCATCCTGCGCGATGCTCAGCTGGTCGAGCGGCTTGCCGAAATAGGTTCCGGCCGCCGAAGTCACGCCATAGGACTGCTCGCCGAGATAGATCTCGTTGAGATAGATCTCGAGCACGCGTTGCTTGCTCATCGCCCGGTCGATGCGCAAGGCGAGGATCGCTTCTTTGATCTTCGTGCCAAAATTGATGTGATTCTGTAGCAGAATGTTCTTGGCGACCTGCTGCGTGATGGTCGAGGCGCCAATCGGCCGCTTGCCGCTGCCCATCTTGGCGATATCGGTCACCGCCGCGCGTGCGATGGCGACGGGGTCGATGCCGGGGTGGTGCCAGTAGTTCTGATCCTCGGCCGAGATGAAGGCCTGGGCGAGCTGCGGCGGGATATCGGCGAAGGGCGTGTAGATGCGGCGCTCGGTCGCGAGTTCCGCCATGAGCTGCATGTCGCTGGCATAGATGCGGCTCATCACCGGCGGCTGATAGGTCCGCAGCCCATCCACGCCCGGCAGGTCGGCCGTGTAACGGTGGAAGACCGCGTAGCCAGCAATGCCGCCACCGACCACGAGGACGCCCGCTAGGGCAAAGAGGCTTGTGACCGCACGAGCGGCAACCAGCCCAAGGCCGGTCCGGGCGCGCTTGCGGCTATTACGTGGGCGCTTCTCACGCCCACCGCCGATTTGCGGTGCGACGGGCGCGGGCGGCCTAACCCCATCTTGGCTAGGGCGCGGCATCATGGGATCGCCGGCTCTCAATGGCCCGGGCATAGCATGGTCTCTCTCAGCGGCGTCCGCCTCCTGGTCGCAGGATCGCGGCAGGCGGATCGCCGCCCGTCTAGCAGATATGATACGTCTGGCGCAGCTTTCGAGTTCTAGCCGGTGGCCTCGACATATGGCATCGGGCGAAAAGGCTTAGAGAACCGGTTAATAATACGCGTTTTGCGTGATCTCATCAAACTCAAGCCCGTCAGCACTCCCATCCCTGAAAGGGAGGGGTCGGGGGTGGGTTCGTCCGGGCGCCGATGATCAAGGTCTCGCCGCAGCACCGGACCCACCCCCGCTCCTCCCTTGCAGGAGGGAAGATCACGCTTCTCAGGCGGACAGCAGCCCGCCCAGCACGCCACAGCACACCGCCACAATCAGCGGGTTAACCTTGGACGCGCAAAGAATGATCGTCGCGACCGCCGTCATCGCCAGTTGCAAGATCGAGCTTTCAGCCTCCCGCGCGACGACCAGGCCGCCGGCCAGAATCAGACCCACCGCGATCGGCGCCATGCCGTTCTGCACCGCATGACGCAGGCGGTGCTCGCCATGCCCTGCATTCCACAGCCTCGCCATGACATAGACGATGATGCTGGTCGGCACGACCATGGCGGCGGTCGCGATCAGCGCGCCCCACACGCCGCCCGCACGATAACCCAGCAGGCTGACGATAAGGGTGCTCGGCCCCGGAGCCGCCTGGGCGATGGCGAAGGCATCGGTGAACTGACGGCTGGTGAGCCAGTGGTAATGCTCGACCGTCAGCATCTGGAACTGCGGGATCACCGCATTGCCGCCGCCGAAGGCGAGCAGCGAGGTGATGCCGAAAACCTGGCAGAGCTGCAGCGCGAGGGTCAGTGTCATGGCGCGGCGCTCCCCGGCGTCACTTCCAGCGATGGTCCGGGCGGCGTAGGTTTCGCCGGCGCCGCCTGCCGCCAGGCCCAGGCGATGCCGATCGGCGCCGTGATCGCCAGGGTCCACCACAGCGGCCAGCGCAGGATGCCGTTGAGAACGAAGGTCGCTGCAAACAGCAGGATGGGCATGACCGAGGTCAACGTCGATCGCCCGGTGCGCCAAACCATGGAGAGCGTCATCGCGATGGCGGCGGCGGCGAAGCCGCCTAGCACATGGTGCAGAATCGGCGACTTCTGAAAGATCGCGTAGATCGCGGCAATGCCGACCAGCAGCAGCGTCGGCACGGTGATCAACCCGACCAGCGCCCCGGCCGCCCCTCGCGCGCCAGCCAGTTTGGTGCCGACGAAGACCGCGACATTGACCTGATTGGCACCAGGCAGGATGCGGCAGATCGTCATCGCGCTGAGGAACTCGGCATCCGTCATCCAGCCGCGCCGGGACACCACCATCTCCCGCGACCATGCGGAAAGCCCGCCGCCGAAGCTCGACAACGCGATCTCGTTGAAGGTCACCGCGAGCTGCCACGCCGGCACCTTCGGCAGTTCGCCCTCCTGCGCGGCGGGATCAGCCGCCTTGCCATCCACCACCTGGGGCGAAATGTCGTTCATGCGGTCTCCCTCTTCGGGAAGGTCACTCGTGAACCAATTCGGGATCGTGGGCGTGATCGTCTTCCTCGACCAGATGCACGCTCAGCGGATCGGGCGGATCGTAATGCGAGCCGTCGTGCCAGTCCTGCTGGAAGACCGTCTGCAGCCGCTCGACGACCTCCTTGTCGTCCACCAGGCAGCCGAGTTCGCGGCGGAGGTCGAAGGCACTGCGGTCGATGTTCATCGAGCCGGTGAGCACGCGCTTGCCATCAGCCAGCAGCAGCTTGGCATGCAGGCGGAGCTTCTTCTGCTTGCGGATCTTGATGCCGTGCAGCTTCATGAGCCGGAGCGAGGCGAAGGTGTCGAGGATATCCCAGGCGCTGATGCCGTGCTTGCCGCCGCAGAGCACCCGCACGCGTACCCCGCGCTCATTGGCCTGAACCACCCGCTCCAACACTGTCGCATCGACGAATTTCGGGTGCTGCACGTCGAGCGTATGCTTGGCCCGGTCGATGAAGGCGCACATCAGCACCCGTGAGTCGCGGTTGCTCCAGAGCAGCGGGCCGGTGGCCGGGGGCGCGAACTCCCGCCTCTCCCAGTCGGCGTGGAAGCCCTCCTCGATCTCGGCGACGACACCAGTGTCCTCGGTCAGGATGCCGTAATCGCGGGTGGCGGTGAAATATTTCTCGCCGTAGTTGAAGGTGGCGATCATCGCGGTTCGCCCATCGACCACCATCGACTTCTCATGGGTCACGGCGAAGGCGGGGCTGCTCCAAGCGACTGTGATGCCGCCGTCATGCAGCCTCGCCCGCATGTCGTCATTCGCCCGGCTGCCGGAAGAGCGTGCCGGGTTGAGCATCACCCGCACATCCACCCCGCGCTTCTGCGCGGCGATCAGGCTCTCGGCGATATCATCGATCGTAAATGTGAACATCTTGAGAAGGATGGTGCGCTTCGCCCCATCAATGAGTTCACGCACCGGCGCGGTACCGTCGTCTGGCTGCACGATCGCCCGCGCGCCGTCGATAAACTTGACCCCGATATCATTGTCCATAGGCGGTCTTCTGTCCCCCCTGTTGTCCGAAGTCGAGGAGGTTTCGTTAAGAAAAGCAAGCCTTGACCCGGAGATCCCCCTGGAGGCCGGCGGCCCGGCCCCCACTTGGCCTCTTGAGACGGGGGAGGCTGGCGGTGGCAGAGATGCAGCAGGTCGCACGGCTGGCGGAGATCGCCGAGAATCGACCGTTTGGCGTGATGCTGGGCGACGATTCATTCGTGCTTATCCGCAACGGCTCCGAGGTCCGCGCCTTTTCCGGAAAATGTCCCCATGCCGGCGCTCCGCTGGCGGAAGGTGCCATCTGCAACGGCCGGCTGATTTGCCCCTGGCATAAGGGCAGCTTCGCCATAGCCGATGGCCGCTTGCTCGAACCGCCGCCGCTCGAGAGCCTGCGGCGTTATCCGACCCGGATCGAGGGCGACGCCGTTCTGGTCTCGTCTGAGGCCGAGCCGCCGTTACCCCGCACAGCTGCCGGCAGCGACCATCCCGTCTTTGTTGTCATCGGCGCGGGCGCGGCTGGAACCGCCGGGGCCTGCGCGCTGAGAGAGGCAGGCTTCGCGGGCCGCCTGGTGCTGATCGGCCCCGAGGCACCCTATGACCGCACGGCGCTCAGCAAATTCGTAGTCTCCGGCGAGATGCCCGCGGCGGAAACCCCCCTGCTCCGAGACGATGCCACCCTCGCCGCCTTGGCGATCGAGCGCGTTGTGGAGAAGGTCGCGCGGTTGGACACCACGGACCAGAAGGTCGTGCTCTGCAAGGGCCAAGCCATCTCCTTCGATGCGGCCCTCATCGCCACCGGCGGCACGCCGCGCAGGCCGGACATTCCCGGCGCCAGCGGCCCCCGCGTGCATGTGCTGCGGAACCGCGAGGATGCCGTGGCCATCCACGAGGCGCTGAAGGCTCACGGGACGGTCGCCCATGCCGTGCTCCTCGGCGGCGGCTTCATCGGCATGGAGGCGGCGTCCGCATTTCGAACCCGCGGCGTCGCTGTCACGGTCGTGACCTCCCAATCCGCGCCTTTCGCCGAGCAGATCGGGCCGGCGGCGGGCGGGCGGCTGCTCCGTCTGCATGAGGAAAACGGTGTCGCCTTTCGCAAGGCCCGCAGAGCCGTCGCCATTGCCGATGGTCCGCAGGGCGCCACGCTCACGCTCGACGATGGCGGAAGTCTCACGGCCGATCTCGTGCTGCTCGGCCTCGGCATCCGGCCTCGCACCGAATTCGTGCAGGGCATTGCGCTCGGCAATGATGGCGGCTTGACCGTAGATGCTGGCCTGCGCGCGGCGCCCGGCATCTATGCCGCCGGCGACATCGCGGCGATGCCGCTCCATGGCGAAAGCCGCCGGATCGAGCATTGGCGCTATGCGCAGCAACAGGCGCGGCTGGCGGCCCGCAACATGCTCGGCGCCGAAATCAGCTACGACGACGTTCCCTTCTTCTGGACCCAGCATTATGGCCATCGCGTCGAATGCCTCGGCGACCCGCGACATTGGGACGAGGAGATTGTCCTGGGTGATCTCGGCAGCCTCACCTTCGTCGTCCTGCTGGCGAAGGATGGTGAGGTGCGCGCGGCCGTCGCTTGTCAGCGCGAGCGAGCCATGGCTGTTCTCTCCGACGGCTTGCGCCGCCCACTGCCCGTCGCGGAGGCGCAAGCGCTGATCATGGAGTGCTGAGCGATGACGATGGACGACATCCCGATCTCCGACGCCGCGAGCGATGGCGAGGATCCGCATCCCGCGACGAAGCCAGTGCCGCCGCGCCGCAGCATCGGCCCGGAAAGCGAAACGCGCGGCGGTCCGGAAAGCCTCGACGGTCCGCCAATCGAGCGGAGCCAAAAGTCAGACGCATAGTCCTCCGCGACTTGGACTAGGCGCCGCCCCGAACGCGTGCGAAAAGCGGGTTGCCCCCGAGCGTGTGGAAGATCTCTGCCGGCCGCTCCACATTCCAGATGGCGAGATCGCAGGCCTTGCCCGGCTCTATCGAACCAATTTCGTCCCAAAGTCCGAGCGCGCGCGCCGCCTCGCGCGTGACACCCGCCAGCACCTCGTCCACGGTAAGCCCGAACAGGACAGCAGCCATGTTCATCGTCAGCAGCAGCGAGACCAGCGGCGCCGTGCCGGGATTGCAATCCGTCGACACCGCCATCGGAACGCCGAGGCGGCGGAAGATTTCGACGGGCGGCGCCTGACGTTCGCGCAACATGTAATAGGCGCCTGGCAGCAAGACAGCGACGGTACCGGCGTTTCGCATTGCCTTGGCACCCGCCTCATCAGTGTATTCGAGATGATCGGCCGACAGCGCGCCGAACTTGGCCGCAAGAGCAGCACCGCCCGAATTAGTCAGTTGATCCGCATGGAGCTTCACCGGCAGGCCGGCGGCACGGGCTTGCTCAAAGACAAGAGCAATCTGCTCAGGCGAAAAAGCAATGCTCTCGCAAAATCCGTCCACCGCGTCAGCGAGTTTGGCTGCCGCGACCGCTGGCAACATTTCGTTACACACTAAATCTATATATCGATCGCGGTCACCTTCCGCTTCCGCCGGCAATGCATGCGCGCCGAGAAACGTTGTGCGCACGCCAAGGTTCCGCTCAATTCCGAGCCGCCGCGCGACCCGCAGCAGCTTCATCTCGCTCGCGGTCGAAAGCCCGTAGCCTGATTTTACTTCGATTGTGGTGACACCTTCCGCGATCAGCCGATCTACCCGCGGGAGGGTTTGCGCGAGAAGCTCCGCATCGCTTGCATCGCGAGCGGCGGCGACGGAGGATCGGATACCGCCACCAGCACGGGAAATCGCCTCATAGCTCGCGCCCGCGAGGCGCATTTCCCATTCGGCGGCACGGCTGCCGGCAAAAACGATATGGGTGTGACAGTCGACCAGTCCGGGCGTTATCCACCGCCCGCCGAGCCTGATGGTTTCACCGGCTGACCAGCCTTGCGGGAGATCTGCCTCGGCACCGGCAAAAACGATGCGGCCACCCGACGCGGCGACCGCGCCTTTGTCGACAATCCCAAGACCGGGCCGCTCAACCGCCAGCGTCGCGAGCCGCGCGCCGGTCCAGATGCGATCGAAGGATGCGCCGGCCATATAGAGTCTCCGCTAGCCTCAAAGTATCGAGGCTAGCGCCTTCGCGTAATTCAGACGACCTTCTTGAGCGTGGGCGAAGCCTTGAAGCGCACGGTCTTGCCGGCCTTCACCTTGATCGACTCGCCCGTGCGGGGATTGAGGCCCTTGCGAGCCTTGGTCTTGCGCACAATGAAGGTTCCGAAGCTCGGCAGGGTGAAGCGGCCGCTCTTCTTCAACTCGCGAACGATCGCCTGCATGAGGTCGCCAGCCGCGCGGTTCGCGGCGACGCCCGTGGTCTCAGCCGACTCTTGGATCACCTGGGCCAGGAACGCTTTCGACATTAGAAACCTCTTTAATTAAGCGGGGCACCGGCGAACCGAGCCGAAAGCGCCGCGAATCCTGAAAGATACCTTGGGCGTATCCCCGCGCTTGTTCCGCATTGCTCCTGACACGTCAACGGTTTTCTCGGGCGAAGAGAAAGTTTGCACTGTCAGGCGAAGGAATCGGTAACTAACCTTGGCATTGCATCGCTGCCCGGAAGTATGCGCCGCTTGACAGGGAATAAAGCCTCGCGCGGGCATCGGGAGTCGAAGTCAGGGTCGGGGAGATTGCGAATCGCGCCGTCGCGTCTGTTATCATTTGTTACAAACGCGACGGCTGACTCGCAGCGTTAGAAGGTCGCGAGCACGCTCCGCAGGATATCGAACATCTGATCGATATCGGTTTCCTTGCAGATGAAGGGCGGCGCAAGGATGACGGTATCGCCGGAGACTCGCGTGACAAGCCCGATTTCGAAGCAGCGCTTGAGAAGTTCGAAGCCCCGCGCACCAGGCGACGCGCCGGCCGCGAGATCGAAAGCGCCGAGCAAGCCGTACCCTCGCGTGTCAGTTACAATTCCGACATCTTTCATCTTGGCGATCTGTTCTAGAAAGTAGGGAGCCAGCGTGCGGGCTCGTTCAAACAGCCCGTCATCCTGGTAGATCCGCAGCGTCGCGATGGCCGCGGCGCAAGCCACGGGATGGGCCGAATAGGTGTAGCCGTGGAAGAACTCGATAGCGTCAGGCGCGGCGATATCCATGATGGCATCGCAAATGCCCTCACGCACGGCGACGGCGCCCATCGGAATATTGCCGTTGTTGATGGCCTTGGCCATGCACATGATGTCGGGTGTGACGCCGAAGGCCGTGGCGCCGAAAGCATGGCCGGTGCGGCCGAAGCCGCAGATGACCTCATCGAAAATCAGCAGGATGCCGTGCTTGTCACAGATCGCGCGCAGCCGCTCGAGATAGCCCTTGGGCGGCACCAGGATGCCGACCGAGCCCGCGATCGGCTCGACGATGCAGGCGGCGATCGTGTCTCCGCCGTAGAGATCGACCTGGCGCTGTAAGTCGTCGGCGAGCGCCTCGCCGCCATGCTCGCCCTGGCCGATCTGGAAGCGGTTCTCGGGGATCATGGTGTGGCGAATATGCGAGACCCCGGGCAGGCCCATGCCGAACATCTGGCGATTTTTCACCATGCCGCCGACCGACCAGCCGCCGAAGTTGACGCCGTGATAACCCTTCTCGCGCCCGACCAGCCGCAAGCGCTGACCCTCGCCGCGCGCGCGATGGTAGTTGATGGCGATCTTAAGAGAGGTCTCGACCGCCTCGGAACCACCGCCGGTAAAGAAGATCCGGTTGAGGTCCCCCGGCGTCAGCGCCGCGACTTCGGTGGCAAGACGGAAGGAACCGGGGGTGCCAAACTGGAAGGCGGGCGCGTAGTCCAGATCGGCCATCTGGCGGTTCACCGCCTCGCGGATCTCGGTGCGGCCGTGCCCGGCGGGCGTCGTGTAGAGGCCCGAGATGCTGTCGATCAGCCGGTCACCCTGCGGGTTCCAGTAATGGATCCCCTCGGCCCGGACGATGATACGCGGCGCCTCCTTGAATTGCCGGTTGGCGGTGTACGGCATCCAGTGGTTCTCGAGCGGCTCGTTGAACCTGGAGGTGACAGCTGAGTTCATGAGGGGCCTCGTGCGGAGATTCGGGTGCCGAAGACACTAGACCTCTTGCCAAGCCCTCGCCAGCGCCCGGCTTTAACCCCGGTTTAGACCGCGTTCTCGCCCCAGATCAGACCCAGCACCTGCTCCCGCAGCGCGACGAAGTCGGCGCTCGCCTTCACATGGCGGATCTCACTATCCGCCGACTGCCGGGCGAAAGGCGCCGGAATGCGCGCCAAAATCCGGCCCGGGCGCTGCGACATCACAACAATCTCCGTGCCGAGATACACCGCCTCATCCACGCTATGCGTGATGAACAGCACGGTCATGCCGCGGCTGCGCCACACCTCGTGCAGCGCCTCCTGCATCTTTTCACGAGTCAACGCGTCCAGCGCGCCGAAGGGTTCGTCCATGAGCAGGATCTCGGGCTCGTTCGCCAGTGCCCGCGCAATGGCGAGGCGCTGCTGCATGCCGCCGGAAAGCTCATAGGGGTAGCGGTCGCGAAACTCCCACAGCCCGACTGAATGCAGCCAATATTCCACCCGCTCACGCTGCACCGCGCGCGGCAGGCCGCGCATCGCCGGGCCGAAACCGGCATTGGCGGCGACCGTCTTCCAAGGAAACAATGCCGCCTGCTGGAACACCACGCCGCGCTCCGGCCCCGGCCCGCGCACAGCCTGCCCGCCGACACTCACCATACCTGTGGTAGGCGGCAAAAACCCAGCGAGCGTCTGCATCAGCGTCGTCTTGCCGCAACCGGAGGGGCCGACGATGCAAATGAACTCGCCCCGGCCGAAAGCGAGGTCGGTGGGGCTCAGCGCCGCCACCGCCTGCGGCGTCCCCGCGCCATAGGTGACGGCGACGCCCGCGAACTCCACGAAAGGCGCGGAGGTCACGCCCGAAGGCGTGACGCTCAAGGGCGCCCCGGAATCAGGCAACCGCGCGCTCCAGATACTGGGTGTCGATGCCCTTCTGATACACCGCGAGGTCCCGCGACTTGCGAATGCTCTTCTGTTCCACGAGGAACTCCGCCGTGTGCTGCAGCTGCTCGGCGAAGGCTCCCGGCTTGCCCGGCGTTCCCAACCACTTGGCGGTGAGCTGTTCTTTCAGCGGCACGAAGTCGTATTCCTTGAGGTTGTCCTCGGCGACCTGCGCACTGACACCCGCCGCAGTGCCGACCACCGCCGAAGCCTCGGTCGGGTTGCTGGTATAGAGGTCCAGCGCCCGGCCATAGGCTTTCAGCAAGCCGACAACCGCCTCCGGATGCGGCTGCGCGAAGCCATCCCGCGCGATGATGAGATCGGCGATGACATAGCCTTTCTCATCTAGCACATCATAGGTCTTGTAGACCTCACCGCCATCGGCCAGCAGCTTGGCCTTCGCCGGGCTCCAGACATAGGCGCCGTCGATATCCTTGCGCGCCCAGGCGGCGACGATCTGCTCCGGCGGCAGATCCAGCACCGTCACATCCGACAGCGACAGGCCATTGGTCTTGAGAAAGCCAAGCAGGCGGAAATGCGAGGTCGAGCCGAAAGGCGTCGCGAGCTTCTTGCCCTTGAAATCGGCCGGGCTCTTGATGTTGTCGCTGGCGCGGACCGTCATCTCCTCGGCGGCGCCGATATTGTCCAGCATGGCGATCAGCTTGTAGGGGATGCCCTGGCTGAGTCCGGCGGCCGTCGGCGAGGAGCCGATGCCGATGCCGATATCGATGCTTCCGCCGACCACGCCGGCATTGATCTGCGCGCCGCTCGCGACCTCGATCCAGTTGATCTTGGCTTTCGCCTCATCCTCGAACCAGCCCTGCGCTTTGGCGATCATGGTGGGCTTGGTCTCGATGAAATAGCCGATATTGATGGTCGGCACCGCCGCCCTCGCCGGCCGCAGCGGCAATGCGGCGGCAGCGGCCAATCCAGCGGCACCCGCGATGAGCTGGCGCCGGGTCGGAATCAGAAGATCACTCATGCACATATCCTTATGTGTGTATGCGTTTCAGCGGCCGGCCCAATGCACGATGCGGTGCTGTGCCAGGATGAGGAGGCGGTCGAGCGCGATACCCATGACCGCGATGAGCAAGATTCCGGCCACGACATAGTCGCTGCGCAAAAACCGTCCGGCGTCGAGGATCAGCCAGCCGATGCCGCTTGATCCCGCGATCATCTCGGCGGCGATGAGCGTCGCATAGACGATGCCGATGGAGAGCCGGGCGCCGATGAAGATCTCGCCCAGCGCCGAGGGCAGCACTACATGGCGAAAGATTTGCGCCCGGCTGGCGCCGAGCGATTTCGCCGCCAGCACCCGCGCGGGCGAGACGTTGCGCACCCCGTCCCGCGCCGCGACGGCCGAAACCGGGAGGGCGGCGAGGAACAGCAGCACGATCTTGGGGGTCTCGCCGATGCCGAACCAGACGATGAGCAGCACGAGATAGGCAAGCTGCGGCAGCGGCCGGAGGAACTCGATGAAGGGCGCGGCCAGGGCATCGATGGTCGGTGAGACCCCCATCAGCAGCCCGAGCAGCGTGCCGAGTATGGTGCCGATGCCGAAGCCGAGGCCGACGCGCAGCAGACTCAGGCCGATATGGCCGCCCAGGCTGTAGCCCTTGTAGCCGTTGAGCATGAGGTCCAGCCCACCGCTCCATAGCTCGTCCGGCGTCGGCAGCAGCAGGTCGCTCACCAGCCCGCCCCAGGTCGCCGCCGCCCAGGTCACAACCACCACGATGATGGCGGCGATGGTGACCAGCCATTGCGGCCGGGCGCGGAGATATCTCATTCGCGGCCGCGCCAATGGATAAGGCCACGATCGGCGGAGAGCAGCAGGGTGTTCAGGCCCATCCCCAGCAGGCCAAGGATGAGGATGCCGAGCAGGATGACGTCATTGCGCAGGAACTGACTCGCCGAGAAGATCATCCAGCCCAGCCCATCGCTGCCCGCCATGAGTTCGGCCGCGACGACGGTGGAGAAAGCAGCGGCCAGAGCGATGCGCAGCCCCGTCGAAATCTGCGGCAGCGCCGCCGGCAGCAGGACATGGCGGAAGATCTGCCGGCGATTGGCGCCCAGCGACAGCGCCGCCTGGATTTTCTGCCGTGGCACCTGCGTGACGGCGGCGAGCGTCGCGCTCGCGATGATCGGGAAGGCAGTCAGCGCCAGCAGCCCGACCTTGGCGGTGTCGCCAGTCCCCAGCCAGAGCATCAGCAGCACAAGAAAGGAGAGAGGCGGCAGCGGTCGCAGGAACTGCACAATCCAATCGGCCCCGGCACTGGCGTAACGGTTCATGCCCATCCAGAGACCGAGCGGAATGCCGGCCACGGCACCGACGGCGAAGCCACCCAGCGCGCGTAGAAGCGTGGCGCCGATATCCTCGCCGAGGCTGGTGCCGCGATAGCCGTGCCGCGCGATGTCGATGAGCGCCGCCACCACCTCGGCCGGAGTCGCCAGCAGGCCCTTCGGCACGAGATGGAAGCTGCCGACCGCCTGCCACAGCACAACGGCCCCGGTTACCGAGACCGAGCCTAGAAAGAGTCGCTGGCGGTGCGAAATCTCGGCGGACATTTTATGTCCGTATCTGGATCGTTCTACTCAGTCAATTGGCGTCAGTAGATCGTGCTTTGGTCAGGCTCACGAACAGGCTGCGTATGGTTTGATTTACGTGGCTTTGACAGTCCGCCGAGTAACGGCGCGCCAGATCACCACGTCACCACTCGCCACGTCACCCACTAACCACGTTACCACCTAATCACGTCATGCTAGGCGAAGGCCGAGCATCCACGCCTTCCGTGCTCGACGAAGGCAAGGCGTGGATGGCACGCCTTCGCATGCCATGACGGAACTGAGGGGCCTTCGGGTACCACTAGCCCTCAACCCAGCAGATCCTCCAAACTAATCCCCATCTTGGCCTCGTTGAACACGTCATCCGCGTCTGGCGCCGCGCGGTCACGGAACAAAAGATCCTGGTTCGCCTTCACGAAGGGCCGCATACGCGTTTCGTATTGGGCGAAAGCCGTCTCGTGGTCGGCGCCGCCGCGCGCCAGTTCGCGGGCCAGCACGAAGGCGCCTATGAGGGCGAGGCTTGTGCCTTGGCCCGTAAAGGGCGAGGGGCAGTACCCTGCGTCACCCACCAGCGCGATGCGTCCCTTGCACCAGCTCGGCATCCGTACCTGGGCCAGGGCGCCGAAATACAGATCCTCCGTCGCTTCAAGCGTCTCCAGAACACGCGGCACCGGGCCGCCAATCGCGGCGGCGCGTTCGCGGATCAGCGCCTTTCGCGCCGCAAGGTCGAGCCCCCGTTCCTCATCCAATGTGAGGGCGAAGCCGATATTGACCCGCAATTCGCGATTGTCGCGGGTCGGGTAGATCGCGTAACCGGCGGTCTCGTCGCGAAAAGAGAGCTGCCAATCCTGTAGGTCGAGCAGGTTCGGCGACGCCCAAATCGCGAAGGCGACGCCGAGCGGGCGGAGGAACGGCTCCTCGTCACCGAAGGCAAGCTGCCGGACCTTGGAATGCAAGCCATCCGCGCCGAGGACGAGATCGAACACTTCCGTCGGATGGCGGCTGAAGGATGCCACCACGCCATCGGGCCGCGTCTCCAACGCCGTAAGACTATCACCGTATAGGTATCGCGGGCGGCTGCCGCAGACCTCCCGCAGCAACGCGGCCAGATCATCGCGGAAGATCTCGATATCGCCGGAATCGAAGCGGCCTCCGGTCGCCGTGCGTTCGGTGGTGCGCTCGATCTCATTGCCCGCGATATCGAGAACCGTCATGCCCTTCATCCGGGTCCGCAATGCCGGGACGCGCTCGCCGAGTCCCATCGCGGCGATGACATCCAAAGCAGGGCCGCGAATGTCGATGGCCTGCCCGCCGGGCCGGGGCTCGGGCGCCCGTTCGACAATGGTGACTTCATAGCCGGCCTCGAGAAGCCAATAGGCGAGGGCCGGTCCGGCAATACTGGCGCCGGAAATTAGAACCTTCGGCATGGGTTCGGTCTCCTTCTCTGAAACGGCCTCGGCGCAGCCCAAACTCCTGCCGCACGCCTGACGCCGCACATACCGCACCGGCGTTTGCACCGCACCATCGGCCCCTCCCAACGAGCCTTGGGAGACGCTATGTCTAGTAACTTGCCCACATGAACCGGACTCGGCCCATGCCCTACGACTTCGACCTTTTCGTCATCGGCGGCGGCTCTGGCGGAACACGCTGCGCCCGTATCTCGGCCACCCACGGCGCTCGCGTCGGTGTCGCCGAGGAGCGCTTCTGGGGCGGGACCTGCGTCAATGTCGGCTGCGTGCCGAAGAAGCTCATGGTTCAAGCCGCGGAATACGGCCAATGGGCGGAGGATGCGCGCGGCTTCGGCTGGCACATCGTGAAGGGCGGCCATGACTGGAAAGACTTCATCGCCGCGAAAGACGAGCAGATCGACCGGCTGAAAAACATCTACAAGACCATGCTGCAGAAAGCCGGCGCGCATGAATTCGAGGCGCATGTCCGCTTAATCGATCCGCATACACTCGACATCGGCGGCAACCGCAAGACGGCGGAACATATCGTCATCGCCACAGGCGGCACGCCGCGAAGGCCCGTCTGTATCGGCGCCGAACTCGCCGGAACAACCGATGACCTGTTCTACCTGCCTGAGCGCCCCAAGAGCATCGCGATCATTGGCGGCGGCTATAGCGCCGTGGAATTCGCCGGCGTCTTCGCGGCTCTCGGCACGAAGGTCCATCTCGTCTACCGCCAGCCTCTGCCGCTGCGGGGCTTTGACGGCGACATGCGCGAAGCCGTGGCCGAGGCTCTGGCCGCCCAGGGCGTCTCGCTGCATCACGGCGTGCTGCTCAGCAAGATTGAGGCGGAGCGGGAAGGCCGCTTCGTCCATCTCTCGGACATGACGAAACTCCATGTCGATTACGTCGTGATGACCACGGGACGCGTGCCAAATACGCACGACCTCGGCCTGGAGGCGGCGGGTGTCGCTCTCGACGACAAGGGAGCCGTGCGGGTCGATGAGGGCGGCCACACCAATGTGCCGGGCATCTATGCCATCGGCGACGTCACCGACCGGCTCAACCTGACGCCGGTCGCGATCGCGGAGGGCCACGCGCTCGCCGATACGCTGTTCGGTCAAAAGCCGCGCACGGCGTCGCATCGCAACGTTCCCACCGCGGTTTTCACCAGCCCGCCCTTGTCGACCGTGGGCCTGACGGAGGAAGAGGCAGCGCGGCGCGGCGCGACCGACATCTACCTCAGCCGCTTCAGGCCGTTGCGCCACATCATGACCGGCCGCAATCGTCACACGGTCATGAAGCTCGTAGTCGATCAGGCGAGCCAGAAGGTGCTCGGAGCCCATATGCTCGGGGAAGATGCCGGAGAGATCATGCAGGGACTCGCCATCGCCATCCGGATGGGCGCCACCAAGCAGGATTTCGACAGCACCATCGGCATCCACCCCACTGCCGCCGAGGAGTTCGTAACGATGCGGACGCGCAGCCGCGTTGCAGGCGTGGCAGACGAAGCCGCCGCGGCGGAGTAGCTTTTTGACATATTGAGGTAGATAAGCCGCGGCTACGCGCGGGCCATCCCGCCTGCGCGGGCGTGCGTCCGGCATGTGGACCCAAAGTCTACAAGCCCTTGCGAGGAACGAAACGATGAGTATGGCGGCAGCGAACCGTCCCTTCGACCTTCAGCCCTGGAGCCCGGCGAGCTGGCGCGCCAAGCCGGTGCGGCAGATGCCCGTCTATCCGGACGCCGACCGGCTGGAAGCCACCGAAGCGCGCCTGCGGCGATACCCGCCCCTCGTTTTTGCCGGCGAGGCGCGACGCCTCAAGACGGCCCTGGCCGAGGTCGCGGCCGGCCGCGCCTTTGTGCTGCAAGGCGGCGACTGCGCCGAGAGCTTTGATGACTTCACCGCCAATATCATCCGCGACACCTTCCGGGTGCTGCTGCAGATGGCAGTGGTGCTGACCTTTGGCGGCGGGGTGCCGGTGGTGAAACTCGGCCGCATGGCCGGGCAATTCGCCAAGCCGCGCTCTTCCGACAACGAGACGGTCGACGGCCAGAGCCTGCCGAGCTACCGCGGCGACATCATCAACGCCCCGGCCTTCACCCCCGAGGCGCGGACCCCCGATCCGGCGCGCATGGAGACCGGCTATTTCCAGTCGGCCGGCACGCTGAACCTGCTGCGTGCTTTCGCGACCGGCGGCTATGCCGACCTGCATAGCGTCCATCGCTGGAACCTCGGCTTCGTCGAGCGCAGCCCGCTCGCCGCCCGCTACCAGGATCTCGCGACCCGCATTGATGAGACGCTCACCTTCATGAGCGCCTGCGGGATGACCGGGCAGACGGCGCCGCAGATCCGCGAGACCGACTTCTACACCAGCCACGAGGCGCTGCTGCTGCCCTATGAGGAAGCGCTGTCCCGCGTCGATTCCACGACGGGCGAGAGCTATGCCTGCTCGGCGCATTTCCTCTGGATCGGCGACCGTACGCGGCAGCTCGACGGCGCGCATGTCGAGTTCATGCGCGGCATCCGCAACCCGATCGGCCTCAAGGTCGGCCCCTCCACCGAGCCGGATGACCTGCTGCGGCTCATCGAGGCGCTGAACCCGGCCAACGAGCCCGGTCGCCTCACGCTGATCAGCCGCATGGGCTCCGACAAGCTGGAAACCAAGCTGCCACGCCTGCTCCGCTCCGTGCGGCAGGAAGGCGCGGAAGTGGTGTGGCTCTGCGATCCGATGCACGGCAACACGATCTCCACCACGCATGGCCGCAAGACCCGCCGCTTCGACGCGATCCTCGGCGAGGTCCGCGGCTTCTTCGAGGCTCATGCGGCGGAGGCGACCTGGCCCGGCGGCATCCATGTTGAGATGACCGGACAGAACGTGACCGAATGCGTTGGCGGGGCTCATCGCCTGACCGAAGCCGATCTCGGCCGGCGTTACGAGACTTTCTGCGACCCGCGCCTGAACGCCGAACAGTCCCTCGAACTCGCCTTCCTGGTGGCCGAGGAGCTGAAAACGCGGCGCGTGCCCACACGTGCAGTAGCGGCCGAATAGGAGCGCCGCGCCATGGATACGCTGGTCGCCGAGGATCTGTCGCAGCCGGAAACGATCGCCGCCTATACCGACACCTACTTCAAGAAGACCAAGGCGATCGTCGCCCGCTATGGCGATATGACCGTGACCTACGCGGTCTTCCTGCGGCGGCCGGTGATTTCCGCGCCACGCCTGATGCTGGACTGGATCACCGAGGTCGCCGCCGTGCGCGGCACGGTCTTCGACATCGAGGTCCTGCATCCCGAGGGCGAGTGGGTCGGCGCGGGCGAGCCGATGCTCTACATCACCGGCAGCTACGAGCATCTCACGGATCTCGAGACGCTGATCCTGCAGAAGCTCGGCGCGGTTTCGGTCGCCGCGCATCACGCCTATCAGATGTGTATCGCGCTGCCGCATGTGACCTTCCTCGCGATGGAGGCCCGCCACTGCGCCGGCACCGAGATGCAGGCGATGATGTCCTATGGCGCCGCGGTGGGCAGCCGGGCGGCGCAGAAGGAAGGCGCCAAGGGCTTCATCGGCAATGCCAATGACGCGACCGCGCATTTCTTCGGCGCGACGCGCGGCCTGGGCACCATGCCGCATGCCCTGATCGGCTACGCCGGTTCCACGCTGCGGGCGGCCGAGATGTTCCACGAGACCTTCCCCGACGACACACTGACAGTGCTGGTCGATTACTTCGGCCGGGAGATTAGTGACGGGCTGGAGGTTTGCCGGCGCTTTCCGGAGCTCGCGGCATCGGGCCGCATGTCCCTCCGGCTCGACACCCATGGCGGCCGTTTCCTCGAAACCCTCGATCCCGCGCTGAGCTATGCGGTACTGGAGCGTCATAATCCGGGGGCGATCCGCCGCTATCGTTCCGATGCGGAATTGCGCCACCTGGTCGGCACCGGCGTTTCGGCCGCCGCGATCTGGCGGATGCGGGAAGCACTGGACGAGGCCGGCTTCGATCGTGTGCGCATCGTCGCGTCTTCGGGGTTCGGCGTGGACAAGTGCCGGGTCATGGCGGACGCCGCCGCGCCGATCGACATTGTGGGCACGGGCAGTTTCATTCCCGACCATTGGCACGAGACTTACGCTACCGCCGACATCATCGCCTACGACGGCGTCGCCCGCGTCAAGGTGGGCCGCGAGTTCCTGCTGCAACACCGGAACGGCAAGAAAGCCTAAAGACTCTGCGCGCCACACCGCGTGCCCTTGCCTCGGACTTTCGCCCGCCCCATGCGACCCACCCCGACCCCTCCCTTTCAGGGAGGGGAAACAGGCGCCGTTCCTCTTATCGCTAGGCTCGTTCCGTGACCTCTCCGCTCCTCCGCTTCGCCCCTAGCCCCACCGGTTACCTGCATGTCGGCAACCTCCGCATCGCCGTGGCGAATTTCCTTTTCGCCCAGCGAAACAACGGCCGCGTGCTGCTGCGCATGGACGATACGGATGCGGCGCGCTCCAAGCCGGAATATGAGGAGGCGATTCAGGAGGATCTGCGCTGGCTCGGCCTCAACTGGCAGGATTTCGCGCGCCAGACTGAGCGGCTGGACCGTTACGCCGCCGCCGCCGAGCGGCTGAAGGCTTCCGGTCACCTCTATCCCTGCTTCGAGAGCGAGGAGGAACTCGCCGCCAAGCGCGCCACGCGCCTCAAGCGCAAGTTGCCGCCCGTTTATGACCGCGCCATGTTGTCGCTGACGCCCGAGCAGCGGGCCGCTGCCGAAGCCAATGGCAAAACCCCTTACTGGCGCTTCAAACTCTCGCGCGAGATCATTACCTGGACCGACCTCGTTCTGGGCGAGCGGCGCGTCAAGCTATCCAGCGTTTCGGATCCCGTGTTGATCCGTGCGGACGGCACGCCGCTCTATACCTTCACCTCCGTGGTGGACGATCTCGAACTCGGCATCACCCATGTGATCCGCGGCGAGGATCACGTCACCAATACCGGCATTCAGCTCGATATCATGGCGGCCCTTGGCGCAAAGCCGGGGCGGATCGCTTTCGGGCATCTGCCGCTGCTGACGGATGGCGAGGGCGGCAAGCTCTCCAAGCGTTTCGACTCCCTCTCCGTCCGCAGCCTGCGGCGGGACGGGCTGGAGCCGGATGCGATCGTCGCCTATCTCGCGCGGCTGGGGTCGGCGGACGACATCCTGCCGCTCAGCCGGGGAGAGCTGGTGGCGCATTTCGACCTCGGCCGCATGTCCCATTCGGCGGCGGCTTTCGACCCGAAGCAGTTGCTGGCCCTCAACCGCCATTTGCTGCACCGCATGCCCTTCGCCGCCGTCGCCGACCGCCTGCCGCCGGGTGCGACGGAGGCGTTCTGGCTGGTGGTGCGCGGCAATCTCGACCTGTTCTCGGAGGCGCGGACCTGGTGGAGCGTGGTCGCCGGCGAGATCACCCCGCCGGACCTGCCGGGGGAGGCGGAATTCCTGCGCGCCGCCGCCGCCGCGCTGCCGCCCGAACCCTGGGACCAGACGGCGGCGAGTCTCTGGACCAAGGCCCTCGCCGCGGAGACGGGGCGAAAGGGGCGGCCGCTCTACCACCCCCTCCGCCTCGCGCTGACGGGCGAGGAAAGCGGCCCAGACCTCAAGGACCTGCTGCCGCTACTCGGCCGCGCTAGGTCGGAGCAGCGGCTGGCTGAGGCTAGTCGGGGCGGGACGCAAGTCTGACGGGACGCGCGCGGCAGCAGAACCAAGGTGCGGACCGCCGCTTGCGCGTGATCTGTTCGAACAATCCAGCAGCAGGAGAGGGACGATTGTTCAAACCGCGTCGCCCGAAGCGAGCGGCGGTGAGTTCAAGTGGTCGTCAGTAACCGAGAGGGGCAGCATTAGTATCGAAGGGACGCGGTGGAAGCGAGGAGCATGACACGGTCTGCGGTGATGGAGCCGCTGCGCCGGGCGGGGCCACCTAGGCGAGCCGACCATATCACTCCAATGGTCGACTCGAGGGGCACCTAGCCTGCGGGTGGCACGTATAGGTAAGGCATCTGTGCATGAGGGCCCTGATTTCCTAGCGGTAACAGATTAAATGTCGGAGCCCGCTCCCACGAAGAATGAATGCCCGGAGGCGGCGACGTTTGTACGTAACTCCTACGAGTAGGCTTGTTGCTCCAGGCATAGCTAGGCAGCAAGTTGTTCGGAAGGTAGTAGCAACTCAACAGGTTTGTCAGTCGCGATGTCGCAATAAAAGGCGAACGCGTACTCTGGGAGAGATACACCTCTAACTCCGTGCGATATCTAGGTCCTAACACTACACCCACGTTTGATGGCTCCGTTTGATTGTCGAGTTGGTCAACCGCGACGAGGCTAGCGCCATTGGCGCATTTTCGATCCATGAAGGCTCTGTCTGAGTCGGTTCGATCCCTCACAGACAATGTAGCGACGAAGCGCTAAAGAATTGTTGACGGGTAATTCCGATTTACGGAATGACTCGTAGCGTGACCGTTTCGGCTTAAAAAGCGAGCCGACTATTCCGCAGCGAATCGCTTCCTGAGAAAGAATCGCTGATGCGGCGCCGGAAACTCGTCCAGGGTGCCGAACACCTCATACCCGTGCCGCTCGTAAAAGCCGCGCGCCTGGAAGCTGAACGTGTCCAGCCAGACACCAACACAACCGAGCGCCCGCGCCTCGTCTTCCGCCATCGCCAGCAGGCGCGAGCCTAACCCCTGACCGCGCCCCGCCTCGGGAACGACCAGCAACTCCAGCCAGGCCCAATCGTAATAGACGTCGCCCCACAACCCGCCGACAATCTCGCCTCTGTCGTTCTCGATCAGGCGGGCGAGGCCACGATCGGTTTGTGGTGCGCTCGCTCCGATCTGCTTGTTGTTGAAGGCGCCCAGCGGCTCCAGGATTACCGCGCGATCCGCCGCGCTTGGCGCGGCGACTTGCCGAATGTCCGCTTCGACGCGCGCCCCATCCGCTCCTAGGCGCTTGCTGAGCAGGAAGCGGCTGTGCGGCGCCGGATAGTCCGGTAACTCGCCGAAGACTGTGTAGCCGAGGCGCTCGTAGAAGCCTCTCGCCTGGAAGCTGAAGGTGTCCAGCCAAAGGCTATGACAGCCCCAGCCCCGCGCCTGTTCCTCCGCCCTCGCGAGTAAGGCCGCGCCAAGGCCGCGCCCCCGCAAGGAGTCCGGCACGAACAACAACTCGACAAACAGCCAGTCGTAGAAAGCCTTGCCCCAGAGACCACCAGCGGCCTTGCCCGCATCGTCATGCAGCAGCAGACAAAGATCGTGCTCGGGCCATTCGCGGGGACCGGCACGCGGATCGCTATAAGCGACGAGCGCCGCGAGGATGGCCGCGCGCTGGGCCTCCTCAGGCGGATCGGGACGGCGGATCGACAAGGGCTCCATGCGCCGAGTATCGGACCTGCCGCGCTCGCCGACAAACCAAGGCTTCCGCCTCGGCGCGGGCGAAGACCGCCGAGACCCAGGCGAACATGAGACTCGCCGTCGTCGCGATCAGCGTGTTGTCGGTCGCCGAATGCGCCGCGAAGGCGAGGAAAACGCAGATCATCACCGCGCGCTGCCCTCCCGCCATGCGCCGCGTGCCGAAACGCAACCAAAGCGCCAGTGAGAGGATGAGTAAGACCAGTCCGAAGCCGCCGCCCTCGACGGCGATGCGCAGATATTCGTCATGCGCGGCATTGGTGCCGATGAGGTCGAACAGCGGCGTGCCGACTTTCACCAGCACTTTGTCGGTGCCGATACCCCAACCGACCCAGGGCGAGGCGTGAAAGGCAGCCTCGTAGGCGGGCCAGATCAGCGTGCGATTGCTGAGGTCGGTCACATCGCCCTGCCCGGCGAGGTTGAGAACGCGCACGAAGCCAAGCGCGGGCGCCGCGACGATGGCAATCGGCGGCGCGGCGGCAAGTCCAAGCACCAGCCCTGTGCGCGACCGCCAGGACCAATCCGGCGCAGGCACCATCAGGGCGACGACGAGAATGAGAATGGCGGCGATGAGCAGCGGCCCCCGGGCGCCCGTCGCGAGCAGAATGATGAGGTCGCCGCCGAGCAGCATCAGATAGGCACCCCGCGCGCGGCGCGTGATCTCCAGCAGCAACGCGTAGACACTGATCAGGGCAAACCCGGCAAGAAAGGCCGGATGGGTCGAGGCGCCGAGCCTGAGCGCCCCCACCTCCAGCTCGTAGAGCGGCCGCAGACCGAGGCCCGCGAGAACCAGGCCCAAGGCGAGAATGAGATAGGGCGAGAGGATCGCGACTCCGATGACCCGCCGTGACCAGCCAGGGGGCAGCCGAGCAAAGGAAAAGGCGAAGGGTGCAACCGACCCAACCAGGCTGCGCAGGCTGTCGACGAGAAGAAGACCGGGCCAGTAGCCATGAAGAAGCCCCGCCGCCGACATGGCCGTGAAGGCAAGGCCAGGGTTCGCGATATCGCGGCGGGGACCGTAACGCGCGACGCAGACCAGGGCGATCAGCAGTCCCACAGCCTTGTCCACGCCGATGATGAGCAAGCCATTGCCGACCAGGTCGCCAAGCCACATCTCCGGACAGGTCGCTAGAACGGCGAGCCACAATGCCGTCGCTTGGGGCGGATAGGCGAAGGAGAGGCAGATCGCCAAGGCGGCGGCGGGGAGAACGAGGCCGAGGAAGAATAGCGACGGCACGGCCCATGCGGTAGCCGCCGACGCGCCAGCAATTCCAATGCCGAACGCCCAGGCAGCCGCACGGAGCCCATACGCGGACAGCAGCCAATTCATTGTAAGACCGTATCGGAATTGTCGCCTTTTGGCGAGCGACGGTCTACTGGCTGACGACGCTATGAGTCGCTGCCGGCTCGGAGGCCATGGCGCCCGCTTCTCCCCCCTTCCTTGCAAGGGAGGGGCCGGGGGTGGGTCTGGTTGTGCGGCAGTTCATTGAGCCGTTGCGCCCGGACGAACCCACCCCCAACCCCTCCTTGCGGGGAGGGGAGCGAGGCGTCTTGAACTAGCGGCGAGCCTTGCGGGCGGCGTAGCGGCGGTCGCGTGCGGCCTTTTGCTCGGCCTTAAGCTCGGCTTCGGCGGCGGCGGCGGCGGCGGCGCGGGCTTTTTCCTCCGCGATGCGCGCGGCTTCCTCGATTTTGCGCTGAGCCTCGAGTTCTGCCTGGTGCTTGCGCTCCTCCTCCCGGGCGATCTCGCGGAGGCGCTCACGCTCGGCACGGGCTTCCGCAAGGACACGCCGCTCCTCCTGCCGCTTGAGCACGGCGGGATCGTCCGGGCCCGGGCGGGCCTGGAACTTCTCCAGCAGAGCGCGTTTCGCCTTTTCGGCGGCCTCGCGGCGGTCGTTGAAGTTCTTGTCGTTGTAACCAGCCATCGTCCTCGTCTTCCTTTGGGCACGCCGCGGTCAGAAATCCGGCGCTCCTCATACACCCGTGCGTGCTTCGGGGAACCCGGATTTGTGGCAACCCGCCTCCGCGTCCGCAAAAATCCGGCGTATTATCTTGCCGGATGGGGTAGCCGTAGCCGTCAGGTGGGGCTATCTGTCCACTTCGGCAATCTGAAGAGTGATGCGTTATGGCGACAGGCACGATCAAATGGTTCAATGGGGAGAAGGGCTACGGCTTTATTAGCCCTCAGGACGGCAGCAAGGATGTGTTTCTTCACATCACTGCGGTGCAGGCAGCGGGCCTCACCACGGTGAATGAAGGTCAGCGCGTCAGCTATGACGTCCTCAAGGAGCGCGGCAAGGACGCCGCATCCAACCTCCGCGTCCTCTAGAGCGCCTACCCCATTGCCGCTCCGGCTCACGCCGGGGCGGCGATTTCTTGTTTGGGGCTTGGCGGCTCTCATCCCGGCAGACCCGCACGGCGCGCGAATAGGTCCAGGCCGGTTTGTTGTCGCTGATCGCGCAAGGCTGCGCCTCCCGATTTCGCGGAAACGACGGGCGCGATGCCGATAAGCTTCGGCTCAGGCGCGTGCGTTCGGTTGCGAAGCGAAGGCCTAACACCACCTCGCCCAGCTCTTGGTCTAGGCCGCCCAAATCACCCTGAGGCGGCCACCGGTCCCGCGACGCGACTCGTGGTCGCAGAGGCCAGCAATGGCTTGTGTTGCGTCAGTGCTTTCGCACGAGATCGGGGCGGAACGCTGGAGATACGCGCTCCGCCCCGCCGCGTCACACATTCATGTCTGGATCGGCGACTCAAACAGGGACGAGAAATTCAAGCCACTGCCCAGACTGCCTAAACTGCCCAGACCGAAACCACTTGAGCCGAGGCCACCGAAGCAGGACTGCAACTGTGACAGCTCCTGCTGTTGCTGCTGTTGCTCATAGGTAATGATCATGTTTAGCAATTGCTCGATCTGCTGCATCGATGTCTGGGCGCCCGAGGACGATACAGCGCCGGTTGCCTGCTGGTCCGTATCCAGGTTAATCGGCGTCCCGTTCGTCGCGGTCAGCGAGTCGAGGCCGCCCGTAGAGTCGTTGGACGCAAAAAGGTTGCCATCGTCGGCCGCGTAGAGGTTCACGCCCGAGGCATTGTTGTATTGCGCTTCGGACGCCGCGCCCGGAACAAAGCTGACGCCCGTCGTTTTAGCCCCATTCTGGAAGCCTTGGCCGGCGCCGGTCTTGCTATTGATCTGGACTTGGTCGTCCCCATTCGAAACCGTCACCGCGCCGACATGGGAGACACCATTAGTGAGCGCGGTCGGATCGACGGTTACGATTGTGCCGTCCGAGAGTTTGACGTTGAAGGGGCTTTGCTGGATGTCGGCAACATGCTGACCATCGGCGTAGACATGCGGGTCGCCCTCGATCTCGTCCACGACCGTTCCGTCTTTATTGATGATCTTGACGGAGCCGTCATCCTCGGAACCCTCCTCGATCGTATAGGTTCCATCATTGACATTAACGTTGCCGGATGAGTCGGTAGATTCGGTGAGAGTTGGTGCCGAGCTGGTACCGCCGAACGAGTCGCTCAAATAACCTTCGTCACCGCCCGTCGTTTCGCCATCCGTCGAGCCATCGTCCGAGGTCGGGATCAAGCCCATCTGCGAGAAGATGGAGGTTAACTCAGAAGCCTCGTCGGTCGGCACGGTAAAGTTAAGAGTGGTGGTGCCAGTCACGCTAGACATTGGGCGATCCTTTCGTTTCCGTTCGCTTCCATCCAGCGCCTTGCCGGCGTTGCGCCGGCACTAGCCTGCTTCGCCTGGAACGGATGAAGCGAGCAGTGGCTGCTACGCCGGTGTTGAGGCGTGACCGTAACGGTCGGATCCCTAGCGATTCGTGAATTTTCCCTCACCGCTGGCCGGAGCAGGGCTATTGCGCAGAGAAATCCACGTTAGCCTTGCCGACGATGCGGTTAGTTAATCGATCGGCCGCTATCGTTTCGATACTATACCGAAACGGAGTCTCGCTCAGACGCCGAAGAGGTCGATCTGACGCGGATCCGCGTCCGCCGTCAGTGTCGCGTCCGGCGGATCGGACGGCTCGGGCAAGACCTCGCCGGCCGCGAAAGTGACCACGCTGTCGGGCACACCGATCAGCAGCAGCGGGCAGGGCTGGCCGAGCCCATGGGCGATGCGGTCACCAAGCTTGCGCCAATGTGTCGTCGCCTCGCCGAATTTATCGCCGGCGAAGACCTCGGCCAGGGCCTCGCGGCCACCCAGCGGATCGCGGGCACGGCTCATGCGACGCAGGATTTCCTCGCGCTGACGCGGCGTCGGCTCGTAACCCCAGCGGCGCATGTCCTCGACCGTGTCGATGCCGCGCTCCTCCAACAGCCGCCGAACCAGCGCGCGCATGCCAGCCTGACCCAGGGACGGGCCACGCGTCACGATGACGCCGAGGGAGATAAACCCCTCCGCATGCAGCCGTCGGAAGCTTTCCAGGTCACGGTCGAAGAAGCTGTCCTTGTTGTTCCACTCGACTTCCAGGGCGATGGCCCCCGCGCCGGTGCCGCTCGGGGCGAAGCGGCGCAAGAAGCCGATCGTCCAGGTGCGGGACTGGCGACTCTCGCCATCCACCCGTCGCTCGACCGCGATGCGCCGTTGCAGCCAGTGGCGCTGATTGAACCCACGGCGCAACCTCGCCGTGATGGGTGCCTCACCGCCGCCGCCCTCGATGATCTCGGCGATCGGGATGCGCATCTCCGCGAGCACGGCGGCGATGTCCTCGATCGCCTCGGGGTAATCGGCTTCCAGTATTGCGCCGGCATGGCCGCGATAGTCGATCGTGAATCCCGCCGCGAGGAGCGGCGCGAAAGCCAGGCAGCCGCGGCTCACGGCACGGTCTCCAGCCTCGGCGCGCCCGAGTTATGGGCATAAGTCGGCCAGTCGGGGGTATAGGCCTCGGACTGATTGCCCCAGACCGTCCAACCCGGCCGGGGTCCACGGGCGAAAAGCTCGAGGAAAGGTCCGGGACTGCAAGATTCGATGAGGGGATACTGCTCGTCGGGCTTGCGGCTATGCTCGCGCTTGCGTGTCGCCAGCAGGTTAACCTGCGAGCGGCCGGGCGCCAGGGTTCGCGCGTGGCGGCCCCGTGTACCAAAGAGCAGCAGCTCCGTCACGTTGCGAAAATAGAAGCCGACGCCGCGGCCATCGGGGCCGCCATCCCGCCGGATCTTGTGCCAGACGATATTGGCCTTGTAGGCGAAACCCCAAGCGGCGAGCACCGCGAGCCCATCGGGCAGCAGCGCATTCGGCACCCACAAATAGAGATGCGCCGGGTCGGCGACGTGCTCCGCCACCGGCAGCGCCGCGATCGCGGCGAGATCCATGGTGCCGTAACGGCTGAGGCGGCGATGCTCAGGCGCCACTTTTCCGGTGCGGTTCGTGAATTGCCAGGGCGGATCGGCCAGCACGGTCGCGAAGCGACGGCCGGAGAGCGCGGATCGCAGCGAGGCGACTGGATCGGCGGCCGCTGCGGAGGAAATCGAATCGGCGGAGAGCACGCGGGCAGGCTAGCGCAGGCGAGCCGGGTGGCGCCATCCTCACCTACGGCCAGGGTCGGGCCGCAAACTTGTCGGGAGCAGACGGATATGGACGTCGGTGTGATCGGGATCGGGCCAATGGGTTCGGGCATGGCGCGGTGCCTGCTCAGGGCCGGGCATAAGGTGACTGTCTATAACCGCACCCGCGCGCGGGCCGAGGCGCTGGTCACGGACGGCGCCACGGTCGCGGATAGCCCTGCCGAAGCGGCGGCGCGCGAGGTTGTGATTACCATGCTCGCCTCGGACGATGCAGTCGAAGGTCTCGTCTTTGGAGCGGAGGGGTTGCTCGCCGGCCTGCCCCGCGGTGCCGCCCATATCGCCTCGGGCACCATGTCGCTCGACCTCTCGAAGCGCCTGGCGGAGGCGCATGCGGGGCTTGGGCAGGACTACCTCACCGCCACCGTGCTGGGCCGGCCACCGGCGGCCGAGGCCGGCAAGCTCTTCACCATGGCGGCGGGGCCGGAGGCGCTGATCGAGCGGCTGCGGCCAGTGCTGGAGGCTCTGGGTCAGCGGCTGTTTGTGGTGGGCACGGAGCCATGGCAGGGCAATCTGGTAAAGCTCTGCTGCAACTTCATGATCTTCTCCACCATCGAGCAATTCGCGGAAGTTTTCGCCCTCGCGCAGAAGGGCGGGGTCGATCGCGGCATGCTTTACGAGGTGCTGACGGAATCCTTTTTCAGCGCGCCGGTTCACAAGAATTATGGCCGCATGATCCTCGACCGGGCCTACGAGCCGCCGGGAGGCAAACTCGGGCTCGGCGCCAAAGACAATCGGCTGATGCTGGAAGCCGGGGAGGAACTGAAGGTGCCGCTGCCCTTCGCCTCGATATTGCGGGACCGCTTCCTGGCGAGCGCGGCACGGGGGGACGGAGAGAAGGATTTTTGCGTCATTGCCCGGCGCGCCGAGGAGGACGCTGGTCTCTGACCTCCTCATCCACCCCATTCGAGGAAGGATGTTCCAGCGAAGCGGCCGGTTCGGTCAGGGCGGTTCTGACGTCAGGACTGCTCCGCGGGTCCGCCTTGCCGGAGGACCGGGAGACGCCATACATCGGCCTTCGTGCAATGGCTGGATGACGCGGTGAGCATGCTGGCCTTGGCACGCGATAAGAAAACGACGAGTTGGGCGGAGCGCGGCGTCACGGCCGGGGTGTTTCTAGGCTTCGGGCTCGGAGTCGGCGCCTGGGCGTCGTCGATCCCGTATTTCAGGGCACGTCTCGGCCTGTCCGACGGGGAGTTGAGCTTCGCCCTGGTCTCGCTGATGGCTGGCTCCATTGTGAGCATGCCGGTCATGGGCCCGCTCGCTGCGCGCATCGGATCGGGCCGATCGCTGCGGTTCCTCGCCTTGGCCTATCCGCTGACCATGCTGCTGCCGAGGCTCGCGGATAGCCTGCCGATGCTGATGGCGGCGACCTTCGCCATCGGATTGGGCAACGGCGCGATGGACGTCGTGATGAATACCCATGCGAGCGATATCGAGCGGCGCTGGAAGGTCCCGATCATGTCCTCCTTCCACGCCGGCTACAGCCTCGGCGGTCTCCTCGGCGCCGCGCTGGGCGGCTTGCTTGCGGCGCGCGGCCTGATTGTGGACGCGCTGCCGGTGGCGACAGCGATCTGCGTTCTCATCGCGGCCCTAAGCTGGACCAGCGTGGGGCGCGGCGCCGTGGCGAAGGGCGGAGGGTCGGGCCTCGCGCTGCCGAATCTCGCCGTGCTGCCGCTCTGCATGCTGTGCCTGCTTTGCCTGCTGTGCGAGGGCGCTATGGCGGATTGGAGCGCGGTTTATCTCTCGACCGTAGTGGGAACCGGGCCAGCCCTCGCGGCGGCCGGCTTCGCGGGATTCTCGGCGGCAATGATCCTCGGGCGGCTCACCGGCGATGCGGTGACCAATCGCTTCGGCCGGCGGCCAGTGGTGCGCGTGGGGGCGGCCTTGGCCACCATCGGCTTGGCCCTGGCGGCAGCCGTGCCAACGAGCAGCGCGGCAATCATCGGGTTTGCGCTCGTCGGCATGGGCCTTGCGAATGTCGTGCCGCTCACCTTCGGCGCGGCTGGGCGGCTTGCCGGGCTGTCGCCGGCGCGCGGCATCGCGATGGTGGCGACCGCCGGATACACCGGTTTCCTGATGGGACCGCCGCTGGTGGGCGGGGTCGCCTCACTGGTCGGGCTGCGTAGCGGGGTGGCTCTTGTGGCGATCTGCGCGGCGGCGGCGTTGTTGCTTGCGGGACCGGCGTTTCGCGGCGGCACGGAGTGAGCTAATTAATGGGTGATCCGCCTAAGACTCGAAATCGGGTGTCACACGGAGGTTTTCGATGGTGAAGCCATGGCGGACCGAGAGCATTTCACCGACGCGGCGGCGATGGCAGATGCAGGGGTCGGCTTCATAGCAAAGCAAACAGCTTGGTCTGGCCGAGGCGGTGCTGGCGGCTTCCTCGAGCGCCGCCACCGCCTCAGGCAGGGCCAATCTCTCCTCGACGATTTCCCAGAAGCGCGGCCATTGGCGGCGCCGGTTGGCCTCGCGGCCCTCGGGTGGCGTGCCTAGAGCGCGGAGATGGAGATAGCCGATGCCCGCCTCATCCAAACCCGCCGCGAGCTGGCGCTTGGAGAAGCCGGCTCGGCGTGAGAGGGGCAAGTCGCGCACGTCGATCACGGTCGCGACGCCCGTCCTCTTGAGAGTCGCGATGAAGTTGGCGAAGCCCGCCTTCTCATACCCGATCGTGTAGAGGATGTGTGGCGGCTGTACCAGCCTGGGATCCTTCGATGGGTGACGGGGCATCGCGACCTTGCTCCTGGGCAACGGGATAGGCTACGCCCAATAAACCCAACAAACGGCGCGGGCGGACAACCGGCTGTCCCGGAGATCCGAGCTTCCCGCCGCCCGTCATCCTC
The DNA here is from genome assembly GCF_009765865.1 of Acidisoma sp. L85. Classification (GTDB taxonomy): domain Bacteria; phylum Pseudomonadota; class Alphaproteobacteria; order Acetobacterales; family Acetobacteraceae; genus Acidisoma. The sequence goes on from NZ_LMUQ01000061.1 coordinate 599,031, forward strand.
ATCTTCGCGGTGAACTATGGCTTTGCCTATACGCTCGGAGTCGATCCCGCCCCTGTCGCCGCGTTCCGCGGTGCGACGCCTTCTCTGCGTGCTCGCTGCGGTCGTTTTGGTCGGCGCCGCGCCTGCCGTCCAGGCCGCCCCGGCACCGGTGCCGCTGGCCGCGCATCGCGCCTTCTATCGGCTGACCCTCGCCTCCACCGAAAATAGCGGGGTCACCAGCGCTACCGGCGCCATGGAATACGAGGTCATCGACGGCTGCGAGGGGTGGGCGACGCAGCAGCGCATGGACATCACCGTGCTCGACCGTGAGGGCGGCGATACCCATACGGTCTCCGACTACTCGACCTGGGAATCGAAGGACGGCCGCGACTTTCGCTTCCGCATTGCCCAGAGCATCAATGACAACAAGGTGGTGCGCGCGGGCTATGCCGAACTCGTGCCGGGGCATGGCGGCTTCGCGGTCTATACCCAGCCGGCGGCGAAGCGGGTGACGCTGCCATCCCGCACCGTATTCCCGATGGCTCAGACGGCGGCCGTGCTGGCGGCGGCGCGGCGGGGCGACAAATTCGTCTCGCTGCCGGTTTTCGATGGGACGGCGGCGGATGCGATCGAGAATAGCTTCACCGTCATCACCTCACACGGCATGCGCGTGCCGACGAATTTCGCGCCGCTGCGTGATCTGGACAGCGACTTCGTCCATATCGGCTATTTCGATACTGACCGGGCTCAGCAATTACCCGGCGCGCTGCTGACCATGCGGTACTGGGATAATGGCGTCGCCGACCAACTCGTGCTCGACTTTGGCAATTTCACCGTCAACGGCGTGCTCGACCGATTCGAATTGTTGCCGCATCACTGCTGAGAGTTCGTTCAGCTTCCAGCCGCCAGACGCAAACCATTGTCGCTCGCGGCCATCGGCACGCCAGGAGGCGCGGAGGGTGAGGCGCTGCCCCTTGCCGGCTGCGGCAGGATGAAGCCGAAGGTGGGGTAGACGGTCTGGCCCCAGTTGTTGACCGGCGGCCACCAGACACGCACCGCGCTCCAGTCATTCGCGGCGGAAACGTCCAGGACAGGCTGGTTGCTGGTGATGCGGTACGGGAGCCAATTCGCCTGGGTTACCAGGATGCGCCGCTGCGACGTGACGGCTGAGACGACGGCGAGATGACCGCTCGGCAACCGCGACGTGCGCCGGAACACGAGCACACCGCCGGGCGCGGGCGCGATGGTCTCGACGTATCGGCCCTGAGCCGCGTTCCACCATTCCCAGGCGTCACCACTGATCGGCAGGCCGGTGACCTGGCGGGCATAGGGAACGCAGGTATAGGAGGTCGATTGCCCGTAGCGTGCATAGCCGCCACCGCAGGCGGTGAGGCATAGTATGAGGCCGAGACTTAGCCAGCGACCGCTGTTTCGCGGACCGACAATCATCGCCTTCACCGCGACCCTGGGTTGTTTCTGAAGCTCGGGCGCAACTGAAGGCTATAAGCCTATGTAAGTCAACGTATTTTGATATGTGGCGGAGCGGCCTGAAGTGAGATGATGAGCGACACCTTCACCGAGGCTGAGATCGAGCGCTATTCGCGGCATATCATGCTGCCGGAGATTGGTGGCGTCGGGCAGGCGCGGCTGCGGCGGACGAGGGTGCTGGTGATCGGGGCTGGGGGGCTCGGCAGCCCGCTGCTGCTCTATCTCGCGGCGGGCGGCGTCGGCACGATCGGGATCGTCGATGATGACAGCGTCGATCTTTCGAACTTGCAACGTCAGATCGCACATTCCACCGGCCGCCTTGGACAAGCCAAGACAGGCTCGGCGGCGGAAGCGGCGCGGGCGATCAATCCGCTCGTCTCGATCGTCGAGCATCGGCAGCGGCTGACGGCTTCAGAGGCTGAGGAGTTGATCGGCGGTTATGATCTGGTGTGCGACGGCTCGGATAATTTCGCGACGCGGTATCTGGTGGCCGACGCCTGCCTTGCCGCCCGCCGCACCTTGATCTCAGCGGCGGTGTCGCGCTTCGAGGGGCAGATCACGACCTTCAAGCCGCATCTCGATGAGAGAGGCCCCTGCTACCGATGCCTCTATCCCGAGGCGCCGAGTGATGCCGCGCTCTCGGCTTGCGAGGCAGAGGGGGTGTTGGGGGCGGTGACCGGCGTCATGGGGTCGTTGCAGGCGACCGAGGCGGTTAAGGAGATCCTTGGTATTGGCGAGAGTCTATCCGGCCGCCTGCTGCTGTGGGATGCGCTGAGCTGTCGTTTTCGCGTGATCCGTTTGCCGCGAGACCCGGACTGCCCGGGCTGCGGCCAGCGGGGGTCGTCTCACTAGAGTCTGGCCCCCGGGATTGGACGGGTGTTGGCTGCGAGGCGACGGCTGAAAGCACTCGTAAAACCCTCGATCGTTTCGTCCTCGTTCGCCATGTCATCGAACGGCGATCTTTTTCCGCTGAGTAACCGCTGCTCGTTAGAGGTCGATTTCGGGTTGACGTAGCTGCCTGCTGGTTGACGTAGCTGCCTGCTGGTTGACGTAGCTGCCTGCTGAGAGTGCGCCCCCGTCTACTAGCCGACGGATTGTAGAAGAACGCTGGCATCGTGCCATTTTTGAATTGCGCCCCAGAGACTGACGCGGCGAGAGCCTCATTGAAGGCCGCTACATCCTCTGGCTTCGGGCCAATCCGACGCACGTTTCCTATCGGCTGGGTCGTGATGGGCCTCCGGACCACCGGGTCTGTTGTCCTGTATCCCATCGCACTTTCCTTTCGATCGCGGTACCTAGACGCAACTCAGACCGCATCCTCCCGACCTAGGGCGATATGCTCGGCTCTGCAACTACAAGTAGCAATTCATTCATCGATAACTTCATATGGTTGAGTTTGCGAGGAAAACCCCTCGACTGCGTGAACAACGCGTCACACTCGCTCCGCCGCACCCGCTTGACCTGCGGAGCCAAGCTTGGCACCGACGCGGCATGAGACATCGATGGCTGCAACTTCTCGCCGTATGCGTAGTGGCGGGGGTGGCGAGGG
>NZ_LMUQ01000061.1:602238-606174 GCF_009765865.1 Acidisoma sp. L85
GCATATCGGCAGTGCCACAGGTCTGCCGCTGCCGCGCTTCGTGTCGTTGCGGGCCGACGCGGTGAATATGCGCGTGGGTCCTGGCGACGCCTATCCGATCCAATGGGTCTATCACCGCGTCGGCCTGCCGGTTGAAGTGCTGCGGGAATATGACGTCTGGCGCCTCGTGGTGGATGTCGATGGCACCAAGGGCTGGGTGCATGAGGCGACCCTGGTGGGCGGCCGCCGTTTTGTGGTGATCGGCCAGGATCCGGTGGTGATGCGTCACCGGCCGCTCGACAGCGCGAATGCCGAGGCCGATCTCATGCCTGGCGTCATCGGCAGTATCGAGCGCTGCGATGCCGGCGCCGCCTGGTGCCGTGTCCGCGTGGCACATCATCGCGGCTGGCTACCCCGCGCCGCCTTCTGGGGCAGCCTGCCGGGTGAGGAGATCCACTGACCCGAGCCAGCCGCATCCTCGCAGTCGGCACGCCTGGCGAAATCCGGGCCGTGGCCTTCGCGGAACGGAGCGGGCGCGCGCTGGACTGCGCGGTGGAGCGGCCGGGCGGCGGACCCGCCGTCGGAGATGTCTTTGTCGGCCGGCTCGCCACCCGCCTGCCCGCCATGGCCGGCGCTTTCGTGGCTCTGCCCGAAGGTGCCGCGGACGGGTTTCTGCCGGATTCCGCCGGGGGGCGCGACGCCCGCGAGGGGGATTGGCTGACCGTCTGGGTCACGAGAGCGCCGCAAGGAGGCAAAGGCGCTCGCCTGGCCCGCACGGAAGTTCCCTCAGACGGTCCTCTCAGGCGCCTGGCGCGCGGGCCCGGAGCCGTCGAGCGGTTGGCCGCGCTGCATCCCGAAGCGACAATTCTGGTCGATCGGCCTGGCCTCGCAGCAACCCTTCCCTTCGCCTTGCGCGAGCGTCTGCGTAGAGACGATGTGCCCGATGACACTGTGCAAGAGGTCTTCGAGGCGCTCGAATCGCCCAAGGTCGCCCTGCCTAGCGGCGCGCGCCTCACGGTCACTCCGACGCCCGCGCTGACCGCGATCGATGTCGATGCCGGGGGCGCTTCCGGGGAACGATTGCCGAAGGGGCAGGCGCAGCGTGCACTGAACCGCCGGCTGCTGCCGGAAATCGCGCGGCAGATCCGGCTGCGCAACCTCGGCGGCGCGATCCTGGTCGATCCCGCCGGGCTCTCGGTCAAGGATCGCGCGGCTCTCGCGGCTGCCTTAACCGAGGCTTTAGCCGATGATCCTCTGAAACCTCGGCTGCTCGGCTTTTCCGCGCTTGGCCTGGCCGAGATCCTGCGGCCGCGCCTCCATCCGCCCATGCACGAAGTTTTGACCGGCGGTCACGCCGAGTCGCTAACAGCCTTGGCGGCCCTCTGCCGCGCCTGGGAGACCGCGCCTGCCGGGAGCCGGCACGCCATTATCGCCTCCCCCGCCATTGCCGCGCGGATCGAGGCGGATCGTGCCGCGGTCACGGAGTTTCGCGAAAGGGTCGGACAATTGCCGCGCGTGATTGCGGATCCGGCGCTGCGCCCCATACCTCTTTCGACTGGCTGGCGGCTGGTCACGGCGGCGGAAGGCTGTTAATGGCCGAGCAACCGACGCGATCATCACGCGCCAGAGGAACGTCCCTCTTCCGCCTTCCAATCGGGCGACAGAACTCCATGCAGGCTTCCGAGACGCAGACTCATCGTCCTCACTCCGCTATGGATTCGGAGGCAGTGCGCGCCGCTTACCGGCGATGGGCAGGAGTGTACGACGGCGTTTTCGGGCTGATTTCCTCCGCCGGGAGAAAGCGCGCGGTGGCGATGGTCAACCACCTGCCGGGGAAGGACGTGCTGGAAGTCGGCGTGGGCACCGGTCTCGCTTTGCCGCATTATGATCGCACCAAGCGGGTGACCGGGATCGACCTTTCCGCCGAAATGCTTGACCGCGCACGCAATCGCACCCGCAAGCTTGCCCTTGACCATGTTCTGGGCCTGCATGAGGTCGATGCCGAGGCGACCGGGCTCGCCGATCACTCCTTCGATATCGCGGTCGGCATGTTCGTCGCCTCTGTCGTACCGCATCCGCGGCGGCTGATGGCGGAGTTGCGGCGGCTGGTGCGGCCCGGCGGACATATCCTGTTCGTGAACCACTTCATCGCCGAGCGTGGCCCGCGCCGCTGGGTGGAGAAGGCGATGGCGCCGGCTTCCCATGCGCTTGGCTGGCATCCCGACTTCGCCACCGAGGCGCTGTTTACGCCCGAGGAACGCGCCCGGGCCCGCTCGCTGCCTGTGCGGCCGTTCGGTATCTTCACCCTCGTTCACCTGCCCGTGCCTGTCGCCGAAGCCGCTGCTCCTCGCGAGCGCGAGCTGGAGGCTCTGTCGGCCACCCTCTGACGCGCTACGCTCGGTTGATCCGCGGTCCGGCTCGGTCTACTTCATGAGCGTGGATTTCGCGGACAGCCACGGCGTCGCATGGAGGATGGATTGGCACAGTTGATGCGGCGTCTGCGCGGAGTTTGCGGCGGCGCGATGCTCGCGCTGCTGGCTCCGGCGGCCGCCTATGCTCAAAATGTGGACCTGCCGCCGGGCAGTGTCATCGTGCAGCCCAAGCCATGGCAGTGGTGGGTTCAGCCATCCCATAGCCCGGTCGAGCACGATATCGTCTGGCTCAACCTCTATCTGATGGCCTGGCTGCTCATCGTACTGCTGCTGGTGGCGGGGCTGCTGGTCTATGTGATGTGGCGCTTCGACGCCAAGCGGCATCCGGTGCCCACCAAGACCACCCATAATCCGGTGATCGAGGTGCTGTGGACGCTGACGCCGATCCTCTTCCTCATCGCCATGTCGATCCCCTCCTTTCGGCTCGTCTTCTATGAGGATCGCACCCACGATCCGTATATGACGGTGAAGGTGACGGGCCATCAGTGGTATTGGGAATATACCTACCCAGGCGAGAACGGGCTCGACTACACGAGCTACCTGATCCCCGAGAACAAGCTGAAGCCGGGACAGCCGCGACTACTGGCGGCGGACCATCCTTTGGTGCTGCCGATCAACAAGGACATCCGAATCCTCATCGCCAGCGGGGACGTTTTGCACGCCTTCTTCATTCCGAGCCTGGGCGTGCAGCGCTACGCTGTGCCCGGGCAGTTGATCGAGACCTGGGTGCGGGTCGATCACACCGGACTGTTCTATGGCGAATGCAATCAGATCTGCGGCACCAACCACGATTCCATGCCGATCGACGTGGTGGGACTGCCACTCGACCAGTACAACGCCTGGGTGAAGAAGACTCAGGCGGCGGTTTCCGCCATGGCGTCCCCGGTTCCCGGCAGTCCTGCCCCGGCCGTACGCCTCGCCGACGCCGTGACGACGACTTCTACGACGCGCTAGCGGCTGATAGCCGGCCCAAGGAGCACACATGTCCTTCACGACGCATGATCCGGTGCCGGCACCGCATGGGGAACCGGGTCACGATGCCCATGCCCATGACGATCACGGCCATCACCACACGCCGGGTTTCGCCGAGCGCTGGCTGTTCAGCACGAACCACAAGGACATCGGCACGCTCTACCTGACCTTTGCGGTCACCACGGGCGTCGTCGGCAGCCTGCTCTCCATGCTGATGCGGTGGGAGCTGATGACCCCCGGCATGCAGGTCTTCCATAGCGGCCAGCAATGGAACGCGGTGGTGACCTCGCATGGCCTCATCATGATCTTCTTCATGGTCATGCCGGCGCTGATCGGCGGCTTCGGCAACTGGTTCATCCCGCTCATGATCGGCGCGCCCGACATGGCCTTTCCGCGGATGAACAACCTCGCCTTCTGGTTCCTGCCGCCGGCGTTCATTTTCGCGACTTTGGGGCTGGTGATAGGCGCGGGGTCCGGCGTGGGCTGGACCATTTATCCGCCACTCACGAACATGACGTATCAGCCGGGCGTGGCGATGGACTTCACGCTGTTC
>NZ_LMUQ01000062.1 GCF_009765865.1 Acidisoma sp. L85
CTGCTCGAGCGTCACCCGATCGGCGAGCCGCGCCATGGCCGCGACGAATTGCTCGGCGAGGTCCAGGATCGACATGCGGCCAAAATCGATCCGCTGTCGCTCGGCAAGGTCGAGCAGCACGTCCATCGGTCCGTCGAACCCATCAAGATGCAGCACCGGGCTGCTCGGAAGCCGCGGCGGCGCCTCCCAATCATCCCAGAGCGGATCGCTGGCCGCACCGGTCGTCGGCTCGAGGTCAGCCATCGCGATAATCGGGGCGGAGGTCGAAGACCAAAGCCGGCCAACGCTGGCCGAGGCTCGCAAACGCCGCCCAGGGCGTCCAATCCGCCG
>NZ_LMUQ01000006.1 GCF_009765865.1 Acidisoma sp. L85
GACGCTCGACGGGGTGGCGCTGGATCTCGCGGATCATCGCCTGGCCTTGGGTTTCCACGCGATCGAGCGGCAGGGCGGCGCCTGCTGGCGCTGGACGGATGGGCAGGCGCTGTTCGACTTCGGACCGAGCGAGGTCGAGCGCGTGGTGACAGTAACGGTCACCGTCATCGCGGCCGCACAGGACTGGGCCGTCGCGGCCTAGCACCGCAGTTTGACTCACGTGTCATGCGTTATTTTTGAGCGGCAGCCTGATGAGCCCGTCGCCAGAGTGACCACGCGATGACGCTGGCGGATCGACGCCTTGTCGAGAAAGACGCTGAGCGACACTCCCGATTTCCTGAAGCGACCACGGACGAGGCCGGGCGGTTTCTGGCTGCGCGAGGTTCTTTTTTTTGGAGGGGGAATCGGCTTATTCGTCTGATGGCGGATGGCGGATGGCGGCCATTATCGCGAAGACAAGCATGACGAGCGAGCCATGGGGATGCCAGCCGTGCCAGGGTCTGGAGGAGTGCTCGGCTTTTTCTATTGGGGCTTCGCGTGCCGCATCGCCGTCCCCCTAACCCGCAAGTCAGGGCCGTATGTCTAACTCGGGGACACGATGCTCCTAACGCTATTGCCCGCAACAAAGGCGGCCAGGGTTGGCCGAAGTGTGCCCTGCTCTTTCAGGTGCCAGAACACGCCGTGGTCAGATGGAACCATTATGACATCGGTGTTGGGCATCTCGCCCAGCCGCTCTGCCACCGCAACGTCATAGGGATCTTTGTCGCCGAGAATTGCCTCGATGGCGGTTGTGCGATTCTGCGCCAACATCTCGATCAGGGAGGGATAAGTAGGTTTTCTTGGCTGCATGTGTCTGAGGCTCATGGATCCTGGCTGCAATAACTCTATCTCAGGCACCGACGCCAAAACACGAGCATGGCCTACCGCCAATCCGGCCCCGATGGCCGCGAAGCCGCCCATCGAATGACCGAGGAACAAGAGCCGCCTCTAGGGTTCCTCATCGCTGAGGCGTTTGCAGAAGTCGAGCAATTCCGAAAATGAGCCAGCGACCGAAGGGACGCCGGCCTGATACCAGTCGTTTCTGCCCGAATTTAAGAACAATTTACTGCATCGAAGGCCGCTGAGATAATGGTAGTGCGACTTGATGCTCAGTGGCTGATTTATGTAGGCGAATATAATCAATAGGATATCGGAGCCGATCTCATCTTCGTAGAAGCAATACTCAGAGTCGAAGTCAGATAATCGTATTTTATCTAAAATTTGTGTCGACACTGTCTCTCTTTCGCGATCCGATGTGCGGTCATTTCTAGACCAATCACAGACCGTAACAACGCAATAATCTTGCGACAAGATTTTAATTTCCGCATCTACTGGGGCATCTTGCTTCCGGAGCCGCCTTCTCGAAACCCTGCACGCAGGGAAACGGGTCACCTCTCTCTCAGGTGAACATCCCGCTCTAGCGGCGCCACAGCCTGCGAACCGCGCCGGACAGGCCGAAGATCGCAAGAGTCATGACCAATACCGACCCCGTTACGATCTCCTGCTCCTCCGGCGTCATGCCCGCCAGGCCGAAGGCGTTCTGGACGAAAGCCAGCACCAGTAGCCCGATGAGCACACCCGGCAGCGTTCCGGACCCACCGAAGATGTTGACGCCGCCGAGAACAACCGCCGTGATCACCGGCAGTTCGAGGCCCATGGCCGTATCGGAGCGTGCGCTGGCGAGATATGCGGTCAGCACTATCGCCGCCACCGCCGAGACAGCGCCGGAAGCGACGAAGACCCCGAGGATGGTTCGGCGCACGTCGATCCCAGAATACCGCGCCGCCTCTCGATTATTGCCGATCGCGTAGATCGCGCGCCCCCAGCGGGTCACATGCAAGAAAATCGCGAATGCGCCGAACAAGGCGAGAAAGAGTAGGCTGCTCCAGGGGACTGGGCCGTTGCCGATGGTTCCGAAGCCGAGCGATTGATACCAGTCCGGGAAGCTGCTGACCCCGCGTTCCTTGAGCATGATCTGCGCGATCCCGCGATAGAGCGCGAGCGTTCCGATGGTGACGACCAAGGATGGCAGCCCGAAACCGACGATGATCAGGCCATTGACGAGACCGGCCAGCGTGCCGACCAGGAGGCCCACCACCATGGCAAGCTCCACCGAAAACTTGTGCTCCAGGCAGACGGCCATGCTGGTGGCGCAAAGTCCGACGATGGATCCGACCGAGATGTCGATTTCACCGGTGACAATGACCAGCGTCATCGGCAGCGCCACAATGGCGACCGGCGTTATGCTCGCCAGCGCGATCGAGATATTCGATGACGTGGCAAAATACCGGGAAACATGCGTACCTAAAATAAGGGTCGCGCATAAAACCAGCAGGAGGAACGTTTCCCATCGCACGAAAAGCCTGAGTGGGAAGCTCACGACCTCACCCCCGTCATGATCGCGACCGGGCCAGCCGGGACCGGCGTTCGCTTCGCTCCGCCCGGCGGGCCAGCCGGCTGTAGAAGATCACCGTTCCCAGGATCGCCGCGCCGATAATGGCTTGCAGCCAGAATTGGCTGACACCGATCAGCTGCACTCCATTTTGCAGCACCGCGAAGATGATCGAGCCGAGCGCCGCCCCAAAGACCGAGCCGCTGCCGCCGAAGATGCTCACGCCACCGACGACCGCCGAAGAAATCGTCTGAAGTTGCAAATCCGGGGCGATCACCGCATCCACCGTTCCGAAACGCGCGCCCCAGAGCACGCCGACAAGACCGCAGAGCACACCGGACAGAATAAAGACGCCCGCGATGTGCCGCCGAACGGCGATGCCGGCGAAACGGGCGCCCTCCGGATTGCTGCCGAGGGCGTAGAGGTTGCGGCCAAACCTGGTGAAGCGCGCCATCCATCCCAGGGCGCAGGTCAAGCCAATAGCGAGCCATACGAGCAGCGACAGGCCAAGGATATGGATCTCGGCGATATGGCCGTAGCTGTCGGGGAGCACGGTGGCGGAGATCTGGCGCCCTCCGGCCAGCGCTATGATGCCACCGCGATAGATCGCCAGGGTTCCGAGCGTCGCGACGATCGCCGGGATGCGCAGCCCCGCGACCAGCAGCGCGTTGCCGGCTCCTAGCAGGCCGCCGACCACGCAGCCGATCAGCGCCACCCAGAGGATGGAAGCATGCGGGTGGACAGATAGCCAGTCGGCGGAGACGAAGGCACCCGTGGCGACCATGGCGCCGACGGACAGGTCGATCTGCCGGGCGATGATGATGAGCGCCTGCCCTAGTGCGACGATGCAGACGAGCGTCGCGGAGAGGGCGACCTGTTCGAGGTTGGCGCTTTCCAGAAAGCGCGGCTCGCGCAGGGTGACCGCGGCGCAGATGATGGCAAGCGCGAAAATCAACGCCAGCTCCCTGACACGCAGCAACCGCGCAAGAACTCCGCCCTGGCGCGAGCGCGCAAGCCGACCCGGCCCGGATCCGATGCCGGTCACGCAGCACGCGGCGGCTGAGCGTCCGATGAACGTGGCGCGTGGGCCGCAGCGAGGAGCAGCGCCTCGCGGTCGAAAGCACCGCGCCTGGATTCCATGGCGATGCGACCGTTGCGGAAGACGAGGATGCGGTCGGCCATTCCCATCAGTTCCTCAGCGTCATCGCTAATCATGATGATCGATAGGCCCTCCGTCGCCAGCTGCGAGATGACGCGATGGATTTCCGACTTGGCCCCGACGTCGATGCCACGGGTTGGTTGATCGAGGATGAGAAGACGCGGACCCGGAATCAGCCACTTCGCCAATAGGACTTTTTGCTGGTTGCCACCGGAAAGCGTGCCGGTTACCTGCTCGATCCCGGTCGCCACGACTCGCATCCGCGCGGAATAGTCGGTAGCAATCTTTTTCTCTTCGTCGCGACGCATCAAGCCGAAATGGCCGCAGAGCCGTCGCAGCACGGGCAAAGTCTCGTTGGCGCGGTTGGTGAAGGGAAGCACGAGGCCCTGATTGTGCCGGTCTTCAGGCACGAGCGAAATACCCAGTCGCATGGCGTCTCGCGGCGAGTGGGGTCTGACGGACGCGCCGGCAATCTCTATTTCGCCTTCGTCTGGCCGAACGATGCCAAACAGCATGCTCGCAACCTCGGAACGGCCTGCACCGACAAGGCCGAAGAAGCCGAGGATCTCGCCGGCGCATACTTCGAAATTCACATCTTCGACGAAGCCAGCGCCGGAGAGTCCGCGAACCCCGATGACGGGCGCGCCGATTTTCGCCTGCTGCTTGGGAAAGAACGCCTCGAGCCTGGTTCCGATCATGGCGCGGACGATCAATTCCGGCGTGAACTCCTCCACCGGTGCCGTAATGACGTGCCGGCCGGAGCGAAGCACCGTCACGTCATCGCTGAAGCCTAGGATTTCGTCTATGAAATGCGTGATGAAAAGTATCGCGACGCCTTCCACCTTCAACCTGCCGACCAACTCAAACAGACGGTCCACTTCACGACGAGAGAGTGCAGAAGTTGGTTCGTCCAGGACCAGCACGCGTGCGTTGATTGAGAGTGCCCTGGCAATCTCGATGGCCTGGCGTTCCGCGACACCGAGAGCCTTTACGGGTGTCAGAACATCGAGAGCGACGCCGAGACGCAGGAGCAACTCATTCGCGCGGCTGATCATGCCGGGCCAATCGATTCGCCCCATCCGGCGCGGCTGCCTCCCGATGAACACGTTTTCCGCAACGGAGAGATCCGGAAACAACGCAGGATGCTGATGGACGACGGCAATGCCTTGGCGTTGGCTGTCGGCGGCGCCGAGCATTTTGATGGGCACGCCATCCTTCAGAATCTGTCCGGCGTCAGGCTGGTGAATGCCGCCCAGCATCTTGACCAAGGTGCTTTTGCCGGCACCGTTCTCGCCTGCCAAGGCGTGAACCCGTCCTGCGTCTAGCGTGAGATCGACGCCGCCGAGCACCTCGATCGCGCCGAAGCGCTTCGTGACTCCGTGCAGTTCCACAACAGGAGGCATCTAGCCGCCCCTAACAGCAAAATACCCGGGAGCCACGTTGCCGCGCGCCCCGGGCAGCGTCGATGACATCAAGATCCGACGGGACACGTGCTCGCCGCGATTCTTCGCGAGCCCTCAGAAGTTGAAGTCCTTGTAGTTTTCGGCGGTGAATTGCACAGGCTCGCCGGTGACAATTTGTCCGTTAGCACCAATCACGTATTTCCCGGGCCACTTGCCCTGAGTGATCGTGATGGACTCGCCGGGCTTGCCCTGGATCTTGCCGTCAACCAGAGCTTTCGCAGCGTAATAGGTCACGTAGCCGAGCTTGATCGGGTTCCACAGATAGAAACCGTCGATCGTGCCGTCGAGCATGTATTTAGCTGTGATACTCGGGACACAATTGCCGGACACCTTGATCGCGCCATGGCCTTTGTTGACCGATTCAAGCGCCCGCGCGACAGCGGGAAGGCCCGGACAGGTCGGCGCGAAGATGCCGGCGAGATGCGGATATTTCGTGGTCAGCGCCACAGTGGCGTCGAAGGCTTTCTGCTCATTGTCGTAGCCGTAGACAGTATCGACGACCGTCAGGCCCTTATATTTGCTGATCTCGTCCTTGAACGCGGCAATCCAGAGATTTTGGTTCGCGGCAGTCGGCTGGGCGGAGACGATGGCAACCTGGCCCTGCGGATTTGGTCCGAGGGATTTGATCAGCAGGACGGCGCCGAAGCGGCCGATGGCATCGCTGGTCGCCTGGTTGACGAAGAAGGGGCGCCCGCCCGAGGAATCCGCATCGAAGGTGAGAACCTTGGCGCCGAGCCGCTCGGCACGCTTCATCGCGGGAACGACGGCATCCGGATCGCTGGGCGCCACAGCGATCGCCGGGATGTGGCGATCGGCAAGGTTGTTGATGATATCGACCTGGGCTTGCGCGCTCGATTCCGTCGGGCCGTAATTCTTCACACTGCCGCCGATTTCCTTGGCGGCGATCTCGGCGCCAGCCAAAGTCGCCTTGTAATATGGATTTGTGCTGGACTTGATCACCATGGCGAGCTGGAAGTCGTCCGCTTGCGCTTTAGGCGACAGCAGCCAGGCCGGGAGCAACGCCGCGGCGGTTGCTGCACCGATGATCAGGGCTCGAATAGCTTTGCTGGCCATCAAACGTTTCCCTTTATTCTTTGTTTTGTCAGACCCGTCCGTACTGCTCGCAGGCTTATAGTGTCACGCTGCTCGCGCGTCCCAGACGACCTGCATCTACCCTCCGACGATCGGGGTGCGCAGGAATTTGCTCTCCGCAGTCCCGGTTCATCAATGCATGTTATCGATATCTTATCAAGAGGCGAGGAAGGTCCGCACGGGTTCCCCTGGCGTTAACCGATCCGCCATTGTTGACCGGCTCGCAAATCTGTTATCGATATCAAGGGATGCGTGACGAATCGCTCACGCTGCGATCATTCTGGAGGGCGACACATGCGGACAAGGGAATTCGGTCGTACCGACCAACAGGTCAGCGAAATCGGTTTCGGTTCCTGGGGCATCGGCGGCGGCCAATGGGTTGACGTCGAAGACGGTGAGGCGCTCGGCGCATTGCATGCGGCGCTCGACCTCGGCGTCACCTTCATCGATACCGCAGATGTCTATGGCGACGGCCGGTCCGAGAAGCTGATCGCGCAGGTCTTGAGAGAACGCGGCGGGCCGCGCCCCTTCGTTGCCACCAAGGCCGGCAAACGCCTGCCCGCGCAGGAGGTGGCCGGTTATACGCCCGAGAATTTGCGGATCTGGATTGAGCGGAGCCTGCAAAACCTCGAGGCCGAGACGCTGGATCTGGTGCAACTCCACTGCCCGCCCACCGACCTATTTTATCATCCGGAGGTCTTCGCTGCCCTCGATGACCTGGTGAAGGACGGCAAGATTCGAAACTACGGCGTCAGCGTCGAGAAGATCGAGGAGGCCATCAAGGCGATCGAATATCCCAACGTCGCCAGCGTGCAGATCATCTTCAACATTCTGCGGCAGCGACCCGCCGAATTGTTTTTCGAGCTGGCAAGAAAGAAGAAAGTCGCGGTCATCGCCCGCGTGCCGCTTGCGAGCGGGTTGCTGTCGGGCAAATTCAATAGCCAGTCCCGCTTCGATCCCGCCGATCACCGCAACTTCAACCGCGATGGCCAGGCCTTCGACGTGGGTGAGACCTTCTCGGGCGTTCCGTTTGAGAAAGGCTTGGAGATCGTCGAGCGGATCCGCCCGCTGGTCGGTGACAAGGCCACGATGGCGCAGTTTGCACTGCGCTGGATCCTCATGCACGAGGCAGTCACGGTCGTGATCCCCGGCGCGCGGACTGTCGCCCAGTCACGCGGCAATGCCGAAGCCGACGATCTGCCGCCTCTATCGCCGGAGATCATGGCGGAGCTGAAGGCGATCTACGATCACGACGTGAAGCCTTATGTACACCAACGCTGGTAGAAGCACCGGCCGCCCCTGCTTTCGTTACGGGCGGACTGGCTAGGATGCATCCGGCGGGCAAGCCGCGCCGGTCTCAGCCGACCATGGCCGACGTGGCCGAGCGCGCCGGGGTCTCGACCATGACCGTGTCTCGCGCCTTGCGAAAGGGCGGCTCGATCGCGGCGGAGACCCAGCGCCGGATTATCGCCGCTGTCGATGAGCTTGGATATGTTCTCGATCAAACAGCCGGAACGCTGTCGTCGAAGCGATCTGGCTTCATTGCCGCTTTGATTCCCTCAATCAACAACTCGAATTTCTCTGATACGGCGCGTGGCGTCACCGAGGCTGTCGAGGGGAGGGATTTGCAGCTTCTCCTCGGCTACACCGACTATCTGGTGCAGAAGGAGGAAAGGCTCGTGGAGTCTATGCTCCGGCGCCGGCCCGAGGGAATCATCGTCACGGGTGGTCGCCATACCGAACGCACGCGACGCCTGCTGCTCGATGCTGACATTCCAGTCGTCGAGACCTGGGACATACCGGCCGATCCCGTCGGACATGTCGTCGGCTTCTCCAATGCGGATGCGGCGGGCAAGCTGGTGCATGATCTGCACGCCCGCGGCTATCGCAATATCGGCTTCATCGGAGGCAGCAGCAATCGCGACACGCGTGGCGCCGACCGCCGCCTTGGCTATACACGCGCGATCGCCGAGCTTGGGCTGCCGCGCAGCCGCGTCATTTCCTTCGGCAAGCCCCCGATCTCGATGGAGCAAGGCGGGCAAGCAATCGTGCATCTCATCTCGCAATGGCCTGATGTCGATGCGGCCGTCTGCGTTTCAGACCTCTCGGCGTTTGGCGCCGTCATGGAATGTCACCGGCGAGGATGGTCCGTACCGGGACGGATCGGCATCGCGGGATTCGGCGACTTCGAGGTTTCGCGCTGCTGCCACCCGCGGATCACCACGGTCTCCATCGACGGTTTCGGCATCGGCCATGCCGCAGCCGAGCTGCTTCTCAGAGCCATCGAAGGCCGGCGCAGGCAGACACCCATAGCACCGGAAGTCATGCTCGTGCCGTTTCACGTCATTCAGCGCGAGAGCACATGATTTCCCTCTCAACACTCAGAACAGCAATCGAGAAGACGCCCTTTGAGCCATGCGAGACAGCATAAGCTGGAACATGTCTCGCTCGAGACCAACCGTCACGGTAGCCTGCCGATAGCGCTCCGCAAGCAGCCTCCATATTGACCTGGGGAACGACTACATCGAAGCTGGCTTCTGGAACCGGAATTGCGAATCCAATCGACTGGAGCGCCTGTGATGAACAACGTTGCGTCCCCCGCAATTGACCCGGTCGAACTCACGCTGGAGCAGACGCAAGCCGCTTTCGCAAGTGGCGCGATCACCTCCGAAGCGCTGACGCAGGCTTTCCTGGACCGCATCGCCACCTACAACACCCATTACAATGCCCTTTGCTTCATGAACCCGGACGCGTTGGATGACGCGCGGGCGATCGACCGTCGCCGGGCGGCCGGCGACACCCTCGGCCCGCTCGCCGGTGTGCCCGTTGTGGTGAAGGACGCCATGGACATGGTGGGTTTTCCTACCACCGCCGGCTGGCGTCTGCTCCACAGCAAAACCGGCGGCGTGGACTTGATGCCCGCCACCGATGCGCCCGTGGTTGCCCGGATGCGGGCAGCGGGAGCCATCATTCTGGGCAAGACCAATATTCCCGTCCTCAGCCACACTGGAAGCCACGCGAATGACAGCTGGGCGGGCCCGACTTACAATGCGGTCAATCGCGAATTCCTGCCGGGCGGCAGCAGCGCAGGCACTGCGACCGCGGTCGCAGCAAGCCTCGCCGTTCTGGGCCTCGCGGAAGAAACCGGCGGATCGATTCAGAATCCAGCGGCCGCGCAGGCCCTTGTAGGAATCAAGCCAAGTTTCGCATTGGTGCCGAATACGGGTGTCGTGCCGCTGTCGAGCTACCGCGACGTCGTGGGACCGATCGCGCGCTGCGTGCGCGACGCGGCGTTGACACTCGACGTGCTGGCCGGCTTCACGACCGAGGACCCGAAAACCGTCGCTGGGGTCGGCCACATTCCCCGTGGCGGCTATAGTTCCAAGCTTAGCACCACAGCGCTGCAGGGCAAACGCATCGGTCTCTACGGTCCCGGCTGGCGAGACATGCCGCTATCCGACGAGACCATCAGCCTCTATGAGCGGGCGAAGGGCGAGTTGATCGCGCAGGGTGCGGTGCTGGTGGACGATCCCTTCCTGGGAACCGGCTTCGTCGAGATCCGTCAATCGACAGTTCCGCACGATACCTACGATGCTCGTGGTCTCGAATCCGTGCCCTACGACCTGACGAAATACCTGGAGCGACTGGGACCAAACGCGGCGCTGAAGACCTTTGCCGAATTCGCGGCCGCGACCGCGAAGGAGAACGCCTTCGAGCCCGGCGGAGTGCTTAGCTTCATGCCCAACCTGCCGCAGTTCAACGACTGCCTCGCCGACCCGACACGGCCGCCCAATCTGTCGGAATTTATCGCGGCGAAGACGGCCTATCTGGAGATCTTCGAGAGCGTCGTTGCGGAACATAAGCTGGATGCGCTGGTCTTCCCGCAGATGCGCAATGCGTTGAAGCCCCTGCATGGCGGTCAGCGCATCGACGAGACGACGGTAAGTGAGATCAATATCGCTGGCCTGCCGGGCGTCACGATGCCCGCAGGTTATTACGCCTCTGGCGCACCCTTCTGCCTGATCTTCGTGGGCCGCATGTGGAGCGAAGCGGATCTGCTCGCCTATGCCTTCGCCTATGAGTCCGCGACCAAACACCGCCGCGCGCCAGTGCTCAGCCGCCCCTGAACCTGTCTCGCATGCCGAGCCGCCAGAGGCCGCGAAGGGTACGCGTGATGGGAATGTTAGTCTTACGCACTTCTTAGGCGCGGCGGGTGTTGGCGATGCCAATTTGTCGCGCCTTGGTACGCGACCCCCGCTCGCACCAGAAGTGACTCGGCCCAGTGTGCCGATACGAACTGGAAGCCGATGGGCATACCGTCCGGCGTAAAACCACCGGGAAGAGTGATGGTCGGATTACCTGACATGTCGAAGGGGCAAGTGAATTGCAGAAGTCCTTGCAGCACCGCTTCGTTGCCGCCCAAGCGGCCCATCCATTCGACGGTCGGCGAGGCCACGCTCTGGACCGGGACGAGCATCAGGTCGATGCTGTCGAATAGCGTTTTCACCCGGCCGGTGAAGGCATGCCGCCGCAGCATGATCTTCTGGCGATTCCGCCAGTCAGAGCCATCATCCTCTGCCCTCGGGTGCAAACCGATGGCTTTTCCGCGCATAGCGAAGAAAACAAGGGCGTCGTAATTCTCCGCAGCAAGAACGTACATCGCACAAGTTTTAAGGCTCGCGGCAACCGCCTCTTTCACCGATCGCACCAGAGACTCTTGAAGCAGAGGCTTTTCGTCCTACCTCCGCCCTCCTTTCCGGCGCTGTCGCCAACACTTGCGCAAACGGATTTGCGGGTATATACACGCGTTATGGTCAATCAGTGTTATTGCATCGCCCTAAGGGCGGCAGCGCGAAAGGCGACGTCGATCTACGATACCGCGCTCGAGCCAACCGGGGTTAACATCGCGCAATTCAGCCTTCTGCGCAGCATCAAGCGGGCGACTGCTGTTTCGCTGACTGAACTCGGTCGGGTGACCGACCTAGACCGCTCGACGGTCGGCCGTAACGTCAAAGTGCTCGAGCGCATGGGCTTGGTAAGGGTCGCCGCTGGCAGCGACCAAAGGGAGGCGACCGTCACTCTGGACGACGCCGGGCATGACGTATTGCGTTTTGGCGCGCCGCTTTGGGCTGGGGCGCAAAGGAAGATCGAGGCAAGTCTCAGCCCGGCAACCGCGGCGCATCTCCTGGCGTCGCTCCAATCGCTCTAACATTTGGACTGATGCGGGTAGCTACCCTAAATGGAGTGAGGCCATGCCGATAGAGAAGATCAACCGGCGAACGGGCCGGTCTGGGCGGGAAATCACGAAGAGCCCATTCGGCAAGGGTCAGGTGCGGCATGCCAGCTGATGCGGCTGGAAATCTCTCACCGCGGGGCACGGACGTGATCTCGACCCGGCTGGCGGCCTATCTCGCGAACCGCGGCATCCATTATGGCTGGGTGGTCGCCGGGACGACCTTCCTGGCGATGCTCGCAACCTCGGGCGCCATGGGTGCGCCGGGTGTCATGATTGCGCCACTACAACACGAGTTCGGCTGGCAGAACGCTGATATTTCCTCGGCGATGGCCGTGCGGTTGCTGCTGTTCGGCCTCATGGGACCCTTCGCGGCGGCGTTGATGAATCGGTTCGGGATAAAGCGCGTCGTCACGGTCGCGCTGCTTCTCATCGCGGGCGGCATCCTGGGCTCCTTCGTGATGACCCAGTTGTGGCAGCTAGTGCTCTTCTGGGGCGTCGTCATCGGGATCGGCACCGGCATGACAGCGCTGGTGTTGGGCGCGACAGTCGCGACACGCTGGTTCTCGAAACGGCGAGGCCTCGTCGTCGGGCTCATGACCGCGAGCAACGCGACCGGTCAGCTGGTGTTCCTGCCACTCCTCGCGGAACTCACCACGCGGTTCGGATGGCGAACCGCCTTGTTTGTCGTAGCCATCATGCTCCTGGCGGCGATGAGCCTCGTACTCCTCCTCATCCGCGACCGGCCATCGGATGTGGGACTCGCACCTTTCGGAGATGATGGGCCGGCCTGGGCGCCTGAAGCCGCACCGGTCCACGGGCTTCGGACATTGTTGATCTCGCCAATCGCTGCGCTACGCGAATCGGCGCGCAGCCGCACCTTCTGGATATTGTTCGGCACCTTCTTCGTATGCGGACTAAGCACCAACGGCCTCATTCAAACGCATTGGATCACGCTCTGTGGAGATTTCGGGGTTGCTCCAGTTGGAGCGGCCGGGATGCTGGCGGTCATCGGCGTGTTCGATTTCATCGGCACGATCCTGTCGGGGTGGCTGTCCGACCGTTTCGACAACCGCTGGCTGCTGTTCTGGTATTATGGCCTGCGGGGATTGTCGCTGCTATATTTGCCCTTCACGGACTTCTCGCTCTACGGCCTCTCGCTGTTCCTGATGTTCTACGGTCTGGACTGGGTAGCGACCGTGCCGCCGACCGTCCGGCTGGCGGCTGATCGCTTCGGAACCGAACGCGCCAATCTCACCTTCGGCTGGATCTTCGCAGGACACCAGCTAGGCGCGGCAACGGCGGCCTTTGGGGCGGGCGCCATTCGCACTCTCACCGGGACCTATCTTCCGTCGCTCTATGTCGCGGGTGCCTTCTGCCTGTTAGCTGCCCTCCTCGCGATCTCAATCGGCCGCCGCCGATCTGGATCGGAGGCCATCCTCGCCCAGGCATCTTGACCGCTACGGCTCTCTGCTTGGGTCGGCCGCGCATATCAAGGATCTGATGCTGCTTGTTCTTTCGCGTGATCTCTTGCGCGAAAGTAGTGGTTCTCGCGATAGTTAGCGCGTTGGGTCGATGGTCAGCGTCCTAAGATGGAGGTCGAGCCGCCTCGCTGTGGCAAGAAGCACGTCGTCCTGGTTTCGCCGCGCGATCAATTGAACGCCGAGCGGCAAGCCCTTGGGGCCGCGGCCGAACGGCAGGCTGATGGCCGGAAGGCCGAGCAAAGTCGCCAGCCGATTGAAACAGGGATCGCCCGTGGTTCCGTATTCCACCGCTTCCCCCGGTGCCGCTGGCGTGAGAAGAACATCAGCGCCCGCGAACATCCGCTCGATGTCGAAGCGGTCGCGATGTTCCAGTGCGCCCAGATAGTCGGCGCGCTGTATCGGCGAATCTTCCAAATACAATTTCAGCAGCGGGCTCAATTGGTCGCGGTGCTGAAGGAATTCAGTGGCCAGTTCCTGACGCAATTCGTATCTCATCACCGTCGCGTGCAGGTTATCGAGAAGCATTGGCGGCGACGGAACCTCTGTAGCCTTGAGACTTTCCGCGAGACGCTCGATGCCAAGCCGCATGGCAGGCTCCGCCGTCATCGCGTGAACGCCGTGGAAAAAGCCAAAGCGCGCTTGAGCATTTCCCAATGGCTCGCCGCCCAGCGCGTCGTGCACACGGATTGTCGTATCCATGTCTTTCGACAGCCATCCGACCGTGTCCAGCGATGGCGAGGTCGACAGCACGCCGGCGCGGCTGAATCGTCCGAAGGTCGGCTTGTAGCCGACGACGCCGCAAAATGATGCCGGCCTCAGGATCGAACCGGCCGTCTGCGTGCCAAGCGCCGCATCAACGTGACCGTCCGCAACGGCGGCGGCCGATCCGCTCGATGATCCGCCGGCCGAATAGGCCAAGTTATGCGGATTGCGCGTGTGTGGCGGATTCAGGAAGGCGAATTCGGTCGTGACCGCCTTGCCCACGACCACTATCCCGAGCGACTTGAGCGTGGCGACCAAGGCCGCGTCACTGAATGCAAGTCGCCCCCGGTAGATCGGACTACCGAACTCGCATCGCAATCCGCCGACATCGATGATGTCCTTGACCCCGAGGGTAAGACCCGCCAGCGGAAGTCGCGATGGCGCGGAATCGATCTCTCGCGCCTGCGCCTGGGCTCCTTCCGTATCGACCTCAGCCCATGCGTGGATGGTTTCTTCCCGCGCCAGGATCCGGGCGAGACTTCGCCTCACCGCCTCACTGGCCGGGCGTTCCCGCCCCGCCTCATCGTGATCGCTCATCTCAAAAGCTTCCACCGCCGCCTGGACGGAAGGGCGGTGGTGTCAACAGCATCTTTGTCACGGCCTCCGGCGTCGGCCCGGCCGGCAAACCCTTTCGCGGCATCCCCGTCAGGAAGGGCCGAAGCTGCTGGAGGTAGATACTCCAGATGCGGCGTAGCTCGGATACAGGATGGTGGTGCTCATCGACCCGCAGATCGACCCAGGGATATTCTTCCGTGTCGAAGACCAGAATGGCGGCGGACTGCTTGCCACGCTTATCGCCGCCGACGGCCTGACCGGCCTCCAGCACCAGCATCAGGCGTTCCGCGAGTTCGGACGCCTCGCTGGCGAGGAAGGCGCGCTCCATCTCCGCAATCACTTCGGGGCCGGTCAACATATTGCCCTGGATCGCGTAACCGGAGCCGGTGACATGGCCGCACCAGGGCGTGCAATCCGCGCCGGTCCAGCTGGCCGACATGCCGCGCGCATCAACCACGCCGATTTGGCGCAGGTTCCGCGATGCGTCCTTCTCAAGGATGGCGTCGAGCGTCTGCGTCGCATCCTGACCATTGGCGAGCGTCTCGATCGCCTGGAAGCCAAGGTAGGGGTTGACCCAGGCCTGCGTCGTGACAGCGCCGACGCCCGGCCTGACATGGGGACATAGCGAGCCCACCGCTGGCACCGCCGTGCTGACAGTGACGCCCAGCATGCCGGTGCGCGGGCAGCGGGCGGCGATGGAGAAGGTATTAAGCTGCATGGCGCCGTCCTCAAACCGCGAGATGATCTTGAATGGCCGTCTCAGCCCCCGGCCCGACCGCGCCGGCATCGACGATCTCACCCCGCGCCAGTACCGCATAGCGCGACGCGACGGACAGGGCGAACCGCACGTTTTGCTCGATGATCAGGATCGTTAGCTCGCGGGTCGCGCATTCGCGGCGAAGCACCTCGCCCAAGCGTAGGATTACCGACGGTTGCAGCCCCTCGGAGATCTCGTCAATCAGTAAAAGGCGCGGGTTGGACAGCAGCGCGCGCGCCATGATCAGCATCTTCTGCTCGCCGCCGCTAAGCGTGCCAGCCGGCTGACGACCGCGTTTGCCGAGGAACGGAAAGAACGCCGTCACTCGTTCCGTGGCGGCGGCGGACCGACGATCGGATCGCAGGCCCAGCCGCAGGTTCTCACTCACTGTCAGATCCTGAAAGATCGCCTGTTCCTGGGGGCTATAGGCGACCGACTGGGCGGCGCGGCGATAGGGCGCCACGCGCGTGACGTCGCGCCCGTGAATATAAATCTGACCATCTCGCGGCGGCAGGAAGCCCATGATGGTTTTGAGCAGCGTGCTCTTGCCCATGCCGTTCTTACCCAGCACCGCCAGCACCTCACCAGGAGCGAGCGTCAGATTGACACCGCGCAGTACCATGGCCTCCCCATAGCCGCTGGTGACGCCGTCGAGTTGCAGCGCGGCCTCGGCCATCACGCCGGTTCTCCAAGGGCCTGGGGCTCGCCCGTGTAGATGGTCCGGACGAGATCCGAAGACACCACCTCCTCAACGCCGCCGTCGAGCACGATCCGGCCTTGATGCAGAACGATGATGCGCGAGCTGATTTCCCGCACGAAGGCAAGGTCGTGCTCGATCAGCAGGATACAAAGGTCGTGCTTGGCGACCAGTTCCATGAGAATGCCGCCGATCACCGTCCGTTCGGGCTTGGTGAGACCCGCGGTCGGCTCGTCCAGCATCAGCACGGTCGGCTCCATCGCCAGCACCATCGCGAGTTCCAGCGCCTGCTTGGCGCCGTGGCTGAGGTGGCGCACGGTCGTCGCCATCTGAGCCTCCAGGCCGGTGGCCCGCACGACCCGCAACGCGGCTTCCGGCAGCCGGATATCGTCGGCGCGGCGCCAGGGTGACAGCGGCTCGATCCGCGAGCGGGCGACACGTAGCGATTCCGCTACGGTGAGGGCATCGAATACGGTCGGCGCCTGGAATTTGCGGCCTAGGCCGAGGTGCACGCAAAGCTCCGGCGCCCTGCGCCCGATGTCGCGGCCTTGCAGAACCACTTGGCCCCCACTGCGTTCCTGACCATCGCTGATGCAGCGAATCAGCGTCGTCTTGCCGGCGCCGTTCGGACCCACGAGGCTGATAAGCTCCCGGCGGCGCCCCGTGAAGGTAATGTCCTCCAGGACATGTAGGCTGCCATAGGCCCGCGCGACCTTGTGGAGTTCGATGGCCGGCGTTTCGGGCAGGATAGCGGTGCTCCGGACAGGCGCCGGTATCAGGCGTGCGGCGACAGCGATCGCCCCTGCGGGTCGCGACACCATCCAGCGAATAAGCGATACCAGCGCTGGCCCCAAGCCTTGTGGCATCGCCACGATCACCACGATGAAAACGGCGCCGATGATCAGTTCCCAGATGAACGGCAGGCTGCCGCTGAGATAGGCGCTGACGAAATCGACCAGCACAGCCACGATCGCCGGCCCGATCAGGGTGCCGCGCCCACCAAGCGCTACCCAGATGACCAGTTCGGTGCCGAACTGGAAATTGCCGAGATCCGGCGCCACGACATCATTGTATCCCGCGTAAGCGAAGCCCGCGAGCGATGCGACCATGGCGGAAGCGACCAGCAGGCCGCCCTTCACCCAGGCGACCGAGATGCCGAAGTAGCGACAGCGTGTCTCGTTCTCGCGGATCGAGACGAGTAGAGAGCCCATATCGCTCCGCACGAAGATCCAGCCGAGCGCGGTTATCACGACGAGGCCGGCGCCCGCGATGCGAAACCACGCCCCGGCGGAAAGGTCGAAGGTGTCGAATCCCGAAAGGCCGCTGCTGGAGCCGGTGAAGTCGCCGCCTGCGTAGATCACCTGCACGAAGACGATCGACAGCACCAGCGTGACAACGGAAACGTAGAGCGCTGAGACGCGAGCGCCGAAGGCGAGCCAGGCGACCAGCATGGCGACGAGACAGGCGACAACCAAGGCTGCCGCCAGCGCCGCGAGGGCCACACCCGGCGAGATCTCGTAATGGGTAAAAGCGAGACCGCAAGCATAGGCACCGATCGCGAAGAAGGCCGATTGCCCGAAAGAGAGAACCCCGGTGAATCCCCAGAGTATATCGACGGTGACGGCGATGCTTCCATACAAGAACGAACGGATGAGAATGCTGACGGAGTAGCGGTCGAGAACGAGCGGACCGCCGGCGACGAGAACCAAGCCGACGACCACAAGAACTGCGAGAAGGCGGAGGTCGCGCTTCAGGCGCTCCGAAGGCAGCCGGACGTCACGCACGGGCGAAACCCGTTGGCCTGATCCGCAGCAGCAAGGCTGCAAGCACCACAATTGTCAGCGCGCCGAGCACCGGATTGCCATAAGTGCTGACCACCACCTGAGCGCCGCCCAAAACAAGCGAGGCCACGGCCAGGCTGACCAACGAAGTGCCGGAGACCATCACCAGCATGAACGCATTGAGCAGCCAGGGCACGCCCATCAGCGGATCGATGCTAAGCAAAGGTGTGATCAGCGATCCAGCCATCGTGGCAAGACCGGCGCCGACGCTGAAGGTCGCGAAACGGACCAGTGCGCTGTTGATGCCGAGGCTCTGTGCCAGGGTCTCGTTCATGATGACAGCGCGCGCCGCGAGACCGAGACGGGTGCCCTGCAAGATACCGGCGATCGCGCCGCCAATCACGAGCGCCACAACCAGCATCGCCAGGCGATAGAGGGAATAGCTGGTGCCGAGTAGTGCCACCGCGCCCTGCAGGGGACTCAAAACGAACTCCGTGCCACGCCCAAAGCCGATGGTGATGAGCTGCACGACGACGATGCTCAGCCCCCAGGTCGCAAGAATGGCATCCAGCGGCCGGCTGTAGAGCGGCCTCACGATCAGCCGCTCAACGAGCATGCCGAGCAGAATGCCGAGTATCAAGGCCACCGGCGGGGCGGCCCATGGGCTCCAATGGAGTTGCGTCACGATCAGCGCCGCATATCCGCCGATCGTGAGGAAACCACCATGCGCGAAGTTGATGATCTTGAGCACGCCGAAGACCACGAGCAGGCCGACGGCCACGACGAAGAGAATCCCTGCCGTCGTAACGACGTCCAGGAGCAGGTTATTCACGTGACAGGATCCTCGTCGCGACCGTCGAGAGACCAGCTAGGATTTCAGCTTCGGACACTGCTCGCCAGGATCGACATTTGGAAAGCTCTGGATGACGCGCACGCTGCCATCCGCGGCGACCTGGCCGAGATACATGGTCAGCGGCGCGTGATGCTGCTTGTCCATCGCGATGGGACCGCGCGCACCGGTAAAGCTGACCGTCGGCAGCGCATGAGCAACCGCGACGGCATCGAACGTACCGGCCTTCTCGACCGCCGCCTTGTAGAGATAGATGCCGTCATATTCGGGCTCCGACAAATCATTCGGAGTCTTCATGTCGGTGCCGAACATCTTTTGCAGGCCGCCAACGAAGGCTTTGTTTTCCGGGTTGTCCAGCGTCGTCAGGTAGGACTGCGACATATAGGTTCCCGTGGCGTCTGCGCCGATCGTCTTCGCCGTGCCTTCATCTACCCCGAGGTTGCCGAAAAGCACCTGAAGGCCCGCGCCGCGCAACTGCTTCGTGAGTGTGACGTTGGGCGCGCCGCCGGCAGTTGAACTGATCAACGCATCCGGATGCGCCGTGCGAAGCTTACTCAATACGGGAGTCCAGTCGGAAGCATCCATAGGGAGATACTCCTCACCGATGACCTTGCCGCCATGCGCTTCTATGTATTTCCGCGTGAAGGCCAGCATCCCGCGGCCGAACGCATAGTCGCTGCCAACGAGGAAGAAGGTTTTCGCGCCCTTCTCCTTCTGGAAGTAATCGACGATGGGTGGAACCTGCTGTTCCGGAACCCAAGCGTCCACATACAGGAAGCGGTTGCACGAACGTCCCTCGTAGGACGAGGTATAGATGAACGGCACCTTGCCACGCGACACGATGGGAAGGCCGGCGTTGCGGGCGGCACTTGTCTCCATCGTGATGATGGCGTTGACATTCTTTTGCAGCACCAATGAGTTGAATGCCTTGACGGCGCCATCCGCTCCGCTGCCGTCATCGGCAACATCAAGTGCCACTTGTTTGCCTAGAATGCCGCCCTTGGCATTGATTTCCGCCACTGCAAGCTTCGCGGCCTGCACAACCGAGGGCGCCACGACGCTGTTGGCGCCGCTCAAGCCGATCGGAATGCCGATCTTGACATCCTGGGCTTTGGCCGGCGACAGGCCAGTGGACAGCAATGCCGCGAGGGTGATCGCTGACGCCGTCAGAAGCCGACGGCGGAACCTGACTGAGAATTTAGCAGCGGGGTTCATCACTTTTTTCCTGAAATTATCGACGGTTTTCTCGCCTTGAACAAAGAGCGGATTGGTCGCCGGATTGACGAAAGGGAAACGCACCTCATCTGGCGTGATCTTGGAGTCGGTCGACGTGATCACGCACGCGTTGCATTCGATCTCGATGATCTCGCCGGGTTCAATGGTCTCGACACAGGCTTCGCCGCGCGGACGGGCCGGGAGCCACAAGGGCCGAGACCGCCACAGCTCCGGCGATTTTGTAGGCGCCGCGCCGAAAACGATCCTACGAATGAGCCGGTCATCGGTAATCTCCAGGTCGGGTGTGCCGAGCAAGCTTCGCAAGCCCCGTGCCAGAAGGTGACGCCTGACGATCAGAAATTTATCCTCGAATAACGAGCGGAAAACCCTGGCTTCCTCGATGCGGGGCACCGGAGTGCGACGCCGGCCGAGCGGTCTCCTCTCTCGAGGCGCCTGTTCAGATATTGTGCACAATGTGTAGAAAAGGGCAGAAAGGCGGCGCATCCTGGATCGGACAGGGCTGGACGCACTTTCTTGGTCGGTGCACAGCGGGCCGCTGTGATGAACGAGGACGATCACATGGGGGATAGGCGACCAAAGACGGCGCGGGACTACGTTGTCGGCACCTTGAGGGCGGAGATCCTGAAGGGCGAGCACCTTGCCGGTACGCGCCTGAGGCAGGAGGGAGTAGCGTCCCGCCTTGGGGTTAGTACGACCCCGGTGCGAGAGGCCTTCCGCGATTTGCTCGCCGAGGGATTGATCGGGCTGGACACCCATCGGGGCGCCTTGGTGCGTGGTCTTACCCTGGCAGACGTTCGCGAACTCTACGAACTGCGGATCGTGTTGGAGCCGATGCTGGCCAAACGCGCGATCGCGCTTGCGACGATGGAACACCTCGACGAGGCGGATACCGTCCAGGCACGCCTATCCGAGGAGCAGGACCCGGAACGCTGGGCAGCGCTCAACGTCGACTTCCACCGGCTCCTGAACGCCGGCGCCTCGGAAGGGCGGCTGCCGCGGATCGTTGCCAGCCTTGCCGAGGCCGCAGGGTCCTACGTGTCCCTCTCGATGCATGCAACGCCGGAACTGATGACCCTGAACAACGCGGACCATATCGAACTTCTGCGCCTCTACCGGCTGCAGGACGAGACAGGAGCCGCGGCAAAGACCGCCGCGCACCTTGAGCAGACCCTGCGCGCGATCGAGCGCGACGTGCAAAGCCGGCAGATGACGCTAGAGCACGCGACCGTCCGAACCTGATGGGGCTTGGCTCCAAGGTTTTGACAACTGGCCTCTCGCGACCAAGTAGGAAACCTCCAGGCAGCCGAGGGGTGCGTGACAACCGATGACCTCTTTGGCGCTTCTGTTATTCATCCCGCTGTCGCTAGCTCTGAAATATCCGCTCGGTGCAGGCCCGATCTGGCTCTTCGTCAGCGGCGTGATCGCCGTTGCCGTCCTGGCAGATTGGGTTCGCAAGGCAACTGAGCAACTGGCCGAGCGGGCGGGCAGCGCGATTGGCGGCCTGCTCAACGTCAGTTTCGGCAGCATCGCCGAACTGGTGCTGGCGCTGTTCGTTCTCGCCCACGGCCAGGCATCAGTGGTCAAGGCGCAGATCACCGGATCGATCATCGGAACCAGCCTGCTAGGCCTGGGGTTGGCGATGCTGGTAGGCGGCCTTTCGCGGCAACGACAGACCTTTAACCGCGCCAATACCGGCCTGTTGTCGACTTTGCTGATCCTGGTCGTGGTCGCCCTGCTACTGCCGGCGATCTTTGATTTGCGCGCTCATGCCGGCATGCCCGACACGGCGGCAGTGGATGAACGGGTCAGCATCGGCGCCTCCATCGTGCTTCTGCTGCTTTACGGAGCCAACCTCGTCTTCACCCTAGTGACGCACCGGGACGTCTTCGCGGGGGATGAGCAGCGCGGCGCCCCCGCCTGGAGCCTGTCCCGCTCGCTAGCGGTGCTGGTCGTCGGCACCGTCTTCATCGCGCTCGAATCCGAACTCGTCTCGGATGCGGTCGAGGCAACGGCGACAACACTCCAGGTCGCCCCGGCCTTTCTCGGCATCATCGTGCTGGCACTGGTCGGCACTTCGGCTGATCTCTTCGCTGCGGTGGCCTTTGCACGGCAGGATCGCATGAGCATCGTCTTCAGCATCTGTATCGGCTCGGCCATCCAGATGGCGCTGGTGGTGGCGCCGATCTTGGTTCTGGCCTCATGGCTGATCGGCAGCCCAATGAACCTGGTCTTCGATCCGCTGGAGCTGTTCGCCATCGGCGGAACCGCCTTCATC
The DNA here is from genome assembly GCF_009765865.1 of Acidisoma sp. L85. Taxonomy (GTDB): domain Bacteria; phylum Pseudomonadota; class Alphaproteobacteria; order Acetobacterales; family Acetobacteraceae; genus Acidisoma. The sequence goes on from NZ_LMUQ01000006.1 coordinate 21,776, forward strand.
GTCCGCGCGATCGCCGCCGACGGCGAGACGACCTGGTTCGAGGGACTGCTTCTGGTCGGGGTCTATGTGCTGCTCGGTCTGGCCTTCTTCTTCGTCGGATCAGCCTGAGCCATCACTCCACTACCTCGGTTGTGACACGAGGCGCCCCCGATGAGGTCTGGGCTCCGCAGTTATGGCGCTTCCGCAACAAACAGGACTTGGCGGATTCGATCGTCACGATGGATAGCCGGTAACGCAGGCAGCGCAAATCTCGCGTAGTCCCGTGTCCACACTCCGCCAGATCGGCATTCGTCCCTTCAACAACCGTCGTCGACCTCAGATCTTTGGTCGCATTCACCAGAGCGGGCGCATTGTCCGCAGTGGTCGTGATTGCTCGCATGGAGTTGCATCAGGGAGAGTGAAGCGACGGCATTGCGGAGCGAGTGACGGCGGCCGAGCGAAGCCGAGCCAAGTTCGAGACACGAGAGGATTACCTCACGCGTTAGCCGCCCGTACTTGCATGTTCAGGTGTGGACACTTCAGGGTATGAGATATAAAAAACTTTTGCTACCAAAAAATGTCGTTCCTGTTAAACCGTTCGGATGGCACATCGGATCGTGGCGTTCGGAATGCGTTTTGCTGCCTGTGCAACGGAGTTTAGGCTGTGGCCGATGATGAGCGCGTAATTAGCAGAATTATTGACGTTATTCGGACTTTGGAAGGAATGACACCGGACGTACTGGCCAAGGTGACCCCTCAGACAAATATCGTCCGGGATCTCAACCTTGATTCAATAGCTGTGATGGATTTCATCCTGGAGCTTGAGGTCAAGTTCAATACCGTCATTTCGCTGGATATTGTTGCCGGTATCGAGACGATAGGAGATTTGGCTCGCGTGCTCGAACCACAATCGGCGCAGGTCACTCAGTAAAATGCTTGCGAAGTATGAGCACCTTAAGCAAGCCTATGCGCGCGTGCGCGACGAAAGACAGGACCCGTTCAACGTTCATTTCGAAAAGATCTCGTCTCCAACGCAGGGAATAGTCAACGGGCGGCCCGTCCTTCTCCTTGGCACGAATAACTATCTCGGGCTGACCTTCGATGCGAGCTGCGTGGCCAAGGCGACCGAAGCCCTTCGGTTGGAGGGCACGGGCACCACGGGCTCGCGCACGGCCAACGGCACCTATAGCGGTCACAAGATGCTGGAGCAGAAGATCGCGGACTTCTTCGGGCGCGCGGCAGCTATGCTCTTTACAACGGGCTATCAGGCCAACCTGGGCATGCTCACGGCGCTCGCGGGGCGCGAGGACCATTTGCTACTGGACGCGGATAGCCATGCCAGCATCTATGACGGGGCCCGACTGAGCGAGGCCTCGGTCACTCGCTTTCGGCATAACGATCCCGATGATCTCTTTCGCCGCCTTAGAATTCTAGCCGACCTGCCAGGAGACAAGTTGATCGTTGTCGAGGGGATCTACAGCATGTTGGGCGACATCGCGCCGCTGAAGGAAATCGCCGCGGTCAAGCGCGAAACCGGCGCTTATCTCCTCGTAGATGAGGCGCATTCCTTGGGGGTGCTGGGCGAGCATGGCCGCGGCCTCGCCGAGCAAGCCGGCGTCGAAAACGATGTCGATTTCATTGTCGGAACATTCAGCAAAAGCCTCGGCAGTATCGGGGGATTTTGTGTTTCAGATATGCCCGACTTTGATGTTTTGCGATTGGCGTCGCGAGCGTATATGTTTACCGCGTCCCTTCCCCCTTCCGTTACCGCGAGCGTCACGCAGGCGCTTGAGGTGCTTGTGGCTAAGCCGGGCCTGCGCAGCGATCTGGAACGGAATGCCGCGCGTCTCTATGATGGTCTTGCTAAAGCAGGCTTTCTACTTGGCCCAACCGTTAGCCCAATCGTATCGATACGATTCGATAGCCCCGAGATCGCGGTTGTCTTCTGGAACAAGCTTCTGGCTCTCGGGATCTATGCCAATCTAGCCCTGCCGCCGGCGACGCCGGGACGCCAATCGTTGCTGCGGAGCAGCGTCAGCGCTGCCCATACCAGCGCCGAGATCGAGTTTGCGATTAAAACGATCACGACCGTCGGAATCGAACTCGGCGTCGTCCAGCACGCTCGCGAAGCCTTTCTCCCGGCAGCGCAATAGGCGCTAGCGTTGCATCCTTAAGCGGCGCAGACGCCAAAGCAAACTTGGCGCTGCCAAAATCGGATGGCGTCGCTGCCAGGGCGTTACCGTCAGGTGTATGCCGCTGTGGCGCCGGATCTTCCAAACTACATAGTCGACGCCGCCTTCAAACGTGAAGATGGCCTTCATGATCCGCATCAGGTTGAGCGGTTTGCCCCACAGGCGTCGCAAAACCCAGCCGAGCGGCGGTTGCGGCTTCCCCTCACGGACGAATGGCGCCAGACTCTCGGCACGCACCGCTGACAGTGTGCTCTCAAACCATTCGACATTCGCGCCGTAGAGAAGTTCCGGCTGGCTGTGCCTTTCGGGTCGAATTTCCGCCCGATAGGTTTGGGCGAACAACCCTTGCCAGGCATCTGCGGGCGTATCCGATGCTCTGCTCAGCTTGAGTGCCCAAAGAGCCGCGGTCCGGACGGCCTGACTAAGGATCGATTCGATCCGAATCCGGGTCGGCTCATCCCGTGCATAGAGAAGCGACGCCGGCTGGGAAAAGCGTGCCCAAATCGTGGTGTCCCAGGACGTCCGCCGCACACGGGCGCCGAACTGTCGCTCCGACATGATGGCGACTTTGGCGCGAACGCCCTCCTGGCCGGGCGGCGGCGTAAGTAGAACGACATTCGGAGGCAGAAGTCGGTTGAGCAGAGCTGCGATGCGCCGGCCGTGGAACGCGCGGTGTCCACTGTGCAGAACATAGAGATCGAGCAGGCCCGACATATCGCCCGTACGCCGGCAGGAGCCATAAAACAAAACCGCGTTCACGCTGTCTCCATGACGGCGGATGATCTCAGCGGCGAGTGCCTGAATCTCAGGGGGCGGCGGTCTCGCCAGCTCCGCGGCCACCAGATCTTCGATCGACGTATGCGTGCCCGCCTGCATTACGCGGTGATGACCGTTACGCTAAACGGCGCCGAAAGCAGGATCCCGTCAGAGCCTGCGTCGAAAGCCTCCCCATCCAGGATGAACGGCTTTTCCATGCGAATGCGGAGGCTATCGGCGCGTCCCGATCTGTAGCCGCTTCTCGCCATCCACTCGCGTGGCCGTCGCAGAAGGACCGCCCACAAAGCAGCGCTCAGCCGTAGCGGCGGTGCATCGATATTGAGCCAACGGATACCGCCGCGACCATGGCCCCAGAACGGCCAGAGTCCCAGCATCAGACTGTCGAGCGTTGTCGCCAACATCAGGAATCTGCGCGCGCCATCCGGCGATCCGCCATCGATGCAGACTTCCATCTGGACTCCGCCCGACATCGTGCGGCTGCGACCGAACAGGGCTTTGACGACGGTCGCCGCGAAAGCCACGGCAACCGCGAGACCTTGATGAATCCCGCGTCGCTCGATGCTTTCGGCGGCAATTCGCTTCGCTTCGGTAAAGGCGGCGGCGCCGAACAGGAACCCGCATACAGCAGGCCGCGCCGGTTCACCGATCCAGGACACCTGGAGAATCGGGCAGGTCCTTCTTCGGGTCAGATTGTTTGTGATTGCGGCGATAAGCTTTTCGAGCGCGCGTTCGCCGTGTCCTGGGCTACCCAACACGCGTCCTGCCAGATTTGTGTTTCCGGCGGAAAGGATTGCAATTTCCGGCAGCGACGAGAAGTCGCTGGTTGCAAGCGCACTCAAAACGTCGCGCACCGTGCCATCTCCCCCGCTGATCACAAGGATTTCGATCTTGTCGGATGCGAAAGTCCTAAGCACCTCGTGCAGCGCCGCGGCATTGGCCGGAGATGCGCGGCTTATCTCAGGGTGCCGTGCAAGGACGGCGTCCATTTGGACCGGATCCGCTTTGTTGGCATGGCTGCGTGGATTGATGATAAGCCCGATCCGCCGCGATGCAGCCGCATTCGTTTCGTGCGCGGCCATCAACTGCCGGACACTCTCAATGCGGACATCCGTGACGGCGGGACTCATGCTAGGGTGGGGATGGAGGTGGACCGGGGTGAATTTTGAGTAGCGCAATGAGTTTCAGCCTCGCCCATCTGTCCGATCTGCATCTGCCGCCCACCCAAACGGATGTTTCGTGGCGACGGCTGAACGGAAAGCAGTTCTTGGCTTTCCTATCGTGGCGCCGCAAGCGGCATCGCGTGCATACGTTCCAGCCAATGGCTGCGCTGCTCGCTGATCTTGCGTCTTATGCGCCGGATCATATCGCGCTGACAGGGGATCTCGTGAACTTCGCCCTTCCCGCGGAATTCAGGGCTGTCCGGCAATGGCTCGATCAGCGCGGGGCGCCAACCGATATCTCGGTCATCCCCGGCAATCATGACCTCACCGCCCAGGTTTCGTGGCAGGACGGCCTTGGCCAATGGGACGCCTGGATGAGAGGCGATGCCGGCGGCGCCCGAGGCGGAGCCGAGTGCTTTCCATTTCTCAGGCGTCGCGGACCCCTTGCCCTTATCGGCCTTTCCACGGCCGTGACCACACGGGTTTTCTCGGCAGCGGGCCAGCTTGGGCGCCCGCAGCTTGATCGCCTCGGCAAGCTGCTCGCGGAGACAAGTCGGGAAGGGCTGTTCCGGGTAGTGCTGATCCACCATCCCCCGGTCATGAGCCGTGGCGGCGAGCGGAAAGCGTTGCGCGACCGTGCAGCCTTCTGTGCGGTGCTGAAGCGGCAGGGAGCCGAACTTGTCCTACACGGTCATCATCACGTGACGAGTGTTGTTGGTCTTTCCGGGCCGAACGGCACCATTCCTTCCATGGGAGTTCCGGCCGCGCTCGCCACCACCGAAAAGCCCGAGATTGCTGGCTGGCACCTTCATCGCATTTCGCGGACCAATGCCTGCTGGCAACTCACCACCCTCGTGCGGCGCTATGATTCTGCATCGGACAGCTTCCGGCAGGCCGCCGAATGGACGATCGATTTGCCGTTAGCTCAGTAGCGCAACTTGATGGCGATATGGGTCTCCCCCGGACCGACCCGGAATTGAACCGATCGGAACGACGGTGGCGCCAGGAAAATCCGGGCGTTATTGGAAAAGCCATAGCCCTCGGCTGGCATGCCGATCAACGTGCGACCGAAGTGATGATCGTTGTTCTCGTCGTGATAGATGGCCACCGCGTAGACACCCGGCGCCGAAACGACGAAACAGCCGACCGCCTCTGTGGAGGACAGCGGCACGTGCATCAGGGCGAGCTTTCCCTTATGAGCCAAAAACCTGGCCGGATCCGCGCCATAAAGGGTGAAGGTGATATTTCCCGCGACGCTCCTCGCGCCGGTCGCGGTGATATAGAGGCGCGGGCCTGCCGCGGGGGCATTGGTCGCTGCGCAGGATGTGGCGGTTTCCTCGGCCGCATAGGCCTTCCCATAGCCGAACTGGCCGAACGCCAATGCGCAGACCATCACCATCGCAAGCCATCGAAGCCACTTCAGATCTGGCACCGGCTCGTCAGGCATCGGCGTTAAGGGACGGTTGGCCATCGTGGTCGCTCTATGTTCCGCTTGGGCGCCGAGCATCTGCATCGTCCGCACCGCTTGCAACCCACGGCGACACGATATCTCCTAGTCATACGTCCCGCGCGCAGGACGCACCTCGCGCGCTCGCACCTAATCTGTGGTAGGCCACCGGATCATGATTGCGGCGGAATGCCATATTGAAGGCGGAGAGCGTGGACGGCTTTCGAAGCGTCGGGATCGATGATTTGAGGGCCACCCCTGCCAAGCCCCGACGCGGATCCGCCCGAACGATCCCGCGTTATCTGCTTGTTCTCACCGCCGGGCCATTTACGGCGACATTGCTCATCGTGTTACCGGCCCTCTTGATCGAAAGGCTGCTACGGCTTTTCGACCTCATCGCGTCGACCGATGCGCCTGCCGGATCCGTCGGCCGGATGCTGGTCGATCTCGTGCCGCATTACCTCGGTCTGGCCCTTCCCGCGGCGATCTTTATCGGCATTCATTTCGTCATCGCCCGCCTGAGCGCGGGCAGCGAGCTTGAGGCGATGCAAAATGCCGGACTTTCATTGGCCTGGATCAGCCGGCCGTTTCTGCTCCTTGGCGCCATCGCCGCCGCCGGGGGCTTCGGCCTCTATGGCTACCTGGAGCCGCTGTCACGCTACGCCTATCGCGCGGCTTACCAGACTGCCACGGAGGGCACCTGGAATGGGGTCATTCCGCCCGGCCAGATCATTCAGGTCTCCAAGAACCTCATCGTCACGGCAGATGCTTCTGACCCGGCGACCGGCGCGCTGAGCCACGTGTTTGTCTATCAGCGGGCGCCCGATGGAAAGGAGAAGCTCACCACGGGCCGCAGCGGCACGCTCGTCCTTTCCGATGACGGAACGCAGGTCATGCTCAGTCTGAAAAACGGCGAGCAGATGAATGTCTTGCCCGACAATCGGATCGATTCCGTGTCTTCCGACAGCACGACAATGCACCATCCGTTCCTGCTGCACTTCGCGAACTTCCGCGCACGGGGTTTCGATGAACGGGAGATGACGATGGGGGAGCTGTGGCACGCGCGGAACCATCCGCATCCGCCTCAGCCCGTCCGCCGTCTCGACGGCGAATTCCACAGCCGGCTGGTGCGTTCGCTTTCACTCGTGGTGCTGCCCTTGCTGGCCATTTCGATTGGTCTCGCCGCCAAACGAACCCGCCGCCAATACGGAATCGTGGTCGGCGTCATCATCCTGGTGCTCTACGACCACGCCGTCCAGCTGGCTCAGGCCATCGGAACCGCGGGCCTGATGGATCCGCGATTGCCCCTTTGGGGATGTTTCCTGACGTTCACTGTCTTCTGCCTGTGGATGTTCCGGCGTGCCGTTCGTCATACGAGTGAGGGACCTTTCGACCGCATCTTCGATCTGCTCGAGCGGGCGTCCGATCGTATCGCGCGCGCCTGGCGTCGCCCCGTGCCAATGGGCCGACGAAAGATCCGCGCCTGGTAATCCGCCGCTACCTGACAGTGCTGTTGCTCACGCGCCTGCTCGGTGCCCTTTTCGGGCTGGCAGCCTTGCTGCAACTGCTCGACCTGCTGGACAAGGCTGGCACCATATTGGCGCATGGCGGCCTGGCCGACATTGGCCACTACGTCGGCCTTAGGTTGCCGACCACCCTGGCTGAGATGCTCCCATTGGCGACGCTGGTCGGCGCCTTGCTGGCGTTCCGCCAGCTGGCCGGCACTCAGGAGGCTACGACGCTGCGTGGGGCGGGCCTCAGCCTAGGGCAGATCCTTGGGCTTCTGCTGCCAATATGCCTCGCCATCACCATCGTGCATTTCGCACTGCGGACGGAGATCTCGCCTCGCGCGCAACGGGCCTTCTCCGATTGGTGGATCGTGAAGATACCTCCAAGCAACACGGACCCAGCGCCACCGCGCCTTTGGCTGGCCTCACATGGGGACATAGCCTCGATCGATAGGGTGTCGTTGAAGGGCCGGCGCCTGGAAGGCATCATGATCGCCCAGCGCTCCGACCAGGGCGACTTGCTCGTCCGGCTGGACGCGGGTTCGGCCCTTTATGAACATGGGCATTGGACGCTCTTTGCCGTCCGCGTCGCGCGACAGAACCATGCCGAAGCCCGATTTCTCCCGACCCTTGGCTGGCCCCACGGCCCTGCACCCGCCAATATGATTGACCTCGCCCAACCGGTCGACAGCATGACGCTCGGCCGGCTGATTGCCACGCTTCGCGGCCGCTGGGCTGGCTCGCAAAGCATGGATTTCTACCGCACCCAATTGCATGGGACGATCGCCTCCCTGTTCGATCCCCTCCTCATGATACTGTTTGCTGTGCCGGTTCTGCTGGCGCCCCCGAGAGCCTCAGGCGGCGGCGTCTACATGGCTAGCAGCCTCATTCTCGGCCTCGGTTACCTCACCTCTGCCGGCCTTCTCAGCGCTTTGGGAGAGGCCGGGACCTTGCCGCCTTGGCTGGCCGGATGGGCCGCACTCGTGCTGTTTTCAGGCTATGGCGGCCTGCGCCTGATCCAGGCTGAGGGTGACTAGGCGGTCTGGCCCTGCCCAGCGCCTCCCCTCCCGGTTGCTTGACAGCCGATCTCTTTAAGTTTCAATCACCGCCCTAAGGAGAGTTGATGTACCCGCGCCGGCGTAAATACGGACAGAGCTTCGATCTCGAACGAATGATTCTGCGGGATTTATCCAACGTCCACGGAAGCCAAACATCGGACCAGGTGCGTTGCAAGCGCGCTCGTCCATACACGGACAGCCCTCCACCCGATGGCCCTCCCCGCCGGGAGCAATGGATGTGAACGGTTCGACTTCACGCCTGGACGCGATCGAGATCATACCCGTCATCGGCAGCGCCGGACTGAAGCGTTTCATCCGCCTGCCCGACAGACTCTTTCGCGCCGAGCCGCACTATGTGCCGCCTCTCCATTCGGAGCGTCAGGCGGCTCTGACCCCCAAGGGCAATCCCTTCTTCGGCCATGCTGACGTCGCGTTCTGGCTAGCCGTCCGCAACGGCGTGGATATTGGCCGAATCAGTGCCCAGCGTGATCATCTGGCCAAAGTCGATCCGGCCGAGCCGGTCGGCAACTTTGGCATGCTGGTTTCGATCGACGAGCCGGCTGTCTTCGCCGCCCTCCTTTCGACGGCTGAACAATGGCTCATCGAAAAGGGCCTCAAACGCGTAACGGGCCCCTTCAACCTGTCGGTCAACGAAGAAACGGGCCTGCTGGTCGATGGCTTCGATACAGATCCCATGCTCATGATGCCATATGATCCGCCCTATGCGGATCACCACATCAAGGCGAATGGCTACAGTAAGGTCCGTGATCTCTACGCTTATATTTGCGATAGCTCCGCGGCCTTGCCGCCCGCCTCGGCCGCCATGGTGGCACGCGGCTTGCCATCGAACGTCGTCCTGCGGCCGATGCGTTTGAAGGACCTCAAGAGCGATATCGCCGCCCTCGTCGATATCTATAACGATGCCTGGGACGGCCATTGGGGGTTCGTACCCATCACTCAGGCCGAGGTAGACCATATGGCGAAGGCCATGCGGCCGCTCCTCCATGAGCGCCTGATCTGGTTTGCCGAGGTCGATGGCGAACCGGCGGCCTTCGGCCTCTGCCTCCCCAACCTGAACGCGGCCATCCGCGATCTTTCGGGTAAGCTGTTCCCCTTCGGCTGGGCCAAACTGTTGTGGCGATTGAAGGTATCGGGCGTAACGACGGCCCGCGTACCTCTGATGGGTGTGCGCAAACGTTTCGGCAATGGCATTTTGGGGCGGCTTCTTTCGCTTCACATCGTGGAGGCATTGCGGCGCGAAGCGTTGGCCAAGGGCATCACAGCCGTTGAGATGTCGTGGGTCCTGGAAGACAATATGCCGATGCGCCATCTGGCCGAAGCCGTCGGTGGACGCGCCTACAAGACTTATCGCGTCTATGAAAAGTCGCTGGCCGGATGACGCCAGGTGACGGACTGACAGCGCTGATTCTCGCCGGGAACCGCAGGGGTAGAATTGACCCCATGGCGGCGGCGGCCGGCGTCTCTCATAAGGCGCTGCTCCCCGTGGACGGGACGCCGATGATCCTGCACGTCATCAGGGCGCTCCAGGCCTGCCCTGCCGTCCACCGTATCATCGTCTCGACCGAGCCGTCGGATATTCTGGCCGCATTTGCGGAGGCACGCACGATCCTGGTCCGTCCCTCCGCCGCGTCGCCGAGCCGGAGCGTTGCTGCTTCCTTGCTAGAATTTGGAACTCCGCTGCTCGTCACGACGGCGGATCACGCATTGCTAACGCCCGAAATCCTGCAGTCCTTTCTTTCCCAAACGCCCGATGAGGCCGATGCCACGGCCGGCGTGGCGCGATCGGATGTGATACGCGTAGCCTATCCAACTACCCGCCGCACCTGGTTACGCATGCGCGATGGCGACTTTAGCGGCTGCAACCTGTTCCTCCTGCGCACACCGAGTGCCAGCCGAGCCGTGGACTTCTGGCAACGGTTGGAACAGCAGCGCAAGAGCCCAGTCGCCATGGTGCGGATCATCGGCTTGACCGCGCTGTTCCGTTATTTGTTCAAAAGCTTGACGATGCAGGCCGCGGTTCGGCTTTTGGGTCGTCGCGTAGGAGCGAAGCTCGCAATCGTCGAGTTGCCATTCGCGGATGCCGCTGTCGACGTCGATAAACCATCGGACCTGCTGCTCGTCGACAAAACCTTTGCTAAACGCAAAGCGGCGTAATCAGCACCCGAGCCTAACCCACGACCATGTTCTGGATCACAAATCTTGGATTTCAATTACATCTCCGGGCCGACGCCAACTTTCAGCGGCATCGAGCAGCGCCTCGGCAACTTCCTAACCTTGCCGGAAGCGCTCGACTACGCGGCGAGCGGCGAGACAGGTCTCAACTTTTATTCCGTTCGGGGCGAACTGACAGAGGCGCTTCCCTATCGCACTTTGCGGGTCGAGGCGATTGCACTCGCCCGAAAGCTACTAGCGCGGGGATTGAAGCGCCAGGATCCAGTGGCGATCATCGCGGAGACACGGCCCGACTTCGTCCGCATCTTCTTTGCCTGCCAATATGCCGGCCTCATCCCTGTCCCGTTGCCCTTGCCGTTCGCCTTTGGGGGACGTGAGGCCTATGTCGCGCATATCGGACGATTGATCATAGAGGCGAAAGCGACCGCGTTATTCGCACCCAAGGCATTGATCGGATGGCTCTCTCCCTTTGCAGAGGATCAGGGGCTGGCCCTTTGCAGCACGGTTGCTGATCTGGCTGAGGCCCCCGACGCTGATGTGGCACTGCCGGTGATCGGGGTTGACGATACCGCGTATCTGCAATTTTCCTCCGGCAGCACCCGCTTTCCCATCGGGGTGGTGATCAAGCAGCGCGCCCTCATGGCCAATGTGTCTGCGATGCTGAGCCATGGGCTGGAGATTCGGCCGGACGACCGTGCCGTATCCTGGCTGCCGCTGTATCATGACATGGGGCTGGTCGGCTTCCTGCTTACCCCTGTGTCGGGCCAGGTGACGGTCGATTTGCTCGCCACGCAGGATTTCGCGCGACGCCCACAACTTTGGTTGTCACTCATCTCCAACGGCCGCGGCACGATCTCCTACAGTCCGAGCTTCGGCTATGACCTTTGCGCGCGGCGCGAGCAGTCCATCAGCAGGGCCGACCTGGATCTTTCGAGCTGGCGCATCGCCGGTATCGGCGGCGACATGATCCGACCAGCCGTATTGTCCGGTTTCGCAAAACTATTCGCTGCTTGCGGATTTCGGCCAGAAGCCTTCTTGCCGAGCTACGGCATGGCTGAAGCCACCCTCGCGATCAGCTTCGCACCGATCGGGCGTGGGATAGAGATGGACACCATCGACCTCGACCTGATGGAGCAGGTTGGCATCATCCAAGCCCCAGCCGACGAAAATTCCCGCGTCCGAACAGTCGTGCTGTGCGGTGTCGCCTTACCGAATCATGAGATTGAAATTCGTGATGCAGACGGCGCCGTTTTGGCGGACCGCCGCGTGGGACGGATCTTCGCGCGCGGCGCCAGTGTGATGCAGGGATATAACGGCCGACCCGATGAGACGGGCGTCAATCTCTCGGCCGATGGATGGCTCGCCACCGGCGACCTCGGCTACCACCTCGGGAAAACACTGGTGGTTACCGGGCGCGCCAAGGACCTCATCATCATCAATGGGCGCAACATCTGGCCGCAGGATCTGGAGTGGACGGTCGAACGAACTTCCCCCGAGGTCAGGACCGGCGACGTCGCGGCGTTTTCCGTGGAAGAAGATGGCCAGGAAATTCTCCTTCTTGCCGTCGAATCGCGCAGCATCACCGATCCGGCAGCTAGTCGCCGGCTGATCGAGGACGTTAGTGGAACGATTCGGGCGCAGCACGGGCTCGACTGTCGCGTGATCCTGTTAACACCTGGTAGTCTTAGCTATACTTCGTCTGGCAAACTGAGCCGTTCTCTCACGCGGCAGCATTACCTGGCGGAAGCACTTCCACGCGTTGTCGTCTCTGCGTGACGGCGCCGCTCGTCGCTGCCGTCACGGGTGGCACGGGATTTCTAGGACGCTACATCGTCGCGGCCCTCGCGGCCTCAGGCTGGAAGGTCCGGCTGCTGACGCGCCGCGCCCCGCTGCATCCCCTTCTGTCCGAGATCCCGCTTGAACTCGTGCTCGGGGATCTGGGTGATTCCTCCGCACTCTGCCGGCTGGTAACCGGCGCCTCCGTGATCATCCACGCGGCAGGACTGGTCAAAGCACGAAGCGCCCAAGAGTTCTTCGCGATCAACGCTGACGGAACCCGAAGATTGGCGGAGGCAATGGCGCGGAACGCTGTGGCCGCGCGGTTTGTCCTGATCTCGTCACAGGCGGCGCGGCATCCGCATCTTTCCGCCTATGCCGCCAGCAAGCGCGCGGGCGAAGACGCGATAATCGCCATCCTTGGCACCACGTCCTGGGTCATCCTCCGGCCCTGCGTCGTCTACGGACCTTGGGATATCGAGGGTCTCGCCATGATGCGCATGGCACGACGCTCGATCGCGCCTGCCATGACAAAGCCCGAGCTACGCATTGCCCTAATTCATGCGCGAGACGCAGCGACGGCCATCGCGGCGCTGAGCCCCGGCGGACCCAGCCATGCCGTGTTCGAAATCTCGGACGAGCGGATTGACGGCTACGGCTGGGCTGAACTTCTCGCAACGATCGGTGATGCCCTCGGAAATAGGCCCCGCATGCTGCACGTGCCTGATCTGCTGCTGAGTGCTGCAGGTGCTGCAAGCGACGGTCTCGCCACCCTCTCTGGCAAGCCCGCCATCTTCGGCCGCGCCAAACTGCGCGAAATCCTGCACCGGGACTGGGCACCTGACCGCAAGATGCGGCTGCCCGACGCTCTTTGGGCGCCACACATCACCCTCCAGTCAGGCATTGCCGAGACCGTCGCATGGTGGAAATCAGCCGGGTATCTGAGGGTTTAGGGCGAGATGAGATTCCGCCTTATCTGACACTTGCGGACCGCCCCATGAAATCGAGTATCGCATCGGCGCCCCGCTCCGCCGCCCCTGCGCTGCGGTCACCGAGCGACGCCTTCGCAAAGATCTCCTGCCTTGCTCGATAGAAATCATGCCGCTCGGGCGCCGAACCTATGGCCGACAAAAGATCCTTTGGGTCATCAACCACATCCCCGAGATGCCAATGCGCGAAGTTCGGGTCGTCACGCCACTGCACACCGCGTGCGTTCAGAAAGACACAGGGACGCGGCACCGCCAAAAACTCATAGACCTGGCCACTGACATCGCCGACATAGATGTCTGCTGCGTCTGCGTAAGTCATATCCATCAATCGGTCTGAACTCGTGTCGATTATGATGGTGTCAGTACTACGTGCCTCCCACATCGATCTGACCGACACGGACCGCCGCCGGAACATCTTTACATGCGGCGCGACAATCAGGTTGAATCTGGTCTGCCGGCCGAACTGGCCGAGCATCGGCTCGATGAATTTGTGCCAGGACGTGAGCCGCGGCGCCTTATGCGCGTTATAGAGCACCGTTGGGCGTTGATGCTTGAAAAAGGGCCGGTGCTGAACGCGCAATCGCGCACTGACTTCGAGTTTTACCGGACCGATCACAGCATGGTCGGCCGCCGTTACAAGCCCGCTCTTCAACAAACGCGTGGCGCTCTTGTCACCCGCGACAAGTACAAAGTCGAACGCTGCGGCGCGGGCATCAAACCCGCGCGCCCTATCTCCGAAACCATGTGGGCTGTAAATGAGCTTCGGTCTCCTGATACCAAGACGCCGTGCCGAGGCGACCGTGTCTTCGAGCGTGAAGATGGCGTCGTACTGGTCGAGTTCCGAGGCGTTGTCGCGCATCACCATTTCTTTGAACATGCCGAGAATGCGGATCGACTGCATCAACCGGGTCGGCGGCGATCGCCGAAGCCTGCGATAGGCCACTGGTGGCGTTCCGTAAGCCATACGGATGCGCTCAAGGTGTCGCGGCGTTTCAGGATCGTTGTAATAGCTGACAACATTGACGCCCGGGCGCGCCGCAAGTTCGAGTGCGATGGACGCTCCGTGATAGCATTGGTAGGCCTCGGCGATATAGAGGAAGGCAATGTTCATCTTGCAGGACATCTACGGACTGCCCGGGCTGCTTGGCAAACGGTCTTGAAGAAAAGAGACCGGCGCGAGGGTTCGCTCGGGCGCGTCTTCACCAATCTAGGGTGGCTTTTGGGGGGCAAGGCGATGGGCGCGGCCCTAAGCCTGGTCTACCTGGCGCTGGCTGCCCGCTCCCTCGGCCCTGAGGGTTTTGGCCAGTTCGCTCTGGTCCTGGGTGGCGCACAGGCGATTTCCGCCCTCGTCAGCTGTCAAACCTGGCAAATTGTTGTGCGCTATGGCCTGCCTCATGTGAAGGAGGGTCGTGCCGCCGCCGCCGCCCGCCTCGCCGGCTTCTGTCTCTCCCTGGACATGGCAGGCGCTGTCACCGGCTGCGTTATCGCTGCGCTCTCCGTCATGGTGCTCGGCCCGCTGCTCGGCTGGTCCGCTCAATTGTCGCATGCGGGCCTCGCCTTCAGCTTCGTGATTCTCCTCTCGGGAAGGTCCACCGCCGTTGGCATCTTGCGTCTGCATGATCGCTTCGGGGTCGGCGCCTCAGCTGACACGGTGACACCCATCATGCGCTTCGTGGGCGCCCTGACGGTGGTCGCGATCGGTGCCACGGTGCGCGGCTTCCTGGTCGCCTGGGCTGCCGGCGAAATCATGACCGCCATCGTCTACTGGGTCTGCGTCAGGGCCGTGGCACCGGGGTCCTTGACCTTCCCCACTGCGCGCACGATCCGCTTCGCCCTACGTGAGAACGCTGGCATATGGCGCTTCACCTGGATGACCAATCTCAACGTCACCTTGGACTACGGCGGCAAGCAAATGGTGGTTCTGCTCGTAGGCCTCATGGTGGGGCCGGTTGGGGCTGGTCACTACCGGCTTGCCAATCAACTTGCCCAAGCGCTGGCGCGGATTTCCGAAATGGTCTCGCGCGCGATATTTCCGGAGCTCGCGCGCGCCCACACGGCCAATGCGGGCGGCGACTTCAAGCGACTCCTGATGCGTGCGACCGGGCTCGCCTCGCTCGCGGGCATCATCATCACCCTCATTCTTCTGGTACTTGGGCATCCGCTGCTGGGGCTGATCGCGGGCCGGCAATACGCCGGCATCTATCCCCTGCTTCTTCTGCTCGGTGTGGCCGCCGCCCTCGATCTTGCGAGCGTCGTCTGCGCACCGGCACTCACCGCCATGGGAAAGCCCGGACAGGTCCTCCTCGGTCGGGTCTGCGCAAACATCTGCCTGTTCGGATCGCTCGCCGTTCTGGTGCCGTGGTTCGGCACGATCGGTGCGGCCGATGCCACCATCATCGCGTCGGGCGTCACCCTCGTGGTGTTCGGCGTCACCTTATGGCGCGCCGTCCGAATCACCGCCTGACTCCCTGGTCGCCTGAATCGCGAAGGTGCATGTCGATTCTGAGTCCACATAGAAACCTTGCAGCTTCTTGGGCGACCTGGTCGCCGTCTCGGTCGCCTTGAGCACACCGCCCTGGATCGATCCGGTCAGGTTGCTGGTTGCATCGCTATTCTGCATGGAGACTTCGCCCGCGGGGTCGACGGTGCCGGTGAGCGCATGGCTGTGTCGCACCCAGATTCGATTGCCCTTCACCTCGAGTATGATCGCGTGCGAGGCTTCTCCGCATCCTTCGATGATCTGGTCCGGAAAAGCCTCGCCACGATATGTGCCGTCGAAGCCGCTACCGGTGGAGACGCTTGCTGTAGACGCGGTCACAACTGCCGGTGGTGGCGGCGTCCCGCAGGCGTCAACGGTCGCGGCGAGCACCAGCGCAACTGCGAGAGGGATGTTGCAATTCGAAAAGCGCATCTTGGCCTCCGCTGTGCCAGTTCTATCCTACCATGTGCCTGTCATGGGTCACAGCGCGAGCCTCAGGCCGGCCGCATGAATGCCAAAATGGCGTCAGCCGCCCGCTCTCCCGCTCGACGGTCCGTCATCGAGAACGTTTCTGCCGCCGCGGCCTCCTGACGTTCCTTGAACGCGTCCGGATGGGCGATCACCCGATCAAGCGCTGCGGGAAGAGCATCGAACCCGCCGATCACCTCTCCAAGGGCCCAGTGTCCGTAGTCCGGTGAGGCCTGCCAGCCAGACTTGTGGGTGTTGAAAAAGATGGCAGGTCGCGGCCTTTGAATCCATTCATAAATTTGACTCGATACGTCACCCAGATAGATGTCGGCAGACTGCACATAGCTCATGTCGATCAACCGATCGCTTCCTGTGTCGATCAGCATCCCGGCGTTATCGCGAAGGTGCCTCGGCAAACGGGGCCGTAGTCTCGCTTTTCGGTGGATAATCGAGGTGTGAAGCAGTCGCTTGAACAGCATCACATGGGGGGCGAAGATCAGATTGAAGCGATCCTGGACTGCGAACCATTCCAGCACTTTTCTGCCTAGCGAATACCAGGACGACAGCAGCGGGTTGAAATGTGGGTTGTAAAGGACTGTCGGCCTGTCGTTGTCAAAGAAACGCGCGGGCGGCCTGAGGTTTAGCTGATCGAATTTCGGATATCCGACGATCGCATGATTGGATTCCGTCACCAACCCCAAGGCGAGCATCCGGCCCCGCACCTTTCGTCCAGACAGAAGCACTAAATCAAAGCTCTTGGTCGCGGGCTGGAATCCGGCCGCACCATCACCCGCGCCATGCGGAACATAAATTAATTTTGGAGCGGTCAGCCCGAACCGCGTCTTCAGCAATGTCGAGGTCGTCTCCGGTACAATCAGCGCATCGAATTGCCTGAACAGGTCGAGATTCTCCCGGAGGATTGCGATTCGCTTAAAGGGTGCGACATGACGAAGAAGGTGGTCCGCCGCGCGGCTTGCCGCGCTGATCCGCAGACTTCTGAAGTGGACAGTTACATTCGGCGGAATAAGTGCTTGCGCTACCGCACGTTGCGCCTCGCTCGACGTCAAAATCTCGACATCGATGCCTCGCTTCGCAAGTGCTGCCGCGATGGGAATGGTATGCGGCACCTGATGGCTTGCATCGTGGTTATATAGAAAGCCGATCCTCATCGCCGAAAGACATTCGCACGTTTCAAACGCTGCCGTATGATTCCATCAACGCGCCCCAGCTTGCCATGGAGCGAGACGTCCATGCGCTTGACATCGATCAGGGTCACCGATCCAGCCGTCGCGAGCGTATGCAGGCCTTCCGTGAAAGGTGCCATCCATGGTGGCGCGACGAGCATTTCGCCAACGGTCGCCGAAAATTGCGTTTCATCGAGACAATCAATCTCCAGGATGCAAATCGCGGCGCCGTAAGTCGCGCGACAATCCTGCACGGGAAGATTGATGACGCCGTTCCTCGCGAACGGCGTACCTCCGGGGCGGGTGCTGGAAAGATCGATGCGTACTGGATTGAGCGGGTGCAGTTTCCATGGACCCGTCAAGCTATCCGACCACGCCACATGAAGATGGCTCTTTTTGGCGAGCTTGCTATGTGAGGGGGCATAGAACAGCCACCACTTTTCCCCGTAGAAAAATGGTGTCGCGTCGATTGCCGGACCATCCAGCGGAACCTCGCAGACGGGTTCCCATTCGAACGGAAACCGCCGGGCTCGATACAGAGTCAAGGCCCCAGATTGGAACGCCTCAGGAAGCATCCAGATTTCACCATCCGCCTCAAAAACGAAGGGATAGGACAGATGCCAGGGCGTTTTCAAAACCGTGCGGCATTCCAGCAAATTCAGGTCACGATCAAAAATAAGGAGATCGATATGCCCAACACGGTCGCGGTAGTCGAAGGCCTCGGCAAAAACGTGGAGGTGTCCGCCACGCCACAATGCGAAGGGATCGGCTCGAAAGGAACCCGGTGGCATATCCGGAAGCCAGACGACCGAGGACGCGTCGATGCCGCCGCGCAGGATCACCTCGGCGGGCTGCTTCACGATCGCGCATCGCCAGATGTCCATCGGTCGGAGCATCGGCATCTTATAGGGCGAGCGAAGATGACATGGCTACAAGCGCTCATGCTCGCGCAGGAACTCCATGATCGCCTTCGCGGCACGGCGGGACGCGCCCGGACTGCGGTCACCCAGGGACGCAGCCGCCATCGCCACCTGCCTCTCCAGATAGATGGGGTGCCGCGCCTTTGCCGCGCGGATCGCGGGCATGAGCTGCTCCGGCTCGGTGATGACATCGCCAAGATGCCAATGCGCGTAGCTCGGGTTAGTCTCCCACGCAATCCGGTGAGGATTGAGGAAGATGCAAGGCCGCGGCTCGATGAGAAATTCGTAGATTTGACTACTGATATCAGCCACATAAATGTCGGCGGCCCGTGTGTAGCTCATATCGACGGAATGGTCGGATCCGGTATCCACGATGACATTTGCCGAGCTTCGCGCTTCCCATTTCGCACGGAGCCGCCGGCTGCGACGCCGGAAGAATTTAACATGCGGCGCCACGATGAGATTGTAGTCATCGGACGCCGTAAACTCCGCAAGCATCGGTTCTATGAAGGTGTCCCAGGATCGCAACCCAGGCGTGATATGAGAATTATAGAGCACGGTCGGACGTTTCACAGCGAAAAAGGTGTCTTGAGCGTCGTAGAGCAAATTAGCGGTTTCGAGCTTCACCAGACCAATCGCGCGATGATTGTCCGGACGAACGTAACCTGATTCCATCATGCGCGTTGCCGACTTCGGCCCGGGCAGGAGCACCAGGTCGAAGTGTTTTGCCCGGCCGGAAAATCCTACAATTCCATCACCCGCCCCATGCGGCAGGTAGATCTTCCTGGGTCGATCAGCAGCGTTGGATGTCTCGAATAGTCTGTAAGCGGTGTCTTCCACCGAAACGACCGCGTCATACTGTGCGAATGCACGTTCGTTTGATCGGTAGACGGTGTATTTGAGAAATCCAAAGATCTTGAGTCTCTGAACAAATGTCGTAAACAGACTGCGCTTCATACGAATATAGTTCATGGGCGCCGCGCTGTACAGCACCCTTATGCGGTCCAGATGATAAACAGAATCCGGGTCGTTATAGTAGATCGCCACTCGGACATCGGCCATCTTGGCCATTGCAAAAGCCACAGAGGCCCCATGATAGCACTGGTAGGGTTCTGCTACGAAGACGAACGCTATCTTCTTCATCTCAACCAGCCGACCGCTTTAGAGACCGAGCCTCTCTCCATCGGCGTCGCAACACGCCTTGAATGCGGACCGCCTCCCCGTAGAAAGACGCCTCTGTCCGCTTGACGTCGATCAGCGTGACCGGGCCCGCGGAGGCGAGCGTATGCAAACCCTCCGTGAACGGCGCCATCCAGGAGGGCGCACTCACACCCGCACGATCCGTCGCCACGAATCCTGTCCCGTCCAAAGTCTCGATTGAAAGGACGCGAATGGCGCCGCCATAGGTTAATCGGCAGTCCTGAACGGGCAGAATGATCGCGCCGCCCCAAACCATCGGTCTGCCGCCCGGACGAGCACTCGCCAGATCGGCACGCACGGGATTGAGCGGATGAAGGTGCCAGGGGCCGGTCAGCCTATCGGACCACGCCACGTGAAGGTTGCTGCGACGAGCCAAAGCATCGTGAGAGGGCGAATAGAACAGCCACCACCTGCCGCCGTGCCAAAGAGGCGTTGCATCGATCGCCGGGCTGTCGAGCGGGATTGAGTAGACCGCCTCCCAGTCGTCCGGAAAAGAACGCGCGCGATACAGGGTCAGCGTACCCGATTTATAGGCCTCGGGCAGCATCCATGTGTCGCCCTCGGCCTCGAAGACGAATGGATAAGAGAGGTGCCAAGGCGTTCTTAGAATCGGCCTGGTTTCGAGAAATTTGAGATCGCCATCGTAAACGAGCAGATCAATATGGCCGATCCGGGTCCGGTAATCGAATGCCTCGGCAAACACATAGAGGCGCCCATCCCGCCATAGCGCGAAGGGGTCCGCCCAGAAGGTAAATGGGGGCGTATCCGGAAACCAGATTGCAGAGCCTGGGCTAACGCCGTCGCGGACAATCTCCTCCGCCGTCTGCTTCACGATCGCGCACCGCCAAATGTCCAGTGGCCGCGGCATACGACCTCCCTCGTCAACATCACCTTATAGAGGCGGCGAACCACACCTGACCAGAAGCCCCGATCGTATAGGGCGAGGATCGAGAGGACGTTGACGACCAGCCTAAGCTCCGGAAGGAGAAGAGTTACGCCTCTGCGCGGGGCAGGTCCATCACCTCAGTAGAAGAACACCTGCAAACGAGACCAGCCTGAAGATTCGCGTTTGCCCAACCACATCCGACTTGGTTTGAAAGGCGAAATGTCACTCGCGCAATGGCATCGCGATGGGCCGCATTGGCGAGCCGGTAGCGCCCGCCAACTTTATGCAAGCGCCAATAAAAGCAAATTCAAAGACCGCATTGGCGCTCAATTCATCGAGCTGGGCCATCTCCAAGATAGGCACCCCGGCCTCTGCTAACAAATAACAATGAACCGGAAGATAGTTTCCCGGCTCAGTGGACGGAACTTGCTCCAACGTCAAATTATCCGCTCCGATCATAACCGCGCCCCCTTTGCAAAGATACTCCGCCCCTTCGCGCGTGAGCCCAGGAGTATTGGCGCAAAACGCTGCAGCATCGAGCCAATGCTTCATCTGTCCAGTACGGAGAAGCACCACATCTCCTGGACGTAGCTCTGTCTTCTGATGCTTGAGGCAGTTCTCCAAGTCCTTCGCGCCGATGCCGTAGCTAGGAGGGAGGACGTCGAGTCCGTGCATGCTTGCGATATCCAGCATGATCCCCCGCGCCACTACCGGAGGATGTTTCTCCGCGCCGCATTTGTTCCAGCCGCGGCTGCCAAGATTATCATCGATAGTGTAATTGTTCCATATCCGTCCCCTAAACCCAAAATGGTTGAGCGCATCAATATGGGTGCCGCAATGGGTATACATGGAGACCGCATCGCCTGAATAAGCTACCAGATCGTTTGTAGCGTCGTCCTGCTTCATGGAATTCCAGACATTTTCTCCGGGTGGAGTATGGGTCATCCAGATCTGATAGGAAGGATCGCCAGCGGCCGTCCAACTCGGCATCCCGACGAAGTTATCTACTGAAAGATCGTAAACATGGGAGGCATCCGCCCGCCGCATGATTGCATCACGAGACGCGCCATCGATGAGATTGAGCATCCCTACTTCATCTGTTGGCCCGAAAGGGCTCGTCGAGACTTGCCGAAAACTCGCGTTCCATGCCGCGATCTTTAGCTTCATGGCTTCGTTAACAATCTGCGGTGAGCACATGTTACATCCTATCGATCGACTGTGACTTGGAGAGATCTAATGCAACGTGATGAGCTAAATTCCAGACGAACCGGATCAGAATCGCGGGTCATTTACTACACAATCTCTTCGCCTCGCGCAAATTCGCACGACGGGACTACCGCCAGAATCACTTTGACGTTGCGCAGGTTGAGCATCAGATATTTGCACCAGAGCCTGCGCCGGAAGCCTCAGCTCGTCGGAGATCCGGCTTGCGCCTGCACCGGATCCGAAGGACGCGCTCTTCCGGCAGCGGGATGAAATCCTTGTCGCCACCGGGGACCTTCGCGAAGCGGCCTGCTTTCCAATCCGCTTTACCCTGCTCAATCCGTTCGCGCGACGAAGGGACAAAGTTCCAGAACAAATGGCGCGGCCCGTCCATCACCGCGCCACCCAGCAACAGCAGCCGGGCCCCCCTCAGCCCCGCGCGCAGTGCGATGCTGTCATTGGCTCGGAACAACGGCATGCGGCTGGTGTCGAAGTAAACGCCGGCGATTTCGACGCCGCCCTCCACGACATAGGCCGCGCGTTCCTCATGGCTGTCCGGCATCGGCAGGACTGCGCCCGGCTGCAAGCACGGCATCGGCGTAGAACAATTCCGACGGCGTGAGGACCGGCGCGCGCAGGCCCCAGCCATAGCCAGCGATCAGCCGTAGCTTGGCACCGCCATTCTCAATGACTGGCAGGGCATCCGCCCCGTGGTGGAGAAAGCCAGGCGCCACCTCCTTATGCTGCCGTGGCAGGGCCACCCAGGACTGGATGCCGAACAGCCGGTTCGAATGCCCCGGGCGCTCTTCGCCGTCCGCTCAGAATGGGCGATACCTTGCCCCGCCGTCATCCAATTGACGTCGCCGGGCACGATCGACTGGTCGGAGCCAAGGCTGTCGCGGTGCTGGATCGCGCCATCGAATAAGTAGGTTACGGTGGACAGCCCGATATGGGGGTGCGGCCGCACGTCCAGCCCCTTGCCGGTCAGGAACTCGCCAGGCCCCATCTGGTCGAAGAAGATGAAGGGGCGACCATCTGCCGCTGCCTGGCCGGGAGTGCGCGCCGCACCTCGAATCCGCCGATATCGTGGGCTCGTGGGAGGATCACGTTTTCCATGCAGGCCGGCATCGTCTCGTTTGGGCCGGTTTCGCCGCTCATCATATTTGTCCTTTCAACTTTGGCGGCTCGAACTCGCGGGCGCCGACGTGGGCGCGCGCTGGCAGCCGCTCACAAATCATTGGATGCCGCATGTCAATGATTTCGTGCTGGTCTTCAATGATCTCCATATTGCCATGACTGCTGCCCGCGTCGGCGGACTCGCCGAACGTCTCCTCAGCCGTCCGACACCGCGCGTAACCCAAACGCATGCGCGAATAACAATGATTGCCGCTCGTTAGTCCCTAGCGATGCTCCATAGCGCCGGCAAATACGGTAAAGCGGGCCACACGGACCCCGGCCAGTAGGCAGCCTGTTGCGCCAGTGGAGCATCCCACCAAGATCGAAACTGCCGACTTGTGCATCGACTTTGACGGCGTGACTGCGGTCGGCTCCGGCCTCTCGACGTGTCCAGACCAGGGAGCGCTCCGCCACATTTCAAGCCGCGACGGCCCAGTCCTGTGCGGCCGCGATGACGGTGACCGTTACTGTCACCACGCGCTCGACCTCGCTCGGTCCGAAGTCCAGCAGCGCCTGCCCATCTGTCCAGCGCCAGCAGGCGCCGCCCTGCCGCTCGATCGCGTGGAAACCCAAGGCCAGGCGATGATCCGCGAGATCCAGCGCCACCCCGTCGAGCGTCACCTCCGCGACGACCGCCCCCAATCGGCGCTGGTCGCCGGGCGCCTTGGCGGCGACCGAAGCCAGGCGGAGGAGACCGCCGCCTGCCCGCAGCACGGCGGAGTGCTTACCCTCGGTTTCGAGCCACAAAGTCCACGCGGCCGCCGCACCGTGACCGAGGGTGATCGCGCGGCCTTCCAGCCGCGCCCGAATGACGGCGAGGTTAGGGCCGCCTTCCACCAGGGGCGCCCAAGCCTGCGTCTGCCACGCCTCGGAAGCGAGATCGGGCTCCAGATCCGCATGGAGATCGACCGCGCCCGGAGCATTGGCGAACATTCCCCGATTGCCCGTATCGAGCCAGCTCTCAGCCGCTGCCCCCTCCGCCAGCAGCAGGTCGTGATGCGGCAGTTCGACATGGTAGTAGGTGATCGCCGCCATGCTGGTGTCGCGGGTAGCCGATCCGCCGCGCAACATCGTCGTGCTGGTCGAGGACTTGTTGGAGTTTATGACGCTGGAAACAGCGTTGTCCTAGCCGAACATCTGGTGCGCTCGGCTGGGGTCGCGTGGCTCGGCCAGCAAGCGATTGCGGCCGGGACAATCACAATGCCGGTTACCTTGCTGCCCCGGCGTCGGAGCTCGCCCTGATCCCCATGCGGACCGGGGGCTGCGATTTTCGGGCGCTGAACCGGACCCTCGATATGTGCCACCTCGCTAGCAAGCGACCCTGCCTGCTGCTGAACGTCATGAGGTCGGGGGGCGAGTCGCGCCGAAAAGGACGCCCGCGAGGCTTTGGCTGACTAGGCGCGGGATATCGCCCCGATGGTTATGCACAACCGCGCTGCCTATGCGACCGCCAGCATCACTGCCCGCTCCGTCCAGGAAACCGAGCCGGATAGCGCCGCTACCGAGGAGATCGCCGTCCTCTACAAATGGGGTTCGGGACAACTTGTGTTGGTACAATGAAGCAACATCACAAAACGACAGCTCCACAACGCAAGAGAAAGACCGCCGCATGAGCCGCGCCTCCCTAAAAGACCTTGCCTACCGGTCTGCGCCCGCGCCCGTTGCTGCCGCAATCGAACCGGCCAAAGTAGCAGAGTCTGGCGCCCCGGCTTACCGCACCGCCCAGACGAGGACCGATACGCGCCAAGTGCCCGGGCGTTCCAAGGCGGATGTCGCCCAACCCTCAAGCTGATCGCGGTCGAGCAGGACCGGGATATTCAGGAGATCCTGGCCGAAGCCCTAAACATGGTGTTCGAGCGCTGCGGCAAGCCGGTCCGCACCAGTTTTCGGACTTTGACCATGACGTGGGCCGGGCTCAGGCGAGAGGCTTGGCCATGTAGACCCGCCGCAACCCTTTCTTCTCCGCCCTATGCGTTTCGGAGTAGCCTAAGCGGGAGTAGAACTCGATGTTCTCGATCATGGTCTCGTTCGTGTAGAGCCTGATCGAACGAAAGCCTGCAGTAATCGCGGTGCGTTCGGCGAACTCCAGCATCCTGCGACCCAGGCCCGAACCTTGCGCGCCAGGACAAACAGCGATGTTGTCCAGGAGCACCGCATCATCTTGCGGGATGAGCACGAGAATGCCGCGCACGACGCTATCACGCTCCACGACGTGGACGCGGCCCTCTTCGATGAGAATGCGATAGTCATCAAGCATCGGTCCTGGCTCCCGACCGATACGGGAGACGTAATGAGAGTATGCGGTTTGGACGATCTCCTCGACGGCCAGGAGATCGCCGCAGGTGGCTAGCCGAGGTTCCTGCTTCATAGCGCCATGCTGCCGCAATCGGAGCTTCGAGTGAATGCCCGCTCCAGGTCCGTATTGGCGGTAGCTGGGCGGCTGGTCGCGGCCAGCGCGCAGGATGACCTGGCCGTTTAGTCCCGGATCGTGGTGCTTAATCATACGACAAATTGCGGAGGGAGGAGCTATGGGCCAAGTGCTCCACGGCTGCGCCAAGACGACGCACGTTGTCTGAGGACGACCGCCAGCAACCGAAGCCGGCGGCCGCTGTTAAGGGCATCCGACATGAAGTCGAGCGACCATCGTTGGTTTGGCGCCTTCGGCAAGACCATCGGCGATCGCGTGCCCAGCGCCCGCTTCCGGCCGCCGCGCTTGCGAACGACGAGCTTCTCCTGGCGGCGGAGCCGGAACAGCCGCTTGTGGTTCAGCGCGATGCCTTCCCGCGCCAACAGGATGCGCAGCCGCCGGTAGCCGATCCGCCGCCGCTCTGCCGCCAACGCCCGCAGCCGCTGCCGCTGCCGCTGCCGGACCTGCGTGTCGTCCGGTCGTCGGCTCGCATAGCGGAACGTCTTGGGTTCAATGCCAACAAGCGCGCACGCCCGCCGCCGCGAGTAGCCCCAAGCGCTGGATCAACCAGCGCCTCCTCTCCCGACGCTAGTCATGCCGAGACGCCCCCTGTTAACGTCTCTAACGACGCTGACGCACCCACCCCACATAGCGACGCCCTTCTCGCTGATTATCCAGCTCGCGCCGACTCGTTCATCAGCATGTCGAGGGCGATGAGAACCTTTATCTGAAGGCCATCGATCGTCTGGGGGCGAAGGGCCATAAACGCGCCGGCGCCCGTCCAGTAGCGAGCACTGATGTCCAGCCAGACGGGCCGGTTCCATCGATCCTGCAGCGCGGCCATTGCGGCGCATAGACGCAATAGACCGCTGTCAGGACCGGCCTCCCACCCGAAGCGATATCGGAAACCGGGGACGCCTATCCATGGGTGAATAAACCCTGACCGACAGCTGCCAGTCGTCTAGAACTCCCGCGACCGGAAGTTTGTCGATTGTTGCCCCAGATATTGGCCCGAGATTTCTCTAAGCATCGAGGAGCGTCGATGACGTGCTCTATTCCGTTGATAACCCTGGCTCCCGGAGTAGGACTCGAACCTACGACCGAGCGATTAACAGTCGCTTGCTCTACCAACTGAGCTATCCGGGACCATCGGGCGCGCGGTCTATAGCGGAGCAACTTCGGGCGCGCAACGCCGTCTAGACGCAGGCGCACCACAGACGGCAAAGACGCTTTCTCCCGAGGCCGGGCGCGTGCTAGAGCCGGCGCGGCGCGAGAGTGGCGGAACGGTAGACGCAGTCGGCTCAAAATCGACCGGCGCAAGCCATGGGGGTTCGAGTCCCCCCTCTCGCACCAATACCCTTCGCCGTGACCGCCGACGATGCCGCCCGCCCGTTCCAACCACGGCGGCTAAACGCCCCAATCCCGCCGCGCCAGCGCGATGATGCGATGCGCCTCGTGCCAGAGGGCGTAGGGTTCCAGGGCATCGAGCCTCGCCCAAACCACCGCCGCCGCGTCCGACAGGGCAACCGGCTCGCCGCCCGTCCAGAGCGTCGCGAAGTCGAGGATGGTGTAGTGGTAGCGGACCCGCCCCGCCTCATCGCGATGGATGCTGTCCACCGCGCCGGCGAGCCGCATCTCGCCCACGGTCAGGCCCGTCTCCTCAAGCAGCTCCCGCCTTGCCGCCTCCTCCGCCGTCTCGCCGAGTTCCTGGCCGCCGCCGGGAAGGCCCCAGGCGCCCATCATCGGGGCGCGGCCTCGGCGGATGAGGAGCACCTCGTCCGGCGGCTTCAGAACGACGATGCCGATGCCGACCAGCGGGCGGGCCGGGTATTCGCGGCCGCTCATCCGGCGTGCAGCCGTGCCAGGCCGTCCTCCTTGCCGAAGATCGCGAGCAGGCGGCCGGCGGCGAGGCCGCGCGCGCTGACCAGCCGGGAGTCGCGCTCCAGCAGCACGGCGGCATCCTTGTTGGCGATCTCGCGCAGATCATCCGCGCCCGGCACATCGGCCAGACGATAGCCGGGAAGGCCGGACTGCCGCGTGCCGGTCGCCTCGCCGGAGCCGCGCAGCCGGAAGTCGGCATCGGCGATGAGGAAGCCGTCCTGCGTGTCGCGCAGCAAGGTCAGGCGCTCACGGGCGATGGGGTTGAGCTCGTCCTCATGCAGCAGAAGACAGAAACTATCGGCGGTGCCGCGACCGACGCGGCCGCGCAGCTGATGGAGCTGGGCGAGGCCGAAGCGCTCGGCATGTTCGATGACCATGACGGTGGCCTCGGGCACATCCACGCCGACCTCGACCACGGTCGTCGCCACCAGCAGACGGATGCGTCCCGCCGCGAAATCGGCGAGCACCGCCTCGCGCACCCGCGTCTCCTGCCGGCCATGGGCGAGGCCGACCACATCGCCGAAACGGGAGCGCAGCAGGGCGAAGCGCTCCTCGGCGGCGGCGACATCGAGCACCTCGCTTTCGGAGACCAGCGGGCAGACCCAGTAGATGCGGGCGGTGCCGTCCAGCGCGCGGGCGAGGGCGCGGATCACCTCGGGCATGGCGGCGGTCGGGTGTATGGTGGTTCGGAGCGGACCACGGCCGCGCGGCTTCTCGGTGAGGCGGCTGACTTCCATCTCGGCCCATTGGGTCAGCAGCAAGGTGCGGGGTATGGGGGTCGCGGTCATCACCAGGACATCGGTGCCGTCGCCTTTGTCGCCGAGGCTGATGCGCTGCTTGACACCGAAACGGTGCTGCTCGTCGATCACCGCGAGGCCGAGATCCTGGAAGGTGACCGATGCCTGAAACAGCGCGTGGGTGCCGATGACGATGGGCAGGCTGCCATCCGCCAGCCCCGCCAGCACCTCTCGCCGCGCCGAGGGAGAGACGGAGCCGGTGAGCAAGCCGACCGGGACGGGGGATAGCGCCGAGAGGGTGCGGTAGTGTTGCTGTGCCAGAAGCTCGGTCGGGGCCATCATGGCGGATTGGGTTCCGGCCTCGGCGGCGCGCAGCATGGCGAGCAGGGCTACCAGCGTCTTGCCGGAGCCGACATCACCTTGGAGCAGGCGCAGCATCGGGCGGCGCTCCCCCATGTCGCGGTCGATTTCGGCGAGGGCCTGGTGCTGGGAGGGCGTGGGCTCGAAGCCGAAGCGGCGCAGCGCCTCCGCTCGCCAGTGACCGTCGCCGGTCAGCGAGCGGCCGGGCCGCGCCCGCATTGCCTGTCTGCCAAGGGCGAGCGAGAGCTGTTCGGCGAAAAGCTCGTCATAGGCGAGGCGGCGGCGGCCACTTTCCCGCTCGGGCGCCTTGTCCTCGGCGGACGGGCATTGCACCAGCCGGAGGGCGGTCGCGAAACCGGGCCAGCGCTCGCGGGCAACGAGGGGCGGGTCGATCCATTCGGGGAGTTGCGGGAGACGCCGCATGGCATCGTTCATGGCGCGGCCGATCACCCGGTTGGTGACGCCGGCGGTGAGCGGCCAGACCGGCTCGATCGCCGGCATTTCCCCCGCGCGCTCCTCGGGCAGCACATAATCGGGATGCGGCAGGGTCAGCTTGTTGCCGAAGGCTTCCAGCTTGCCGGAGACCACCAGCTTGGCGCCCACCGGCATCTGTGACAGACGCGCCTGGTGAAACAACACAATATCCGCGAAGGCGGTACCGTCGGTCACGATGACCCGCCAAGGCTGGTTGCGGCCCTGCGGCGCGTCGTGCCGCATGACCTGCACAGCCAGGGTCACCACCCTGCCCGGCCTCGCGGCCTTCAGGCTTGGCCGTTCGCGGCGGTCGATGTAGCTGTCGGGCATGTGGAGGAGCAGATCCAGCACCTCAGCGCCGCCCAGCAAACGCTTCAGCGGATCGGCCAGTCGCGGGCCTATGCCGGCGAGGCTGGTCAGCGGCGCGCGAATTTGTGCCAGCGTCTGGGCGGCAGGCGGCTGACACCGGCCGGGTCGGTCAGTATAGGACGCCTTATCCATGACCGAGCCTCAACCTGACCTCGAGACGCGCCGCCGGCGGCTCCTGTTTCGCGCCACTCATCGTGGAACCCATGAGAACGATCTGTTGATCGGCGGTTTCGTGGCGCCCCGGCTCGCCGGCTTCTCGGAGGCCGAGGTGAGCGCGCTGGAGACTCTACTCGACCTGCCCGATCCCGATCTGGCCGAGTGGCTGACGCGGCGTCAACCCATCCCCGTGGCGCATGATCATCCCATGCTCCGCGCCATGGTGGAAGCCGCCGGGAAATGAGCCTCCTCACCGTCTATGGCGCGCCCGAGGGATGGGATGCCGCCCTGCTCATCCGCCGGCTGCTGGAAAGCGACGCGCCGCTGATCCATGTCGCGCGCGATGACGCCCGACTGGCGCGGATGGCAGACGCCCTCGCCTTCTTCGCGCCCGAGCGCCCGGTGCTGCGTTTTCCGGCCTGGGACTGCCTGCCCTACGACCGGGTTTCGCCCAATCCCGCCATCGTCTCCGAGCGTATCGCGACGCTGGCGCGGCTGGCGGCGGGCGGGCTGGGTCAGGGCGTGGTGCTCACCACGGTCAATGCGCTGGTGCAGCGGGTGCCGCCGCGCGGGATGTTTCGCGGCTCCAGCCTTTCGCTGAAGCCGGGGGGCGTCGTGCAGCCCGAGGTGCTCGCGACCTATCTCGAAGCGCATGGTTATGCGCGGGCGGCGACGGTGATGGAGCCGGGCGAGTTCGCCATGCGCGGGGGCATCGTCGACCTGTTCCCCGCCGGCGAGCCCGAGCCGATCCGGCTCGACCTGTTCGGCGACAGCATCGAGAGCATGCGGCGCTTCGACCCCAATACGCAGCGCAGCGGCGAGGCGGTGAAGGGCCTCGAACTGCATCCCGTGTCCGAGGTGCCGCTGGATCCCGAGAGCGTCGCGCGGTTCCGCACGGCCTGGCGCGAGATCTTCGGCCAGGCGGCGGCGGACGACCCGCTCTACCACTCGATCTCCGACCGGCGGCGGCATCCGGGCATGGAGCATTGGGTGCCGTTGTTCCATGACGCCATGGAAACGCTGCTCGACTACCTGCCCGGCGCCACCATCTCGCTCGACCATCAGGCGGAGGAGGTGCTGGAGTCCCGGCTGGAGATGATCGCCGACCACTTCCAGGCGCGGCAGGTGCCGCCACGGGATGGCGAGACGCCGTATCGTCCCCTGCCCTCCGAGCGGCTTTACCTCGACCGTGCCGAATGGGACGGGATGCTGGCGCAGACCACCGCCTTCGCCTTCAGCCCGTTCGCCAAACCGGACGGCAGCGCCGCCGGCGTCGATGGCGGCGGCCGTCCCGCTCCGATCTTCGCGCCGGGTGGCGAGTTGCAGCCCGATCTCTTCGACAAGCTGCGTGAGAGCCAGGAGAAATGGGCGAAGGACAAGAAGCGGCTGGTCGTCGCGGCCTGGACGGACGGCTCGCGCGAGCGCCTCGGCGCGCTGCTGCGCGAGCATGGCTTCGATCGCGTGGGCGTCGCCGCCGATGCCGATGCGGTGCGTGCCTTGCCGCAGGGCACGGTGGCGCTTGTCACGCTTGGGCTCGAGCGTGGTTTCATCGGCGACCGCATCGCGGTGGTGGGCGAACAGGATTTGCTCGGCCGGCGCATCAGCCGTCCGCCGCGCAAGCGCAAGCGCGCTGACCAGTTCATCGCGGAAGCCACCGACATCGCCGAGGGCGATCTGGTGGTGCATGAGGATCACGGCATCGGACGCTATGACGGGCTCGTCACCATCAAGGTGAACGAGGCGCCGCATGACTGTCTGCGGCTGCTGTACGATGGCGGCGACAAGCTGTTCCTGCCGGTCGAGAATATCGAGATCCTGTCGCGCTTCGGCGCCGAGACCGGCGGCGTGGCGCTCGACAAGCTCGGCGGCGTGTCCTGGCAGAATCGCAAGGCCAAGGCCAAGAGCCGGATCCGCGACATGGCGGCCGGTCTCATCCGCATTGCCGCCGAACGGCGGTTGCACGAGGCCGCCAGCCTCGCCCCGGCCGAGGGCATGTGGGACGAATTCTGCGCCCGCTTTCCCTTCATGGAGACCGAGGACCAGAGCCGCGCCATTGCCGATGTGCTGGAGGATATGGCCGCCGGCCGGCCGATGGATCGCCTGATCTGCGGCGATGTCGGCTTCGGCAAGACGGAAGTGGCGCTGCGGGCCGCTTTCGTCGCGGCCCTGTCGGGCAGTCAGGTCGCGGTCGTGGTGCCGACGACTTTGCTCGCGCGCCAGCATTTCCGCGTGTTCTCGGCGCGCTTCGCCGGGCTGCCGGTGAAGGTCGCGCAGATCTCGCGGATGGTGACGGCCAAGGAAGCGGCGGTGGTGCGGGCCGGTGTGGCCGATGGCTCGATCGATATCGTGGTGGGCACCCACGCGCTGCTCGCCAAGTCGATCACCTTCAACGATCTCGGCCTGGTCATCGTCGATGAGGAACAGCATTTCGGCGTCGCGCATAAGGAACGGCTTAAGTCGCTGAAAGCCGACGTGCATGTGTTGACGCTGACCGCGACGCCTATTCCGCGCACGCTGCAGCTTGCCCTTACCGGGGTGCGCGAGATGAGCATCATCGCGACGCCGCCCGTGGATAGGCTGGCGGTGCGGACCTTCATCATGCCGTTCGACGGGCTGGTGATCCGCGAAGCGATCCAGCGCGAGCGGTTCCGTGGCGGCCAGATCTTCTGCGTGGTTCCGCGCGTCGAGGATCTCGACCGCATGGGTAAGCGCTTGTCGGAAATCGTGCCGGATGTCCGGGTCGCGATGGCGCATGGGCGGCTGGCGCCCACCGAACTCGAACGCGTCATGACCGAGTTCGGCGACGGCAAGTATGACGTGCTGCTCTCGACCAATATCGTCGAGAGCGGACTCGATATGCCGGCGGTCAATACGCTGATCATTCATCGCGCGGACATGTTCGGGCTCGGCCAGCTATATCAGCTACGCGGGCGCGTCGGGCGCGGGAAGCAGCGCGGCTACGCTTATCTGACCTGGCCAGCGAACCACCGGCTGTCGCCGGCGGCGGAGAAGCGGCTGGATGTGATGCAGACGCTGGATACGCTAGGCGCGGGCTTTACCCTCGCTTCCCACGACCTCGACATTCGCGGCGCCGGCAATCTGCTGGGCGACGAGCAGAGCGGACATATCCGCGAGGTCGGCATCGAGCTGTATCAGCAGATGCTGGAGGATGCGGTCGCCGACCTGCGGGCCGAGCGCGGCAAGCGGCGGGCGTCCGAGCGGGATTGGACGCCGACGATTGGGCTGGGGCTGCCGGTGCTCATCCCCGAGACCTTCGTGAAGGATCTGCCGGTCCGGCTTGGGCTGTATCGCCGCATCGGCGCGCTGTCCTCGCCCGAGGAAACCGAGGCGATGGCGGCGGAGCTAGTGGACCGCTTCGGGCCGCTGCCCGAGGAGGTCGAGAACCTGCTCCAGGTGATGACGCTCAAGCGGGTTTGCCGGGAGGCCGGGGTGGAGAAGCTGGAGGCTGGGCCGAAGGGGATGGTGCTGACCTTCCGGGGCAATTCCTTCCGCAATCCGGCGGGGCTCATTCCGTGGATGGGGTCACGCGGCAGCACGATGAAGCTGCGGCCGGATCACAAGCTGGTCGTGCCGGGCGAGATGGATGTCGGGCGGCGGATCAAGGTCGCGAAGGACGTGCTGGGCAATCTGGCGCGGCTCGCGGGAGAGGCGAAGGCGGCCTGAGGGCTGGTGCTGAAACTACCAGCGCCTGCGTGCACCGCCGCCGCCATAACCACCGCCGCCGCGATTGTAGCCGCCGCCAAACTGGCGCGCCTGATAGTCGCGGTTGAGCTGGCCGTATTCCTGGGTGCCCATGGTGGGGCGGCTCGCGGTGCTGGCGTAGTTCTGGCGCGTCGCCGGGGCCTGGGCGTGGTACTGGCGCGCCGAGGTGGATGTCTGGTTGTAGGTGGTGCTGCGCTGAGTCGTCTGGCTGCGCGTGGCCGTGGAGTTGGTCTTGGGCGTGTTGACCGACTGCCAGGACCCATTGTTGTAAGTCTGCCAGCCGCTGTTGGTCTTCTTGTAGGCATTGCCGTTTGCCCCGGCATAGACGTTGCCGCCCGAACCCTTCACGACGGCCGCGTTGTTGCCGTTGGCGCCATGGACCGCCGCGCCCTGAGCGCCATTGCTGGCGTTGAAGGCGCCGGCCGAGCCTCGGCTGTTGCTGGCGCTCGCCGTGTTCACCGTGCCGTTCGGGCCTGACACCGTGCTCGATCCCCAGCGCCCATAGGCGTTGGCGTTCTGCGTCGTGCTGCCCGCGACGCCGTAGCGCGGATTGGCGAAGGACGCATGCGCCGTGCCGCTGCTGCCATTCCAGGCGGCGCTGCCATGGGCATAGGTTCCGGTGCTGGGATTATAGGCGGACCAAGCCCCCGCGCCGCCATAGGGGCCATAGACCGCGCCGCCCCGCGCATAGGCTCCGGTCGCTGGATTGTAGGCGGTGCCGCCGGTGGCCGCTCTTCCATACGGGCCGTAGACAGTGCCGCCGCGCGCCCAGGTGCCGGTGGCGGAGCTGTAATAGACGTTGCCGCCGTAGGAATAGGGATATGGCAGATAGGCCGGAATACGGGCTGCGACGACGACCGGCGGGTAGTAATAGCCGGTGCCGTAAGCCAGGACGCCAGCGGTCACGAAGCCCATCAGATAGCCGGCCGTGTAGCCGTAGGTCACTGCCGCCGGCGTCGAGCTGTAAACCTTCACGTAAGTGACGTTGTACAGCGGGCTCGAGGGCGGGATCGTGTAGATCTCGTTCGGCACGCTGCTCGCCAGCACCCAGGGACCGGTCGGACTGGCCGAGGTAAACCAGGCGCCCTGGTAGCAGACGTAATAGCGGCCGCCGGTCTGGATGACCTGGAAGGTCGTGTTGACGGCATATTGCAGCGCCGTGCCGGGGATCGGCTTGAACTGCGGGGCGCCGACGTAGGTCACTGTCACTTTCGCCGTCTGACGCGACAGCGAGGCCTGCACCGGGATCTGCGCCTTCAGCACCGCCGCCTGGGCCGCCGCCGTGCCGGGAACCGAAGGCAGCAGATTGCCATAGGCGCTGTCCGGCGGCAGCAGCGAGAAATCGGTCGGCAGATTGGGTGTCGCGAAGGTCCAGGGACCGTAGAGCGAGGGGGCCGAAAACCAGCGGCCTGAGACGAGGTAGTAGAGATTCCCGTCGGCCGTGTCCTTGATCAGCGTGGCGCCGGTATTCGTCACCGCTTGCAGCGCCGTGCCGGGTATCGGTTTGAAAGCTGGCGCCCCGGCCGTGACGATGATCTCCGCCGGCTTGGTCGAGACGAAAATGGTCGGAATGCTGGTGCCCGTGAAGGGGCGGCCGGGAACGTTCTTGCGCAGGGTTGCGAAGTTTTCATCGGACGGGATTTGGGAAAAGGCGGCGGGGAGCGCACCGGCGGGCTCATAGGGTCCGGTCGCGGCGGGCGCGATGAGCCAGCTGCCGTTGTTCAGGAGATACCAGGTGCCGCCCGCGTCGGCGTCGTACACCACGTCCCAATTCGTATTGACGGCGAAGGAGAGGCCGGTCGAGCCGATTGGCGCCAAGGTCGGCGAGCCGTCAAAGACCACGAGGCTCGCGGGACGTGCGCTGTAGAAGATCTGCGGTGGCGTGTTGTCGACCGGCACATCCACCGGCTTCTCGTTGAGGCTGAGCAGGATGGTGTTCAGCGGCACTTCCTTCACCGGCATCGTGGAGACGAAAGCCTTGATGCGCGCTTCCAGCTGGACGGCCTGATCGGTGTCGAGCGAGGGGAATTTCGACGAGAGCACTGTCGGGGAGGAGAAGGTCACGAGCTGCGTGTCGAGATCGACCTGGGTCGCACCCTGGAATTCGATCGTGCCGATGATTGCCTGGGTGGCGCCTGGCGGCGTGATGGAAATCGCCGCACGCGCCCGCAGCATCGTCCGGTCGGGCCATTCGATGGCCTGCGGCTCGTAGATGGTGATGGTGGCGCCGTGCACAGTCATGGAATGCGGCCAGCTTGCGACCGGCGAGGGCGCTGTCCCGGCGGATTGTGCGAAGGCCGGTGAGAGCAGCGCGCTGGCTGCTCCGAGGACGGGGATGAGCAGCGCGGAGCGGCGACTAAGGACCACGATCGCTAGCCTCTTTTTTTGGATTTCAACGGTATCCGAAGGGGGCTTGGCCGACAAGCGACGGGCGAAGGGAAGATGCGCGGATGGTGGGATCGCCCTCTGTCTCGCGCTGCGATACGCTCGCGCATGCGTCGTGTTTTTGGATACCTTCCCGACGGCTTTACCCTCGCGATTGTCGCGAGCGTGGGGGTTGCCTCAGTGTTGCCCTGCCACGGGGTCGGCGCGCGGATCTTCAATGCGCTGACCACGCTGGCGATCGCCATCATGTTTTTCCTTCAGGGCGCGCGGCTGTCGCGCGAGGCGGTGATCGCGGGCATCGCGCAGTGGCGCGTGCATGTGCTGATCCTGGCTTCGACCTTTCTGCTGTTCCCGTTGCTCGGCTTTGGTTTCCAGGCGCTGTTTCCGCACGCGCTGAGCCCGACGATCCTGATCGGTTTGCTTTATGTCTGCCTGCTGCCGTCGACGGTGCAATCCTCGATCGCCTTCACCTCGATCGGGCATGGCAATGTCCCGGCGGCGATCTGTGCGGCGACCGCCTCGACCCTGCTTGGCGTGGTGGTGACGCCGCTACTGACCACGCTGCTGCTCAAGACGCACGGCACCGGAGGCAGCAGCGGGCTGGAGTCTGTCGGCAGCATTTTCCTGGAGCTGCTGTTGCCCTTCGTCCTGGGCCAGCTGTTGCGGCCATGGATCGGCGGCTGGGCGGCGCGGAACCGCGAAATCTTAAAGTTCACCGATCGCGGCTCAGTGATCCTGGTCGTCTATACAGCCTTCAGCGCGGCGGTGATGCGCGGCATCTGGCATGAGTTGCCGCTTTATCGGTTTGGCGAAATCGTTTTGGCGAATGCCGTGCTGCTTACCGTTGTGCTGCTGATCACGACCTATGGCAGCCGCGCTTTGGGCTTCAAACGGCCGGAGGAGGTCACCATCGTTTTCTGCGGTTCGAAGAAAAGCGCCGCGACGGGGGTGCCGATGGCGAATGTATTGTTCAGCCCGGCCACGGTGGGGCTTATTTTGTTGCCGCTCATCATCTTCCACCAGATGCAGCTGATGATCTGCGCCGTGCTCGCGAAACGCTACGCGCGGGAGGCGGAGGCAGCGGACGCTGCGCGAGCGGTGGCGGCCGAATGAGCGATGTCGAGCCCGAGTGGCTGTTATGGGCGCGGGAAATCCAGGCGACGGCGCAGTCCGGCCTCGCTTTCACAAAAGATCCTTATGACGTCGAGCGCTATCAGGCGCTGACTGTTTTGGCCGCGCGAATCATCGAGGCGCATAGCGAGGAGGACGCACCGCGTCTCGCTGCGCTGTTTGGCGCCGAGCGTGGCTATGCAACGCCGAAAGTCGATGTCCGCGCGGCGGTCTTCGATGCGGAAGGCCGCATCCTGATGGTGCGCGAAGCGGCGGATGACGGCCGCTGGACGCTGCCTGGCGGATGGGCGGATGTGAACCAGACACCGGCGCAGAGCGTGGTGCGAGAGGCGCGGGAAGAATCGGGCTTCGAGGTCTCCGTGGTGAAGCTCGCGGCCTGCTGGGATCGCGCAGCCCAGGGACATACGCCACCCGGGCTCTTTTCCATCGTCAAGCTGTTCTACCTCTGCGCGGTGACCGGCGGTTCGGCTCGCACGAGCTTGGAGACAAGTGAAGTGGGTTTCTTTGCGGAGGATGCGCTGCCCGCGGACCTATCACTCGGCCGCGTTCTGCCGCGCCAGCTCGCGCGGATGTTCGCGCATTACCGCCAACCGGACATGGAGACGGAATACGATTGAGGCTGGTCGCTGCGGGTGGCGTTTACTGAGGTGTTACCCTGCAGACGACGACCCTCGCCGCGCCGTAACGGCGGTCGTCCAAAGGCGCGACATTCAGAGTGAGCGGATCGTCGATGCCGACCTCCGCCACGATGAGCGCATTCGCCGCGATCCAGCCCTGGGTGATCAGGGCCCCGAGCGCCTTTGGCACGAGGTCCTTGCCGTAAGGCGGATCGAGAAACACGAGACCGCAGGGAGAGCCCGGTGGCGGTCGTGTCGCGTCGCCGGGCACCACCTGACACGCAGCTTCCACCCCGAAGGTCGCGATGTTGCGGCGGAGCGCGGCCAGGGCCTTGGCGTCTCGCTCGATGAAATGGGCCGTGCCCGCGCCGCGTGACAAGGCTTCCAGGCCGAGCGCCCCGGTGCCCGCGAAGGCGTCCAGGACCGTGGCGCCGATGATGTCCCCATCGGCCCAAGGGGCGTGCATCAGCATGTCGAAGAGCGCCTGCCGGGCGCGGTCGGAGGTGGGGCGCGTGGCCCAGCCCGATGGGGCGACAATCTGCCGGCGACGGAAGCGGCCCCCAACAATCCTCACCTCGCGGCGCTCACTGGGCCGTGGCGGCCTTTGGGAGCTGCTCGCGCAGGATCTTGGCCGGCACTTCCTCCACCGACCCACGGGGCAACAGGCCGAGCTGAAAGGGACCGTAGGCGATCCGGATGAGGCGCGAAGTTTGCAGGTTGAGATGGGCCATGACGCGGCGGACTTCTCGGTTGCGG
Source organism: Acidisoma sp. L85 (assembly GCF_009765865.1). Classification (GTDB taxonomy): domain Bacteria; phylum Pseudomonadota; class Alphaproteobacteria; order Acetobacterales; family Acetobacteraceae; genus Acidisoma. The sequence continues at coordinate 59,367 of NZ_LMUQ01000006.1, forward strand.
CCTTCGCGCAGACCAATGGAGAGCCAGGCGTTGTCGCCCTTGCGGCTGTCGAGGCCCGCGTCGATCGGGCCATAGCGCTCGCCTTCCACCGTCACACCGTGGGAAAGCGCGGCCAAAGCCTTCTCGTCGACATAGCCGTTCACGCGGACGCGGTAGCGGCGCAGCCAGCCGGTTTCCGGCCGCTCCAGCAGCCGCGCGAGCGCGCCGTCATTGGTGAGGAGCAGCAATCCCTCGCTGTTGAGATCGAGGCGGCCGATGCTGATGAGGCGCGGCAGGCCGGGCGGCAGTTTCTCGAAGACGGTGGGGCGTCCCTCGGGATCCTTATGCGTCGTCATCAGCCCTTCCGGCTTGTGGTAGCGGAAGAGCCGGGTGCGGGCCGGGGCCTCGATGACCTTGCCGTTGACCTGCACCACATCGCCGGGCGTCACGAAGCTCGCCGGATGGTCGAGTAGCTTGCCGTTGAGCTTGATGCGGCCCTCCGACAGCATCTTTTCGACGTCGCGGCGGCTGGCGACACCGGCTCGCGCGAGCCATTTGGCGATGCGCTCGCCACGCTCGACAGCCGGGGCGGCGGCAGGGGCGCCGCTGTCTTCGTCGGTCATGCGCAGGCGGCGATCAGGGCCGCGAAGATGCGGCGGTCGGCGGGGTCGGTGTTGAATTCCGGGTGCCACTGGACGCCGAGGCAGAAGCGGTAGCGCGGGTCCTCGATGCCCTCGACCACGCCGTCGGGCGCCACGGCATTGACGGTGACGCCGGGCCCGGCATCGCGCACCGCTTGGTGGTGCGAGGTATTCACCATCATCCGGTCGCTTCCCGCGATGCGGGCGAGCAGGCTGCCGGCGGTAAGGGCGACGGGGTGGCCAGGCTCGTCGTGCCGCGTCTTCTGCTCATGCGGCAGGTGGCCTGGAATGCTGTCCGGGATGTGCTGGATGAGGCTGCCGCCAAGCGCCACGGCGAGAAGCTGCTCGCCGCCGCAGATGCCGAGCAGCGGCATGTCCCGGCCGAGAGCGCCACACAGGAGGGCGAGTTCGGCGGCCGTGCGGCCGGTCTTGAGCACGACGGTGTCGTGGCGATCGGCATTGCCATACATGGCGGGATCGACGTCGAAGGCGCCGCCCGTGACGATGAGGGCGTCGATGCGGTCGAGCCAATCATCGGCGAGTTCGGGGTCATGGGGCAGAGCGACGGGCAGGCCACCAGCCGACGCGACCGCGCTCATGTAGTTCTGGCGTAGCGCGTACCAGGGGTATTTGGAGTAGCCGCCCGGCTCCTCGCTATCCAGCGTGATGCCGATGAGAGGGCGCGGCCGGGCTTTCATGCACCGAGCATCCCAAGCACGTCGGCAAGCGTGGCCTGGGCTTCACGGATACCGGGCGCCTCGGGGGCTAGGGCTCCGGCACGCAGGTAAACCAGGCTGCCCGGCGCGGTGAGGTCCCGCGCCTTGGCGACAAAGGGGGCGAGGGCTGTGTTGTCCGGCAGGGTGCCTTGGGCACCGGCCTCATCGAGTGTCACGATGAGGTCGCTGAGGGGCTTCAGCCAGGCGAAGCGCTCGTCCCCGAGAGCGGCCGCCAGCATTTTGTAGGGTTCGTCGGCGATGCCGACCTTGCGTGCCTCGGCATGCAGCAGGGCGCGGTGCAGGTCCATGATGGCATGCGATAGCGGGCGCTGGGCGGTGCTCGGGGTGGGTCTCGGCGATCGGCTGCTCATGGCGCCTAAATGCCATGAGGCGCGGGGACGGTCCACCGGCCTGGACCGGATGACCGGCACCCGGCAAGAAGCCGTTATGGACTCGATGGAGATCGCCCTGGAGGAGGCTCGCGCGGCGGCGGACCGCGGCGAAGTGCCGGTCGGCGCGGTGGTGCTGGACGCCGCCGGCCGGGTGCTGGCTCGGGCGGGCAACCGGACTGAAGCGGATTGCGATGCGGGCGCGCATGCGGAGCTGCTGGCGCTGCGGGCGGCGGCCCGGCTGGTGAGGTCGCCCCGGCTGCCAGGCTGCAGTCTGGTTGTGACGCTGGAGCCCTGCCCGATGTGCGCCCAGGCGGCAAGCTTCTTCCGCGTCAGCCGGATCGTTTTCGGCGCCTATGACCCGAAGGGCGGCGGGGTGGAGCATGGGGCGCGGGTGCTGGACGCCACCTCCTGCCATCACCGGCCCGAAGTGGTGGGTGGGGTCCGCGAGGCGGAATGCAGGGAGGTATTGCGGGCGTTCTTCGCGGCTCGGCGATAAGGGCGGCGGTTCGGTGATCACACCCCTCAAGCCTTACGCAGCACCGCGCGTGCGCCGAGGTTGATCACCAATACCGTCAGCATCACCAGAAGCGCCGCCGCGAAGGCCAAGGCATGGGCCGAGGCGAAGGGCTGGTTGATGAAGCTCCAGATCACATAGGTGAGGTAGCCCACCGGCTCATGCGTGAAGCGGCCGTTCCAGACGTAGTTCGACCACCCGGCCGTGTAGATCAGGGGCGCCGTCTCGCCGACCGAGATCGCCAAAGCGAGGAGGATCGAGGTGACGATGCCCGGCCGCGCCACCGGCAGCAGGACGCGGATCACCACCATACTCTCCGTGGCACCAAGGGCATAGGCGGCTTCCCGCATCGGCACGGGGATCTGGCGCATCACCAGCTCCGTCAGCTTCGCCATGTAGGGCAGGATGATGATCGCGAGGGTGATCGCCGCGGCCAAGGCGGAGAACTGCCAGCCGAGCCAGATGACCATCGTGACATAGGAAAAATAGCCCAGCACGATCGAGGGCACGCCGGTCAGCACATCCGCAAGGAAGCGGACGAGCGACCCGAAGCGGCCATTGCCGAATTCGGCAAGGTAGATACCGCCGCCGACCCCCACCGGCACACCGATGATCAGCGCGCCGAGCGAAAGCAGCAAGGTGCCGGTTATCGCGTTGAGAAGCCCGCCGCTGACGCCTTGCGTGATCTGGGTGAAGAGCTGCGGCGTGAAGGCAGAAAAGCCGCGCACCACGACCAGCACGATGATATCAGCGAGCGGCACCGCCACCAGAAGGAAAGCGATGATGCAGAGGCACCAGCCGATGCTGCTGCGCGCGCGGCGCCATGATACCGAGCGTGGAACCGACTTGCCGATGGCGGCCTCGAGCATCGAGCCGCGTGTCGCGGAAAGGTCAGCCACGGGCGTTGCTCCCCGACCGGACCAGCAACCTGGCCACGGCATTGACGAGCACCGTGATCACGAAAAGCACGATGGCGATTTCGGCGAGCGACTGCACAGCCAGGCCGGAGGGATCCTGCTCGGCGCTGTCGAGCTGCGATAGGATGAAAGAGGCCATGGTACTGATCGGGCTCATGATCGAATGCGGCAGGTAGTTCAGCGCGCCGCCTGAGACCATCAGCACCGCCATGGTCTCCCCCAGGGCGCGGCCGAGACCGAGGATGACGGCGCCGATGATCGCCGGGCGGACCATCGGGAGCATGGTTCGGCTCACCATCTCGAACTTGGTGGTGCCCAGAGCATAGGCCGCTTCCTTCGCCTCGCGCGGAACGCGGGTAAGGGCGTCGTAGACGGTGATCGTGATGATCGGGATGACCATGAGCGCGAGCACGAGCGAGGCCGCGAGGAGGCCGAAGCCGCCGCCGCCAGAGGCGCCGAAGAAGGGGATGAAGCCGAGCACGGCGGCAATGGCCGGGGCGAAGACATGGGCGACGAGCGGTACCAGCACGGTGACACCCCAGAGGCCGTAAACCACACTCGGCACCACGGCGAGCATTTCGACCACGATGGCGAAGGGCGTGCGGAACTTCGCGCCGACACCCTCGGCTAGGAAGATCGAGATGCCGAGGCTGACCGGCACCGCGATAAGGAGCGCGATGCCCGAACTCAGCAGAGTGCCCGCGACAAAGACAAGGCTGCCGTATTGCGCCCCGATCGGCGCGAGTACGCCATGCTTCGGCACCGGATCGGCGTAAAGATTGCCGAGGTCCCAGGTCTTGGTGAAGAGGAAGCCGAGGCCGTTGAAGCGGATCGCGGGCCAGGCATAGATCAGCAGGAACAGCAGCACCGCGACGATCACGAGAGGGATGATCGCCGCCAGGCCCAAAAGCGCCAGGCGAAACGGACCGGGGCCGACGCCGCTGCGGATCCGTCGGGAGCCGACGCCTGGCCGGGCGACGCCTTCCGAGGTCACTCCGGCAGGCGTACCGATCATCCTCTCGCTCATCAGACTATGAAGCGATCTGCGCGATCTGGGCGCGGCTCATCGCGCGGATCTTCTCGGGCAGCGGGATGAAGTGCACGGCGTCCAGGTAGGACGCGGCGCTGCCGCCGGCGGGGTCGACGGCCCAATCGAGCAGGCCGCGGATCGCTTTCGCCATGGCTTCGCTGGACTGGCGGCTGCTTACGACGGCGTATTCATAGTTGATGATCGGATAGGCCTGGGGGCCGGGCGCGAAGATCAGGCTGATGCGCTGGTCCTTCGGGGTCTTGTCGATCTGACCCTCGGCGGCGGCGGTGACCGTCTCGGTGGTAGGCAGCAGGAAATTGCCGTCCTTGTTCTGCAGCATCGCGGTGCCGAGGCCGGCGGCTGTAATCTGCTTGGCGAAGCTCACGCCGATATAGGAGATCGAGTAGGGGTTCTGCTGCGTGGTCTGCACCATGCCGGGATTGCCGATGGCGCCGATGCCGCCTTGCAGCGCCGGCCAGCTGACGGTGGTGCCATAGGCGACGCTGTTCATCCAGTCGGGCGTCGAGAATGAAAGATACTGGGTGAAGATGAAGGTATCGCCGCTCCCGTCAGTGCGATGAAGCGGCACGATGCCGTGCTTGGGCAGAGCGACGCCGGGGTTCAGCTTGGCGATAGCCGGATCGTCCCAGGAGGTGATCTTGCCGCCATAGATGCCGGCGAGCACGGGGCCGCTGAGCTTGAGGTGGCCGCCATTGAGGCCGGGCAGATTATAGACGACGTTCTGCGCCGAGATGGCGAGCGGGATGTTCAGCAGGTTCGGGTTTTTGCGCATCATCGGCGTCGCGACGTAGGCGTCCGAAGCACCGATCTGCGCGATGCCGGCGACCGCCTGGGCGATTCCGGTGCCGCTGCCCGTGCTTTGAGTCGTCACGCGCAGGCCGGGCGAAGTCTTCTGGTAGCCGGCGACCCAAAGGTTGAAGAGCGGATAGAGGAGGCTCGACCCGGTTTCGAGGATTGTGACCGAATCGGCGGCATGAGCGCTCGGCAGGAGGTTCGGGGCAACGAGCAGCGCCGCGGCGACGCCGGTTGATCTCAGAAATTGCGCGCGGGTTAGCCGCGCGGCCCGAAGGCGGTCGGTCATGGGTAATCTCCAAAGCGGGGAGGCACGCGGCCAAGGCGGCTGCGGCCTCGCTTTAGGGTGGGATAGCTGGCGCGACGATGACAGTCGCGTTGCAGTTTTATGACATCGGCCCACGACCTCCCCGCGATGACGCGGCGACCGGCCAAGAAAATCGTGGCATGCCGAGGCGGATGGCGATAGTCGCTACCGCAGGCCCGCTTGCCAGAAGATAATTCTCCCCGAGGTCCGATGCATGGAACTTGAGTCGCTTGCCCCCGCGCATCCCGCGATCCGTCGCCACCCCGAACTTGGCCTGTTGATGGCCGGAATGGCGATCCGGACGGATGGACCGCTCGGTCTGCCGTTCACAGTCTCCGGACCCCGGCAAGTGACGTTCGGCGCCTCGGCCCTGCCGAGCGGGGCCGAGGCGCTGTTTCATCTACGCCATGGGCTGGAGCTAGGGTGGCTCAGCGGACTTTGCGCGGCGCCAGTCGCGGGGCTTGCCGCCGCCCGCTGCGCGGCGCTGGCGATCGGGCTGGAGACGGCGAGCGATGGCGGGGTTTCGTTGCCTGCCTGGATCGCGCCGCTGGCGGGGCGATCGGCCCCCGACCTCAGTCTGTGTCGCCTCATCTGGACCCGGCTTTCCGCGCACCAGCCGGCGGCGGCGGCCGAGGTGCTGGATCGGGCGGATCATGAGAGGCTGAGCGAGGCCTGGCCGCTGATCGGCCCGACGGAATGGCTGATGGAACAGGGCGGCGACATTCGCCTTGGGAACAACCCGATCACCGGGCTCAATGGCTATGGCTGCAGTCATCGGCCGCGCCCCTGGGCGATTACCTTCGCCTCCTCGACCGCTTCGTCCTGTTCGGAGCGCGGCTTTCGTGGTGCAGAAGAGGCACGGCGACGGATGATGGGTGGCGCGCTGCAAAGCCATCGGCGCGGGGCGGTGGCGGCGGAGACTGCGGCCATCCGCCGGGGGATCGCGGACTTTTATCGGCTGCCGCAGGGCGCGGGTGTCGTTCTCGCCGCCTCGGGCACGGATTGCGAACTGATCGCGCTTGCCTTGGCACAAGCGTCTGGACCTTTGCCCGTCACCAACATTCTGATCGCACCGGAGGAAACCGGGAGCGGCGTGCCGCTGGCGGCGGTGGGGCGGCACTTCGCGGTCGATGCCGCGGCGGGCGCCATGGTGCCAAAGGGTGAACCAATCGCCGGGTTTCGGCCGGGTACCAGCCTGGTCTCGATCCCGGTGCGCTCGGCCGATGGCGGGCCGCGCTCAGCGGCGGAGGTTGATGCGGATTGCGTGGCAGCGGTGAAGGCGGCGATCGCCACCGGACGGCGCCCATTGCTGCATGTTCTCGACGTTTCCAAGACCGGCCTGCGCGCGCCGAGCCTGGCCTGTGCCGAAGCACTCGGCGCGTGTTATGCCGGTGCCTTCGACATCGTGGTCGATGCCTGCCAGGCGCGACTAGAGGACGGCGCAGTACGCGGGTTCCTCGAGCGCGGCTGGATAGTGCTGGTCACCGGGTCGAAGTTCTTCACCGGGCCGCCCTTCGCTGGCGCGGTTGTGGCGCCGGGACGCGTCTTGGAGCGCCTGAACGGCGGAGAGCTGCCAAGCGGTCTCGTCGATTATAGCGACGCGCTGGAATGGCCGGAGGGCATTTTCGCCGCGACGGCCCTGGACAGCGCGGGTAATCATGGACTTTGCCTGCGCTGGCACGCGGCGCTAGCCGAGATGGAGGCCTATGCGGCGGTTCCTCCCGCAGCGCGCAAAGCGCTGCTGCATCGCTTCATTCGGCATGTCGAAGGGGCGATCGCGGAGCATTCCGAACTGCAAGCGGTCCGTCTGCAACCGGACGCCGTGTCTGTCAGCGAATGGACGGAGACCGATACGATTCGCTGCTTCGCGATGCGGCGCCCCGCGGTGTCTGGTTTCCTGGATCTGGCCGAGGCGCGGCGGGTGTATCATTGGCTCAACGCGGATCTCGGCGAAGCGCTGCCCGAGAGCCTGATACGCGGGCCGGCGGAACGCGCGGCGATACGGCGGCGGTGCCATATCGGTCAGCCGGTGGCGATCGGGATCGGCGGCGAGCCCGCTGCCGTGTTGCGAGTGTCGGCCGGTGCCCGGCTGGTCTCGGGCGAGCCTTCGATGGCGCCACTGCCACCCAGTGCCCGGATGGACAGGGAGACGGCGGATGTGACGGTGTTGTTCCTCAAGCTCGTCATGATCTTGCGGCATTACGACCGCCTCGCCGTGGCCAATCCGCAGCCGACCTTCTCCTGATCACCGGTTGAGGATTCGAGCCGATCCCTGCACCGCGTTGCGGCGAAACGGCCCGCGCATTGCTGCGACGGGCCGTGTCGAGGAACGATCGCCTTTTGGCGACGCGCCTTTAGTAAAGCGTGGTCGACGCTCGACCGATTAGGTTGACGGCGGGAAGAGCGTGTGGGTTATGCCGAAGAGATTGATCGTCGTGCCATCTGTGAGCTTGATCACGTCCGAGCCATTGACGACTCCTTCGGACTTGATCGCATTGCCCACATAATTGCCGAATATGATCTTGTCCCCTTCTGTCAGGTTATAGATCGTTTCTACGCCGCCAGCGTGACCGGCCAGGAACGAGTAGGTATCGTTTCCGGTGCCGCCACCAATGACCGTGGAGCTTCCTGTCCCGCCTACAACAGTATCGGCAGCCTTATTCAGCCCGATTAGAGCAGTTGTAGTGCCTACTGAATTGGTAGCGGTAATGCCCGCTGGATCCGGACTGGTGCTGAAAAGCTCGGGGCCCGTACCCGTGACGCCGACCATGAGGGAGGTTCCGGTGCCGCCGATGAGGGTGATGGGACCACTTCCGCGCGCGAACTCGACGTCGTTGAAACCACCGCCAATTGTCGACGAACCAGTGCCCGACCCACCCACGAGTGTGTTGTTGCCTGCCCCGCCCGCAAGGAAGGTCGACGCCGAGCCAGTGCCGCCGAACAAGGTAGAATGACCGCTGCCACCGATGACGGAGACAGCGCCAGCACCACCAACGAAGTAGAGATTGCCGCCACCCGAGCCATTCACGACCACCGGGCCGCTGCTACCACCGATGATGGTGTTGCTGCCCGAACTGGCCGTTATGGTGTCGGAACCGCCAGCATAGATTTTATCGTCGCCGGTGCCGGTGTTGAAGGATGTGCCGGACGACAGACCGCCTTGCAGGAATACATCGAGATCGCCGCTGCCGGTGACGGTGTCGCCGCCCGCCAGGTCATAGAAGGACTGGTAGTCAGATGGAACGGTCGTGTCTGTCACGCCCGTAAGCAAGGCCAGCGTCGCATTTGGCGACAGGGATGCATCAGGAACAGATCCCACACCGCTGTAGTCGGCGGTGTTGGCGCCGATTGCGTCGCCAGTTCCGAAGAAGCTGGCGAAATCGGCTTGCGCAAATCCGTTATAGGCTGAGCTTGGGCCTGTAAAATTAAATGGAGCTAGAGCCCCACCCACGGTCACGCCAGTCATTCAATGCCTCCTTAAAACGCACCCAAAGGGCAGCAATCCCGGGATGCACATACGTTACGATATAGTAATTTAATAGGTCGAACGGGTGCTGCATCGCAACTGAAATTCACGCCGTTGCGATGCTCGGATTGCTCAAAGATTAAGGTTTACGCGCGGGTTTAGCGATGAGGCCCGTCGCTAGCAGCGACCAACCTTCGAGCGAGGCGCAGCATCTCCTGGCGATCCGTTTCTCTTAACTGTCTATACAGTCTCAATAAGGCCCATTCATCGGCGGTCTCGGCATTGTCCGCCCAGGGCCCCGAATCGCCATTCAGCAGAAAGCCCAACGACACGCCGAGCACCGCCGCGACGCGTGTCAGATTGGCGCGCACCTGCCCCGTGCGCTCCGTCTCCCACTGTGCCACCGCACTTCGGGATACGCCGACATTGTGAGCCAAGGCTTCCTGCGTCAGACCGAGCGCTTGACGCGCCTCCCGTATCCGGGAACCGATCTGTGGCTGCCCCTGTGTGGGGCGGAAAATCCGATCCGCCGTCAAAACCGACATTGCACACCCACTTTCGTTGCGATTGCATTTCAATGTTAGTTGCACTAACATATCGTTTACGTACGCAGAGGGGAGGTCATCTTGTTATTTAACCAGAATGTTCCGCCTACGGATGGGAACCTAGTTCATCCCATACCGCTCGCTCAAGCGCTATTTGCCGACCAAGCATGGAACGACGTGGAGGAGGCCGCGCGCGCGCCGCTACCCCCCGGTCATCCGCGCAGCTGGGCGATCCTGGTCCGCGGCACACTGCTGGAGGACGAGGCCTATCGCCTTGGATCCCCGACCGATCGCTCGACAGAGTCACGGGCGGAGCCCCGGTCGTGACCGGACGTCGGACGTCACCGGAGATTGAGGCGCTGGTGGCGCTGCTTGAGGAAGCCGGCGCAACGCTGCTCTCCTTGCCGCCCTCCGGCTATTCGACCGCGCTTCGCAGCGGCGCGCTTCCCTTCGTCCGCGAAGCGGGCGATGCCTATGGCTGGGACAATGGACCACTTCGGCCGCCGGTGCCCTCCGCGGCACGCATCAGCCGGATGGACGCGACCTTCGCCAAGATCCTGCTGATCCCCGAGGATCGGCTGCTGCTACGCCGCGTCGTGGGATGCCGGGCGCTGGTGCATCCGCTTACCGGCCGCCATCTGTACGCCTGGCGGCGGCTAGCCGAGATGTTGGGATCCGATCATAAGGCCGTGCAGCGCTGGCACATGGCGGGAATCGACCTTATCCTGCTCGCTCTACGTGCCAGGGCCGTGACCCTCTCTGCCACAAACCAGCAAGGCAAGTTATACAGCCTCACCGCGGCGGGCTTGCCGCCCTAGCTAAGGACCAGGTTACAGCGTGACGATAGAGACGCGGATACTTTGCCTCGCGGACCGGCTTTCCGTGGCAACCGGCCTGGGCACCCGCGCCCTCGAAGCCGACAGTCTGATCGACGCGGCACTCTCCCGCACCCCTGACGTCTCATTCGGGACGGACGCGGACAGCAACCGCGTCCGAGAGTCCCTGGGCAGGCTCTGTGATGCACTCGACCGGGAAGCCGGTCTCTCGCTGGTCGGGCGTATAGCGGCGCGCTGGGATGCCCTGCGATGTCTCGGCAACCTGCTCCGCTTGCGGGAGGAGGAGCGGCGAAGACCGGAGATCGCCGCAGTTGCGATCGACCAGCCGCTCATCATCACCGGCCTGCCACGCAGCGGCACGACCTTCCTCCACCGCCTGCTGGATTGCGACACCGCAAATCTCAGCCCAAGCTGTTGGCAGGTGATGGCGCCCTACCCGCCCCGCCGCGGCGCCGATCGCCGCGTCCGGGCGACCGAACGCCAGCTACAAAGCTTCGCGCGGATGGCGCCCGATTTCCGCAGCGTGCATCCGCTTTCGGCCAGCATGCCGCAGGAATGCACCGAGATCACCGCCCAGGTGTTCCAGTCGCTGCGCTACGACACCACCTTCCGCATTCCATCATATCTCGCCTGGCTCGATGCCGAGGGGCACCGCGACGCCTATCGTTTCCACAAGCGCTTCCTGCAGCATTTGCAGTTCCAGCGCGGCAAGGCGGCCGGTGAGACGCGCTGGGTGCTAAAATGCCCCGACCATGTTTTCGCGCTCGATGCCGTCCGCGCGGTCTATCCCGACGCGCGGATCGTTTTCGTCCATCGCGACCCCCCAAAGGTGCTGGCTTCGGTGGCGCGGTTGACCGAGATCCTGCGAGGCCCCTTTGCCCGCGTGATCAGCCGCGAGGAAATCGGCCATCAGGTCGCGGCACGCTGGGAACAGGGTGCGCGCGCCATGATCGCCGCGGCGCCAGCCGGCCGTAACGGCGGCGACGGCATCTTTCATGTGCAGTACAAGGATTTCGCGCGCGAACCTTTGGGGACCATCAAGGATCTATATAGCTATTTCGACATGCCTCTGGACGAGCACGCCTCGTCAAGGATGGCGGCTGAGGTCGCTGACCGCCCGCGAGGTGGCTACGGCGCGAACATCTACAATTTGCGCGACCATGGGTTGGAGCTGACACAAGAACGCGCCCGGTTCCTGGACTACACGGCCCATTTCGATATCGCGGCTGAGGCGCAGGCGTCCTAGTCTTTACGATTGGGTAACATTTTCCTTGACGGGCGCCCCATATTTCGGTATAGAAATAAGTATGATGGTGGTTTGCGCGGCACGGTGAGTTGAACCGGGCGCCGAGGCAGCGGCATCTAATCGCATTCTCTAATTCCATTCTCGCAGTGACGTGCGGCGCAGATTCTTTGCCGCACGCCGCTGCGTATTTATTCCCAACCATCCAGTCTTACAGGGTGGCAGCTTCGCGGCGCCCGGTAGCCAACGCCGGGAGGTCAGCACGCTGCATGGCGGTGGTTCCCAGTCTGCTCGAATGGGCAGAGATCGCGCTTGAGGCCTATGGGCAAAAGCCCGCCGACCATCACCGACTTTTGCTGGCGAAGCTGGATGCCGCGAGTCGCGGTGAGATCGAGCGACTGATGGTGTTGATGCCGCCGGGATCGGCGAAATCGACCTACGCCTCGGTTTTGTTTCCGGCATGGTGGTTCGCCGCGCATCCGCGTTCCGCGATGATCGCCACTTCGCATACGGAAAGCCTCGCCAGCCATTTCGGGCGGCGGACGCGGCAGCTGATACAGGCGCACGCGGGCACACTGGGCTATAAACTGGAGCCCGACGAACGAGCGGCGCATCGCTGGCGCACCTCGCGCGGGGGCGAGTATTTCGCGACGGGTATGCGCGGACCGATCGCCGGACGCCGCGCCGACCTGGCAATCATCGACGATCCGGTGAAGTCCTTTGCGGAGGCGGATTCGCCGACCGCGCGGGAGCATGCATGGCAATGGTATCGCGCCGATCTGGTGCCTCGCCTCAAGCCGCGCGGCCGCATCATTCTGGTGATGACGCGCTGGCATCAGGACGATCTGGGCGGCCGGATCCTCGACACCGAGAAGAACTGGACGGTGGTGCGGCTTCCCGCCTTGGCCGAAGCAGAGGACCCGCTGGGTCGCCAGCCGGGTGATGCGCTCTGGCCGGAATGGGAAGATGCAGCGGCGATCGAGCGCAAACGCCTGGTCGTCGGCGACCGCACCTTCTCCGCGCTCTACCAGCAGGACCCCAAGCCGCAGAGCGGCGGCCTGTTTCTGGTCGATCGCATCCCGACCCTCGAACACGCGGCGGAAGACTCTGTCGCGGCAGTGCGCGCCTGGGACCTTGCCGCGGCGATCCCTGGGCCGGGACGCGATCCGGATTGGACCGTTGGACTGCGGCTGGAGCGTGATGCGGAGGGCAACCTTCTCGTGACCGACGTGCAGCGCCTGCGCGGTTCGCCGGGGGAGGTAGAGGCGGTGATCTTGGCGAGTGCGCGCGAGGATGGCGCGGAGGTGCTGATTTCCCTGCCGCAAGATCCAGGCCAGGCGGGGCGTGCGCAGGTCGCTTATCTGACGCGGCGCCTAGCTGGTTTTCGTGTGACGGCGACGCCGGAAACAGGCTCGAAGATCACCCGTGCGTCGCCCGTTGCCGCCCAGGTTGAGGCCGGCAATCTGCGTCTGCTGCGCGGGCGCTGGAACCTGCCGTTCCTCGATGAGCTACGGGACTTCCCGCATGGCAACAAGGACGACCAGGTCGATGCGCTGTCTCGCGCCTTCATGACGCTGCTGCCGCCGGATGCGCCGACGCGACGCCTGCATATTCCCCATCTCGGGCGCTAACCACTCTTCCCATCCGCGAGGCCGCTCATGTTCGATACGATTCGCGCGCTCATTCCGCGCGACCCGGACTATCCGCCGCGCGTCGCCACGCTCGACCTCCTGCGGCGGACCTTGAACGGCACGCTGTACGACGTGCTGCCCTATCAGTTTCATGAGGAGCGCTCGGCGAGCGGCGAGTATATCCCGCTGCGCGACCGCCGCCCTTCCGTGCGTTATGCCCTGCCGCGCATCGTGGTGGAGGATAGTGTCGCCCTGCTGTTCAGCGAGGGGCACTTCCCGGCGATCGATTCGCCCGATGCCGATATTCGCGGCTTCTTCGCGGATCTGGTGCAGGAGACTGGGCTTAACGAGATCATGATCGATGCGGCGATCCGTGGCTCGATCGGATCGGTGGCGTTGCTGCTGCGCATATTGAAGGGCCGCGTCTTCGTCTCCGTGCTCGACAGCATTTTCCTCACGCCAGTCTGGCAAACGGAAGCCCCCGATACTCTTGCTTCCGTCACCGAGCGCTACAAGGTGCAGGGCGCCGTGCTGGCGGCACAGGGCTATGCGATCGAGGATCTTGGCGCCGACTATTGGTTCATGCGCCGCTGGGATGCGGAGGCCGAGACTTGGTTCCAGCCCTGGCCCGTCAGTTGGCCGGCGGAACTCGCACCTGAGATCGATGCCGCGCGCACGTTGAGCCATGATCTCGGCTTCGTTCCGCTCGTCTGGATACGCAACCTGCCCGGCGGAACGGGCTTAGGTGGCGGCGAGATCGATGGGGCCGCGACGTTCCGCGCCGCCATCGAGACCGGCATCGAAATCGACTACTAGCTATCGCAAGCAGGTCGCGGGCTGAAATACAGCTCCGACCCGACACTGCTCATCAAGGAGCCGGCGACACCCGATCGCGAGATCATCAAAGGTGCCGGCAATGCCTTGGTCGTCAGCAAGGATGGCGACGCACGGCTGCTGGAGATCGGCGGCACGGCGGCGAATGCGGTCATCGATTATGTTCGCGCGCTGCGGGAATTTGCGCTGGAAAGCGTACACGGCAATCGCGCGAGCGCAGACCGTATTGCCGCCGCACAGTCAGGCCGCGCGCTCGAACTCATGAACCAAGGGCTTATCTGGCTCGCCGACAATCTCCGCATCTCCTATGGCGAGAGCGGGCTTCTGCCTCTGGCACGGATGATCGCGCGGGCGACGGAACGCTACACCATCACGGTGATGGGGCGTGCCGCGCCGCCAATCAGCGAAGGTAGCCGGCTCTCGCTGCGGTGGCGGCCCTGGTATCCGTCCTCGCCCGCCGACCGTTTGGCCGAAGCGCAGACCCTGCAGACGCTCTGCGCGGCCGGGCTGATCAGCCGGGAGACGGCGACCCGTTCGCTGGCCGACACCTACGGCATCGCGGATGTCGCCGCCGAACTTTCCAGCATCGCAAAGGACACACAGACCTCATGACGACGGCTGACGGCACATTTCCGGCCACCGAGACGCCGGCCGGCGAGACCATGGAGGCGTTGCGGATGCGCGCGGCGCAGCTTGAGCAACAGGTACGCTCGCTCGGCGAACAGTCGCGGGCCAATCTCATTCGCGCCGAGCTGAAGGCCGAGGCGCTGCGCGCCGGCATGGTCGATCTCGATGGGCTCAAGCTCATCGATCCGGCAGAGCTTTCCTGGACGGAGGGCGGCGAGGTCGAAGGGGCCGCGGCGCTCATTCAACGTTTCCGGCGGGCGAAGCCTTGGCTGTTTGCTTCCGGTTCCAGCGCCATCGCCGCCGCGCCACCGCCTTCCCAGCCGCCGCGTCAGAAGGCGGCCTTAGAGATGAGCCACGACGAATATCGCATCGCCCGCGCTGCCCTGCTGCGACGCCTCTAAGCGCGACGCGCCTTCTCACACCAGCCACGCACGAGGATCCTCATGGGCATCCAGAACTTCCCAACCGCTTTGCAACCGATCATCCAGCAAGGGTTCCTGGAGCGCGAGTTCCAGCAAGCCCTGCGATCCCGCCTCGGTTACCGAGCCGTGGCCGATCGAGAGGAAATCGCTGTCGGCATCGGTGAGACGCTGACCAAGACGCGCGCCGGGCTTAAGCCAAGCGTGACGACGCCGCTGGCGCCCGCACTCAACACCAATCTCGACAATGGGCTGACGCCGACCGGCTGGGGCGTTGAGCAATATACGCTGACGCTCAACTTCTACGCCGCGACCGCTGATCTCAACATGGTGACGAGCCGCGTTGGTATCGCGAGCCAGTTCCTGCAGAACGCCTATACCAATGGCGAGCAGGCGGCACGCAGCCTGGATGAGCTGGCGCGCAACGCCCTGTTCCAGGCGTATTTCGGCGGCAATACCCGGGTGGCGACAGCACTGGGCAGCGCCGGTCCGACGATCGCGGTGGATGATGTCCGCGGTTTCCAGAGCGTCTTCGTCAACGGCATCCAGGTGCCGGTTTCCTCCGCTAATCCGCTCACTGTCGCGGTGGGCGCGGGTAACGGCGACAACTACACGCGGCTGACCAACTACATCGCCGCGACGCTGGAGGCCGGTATGGGCCTCTATGTCGGTCTCGTCATCAATGCCGCGCTACTGCGCAATATCCGCAGCACGCTGATGGCGTTTCTCTCGGCGCTGCAAAGCCAGGGGATGATCGGCACCACGGATGGTTCCACGGCCTTCGCGGTGATCTGCGACACCATCAACAATCCGCCGACCCGGCTGGCGCTCGGCTACGTCCAGGCCGATGCGCAGATCCGCTACCAGGGGATCAACGAGAAGTTCCTCGTCAATCTCGACGGCGGTGTGGGCGTTTTGGTGACGAGCACCAATACGGCGTCGTCCAGCGGCGGTGGCAGCGGTAGCGGCCCGGGCGGCGGCGGTACCGGCGGCACCGCGTCGGTGACCGTGAGCGCGCCGGGATCCGCAACGGCTGGCACCGCGCTTGCGCTTTCGGGCACCGTCTCGCCCAGCGGTTCCTCCGTGAGCGTCGCGCTGTCGGGTTCCGGCACTGTCCTGCCGAGCAGCGGCTTCGTCGCGGCGACCGTTTCCTCGGGAACCTGGTCCGCGCACGTCACCCCTGCCGCCGCCGGCACGGTCTTTGCCTGGGCGAAGACCTCGACCACCGGCATCACCGGCGTTTCCGCCGCCATCACGGTCGCGGCAGCCTCGGGCGGCGGCACCGCATCCGTCACCGTGACCGCGCCAGGTTCCGGCACGGCAGGCACCGCCCTCGCGCTTTCGGGCACCGTTGCCCCGAGCGGTTCCTCCGTCAGCGTCGCGCTGTCGGGTTCCGGCACCGTCCCGCCGACCAGCGGCTTCGTGGCGGCAACCGTTTCCGGAGGAACCTGGTCGGCGAGCGTCACGCCCTCCGCCGCGGGCACGCTCTTTGCCTGGGCGGATACCTCGACCACCGGCGTCACCGGCGTTTCGGCCGCCATCACCGTCTCGGCAGCCCCCAGTAGTGCGACGCTCACCTGGAACCTCGTGCCGGCCGGCCCCTATACGGCTGGTCAAGGCGGCATCGGCGCCAATGCCCTGCTGCATCCCGGCACGGCGGCGACCGGCGTGCAGTTCGGCTGGTCGAGCAGCGCCTCCGTCGCGCCCACGGTCTGGGCGACCGGCACGCTGGCCGCCACCGAGGGCAATGGCGACACGCTCTGGGCCGCCTTCATCAACGCGCCCGCGACGGCTGGCACCTATTTCGCCTGGGTCGAAAGCGTGGACGGCGCGGAGAAAGCCGTGACGGCCGCCGTAACCGTCACCTGAGCGGCCACATTTTCACTTCCTCCTAGATCAAAGCACGAACGTCTCGCAGCTAAGCGGCGGTGAACCGCCTCGCGCGGTGCATTGCGTCCTACGAAAAGGTCCATTGAGATGCTGTTTGCGGCAAACGGCCGACCGCTCTTCGCGGCCACGGGGCGACCGCTGCTGGTAACCGCCGCGACCACGGGCAGTTCGAGTAGCTCCTCGGGGAGCGGCGCGTTCTCCGGCCCTTTTCCCAGCGACATCCTTGGCCTGTCCGGCTGGTGGGACGCCGGAGCCTTGGACGGCATGGCCGACGCGCAGGGAGACGCGCTCACCGCCTGGGGCAGCACCGCCGGCAGCCTGCCCGACAAGTCGGGCGGTGCGGCGATGCTGCCTTATCACTGGTTCACCGGCAGCGGCTCGCCGGCCGCCCTAATCGCCACGCCGCGCCTCAACGGTTTGCTGGGAGGCGTCGGCGCCCCAGTCTCCCCGGCGAGCTACGCACCGACGCTCGACCCCGACACCGGCCTCCAGCTCACCAACCTCGCCACCGGACCGAATCTCGCCTGGACCCGGATGATCGTCTGGAGCCGCCCGAACCGGCGGCAGGGCACGCTGCAGGTCAATGCCAACCCCGTGGCTTTGCTCCGCAGCAATGGCGTGACGCTCGTGTCGCTATCCTCGACAGGCGCGACGCTCACTTTGTTTCCGGCCAGCGTGGCTCTGACACTGAGCACGGCGATGACCCGGCGGCACAGCCACGCGCTCATCCTGCGCAACACGCCGGGCGTCGGCGTCGATGTTTGGCTCGATGGCACGCGCGTCGCGACGGCGATCGCCAATCCGCTGCCCAATGGCGCGGCGGGGCAATTCGTCTTCGGCCATGAGATGAACCTGCAAGGCGGCGCGCAGCTGTGGTTCCACGAAATGGCGGGCTGGGAGCGCGCGCTCTCCAGCGCCGACATCACCACGCTGATCGCCTGCGGCGGCCGCTGGACGCTCGGAACACGGCGCGGTTCCAGCCTGCTCGTCATGGGGCAAAGCAATGCGGGCTATTTCTGGCTATCGGGCGCCGCGCAAATCATGGCGAATGGCCTGAGCTGGTATCTCGGGACGCTCGCCGGAAACATCATCGTCGCGGCCTCGGGCAGCTTCATCAATCCGCCGCGCTACACTCAGATTTCCGGCCATCCGATCAGCAACTCCACGCAGCCGCTGTTTCCGCCGGGCGCTGGCAACGGCACCTTCCTCGTCAACCCCGGCGATGGCAGCGACCCCTCGACCTGGGCGCTGGGGCCGGACGGGCTGGCGGTGCAGGCGTATCTCTCCGGCGCCGCGATGGTGCCGACAGCCGAGGACATCGCCGACATCGCCGCCATCGTCTGGCCGTGGACGGAGCAGGATTCCACCGCGCCCTATACGCAGAAGGCGCTGTATACCGGCTCGGTCAAACAGCTCGCGGCGCTCACACGCGGCATGCTTGGGCGCAGCGCAGCACGACTCCCTCTGCTGATGTGGAACGCGATCCCCTATGAGACGGACACCGGCGTACAGATGGTGCGCGAGAGCGTGGCCGACATTGCAGCCGACAGCACGCAGAACCTCAGCGTCTTCGCCGCGCAAACGGCGGACAGCATCCCGCTCAACGCCACCTACGATGCCGTCAATGGCACATGGTCCGGCGGCGATCCGGAACATCGTGACGAGACCGATGAGATCGCCTTCGGCCATCGCGGCGCCCATGTCGCGGCACGCGCGGCGCTCGCCGCCGGCCTGGGCGATACTCTGACCGCAATCGCCTCCGGCATGCCGCTCGCCGGGCCGGGCATCGCCCATGCCTATCGCCAAAGCTCGACCGAAATCGTCGTGACGGTGGTGCATGACCAGGGCAGCGACATCAGGTTGCCGTTGCAGGCCGCGAATGGCGCGGGCTGGGCGGCAATGGATGGCGGCACAGTCGCCGCGCCGGGCACAATCATTGCCGCTATCGCAGCGGCACGCATCGATGCGACCCATCTTCTCGTCACGCTTGCCAGTACGATCACCAGCCCGAGCCCGGACGTGCAGCTTTTCTACCCTTGGGGCTCGACGCAGATGGGCCGCGGCGATGCCGTGACCGACAATTTCTCCAGCATCGGCTGGCCCGCCGGCTGGGACATGGGCGGCGATCTCGGCGCCGCCTGGACCACCGACTTTCCGCTGCAGGCCACGAGCTACGGCATTCCGCTGAGCGACAGCACGGGATGACGCCCCTCTTTCCCTCGATCGCGAAAGACACAGCCGTTCATGCGCGCCGATCTCCTGCACGTCATCGCCACCATCGCAAATCCCATTCGCTGGAAAAGCCGTGACCGGCTTTACGACAGCTTCGAGCAACATATGCTCGATAGCGGCGTTCGCCTCACCGTCGTCGAATGCGCCTATGGCGAGCGGCCCTTCCGCCTCGCGGGGCGGACGGGCGTCACGCATATCGGCGTGCGTGCGCGGACGCCGCTGTGGTGCAAGGAGCGTCTGATCAACCTGGCGCTCGCGCGGCTGCCGGACGATTGGAAATACGTCGCCTGGATCGACGCCGATATCCGCTTCCGCAAAGCCGAGTGGGCGGTCGAGACGGTCCATGCGTTGCAGCAATATGATGTCGTGCAGCCCTGGTCCGACTGCTACGATCTCGGGCCGAACGACGATCATCTGCAAGCCCATCGCAGCTTCTGCCGTCTTTGGCACGAAGGCCGGCCGATCATCCCGAGCGGCAGTGCCGGCTATCAGTTCGCCCATCCCGGCTATGCCTGGGCGGCGACCCGCCAGGCGCTCGACTGGACCGGCGGCCTGATCGACACCGCCATCCTCGGCGCCGGCGATCACCACATGGCGCTGGCGCTGATCAACCGCGTCACGGAGAGCGTGCCGAGCGGCATCTCCGCGAGCTATTTGCGCATGCTGCTGGCCTGGCAAACCCGCGCCCGCCACATCGCGGGCAATATCTCCTACGTGCCAGGCACCATCGAGCATCTCTGGCACGGGCCAAAGGACAAGCGCGCCTATGTCGATCGTTGGGGCATCCTGACCACGAATGCCTACGATCCCGACCACGACATCAAGCGCAATGTCTGGGGCGTATGGGAACTCGCCGGCAACAAGCCCGCCCTGACGCGCGCGATCGACCGCTACCTGCGGAGCCGCGATGAGGACAGCAATAGCATGGGATGAGAACCGCCATGACGGCCAATGAATGGGTCGAGGTCGTTACCATCACCGTCACCGTCTTCGCTCTCTACTCATCCGCTCTTGCCTGGCTGGTCGGGCAGAACGGCAAGCTTCGCTCGGAAACGAAGAAGGATTTCGAGCGGCTGGAGGGCAAGGAGAGCATCGACATCGGCGCATTACGCATCGAGATGGGCACCCGCATCGACGGTGTCGAGCACAATGCGGACCGGATCCTCGACAAGGCGCAGGCGGTTGAATCGAAAGCGCGGCATGATCTCGCCAATACGATGCAGACCGGGCTCTTTGCGCTGCAACAGCAGGTTAATCAGTTGCGCGACGGCAGCGCGACCAAACCGGAGCTGGCGGCGGTCGAGCAGCGCCTCTCTGCCGCACTGAACGAATTCAAGGTCGAGGCGCGTGCCGAGTTCGGCAAGATCGAACAGAAGGTTGATCGCCTGCCTGCGATGGAGGCCCAACTCGGCGGCCTTACCCGCGTGTTGGACACTATCAGCACTGCGCTTTCGCAGCGCGGCCTGACACTCTGAGATGCTTTTTAGAACAGGAGATATGAGATGAACTGGTTGCCCATTTTGCAGCCCTTTGAGGAAGGGGCGGCGACGGTCGCCGCTGTGGCGATCACCGCCGGAATCGGCATCGCCCTGAAGTGGCTCCGTGCTCATCTGACGGCGGTGAATGGTGCCGCTACGGCCTCGTCAATGGCGAACATGAACAGCATCGTGCAGAGTGCTACGACGAATGCATCCGGCTCGATTGTCGCCGATATTCGCGCGGGCATTCTGGACGTCGCTGATTCCGCTGGGCTGCGAACAGCGGCGGCCAATGCGGCGGCGACGGTTGCGACAAAGGTGCCGGCTGCGTTAGCGGCACTGCAGCCGGCGGAAGGCGCGGTGGCGGAGATGGTGCTGCAGAAGACGCACCTCGCTTTGGCCGGGGCTGCCGCCGCGCCATTCGCGAAAGCATCGGCCTGACGACAGCCAGTTGAGCCTATAGTGCCAGGATGTACATCGATCGGCCTGCTCGACATCGCGGCGCCACGTTCCTCGGCCGAGGCTTGCAAAGCATCGGTCTGATGACGGACTATCGGCTCGGAAACGCTTGAGGCGAGGACGAGGATGGCGCCCGTGCCGGAAACTTCAATCGGACAGGTGGCAGCGCGCACGAATTACATCGAGCGGTCGCAACCGCTGCCTTCGCCCGTGGCAATACTCGGGCGCGGCTTTGACCGGCCAGACTATGCGGATCTCTTTCGCCCGCGTCTCCACTCAGCCAATATCCGCAACTACCATTTGGAGAATGTGCACCTCGATACCGCCGCGATGACGCTTTTTAAGAATGGGATGAAGATAAGAGAGTCAAACTATCTCGTTCCGCTAGAATTCTATGAAAACGCTTGCGTGATTGAGACGGATCTCATCAAGTTGGATTCCGTGACAGAGCACGTGATGGCACGCTCATTCGACAATTACTACCATTGGCTCGTGCAAACGATTCCAGGATTGGATTGGTCAGCTCGCAACATTGGACCGGACAACATAACGCTCCTGTCTGGCGACCTTAAGCCGTGGCAGGCTGAAATTCTTGAGATCCTTGGCTATGATCGCGTCTCGCGGATCGCGCTCGACCCAAGGCATCACTATTTCATTCCACGGCTCGAATATAGCGAATTCCAGAACGGCAGTACCGCCTTTGAGATTTCGCTATCGGCGCAGAGAGTCTACGATCGCCTCGCTGCGGCGGCCATGGACGGGACGCCTGTCGATGCGAAGATTCTATATGTCGCACGCACCGACAGTGCCAACAGAGCGGCGGAAAATGAAGAGGCGCTGATAAGGCTTCTGGAGGCGGAGGGTGTCCGGGTGGTTGTGCCGGGAAGTCTCTCCGTTCCCCAGCAGGTTAACCTTTTTGGCAAAGCACGCGCCGTGCTTGGTCCGCATGGCGCAGGATTGACCAATGTCGTTTTCTGCCGGCCGGGGACCATCTTTTACGAATTGCTTCCGTCCCACTATCTGAATCCTTGTTTTAGTCGTCTCGCGCAAGCGGCGGGGCTAGAGTACCAGATTGATCTCTTTGACAGCGCTGAGACCGTTGGCGAAGATCCGCATATGCGCGGGTGGATCCTGGATACGGACCTCATCCTCAGTCGCGTCGTCGAAATAAAGCACCGCATCTCCGCGGCGCGATCTAAGAGAACTGCCGCACCCATCCCGCCTGAGCCGGAGGCCGCATCGCCGCTCCCGCTGCTGGCGGAGACAACTCATCTGGTTATCCGCGAAAAGCCGGCCGTCGAAGCCAGTGGCTTTCTTTCACGGGTCTGGAGACGGGTTCTGCAATGACCGCCTGCCCCGCCGCCCTCTTCGGTGTTATTATTCGCGGAGACGCTCCGGCCCGTCTCCGCGCGGATTACCTTGACTTGACCCCGTCCCGCCGCCCGCGAGCCCCCAACCCCTTGTGAACACCGCCCCCCACAGGTAAGCCCCCGCGGTTGCTGCATGCGGAAGGTGTTGGCGGATGTTCGCTCGACTGTTTGGCCTGATGTCGGCCGACATGGCCATCGACCTCGGGACGGCCAATACCCTCGTCTACATCAAAGGCCGCGGGGTGGTGCTGAACGAGCCCTCGGTAGTGGCCATGGCGGATATCCGGGGCAAGAAGGTGGTGCTCGCCGTCGGCGAGGAGGCCAAGAACATGCTCGGCCGTACCCCGGGCAACATCCAGGCCATCCGCCCGCTGCGGGACGGCGTGATCGCCGACTTCGAGGTGGCGGAGGAGATGATCAAGCATTTCATCCGCAAGGTTCATCACCGCCGCAGCTTCGCCAGCCCCCTCATCATCGTCTGCGTCCCCTCCGGTTCGACCGCCGTCGAGCGCCGCGCAATCCAGGAAAGCGCCGAGAGCGCCGGTGCCCGCAAGGTTCTGCTTATCGAGGAACCGATGGCCGCCGCGATCGGCGCCGGCCTGCCAGTGACCGAGCCCTCCGGCAGCATGGTGGTCGATATCGGCGGCGGCACCACCGAGGTCGCCGTCATTTCGCTCGGCGGCATCGTCTATGCCCGAAGTGTCCGGGTGGGTGGCGACAAGATGGACGAGGCCATCATCAGCTACATCCGCCGCAACCATAACCTGCTGATCGGCGAGAGCACGGCCGAGCGCATCAAGATGGACATCGGCGCGGCCATGACCGACGCGCCGGGCATCGACGGCCCCTGGCGCGAGGTGAAGGGCCGCGACCTCATGCATGGCGTGCCGCGCGAGGTGCTGGTCAGCCAGCGCCAGATCGCCGAGAGCCTCAGCGAGCCGGTCGGCGCCATCGTGGAAGCCGTCAAGGTCGCGCTGGAGAATACGCCGCCGGAGCTTGCCGCCGACATCGTCGACAAGGGCATCGTCCTGACCGGCGGGGGCGCCCTGCTGCACCACCTCGACCAGGTATTGCGGGACGAGACCGGACTGCCGGTGGTGGTGGCGGAGGACCCGCTGCAATGCGTCGCCCTCGGCACCGGCCGGGCGCTCGAGGAGATGAAGCGCCTGCAAAACGTCCTTACGTCGATGTATTGAGCGGCTACGCTTTCACTGGCGAGTTGCGGGAACGTTATTACCGCGACGTTAAAGCTGCCGGTCTATATTTGAGCGGCGATGGCCGGACTGTGAGAGCGCCTGGGCTGGTATTGGTGAAACGCCTTCGCCGTACTTTAGCCCCCGACTCTGGCACCCGGCAGCGTGGCAGCTACGCCCGTCTCTCAATGGTTTAAGATTCGATTCTCCTCGCGCTGGCGAGTATAGCCCCCAGGTTCCAGTAAGGGCCTGATTGGAGACGCGGCGCAGGTGATACGGCTGTCCATTCCCGTCCGCCAGGCGCTGGAGAAGCTGTCCCTCCCAGTGCTGATCGCGGCGGCTTTCGCGCTCATGCTGATCGGCAAGGCCGATGCCGTGCTCGCCATGCGCGTCCGCATGGCGCTGGCCGACACCCTCGCGCCGATCTACGGCACCATGGCGAAGCCCCTAGCCAACCTGCGCGGCGTCGCAACCGATGTGCTCGACATCTGGGACCTCAGAGCCGAGAACGCCCAGCTACGGGCCGAGAACGAGGCGCTCCATCGCTGGCAGGCCGCCGCTCTGGCGCTTGAGGCGCAGAATACCGAGTTCAAGGCGGCGCTGAGCTGGATGCCGCCCCAGGCGCCCGCCTTCACCACCGCCCCGGTGGTCGCCGATAGCGGCGGCATCTACGCCCGCTCGGTGCTGGTCGGCGTCACGCCGCCCCACCATGTCACCAAGGGCGAGATCGCGCTCGACGATCGCGGCGTCGTCGGCCGCGTGACCGAGGCCGGATCGCGCAGCGCTCGCGTGCTCCTCATCACCGACATGAACAGCCGCATCCCCGTCGTGCTGGAGGGCAGCGGCGGACGCGCCGTCATGGAAGGCACTAACGGCGCCTTCCCGGTGCTGCGCTACTGGCCCGAGGGCACCATACCCGCCGAAGGCGAGCGCGTGATGACCAGCGCCGCGGCCGGTGCGTTTCCGGCGGGCCTGCCGCTCGGCACGGTCCACTACAACGCGGACAAAGTGCCGCAGGTCCATCCGGAAGCCGATCTCGATCACCTCGCGATCCTCCGGCTCTTCGACTACGACCTGACCGGCGTGACGGCGCCCGATGCGCCGGCCGGGCGGCCCGTCCAGCCACCGCCCAGTACCGCCGCGCCGATGGCGCCGGCCTCCACTACCCCCAAGCCGGGCGCCGTGTCGGCCGCGCATCCCGCCGGGCCGCGGTGACCCATGGAGAAGACACCGGGCATCCGGCCGCGCCGCAGCTTCGGGCAGCGGCTCGATCGCACGGCGCGGCGCGGCTTCCCCGGGGCGATCACCATCTTCGCCATGGTCATCGCGGGCGCGCCCTTTGGCTTGCCGGGACAAGCCCAGCTCCTGCCGGCCATCACCCTCGCCTCGGTCTTTTTCTGGTCGCTATTCCGCCCGGTGGCCTTCCCGCCACCCTTCGTCTTCGTGCTCGGCCTCCTCGCCGACCTTATGGAGGAGATGCCGCCGGGCGTTTCCGTGCTGATCCTGCTCCTCACCCAGATGCTCGTGCTGCGCATCCGGCGCCCGCTCGGCAAACAGAGTTTCTTGTTCGTCTGGCTGATCTTCACGATCGTCGCCGCCGTGGCGACAGCGCTGCAATGGGCCTTGTGCAGCCTTTTGGACTGGACCTTCTTCCCTCCGGCGTCTGGCCTCTTCGTCTTCCTCCTCGCCACCGGCCTCTATCCCCTCATCGCCATCGTCTTCATCCAGGCGCATCGCAGCCTGGCCGCGCCGGAACAGACGTGAGCCGGACCATCCCCCGCGCGGCGCTAGCATGAAGCGCGAGATTTTCAACTCCGGAATCTTCACCCGCCGCGCGCTGCTTGTGGCCGGCGCAGAGGTCGCGGTCTTCGGCGCGCTCGGGGCCCGGCTCTACAAGATGCAGGTGGTGGACGGCGCCAAATACACCGCCATGGCGCGCGGCAACTCCGTCAGCGTGCGGCTGCTCGCCGCGTCCCGTGGCCGCATCTTCGACCGCTATGGCGCGGAGCTTGCCACCAACCGGCAAAACTGGCGCGCGCTGCTCATGGTGGAGCAGACCAACGACCCCGCCACCGTGCTCGACACCTTCTCCAAGCTCGTGCCGCTCTCCGACAGCGAAAGAGCCCGCATCCTGCGCGAGCTGCGGACCCATCAGCGCTACGTCCCCGTGATGCTCCAGGACTTCCTGAGCTGGGACCAGATGGCGCAGATCGAGGTCAATGCCCCCGACCTTCCCGGCGTGCTGATCGATGTCGGCGCCACCCGCATCTACCCGCAATCCGAGCTGCTCTCCCACGTCGTCGGCTATGTCGGGCCGCCCAAGGACGCCGACGTGAAGGCGGACCCGACCCTCACCATGCCGGGCATGCGGGTCGGCCGCACGGCGACCGAGGGCTTTTACGACCTCGACCTGCGCGGCCACGCCGGCGCCCAGCAGCTCGAAGTCAACGCCGTGGGCCGCGTTATCCGCGAACTTGACCGGCAGGAGGGCACGCCCGGCGTCGATCTCGGCCTCAGCATTGACATCGCGCTACAACAGGCCGTCGCCGATCGGCTGGTCGGGCAGAGCGCCAGCGCGGTGGTGATGGACGCGCGCAACGGCGAAGTGCTGTCCATGGTGAGCCAGCCGAGCTTCGATCCGAGCCTCTTCGATTCCGGCGTCTCGAACACGCAATGGCAGAGCTGGATGGCCGATCCGCGCAAGCCGCTGATCAACAAGGCCGCCGCTGGACTCTATCCGCCCGGCTCGACTTTCAAGACGGTCACCGCGATGGCGGCGATGACCTCCGGCGCTGTCGGACCCTATGAGACGATCTCCTGTCCCGGGCATTTCGACCTCGGCAATGCGCGCTTCTATTGCTGGCGAAAAGGCGGTCACGGCCCGCTCGACCTTAAGGGCGGGATCAAGAATTCCTGCGACGTCTACTTCTACAATGCGGCCTTACGCACCGGCATTGGGCCGCTGGCCGCCATGGCCCAGCGCTTCGGCATCGGCGCCGATCTCGGCGTGGATATGGACAATGTCCAGAACGGGCTGATGCCGACCAAAGCCTGGCACGAGAGGGTGCACCACAAGCGATGGGCGCTCGGGGATACGGTCATCAGCGGCATCGGCCAGGGCTTCATCCTCACCACGCCCTTGGCACTCGCGACGCTTGCCTCCCGCATCGCCACCGGGCGGACTGTCGGCCCGCATGTCGCGCGTTCGCGCGCGGGTGTTGTGCAGACCGGTGCTGTGGCCGAGGACTGGCCCAAGATGGAGCTGTCCGAGCATTACTTCTCGCTGATCCGCCAAGGCATGTGGGCGGTGGTCAATGCGCCCGGCGGCACCGCCCCGGCGGCGCGGCTGAGGCTTGCCGGTGTCCAGATGGCGGGCAAGACAGGAAGCGCCCAGGTAGTGCGGGTTGGCCGCTACGCGCGGGAACACGGCTTCAACTCGCTCAACCTGCCCTGGCAGCTCCGCCCGCACGCCTTGTTCATCGGCTTCGCCCCGTATGCCGCGCCCCGCTACGCCGTCTCTGTGGTTGTCGAGCACGGCAATGCGGGCGCCGACATCGCCGGTCCGATCGCCCGCGACATCATGACGGACGCCCTGCATCTCGATCCGGCCGGGCGGGACCACCCGCTGCCGCCGACGCCCTCCGCCCTCGTAACGCCCTCGGTCCGCGCCTCATGACGGCCGCTCCATCATGATGGAGCGGCGGCTCTGGCGCGAAGGATCGCTCGGCATCGCGGGCAAGGTCTGGCAGACCAACTGGCTCTATGTCCTGCTGATCATGGCGCTCGCGGCGGTCGGCTATATCGCACTCTATGCGGCGGCCGGCGGCTCGCCGGAGCCCTATGCGCAGAAGCAGCTCGTCCGCTTCGGCATCGGCTTCGTCATCATGGTCGCCCTGGCGATGACCGATATCCGTCGCATCGCCACCTGGTCCTGGCCGCTCTACGCCCTCGGCATCCTTCTGCTGCTGCTGGTCGCCCGCTACGGCCATGTCGGCAAGGGAGCGCAGCGCTGGATCTCGGTCGGCGGTTTCCAGCTCCAGCCCAGCGAACTCATGAAGATCTTCCTGGTGCTCGCCCTCGCCCGCTATTTCCACCGGGCCAGCTACGAGCGCATCGGCAACCTGCTGTTCCTGCTACCCGCGACGCTCGCCGTGCTGCTGCCGGTGGGCCTGATCCTGAAGGAACCCAATCTCGGCACGGCGGTCATCACCGCCACCATCGGCGGCGCCATCTTCCTCGCCGCCGGGGTGCGCTGGTGGAAGTTCGTGATCGTCATCGGCGGCCTCGCCGCCGCCCTGCCGCTGGCCTATCACCACCTGCACGACTACCAGCGCGAACGCATCCTCACCTTCATGCATCCCGAGCGCGACCCGCTAGGCTCCGGCTACAACATCATCCAATCGAAGATCGCGCTGGGCTCCGGCGGCTTGCTCGGCCGCGGCTTCATGAACGGCACCCAGGGCAATCTCGACTTCCTGCCCGAGAAACAGACCGACTTCATTTTCGATCTTATCGCCGAGCAATTCGGCCTGGTCGGCAGCCTCGGCGTGCTGTTCCTGCTGCTGCTCATTGTGCTCGGCGGAATGCTCATCGCCTTGCGCTGCCGCCATCAGTTCGGGCGCCTGGTGGCGCTGGGCATCAGCGTCGATCTGTTCATGTATGTCTTCGTCAATATCGCGATGGTGATGGGCGCGATCCCCGTCGGCGGCGTGCCGCTGCCGCTGATCTCCTATGGCGGTTCCGTTCTCATCACCGCGATGATCGCCTTCGGCATCCTAATGTCCGTCCACGTCCATCGCGACGTGGAATTTCCGGAGGACGCGCTCGCCAGCCGGCGCTGACCCAAGCCAGTCAGGCGCTCAGCGCTCTCTCCCGTTGTGACGCCCATTGCCGGCAGGCATCGCCAAAAGCGCGAAACAAGGTCAGCCGGTCGTTGCGCGTCGCATAATCCTCCGTCGGACACCACTGCACGCCAATCGCGAAGCCGGAACCCTTGGTCACCCGTATAGCCTCGATCGTGCCATCGGGCGCCAGAGCCTCGACAGCGAGATGCGGCGCGAGCTGGTCAATCCCCTGGCTATGCGCCGAATTCACTGAAATCGCCGTCGCCTGGCAGATGCGCGCAAGGTTGCCCGTCAGACGCACGACATGCTCGGACGGCCCATCCTCGACATTGCTCAACTCGTGCTCCATGCGGCCGGGCACATCCCGCAAGCGACTGTGCAGCGAGCCGCCAAGCGCCACATTCATCTCCAGCATGCCGAGCGACAGGCCCAGCACCGGAAGCCCGGCCGCCACGGCGGCGCGGATGAGCGGCAAGGTGGTCGAATCCCGCGCCGGATCGGACTCGGCCGAGTCCTCGCCATCGCCATTATAGAGCCAGGGCGGCAGGTTGCTGGTGCCGGACGGCAGCAGGACGCCGTCCAAGCGATCGAGCAGCAGCGTCTGATTGACCCCTGTCAGCGGCAGAATCACCGGGAGCAGTTCGGCGCCTTCCATCAGCGCCTCGGTCAGCGCGGCCGAAGCCGTGTACCGCAGCGCGCCATCGAGCCGGCAGGAGCGCGCGGCGATCCCGACGATCGCGGGCTCCGCCCCGAGTTTCACGCGCCGTACCGCATCAAATGACACCTCGGGGCCGCAAATGGTTGAACACCGCCGCTGCCGCCGCTCCAACGACCATCCAAAAGACCATCGGGCGCGACGTTCCATCGCTCATCAGACCTACGAGCATACCGCTGATTGCGCCGAGAGTGAACTGGAACGTTCCTGTCAGGGCCGAGGCCACGCCCGCATTCGCGTGATGCCGGGCCATGACGGCGACCGTGCCATTGGGAAACAGGAAGCCGAGACTGAACAGCACCACGAACAGGCAGGCGATGGTGCCCACGAAAGAATCCCAGTGGAGGAGCACCAGAAGCGCCAGCACCAGAGTCGCGCCCAGCATCAGCCGGACGGCGGCGGTCAAGGTCCGGTCCAGCCCGAACTTCGCCATCACCAGCCTGCCATTGAGCTGGCTGCCGCTGATCAGGGCGAAGCCGTTGAGCCCGAAGATGAAGCCGTAAACCACCGGCGTCACGTGGAAGCCGTCGATGAAGACCTGCGGTGAGCCGCTGAGATAGGCAAACAGCGTCCAGCTACCAAAGGCCACGACCAGGGCGCTCGGCAGAAAGGTCCGGTCGCGCCCGACCATGGCGTAGCGCCGCAGCACGCTAAACAGGCCGAGCCGCACCCGTCTCGCCTCCGGCAATGTGTCCTTGAGCAGGAAGAAGACGAGCGTGAGATTGATCACGCCATAGCCCGCCTGGAACCAGAAGATCGCTCGCCACCCCGCCCATTGCAGGATGACGCCGCCGAGCGCCGGCGCCAGGATGGGCGAGACCCCCATCACCAGCATGAGCTGCGCGATCATTCGTGCCGCCGCGGGACCCGTCGCCAGGTCGCGCACCACGGCGCGCGGCACGACGACGCTCGCGGCACCCCCGAAGGCCGCGAGCAACCGGAACACCGACAGCATCAGCAAGCTGTTGCAGAGCGCGCAGCCGATGGTGGCGAGCGTATAGATGAACATCCCCGCCAGCAGTGGCGCCCGCCGCCCCAGCCGATCCGCCAGCGGCCCG
Organism: Acidisoma sp. L85; assembly: GCF_009765865.1. Taxonomy (GTDB): domain Bacteria; phylum Pseudomonadota; class Alphaproteobacteria; order Acetobacterales; family Acetobacteraceae; genus Acidisoma. Next base: position 89,516 of record NZ_LMUQ01000006.1, read on the forward strand.
AAGGTCAGTTGACCAATCGCCAGCCCGATGAAAAACGTCGCGAGCGTAATCTGCGCGCCGCCCTGGATATTGCCGAGTTCGCGCGCCATCGCCGGGAAGGCCGGCAAATACATATCGATCGAGACTGAGCCGACGGCGGTGAGAAAACCGAGGAGTGCTGGAAGCCAGACAGGGAAGGTCATGTCCTTCCCTTCTGACACAGCTTCCCCTCACCAAGCGACGCCGTTTCGGCGGATCAGGAGGACGTTAGCGCTAGTTTTTTGTGCGGGTCATCCGTGCTTCGCTAGCATTATCGTCTGCATACGACTCAAGGCGCAGTGGCCGCGCCACCCGCGGCGCCCACGCCTGCGCCGATCAGCGCGCCAGTGCCCGCATTGCCACCCGCAAGTCCGCCGACCGCGGCACCAGCGCCCGCGCCGAGTAGCCCGCCCGTCACCGCGCGAGTGCCAGGAGAATGCCCGCAGGCGGACAATGAAAGCGCGGAGCCCGCCAGCATGGTGGCGAGGATAATCGCGCGAGGGGAGATCAGCGTCATCTCAATGATCCCTTCTGTTGCCGCCTCAGGACATTGAGCCGGCTCACAGCGGATGTTGGTTGGCGCCAGCGCCAGACAAGTCAGGCGGATTCGCCCTCGGTTGCCGCCAGACGCTGGCGGATCAGCGCGATAGTCTCGTCACGTCCGTAAAGTGCCACGAAGCCGCCGAACCGGGGCCCCTCGGTTTGACCGAGCAACACCTGATACAGGCATTCGAACCATGCTTTGAGTTCGGCGAAAGGATGCCGCTTGCCGACATCATAGACCAGGGTTTGCACGGTTTCGGCGTCCGCACCCGCCGGCAAGGCCGCAAGACTTTCCGCCAGATCGGCAAGCGCCGCTCGCTCCACCGAATTCGGAGCGCGGAACGCCTTCTTCGGCCGCACGAAATCTTGATAATATACGACCGCATGCGCCACGAGCCGGGCGAGAAACGGCGCCGTCTCCGGCGTGCTTTCCGGCGCGTAGCGGCGAATGAAACCCCACAGCATATCGGGCGTATCGGCGTTCACCACGCTCGCCAGATTGAGCAGCATGCCGAAGCTGATCGGGCTGCCCATCTCGGCCGGAACGTCACCGGAATGAATATACCAGGCGGGGTTGGAAGGGTCCGTCGCACCGTCGCGCTTCGCCTTGGCGACATGGGCCAGGTAATCGTCAACCGCGCGGGGAATCACATCGAAGAACAAGCGCTTCGCGCGCTGCGGCTGACCGAACATGAACAGCGACAGGCTCTCAGCCGGCGCATAGCGCAGCCATTCGTCGATCGAAAGGCCATTGCCCTTCGACTTGCTGATCTTCTGGCCGCGATCGTCGAGAAACAGCTCGTAGTTGAAACCGGCCGGCGGCTCGGCGCCCAGGATGCGGCAGATCGCACCGGAGAGCTTGATGCCCTCGATGTGATCCTTCCCCGCCATCTCGTAGTCGACGCCCAGCGCCGCCCAGCGCATCGCCCAATCGGCTTTCCACTGCATCTTGGCATGGCCGCCGGTCACCGGCGTCTCGAACCAGGTGCTGTCGCCGGGATCGCGCCAGCGCACCGTGCCCGCCTCGACATCGAAGGACTCGATGATGACCTGCATCACCTGCCCGCTGCGCGGATGGATCGGCAGGATCGGCGAATAGGTCGCGCGCCGGTCAGGCCCCAGCGTCGGCAACACGACCTGCACGATCTCGTCATGCTTACGCAACGCTTGCAGCAGCGCCGCATCGAAGCGGCCCGAGCGATAGGCCTCGGTCGCCGAAATGAATTCGTATTGAAACCCGAAACCGTCGAGAAACGCGCGCAGTCTTGCATTGTTATGCGCGCCGAAACTTTCATGCGTGCCGAAGGGATCCGGCACGTCGGTCAGCGGACGTCCCAGAAACCCCGCCAGCATCTCCCGCTGCGGCACGTTGTCCGGAACCTTGCGCATCCCGTCCATATCATCCGAGAAGGCGATGAGGCGGGACGGCAAGCCGGTCAGCGCGGTAAAGGCCTGCCGCACCCAGCTCGTGCGCGCAACTTCCCCGAAGGTGCCGATATGCGGCAGTCCGGAGGGGCCATAACCCGTCTCGAACAGCGCCTCCGCCTTACCGCTGCCAGCGAGCCGCGCCGCGACCTTCGCCGCCTCCTCGAAGGGCCAGGTCTTGGGCGGCTGCAATTTCGTTGCGACAGTGGTTGGTGCGGGGTCACTCATGGGCCGAAGCTATGGAAGGGACGAAGGGGCGTCAATCAGACCACACGCAGACATCGCTGGGCAGAAATCGGCAAGTAACGAGACGGTTCAGACGCCTTCCAATCGACGTCGAGGGTGCGCGGGGGAAATCTACTGAAGCAACTTTTACCGTTTATTGGACGTTTAGCATTACGATCTAGGGTCAGGACCCATTAATTGCTTGCTTCGGCTCGGCGCATTGTGATTCTGGAGATGGCGGGAGGATACCGTCATGGACAAACTGTTTCTG